>JANNQG010000025.1:0-1090188 GCA_031400595.1 Cyclobacteriaceae bacterium
CACAACGCCTGCTATCACCATTGGTACTTCACTTAACGGATTACTAAGAGGAAACGGCACCGGGTTGGCTTTAGCTACTGCGGGCACCGATTACCAGGCTCCTATAACGCTGACCACTACGGGAACGAGCGGAGCAGCTACACTTGTTGGTAATACACTAAACGTGCCCAACTATGCTGGCGCTACCTATTTAGCAGGAACTGGCTTGACACTAACGACCAATACCTTCTCGGTAAACACCTCGCAAAATATTTCAACGCTTTCAAATCTCACCACCAATGGCCTAATCAAAACGAGTGGTGGCACAGGGGCGTTAAGTATCGCTACAGCAGGAACAGATTATCTCACTCCTACGGGAAGTGCCGCAGGTCTAACGGGGCTTCTTCCAGCACAGATTCCAAGTTTAGACGCATCGAAAATTACGACAGGCACATTGCCTATTGCTAATGGGGGTACTGGTGCAACTACAGCTCCTCTCGCCAGAACGGCATTGGGCTTAGGAACACTTGCCACACTTTCAGCGGTGACAACTACTGAAATTACGGATGGCACTATTGCCGATGTGGACATTAGTGGCTCGGCCGCCATAGCGGGAACAAAAGTGGTCCCCAATTTTGGTGCTCAAAATATTTCTACTACAGGAACCGTTAGTGCCGCCCAGTTTAGGACAGCCGGAGCTAATGCGTTAAGAGTAGACCAACCCAATACAAGTGTTTTCGTTGGCGCAGATGCCGGTACTAACAACACGGCTCAGTCCAATACATTTGTAGGAAATGCCGCTGGTATTAACAACGCTGGAGGCTTTAGCAACACATTCCTTGGCCGGAACACAGGTTTTAATAACATAAGCGGAAATCAAAATACTCTCATTGGAGCTGGGTCAGGCCAAAACACCACCGCCAGCTCAAATACATTTATTGGAGATGGAACTGGTGGGGCCAACGTGGGAGGCTCGTCTAACACGCTGTTAGGTGCAACTGCTAATGTTGGCTCGGCTGCGTTAACCAACGCTACATCTATTGGCGCTGGTTCAGTAGTGACTACTAGCAACACCGTTCAATTAGGAAATGGCGCAGTAACCACGGTAAATGTTGGAACCGGAACAACAGCTAAATTGGTGGCAGGCCAGTTGCAAATCACTGGCGGTACCTTGGGTGCCGGCCGCGTGCTGACATCTGATGCAAGTGGCAATGCAACTTGGCAGCCAGGCGGTGGATCGGGTTTGATCACTAGTTCTGGTTCAAATACATTAACGGCAGGTAATTCTATTTCAACTCTGGGTATCGATAATGCAATTTTTGGAAATAGTGCTGGCGCTAGCAATACTGGAAATTATAATGTGTTGATTGGTGCCAATGCAGCCCTTTCTAAAACCAGCGGAGACTTGAATACCGTTATAGGATGGTTTGCAGGCTTTACCGCTAACACAGCCGCAGGCAACACGCTAGTGGGTGCACAAGCTGGCCAAAACACCACCGGTAATGTTAATACATTTATTGGTGAGAAAGCTGGGCAGCTGAATACCACAGGTAATCAAAGTGTTTTCATAGGTAATGCCGCAGGTGATACTAATACGACTGGTGATGGCCATGTGATAATTGGTAATAACGCTGATGTGGGGTCTGCTTCACTCTCCAATGTAACAGCTATCGGATTCCGCGCACAGGTTAACCAAAGCAACAGCTTGGTTTTAGGAAGTATCAATGGAGTGAATGGGGCTACGGCTAGTACCAATGTGGGTATTGGTACAACTACACCCAACACCACTTTAGATGTTCGTGGTGACGTATCCATTGGCTCAGGTGGGCTCACACGAAATTCGCTCTTGCTGGATCAGGGTGCTTCATCAGTAGGTGCGGGCACCCTGATTCTTTCTGGTTCAGGTGCAGCCGATTTTAGTCAACTATCTTTAACAAAAAGTTCTTCCTCTTCTGGACTTCTAGGTGTATATTCCTTTGGCCAAGCTGTATCAGGCTTGTCAGGAAATTTTCCAGGGTTGAAAGCATCCATCTATGCGGTAACAGAAGGATCCGGTGGTAGTACTGGGGGCTTTGGAGGCGCCATGTATTTTGTTACCCGGCCGGATAACAGCAGTACCTGGTTTGAACGCATGCGAATTAACAGTATCGGCAATGTGGGTATTGGCACAACTACACCGCAAAACACCCTTGACGTAAATGGTGGCGGGACTTTTCGAGCCGGTGTTGTTGTGGGTATACCTGGAAACGGAAATCAACAGATTCAAATGGGCAATGTCGCAGGCTATTCTGTTATTCAAGCGGTTAATCCAAGTGTGGCTTTTAATACCCTGGCATTAAATCCTAGCGGAGGCAATGTGGGCATAGGCACAACTGTGCCCGTATATCCACTTCAAGTTAATCCAACAAATAACTACACAAGCGCTTCAGGTCATGGCCTCTTACAATTTAACGGTGCATTTGTACAAGCTCCAACGAACTTAGCTGTTTCAATTTACTCAGCGGGTGCTGTTTTGGCACCTTGGTTCTGGGCTTTTTCAGATAAGCGAATTAAAGAACAGTTATCCACTTCTAGTACTTCAGATGATCTTAACCTGTTGATGCGCTTGAATGTGACAGACTATAGTCATATTGATAAGATTGCCAAAGGGTCAAGGCCTCAAAAGGGATTTATTGCCCAGCAAGTAAAAGAGATCCTTCCTGATGCCGTTAACATTTTGCCTAACGCTGAGTTTATTCCCTCCATCTATGCAGAATCAAAAAGCATCAGTAAACAGGATGCGGAATTAAGAATTGAGTTGTCAAAAGCGCATGATTTGAAAATAGGCGATAAAGTTCGACTTCTGGATGGCGCTGTTGAATTCAAAGAAATAGTTACCGAAATTCCTACGCCAACTAGCTTCATCGTAAAAAATGAATCCGTCAAAGCGAACATGTTGTTTGTTTATGGTAAAGAGATAAATGATATGCACACCATCGAGTACAATCGTATCTATACGCTTGGTATTAGTGCTATTCAGGAATTAAATAAAAAACTCGAGGCTCAACAACAAGTGATTGATTCGTTGCAAGCACAAGATGCTGAAAGCAAGAAAAAAATTGCTTTGCTCGAGGCCAGCCTGACCAAAGTAGCTGCCGGAGAAACAGAGCTTTCAAACTTAAAATCAGAAATAGAAAAAATAAAAGCAGCACTAGGAATGAGTGTAGAGGCAACGGTGAAAAAAGCACAAGAAAAAAACGAAGTAAGAAAAGAGAAGTAGTTTTCAAGAAAAGTCGATTTCAAAAACCGCCAGGTCAAAAAAGATCTGGCGGTTTTTTTTATTCTTAAACCGTCATCGCGAGTACCCGCGATGGAAGGAGAAGTGGCGCGAAGCGATCCCTCCTCTCTTACCGTCATCGCGAGTACCCGCGGTGGAAGGAGAAGTGGCGCGAAGCAATCCCCCTTTCACGTCATCGCGAGTACCCGCGGTGGAAGGAGAAGTGGCGCGAAGCGATCCACCTTTCGCAGCTTGAGTTTCTATATCGAAGATTGCTTCGCCCCGCCCTCAAAATCTTTCGCTCGGTGCTCGCAATAACGAGTAAAAAAACCGTCATTGCGAATGAAAACGTCATTGCGAACGCCAGCGATGGAATGAGAAATGGAGTGAAGCAATCTCCCGTTCAAAGCCCAAGTTTTACAAGAGTAGATTGCTTCGCCCCGCCCCAAAACCCCTCGCTCGATGCTCGCAATGACGGGTAACAAAACCTCATCGAAAGAATAACCTTTGCGTCATTATCTTTAGCCTATGAAACGTGGCGGCTGTGTTTACATCATGACCAACAAACATCATACGACACTCTACACTGGTGTCACAGCAGATTTGTTCTCTCGGATAGTTGAGCACAAAGAGAAATCAGATCCAAAAAGTTTTACCGCTCGCTACAACCTGAACAAGCTCGTATTTTATGAAAGCTTTTCTTCCATTGAAGAAGCCATCGACAGAGAAAAGCAAATCAAAGGCGGCTCAAGACAGAAGAAAATTGATTTAATCAACCATATGAACCCTGAGTGGACGGATTTGTGGGAGGTAGTTAAGAAATGGTAGATGTTCTTCCCAATCGAGACTGAGTTTCCGTACATGGGATTGCTTCGCCCCGCCCGCAAATTCTTTCGCTCGGTGCTCGCAATGACGTGTAACAAAACCGGTCGCGAAACACACCGTCATTGCGAACGGTGGAAAGTGAAGGAAGTGAAGCCTGCCTGTCCGGTAGGCAGGCAATCTCCGGTCCGTAGCTCGAACCACTATACCCGAGATTGCTTCGCCCGCCCTCAAAACCCCTGGCTCGGTGCTCGCAACACCTTGCAATAGAACCAACGGCACACAACCCACACCTTTCCCAAAAATGAAAAAATACGGGAAAACCACGTTGTCTACGACTTATGTTTGATTGAGCGCTACTTTTTTACACCCCCAAAAAAAGAATCCTTGGTTGTTACTTAACCCTATCTCAATAAATTAATACTGAAACCCGAAAAAAAAATTATATTTATCATGGCTTAACACCGAAAGCGAATCATTTAGAATAGATCTAGCCCCAAGCGATCAAAATTTTTACAACTATGAAACAACTAGCCTCGTCTCTGGTCATCGTTCTTTTTATTGTATGTTGCTCACGCCTGAGCTTTTCGCAAGTCGCCATTGGCACGGGTGCGACCGCTCCCAACCCCGATGCAAGCGCAGTGCTGCTTTTGGAAGGTAACGGCAGCCAGGGGATCATTATACCCAAAGTTTCATCTCTGGGCACCTTCGGGAAACCGGGGATGATCGTGTACAATACCGCGACAGGTACCGTTCACTACTTCAACACCGCTTGGGTTCAAGTAGGCTCGGGAGCAGGTGGCACACAAGGCATTCAAATCGTAGGCAATAAAGTATTGATCGGAACAGGCGCAGGCTTTTCCACCGAGTTTTCAATTGCCAATACAGCTCCTACTATTCAAGGTCAAATTCTGATGTGGGACACCTCCCTTAATTCAGGTGCGGGCGGTTGGACCTCCTCTGCCAACACAGCACCCTCCGCTGTTGGGCAGGTACTAAAATGGAACGGAAGCCGATGGGTGCCGGGAACAGATGATACCGGTGCGGTTGCAACCTTAAGCGGAGATGTATCCGGAGCAACAACCAGCACCACCATCTCAACGACTGCAGGGAACAGTATTGCGACTGCATTGAATAACGGAGCCACCACCAGCCGAATCTTAGAATCGCGCATCACTCCCAGTGGTACAAACAATCAAGTATTAACAACTGTAGGAGGTGTAACTCAATGGGCCAACCCTACCGGGGGTGCGCTTCCCTCACTCTCTGCCAACCAGCTACTTTCAAATAACGGGGCCAACACCGGAATTACGGTGGCCGGTGATGTAGGTCTTTCCGTGACAGGAACAACCGGCACATTTACCATTGCCAACAACGCTATTACTGACGCCAAAGTGGCCACGGGCATCAGTGGAAGTAAAATCAACCCTGCTTTTGGCACCCAAAATATTACGACCACCACTGGTTCCGCTTCCATCGGAGGCGGGCTAAATGTGGGGCTTGCCAACGGCTTCACCATCAATAACGCGGGTAACATTACAAAAATCAATGGTGCAACTACCTCCTTTCCTGCGTCAAATGCAGCCGGGGTATTGACAAACGATGGTACTGGTTCGTTGACTTGGGCAGCCGCAGGCGGCAGTGTAGCCGATGGATCTATCACTGGTGGAACGGCTGGAGCAGGCGTGAAGATTGCCGCAAACACCATCACCGATGCCAATATCCTAAGTCTAGATGCCGGAAAAATTACATCTGGCACTTTGCCCATTGCTCGCATTGCAGCAGGCGCCATCGATAATACTAAACTAGCCACTGGCATCGATGCTGCTAAAATTACAACGGGTACTTTGCCCCTTGCGCAAGTGCCCAACATCGATGGCACTAAGATTATAGATGGAACAGTTGCCGGGACTGACCTGGCAACTAACATTGCTATTACCACAACAGGCAACATCGCTACCACTGGCACTTTGAATACTGGTGCTGCTACGGTATCAGGCTTAACGATCGGCACCTCGGTGTGGCCGGCCAACGCTTCAGGCTCTTTAACTAACAATGGCTCCGGAGTGCTCACGTGGGTGCCTTCCGGTGGCAGTGGCACTGTAACCAGTATTACAAAAGGTCTTGGCTTGGTAACGGGTCCGCCCATTACCACCAGCGGCACAATTGATGTAAACGTAGGTACGGGTGCCAACCAGATTGTACAGTTAGACGCCACTGGAAAACTTCCTGCAATAGATGGTTCACAACTTACAGGATTAGCGGGAGGTGGGGACATTACGGGTGTAACTGCTGGCACCGGCTTAACTGGAGGAGCCGCTTCGGGGAATGCAACTTTGAATGTAGATGTGGGCACAACAGCGAACAAAATAGTTCAATTGGATGCCACTGGAAAACTTCCTGTTATTGACGGGTCTCAACTTACTAACCTACCGGCAGGTGCCGAAACAGACCCAACCGTAACGGCAATCAACGGTCTCGTGAAATCTAACGGAACAATAATTTCTGCAGCAACCGCTGGAACAGACTATCTCACTCCAACTGGCAACGCAGCTGGGCTAACCGGCATTACAGCCGCTCAGATTCCCAATTTAGACGCAACTAAAATTACTACCGGCACATTGTCGACCGCCCGTCTTGACGTAGGTACAACCGCGAATCAGATTGTTCAGTTGGATGGTACTGGAAAACTTCCAGCTGTTGATGGCTCCCAACTTACGGGATTGGCAGGAGGCGGGGACATTACTGGCGTAACAGCAGGTACCGGATTAACAGGTGGTGCCGCTTCGGGGAATGCAACCCTGAATGTAGATGTAGGAATAACCGCCAATAAAATCGTTCAGTTGGATGCGACAGGAAAACTTCCGGCTGTCGATGGTTCACTACTTACCAACTTGGCTGGTGGAGGTGACATTACTGGCGTAACAGCAGGTACCGGATTAACAGGTGGTGCTGCATCTGGAAATGCAACCTTGAATGTAGACGTAGGAACAACCGCCAATAAAATAGTTCAATTGGATGCGACCGGAAAACTTCCGGCTGTTGATGGTTCATTGTTAACAAACCTTCCAGCTGGAGCTGAAACAGATCCAACCGTAACGGCAATCAACGGTTTAGTGAAATCAAATGGAACAACCATCTCTGCAGCAGCAGCCGGAACAGACTATCTAACTCCGACTGGCAGCGCAGCTGGACTAACCGGCATAACAGCCGCTCAGATTCCCAATTTAGATGCCGCTAAAATTACCACTGGCACGTTACCTGTAGCGATCGGTGGAACAGGAGCCACTACCTTATCTGGATTGGTTGTTGGCAATGGGGCAAGTCCATTTACAGCCGTGACGACAGGATCCAATGGTCAGATTCTTACTGTAAGCGGTGGCAATCCTACCTGGCAAAATGCTCCGGCACCCTCCGGTTCCGCGGGCGGAGATTTATTGGGAAGCTCTTACCCCAATCCTGTAATTGCGGCCGGAGCGATCAACTCTACAAAACTCGCTAACGATGCCGTGGCGACAATCAACATCGCTAACCTCGCTGTCACTGATGCAAAAATCAATGATGTTGCACCTGGAAAGATTACTCAGGCCGCTGCCACTTCAGGGCAGGTATTAAAATGGAACGGTTCTGCCTGGGCACCCGCTGCAGATGCAGTAGGTGGCGGTGGTGCTCCCACACTAAATCCCGGACAGATCATCGTGGGCGATGGCTTTACCAATTCCGGAGCAACAGTGAGTTTAGATGCGATTCTTAATAGTACCAATGGAAATATTACTGTTCAAGGCCTACAGGGAAGGCCGATCTCGGCAGCCGTACCTGCCAACAATAGTGTGTATCAATTTAATGGAGCGCAATGGGCACCTGTCGTGCTCTCGGGTGGTGGAACGGTTTCTAACATTGCAACGGGTGCAGGCTTGACGGGTGGCCCGATCACTGGAACTGGTACAATCTCTATTAGCCCGGGTGGTGTGACTTCTACCGAACTTGCTGGTGGGGCAGTAGGCAATACCAACATCGCTGCCAATGCAGTAAACTCTTCGCAGATTATTGATGGTACCATTGCCGATGCGGACATCTCTCCTACTGCTGCCATTGCTGTAACCAAACTGGCAACGGGAACAAACGGCCAGGTGCTTACTGTAAATGCAGGGGTGCCTACTTGGCAAACTTCTGCAGCACTTGTCAACCCTATGACCACATTGGGAGATATTATCACTGGTGGAGTAGCGGGAACTCCTACTCGATTAGGAGCAGGATCAAACGCGCAGATTTTAACGGTAACTGCAGGCGTACCTAGCTGGCAAAATGCGCCTCCTCCAACAGGCACAGCAGGAGGAGACTTATCAGGCAGCTATCCAAATCCAACCATTGGAGCAACCGCTGCCACTGGTAACAACATTATTACATCGATAAATTCAGCCGCTACGCTCATCAATGGAGCCCGGGTTAATACTTCTTTTGGCGCACAGAATATTTCCACTACCGGCACCCTTTCTTCTGGTGTAGCCACCGTTACAGGTCTTGCCGTTTCAGGAACAACTACCACATTGAATACCGTACCCTACACATGGCCGGCAGTGCAGGGCGGTGCCGGAACCATCTTGACAAACAGTGGAACAGGTGCCCTCACATGGACTGCTGCTGGAATGACCAACCCACTTACCACCAATGGTGACATCATTTACGGAGTGGGCTCAACGCCTACACGCCTCGCAGCTGGCACGGGCTTTTTAAGAGGCGGTGCAACCCCATCTTACTCAGCAATCAGTTTAGCCTCTGCTGATGTGACTGGCACTTTGGCCATTGCCAATGGTGGTACCAACTCTACCGCCATACCTACGAGCGGTGGCGTTGGCTATGGTACAGGCACAGCACATGCATACTCAGCAGCAGGCACAGGTGGCCAACTTTTGCAAAGTAACGGGGCGGCTGCACCTACGTGGGTAACCATCCCTGCTTTCCTATCGCCTACACTTACCAACGGAAATGTTTTTGTGGGTAACGGCAGCAACGTGGCCACAGGCGTAGCCATGAGTGGAGATGCATCCATCAGTAATACAGGAGTACTTACTCTTGCTAATAGCGCAGGCACACGAACTAACTTAGGCCTCGGTACTCTTGCTACATTAGGTACTGTAACAACTACTGAAATTACCGATGGCACCATAGCAAACATTGACATTAATGCTGGTGCCGCTATTGCCGGAACAAAAATAACCCCTGTCTTTGGAACTCAAAATATTACGACTACCGGTACCCTTTCTTCAGGTGCAATCACGGCTTCCAATCTGGCTTCAATCAATGGTGCTGCTTACAACTGGCCGGGTGCCAATGCCACGGGTGTACTCACCAATAATGGAACAGGAACGTTAACCTGGGCTCCGTCTGCCGGACTTTCTTCTACCCTCACCTCTACAAATATTTTTGTGGGAAATGGTAGCAACTTAGCTACCGGTGTAGCCATGAGTGGCGATGCATCCATCAGTAATACAGGAGTACTTACTCTTGCTAATAGTGCAGGCACACGCACTAACTTAGGTCTTGGCGCACTTGCAACTGCTGCTGCTGTCACCGGTGGCGCAGCCGGAACCATCACTGACTTAACAATCGATAACAATGATGTTTCAGTAACAGCTGCCATTGCCGGAACAAAAATAACCCCTGCCTTTGGCACGCAAAATATTTCTACAACAGGCACGCTTTCTTCGGGTGCTACGACAGTAACCGGACTTACTGTATCAGGCACTGGTACAACATTAAATACAGTAGGCTACACATGGCCAGGCGTACAAGGCGGAGCAGGAACAGTTTTAACGAATAGTGGCGCTGGTGCATTGACGTGGACTGCAGCTACAACCGGTTGGTCTTTGGGTGGCAATGCTGCTTCAGGCGTAGATTATTTAGGAACAAGCAATGGACAAGATCTTGATCTCAGAACGAATGGTACTAATAGGATGACCATTAGAGCTGGTAGCGGAAATGTGGGCATTAATAACCCGTCTCCTCTCCAACCTCTTGATGTTTCAGGCAATGTTAGATTCTCGGGAGCGCTTATGCCAGGAGGTGTCTCTGGAGGTGTTGGCCAAGTCCTCACTTCCGCAGGAGCCGGTATCGCTCCAACGTGGACTACTGGTATGACCAACCCACTTACCACCAATGGTGACATCATTTATGGGGTGGGCTCAACGCCTACACGCCTCGCTACGGGCACAGGATTTTTGAGAGGCGGTGCAGTGCCTTCATACTCCGCTATCAACTTAGCTTCTGCCGATGTATCGGGTATATTACCCATTGCCAATGGAGGCACGGGAGCCATTACTGCACCAACGGCATTAACAAACTTAGGTGGACTTAGTAATACTCTTACCAACGGAAATATTTTAGTGGGTAGTGCGGGCAACGTTGCTACCGGAGTAGCAATGAGTGGCGATGCTACGATCATAAATACAGGTGCGATAACTATCTCTAACTTGGCTGTTACTACTTCAAAAATTGCGGCCGATGCTGTCACCAGTGCCAAGCTGCAAAGCGATGGTGTCACTGATGCGAACAGAGCAGTAAACACCAACCACATCCGCGACTTAGCAGTGACCAACGCTAAAATTGCCGGAGTGAATGCCAGTAAAATATCAGGAACTCTCGGCACAGCCAATGGTGGAACAGGAATCACCGGAGTAACGCCAGGCGGTATTGCCTATGGAGGCGCAACTGATTTTGTGTTTACTGCCGTAGGTACATCAGGTCAATTATTACAAAGCAATGGAGCAGCCGCACCTACTTGGGTTGCTGCCCCAGGCTTTGCCAACCCGATGATTACCCAAGGAGATCTAATTATAGGAGGAGTTGCCGGAGCACCTACTCGTTTGGCTGCACCCGGAGCAAGCAGGGCTATATTAGGATACAACGGAACCACAGAAACGTGGGTAACGGGTGCCAACAATCAGCTCCTTGGAACAGATGGCACTGGCAATCTCACGTTCATTAACCAATCTGGATTTGCAAGTTCAGCTTTACCCAACGGAAATATTTTAGTGGGCAATGCAGGCGTTGCCACCGCCACTGTTATGAGTGGTGATGCTACCCTGTCTGCCGCAGGTGTACTCAGTTTGGCAGCCGGATCTGTTTCAGGCGGCACTGCAGGAGACATTACAGACGGCACTATTACCGCTGCCGACTTAGCCGTGGGTGCGGTAGACTTAGCAACCACCGATGTTACGGGTACGCTACCTATTGCTCAAGGCGGAACCAACTCAACAGCTACCCCCACCAATGGTGGAGTAGGATATGGCACAGGTACAGCTCACGCGTATAGCGTTGCTGGTACAAGTGGCCAACTTTTACAAAGCAACGGAGCCGCTGCGCCCACGTGGGTGAACGCACCAGTCGCAGGCTGGGGATTAACTGGAAATGCAGGAACTAATTCAGCTACTAATTTTATTGGAACGACAGACAATGTTGCACTCAGGTTCAAAACGAACAATGTAAACTCTGGGCTCATTGACCCACTTAATTCAAATGCGTTCTTTGGTTATGTTGCGGGCACTTCTAACACAGGCACTCAAAACGTTGCCGTAGGCACTAATGCAATGTTTGGTAATATTGGTGGGTCGGGCAACGCTGCGCTCGGTACTGGGGCACTTTCAACAAATACTACAGGCACAAATAACTTAGCCATTGGTAATTTTGCCGATGTCTCGACTACCGGGCTTACCAACGCGACCGCCATCGGTGCTAACGCTACTGTTACAGCAAGCAACACCATTCAACTGGGCAATGCTTCGGTCACTTCCGTAAATGTTGGAACTGGAACCACGGCAAAGTTGGTAGCAGGCGGTTTACAAATCACTGGAGGTACTTTAGGTGTCGGCCGCGTGTTGACATCTGATGCCGTTGGAAATGCTTCTTGGCAAACGGCAGGTGGCAGCGGCTGGGGCTTGACTGGAAATGCAACAACCGTAGATGGAACAAACTTTATTGGTACTACTGATAATATACCATTGACCATCAGAGTAAACAATCAAAAAGCAGGAAGGATTGATCATTTGTTATTCAATACTTTTTGGGGCTATCAATCCGGTAATGTAAATACTGGTAGCAACAATACTGCGAGCGGATATGAGGCTATGCTCGCAAATACTACAGGTAACGATAATACCGCTAATGGGTTTGGCGCTTTAAAATCAAACACTACGGCCAGCGGAAATTCAGCGTTTGGTGCATTTGCACTCAATGCCAATATCACCGGTACCAATAATACAGCGGTTGGACTTGGTACATTACAATTCAGTTCTGCCGCAAACTTCAATTCAGCCTTTGGGTATGTCGCCCTCAAACAGAACACCAGTGGAGCCAACAATACAGCTGCCGGCAATCAGGCACTTCAATTCAATACCACAGGCAGCGGAAACTCTGCCATCGGTTCACTGGCACTTACCGCAAATTTAGCAGGCAGTGCCAACACTGCTGGTGGATATAATGCATTGGGTTCAAATTTAGCTAGTCAGAATACTGCCTTCGGTAATGTTGCTTTAAGTGCTAACACAAGTGGAGCTAACAATACAGCCACCGGATATCAGGCTCTTCAGCTCAATACCGCAGGTAGTGGAAATGCGGCCTTTGGCTCAGGCACATTATTAAACAACAACGGAACAAACAACGTAGCATTAGGCTTTTCGGCCCTGGCAACCAATGCTACTGGTAGCAACAACACAGCCATTGGTGCATTATCAAATGTTGCTTCTGGTGCGCTTACAAATGCAACGGCCATAGGGGCAAATTCGTCAGTTACAACCAGCAACACTATTCAATTGGGCGATGCCGCGGTGACAACCGTGAATGTGGGTACTGGAACAACAGCCAAGTTAATAGCAGGCCAGTTGCAAATCACAGGCGGCACTTTGGCAGCCGGCCGCGTGCTTACATCAGATATAAGTGGAAACGCTACATGGCAACCTGCCTCAGGAGGTAGCGCATTGATTAACAACATCGGCACCAGAAATTTATTTGCTGGCTCTACGGTGCCAACAGTAGGCGCAGACAATGCTATTTTTGGAGAGTTGGCCGGGAACGCTAATACCGGAAGTTACAATGTAATCATGGGGTCTACAGCTGCTTTCCCTAAGACGACTGGTGATTTAAATGTAATCATTGGATGGAATGCAGGAAGAAATGGTACCTTCCAACAAGGCAACACGTATGTAGGTGCCGAATCAGGAAATAGTTCTGGGGCAAGTACCCTGGCAACACTCAATAGTTTTTTTGGTGAACGTTCTGGCTATGGAAATACAACAGGAAGTACCAATACTTTTATTGGAGACAGGGCAGGACAAACGAATACAACTGGGTCGGATAACACAGCATTAGGCGGCTACTCTAATTTGGGGGGCACAGCGTTATCCAATGCAACAGCGATCGGATTCCGGGCACAGGTTAACCAAAGCAACAGCTTGGTTTTAGGTAGCATAAATGGGGTAAATGGGGCTACCGCAAATACCAATGTGGGCATAGGTACCACCACACCAGCACAAGCATTAGATGTGACTGGTTACATACGTGTGGCAGCGGGGTCGGGCACAGCCAATGAAGGTTTATTACTTGCAACACCTGCCGCTGGTACTTCTCTAATTTCGGCTGGCGGGCGGGCGACTACAAATTTTATCATTAGCCAGACGAACAACGCTCCTATGTCTTTTAATACCAATAACTTAGAAAGAATGAGAATTGATGGAGCAGGTAATATGGGTATTGGCACCAACTCTCCGGGAACAAATAGACTCTTTGTAAGTGTGCCCAGCACAGATGCTACTAACCCTGTTGCCTTACGAATAGACAACAACTATACCGGTGCCTCCGCCAAGTATGGAATAGACGTGAACGTAGATGGGGCAGGTAGTGGCCCAAAGTATGGAATCAGCTCATCAGTGGTGGGTCTAGGGGGCGATGCCAGTGCCAATTATGGGTATCAAGTTACAATGACTCCGAACGGTTCTGGGTCCGTTTACGGCCTTCGTTCCGATATTTCTGGAGTAGGCACTGGCAACCGTTTTGGCATTTATAATCAGGTGAACGCAAGCGCGACTAACACCTCTGCGACCTATGGTGCCTACAATGCTGTTTCCAACTCAGGCTCTGGCAATTCCTATATCTTATACGGGGCCAACTCGAGTACGGGAGCCGGTGTTGATTATGGGCTATTTTTAACTGGTGAAGATCAAAATTATTTCAGCGGAGGAGTAGGAATCGGAATTTCAAGTCCTACAAAAAAACTCCACGTTGTAAAATCACCAACAGCCCTCTATGATGGCGCCATAGTTGGTTCAAGTAGTGCTACAGATAATTCGGGTTTTTTCGGAGCCATGGCGTATGATGGTGGAGCCACCAATTTTGGTGTTTACGCACATTCTGATGCTCTGCCAAATACTTCGCCTCTAGGTGTTAACAGAGCAGCTGATGGAAATCTAGTGAGTTTCTTCTCTGGCGGCCTTCAGGAAGGATCGATTTCAGTTTCCTTAAGTACCGTTACCTATGGAGCTTTCACAGGCGTGCACTATGCGCAAATGGAAAATGAAAAAGTAGAGCGTGGTATGTTGGTGAGCTTGAATGGGAAAAATGGCAACCTCCACAACAAGAAAACATCAGAGCAAGTATATGGCATCACCAAAACGGCTGTGCCTAATGACTCAAAAGTGATGGGTGCGTATCTAGGGTTGATGGATCCTTTATCAGAAAAATCAGCTGACAACCCAATACAAATCATGGCCGTAGGCAATGGTGACATGTGGGTTGTTGACAAAGGAAAAGACCTGGAAGTGGGCGATTACCTGATCTCATCTGACCTGCCCGGCTATGCTATGTTAGACAAAGGTGACTATGACATTGCGCACGTGATTGCGCGTGTTGGGCAAAATGTAAATTGGAGCGAAGTGAAAGAAACGGTGGATGGCCGAAAAGTGATGAGCGTGTCGATCTTCTTTGAAAACTTCGAGATCAACCACAAAGCGCAAAAATTGTTGGCCGAGATTGAACTGTTGCAAGCAAAGGTCTCTTCTATGAAAGAAACACAAGACACCGAAATAGCAGCCTTGAAAAAACAAATGGAGGAAGTGATGAGGATCGTAGGCGCAGAGGCAAAGAAGAAAAACTAAAGAAGACATATCGTCATTGCGAACACCTGTGGTGGGAAGTGAGATGGGGTGAAGCAATCCCCTTTTCTAGGTCCGAGTTTCAATAGAGAAGATTGCTTCGCTCTCCCCGCAAAATCCCTCGCTCGGTGCTCGCAATGACGTGCAATAGAACCGTCATCGCGAGTACCTGCAATGGAAAGTACGATGGCGCGAAGCGATCTCGCTGAAACGTCATTGCGAACACCAGCGCAGGAAGAGAAATGGGGTGAAGCAATCCCCCTTTCGAAGCCTAAGTTTCAAAAATGAGATTGCTTCGCCCGTCCCGCAAAAATCCCCGCTCGGTGCCCACAATGACGCATAACAAAACCGTCATTTGCGAACACCAGCGCAGGAAGAGAAATGGGGTGAAGCAATCCCCCATTCGAAGTCTGAGTTTCAAAACAGTAGATTGCTTCGCCCCGCGCACAAACCCAACGCTCGTTGCTCGCAATGACGAGAATAGCTAATGCAGCCACACATCTTCCTTGTTTTGCAAAATGGCCGAAAAATCAGCGCGTGGAGGAATGTCTAAAAAAGGATAAGTAACTTTTGAAAGATAAAGCCCCTGCGGATGTGCTGGCTCAAAAATCGCGGGGGTTTCTTTGGTGATCAGGTAACTTTCAAATTCATCTACACTCAACTTACCCTGCCCAATCACCAGCAACTTGCCCACAATAATGCGAATCATCTTGCCCAAAAAACGATCGGCCGAAATCTGAAAACGAAACCGATCTCCCGAGGAATCAGAAACAAATGTTGCAGCCGTAACTTTGCATACCGTGGTGCGATAGTCATTGGGTCGCTTGCAAAACGCGCGGTAATCATCGTAGCGCGTCAGCAGCGCTACGGCTTGTTTCATCTTATCTACATTCAAATTTTTTTCCAGGTACAGCGAGCTAAGCTGACTCAAAAATGGATCTTTATAAGTGTGAATAAAATAATCGTACCTCCGCAGTGTAGCATCAAATCGTGCATGCTGATTTTCCTCCACCGGAATGATTTCAAACACAGCAATATCAGGCGGCAATAATTTATTGATACGAAACACTAAATCATAATCCCAACGAGTCGTTATATCCGCATGAAAAAAAAACTGGCTGGCGTGTACTTGCGCATCCGTGCGGCCGCAGCCCATCACGGTGATGGGCTCTTTGAATATTTGGCTAAGGGTGGTTTCAAAAACCTGTTGCACATTCAGTTCATCCGGCTGCCGTTGCCAGCCCCGGTAGAGAAACCCATTGAATCCAATATGAAAAAAATACCTCACTTGGTCATCTTACCAACTCCTTTAACGCAATCTCAAAAGAAGCCTGCGCTATTTTTGTTTTGGCAGCGTTCACCTTCTTCGTCTTTTCCAACGCCCGTCTGATCACTTTAGAGATGTCTCCAAAAACAGCCGCATCGTCCATGGCCACTTCGCTCTCCATGAAGTAGGCAAACACACGCGCCATTCCACAGTTGGCAATAAAATCCGGAATGATTGAAAATTTTTCATCGGCATAAAGCCCAGTAGACCCAAAGAAAATTTCAGGATCTGCAAATGGCACATTGGCACCACACGAGAACACTTCTACACCGGAGGCGATCATTCGATCGACTTGTTCCTTCGTGACCAGCCGCGAAGCCGCTGCTGGTATAAAAACCTCAAACTCCAGATCCCAGATCATTTTATTCACGGTTTCAAAACTGAGCAACTGATCGGTGACCAGTTGGTTTCCTTTCCGGTCTACCACTAACTGACAAATCTCTTCGTGGGTAAATCCTTTTTGATTGATCAGCCCGCCTTCACGCGTCAGGATGCCCACAATCTTTGCGCCCTGCTGAGACAAATAAAATCCAGCTGCAGCGCCCACGTTGCCCCACCCCTGCACTACAACTCTTTTGTCTTTTACGCCCGCACCCTTGCCAGCCGAAGATGGCCACAGTTCATAGTAGTGGCGAACCGCTTCAGAAACACCATAGCCCGTGCACATATCAGCCACCGTGTATTTTTTCGCTAGCGATGGCGTAAATCTTTCATCTTCTATCACCTTTACCACGCCTTGTCTTAACTGCCCAATGCGATTTACCTTCTGTGGCTCACTGGGTTTATAATGCCCTGTAAAAACGCCTTCTTGCGGATGCCAAATGCCTACATCCTCTGTGTGGGGAATTACTTCATGAATCTCGTCTACGTTCATATCGCCACCGGTTCCGTAGTAATACTTTAGCAACGGCATTACAGCTGTGTACCAACGATGCAACACTCCTGCTTTGCGCGGATCGTTGGGGTTGAAGTTGATTCCCGATTTCGCACCTCCAATGGGTGGACCGCTTACGGTGAACTTTACTTCCATCGTTTTAGCCAGCGATTCTACTTCCCGCTTGTCAAGACCCGCGCGCATCCTGGTGCCTCCACCTGCAGCGCCACCCCGCAACGAGTTGATGACTACCCACCCTTCGGCTTCTGTCTCAGTATCTTTCCATTCAAATACAATCTCGGGGCGTTTGTTTTCAAACTTTTGAAGCAGCTCTTTCATCGTAGGGTAACTAGTTGGAGCGCAAATATAAGGTATCCGATTGCACGCGACATAAACCCTATGCTAAAGGCAGTTTCGCGCGAACATCAAATGGGATTGGCTAGCTTTGTAAAAACGAAAAGCATCTTGAATTTAGTTATCGACTTTGGCAACACGCGGATAAAAACAGCCTGCTTTGAGCAAGAAAGCTTGTTGAAAAAGAACATTTTTAACGATGCAGAAGAGCTCCAGGCAGCATTTGCCAATACTGTATTTGAGAATATTTTAATTAGCTCGGTGAACCAAACGGGCGAAGAAGTCACGACAAAACTGCAAACGTCTGGCAAGAAGTGGGCTCTGCGTCATCAGCTTCCCCTGCCCATCCAACTTTTATATGCTACTCCTGCGACACTCGGTGTTGATCGCATAGCAGCAGCGTGTGGAGCGCTCTCCATTTTTCCGGGCAAGAATTGCCTTATCATTGATGCCGGCACCTGTATCAACTATGAATTCATTGATGAGAAGGCCAACTATCAAGGTGGGGCCATCTCACCCGGCAAAGAAATGCGATTTAAAGCCATGCATACGTTTACCGCGCGTCTGCCGTTAGTGACATGGAATAACGCAGTGGAATTAATAGGAAATAGTACCGAAAGCTGCCTGCAAAGTGGTGTCTTGAATGGCATCATCGGTGAAATAAATGGGATGATTGAACAGTATGCCAACAAATTTCCGGAATTGAAGGTCATTCTTTGCGGTGGTGACGCTCCATTTTTTGAAAACCAACTGAAACCCACCATATTTGCGGCCCCCGATTTGGTTTTGATGGGCTTGAACAGGATTTTACGCTACAATGCTTGATAAAAAAGGAATTTTCCTTGTCGTTTTACTGGTAATTCTCTTCCAATTGGCCTCTGGCCAGGTTGCGAATAGCCCTTTTTCGTCTTTTGGAATAGGTGATCTTTACGGTAACTCTTTAGCTCAAAATCAAGGCATGGGCGGTATTGGCATCAGTAATCCCAGTTCGTGGTATGTTAACAATCAAAATCCGGCATTATTGATCAACAACTATGTGACCACCTTCCACGGTGGGATGCTGATAGAAAACAGAACGATCAAAGACGGCACTTCTTCGCTACAAAACACCAATGGCAACCTCAACTATTTGATAATGGCATTCCCGATTAAACCGGGGCGTTGGACAACTTCTATCGGGCTCACCCCCTACTCGGGTGTGAATTACAAGTTAAATGTGATTGAGCCGGTAGACGGAAGTCTAACTAGTACTGTACAAACAAGTAGAACAGGTACAGGTGGAATCAACCAGCTTTCGTTGGCAAATGGAATAAAAATCAATAAATACGCAGCGGTTGGCGTGCGCGCAAATTACCTTTTCAGCTCGGTGATTACAAAGGAAGAAGCAAGGCTACCACAGACGATCTATGCTCCTTTTTTAGAGGAACGCAATTTTGTAAATGATCTGAGTTTTTCAACAGGTCTATATCTTCACAAAGATTCGATTTCGAAAAAAAATTATCAATTGAATTTTGGCGTGATCTATGATCTTCAGACCACAGTAGGAACACGGAGAACAGTCAGGCTGGATACTCGATCTGCGATAAACGGTAGCATCGTAGACTCTACTACGCTAATAAATAATGAAGCCAGTTCAATTGTATTGCCACAGACGCTAGGGTTTGGGATTTCATTTGGTCGTCCTACACATTGGATGGTAGGTGCAGATGTCTCCTATCTTGACTATCAGCAATTCAGAGGATTTGCAGGGCCAAAGATCGATACGCGAACGGGCGTGAAATCGGCTATTGGGTTGGAAATAATGCCTGACCAAACAGGTGTTAGCAGTTATTTGAGAAGAATGACATATCGGGCAGGATTAAGCTATGACCAGTATCCTTATTTGGTGGCCGGTAACCAAGTAAACGATTTTGGTGTTAATTTTGGCGTTTCGCTCCCAGTTGCCCGAATCTCTACTATTGATTTTTCGGTCAAAATTGGCAGTCGAGGAAGTATTCTGAAGAACACGATTGAAGAAAACTATTTTAAAATTTATCTTGGCATGACTTTTAATGATAATTGGTTCATTAAGAGAAAATTTGATTAACTCTAAAAATGATGATGAAAATGAATTTGAATTTCAAAAAAGCAGGTTTTGCGTTGGCTCTGTTAGCGATCACCTCAGTGAGTGGTTGGTCGCAGTGCAAGGAACTAAAATGGCCCGAAAACAAACAAAAAGCCGAAGAGTGTGTCGCCATTTTTGGTGATGCCGTGAAGCAACAAAATTTTCGCGGTGCCACTTCTTCCATTCAATGGATGCTAGCCAATGCCCCGAATTGGAATACCAAGTTGTATGTGGATGCCGCTACGGCTTATGATGGGTTGGCCAGTAAAGAACCTGATGCAGTCAAAAAGAAAATATTGGTAGACTCGTTGATGTTGATTTACGACATGCGTATCCAGAATTGCGGGGACGAAGTGAATGTATTGAATCGCAAGGCTGCTTCTAGTGCAAAGTACAATATCAATAACAAAGAAAAATCGGCTGAGTTGCTGACAATGTTTGACCGCGTGTATGAAATCAGTGGCAACAATGTCAACGATAACAACCTGGAGGCATATATGTCTGTTATCTTCGCGAACTTTATTACGCAAAAGCCTTTACCTCCTGCGCAAAAAACACTTACCGAAGATTTGATCTTGGGGCGTTATGACAAATTGATTGGTGTGATCGAAGCTAAAATCAAAAAAGCTGAATCTGAGAATAAGGTGGGAGATGTAGAGAAATACAAAAAGATTAAGATCAACGTAGACGACAAACTGTCGAAAATGGTGACCATAAATTGCGCATTTGTAAAGAAAAACTTTGAGCCTCGGTTTAAGCAAAATCCGTCTGACATCGGCATGGCAAAGAAGATTTTTCAGTACATGTTGAATGATAAGTGTACGGACGATCCACTTTGGTTAGAAGCTACGGAAGTGGTTCATAAAGCCACTCCTGATTTTGGACTTGCTAAAGTGTTGGGCTCAAAATATTTGCAGCTAAAAAACTTTGATAAAGCACTTCCGTTACTGAATGAGGCCTTGACGCTGGCAGCCACACCGGCTGAAAAATCAGAGATTAACATTTTGTTAGGCGACAATGCCAACATCAACAAAGACAAACCTGCTGCTCGCGATTACTACAGAAAAGCCATTGCAGCCGATCCTACCAACAAAGAAGGGTATGAGAAAATTGGAGATTTGTATTACTTCTCTTTCCAAGAGTGTTCTAAGAAATCAAGCTTAGCAGAGGATCGGTTAGTATACATTGCAGCCTTTGATATGTATCTTAAAGCGGGCAATCAACAAAAGATGAACTCTACACGTGCACAGTTCCCTTCTGTTACCGAACTTTTTGAATTGAACTGGAAAGAAGGTGAGAGCAAAAAAATTACCTGTTGGGTGGGCGAAACCGTAACGCTCCGCACCCGCGGAAAAGAATAAATGACGGCATGAAAAATGTTACGAAGGCTGACTGCAAAGTCAGCCTTTTTATTTTTACTTCAACATGAGAGCCTTACTAAACTTGATCTCTTCAGCCTGTTTCGGATCACACGCAAAATGGCTTGCCGTTGGTCTGTTTTCACTTGGTGTGTTGACAAGTTGCCAAACCAAGGAAACAACCAAACCTATAATCTATGAAGGTCCCCTTCGCGAGGCCGAAAACATTCTGATGAACTACACCGAGAATGACCGGATGAAGGCAATCTTAAAAGCAAAAAAAATATTTGACTATCAAAATGGTGATCAGGAATTCCCCGAGGGCATCTACCTGGAATTTTTCGATAAAACAGGTAAGCTAACTTCCACCCTTCGCGCCAATACAGCTTTCTACTTCAAAGGGGAAAACCGATGGCGTGGAAGAGGGAATGTAATTGTAAAGAATATTGAAAAAGGGCAACAACTAAATACGGAAGAATTGTTTTGGAAGCCAGACACAAAGAAAATTTTCACCGAAAAATTTGTTACCATTACCGATGAGAACGATGTGCTTTATGGTACGGGACTGGATGCTTTTGAAGATATGTCTAGCTACAACATTAAAAATCCAAAGGGTACTATCGAAATGAAAGACAACTAGCTCATTGTCGATGGTCAATAGTCGATTGCCGTTACCTCCCCCGATTAACGAATCCTTTTATCTGAAAGGCACAAGCAAAAGTAAGTGCGTCTAGATTGTCTACACTATAAAAGCACATCGAAAACACAATTGACCGGGGGCTATCGACTATGGACTATTTTGTATCTTTGCACGGAATGAAGTTAATGGATATAGTGCTCCTTTCTTTGGCAGCCGGATTTGTGATTATTGGTATTTATGAAGTAATGACACTTGGCTTGGGCCACGCCTACTGGGCAATCATGCTCGCCTTTGGTTTTTTTTTCATTTACACCTATCGCAAAAAGAAGTAGCGGATGGACAATTCCTACATACTCATTGCGATCACGTTAGCTTTTTCGTTTTTCTTTTCCGGAATAGAAATTGCCTTTCTTTCAGCTAATAAATTGCAAATTGAATTGCAGGGAAAACAGGGCGTATTGTGGGGCAGGATCATGTCCTACTTCCTAAAGAGGCAATCTTGGTTTATCGGCACCACATTGATTGGCAACACGCTGGCGTTGGTCTTGTTTGGCATTTACATGGCACAACTGATCGAACCGTGGTTGTCTTCTAACTTACCTCAAAGCATCAATGACGAGGTTTTTATTTTGATCTTTCAAACGCTTATTTCCACACTGTTGATTTTATTTACTGCAGAGTTTTTACCAAAAAGTCTTTTCTTAATTAATCCCAATCTGATGCTGGCCACCTTGGCCGTTCCGTTTCGGATCATTTATATTATCTTGGCTCCTCTCACTTTTTCCATTGTCTATCTATCAAAGATTGTCATCATCCACGTGTTGCGCATAGAATACTCAGAAGAAAAACCCGTATTTGCCCTCACCGACTTGAATAACTATTTGAAGAGCATGTTGAAGGTAAGGCACGAAGATGAAGACGTGGGCCTTGATAAAAAGATTTTTCACAATGCGCTAGAGTTTAAAACGGTGCGTATCCGCGATTGTATGATCCCTCGCACAGAAGTAACCGCTATCGATGTGGAAGAAGGCATCGACAAACTCACGGATGCCTTTATTCAAAGTGGTCACTCAAAAATCTTAGTGTATAAAGAATCGATTGACAACGTAATTGGCTATTGTCACTCCTCGGCATTGTTCAAAAAACCACAACGCATTGAAGAGATTCTTACTCCCATCAATATTGTGCAGGAGACCATGATGGCTAATCAACTCATGGTGCAGTTGATCAAAGAGCAGAAAAGTATGGCGCTAGTAGTTGATGAGTTTGGCGGTACGTCCGGAATTGTAAGTATGGAAGATGTCATTGAAGAAATTTTTGGTGAGATCGAGGACGAGCATGACGATGATGACCTGGTAGAGGAAAAAATTGACGATACCACCTACTTGCTGAGCGCACGGCTAGAAGTAGACTATCTAAATGATCATTACAAGTGGCAACTGCCAAAAGGCGACTATGAAACACTGGCCGGTTTGATTCTCTCCTACACCGAAGATTTTCCAGCTGAGGGGGAGACGGTCTCTATCCCTCCCTACTCGTTTACGATCCAAAAAACGGAAAACAAGCTGATCAATACAGTTAAGCTGACAGTTGATTTGGAAAGCGTGGAGGGATAATCAATCAATTGAACCTTTATAATTCCTTTATTTGAAAATCTACCCGCTTTCCACATCAACTGGTAAAGTGTGCCGAAGCCTTACCAATTCGTTGTAACATGCTGAAAATCAATAGCATTATTTCGAGGCTTACCTTTGCCGAATAGAGATAACAGGCTAAATTTGCCGTTCTTTAAAATGGGCTGGTCGGCCTTAACGACTTTACACTTTAATTCACTTTTATTATGGCATTGATTGGAACGTTAAGAGAAAAGATGACCAAATGGGTAGTTGGTTTTGTAGCCATCGCTATTCTTTCTTTTATTTTAAATGATTTGTTTGGGAATGGCCCACGGTCAGTTTTAGGCGGAAGCGATGAAGAAGTAGCAGAAATTGCGGGAACATCTATCTCCAGAGAGCAATACCAGGCCTTTATCCAAGAGCGCGAAAATAATTACATCATGAGCTTCGGCCGCCAGCCGGGCGAACGGGAGAGACCTACATTGCAGAATCAGGCGTGGGAATTGATGATTGTAGAGCATGCAATTAAGCCCCAGTTTGAAAAAGCCGGTGTAAAAGTTACGGCCGATGAGGTGTGGGACATGGTACAAGGAAAAAATGTTGATGAGAACGTCAAGCAATCATTTACAGATTCTGCTGGAAATTTCGACCGTAAGAAAGTAGTGCAATACATAAACAATTTCAATTCGCCAGCCCCGGTAGGCAACCAGCAAATGATGGCACAATGGCAAGAGGGAAAGTATCGCTGGACACTGTTTCAAAAAGAATTAGGGTTAGGACGGGAGCGCATTAAGTATGAGAATTTGCTCATCAAGACAAATTACATCACTGAGGCAGAAGCAGAAAGAGATTATCATTTACAAAATGACGTAGCCGAAGTGAAGTACCTCTACGTGCCATTTTATGCGATCAGCGATTCACTTGTAAAACCAACCGATAGCCAGCTTCGTGACTACTACAATGAGAACAAGGAAAAATATAAGGCTAAGGAAACACGAAACCTAAGTTATGTTACTTTTTCTGTGGTGCCTTCGTCTGAAGATTCTTTGCAGATAAAAGAAGAGGCTGCAAAAATTGCATCCGATTTTAAAACAGTCACCGAAGATTCTGTCTTTGCTGTTTCAAATACAGAAGGTAGCAATGCGTATACAAAATATACTATTGCCACTCTGCCAACTACGCTTAGTGCAGATAAATCAATGCTGCAACCTGGAAATGTAATAGGTCCATTTTTGGATGGAGGAAACTATAAGATCATGAAAGTGGCAAAAAATGGCAGCGACACAACTTACGCGGCAAAAGCAAGCCACATCCTGATCCGTTGGGAGAATGAAACTCCTGAAGGAAAGAAAGCGGCAAAAGAGAAAGCGAAGAAAATCCTAGCAGATATAAAGGGAGGAGCCTCGTTTGCTGATAAAGCCCGTGAATTTGGAACCGATGGAACTTCTTCAAAAGGTGGCGACTTGGGTTGGTTTACATCAGGTCAAATGGTGAAACCTTTCCAAAAAGCAGTATTCGATGCGACAAGAACCGGCCTTTTGAATGATGTGATAGAAACGCAATTCGGGTATCACATCATCGAGGTAACGAACGTAAAAGATAATACGAACTATACAGTTGCCACCGTAGAGCTGGCAATTACCCCGAGTGACGACACCCAAAATGCAGCGTTCTTGAAAGCGCAAACTTTTGCCGCAGAACTCTCAGGGGTTGATGCTTTCAAAGAAAAATCCAACAAGGCTGGCGTGGTAGTACAGGAAGCCAATGAGCTTGGAACGGCTGAAAGACGAATTGGGGCTTTGGGTGAAGCGCGTCAACTAGTGACATGGCTTTACAGAGACGGAAAAATTGGAAAAGTTTCGGATGTGTTCGATTTGGAAGATAATTACGTTGTGGCGATCATGACGGGGGAGATCAAAGAGGGCTACAAATCTTTCGACAAAGTGAAAGAAGAAATTACTCCCATTGTGAAGAACGCCATGAAGGGCGAGAAAATTATCGAAAAACTAAATGCTCAAAAAGGAACTCTTGAAGAGATCGCCAAAGCCTTCGGAAGTGATGCATTGATCAACTCGTCTAGCGACTTAAAATTGAATTCCAATACACTCCCTTCAGTAGGACTTGATGCCCGCGCGGTGGGTGTTGCTTTCTCATTGGAAAATGGCAAACGATCAAAAGCGTTTGCTGGAGAAAATGGGGTATTGATTATTGAGTCTCAAAACAAAACGGCAGCTGCATCAATTGGCGACTACACCATGTTTAAAAATCAATTATTGCAGGGGCTAAATGGTAAATCGAATACAGGAATTACTCAAGCGATCAAAGAAGTGTCTAAGATTGAAGACAAGCGTTACAAATTCTTTTAGTAGATAATCTTACTTGAGAGTCGGCTTTCTTTTAAGGAAGGCCGACTTTCTTTTTTTATGGAAGCAAACTGGACAGCGTCTCTCAAAGAAAAATTAGACCAACACTACGCTTGGCCTGCGCTCTATACTTTTAAGTTCATTGTACCGGCAGGGAAAGAAACCGAAGTGACTTCCTTGTTTCCCAATCATGTTGCAACAGAGAAAATTTCAAAAAATGGCAACTACACCAGCATTACCCTTCAAATGATGATGCCGTCCAGCGAATCGGTCATTGATGTCTATGTGGCTACCTATAACATTGAAGGGATCATTGCGCTGTAGGGGGCAGTATTGACGACACGGACGATTTAAACTGTGATTGGCCTTGTGTGTTTTATTTGAGATATTTATAAGTCTAAATAACTCAGCCATGTGGAATGAAGGAAACAACCGCCTCACAAAAACATTCAAGTTCACCAATTTTGTTGAGGCTTTCGGGTTTATGAGTAAAGTTGCGTTGCTGGCCGAAAAGCATAACCACCATCCTTTTTGGACGAATGTCTATAACACGGTAACCATCGAGTTGAACACCCACGATGCCGGAGATATTGTTACGGACAAAGACCATGCACTAGCCAAAGCCATCGATCAAGTTAGAATATAGGCTAGGCTCATTTTCAAATTTTCAAATCAATCAATTTTCAAATTAACTCTGTGTCGAAACCGTCTCTCTTTCTTGTTCCCACTCCCATCGGCAATCTTGGTGATATTACCATCCGCGGACTTGATGTGTTGAAGCAAGTAGATACAATTCTCGCAGAAGATACGCGCACCTCCGGCATGCTGCTTCGGCACTATGAAATTTCAAAACCGCTGCAGAGCTTTCATATTTTCAATGAGCACAAAACACTAACGGGTCTAATCCAACGGATGCAGAGCGGAGAAACGATGGCTTTAATTTCAGATGCAGGAACTCCAGGCATTTCAGATCCGGGCTTTCTATTAGTCAGAGAGTGTTTGAAAGCAGGGTTGAAAATCGAAAGCTTGCCGGGTGCTACTGCCTTAATTCCAGCCCTCGTCAACTCGGGGTTCCCTACTGATCGGTTTGTATTTGAGGGGTTTCTGCCGCACAAAAAAGGAAAACAAACTGCCCTAAAAAGATTAGCAGAAGAAGAGCGGACCATTGTTGTTTATGAGTCTCCACACCGATTGGTGAAAACTCTGGAGCAGATGATTGAATTCTTTGGGGAAAACAGACTGGTTTCTGTTTCGCGCGAACTGACCAAACTGTATGAAGAAACGTTTACAGGGACTCTCATTGAAGTAGTCACTCATTTCAAAAGTAAAGAAGTGAAGGGTGAAATTGTAATAGTGATCGATGGCAAGAAAGAAGAATAACGCTTGGCAGCCCTGGCTGCTTTTCCTCATCAGCGCAGCACTTTTTACAGCCGGCTGGTTAATGAAATCATTTCCTATTTTTATTTTTTTCGCATTTGCTCCACTTTTTGCCATAGCTGATCAGGCAAAAGAGAATGACGATTTTTGGGTTCATATTGAGTTCATATTGCTAGCACTATTCACAGCGTTCTTTGCGTCAAGTGCATTTAACTCAAGTCACTTGATCGCTGCAATCATACAAGCCATTGCTTTTACCGTTGCCTTTCTGGCCTATTCATTTGCTTACTCTAGTCTCGGCTCGCGACTCGGCAAGTTTACAATTATCTTCTTTTGGCTGGGGCTCGAATACATCTTGTTAAAACTTCCCTGGCGAAATGAATCAATCTTTCTGGCAGATGCTGTTGCCCTAAAACCAAGTTGGTTGGGCTGGACTGCTCACACAGGTTATCTGGGTGCTAGTCTATGGATTCTTTGTATAGGCCTGCTTCTGTATTTGGCATTTTTCAAAGGTTCGATTAACTTCACATGGCTCACGCTTACATTGATCCTACTAATCGTCCCAATTGTCGTATCCTATTTTATTTCAGAACCGGGTATAAACCGAAATGAAATGATTTCGTTGTATACACAAGGTAGTACGTCCGGGGGTCGCTACTCAAAACAGGGTGAATTGATTCCCAGAACGGCTGCCTGGATTTCTATAGCAATATTGTTACTGGCTATTGTAAAAACGCAAACAAGAAAAAAATGAATCTATTAGCAGTCGAAAAGCAAGTAATACAACTTTGCGAAGAAGTAGGAAATTTCATTCGCGCTGAAAATGAGAATTTCGACCGTACTAGAATAGAGCAAAAGGGTTCCTTTAGCAACTTGGTCTCGTATGTAGATAAAGAAGCTGAACTTATACTTGTTCAAAGGCTATCTGAGATCATTCCAGGCGCAGGCTTTATTGCTGAAGAGGGAACTGATTCAGAAGGCACAAATGAATATAAATGGATTATTGACCCGTTAGATGGTACCACAAACTATCTACACGGCCTCCCCATTTTCGCCATTAGTATTGGATTGACTAGAAAAAATAAAACAATACTCGGTATTGTCTATGAAATAAGCCATAAGGAATGCTTTCACGCGATTGAAGGAGGCAAGGCGTATTGCAACGAAAAAGAAATTCGCGTTTCTGCAGTCCAAACTTTGAATGAAAGTCTTTTGGCGACAGGCTTCCCTTACTACCACACCGACAAAAAAGACAACTATCTTGAGATCATCAAAATTTTCCTAGAGCAAACCCACGGCATACGTAGACTCGGTAGTGCCGCGATCGACTTGGCTTACGTTGCCTGTGGCAGAATGGAAGGCTTCTTTGAATACAATTTAAAACCCTGGGACGTTGCTGGCGGTGCGTTCATACTTCAACAGGCAGGAGGGAAAGTCACTGATTTTTCTGGCAGAGATAATTTTCTATTTGGGGGAGAACTTTGTGCAGCCGGAGGAGTGCATGCCGAGATGCTGAAGGTGATTCAGGAGAAGTGGTAAATCAAAAAAAAGAAACTCCTCAGCTTTAAAAGCTAAGGAGTCATTCGAAATTGCTTTTCGAAATTATTCCGATCGTAGGGAAACAGACGGGTTTGCCAAGGCCGCCCGTAATGAACGATAGCCTACAGTTGCAATGGCGATAACAAAAATAACGGCCAGTGCCAGGGCAAAGATGAATGGACTCATTTCAATTTTGTATTGAAAGCTATCTAGCCAGTTGTTCATGACAAGCCAACCCATCGGTGCTGCCAATACAAACCCAATCAATATTAACACCATGTACTCCCTGGAAAACAGAAACAAGATGCTCTGCACGGAGGCACCTAATACTTTGCGCACACCCACTTCTTTTGTTTTTTGATTGGCCATAAAAGTGGCCAGCCCAAACAATCCTAAACATCCAATAAAAATAGCGATAGATGTAAAAATCGTAGTGAGTGTAGACATACGCTTTTCCCCATCATAAAACTCGCGAACTTCTTCATCTAAAAATTTATAAGAGAAAATATGATTAGGATAAGCAGCCTCCCATTTTTGTTGAACTTGTTTGATCGACTCTTGAAACTCTTTCAAATTAACTTTTAGCGAAATAGTAGAGTAATTCCGTATGCGATTATACAGAACGGTTGCCTCAATCGGTTCGTGCAACGACATGGTATGGAAATTTTGAACCACTCCAACAATAGGAAGTGACTGCGGTCCACCTCCCATTTTTATCCGCTGCCCAACAATATCGGAAGGATTCGTAAACCCCGTTAACAGTGCAAGTTTTTCGTTTACAATAAAACCCTGCGCTGTATCGAGGTCTAGAAGATTGGAGCCAGCAATCAACTTCAATCCATACAAGTCCACATAGTTGCCATCCACCATCTTCAACTGCGTGTCATAGCCATCCTCTTTTCCTTCGATGTTAAAATTAGTGGCCGACACACTGCCCGAAGAGGGAGCGAAATTACAAAGGCTCGCCTTCTCAATGCCGGGCAATTTTATTACTTCATCTCGAAAGGTGCGCATCTTACTGGTTCCGTCAGTAAATCCACCGCGCACATTCTCAGGAATCGGAATATTCACAATCGCTTCCCTGTTAAAACCAAGGTCTTTGTTGTTGAGGTAGTTGGTCTGCATCAATATCACGATGGTGCCAATCAGTGCGATTTGCGAAATCCAAAACTGAACAACTACCAGCGCCCTTCTCAAGTAAAAACCAGATGATCCCCTATTGTTGATTTGATTTTTGATCGCAAAGGCCGGTTTGAAACCAGAAACAACAAGCGATGGATAAAGTCCTGCTAAAAAAGAAACAAACAATGCAACACACAGCATAAATAGCCATATCGTTCCATCTGTAAAATCTATAGATAGTTGCGTCTTCAAAAAAGTGTTTAAAAAGGTAAGGGAGAATTGTGCAATGCACACCGCTAGGAGAATGGATACAATTGTTACCAAAGCCGACTCTCCTAAAAATTGAAAGATCAGTTGACCACGCGAGCTGCCTAGCGTTTTTCGAATCCCTACTTCCTTTGAACGTTTGATGGCTTCGGCCGTAACCAAGTTGATGAAGTTGATGCATGCAGTAATAATCAAAAAGATCGCGATCACTGACATCACCGTGATTTGGCTAAAGCTGACCGTGCTATAATTGTAGTTGGTATATTTCTCGTCATGATGAATGCTAGCCAATGTCTGTGCATGGAAAGCAACATGGTCTTTGTTTTCTTCGCCACGGTGCTTTTTGTAAAAATCAGGAAATCGCCTTTCAACCTGATCAATCGAAACGCCTTCATTCAATAGAAAATAGCAATGCTCATCGCTCCAAATACTGCCCCAACCCGCTTCATCTTTTTCTTTCTTAATGGTGATGTAGGAAAGCATCACATGAAAGGGAAAATCCGTGTTCTCCGGATAATCTTCAACGATCGCTGTTACTTTATATTCCTTTCCTTCAAAGTCGAGCACCTCTCCAACAGCATCTTCTTTCCCAAAATACTTGATAGCCGATTTCTTTGAAATAATTGCTTCATTGGGTTTTGCCAATGGATTGTTGACATCTCCGCTTATTATTTTTCGGTCGAAGGTTTTGAAGAAACTGGGTTGCGTAAAAACCAGATTGTTGTCATCAGCAAATTTTTTCGGTTCGCCCTGTTTTTGAGCGATCGTGATTAAACTGCCACTTCCACGAAATGAAGTGAACACGACTTCTTCCGCTTCCGGAAAATCCCCCTTAAATGCTTCCCACAAAACGGGTGGCACACCTGACGAATAGTTCTTCCCATTGTTTCCATCGGCCTCCATCACCACACGGTAAATCCGATTAAACTTAGAATGGAACTTATCGTAGCTCGTTTGATTTCTAACCAGCAAAAACAAAATCAAACTGGTGGCAATGCCTAGCGTTAAGCCCGAGATATTGATAATAGTGCTGCTTTTGGATCTCCAAAGGTTTCGGATAGCGGTAGTGAAATAGTTTTTAAGCATGTTGGTGAAGTAGATTTTAGGATGACCTGACTTACTTAATAGTTTTGAAAACACCTTGTAACCATATCAGTGCCAGCAATAAAAAATTGAAAATTTTAAGGATTTTCAATTTTTACCGTTTCGATACGTTCAATATTGATTCCTTTTGTCCGCAATCGGACAGGCGCCCGATATTGTTTAGTCTAAAGAACTGGTATCTTTGTAATATGCTTCAACCCATTCTCATCGCAATCGTATTTATCGGTGCCTCCTTTTATCTAGGCAGAATGGTTTTCCGTTCTTTTCAATCAAAAAGCGAGTGCACCAGTGGTTGTGCCAAATGTGGCGCTGCTGATTTGGAAAAAGTGAAAGAATCTCTGGGTTAATTTACGCCCACACCTTCGTTCCTTCTGTGCAATTACGGCACATCTCAATTTCATTCCTTGACCTAAGCAAGGAAGCCCTAAAATCATTGTACTTCTCTCCTCTCCATATCTCGTCAAAAGATTGCTTGTTCAAATCGCCCAACACATAGTGGGCATCTTTATCAAAACAACAGGGCACCACTTTACCATCCCACGTGATTACGCAACTGTGCCACATCTTCCAGCAATGATCCAACAATTCGTTTTTGATTTCATATGTGCCAGCATTGTTTTTCTTGTAGCGAGAGTAACGATCTATTGTTGGCATCAAGTCTGACCCATTTTTATAATCGTAGATCTGAGCGGTCTTCAACGCTACCTCATCCACTCCCAATTGTTTGGCAAGCAGATTCACTTCTCCAATTTGATGCTCATTGGGCTTGACTACCAAAAATTGAAATATAATATGTGGCGTTTGTGATTTTAGTTCACGCTTCCATTTGACAATATTCTTGGTGCCTTCAATCACCTTATCCAACTTTCCACCAACCCTGTACGATTCGTATGTTTCTTGAGATGTACCATCAATAGAAATGATCAAACGATCCAAACCAGACTCGACTGTTTTTTTTGCTGCCTCGTCATTCAAGTAATGAGCATTGGTAGAAGTGGCTGTATAAATTCCTTTTCGGGAAGCATAACTTACCATGTCCAATAAAGTTGGATGCAAATAAGGCTCACCTTGAAAATAAAAAATTAAGTACGAAAGTGTTGGCGCAAGTTGATCAATGGCAGATTGAAATAATTCTTGCTTCAGCATTCCAGTTGGTCGCGTAAATGAGCGTAAACCGCTGGGGCATTCTGGGCAACGAAGATTACAAGATGTTGTCGGCTCGATCGATATACTAATCGGCATCCCGCTATGATTTGGATTGGCTGAAATACGAGAACCATAAAAACTGGAAAGCACCTTAGTGGCATTCCAGGCACGGCTAGGAGTAAGCTTAGAAACAAAGTTCAGGGCATCTTTCAGGTTTCGATTCATTCGTACCAAAATTACCTTTTCGTTTGCGATTGTTTTACCTTTCGGAGAAAATAAGTACTGCTAAATATCTCTCAACTAGTTCTATCAGCACCTAATACGTTATGAAATGAGAAATCAACTTCTAATTGTCTTTTGCCTGTTATTTTCGGTAAGTCGGGCACAAACAATACTTTCTCCCCAGGCTGAAGTATCCATCATCACGTGCGGCCCTTACCAAAGTGAGCTGTACTCTGCATTTGGCCATAGTGCCATTCGTATCATAGACCCAGTGCGTGGTTTTGATATCGCCTTTAATTATGGCGTGTTCGATTTCAACCAACCTAACTTCTACCTCAATTTTACAAGAGGCTATTTATACTACAAACTAGGCATTTATTCGTACCCAGATTTTCGTGACCACTACATTTCCTACAATCGTTATGTTCACGAACAGGTCTTGGCTTTGGATTCCGCTCAAAAGCAAAAGGTGTTTAGCTACTTGGAGAATAACTCACAGCCTGAAAATCAGACGTATCGCTATGACTATTTTTATAACAATTGTGCGAGTAAAGTTCGCGATGTGTTTACCGAAGTTTTCAAAGCGGAAATCAAGTTTGATAGTTCCTTCATTAAAACCAATTACACCATTCGCGACCTTACCGAAATTTATTTGAAGCAACAGCCTTGGGGCGATTTAGGTATCGATATCTGCTTGGGATTGCCCATGGACAAAAAGGCATCTTCATACGATTATATGTTTTTGCCAGATTACATTGAGTCTTCGTTCGACCGTGCAACATTAAGTGGGTCGCCTATTGTTAGAGAAAAGATATCTGTTTATGAAAGCACTCCTGAAACAATCGCATTTCATTGGTATCACCCTTGGATTGTCTTTGGATTGCTTTTCCTGGTTGCCGGCATTATTTCGTACAGAGATTGGCAACGACAAAAACTGAGCAAGTGGTTTGACGTAACACTGTTCGGGGCAACCGGTATCGTTGGGCTATTACTTTTTATTCTTTGGGTGGCAACCGACCACAAAGCGGCAGTAAATAACTTCAATCTTGCGTGGGCTTTCCCACTTCACCTAGTTGGCGCAATTGGTTTACTAAAAAGAACTTCTCCAAAATGGATTTCAGGATACTTCACGTTTGCTGCAATCATTTCAGCACTTCTTCTTGGATTTTGGACGTTATTGCCGCAAACACTCAATCCCTTTCTACTTCCATTGATTTTTATTATTCTAATGCGATCGCTAGTGATTGTTAAAGTCAAAAAAGGGATAAAATAAAAAAGCTCCGGGTCACCAGAGCTTTTTCTAAAATTGCAAGCTTATCTATTTCGGATTCTTCAATTTGTTTCTAAGCAGAAACTCCTCATAAGCCTCTTGATAGGTAGGAACATCTGGGGCTAATTTAATCGCCTGCTCATAAGCCGTAATGGCATCAATGAACAATTTATTCTCTTCATAAAAACCTGCCAAAATAAACTTGTTAAGAGCCGTTTCTTCCTTCATATCGCTACCCATCTCATCAATCATTTTCTTAACTGACTCTTGACGGGCTATTGACAGTTTTTTCACCAAGTGTTGCTCCGATTTGCTGTTTTTATCTGCTTTCGACTTTACTTCAATGAGCAATGCCTCATCATTGGCAAGCTTCGAATCGGTGCGATCAATGACCACAAAATTTTCTGGAGTCTCTAGCCTCACCAATTCCTCATCGAACATGTTCTTGACAACTACCACGTAGGGCCCAGCCCCTTTCACAGACTCCCAATTAACAATCAGGTTCTTATTAAAAATATCTGAATATTGATTGTCTGGCAGGAAAACTTTAATATCAGAAAGGCCGCGATGAACAGCTCCGGTAGCACTTAGTCTATTTTTCTTCGCTTCTGCCGAATTACTGCTCAAAATAAAATCAGTGTATTTGTTAAGTACGCTGGCGCCAGCACCTACCTTCGAGGCTAGGTCATTAACCTTGTAATTACCTGACTGTCTGAGTTCTACTGGCTTTCCAGTTGCATGAACTAAGGCTACATAAGAATTCTCAGAAATCTTAAGTTCATCGCCTGATTTTAAGCGATCGCCCGTTTTCACCGATTGCCAAGCATCGCCAGACTTCACTTCATTTGTGCCTTTATTGGCCATTACCTTAAAGGTATAATCTTGGGCAAAGGCCAAATTCAGCGCAAAAACGCCAATTAGGACTAAAATTCTACTCTTTTTCATTTTGTTGTATGTTGATTTATAACGTAAGATACTAAAATTATGCCAACTCAGATTCCCGATTTAATACCCGCTGCCGTCTTTTGGTAAGCTGCTTATTTATCTCACTTTGGACAGATTTGAAGATATCGTAACAGGGGCCTACCAATGCGATGATGGCTATTGTTAAATCCAGCTCAAGCTTGATACTGTAACCCGCAAACATGTAGACAATTACCAGCATTAAGATTGCAATCAAAAAAAGCTGTATGATTACGGATAGCGCATCATACCAGATAGGAAGGCGATCGTCAATGACCATGAAAAGTGCCACCGTCAAAAAGCATACGATAATAGCAATTAGAATCTTTTGCCAATCAGACAATACGTCAACATAGTCTTCATTTAATATCATCGCTACCACATTGGAGTGAACAACAGGGCCAAACATATCGGGGTTCGCACGCCCGCCTAATTTCTTATTTAATGGTGTATAGAACTTATCCTCCCAGGCATCATCCCCTAAATAATCGCCCAAATAACCCATGACAACAACTTTGTCTTGAAACAACTCCGGAGAGACATTCCCGGTTAATACATCTTCTGCATCTACAACAAAAAACATCGTTCCAAAATTAGTAGTCGAAGTCTCTTCATTTTTCAAACTATTAATACGCAACTGGCGCACTTCTATGTTTCCTCTGAAATTGATGATTTCCTCGTCCTTGTTGCGGGCCAAAAACTTCTTTGTTTTCACTGAGTCGTACATCATTGCCATGCGAACTGAAAAAGCAAGTTCGCGCTTCCCTTTAATGACGCGACTTGGGTATATTGTTCTACTTATTTTCACGTCCTCCTGATAGGTAGCGTCTGTGGGGATAGATACAAATCCCTCCTGCGTATAATCGCTAAAGATGGGGTCAGAAATTTCTATTGAATCGGGGTCGTTCGTATCAAATTGGCTTAACGAATCTGTTAGCATCAACTTGATACCCAGTACAACATTTCCAGCCTCTTGAATGGCGCTGCTAAGCATCATATTACCCAGCGTATCCAACAGCTGAGGGCAGTTGATGGAGTCTCTCAACCCACCCTCACAATTATACAAGGCATCCATTCCGACAACACGGGGTTTAAACTGACTGATGTTTTGTAGTAACTGGGCCACCTCTCTCCTTGAAAGCGTGCCAAAATTCACCAATACAATCCGGTCATCTACGGTAGGGTCAGGACGCAGTCTATTAAACGCATAGTCCGTCAACTCGGTATCTTTCAATGCCTGAGAGATGGTATCAAAGGCGCTAAATAATTTGAAATCAGAAAGCAAAGACACAACCCACATCATACCAAAAACAAAAATGGTTACTTGTGTACTTCGAATCAAAACCTTTTTCATAAGCGCTAGGGATATCAAAGTAAATTTAGAAATTTAGAGCTAGTAATCCAGAACAGATTGAAAAAGAACCCCCGCCAAAGGCTTTCACCCGAAGAATACCATCGAGGCATTCTGAAAGCCGACAAGGTGGTACTGGCACAGGCCATAACATTGGCAGAAAGTGAATTAGAAAGCGACCGAGACCTGATCGAGAATCTCATTGAAAAGTTGGTCACCAAAAAGAAAGATTCTATTCGAATCGGCATCACAGGCTCCCCGGGCGTGGGAAAAAGCACTTTCATTGAAACCTTCGGCAAACATCTAACAGCCCAAAATAAAAAGGTAGCCGTATTAGCTATCGACCCGAGTAGCTACAAAACGAAAGGAAGCATCTTAGGAGATAAGACCCGCATGGAAGAACTCTCGAAAGATCCGCTGGCTTTTATTCGCCCAAGTGCCACAAGAAATAGGCTGGGGGGAGTTGCCGCTGGAACAAGGGAATCCATTATACTTTGTGAAGCGGCTGGCTTTGATGTGATCATCATTGAAACGGTAGGTGTCGGGCAATCGGAAACAGCCGTGAGGAATTTGGCTGATTTTTTTCTTCTGCTTATGCTCGCTGGTTCTGGCGATGAATTGCAAGGCATTAAAAAAGGAATCATGGAGATGGCCGATGGTATTGTAATCACCAAGGCTGACGGAGAGAATCTAAAGAAAGCAACACAAGCTCAGGCCGACTTCACTCATGCCCTTCATCTTTTTCAGCTGCCAGATTCAGGATGGAGTCCAAAAGTATTAACGACTTCTGCGCTAGAGAATAAAGGAATCGAAGAAACCCACAAAATGATTTCGGATTATGTTCAATTTACTCAGGTAAATGGCTTTTTTGAAAAGAATAGGCATCAACAAGACATTGCCTGTTTTCATGACTATTTTAATTCTTCGCTGTTACATCTTCTAGCCCAACGGAGCGCCATTGAAAAAAGTAAAAAGAAATTGGAGAAGGAAATTATGTTGGGTGAGATCACACCCTGGCTGGCAAGCCGCCAACTTTCAAACCTCGTATTCGATGCGCTTAAGAAAGTGTAGCTTTTTTTAATAGAGCATTGAATTCGGAATAGGTAAGAAAGGTCTGCTGCCCATTGTGGCGAAAGAAGATATACACCTTATCTCTATCCAGAAACAAAGTTTGAGATTTTTGGCGCACCTCTTCTAATAAAACGAGTTTAGCCTAAGCCATATTGGCTGACTTTGCACGAATTATCTCCCTTTTAATGTCATTACTTCTGAAATCCGCTCATTACTTGAGATGGACGTTTTTTTGATGGTAGAAGGTAAAAAAACCGAACAATATGAATCTCGACAAATTCACTATAAAATCTCAGGAAGCTTTACAAAAGTCTGCCGAGATTGCTTCTGGCCTGCAACAACAGTCTATCGAGCCGGGACATTTGCTAAAGGCCATTTTGGAAACGGATGAGAATGTTTCAAACTATCTTTTTAAGAAGCTCAATATTAACGGACAGATACTCGAAACTAAACTCGAAGAAATCGTCAACTCGTATCCAAAAGTTTCTGGACAGCAAGCGTATTTATCAAACACGAGCAACACTGTACTTCAAAATGCTGAAAAAGAACTGCGTGAATTCAAAGACGAATTTATCGCGATAGAACACTTGCTGCTGGCTCTTCTTGCCACAAAAGACAAGGTGGCTACATTAATGAAAGATGTGGGGTTTGATCGTACTGGCCTAGTGAAAGCCATCAAAGAGTTACGTGGGGGTGCTAGCGTAAAAGATCAAAATGCAGAGGCAAAGTATAAATCTCTGGAACGTTACTCAAAAAATTTGAACGATCTAGCCAAAAAAGGAAAGATCGACCCGGTGATTGGCCGCGATGAAGAGATCAGGCGAGTTTTGCAAATTTTAGCTCGCAGAACAAAAAACAACCCGATCCTTTTAGGCGAGCCAGGCGTTGGAAAAACAGCTATTGTAGAAGGGATGGCACAACGAATCGTAAATGGTGATGTGCCGGAAAATCTAAAAACAAAAATTCTTGTCTCACTGGACATGGGTCTGCTGGTGGCAGGTGCGAAATACAAAGGCGAATTTGAAGAAAGGCTAAAAGCAGTCATCAAAGAGGTGACTGATTCTGATGGAGAGATCATTCTATTTATTGATGAAATTCATACGTTGATCGGAGCAGGCGGGGGTGAAGGCGCAATGGATGCAGCTAACTTGCTAAAGCCTGCTTTGGCAAGAGGTGAACTTCACGCCATTGGAGCAACTACGTTGAAAGAATATCAAAAGTACATTGAGAAAGACAAGGCACTTGAACGCAGGTTTCAGGCTGTAATGGTGGATGAACCTAACATCGAGGATTCCATTTCTATCCTCAGAGGAATAAAAGACAAATATGAATTACATCACGGTGTACGTATAAAAGACGATGCTGTAATCTCTGCTGTGGAGTTATCGAGTCGCTACATCTCTGATCGATTTCTGCCAGACAAAGCGATTGACCTCATGGACGAGGCGGCCTCCAAACTTCGTCTGGAAATGGACTCATTGCCTGAGGAGCTCGATGAGTTGAATCGGAAGATTATGCAGTTAGAAATTGAGCGTGAAGCCATTCGAAGAGAAAAAAATAAAGATAAAGAAACAGTTCTCAGCAAGGACATTGCCGAGCTTTCCGAAACAAGGAACTCACTAAAAGCAAGATGGGAAAGTGAGAAAGAAGTGGTGCAAGGAATTCGCTGGGAGAAAGAGGCAATGGATAAATTAAAGTTTGAAGCGGAGCAGGCAGAGAAAGCGGGCGATTATGGGAAAGTGGCGGAAATCCGTTATGGCAAAATTACAGAAGCCGAAAAAAGGTTGACGGATTTGGAAGCAAAAATGAAAGCCATGCAGGGAGAGCATTCGCTAATGAAAGAAGAGGTCGACAGTGAGGACATTGCGGAGATTGTGGCAAAGTGGACCGGGATTCCTGTCGCCCGAATGCTGCAGAGCGAGAGAGAAAAGCTACTGAACCTCGAAGAAGAATTGAGCAAGCGCGTGGCCGGGCAGGAAGAAGCCATTAAGGCGTTGAGTGATGCCGTGCGCAGAAGCCGTGCTGGGTTGCAAGATCCAAAGCGACCTATTGGTTCGTTTATATTTATGGGTACAACTGGTGTGGGTAAGACTGAATTATCTAAAGCGTTAGCAGATTATCTGTTCAATGACGACAATGCGATGGTGAGGATTGATATGAGTGAGTATCAAGAAAAGCATAGCGTGAGTCGGCTGATCGGAGCACCACCCGGATATGTGGGTTACGATGAAGGCGGGCAATTAACGGAAGCGGTACGAAGGAAGCCATACTCCGTCATTTTGTTGGATGAAATAGAAAAGGCGCATCCGGATGTGTTCAATATTTTACTACAAGTATTGGATGATGGTCGCCTCACCGACAATAAAGGCAGAACAGCCAACTTTAAGAATACGATAATCATCCTAACAACAAATATTGGATCGATGATTATTCAGGAGAACTTCGAAAAGATTACCGATGCCAATTATTTTGAGGTGATCGAAGAGACCAAAGAACAAGTTTTGGAGTTGCTCAAGAAGTCTGTAAGGCCAGAATTTTTGAATCGAATCGATGAAATCATTATGTTCAGGCCGCTCACAAAAACAGATATTAAAAAAATTGTGGGCATACAATTTCAGGAAATCCAGAAACGTTTAACGGAGACTGGCATAAAACTGCAAATTTCCGAGAAAGCGTTAAACAGATTGGCAAAACTTGGGTACGATCCTCAATTTGGAGCACGGCCACTAAAGAGGGTTATACAACGTGAAATCCTTAATGAGCTCTCCAAACAAATTTTATCCGGAAAAGTGAACAAGGACTCGGTAATTTTTGTTGAATTGAAAAACGAAGTAGAGTTTGATTTCGTTAATAGAACAAACAGTGAAATAGTTGTTTAAAAATATAAAAGTTGTGTGTTGGGTTTGTGGGGTACATCCCGATCAATCGGGGTGGTTTTGGGGTGAGGCGGGCTGAGGAGCCCGCCTTTTTCATTACCTAATTCCTTAGCCATTTCTGAGGATCGAGAGGGGTAGTATTCTTAAAAATCTGGAAGCGCAACTCTGAAATGCCCTCGCTCGTGGCTACTACTTTACCAAGTTCTGTGTTAGGTATCACTTTTTGCCCGGTTTTGACCGTAACCTCTTTCAACCCAGCATAAACAGTAAAAAATTCCCCATGCCCAATGATTACTGCTGTACCGAGCCCACCAATCAGCGCGACTCTTTTTACTTCACCTCCAAAAATGGTTTTAACTGTTTCCCCTTGCTTCGTTTGAATGTTAATTCCATCATTCTGAATTTCGATTCCTTTGAGAACGGGATGCATCTGCCGTCCAAAACGTTGTGAAACAAAACCACTGGCTGGCCACGGAAATTTCATTTTGTTTTCTTCAAAAGAAGCAGACAATGCAATGGAGGCATCAGCATCCTCTTCTTCTTTCACTTCTTCCGCCTTTTTATTTGCTTTTGCTTTTAACTCACGCAACCGCTTTGCCTCAGCTGCCGCGCGTTCCATTTCATCTTTGATAATTTTAGCGATCAAATTATCTAGCTCAGCAATCGCTTTTTTAGTTTCTACCAAATCTCGTTTCAGTCTTTTTTCTTCTTTTTCAAGGCTACGAACAAGTGTCTTCTTCTTCGATTTTAGCCCGGTCAGCTGTTTGCTCTCCTTTTCTTCCTCTGCCAACAACGTTTCTTTCTCACTCTTTTTGATTTCGATTTGCCGGATCTGTTCAGAGAGTATCTGTTGAACCTTTGCGATGGCCTCTGCTTGCTCTTGTCGCGCCTTTCCATATTGCTCCATGTACTTCAACCTCATCAATAATTGGTCGAACGATTGCGCAGAAAACAAAAAAGTGAGGCGATCGACTTTGCCACTCGCTTTCTGTGCAGCAAAAACCATGGCTGCATACTCTTCTTTTAACTTGTCAACATCTTTTTCTAGAGCTACAATGATTTCATTATTCTCACCAATGTCAAATTCCAAGAGTTCAACCTCAGATTGAATTGAGGTCATCAGTACTTCTTGTTGTTCAATTCGCTTATTTAGGGCGCTGAGTTCACCAATAGAAAACCTTTTTTCAACGGTTGTCTCAACAAGGATTTTTTCGGTTTCCTTAATCTTTGCGAGATTCTCTTGTTTCTCCCGCTGCAGCTGCGATTTAGATTTTTGTGAATAAGCAGAAGCTGCAACCAGTAGAATTAAAGACAGCAGAAAGCATCTTCTACCTACGATCATATCGCTTGGGGATATTGAAGGGGAATCGAAGCTCTTTATCACCGACTTCCGCTTTGCTGTACTCGAAAACGATCGTATTATTCACTACGCCTTTTTGTGTTTTATAGAGCAGTTCGATGACTCCTTTGAAAGGGAACAGTTTATCGCCTACCGGCTGGAAGTCAGAATAATCAAGCCGTATCATATTACCTGTACTCGTTTCCGACAATTCCACCAACTCCAATTTTTTTGATTCCTTATTGATCAGGCTTTTCATGGCAATCGATCCCTGCTTCTGATTCAGCCTGTTATACTTTTCTTCCACATTGATCTCATCCGAAGCGCCTTTTGCCATTATAAGATTCCCGAGCATGGCCGATTGAATCACATGAAAGTCGATCTTAAAATTAAAACGTCTGGACAATTCCGGATAATCAAAAACGTAGTACTCCTTATCCACCGTGCTGACAATCGTAATTGAATCTTTATTGATCAGTGCTTTCCCGCCCTGCACACCTATGACCGAAAAGGTCATCCAAATCACGCTATCTTTTCGTATGCGAATGTTCGCTTTTACCTCACGCTCTTTCGTGTTGTCACGAAAATTTAAGCGCGCCTTCCCATGCAAATATTCAAAGTCAATTTCTTGTATTTCGATGGACGCGGCCGGAGGCGGTAACGTTGGAACAATTTTTTTGCTACATGCACCAAGTAACAGCAGCATTGCCAGACAGCCAGCAACAGGAAGCAAGTTTGCAAATGCTGATCCAAAATAAAAGTTGTGCCTGAACATGTGTTTAATAAATTTTTCGATTTGCTATTTTTTTATCAATCATCTCATTGGTGCTATCCATTGATTTTGCCTTTCTCCACTGAAGCACGGCACCATTGCTGTCGCCTAGTTGGAACAAGATATCACCATAGTGCTCAAAGTGAATAGCCGACCCATTACCAGTAGCAATTGCCTTCTCCATCACTTTTCTCGCCTCTTTGAATTTGCCCCGCTGGTACAATACCCAAGCATGGGTGTCCAAGTAGGCAGCATTGTCGGGCTGATTCTTGATCAATTGAGTTGACATTTTCTCTGCCTTCTCCAAATCGGCTTTCCGCAACGATAAATAATAGCTATAGTTATTCAATACAATATCATTCATTGGATTAATCGCAAGCGCCTCCTCATATGACTTTGCTGACTTGTCGTATTCTTTTAATGCCTCATAGGCATCACCCAACATACTGTTCATTTCGGCTACAAGGTTTACATCCTTAGCAGCCAATTTTTTGGCTTGCTCCAAGGCAACCGTGGCTTCGCGATAAGACTTTTGCCGCAAGTGTGCATATCCATTAAAGTAATAGACCATGGCTTGATTGGGAAACAACTCAAGCGCCTCTTCTGTGTGAACGATGACACTATCAAATTGATTGGATTGTGTTTCGAGAAAGAAAAGGTTTTGCCACGACTCAAAGTTGCTCGCACCCCCACGCACAGCTTTTAGATAATGTTCTTTTGCTTTTTCGTTTCTCTCCAAGGTCAAAAAAAGATCTCCACCCAAAATCTGCACTTCTGTTTCCGAAGGATAAGCATTCTCTAACTTTGCATATAATGTTAGGACAAATTCTTCTAAGTCTTTATTCTGTACACCTTTGCCTTTGTTCTGACTAATTTCCGCGCTATAAGTGCCTATCAATATCAATTTGCTTGACAATGGCGCCAATGTATCATCCAACAAGCCCATGACCAAGTCTCTTGATTTTTTCTCTTGACCTATATCTCGATACAACCCGCTCAGTACCATACGGGAGCTGGGCGCTTCGGGATTATCTTTCAAAAAGTCCTCTACCTTGGTAATAGCTTTTGCTGTTTGCTTATTCTGATTTAATAGCTCGGCCAAGGCGAGCATGTAACGCTCTTCGTCTGGAAAAACCTGCACCAACTTTTCAACCTCTCCAATGGCTTCAGTTACTTTGCCTTGATCTAAATAAATCCGTTGTTTTTGAAGCGATGAGACTTCGTTGATACCCAATATGTTTTCTGCTCTGTCATACACCTTAAGCGCCTCTGCGTCCTTCTTATCAAACTGATAGATTGTGGCCAATTCGTATAAGTATTCCTCCGTTTCGGGGACTTCTTTAATCATTGTTTCCAACGTTTCTGCTGATTTGGAGAACTGACCAAGGCTACTATAGAGGTTTGATGCCAGCAGGTAATAATATTTGTTTTTGTTATCCAACTTTATGGTTCGCTCAATATGAACAATCGCGCGCTTGAGATCTTCATCCTTGCTGCTCTTAGAGAGCACCTCTGCGAGTTTGTAAAAAATGGTCGGACTATTGGGATTTAATTCAGCAGCTCTTGAAAAATAGAGAAGCGCCTTCGAATAGTCTTCCAGAATGAAAAACTTCTCACCCTCAATAAACACGGCCTCGGCTTCGCTTAATCTTAGGGAAGGAGAGTTTACCGTCTCCATCTTCCTCTTCCTTTCTCGCTGACCGTACGAGGTAAAGTGGCAAACAGTGAAAAGGAAGCTTAAAATGGCTAATTTCTCAAGAAAACGTGTCAATTGAATCTTACTCAGTTAGTTAATCTTCAAAATTAGTTGATTTTACCGTTAACTCGTCAACGTTGATCAACTATTGCGTTTTTCAGTCCACTGCGCTCAAAAAGGTAGATGGCACCCACAAAACAAATGAATACAAATCCATGGAAAATCGAAGCCATCCATTGGTTGGGTAGGGTAACGGCCAGTACGGCATATGTAATTACTACGGTGCAAGTCAGATATATGAAACTTATTCCCATTCGGTAGGGAATTGGGAAATGCCTCTGGCCGAGAAAATAGCAACATCCCGCCATAAACGCATAACACACCAAGGCCGCCCAACTGCTGCCAGTATAACCCATGAAAGGTATTAGTAAAAAATTCGCACCGATTGTCAGCGCTGCTCCACCAATCGTAATCAGTGTGCCATAATAAGTTTTGTCAGTCAATTTGAACCACACGCTGAAATTATAGTACAGGCCCAATAACAAATAAGCCATTAAGAGAATGGGCACAATTGAAATTCCCGATCGAAAATCGGTACCAATCAACAACTGGAAAACATCCAGATTGATGCTAATTCCCAAAAAGACAATGCAACCGACTATGACAAAGTAATGGTTGACCTTGGCGAAGAGAGCTGGAGAATTCTTGTCGGCAGCTTGCGAAAAGAAAAAGGGCTCTGCAGCATAACGGAAGGCCTGAATACCGAGGTTCATAAGTACAGCGAACTTATAGCAGGCTCCGAAAACACCCACTGCTGCCTGATTTGAAATGGGTTTATAAAAATCAGTTGGTAGCCACCAATCCAAGGATAATCGAGAGAACATTTCATTGGTCATGCCTGCGACACCGGTAAGCATAACAGGGTAGGCATAATGCAGCATTTCAAATGAAATCTTTTTATCAAAAGCCGGCCGCCAGCCAACAAGTGTTTTTAGAAAGAACAAAATAAAGAATGCATTCGCAATGAGGTTCGCCAGAAAGACATAACCGATATTGATCGAAGGATTGTAGCTGACTTTCAAAAAATAAAGATTCAGGCCAAGTAAAATGAGAACATTGATAATTTTTGCAGATGCAAACTGAAAAGCCTTTTTCTCTAATCGCAGTCTGGCAAACGGAATTGCTACGAGTGCATCTATAAGCATCACCAATGAGAGCCATGTAATAAACTCCGGATGGGCAGCCACGCCCATATAGGCAGCAATAGGAGAAGAAAATACGATAAACAAAAGCGTTAGAGGAATGCTTATTAGAACGACACAGGTCTGAGTCAGGTTAAAGATTCTCGTAGTGTTGGCATTGGGCTTATTGGCAAACCTGAAAAAGGCGGTCTCCATACCAAACATGAATACTATATTGACGAAAGCTACGAAGGCAAAAAGTTTTGTAACCGCTCCATATTCTGCCCTACTAAAAACATCAATGGTATGAAGGGGAACGAGTAGGAAATTGAGCATTCTGGGAACAATACTCCCAAAGCCATAAAGGATAGTTTCGCCCGCCAGAGCTTTTAGTTTCGACATAAAAACAGATAAAACATGTAAATATAGCAGTATGCAGCCTGCAAACTTCCAAAAACGAATGTCAATGGAAATTCAAAAAATGTGTAGCTTTCTGTGTAAATTTTTTGAGTCCAATGAAATCACTCCTCACAGCTATATTCCTAAGTTTCGCATCTGTTTTAGGATGGAGTCAAACAATCTTCGTTGGTGGCTCGGGCAACAATTGGGATAACTCAGCCAACTGGCAATCAGGTGATATAGGTGATATTTTAACAGATGATGTAACGCTGAATACCGGACAATCGGCCTTAATAAACAATGGATTTACCTATACGATCGGAAACCTAAATTTCGCAAATGGGGCGAGTTTATCCATCAATTCAACTGGGGTTCTCAACATAGGCCAATCAGGAACTCCGAAAAATATAACTGCAAATAATACTGCAACAATTAACGTGAGCGGGGTACTAGAGATATGGGGCAACGTAACAGTTAATACACAATTGACTTTTAATATTACCGGCACTGTAATAATTCGCGGAAACATTGTCATGAATGATGGAGCCAGAATGTTTGCCACTGGCAACTTAACGGTAAACGGTGACTTTATCGGTGGGGATGATACGGACGTTTCCATTCTTGGTTCGGGGCTAATAACAGTTGGCGGAAATGTTGCCGTAGGAAACGAGTCTCAACTTACCGGCCCTACAGGTAGTTTTATTACGTCAGGGTGCACCCAAGGAAGTACAAACAGTACATTTTGCAATAGTTCAACGCTTCCGATTACGTTGCTTTTCTTTCATGGAATTCAAGAATCAACCAATGTTGCTTTAAACTGGGCAACAGGCTCGGAATTAAATTTTGATCACTTTGAAATCGAACATTCATTTGACGGAACAAATTTTCAAACGATCCTCTTAGTTGGTGGTAATGGAACTTCTAACAATCGACATGATTATGCCATACATCATGACAATCCTTTTGTTGGTAACAATTATTATAGATTAAAATCCGTAGACTTCGATGGATTTGTGGAATATTTCCCAGTCGTTTCTGTAGTTTTCAGTGGGGAAAAGAGGCTGGCAATTTATCCAAATCCATCGGAAGGCATCTCGCTGAATATTGACATCAATTTTGACCCTGCAGAAAATTCATTGTTAAGTATCTATGATAACATGGGACTTGAAATCGGCAAATACGCCATCGAAGACCTCCAATCTAAACTTAACTTTGGTACTCCTCTAAGCCCCGGAGTTTATTTCGCCAAAGTCAGGTCAAACGAGCTTGTGAATACCTCAAGATTTTTAGTGAAGTAAAATTAGATTTGAAAAAACTGTTCGTTGTTTTTCAAATTATTCAATATCTCCTCTGTCATCTCTTCTAGCCCAAACTGGTGCTTCCATCCCCAGTCTTGCCGGGCAGCAGAATCGTCCATTGATTTGGGCCATGAGTCTGCTATCGCTTGCCTAAAATCTGGCTTGTAGGAAATCGAAAATTCGGGAATATGCTTTTTAATGGTAGAAGCGATCTGTGCCGGACAGAAGCTCATTGCTCCGATGTTGTAGCTTGTGCGAACCTTTACTTTCTCAGCAGGCGCTTCCATTAAATCAATCGTGGCCTTCACGGCATCATCCATATACATCATGGGAAGGTAGGTATCAGCAGCTAAAAAGCACTCGTATTTTTTTTCTTTCAGTGCTTTGAAATAGATGTCTACTGCATAGTCTGTAGTTCCTCCTCCAGGTGGTGTTTTGTAACCAATCAACCCGGGATACCGGAGACTTCTTACATCTACACCATAACGCCTGAAATAGTACTCACACCAAAGCTCACCAGCCAATTTAGTAATCCCATAGACGGTGGTTGGGTCCATGATAGTATCTTGTGGGGTATTTTGTTTGGGCGTTGTTGGGCCGAAGGCCGCAATGGAACTGGGCCAATATACCTTGTGAAGTTTAAGTTCATGCGCAGCTTCTAACACAAACAATAAACTTTCCATGTTAAGCTTCCACGCCCACCGCGGATCCTTCTCGCCTGTTGCCGAGAGCAAGGCTGCCAAATGATATACTTGTGTTATCTCGTTCTTTTTTAATAGTTCGAAAAGCTTGTCGCGTTGCATCACATCAAACTTCTCATAAGGTCCCTCTTTTAGAATACCCTGGGCATCTTTTATGTCAGAGGCAATCACATTTTCCTGACCATAAATCTGCCAAAGGCCCTGCGTTAGCTCTGAGCCCAACTGGCCACCCGCCCCAATCAATAAAACCTTTGTTTTCTTCATACTACATCGAATGCGCGGGCGAAGTTAGGGAAATTTACGATGTGCGAATTACGAAATACGATTCGTAGCTTTGGGGGTAAAATAAAGATCATTGCTATGTACAAAACACTCCAACCCGTTCTGGAAAAAGAATTAAATACTATTCGTGAAGCAGGGTTATTTAAAAAGGAACGCATCATCACCACGCCACAGGCGGCAGACATCAAAACTGCAGACGGAAAAGAAGTAATTAATTTTTGCGCAAATAATTATTTGGGTTTGTCCTCACATCCTAGGGTGATTGCGGCTGCCAAAAGAGCCATCGATACACACGGCTTCGGGATGTCCTCTGTTCGATTTATCTGTGGCACACAAGACATCCACAAAGAGTTGGAGAAAAAGATTTCTGAATTTTTAAGCACCGAAGATACCATTTTGTATGCAGCTGCTTTTGACGCCAATGGCGGTGTGTTCGAACCTTTATTTGGCGAAAACGATGCAATTATATCTGACGAATTGAACCATGCTTCCATCATCGATGGAGTACGTCTTTGCAAAGCGATGCGCTACCGCTACAAACATAATGACATGAGCGATTTAAAAGCTCAACTGGAGGACGCGCGGAAAGCTGGGGCCAAACAGATCATCATTGTGACGGATGGCGCCTTCTCGATGGATGGAACGATCGCACAACTTGACAAGATTTGTGACCTGGCTGATCAGTTTGAGGCTCTTGTGATGACGGATGAATGCCACTCTTCAGGATTTATTGGAAAAACAGGGCGCGGGGTACCTGAGTACTGTGGTGTGATGGATCGTGTTGATATAATAACCGGTACACTTGGCAAGGCTTTGGGTGGCGCGTCAGGCGGCTTCACTTCTGGCAAGAAAGAAATCATTGAACTCCTTCGTCAACGTTCTAGACCTTATTTATTTTCTAATACGCTAGCTCCATCGATCGTGGGCGCCTCGATCGAAGTGTTTAACATGTTATCTGAGACAACCGCGCTTAGAGATAAATTGGAGTCCAACACTAAATACTTTCGCGAGGCAATGACCTCAGCGGGATTTGATATTAAGCCGGGTATTCACCCCATCGTTCCGATTATGTTGTACGAAGCACCGCTAGCCCAAAAATTCGCAGAAAGATTATTGGAAAAAGGCATTTACGTCATTGGATTCTTTTTTCCCGTAGTTGCGAAAGGGAAGGCAAGAATTCGGGTTCAGATTTCGGCTGGTCACGAAAAACACCATCTCGATAAAGCCATTAAAGCGTTTACAGAAGTGGGAAAAGGACTTGGCGTGATAAAGCAGGGGCTATTCACCTAGAAGCCATCTTAAAAATCATTTAACTGCCAGCCTGAGCTTGTCGAAGGCTATCTGAAACTACGCTAACCAGGTTTCGACCGGCTTAACCTGATAACGGAATTGTTTTTGAGATGGCTATAGCATCCTTTTTAATTCCCAATTACTACCGGAAAATCCTGGCCTCGCGAAAAGGTGTAGGGATATTGTGGTTTGCCTTTTAGTTTGCGAGTCCATTCGGGGACTTGGTCATCTAGAAATGATTTCAATTCGTAGATCGTCACTTTTCCATCTTTTGGTGCTCCATCTGCTTCTCCTTGTAGACCTTTGATGAGTAAATAAGTAAAAAGTCCATGCCCCAGTTCTGCGAACTCAGTGGCAAACTGATCGCTTCCAGCAGACGCCATCACATGGATACCCGCACTTCGAGAGAGTTGAGCGATTGCCTTCTCCTCAGCAGCTCCCCTTGTAGCCAAGAGCTCCACAGAGCCTCCTGATTGACAAGCATCCATTACGATCAACTGCTTGAGTGCCTGAATATTTTTGAACTTTTCTTGTATCAGGGATCCTTCGATCGCCTCGCGCTGCAAGGAGCTCACATCGTACAGCCGCAAGCTTTCCGATGGAATAAAAAAGAACCGATCATCGACCATACTTCCGTGGCCAGCATAATAGAAAATGAAAACATCATCCTGCCGAATCTTGGCTGCTAGCTCATCAAGCTTATTGAGAATCGCAGTACGAGTGGCTTGCTCGTCATACAATGTGTGCACCTCCATATTCTTGTACAATAACGTTCCCTTTTCATCGACCACTTTTTCAAAAGACTCTGCATCGGGCTTGGCGTAGTTGAGCACCATTCTCGGATTTTTATATTGATTGATTCCTACCGCTAATAAATAGCAAGTGCTTGTTCGACCTGTTTGCTCAGAAAACAATTCTACTGAGTTTGGATCAGACTCGATTCTGTCTTTATTGTTTGCTGTTGCTGAGAATACATTCGTGCCACCTACAAGAATGACCTTCTGTCGATAGGTAGTCGATTGCCCTTTCCCGTTTGGCAAATTCTTTGCAGAAGGATCTAATGTCACCGACTTGCCATTATGAAATAATTTCAATTGTTCCACGCCTGCACCATTATCAATGATCTTAACAAACACATCTGAGTAGCCAAGTTCACCACTTTGTACGGCAGCTACTTTGATCGTAGGAGGTGGCGATTTCCTTATCTTCCCTTGTACCCCCATGGAGCCATCATCGCCCCCTCTAGTTTGAAAAATTTTGAGAAGTATATCCGGTCGATTGAAATCAGTAAAAAATTGATCCACTGAATACGTTTTTAACCCATCTACAAAGTGAATGTATTGGCGCGCTTTTTCAGTACCGTTAAAATAGCCATTGGGGTTTTTTACCATCCAATCCTTTTCCCCAAAATGAATGTGTTCAAAAAATTCCTTTCCTGAAGCCATATCCCAAAACTTTGTAACTCCATCGAGGCTATGGCTAATCAGCATTTTCTCATCTCCCGTTAATTGTAAACTGGTCACTTCAGCTTGGTGCCCTTGAAAGGTTTGCGTGACCTTTGAGTCAGCTACATTCCATTTTCTAATAACGCGATCTGCGCCAGCACTAAAAATGTTAGATTCCGAAAGATTGTAAATGGCCGCATGTACTGCTCCCTGGTGACCGACTAACTTCTTTTCTGTAAGCCCGGCGGCAATATCCCACAGCCGAATGGAGCCATCCCAACTAGCCGTGAGCAATCGCTTACCGTCCTTTGAGAGCTGCAGCGAAGAGATCACATCCGTGTGACCTTCAAATGTTCTTATGACTTTCTTGGTATCGATTTCCCGCATCTGGAGGCGATCCGTTCCCTCTTTCAGCGTTGCCGTGAAAACATACAAGTCATTTCGGCTAAAAGAAGATTGATAGGCAGAACCTTCCTCTAATTTAAAATAATGAAGTCGCTTACCGTTGGCTGCGGCATGAATTTTTAAGGTGCCATCCCAACTACTACTTATGATTTGCGTTTCGTCACTGCTAAAGTGAATGTCAAAAATTGGGTCATCGTAAGACTTAATCGTCAATAGAGTATCTCCTTTTTCCACATTCCACAAAATAATTTTTCCATCCCCACCACCGGTCAACAATTTTTTTCCGTCTCGGCTATATTGATAGCACAATGCGGCTTTCTCATGCCCTACATATTCCATTTCGGTTTTTCCCGAAGCAATGTCCCAGCGCTTCAGCTTATTGCCAAATTTGCCTTTCAACAATGTCTTATTGTCTGGACTCAGCAACAAATTGTTTTTGTATCGAATATACTTGGCAATGTAAGAGTCCCAATATGAATTGGGATCATAGGTAAGTCCCCCTTTGTCGCGCTGGTTCAAAAAACCAGAAAGTTCACCCACTTTTTTTCCGGTGGACACATCATACATCAACACAACATTATTATCGCATGCAACTAACAACCGTTTACCATCGGCTGTAAAATTTGCCTGATTCAATTCAGCATTGATGTTGGGGATGATGGTTCGCAGTGAATCACCCTTTACCCCATCAAAAATTGTCACCATTTTCTCGCCACACAGCGCCATTCGCTTGCCATCCCTGCTATAAACAGCAGAGCGTAAATTTTTTGACTTTTTCTGATAGCGAAATACTCTTTTTCCGTTACCTAAATCATACTTAGCCACTTCGTCATTGTTGGAAGCCTTTAGCAGATACTTACTATCTGGTGTAAAATTCACGTCTGTATAACATCCTCCGCACGATGAATGAAGGTCCGATTGATTGAACGTCCATGCCTTTTGCCAATTTGACGTGCTGTAAACATTCACTGTGAATCCATCTTCGCCAACAGCCAACCATTCGCCACTAGGACTAACTGCTATGTGAATGAGCCCGCCCGAACCGGCATAGCCGTCTGCGTCAAATTCTTTTACCAATTTCTTGGTTACAAAATCCCAGACACGCGCTTTTCGACCAAAGCCGACCGTGATAAAAAATTTTCCGTTGGGATCAAATGCCACATCCGTCATTCGCTCTTCGTCCGGCTTCACGGTACTAATTTCATTTCCTGTTTTTACTTCCCAAATTTTTGCTGTGCCATCTCCATTTGCAGTGATGAGGTATTTTCCATCCTTACTGAATTCCAGACTATTGACGGAAGCCTGATGACCCAAGAAACTGCGTACCTCCCTGCCTGTGCTTAATTCCCAGAGCTTGGCCGATTTATCTCTACTGCCCGTAGCAACGTAGTTACTATCGGGGCTAATGGCCACAGAAAGAACTGCTAGCTCATGTCCCTTTTGAATAACCGTTTGTATGGATTGACTTTGAGATGATATTGTCTCAAGAATATACAAAAGAAAAATAAAATACCTCATGAAAAATTTAAAAAGTAGTTGCTTGGGTTGAGCTTTCAGGCGCAACAAAATAGAATACAATTTGGGCATTCCATTAACTATGCTTTTATCTCTTGTGACTCGCTGGGTTCTGGCTCCGTAACCACTTCTTCCCATGTCTTCGGCTCCGAGTTATGTAAATACTCTAGTATTTTTTGCTCAACTTGTTTCAGCTTCAAACCCCTAATGTATTTTCCATTGCGTGCTAAAATCAATCGCCCGGTCTCTTCTGAAATAGCCATCACCAACGTATCCGTTGCTTCGCTCATACCAATTGCAGAGCGGTGCCTCAATCCAAACTGTGAGGGCAAATGATCATTTTCACTTACGGGTAATACACAACGCGCTGCCTTAATTCGTCCCTGATAAATAATAACTGCGCCATCATGCAAAGGACTCTGTTTATTAAATATCGACAAGAGTAGGCGTTTGTTTACGACCGCCCCCAATGGGTCGCCTGTCTCTGCATAAAATTTCAATTCCATGTCACGTGAGAATACGATGAGCGCTCCGGTTCGCGTAGCCTTCAATGTCTTTACGGCTTCTATCAATTGGTGCACATCGAAATCGTCATGGTGGTCGCTGCGCCAGTTGGCCAGAGTTTTTAAAATACTTCCCCTATTGATTTCGGTTGTTCGGCCAATAAGCAATAAAAATTTTCGGATCTCTGGTTGAAATAAAATAATCATAGCCAATACACCCACCCCCATAAACTGCCCCAGTATAGTGGCCAGCAATTCCATTTGCGCAGCACGAACAATCAAGTAGACCAGATAAAGCGCAAGAATGCCCAAAAAGATATTCACGGCAATACTGCCACGAATCAGCTTGTAAATTTGGTACAGTAGAATAGCCACCAGCCCAACGTCTACCACGTCTACCCAACTGATGTCTAAGAAACCGATTTTGTAAGCGAATAACATCGAAGGCAAAGTTAAGTAAATACAGTCGATAGTCGATGGCCTATCGACCATGGACCCTACCAACCAGCTTAATCACCTCCACCGCCTCTTTGACATCGTGCACACGCAAAATGCTGGCGCCTTTCATCAATGCTATTGAATGAAGAGCCGTTGTGCCATTTAGCGCATGCTCAGCGGTTGTATCAAGTGTTCGCCAAATCATCGACTTTCTTGACAGGCCCACCACCAGTGGTTTGCCGAGTGCCAATAGATGATCGAGATGACTGAGCAATTCAAAATTCTGTTCAATTGTTTTTGCAAACCCAAAACCCGGGTCGATCAAAACATCTTTGATCCCGGCTTTATGTAATAGGCTTATCTTTTCGTGGAAGTATGTGATCACTTCTTGCAACAAATCTTGGTAGTGAGCATGCTGCTTCATCGTCTGAGGGTTCCCCTTCATGTGCATAGCAAGAAAAGGAATTTTCAGCGCTGCAACGGTAGGCACCATCTCCTTGTCCAATTCACCTGCAGAGATGTCATTGACCAACGAAGCGCCAGCTTCTACGGCTCGTTTTGCCACATGAGATCGGAACGTGTCAACTGATAGGATCGCCTGAGGAAGTTGTTTTGAAATCAATTCGATAGTGGGAATCACTCGTTGCATTTCTTCATCTACCGAAATATCGGTTGCACCTGGACGAGATGAATAACCGCCCACGTCAATAAAATCAGCTCCTTCTAGCAGCATCTTCTCTGCCTGATTCAAAATTGATGGGGGGGATTGATAACGGCTGCCGTCAAAGAAACTATCGGGTGTTACGTTTAGTATGCCCATGACCTTAGGCACCGACAAGTCAACTAGCTTGCCTTTAATATTCAGTGTTTTGTTGACCGAAAATAATTTACTTTGCATTACTTCTGCTCTATGAACGAAAAAACCCTGCACGAATATAAAGAGGTGATGGCCACCTGCAAAACGCTGTTTGCCAAGAAGACCCACGACTATGGCACAGCCTGGCGCATTTTGAGATTGCCCTCCATCACCGACCAAATTTACATCAAAGCTCAACGGATTCGCAGTATTCAGGACAAGGGGGTGCAGAAGGTAGAAGATCCGATCAAAGATGAGTTCATTGGCATCATCAATTACTGCCTCATTGCGTTGATTCAAATCCGCTTGAAAGAGTCAGAAAAGCTCGACTTAACTTTTGCGGAGTTGGAGCCCTTGTATGATGCAGCTGCAGAAGAGACATTTCACTTGCTGCAAAACAAAAATCACGACTATGACGAGGCGTGGCGCGAAATGCGTGTGAGTTCGATGACAGATATTGTATTGATGAAACTTCTTCGCGTCAAGCAAATCGAAGACAACCAAGGCAAGACGTTAGCGAGCGAGGGCATTCAAGCCAACTATCAGGATATGATTAACTACGCGGTGTTTTGTATGATTAAGTTGAAATGACAAGGTGGTAGATCAAAATTTAAAGTAAAACTCACCAATAATATTAGAACTATCCCACGTATTTTGTCTGTCTTCTGAAAGCTTCAACACATTCTGGCGCACTTCTTTGAATACCTGCTCAATGGTGCGCCCTGGCCTTTTCATCGCCTTCAAAAGCTCTTGTGTATACAATCCATTTCTTCCTTCCCCATCTGAGGCAGTAGCTCCCGGAGATGTTGCATAGGCAATAAACGAACCTTTTGCACGCTTTATCTCCGCCAACCCACCACCACCTACATCACGACTAGAAGACGGGAATGGGTTATTGCGACAGGCATCCATAATAACAATGTTCATTCGAGTACTAGAACGTTCCATGTTTGCAAGCACAACGCGCTGCATTGGAAGGCACATTCTGGGAATATCGTCATCATACTTCACATTGGCTTCAACAGGCACCAAATAATTCTCTCCTTCATTTTGCAAACCATGCCCTGCATAATAAAACAAACCTATGGTTTGGTCTTTCGGCCCATTGGTCAGTTTTTCGTGAAACTTGAGAAATGCCTCTCGCATTTTTTGATAGTCTGCATCAATTATCTTGATCACTTCAAAATTTGATTTCTCTAATTCCGCAGCAATGTCGTTCGCATCATTCACTGCATTTTTAAGCGGGGGAACTGATTTGTATTTCGCGTTGCCAATGACTAACGCGTATCGCTTTTCATTTTTGAATTCATCGGCTAGTGTGGGGGGGGGTACCTCAACAACGGATGTCGCTACAGGAATTTCCTTTTTAACTGTTGGTACTACGGGCAATTCTTCTTTCTTAATTTGATTTTGATTGCTTGTGCTTACTACCGTCTGATTTGTTTCTTTTTTGGGTTCATCTTTTTTGATTACGTCATTAGAAGCAATCAACGGGGGTTTTGTAACAGCAACAGATTTATTGTCCTTTCTATTTTCTTTCGGTTTGTCTTTAATACTTGCTATCTGCTCTTCCTTTTTAACTTTCGTCATATCGCGAGGGCCACCGGCTGGTGGCTGCTGCAGACGATCTAACATCGTTTTGGCTTCGGAATTGCTGCTGTTAAGTACTACTGATTTGGTGAGGTCATTAATGGCGAGCTCTTTTTGCGAAGCCTTCTCGTATTGCAAGGCTCGGTCATAATAAATTTTAGACTGGTTAGCTGGCTCTTTAACAAGATCTAACGCCTTTGCAAATTCAGTCTCTGATTCTTTGTGTGCTTTTAGTTCGCCATACCCTTTAGCCATGAACCAATGAATATTGCCAGTGTTTTTGTGGCCAAGCTCTAGCGCACGATCAAACTCCCGAACAGAGCTAGTGAAAGACTGTGTTTTGAAATAAGATAACGCCAAGCAATAATGAACCTCCACATCAAGCGCTTTGTCCCGAGTGCCTTTATCCATGTACTCGTTTAAAAAGGCAATTGCTTTTAAATAATCCTTTGCCTGGTAAGCATCAATGCCTTGCTCATAGAGTTTGAATTGAGCGGAAGCTCCTATCGATAACAATAAGAAACCAAAAAACACCCCACGTTTCATGAAAATTTATTGACTAGTCTAAGTTGATCAAAATACCACCGGAAAAATTGATGGAAGAGAAGCCAGTCGATTTTCCAGGCCAATTTGGATCATCAAATAACTTCAAATCTCGGGTTGGATAAGACTTTGTACTGATGAAATCTGAAGCTAACGTATAGCCAAAAGAAGCTTGTAAAAAAAAGGAAATAGGCTTGGTTGGATTTATCTCAATGCCGGGGCCAAGGAAAATACCGCCCGTCACATTCCCGTCCAGAGGGACTACCTCACTCGCAGATGCACCAAATGCCCAGGTATTGGTGTTATTGATGTCAGTGTAACTATCTAAACTTACTTTAATGTCGCTATGCTTCGAATAGGAAATGAAGGGCTTTGCAAATCCGTAAAAAGATATAACAGAATTTTCTTTAACCGGCACAAAATTTACTTTAAAATCTACAGCCAACGAGAGAAAACTAAGATTGGTATTGTTAAAATTGACAATATAACCTGAATGCACATCAGTAAGATTCTGAGCTGGGAAATCTTCAAAGCCCGTGTAAAAATTGTCAGGATACTTCCCAAACACGGGGGCTTGTTTGGAAGAAGCAGGCGTGTTGTAAGCAAAACTTAGGTAGGAAAAGGAAGCCCCCAGAGATAAAACTCTATTTAGTCGTTTGCTAAATCCACCTTCAAAATTAAATCCTGTTGAATATTCTTTAAGATTGGAATCGTTGATAACCGATATCCCCCCACCAACAAAAATATTCTTATTTCTCTCTATGCGCTCACGTTTTTCAATTTTGCCTTCATCTTGCGCTTGCAAGCCAAATATGACTACAACCATCAAGGAAAATGCTACTAAAACTATTTTCATATCGGATTAATTTGTAAAAGTTGGGTGGAACGTTCTTTTTAAAAGACCTGAATCGTTGCGTTAAATCTTCGTATAATAGATGGTAAAAACACAACCTGATTGATCGGTTGAGGCTAGTGTAAGCGACCCCACTGTCAATTCATAGGTAAAATTGATGGTAGTAGTACCCGCTTTAAGCGTGATTGTACTTCCATTAACGGTATAGGTATAAACTGTCTGGTCAGTATCTGTAAATGTCGTGGCGGCAATAACTGCATTACAGCTACCTGTGCAAGTACCCTTCTCGGAAGAACCACCGGGGCATCCAATTATTGATCTACCCTCCTTCCAAGTACCGATTAAAGATGGCTTGGGGTCATCCTTTGAGCATCCAAATGCAATCACCAAGGTGAGTAAAGACAGATTAACTACGATTTTTCTTACAAGCTTCATAATAAGGAACTTTTAAAACTAACAACTAAATCAGCCATTAAAGATACACCAATCTTAGAAACAGTGCAACAGCAAAAAAGCATAAATGTTTTCATTTGTCGTTTGAAAGAAACCACTTACGCTTCGGCTTGCTTTTTCACGGTTCACAAATAGTAACTTCACTAGAAAGAGAATGTAAAAAGGCTGCCCTTTTGAGACAGCCTTCTTTGATCTGTTAAAAATTTTAAATTTCGAGTTGCAAACCTCGAACAGCTAAGAGTTGTCTTTGGCTGCCAACACTTAAAAAGTTGCGCTAAGTCCTACTGTTGCATACGCAAACCCGTAGCCTAACTCAGCAAATGCACCTATTCTTTCTGTAAAAAAATATCTGCCTCCAACAATAGCACCTACAACAACTCCAGAAGACACTGCAAAGGGCAAAGTTGCCCCCAAGGCTGCCGAGGGTGGATCAACAGACAACTTAGCGCTGCCCGCGTTATATCCTAGCATGGTACTGGCATAAAGGTCGTATTTATCAGTTACTTTAAAATGGTAAAGTCCTCGTAGCCCAACAGTAAAGTACGATACATCATTGGTCAACGTTGCCGTCACTATCCCATTGCTACTGAAGGCAGAGAATTTTTGAGATAAGGAACCTGCATAGTAGCCAAAGAAGCCTCCGACTCCCCATTTTTCGTTAATGCCATGCTCATAGGATATACTCAAAGGAGGCACTTTAGCTGATAAGCTTGTTTGACTATAGGCCGCACCAAAACCGATACCGACATTTACCAGATTGGCTCCCTTTTTAAAGACTTGAGCCTGACTTCCTACACAAATCAATGTTGCGAAGCTTACAACAACAAGTAGATTTTTCATTTTTTTATTAATTAGTTTGGATTTGGTCTAGATGTTCTAAAATTGAAACGTTTATTGTTCCTAAATTAAGTGCATCCAAAAAAATCACCTCTTCCCAAAAACGAGGCCGATTCTTAAATTCAATGTATTGAAGGAGCCATCCTTTCCTGCAATAGATTGGTAGCGCATGCCGAAATCAACACGCGAAAGGTGATATCCAAAGCCTGGCGCGAAAGCAAAGTTAACAGTGGTATCAGTGCCACTCGTGTTCGATTGGGAAAGGTTGCTGCCTTGAAAGGTACTAGTGGTTGCGTTCGAGTTACCACTTCCAATGGCTGCTGCCATACCGGTTTCAAATGATCCATAAAATCCCTTCTGCTGCTCGCTCACATAATATCTTACGCCTACCATTATGGGTACTGTTATAAGTGTGCTAACCGTTTGGTTTGTGAAAACACTATTGCCACCAACAGCTATATCAAAACCTTTGTTGTAAAAATACTGGCCCCCAATTGTTCCCATTACAGCAAGCTTGTCACCAATCGGATGCTCATACCTAAACGAAAGACCAAAGCCAAGAGGGTATGAGGATTTGCTATAAATATTGTTTCCGAGGGCCAGCCCAGCCTCAGCACCTACCGAAAAACGACCGCTTTGAGCAGAAGAAATTGTAGCTATAAATAACAAGCTCACAAATAAAAAAGAAAAGTAGATTTTTGTTTTCATAAGATTTGGTTAGGTTAAATCATTTTTTGGCTCGAATTTTTTCGAGCATTTTGGTTTTCCAAAAGTCGTAAACTAGACAAGGCCTTGTCAATAACCCGAAAGGGGTATTTATTGTATACAACACGGCCTTTTCACTTACATTCATCCCCCGAAAGGGGTATTTTTTGTACACATCGAAAGTTTGCCACTACAAAATTTGACAATGGGTTTTGTTGTTGGTAGCTTTTCGGAGTCTAGAGTTTTACCATGTCTTTATCTGATTCTGTTGTTAGTCATCTCGTTCAAAAAGTGACCGCTATAGCGCAGCGAAACTATCTACAGCGCACCGATGCGCTCGCAGCATTGCAAGCACCTGCCTTTGAAGATTTTTTGAGTTCGATAAACTTAGGTGTTGCCCTTTATGATTCGGCTGGTCATTTCTTTTATGCAAGTAAAAGTTTGAGTACCACATTGGGCTACCCAATTGAAACGATTTATAAAAAAGGGCCCGCGCTATTGCAACAGATCACTACACCACACGATCGACCCTTGGTGAAGCAGCTAGTTGCGCGAACAGAAGAGGCGCTGCAGAAAATGACGCGCACCGTTTCTCATCCGCGTATATCGTTTGACTACCACATTGTTTCAGGAAAGGGCAACATAAAACGAGTATACCAACACCTGATGCCAAATGCCATTGTGCACAACAGCAACTATTACACATTATTTATCCTGCACGATTTCACGGGATTTAAAACATCGCCCGTGCTCAACTACAAACTCTCTCATTTAACAATTGACGAAGAGTTTGTGACGCTCAGCGAAGGAAGTGTGGGACCGCCATGTCCTTACTCGCTGACAAAAAGTGAAAAAGAATTATTGAAGCAATTGGCAGCAGGAAAAAGTATGGCAGTGATTGCCAACCATAAGCACGTTAGCTTAGATACCGTAAAAAAACACCGTAGTAACATACTACGAAAAGCGGGTGACCCCAATATGGTAGCCGTATTGAACCATTGTTTGAAAAATGGTTGGCTAGAAAATTCATGAAGCAATCCTATTACTACCCACAATACTAAACCAAAACGCAATGAACCAATTAGAAGAATTAGAGTCCAACTTTAAGAATGTTATTGACAAATTTATCAAAGTGGGAATCGACCAGCAGGAAGCCAATCGACTGGTAGACGGTCTTCTTGAACAACCCTGGGTGCAAAAATTAATGGTGTTCAGCGATCAGGCCATCTTCGTCACGGATATGAAAACAGGCCGATATATTTATGTTAGCCCATCTGTTGAAAATATTATCGGCTATAAAGCAGAAGAATTTACCGGTATTTCTTCCCTTGCCAAAATATTGAGCCCAAGTGAAATAGTTATCATACCAAGGGGCACTGAAATTGCGATGACTAAAATAGTCTCACTGAACTATTCCGTTGAGCAGCTTCACAAGGTGCGTTATTCACGCAATAATTGGTATATCAGGAATGATGGTAAACAACGCAATGTACTTCAGCAGAGTATCGGCCTTGCCTTCAACGAACAGGGCATGGTGCTAATGGAATTTGTTGTGATAACCGATATTACCCATTTTAATAGTTCTCCTCATCACTTTTATAATATTTCCAAGACCGAAGACGATGGCACTTCGGTGGTTCTATTTCAGGGAACATTGGAAGAGGAAGTGATTAGCCCACGCGAGCGTGAAATCTATACGCTACTCGTTCAGGGCAATACCACAGCAGATATTGCAGCGCGGTTAAATATCAGTGCTGAGACGGTAAAAACACACCGTAAAAATTTGCTTGAAAAAACAGGTACAGAAAATAGCATTGATCTGTTGCGGTATGGGTATGCAAATGGCTGGGTATAAACCGTCATTGCATATACTTGCGATGGAACGGGAAAAGGCGTGAAGCCTGCCTGTCCGGTAGGCAGGCAATCCCCCATCCGAAGATTGAGTTTCAATATCGGAGATTGCTTCGCCCTCCTGCACAAAACATCACGCTCGGTGCTCGCAATGACGTAGGTTCACCGTCATCGCGAGTACCTGCGATGGAATGAGAAATGGCGCGAAGCGATCCCCCGTTCTTAGCCCGAATATCAATGCCGGAGATTGCTTCGCCCTCCTGCTCAAAACCTCACACCGGTGCTCGCAATGACAGATACAAACCGTCATTGCGAACGCCAGCGATGGAAAGTGTGATGGGGATTGGGTTTCAAAAACGGAGATTGCTTCGCGCCTTCGCTAAAACCCTGCGCTCGATACTCGCAATGACGGACCAAAACTACCCTTTCGGGTAATTGCCCCTTCTACTTATAGTGCCTACTTTTATACCAATGATTCCGTTGCACATTGCCATTGTAGATGATAATCAAGCCTTGGCACATGCCTTGCGCCAGGAGTTGATCGCCTATCCAGAATTGCAGGAAATTACCATTGCCGATAGTGGACTAGACTTTGTAAAATCGCTGACAAAAAAGAATCAAAAAATTCCTGACGTAGTAATCATGGACGTATCCATGCGCCTGCCAGACGAGGGCATACAGGCTGCCCGCTTGTTGCATGATAATCATCCAGAAATAAAAGTAGTCATGTTCACGGTAGCCGAAGACGACAACCGTGTATTTGATGCGTTCAAGGCTGGTGCTGTTGGCTATCTGGTCAAGAATGAAAAGCCTTCTTTCATATACAAAACCATAATCGATGTAGCAGCAGGGGGCGCCTTAATGTCGCCAGGGATAGCGCTCAAAGCCATTCGGTTCCTTACCACCGAGCCTTTCCAAAAAATGAAGGATGCCCCGAATAGTTACCACCTCAGCGAACGTGAACTGGAGGTGCTTAGGTTGGTAGCCAAAGGAAACACGTATCTGATGATCGCTGATCAATTATTCATTAGTATCGAGACGGTAAAAAAACACCTCTCAAATATCTTTAAGAAATTGCGCGTTAAGAATAAGATCGAGGCAATCAATAAAATAAAGGAGGATTTATAAGAACTGATCTGGTCTAGCAAACCATTTTCCAACGGCCAAACCAATCATCTTTAGCTGCCAACTTCCATTATGTTGGCTCACTTTCCAAAATCGGAAGCAGAAGAATCATTTTTACACCTTTTCCTTGAGAGGATTCTATCGAAAAACCAGCCTTCATCTGTTCGGCTCGAACCCTAATATTCTTCAACCCATAGTGTTCAATCTCTTTGTGGCCATGAAGATCGAACCCGACACCATCATCAAAAATAATTACCTTCCGCTGTTGTTCATTTTTTTCAATAGTAATTTCAAATCGTGTACATCTGCTGTATTTTACGCAGTTGTTTGTCGCTTCTTGTATGATACGAAACAGGTTTCCCGCCAAGCTGACTTTTAGCTTTTCATTGAGTATCGAATCGTCCACCTTTATCAGGAATACAATTGGCGCTTCTATTTTTCGATATTGCCAAAATAGCCCGTTGACACGTTGCTCAAGTTCAGCAATGGAAATGGCGTCTTTGTCCATTACCCAAAGCGAGTCTCTTAACTCAGCGATCGCTTTGTCTGTAATTCCCTGAATATGTTGAATGGCGCTATTGGTATCACTTTGAGCCAATCGGTTTAGTCCCATCGAAATGGAACTTAGCTGCCCTCCAAGATTGTCATGTAGTTCCTGTTTGATTCGCTCCTGCTCCTGATGGACGAGTTGAGCCGCTTCCAGCGACTTGATTTTCTCCAAATACTTTTCACGTTTTCGATAATAAACAATGACTCCCAAAATGCTGATTAGGATAGTTACAATGGCTATGATAAAAATAGATTGGCTTTGTAAACTAGCCAGCTTTTGCTCTGCGTGCTCCTTCTCCAATACCTCAAAGGCATTTTTGGCTTTTTCTGTTTCATACTTTATTCGCAAATCTTCAATAGACTGCACCTTTCGCCACTCAAAAATCGAGTCTTTGAGTGTTTGAATTTGTCGTCCTACTTCATAAGCCTTTTTGTAATTTCCAGTGAGCGTAAATGTGCGTGAGAGGGTTTGATAAACAGACACATACCGCCTTATCAATGGGGTTCGCTCATACACAACCAATGCTTCATTACAAAGCCGATCAGCTTCCTGCGTTTTTCCTTCGGTAGCTTCGATCAGGGCGAGTTCTGCTTTTGCGTAAGCCAGCACATCATATTGAAATTCGAAAGGGCTTATTAGCAGTATGGCACGTATCGCGTCTGCTTTTGCACCTCTTAAATCATGTAGTTTATCTCTCAACAGTGCTGAGCGGTCGGCTAATGCGAGTGCCCTTTCGCGTTCATCCATGTATGGTTTGGTATCAATTGCTGAATCATAATACAATTTTGCCAACGGAAATTCTCCCAGATAAAAATATGTAGTAGCCAGTCCGTAGTAGGTGATGCCCACATTCATCTGAAAATCTTCCCGTACGTGCTTCTTAAAAGCAGGAAGACTCTCTTTAAAAAGCGCTTCCGCCTCTTTCTCTTTGCCCATTTCCAGATACATCCAGCCAATCATCTTTTTTGCGCAGGCCTCAAGTAGTGGTGCATTCAACTTTTTTGCCCGCTCCCGAACCTGCGTTTGAATTGCTATTCCTCTATCAAATCTTCCCTCATAAAAAAAGTAGTTGCCCTCGAGGTGATTTGCCCAGGCCATTAACAAAGGCAAGTCAGCTTGCTGCGCTGTTGAAAAAGCAGACTGCGCTGCTAGTCTACAGCTATCCAGTTGGTTGAGTTCGATATACGTATTCGATAGTAGTAAGTAATTGTAGCTTCGTAGTGAGTCATTGTCCGCAATCTCAATTTGTGCTTTCAACTGTGCTGCCGAAGTGTACGAGTTTTGTGCGAATAGTGATTGAGAAGAGAAAATGAAGATAAGAAAAAACTTTCCCGAAAACTTTATACGCATGTGTCAAAAATAGGTCTCGTCTTTGTACCGTCAAAATCCGAATTGGCTTCTAAATTTAGCATTTCAAACTTGACGTTGAAGACTACCACGGTTGGCAGTATAAAATGTACAAGTATAAATTGAGATTCTGCTTTGATCAATCGCTTGAACAATTGAAACCAAATAAAAAAGCCCTGCTATTTTTAATCGATAGCAGGGCTGTGAATTTTGGTGAACTCTTTTCTTACATATGCTTCACCACCTCTTGACCAAACTCCGAACACTTCAATAAAGTGGCGCCTTCCATCTGGCGGTGGAAATCGTAGGTAACACGCTTCGAAGAAATAGCGCCCTCCAAGCCCTTCACAATCATATCTGCCACTTCCTGCCAGCCCATGTACTCAAACATCATGACACCGGAAAGGATAATTGAACCAGGATTTACTTTGTCTTGACCAGCGTACTTGGGGGCAGTGCCATGCGTAGCTTCGAAAATAGCATGCCCACTAATGTAATTGACGTTGCCACCCGGTGCGATGCCGATACCACCTACAATGGCAGCCAACGCATCGGAAATATAATCGCCATTCAAATTCAATGTTGCAACAACTGAATACTCATCAGGCCGCAATAAAATCTGTTGTAAAAACGCATCAGCGATGGCATCCTTAATAATCAATTTATGCCCACCTGTATTGATCTCCATCCAAGGGCCTCCATCAATCTCTACCGCGCCAAATTCACTTTTTGCTAGTGCATACCCCCAATCGCGGAAACCACCTTCCGTGAACTTCATGATGTTGCCTTTGTGTACCAATGTCATGTTCGGCTTCTTTTGAGCGATGGCATATTGAATAGCAGAACGTACCAACCGCTCTGTGCCTTCTTTGGAAACGGGCTTGATGCCAATACCGGACGTTTCCGGAAAACGGATTTTCTTGTATTGCTTTGAAAAATTTTCCTTGAAGAACGTCATGAATTTCTTGTTGTCATCACTGCCTTGTTGAAATTCAATCCCGGCATAGATGTCTTCTGTATTCTCACGGAAAATGACCATGTCGGTTTTGTGCGGTTCTTTCACGGGAGAAGGAACTCCTTTAAACCAACGTACTGGGCGCACGCAAGCGTACAGATCCAACTCTTGACGCAGCGCCACATTCAAAGAACGGATTCCTCCGCCAACCGGAGTTGTCAGAGGGCCTTTTATGCCAACTAGATATTCACGAAAAATGGTGAGGGTTTCCTCGGGCATCCAGTTGCCTGTTTGATTAAATGCCTTTTCTCCCGCCAGCACTTCCTTCCAATTTATTTTTCGTTTGCCTTTGTAGGCTTTCTCCACAGCAGAGTCAAAAACATGTTTTGCTGCAGGCCATATATCAACTCCAGTACCATCGCCCTCAATAAAGGGTAAGGTAGGGTTATCGGGCACATTTAATTTTCCGTTGGTGATGGTAATTTTTTGGTCGCTCATGGTAATAATTTTTGGGGCTAAAACAAGTTATATTGGAAATCCAAAGCTGACAGATCAGCTTTGGATTCGAAAATTAAAAAATTATGCCCACTTATCGCGATTATTTGAGCTCAACCATCAATTAAATCAGTTATGAAATGGCTATGTCCACTCCCCATGCCAAAAGACATGATTATTTTGGCCATTCCATGTGACATAAAAGAAAAAAATAAACACATGAAAGTAATCCTCGCTGCATTTTCATTCCTTTTCCTAGCTACCGGAGCAAGCCTTTACGCCCCACCTTGCCTAACGCCCGAGGAAAAGAAACTGTACGACTTGATCATGGCTTATCGAAAAACCAAGAAACTACCTCCCATCGCGGTCTCTGCAAAACTCACACAAGTGGCAAAAATGCACGTTCAGGATTTAATGAAAAACTATGAAGACAACGGCAAATGCAACTACCACAGTTGGTCAAAAAAGGGAGACTGGTCGCCTTGCTGTTACACAGACGACCATGCTCAAGCAGCTTGTATGTGGGACAAACCCAAAGAAATTGCAGGCTATGAAGGCAGTGGTTTTGAAATTGCCTATTGGAGTTCGGCCGGTGCCAATGCAAAAGAGGCTTTAACAGGATGGCAAGGAAGCTCCGGGCATAATGCCGTCATTGTTAACTCCGGGATTTGGAAGGACATGAATTGGAAAGCGATTGGGATTGGGTTGGATGGTGAGTATGGCGTTGTGTGGTTTGGGGCGGAGGAAGACGTTGAGAAGGCTGTTTCTTGCAACTAATACTTCTCCTCCTGACTAGGAAATTCTTTCGCTTTTACATCCGACACATAATGTTGTACTGCCTCCGATACGATGGTGCTCAAGTCAGCATATCTTCTTAAAAATCGCGGCTTAAACTCGGTCGTAATACCCAACATATCCTGCATAACCAAAACCTGACCATCTACATCGGGACCCGCTCCAATACCTATGACGGGTATATCTAATTGACTCGCCACTTTCTTGGCCAGCTCAGCCGGGATTTTTTCGAGCACCAGACCAAAGCAGCCACACTCTTGCAGCAACAGCGCATCTTCGATTAATTTGTTGGCTTCTGTCTCTCCCTTCGCGCGAACAGAATAAGTACCAAATTTATAAATCGATTGGGGCGTGAGTCCCAAATGACCCATCACAGGAACACCTGCGCTTAAAATCCGCAACACAGAATCCTTTACTTCGCTGCCTCCCTCAATTTTTACCGCGTGCCCACCAGATTCTTTCATAATACGAATGGAAGAACGAAGTGCTTCTCCGGAACTTCCCTGGTAATAGCCAAAAGGAATATCTACCACCACCAACGACCGTTTCACAGCTTTAACGACCGAAGAGGCATGGTAAATCATTTGGTCGAGTGTAATCGGTAATGTTGTTTCATTGCCAGCCATTACATTCGATGCCGAGTCGCCCACCAATATAATATCGACCCCGGCCGCATCAATAATCTTGGCCATGCTATAATCATAAGCTGTGAGCATCGCAATTTTCTCACCCCGCTTTTTCATTTCTTGAAGCTGGTGAGTAGTGACCTTCTTCAATTCTGTTTTCTTATGTATCGACACGTTGATTTCAGATTTCAGATTTAAGATGTACGATTCAAGATGTAGTGGCCACTTGTAAATCTTTGGTGCCTAATTAATGCAAATAGACGGATGATTTTTTTCCTAACACAACTTCTACATGATCTTTTAGGGTTGTAGAAAGTTCGTAGCCGGCATAAGTAGGCATAATTGGAAACAACGTATGGCTTCGATTGACCAATACGGCCACTTCAATTTTTTTTACTCCAACTTCAAAAAATGGTTTCATTGCATAGGCCAACGTCCGACCCGTATTCAACACATCGTCCACCAACAAAACGCATTTTCTCTTGAATTCTTTTTCGGCACTATCAATCCTGACCTCCGATTGCTCTAAGGAAAACTTATCCAAAGACACTTTGACTATGATGACCTCTATCGGTGAAATGGCTGCCAATTCTTTTCCAAGTATTTTCGCTAGCGAAAAGCCTTGTCCATCAATGCCGGCTAATACAATAGACTTTTCTTTAAAATTGATCTCGTAAATCTCGTAGGCCATTCGCTTTATCTTCTGATTGATCTGCTGATCATTCAGTACTAGCGATTTTTCTGCCACCTCTGCGCTCATGGTAATGGAACTGATTTGCTGTCTTTAAAAGTCGACAAAATTATGGTGGACTGAAGATTGTCGACCACCTCAATATTCGAAAGTTTTTCAAGCATTAAGTTTTGATAGGCCGGAATATCAGACGCTACCACCTTTAAAATAAAATCATACTGACCGGTCACGTGATGGCATTCGATGACTTCGGGGATCTCCTTTATTTCCTTAATGAACTTATTAATGTTCTCCTTATTATGTCCCTTCAATGAAGCGGTGACGAACGTGCAGACGCCCAGACCCACACTTGACATATCCACCAAGGCATGGTAGCTCTTGATAACACCGGTGTTCTCCAATTTCTTAACTCGTTCCAGTGTAGGGGCTGGAGAAAGCCCAATGTCTTGCGCCAATTGCGCGTTGGTTATGTTGGAGTTAGCCTGCAAAATTTCAACAATTTTCCGATCAGTAGAATCCAGTTTTACTTTCATGTGTTAATAATTATTTTTTAGTTGTCACATGGAATGGCCAAGATTATCATTCCGTTGGGTGTAGAGTCTATTAATGGCCATTTCATGTGTTAATTTCTTTTTTAATGCCATACTCAGTCGTTTGAATGATTGAGCCGCGCAATTTCATCTTCAATTTTTTCGACAAGCAAATATTATTAATTAATTGCTAAGAACTTCAGTAGGAACTATAAATTTATTTTGAAAAGCAACTGATTTATTTGGCCAAGAACTCAGTTTCCAGTCACCGCAAAGCTGAATGTTCGGTCTGTTTTGCCATCGCGAAAGCGAATAAAGTAGATCCCTGATAACAAGGCAGATGTGTTGATAATAAGCCTGTTCAATCCGGGATTGATGGAATAAATGGTTTGGTGGAACGAAGTAGCACCCGCGCTCGTCAAAACTTGAAAAGTTACTGCTGAGCCGTCAATGCTGATCCAGTCCATATTTAGCTCTTCTCGTGCCGGGTTGGGAAACGGGGTAAAGAGCACCCCTTCACCTGAAAGCGACAAGCATTTTCGATTTAAAAAAGTGTCTGTGTCTCCCACAACCACCACCTCGGCACACACATATTGATTTGTTTTTGGTATCAGTTTCAGGTCCAACATCTGCGATATCTCCTGATTCGGTTTGACTGTTGCGGTTATTTGTTGGGAAACACTTGAACCCCCGGCTACGTCCAGCAAGATGGTCGGATCGGTCAACGTAATGTTACTTCGATTTAACAATTTAACAACTGGCTGCAGACTGCCTGTCTTTGGGTCCTTCACAAAAAAGAAATCTGTCATTTCCGCGTCCACGTTGGGAATAACAACACTGATCGGTTTACTAAGTCGGTTTGTACAACCAACCGAATTAGAAGCGCTGAGTTCAACGTTGTAGTCTCCCAATTCACTAAAAACAAATGTGGGTGATACCAAAGCAGAGGTTGAATTACTTTGGTCTCCAAACTTCCATAGATAAGAATTTGCTCCCGAAGAAGTATTTGTAAAAACAACTGGGAGAGGCGCGGCACCCGCATCGATAGACGGCTCAAAGTCAGCAATAGGTGGCGAAACAATGGTCACATTTTTTGAAACCGAGTAAACGCAGCCAGATTGGCGTGTGGAGTTCAGCCGCACTACATAAGTGCCGGTTAAGGAAAAAGCATATTGGACAGGACTGCCACTTCCAGTGCCTTGGCTGCCAAATGACCAGTTTTTGGAAATGGTGGGGTCAGCTGATGTGGTCAGCTCCGTAAAAACCGTTGTTGAATTTGCACAAGGTGCCTGCACCGAAAAATCGAGCGATGGCACAATGGGCACCACAATATTCTTGCTGGCTTGACTCACACAGTTGTTGTTACCAGTTACCGTTAGCACAACGGGGAATGTGCCGGAAGACGGGTAAGTATACTGCGGATTAGGTGTGGTGAAGGTACTGCCTTGAATTTGCCATTGCCGAGACTTTATACTTCCGGAAGAAACATCTGTGAACTGGGTCGCTTGGTTGGCACAAGCCGGCAGATTAGTAAAGCCAGCGACTGGTGAAGAGGAGATAGTTACAGCCTTTTGAATAGAATTGGTACAGCCAAAGTTGGTAGCAACGGCAAGAGAAACATTATAAGTGTTTGCAGTCGCATAGGTATAAGATGGGTTTTTTACAGAAGATGATCCACTGGCAGCATCGCCAAAGCTCCAGATCCAGGTAGTTATGTTGCTATCGGTAAGTACGGGTGTCACGTCAGTAAACTGAGAGGCCGAACCCGCGCACGAGAAAGGAGGTAGGCCAACGGAGAAATTGGGTTGCGGGGTGGAGTAAATAGTGATTGCTTTTGCTTTGATGTTATCACAACCAAGTGCATTGCTGGCTGTAAGTTTAATAGAATAGTCCCCTTTAACACTGTAAGTCTTAGAGGGGCTCTGCTGTGAAGAAAATGTACCATCTCCAAACTCCCACTGGTATCCAACTACAGCACCCGCTGTTGTATTGTTAAATTGCAAGCTTGTCCCCATACATCCATTGGCAACTTGAAATTCTACTAATGGCCCTTGATTTAAAGATCCAATAGTCTGGACGGCCTCAGAAGAACATTCTCCGTTGGACGCCTTCAACTTAATCGTAGCGCCTAATGGTGTCCCAAACGTGTAGTCTAAATCTTGGGAGGTTGACTTTTGAACATCGTCCACCAACCACTCCCATTGAGGAGCTAAACCTATAGCAAAAGCAGTGGTATTCTTAAACTTATACTCTTGGTTGGTACACAAAGTTGGAACAAGGGGTAGTGTAAAAGAGGGCGAAGAAAATACGTTCACCTCATCATTAGTTCTATTCTTACAACCATTGGAAGAAATAACTTCTACTTCCACCCGGTATTTACCTGGTGTCGCATAGCTATGTTGCGCCACCGGATTCATAGAACTTGTTCCATCTCCCAATAACCAACCATAGTTGGTAAGTGTAGTCGAACTGCTTACTGAAAACTCATTGTCCAAAGACTGACATTGCCTATTTAACTTATTCAATGTAATCGAAGGAGCAATCAATGCGCTCACTGTAATTTCCTTAGTAATTTTATCTTGTAATAAACCGGCACCCTTTACACGTAGAGTCAGAGGAAACGTGCCGTTTGATGAATAACTAACTAAAGGTGGGGATGCGCCCTCAAAATTTGCAAGAGAACTAACACAATTTGTTGAATTGAAATCAATTTGGTGTAAGCGATTTGCCGAATAGCTAGTCAATAACATCGTATAGCCACCATCTCTACGCTGAATGTCCATACCTTTGACTAGCTGAAGACCAGGAAATAATCCCAAACTCATAATAGTTGGGGTTGAGCCTGAAAAAGAACTACCAAAATCAATACGAAGCAAACGCCCCCCATCTTCTACCAACATGGCATAATAACGCCCTCCTTCAAACTCTACTTTTACCAGGCCGGGTTTTATTAAACTAAAAGCCCCAGTAGACACTGGCCCAGCCGCACCCACATTCTGCCAGCTGCTGCCAAAACTTATCTTTAATAAAAGGTTATTTTCAGATCCGGTAACCAATAAATACTTGCCCAAACCATCATCAACCGCATCCATTCCAACTAAGTTTGAAACACTCGTGTCAATTAAATCTACCGATGAAACTGTTGCAGATAAGTTCGATCCGAAATCAACTCGCGTAATCTTTGCTTGATTGTAGTTAGCAATGAACGCAATAAATCGTGTTCCTTCTTGAACCAGTCGTATGGTTCGTGGTGAAAGCAGCGTATTAGGAGGTAAATCCACCAACTCAATTTGAGGTGTACTCCCTAAGGACGATCCAAACCGAAACAAGTATAGCTTTGAAGGAAAGTTAAATGTACCTACCAATCCAAACCATTCACCATTAATTTTTGCTAACTCCACACCTCCAGGTACAATAAAATCACCCAGCTTATCAATAACTGGGCTGTTTGCCAAGGAGGTTCCAAAACTTAGACGTGATACCTTATTGCCATCTGCATCGCAAAGAAATCCATACCACGAGGTACCATCTCTATAGAAACGTATATCAAGTGAGCCCAATTCATTTGAGATAACACCTCGATCCAAATAAACCGGAGACGACAACAAATCTTCTTCACAAAAATCCCATTCGATACTACTATAACCAGAAGATTGGCTTTCTACATCCAATTTTTCAAAGGAGCAAGCATTCGAGGATACTGTAAAATCTGCCACAGGTGATTGACCCCATCCTTCCGCAAAACAGAAGAGCGACAAAAAAAAGAAAATACCAATCGAAGATTTCATTTTGTTTTCAATGCAAGATCGTAGCATTTGGAAAGCCGCAGCACGGTGTTGTTTTCGGAAAGCTTCTCTCGTATGGCGTAATACCCGCCTCTCGCGAGTTCATTTGAGAGTTCTCTATTCGAAGCCAGTAAAATCATCGCTTCTACCATTGCATTAATGTCGCCTACAGGTACAATGTAACCAGATTTCAAGTGTTCGATCAATTCTTGTGGCCCCCCGGACGCTGTAGCAATTACAGGCCTCCCAAAGTACATAGCTTCAACACACGTCAAAGAAAGCGATTCTGACTCTGAATAATTTAAAACCACATCTGCCTTCCTAATTTCTTGCTCGACATCGAGAGCGAAATCTGCCCATTCAACGACATCACTTATCGCGAGTTCGTCACTAAATTTTTTTAATTGAATTTTAAAAGTCGCGTTTTTTGTTAACCCCATGTCGCTCCCAACAAATCTTAAGCGAACCTTATGATTAACATGAAACACATTGTAGAATGACCTCAAGGCCGCTTCGTGCCCTTTTCCCGGAATGTAATTAGCTAGATAGAGAAATTGCACCTCATCATTTTCTCTTTGATGAGGCTGTAGTTGGGACAGTGAGAACGGGAGCGGATCGTAAATAACAACCAATTTTTTACTGGGCGGCAAAAATGCAGTTACAGCATTTGAAACGGCTACTATCTGAGACGCCAGTTTCGCATAAACGTTCCACCAGATTGAAAAAATCCAGGCTGGAAAACGGTTAGGCATGAAACGGACGTAAACAATCAATTTGGATTTTAGTCCAAATAGTTTGCAAACGGCTGGGGCCATGTTATAGATATCATTTACGTGTATGACATCCGTCTTCGTTCTTTTAGAAATGGCGTAAAGCCTGATTGCGTTTACAAGTAGAAAAGGGAAATAAATAAACACGCTATCAATACTCTTGCGTAGCTCCTTAAAATTCAGTTGATAGAGTTGAAATCCTTCCCGCTCCAGAATAGGTACTACTTTAGAATGCCGCGGAACAACAAAAATAAATTCAAAACTTTCCTTTAAATAGTGACAAGAACGAATCACCGAATTGAAAGCTCCTGTCACCTGAACGGAATTTTCAACAATTAGGATGACTGGCTTGAATTGCTTCACAGATGATCAATCTTTTTGGTCTGGTATCTGATGAGAATACCAAAGGCCAAGCGACTTATCCTTATAGCACCCATTTCCTTCTGCGCATTGCTCGTTGAATAATACAATAGGTGCTGGAAAATTAAATGGAGCTTCTTGCAAATTCAATGGACGCCAATCACCGGTTATGATATCCCTATTTTGGTGATCAGGAAATGTTGTCGTCAAAAAATAATTTGATTTAGATCTCTTGATGTTGCTCAAAGCTGTTTTAATGTCAGCAAAAGAAAAGTGGACCAGGCAATCCCTGCAAAACAGTAAATCATTTAAGGGTAAAGCTGAGGTGGCAAGATTAAGAGGAACGAATGAAACATCACCTCTTTGCCGAAACGCTGACCTATTGTATTCAATTAAACTTTCAACGATGTCTCCCCCTGTATAGACGCAATTGCTTAAGTCGACATCTTTCATCCAGTTAAAGTCACCGCAGGGTATATCCAGAATAGATTTGATCTGATAGTCTAAGATAACCTTCTCGATCACCCCTTTTACAACGGCTGCTTTCTCCTGATTAGAGCCAGGGCCTGATTTGGACTCATGATCGCCCCAATAGTTAGAATGATAAATCGCGGTAAACACTTCTTGCATGGGCTTTTCCTTATACCTCAAAGAAGACCAATGGTTGACCATTCGGTTGCGAGTGTCAACAATCCACGGAAAATATTGCTTTACAAAATCTCTAATCGATGACATCTCCTTTCTTGGCTAATTCATTTACTAACGCATTCCATTTATCCGTAAAAATAGATAAAGAAAAAGACTCGGCTCGCAGCAAACTTTGTGATTTATAGTCGTTCAATAGTACACGATCATTCAGTAAAATTTTAATAGCCTTCACCCAGGTTCCAACATCAAATTCGGGTAACAACACGCCATATTTTGCATATTGAACGTCCTTTAGTAGTTCACCACCAGTATATCCCAATATCTCCTTAGGCCCATAATGGCAGTTTGATGATACGATCGGCAAGCCACACACCATTGCCTCGCAAAGCGAAAGCGGGTAACCCTCATACTTAGAAGGAAATAGAAAACAGGTTGATCGAGCCAAATACCTATAAGGGTTTCCCTGGTATCCAAAAAAATAAACATCGTATCGATCTGAAAATTCCATTGGTTCCCAAGGATGGTACGTTGAAAGCTTCAATGATTCGGCAAGTTCAATCAATGACCCTCGCAGCGGACCATCACCTAACAAAACCAATTTGGCGGTCCGTTGCAATCCCTTATCAGAAAAAAGTTTTAGAAGGAGTTCATGGTTTTTTTCACCCACCAGCCGGCCATGAGTAATCAAAACTCTTTCCGATTGAAAAAACGGAATGTAACGATCTTCAATCAATTCGGCTGCCATCCTTTGTATTTCCTCGATGTCGGAACCATTATTAATCACTGTAATTCTGTTTTCAGCACAACCAAAGTTGCGAATCAATTCATTCTCTATGCCTTGACTTACCGTAACTATTCTATCTGCTTTAGGATAGACAAACGGAATAAAAACCCTTCTTCGAAACCATCCTAGTATGCCCATTATGTTTTGGTCATACAATTTTGAACCATGAACACAGAATATCTTTTTATCAGCAGAAAATGAAAAATAATTAACGTAATCTGCACCTTCCAAATGACTAATCGTGATATCAATCTCCAATTTTTTCTTTAAACGATTTAATCGATAGCACCTTTGAATAAATCTGAAGAATTTACCAAATGCTGAACTACCAGCAGGCACATTCAATGAAATTAAATTATTTGTGGAAGGAAATGCATAACCCATTTCAAGGTTAAATACACACTCCGTCACTTCATTGTCAATCGATAATCCATTCGAAAGATTTTTGAACACCCTTTGGGCACCACCGAAATCAAGATTTGTAATTAAAAGTAAAATACGCTGCTTCAATTTGGAAAAATTATATTTTTCAAAACACCCCAAAATCTTCTCCGCTTGACAATATATAGCGTAGTCCCGACTGACAGAACTAGGTACCGAATTGCCCTAACTCTTTTTCGATGGATAGCAAGGGTTAGCGCGATAAATGTATAGCGATCCGCCACAAAAAGAGCTAGCCCGTCTAGATACTTCTTTTTCAAACTCACCTGGTTCCTAACCAATTTTATAAAAAAGAGGTCTCGCTCCTCAATGTCCCCTACAGATATAGTTGATAAGCTTCTTTTACCGTGCTGTACTATCGCAAAAGTCCTTTCAGGGTACTCAACGAAATCGAATGTTGCGTGAATACGAAGCCAGCACTCCCAATCTTCAGCTGTTATAATTCTTCGATCCTCAACAAAAGGATTAGCCAAGGCGACAGCTCTTTTAAGAAAGACGGCTCCCGTTGCCAGAAAATTATTAAAAAGTAAATCCTTGGTAAACGATAAGTGATGCCTTTCCGTTGATCCAATTTTTTTTTGGCTTTGGTCAATCAAATCGTAGTGTGTAAACAAAACATCAGGCTCATTACTCCTATCGATAAAGTCATAGACTTTTTGTAAACGATCCGCATACATTAAGTCATCTGAATCAAAAAAATTCAAGTATACACCCTTGGCCATACGGGCCCCCAAATTCCTAGCGTGAGATCTCTCTAAATTTTGTGTCTGGTAGTAGGAAACCTTGTCCGATATTAAAGGCGTTATCAGTTGGGATGTTTTGTCCGTACTTCCGTCGTCTACAATGATTATCTCAAAAGAATCAAAACTTTGTTCCAAGATTGATTGCACCGTTAAAATTAACTGATCCGCTCGGTTATATGTAGGTATAACAATTGAAAAATACGGATATCCCATTGTACTTTTTAAGTATCGAAATGTCATCTTTTAGCAACGTGCCGAGTTCTTATTGCAGAAACTTCAATAAGCTTCCCCAGAAAAAAATACAGCGTAGCATACACCCAACCTCGCTCCCTACTAAGTAGATGCTTAAAGTTCTCAAATATTAGCGGATTCAGTCTTGCACCAAAAAATGAGGACGAACTTGCCCTAGAATAATGAACGATCGAAATAGAAGGATCGTAGAATACCTTTAACCCGGATTTTCGAATCCTATAACACCATTCCATATCTTCCATATACATAAAATATGTTTCGCTTAATTTTCCTTCGGGAAAAACGTTGAGAACATTTCTATTAAACATGAAAAAAGTACCCCAGATCCAATCAGGAAAAACCGGACGATTGTGGTCAAAGAAGCCACCTAAAAGTAAATTTTCACGTACTCTTTTTGGCAAAATCTTTTGTATTCTAAATAGCTCAATCAACTGAAGAGTAACAGAAGGAAAACGTCCACATTGATGCTGAACACGTCCATCCTCATAAAGCAATTTTCCCGTCACCACACTAATTTCCGACTTCTCTTTTAGCACCTGATAGGCCCTCTCTATAGAATCATCTCGCAACTCCGTATCATTATTCAACAAAAGTATTACATCGCCAGTTGCTTGCTGAATACCACGATTATTTCCTCGGGCAAACCCTTCATTTGTTGAATTTTGTATGAGCTTTACATCGGGAAATAAATCGGTAAAGGAAGTAGGTTCTATTTCAGTAGACGCATTATCCACCAATATAATTTCAAATCTTAACTTTTGAGTAAATTTATAAATACTTCTAATGCATTTAATTGTAAACGCGCTGGTGTTATAATTTATAAGAATTATCGAAAGTTCCATCTTTACTTCTGTATAACGCTCAGGCAGATTTGTTCGTACTCTGATACCGTTTTTTGAAAGTCGAACCGACCTGCTATTCGAATTGCGTTATTGGAAAGACTATTTCGCATCGACTTATTGTCCATAATTTCAGTCATGAGTTTAACCAAGTGATCCACATCAGGTTCTTCATTGTTTTTCATTTGGATTAATAAGCCACCTGCTCCCAAGTCATCTTCGACCACTTCAGGAATTCCTCCCAGGTTAGAAGCAAGTACCGGTTTCCCTTGCGAAAAAAAATCAAGTATAGAAAGCCCGAAAGCCTCGTATTTACGGGAAGGAAACAAGCCTACGTCCGTATCCCGAACAACTTGTTCAATTGAATTAATTTGCCCTCTAAACAAGATAGCTGGATGGTCAAATCGTTTTTCTAAGTCTGATAAAAATTCACCCGCTCCGACAAGCACAAGTTGGGCATCTTTCGTTTCAACAACCTTTAAGAACGCTTTTATAGCCACATCCCAACCTTTTTGTGAAATCCCACGCGCAATCATGCTAAATGTAAAAGTCTTCCGCTCCAAAGTTTCCGGCATTTCCACAATGGCCTCATTCTTAAGATGTCCGTTATAAATAACTGTAGAGTCAAGGTTTAGCGTCTCCATAAGGACTCTTGCGCACCATTTAGATACGCAGACCACTCGAGCAGCTTTAACAAGGGTATCTCTATTGACTATTTCATGATCAAATGCTGATATAGCATATTGCCCGTGCTCGATACTCACAAATGGGATTTTGTAAAGACTTTTTGCCATGAATTCATCAGTCAATGAAGAATTGCTAATGACGATTTGAATTTTCTTCTTCTTAATCTGTTTCAAAAAATATCGTTTCGTCAGATAATCTCTCAATCGAAAAGAGAAAAGTCGGAGACAAAGTGCGTGCAGTTTCCATACCAACCAACTAAAAAAAACAGTTTTAAACGGAATAAGAATCGGTATATTCTCTTTTCGAATGTCTGATAGCAAACTCAAATCATATGGTTCTAGGAGCGGGAATAAATAGACATCATGACCTCTCTTTATTAGTTCTTTTGCCAGATGTTTTGAAAACATTTCCGCACCTCCCATTCGCAAAGACCAAATAGCAATAACGATTTTCATGACTTTTGCTGGACCTTTGAAAATAGCTTCGAAAAAGTTAGGTGCTTTACTCCAGTTAACGCAAGGAGAAAAAAGAAAAACGCTTTGGCTGTAAACTGTCTCTTGAGCTGATGCAGAAAAACAGACGCTGCATTGGGGCCATTGGCAGCGAAATACAACTCGCTGTATTCAAATAGTTTCTTGTGAAGAATCAAATCTGTTTTTGGTGAAATCCCCAAATTACGTTCATACACCCTGATGACCGAGTCATAGAATTTGAAGTTGCGCAAACTGGATAGAGAATTGGAGTGAACACGATAGAAAGTTCCTATATAAGCAGTCTTTAGTACTTTGTAGTTCTTTAATATCCGGGTAAAAATATCAATATCCTCAAGGTAAAGCGACTCATCATATCCACCCACATCTACATAGCATCTGGTCTTAGCCATAATGCTAGGGGTACACAAGAAATAATTTGTCAATATTTCATCATAACAGTACCCAGATGGTAAACCCTGAACATCTACTTTTTGCCGCTGATAAAAAGTTTCCGGCAATAACTCACCTGCATCATTTATCAAATAACAATCTCCGTATACCAATCCATATTCTTCTGAGTTCGATTCTAGTATCTCGACTTGTCTTACAATGCGATCATGGGCAATCAAATCATCAGATACCCCAAATGTATATTTGCCATCGGTCAGTCGCAATATCTCATTTAATGTCGCACAGATCCCTCTATTTTCAGGATGCTTAAGAAAAGTGCATGGATAATTATTATGTGTTATCCAATCCTGCACGATCTCAACAGACTTGCCATCAAAAGATGCATCATCCACAATGATATGTTGCAGATTAGGGTAATTGTTTGCCTTGACAGATTCTAAGGCCTTAATAACGAATTCACCGGTATTATAAACCAATGTAAAAACTGTAACCCTTGGCCAGGCCAGACTAAGCTCCATAAAATTGTTTTACCTCTTCGATTACTGCATGTATCTCAGTCATGCCGGGTCGCAACAGCGAGTTCATGAAACCAACAGAATTGCTGTTTATTGCTCATTTTTGTAGCAAGTTAGTATGAAAATCCAGTTATTAATTCCTTATCCACTCAAAACCGCTCCTTCTCAACGTTTTCGTTTCGAACAGTATTTGGAAATTCTCGATAAAAATGGCTTCCAGGTTAAAAGTCAGTCCTTTTGGGATGAGTCTGCTTGGCAAATTCTTTATTGTAAAGGCTTCTACTTCACAAAAGTAATTGGTTTTACAAAAGGGGTAATGAGGCGACTATTTATTCTCTTTCAGCTATCACGAGTAGAGTTTGTATTTATTCACCGAGAATGTCTTCCCGTTGGACCTCCTTTCATAGAATGGATTCTCGCAAAAATTCTACGAAAGAAAATTATTTATGATTTTGATGATGCCATCTGGCTATCGAATACTTCGGCAGAAAACAAAGCAATCGCTTTCCTCAAGTGGCATAGAAAAGTGGCATCCATATGCAAATGGAGTTGGAAAATAAGTTGTGGTAATTCCTTTCTTGCCAGCTATGCCCTACAATTTAACAAAAATGTGGTTGTGAATCCAACCACAATCGATACAATAAATCTTCATAATCCTTCCAGATTCATTATTGAGAAAAAGTCAAACCCTGTTATCATTGGTTGGACCGGCACCCAATCTACCCTTCCATATATAATCTCTCTCATTCCAATTCTTCAAAAGCTTGAGCAACAATTTCCTGATCAGTTTCGTCTGCTCATTATAGCAAACAAGGACCCTAAGCTAAGTCTGAAATTTGTAGACTACTTGAAATGGTCTATCGAAACCGAAATTCAAGATCTCTCAAAGATGGATATTGGCTTGATGCCCTTGACGGATGACATCTGGGCCAAAGGGAAATGTGGATTTAAGGCACTGCAATACATGGCTCTCGAAATACCAACCATCGTTTCACCAGTTGGCGTAAACAATGAAATCATAAAAAATGGAATCGATGGATACCTCTGCAAAACGGAAACTGAATGGCTAAGGGTGCTAACACAACTCATCGAGGATAAAAATCTTCGAAAAGGAATTGGCTCAGCCGGCAGAAAAAAAATTACTTCCAACTATTCTGTTGTTTCAAACTCGTCAGTCTTTTTAGACCTGTTCTCGTAAAACATTAGAATCAATGCCATTGCATAGAAAGGCATCAGGGGTATCTTGTACCTGGCTAAAGTTCCAAAATTGAATGAAGAAACACCAACGGCAAAAGCAAATATTAAAGAAAATACAATTGAAAAACTAACATCTGGATTGCTAATAGAACGCAATAGCGAAAATCCATACTTAAGAAAAAGAAAAATTGTAAGTACGAAAAAAACCAGGCTTTCTATAGCCGACAATAGCATAAAAGGGTTTGTTACCTCCCATAGATAAGGTCGAAACAAAGAAACGTTGATTGCTTGCGGTGCCAAGCTTAACAATGATCCAAAAGTGCCATCTAAGACACCTAAAGTATACCCAGATCCAGCATCTTTTCCTGTGTGATAGCGAATATCATAAGCAGTTATTTGCGCTGTCTTGGCGATATTCTCAACGGCATATTTTCGATCGCCCTCGCCTACCTTGACAACAGTATAGTATATTGAAACGATCGACAGTGCCACCATAATTGGGAAGACCATCACTCTGACCAATAAAGAAGGGATCAATTTCAAATTGCCCAGATAGATCCACAATAAAGCGGAAGGGATGAACGCTTGGAGTAAAAATTTCTTGACGGAAAAAATACACCAAATAGAAACAAATAAGATTGTCAAATGTGGGATCGATATCTTTCTTCTAAAAAAAAGACGGTCGATTTCAAACGTTGCAATCCCAAGGCAACCGATCATTAGGGTATCCTTTAAAAGGCCAGATCCCCAAAAAAAAACAGATGGAATAAAAAATGTGGCCAATGCTATTTTCCCATGAAGGCTTGGGTACCTCCTATAAAACGTCAGAAAAAACATCCACATACCTACAAAGCTTAATACAGCAAAACAAATTGCTGTTCCGGTATAGCTAGAAAAAGTAAAAAAGTCAAAAATGGCAGCAAGCCTAATAATGAAAAAAGCAGAAGGATCTGTAAAAAATGGAATCCTGCTTGAATACTCATAGTATTTCCCATGAACGCCACCGGAAAAAATTAATCCAAAACCCTTTTCTGGTGAGTCCATAAACGCCTCCCAGATATGCCTACTGCCGTGTGTATGGAAATTGTAGGTATCTCCACCGCTATAATAAAACTGGTAGATCAACCCTAAGCAAATGGCTCCGACAATCTTAACCGCCAATGCCGGAAAAAAGTACCTTTTGTTAATAGCATCGGTAACAAGAGGTCTTACTAAGTATGCAACAAAAAAAATGAGAATGATTAGAACAGGGGTTACAAAAAAGTCGCGTAAATCCACAAATATTTTTTTCTTAATCCGGAAGTCAATCCCCCTTCTCCAATCCCTTCAGTCTTCTTTTTGCGTCTTTAAAAGCTTCGTCCTTTCGGCCGGCCTTTTTCTTGACCAAACTGAAGTACCTTTTTGCTTCTGCTTTATTTCCTTGCCGCTGGTTGATTTCCCCCAAAGCAATGAGCGAATATAGGGAATAGCCGGATTCAGTGGCACCAATTTCCTCTGCATACTTTATGGAAATCAAGTAATATTTCTTTGCCAGATCATCCTTTCTTTGAAAATCATACATCTGTCCTAAGAAAAAAGACGCGTATCGGCCGCTTGTGGCTTCATAGCCTAACTTGGCACTATCAATAAGAGTCAAGATTCGCTTTGACTCTACCTCCAGTTGAGGATACATGCCACGGGAATACAACATGCGGGCATAATACCGATGAAAGTAGGGATTGTTTGGGTAGGTCTGAAAAAGATACTCTGCCACCTGAAAGGCACGGGGCTGATCGTTTTCATAGCTATTTAAAATTCGCATCAACCAAACCATCGCTTCGGTCCGCGTATAAAATGCATTGTAAGACACTTCCTTCAACTGCTTCAACCCAAGTGCTTTATCTCCTTTTCGGAAAAACCAAAGCAGTGGCTTGAGCGAAGGATAATTTTCAGGCACCCAAACAGAAAAGTAATTATACAAAGCGTCTCCAAAGAGGAGTTCTGGGCTCAGGTTGTCTTTGGTTCTGCATACTTCGAGATAGTTGAGTGCAATTTTCCCTTGAACGGCCGCCTTGCGCCAGTTTTTCCGCTCTTCGTCTGCATAAAGTCGCCCTTTAAAACTATGAGCCGCTGCTAAGAAAAAAGCAGCCTCAATTTTATACTCGGGATATTTCTTGTAAAGATTTTCCGCTACTGCAATTGTACTATCCATATAGGCCAAGAAGCTATCGTCATACCGCGTGTCTCTGGTATTGGGCATTATCTTCCACCATTCACTCAATCCCAACATAAAATAGGGAAGTGGATGCCACGAGTATTTTTGTTTAAACCAGCGCATCTGTTGCTCTGCTTTGGCAAACTTAAAATCGTAGAGATCGTTCAACGCTTGGGCAGCCTCAAGCTGCATGGCGGTGCTATTGATGAGAATAATTGTAGTATCTTTTTTGGCTTGCCCCAAGGCCGTTAGCCCCGAGCCAGACAGCCAACCCACTAGAAGGACTACACTAATTTTTAAACACCAATTCATTCGCGACATCAAAAATGAGATTATTAAAATACAGGATCAACTAAAGCGCTACTTTTGTCTTTTACTATGTCTACCGAACTCGAGCATACTTCCATTTTTGACAGCGACAAGCGAATGACCGTTGTGGTTCTTTGTCTGATCTCTTTTCTATTGTTGTACGTCAAAAAAGCCTTCATCGAGAACGAAACCGCGGCCTTTGAATTTCTTCAAGATCGACCGGAAGGCGCTATCATGCAGATGATCAGTGCCGTTCAATTTATTTCCATTCCTTTTATCTATCTCTGGAAGTTTACCGTCATTGGGTTCGTGCTGTGGGTAGGGTGTTTTCTTTTTGGCTATCGGATTACGTTTAGCCAATGCTGGAGCGTAGCGTTGACTGCAGAGTTTGTGTTCATTATCCCTGAGTTGTTGAAAATCGGATGGTTCCTCTTTATTGAAACAGACCCCACCCTACCTGAAATAAGAGCGTTCTACCCTTTTTCACTCATGAACTTCGTTGATTACATCAGTCTGGATAAAAAATTTGCATACCCGCTTCGAGCGTTAAGCGTCTTTGAGGTATTGTACGTATTGATTTTAGTGAAGGGGGTTAATTCGTTTTCATTGCGCGCGCATAAACAAAGTCGAGCTACTTGGTGGATTGTTTCTTGCTCCTACATTCTCGTTTTTCTGCTTTGGCTTATTTTCTACATGGTCGTTTATAAATAATGTCCTAGCGAATCTTCGGTTACGTTATGCGTAACTGGAAAGGAGCGGATAATTCCCCGTCTCAATTTGATAGGTATCAACTGCAAAGGCGCGCGCACCAAATCCCTCTTTCCAGTTGACGAGTCCCCGATTAAGCGCTCGATGAGGTTCACCATTAGAAGTGCCAAAGCTAAAGTAGGCCTTTTCCTTATATACGTCACTTAACAAATAGTGGAAGAGAATGTCCAGTGCCGCCATTTCCTTTCCCAAGGGGGTAGCCGAGGTGTACTGTGCATGGGCCGTTAATGGCGTTGAGTAAATGACCGTTCCTCCCAGCAAATCTTGATCTCGAACCTCAAATAACTGAATGTGACTGGGGAAACTCTGCATCAGTTTCTTTAATTCGTCTAATGAATGGACGGGTTCCGCTCCAAACTTCTCCTTTAGGTTAGGGATCAGAACATCGTTCCAAAATTCCGTAGGATCATTTGCTCCCGAGATGCGATAGGAGTTTGATTTTTGTTTTGTGTTCTTTTTCCTCCGCTGTTGATAAGGCAATGGCATCGATTTCACGAATACCGAGCTAGTATCCCTCTGAAGCAAGGCTGCTTTTAGAAGAAACAAGGCATACAAATCCTCTTGTGCCGGGTAGGTTGCATAGTAAAACGGCAAGCACTTGTATATCATCTTTTTGACACCTAGTTGATGATAATATCGGACGATGTGAAAAAACCAGGCTAGGACTTCCTCCAAACGCGCTTCTTTCTCTAACAATAGCCCACCATAGCTTAACCCCTCATGAGAAATGATTTCATGATTGTTTTCATTGGCTACGAAAAGAGCCATTAATTTCCCATCTGCAAAAAGCAATACTGAATGATCATGAAACCGATCGGCATGGTAGTCCATGTACCCACGATCGAACAAAAAAGTAGCATTCTTGGCTTCTTTCACAAAGCTATTCCACAAAACGGTGTCAGCTTTCTCAAATCTCTTTATCACTACAGATGCCATTTCACAATATTAGCAAGCCATTTTGGGCTAAACTAAAAAAGAAACTACCCAATTTGACCACCCATTCGTTGCAACACTTTGGGTGGGTATGCGTTAATTTTCCCTATTTTCGCGCTTCATTTTACCAAAAAACATGAATTTCAAAAAAGCCAATAATCTGACCGGTTGGGTCGCTTTCGCCATCGCTTTGCTGGTTTATTTTATTACCATGGAGGAAACCGCCAGCTATTGGGACTGTGGCGAGTTTATTTCAGTCTCTTATAAACTACAAGTTCCCCATCCCCCTGGCGCTCCTCTTTTCTTGTTAATGGGGCGGGTGTTTTCTTTCCTTGCCATGGGTGATGTGACTAAAGTAGCCTATTGGATCAACTTCATGAGTGTCCTTGCTAGTGCCTTTACCATTCTTTTTCTCTTCTGGTCTATTACCCTTTTTGGTAGAAAAATGATTGGAGCTACGAAAGACTCCGAGATAAACGAAGAAAAAACATGGTTTCTGATGGGTGCCGGGCTAGTCGGTTCTTTGGCGTATACTTTTTCTGATTCGTTTTGGTTCTCGGCTGTTGAGGCCGAAGTTTATGCCATGTCATCGTTCTTCACCGCCTTTGTAGTATGGGGTGTTTTAAAGTGGGATGTGATCGAAGACGAAAGCAAAGCCAACCGATGGTTATTACTGGTGACTTATATGATGGGCCTTTCCATTGGTGTCCACATGCTCAATTTGGTGACAGTGCCGGCTTTAGGATTGATCTACTATTTCAAAAAATTCAAACCAAATACGTGGGGCATTATTGCTGCCCTCCTTGTCAGTGTTGCTATTGTGATATTTATCAATGATTTTATTGTACCTGGCTTACCAACAATTGCCGGAAATTTCGAAATCTTCTTTGTCAATACGCTCGGTTTATTCTTTGGATCAGGCGCACTAGTTTTTACACTCTTGCTCGCTGGTTTACTAGCCTTTGGAATTTACTACACACAGAAAAATAACAAGCCGGTATGGAATACGGTTTTGCTCGGGACTGCCTTCATTTTGATAGGTTACGGATCGTATGCAACTATCATCATTCGATCTGGATATGATACATTGATTAACGAAAATGCTCCAAAGGATGCGATGAGTTTTGTTCGCTACCTGAAGCGCGAGCAATATGGCAGCAGACCACTTCTTTATGGCCCTTATTACTCAGCTCAGGTTATTGGCGTGGATTATGGCGAGCCGATCTACACCAAAGGAAAAGACAAATATGAAATTACCGACAGAAAATTCAGCTACGTCTATGAGCCTGACCAACAAACGATATTACCACGCGTTTGGAATTCCGAACACAAAGAAACGTACATGAATATCCTGGGCATTCCAGAAGGCCAAAAGCCAACCTTCGGTCAAAATCTTTATTACATGTTTACCCACCAAATAGGCACGATGTATATGCGCTATTTCATGTGGAATTTTGCCGGCCGAGAAAGCGATGAGCAAGGCGCTGATTGGCTGAAGCCGGGGCAATGGTTCAAAAGTGTACCTGATGTGTTGGCCAACAACGGAGCCAGAAATAATTTTTTCATGATCCCGTTTATTCTAGGACTGGTGGGCATGTTTTATCAATTCACGAAGGACACAAAGAGTTTTGCAGTTGTTGGACTACTGTTTGTAATGTTAGGCGTTGCCATTGTGGTTTACCTAAATTCTCCACCTACAGAGCCGCGTGAGCGCGACTACATTTATGCCGGATCTTATTACGCGTTTGCTTTTTGGATTGGGTTAGCAGTGATCGGGTTGGCAGAATTAATTCAGAAGTTTTTTAAGAACGGAAAAACCGCAGCTATTGCTGCCACGCTTATAGGCTTAATGGCTCCTGCACTGATGGCCAAAGACGGATGGGGCGATCACAATCGCTCTGATCGCTTTTTCTCAGTCGATTCTGCTACGAACTACCTGGAGTCTTGCGCCCCTAATGGAATCATCTTCACGGGTGGTGACAATGACACCTTCCCACTGTGGTATGCCCAAGAAACCGAAGGCGTTCGCACAGATTTACGCGTAATGGTATTGAGCTACTTCAATACTGATTGGTACATCGACCAAACAACACGAAAAGCATATGAATCAGAGCCTTTCCCTTACACACTCTCTCCAAAAAATTACCAGCAAGGGGGGCCAAATGACTACTTGCCATTTGTCGATATGAAGATTGCGAGCATTGATGCGAAGCAATACATCGAGCTTATCTCTAAAGACTACAAACAGTTACGTGATAATGATCGAAACGTAGTGCCGAGTAGAGTATTTACGTTGAACATTGATAAAGCGGCTGTCCTCGCCAAAGGAATCATCCCTAAGGGCATGGATAGTTTGGTGGTTGATCAAATGAAAATCAGATTGCTGCGCGGAGGACTGGAGAAAAAAGATCTTGCCCTCCTTGACTTGCTGGTGTCTAATAACTGGGAACGTCCACTTTATTTGAATCATACCTCCATGTCACAAATCAATTTGGATCTAAGCCCGTACGCAGTTCAGGAAGGGAATGCCTACCGGATTCTTCCCGTTAAAAATCCACGCAAAGACAGAGAATACCTGGTAGATACCGAGAGAAGTTATGATATCATGCTTAACAAGTTTCGCTATCGCGGATTGGACAATGAGAAAATCTATTATACGGATGATTATAGGGGATTCGTGGTGAACCATCGCAGCTCATTGAACTCACTTGCACAAGCGCTAATTGATGAAGGCAAAATGGCTAAGGCTGATAGCGTGCTTTTGTTTTCACTTGCAAAAATGCCGGACAAGGCCATCAAATACGATCACACTACGCCCGAGACCATCGACTTGCTCTTTCAAGTGGGAGAAAAAGATAAAGCCATTGAGATTAGCAAAGTGATTGGCGATCGAGCTGATGAAATGGCCACTTTCTTAATCAGTGAAGGATATGGACTGACCAGCGATCTGAGAAGAAATATTTTTATTCTTAATGCCATTCAGAGAGCCCTCTATGAAAATGGAGAAGAGGAGTTGGCGAAGAAGTACGAGGACGCCTATACCCGACTGGTAGCTAGTTTACAAATGCGAGGCGATTTGCCACAGGAGGATCGATAAATTATCAAAGCGTTGAAACTTTTACTTCAACGCTTTATTTTCTAACAATCAAAAATAAGTCTAAGGCGAGATCAGCATTGTCCACGAGTAAATAGTCCGCGTGGTCTATACTCGTCACTAATTCATCTGCACCGTCTTTCAATTTATTTCGATTGATTCGGTTCAATAACTCGTAGGGGATTCTCAATATGGCTGCCGGCAATTTGTATTGAAGGTCAAAGATATCCCACCACATCATTTTATTGACAGATTCTTTATTGCGTTGGTGATAGGTCATAACTTTTTCATTGCCCGCAATCCCCTTCATCTCAACAGAGGCAAAAAACTCGCCAGCAAGGCTTGAGAGCTCCGCGGGTGTGTATTCGCGAATGTGCCAGGGATTACGAGAGAGCGACATCGGCCGATTGGGTGTAGAAAGTAAGGCGATACCACCCGGCTTTAATACACGATGAATTTCCTTTAGGAAAAGCCGGTCGTTTTGAATGTGTTCAATAACTTGAAAACTTACTACCGAATCAAAAGTGTTGTCGCCAAAGTCTGCTAGTGGAGGTATATTCCCGCTGATGAAACTGGCTTGTGGATAGCGTTTTTGCAGCTGCTCAACTACTTGCGCTATTTTGTCAATGGCAGAATAATGACTGATTTTTGGCAATAACCAATCTATGCCGCGGCCTTCTCCGCACCCTACCTCGAGCAAATTGCCTTTAACATACTCGTTGGCAATCACATAAGCTTTCAGCAAGCGCTGGTGAATAGGGTTATCCGATGCAACGGAATCAGATGCAATCTCAGTGGTATAAACGGAAGCCATCAAAAAAATTAAGCTGCAAAAATAATGTAATTCGCTAAATTTAACGTTTAATAACGAGTTAACAGCTCTACTAGTTGGAGCAACAATCTTAACGATCCTTATGAAGCGATTAGTTCTTTCTTTTACGCTTTTACTATTTATAAGTGAATTATCGGGGCAGTCTATTACCGGGCTCAATTTTCGGCATTGGTACAACCCACAAAATGAAGTAAATCTACAATTGGATTTGGCCCGTGGCCAAAATCAGCTTTTTGTGAATTATGTGCTCCGCACTACACAGTTCCCGGCCGATCAATATTCCTTAACCTGGGAACGAAGGGATTCTTATGTGGCTCGGGAAGGGGCAATGCTTACCGAAGGTGATTCTACCTCCACACCAGTTAGCAATGAAAAATCGGGGCAGCTTTCTTTCCCCATTCCTGATAAGCCTTGGATTTTGTTAGCCAAGGTAACGCACCTTCAAAGTCAAAAAAATTGGTACTACTTCAAACTCATGGAAGGCATCTATCCAAAAAAAGGATGGATTGAATCGAAGAATGGCGTACTGTCAGAAAATTTTCTGCGATCGGGAAAAGACTACACGATTAAGAGCTGTGATGAAAAAACAATGTTTGTATCTTTTTATAAAACCGCTTCATTTTATCAACCTTACCCGCCTTTTTCCGAAAAATCTGCACCCGTAGAACGGTTTTTGTTTCATGACTCCACCTTTCAGCTAGCAAACAACGCATCCTTTTCTCTTAAACGCGAAGGTCTTTACTTGTTTCAGCAAGACACCAATGCTGCAGATGGATTTGCCCTGCGGGTTGTACCTGAGAATTTTCCGAAATACTCAAAAGTACAAGAACTTGTTTCTCCACTCATCTTTGTCACTACACCGGATGAATTTAAACAGCTCGCAGCTGCAGGCATTGAAAAGCCAAAGTTTGACAAAGTAATTTTAGACATCACCCGCGATAAAGACCGAGCCAAGAATTTCATGCGAAGCTATTTCAAGCGAGTAGAAACGGCTAATCAATTTTTCAGTTCTTTCAAAGAAGGATGGAAAATGGATCGGGGCATGGTCTACACTGTGTTTGGCGTGCCAGACGAACTCAGCAAGAACGGTGGCAACGAGGTGTGGAACTACAAAAGCGCCAACGTTCGCTTTACTTTCGTGAAAAGTGGAAGCGTCTACGACCCAGACAACTACGTGCTATTGCGCGACAAGCGCTTTATGGAGCCCTGGTTTAGTACCATTGACTTGTGGCGAAAGAGTCGTTTCTAACGGAGGCATTGATTTTTATACCACCATTATTTTGGCATATCTTTGATTAAAATCATTAAAGGTATTGATAAGCGCATTGATTGTTTTCGATTCGCCATCCACCTCTAAATACAATTCATCTAAAAAATAAGGTTGACACATGAAAAAAATCACTTCTCTTTTACTCCTCGTCTTAATTGCACAGTTTAGCTGGTCGCAGGAAACCCCAGCTTCGAAATACGCTAGCCTGATCACTACTGCCGACCTCAAAGAAAATCTTTCCATCCTCGCATCTGATGCGTTGGAAGGCCGCAAGACCGGAACGCGCGGCCAAAAAATGGCAGCTGCTTTCATTAGCAATCACTTTGAGCAACTTGGACTAGGTGCACCCGTAAATGGTTCTCACTATATGCCTGTTGATTTATACTCTGTTGCTCCAGCAGATATTTATGTCAAAGTAGGTGTCTCAAAGTATGCTAACTTCAATGAGATCATGTACTACGGCTCGGCCGATTCTAATGGCGAAATCACAGCTGATATTATTTTTGTCGGCAAAGGAACGGAAGTCGATTACACGAATTTGATTGTAAAAGACAAAGCCGTGGCCATACAAAGCGACCCGTTGTCGTTTAATATTATGTCCAGCCTGCGAAAAACCGTTTCACTTGCAAGAGAAAAGGGTGCGAAAATGGTTTTCATTGTTCCTGCGGGCAAACCGGAAGAATTCAAAACATTTGCAGCACAAATGCAAGGTTTTTTGTCAGGAGGAAATTTGACATTGAATAAACCAGACCCTGCGAGTGCTAACAAAGGAATTTTCTTTTTAAACCAGACCGCAGCAGAGAAAGTATTCAACACTACTGCTGTAAAGCTGGAAGCTGCGGCTGCCGCAGATCCATCTAAAAAACTGTTAGCGAAAGTGAAGCCCGGAAAAATCACTTATCAGGTGGCGATGAACACCACAACCGTAAAATCCGAAAACATTTTGGGTTATATGGAGGGCACCGATAAAAAAGATGAGTTGGTTGTTATTACGGCTCACTTCGATCACATCGGAAAAAACCCGGGTGAAGGGAAGGACATGATTAATAACGGTGCTGATGATGATGGTTCTGGAACCGTTAGCGTTCTTCAAATGGCGAAGGCCTTCGCTCAAGCGAAAAAAGAAGGTAAAGGCCCCCGAAGGAGCATTTTGTTTATGACTGTTACTGGCGAAGAGCAAGGTCTATTCGGCTCTGAGTACTATTCTGAACATCCTGTATTTCCGCTTGCCAACACAGTGGTTGATATTAATATCGACATGATTGGAAGGCGCGACCCTGAGCACAAGGACAAGCCCGACTACGTGTATGTCATCGGTGCTGATAAACTATCTTCCGAACTGCAAGAGATCAATGAGCGAACCAATCGGGAAAACGAAAAATTGGAGTTTGACTACACCTACAACGATGAAAACCATCCCACCAACCTTTATAAGCGATCCGATCATTGGAATTTTGCGAAGAAGGGAATACCTATTGTATTCTTCTTTGATGGCATCCACGAAGACTATCATCAAGTGAGTGATGAGATCGGCAAGATTGAATTTGACCTACTTGCCAAAAGAGCCAAGACCGCGTTTCATACTGCTTGGGAAATAGCAAATAGAGAGGGAAGATTGGTAGTGGATAAGAAATAAGAAGTCAGTTTCCTGTTCCCGTTTTCTTGTTTCTGTTTCCCGGGAACTGGGAACCGGTAACTTTACTTCATCGACACATTTACATGCCGCTCGGCATGATAAGACGAGCGAACTAGTGGCCCTGCCTCCACATATTTCAGGCCGCGCTTCAACCCTTCTTCTTTGTAAAGTTCAAATGTTTCGGGATGAATAAATTCTGCTACCTCTAGATGCATTTTTGTGGGTTGTAAATACTGACCCAATGTCAGGATCATCAATCCATTTTCAACTAAATCATCCATCGCTTTGTATAGCTCTTCTTTGGTTTCACCCACTCCAAGCATAATGCCTGACTTGGTTCTCTTGCCGGCTTCGCGAGTTCTTTTGATTTGCTCCAGACTTCTTTCATATTTCGCCTGAGGCCGCACCATGCGGTAAAGTCGCCCCACGGTTTCCATATTGTGAGAAACAACTTCTTGGCCGCCATCAATCATCCGGTAAAGTGCATCCCAATTTCCCTTCGTGTCGGGGATTAATGTTTCAATGGTGGTAGTTGGGCTTAGTGCTTTTGTTTGAACAACCGTCTGATACCAAATCTCAGCGCCACGGTCTTTCAACTCATCGCGATTCACCGATGTGATCACTGCATGCTTAACGCCCATCAATTTGATTGCTTCTGCTACCCGTTGTGGTTCATCAATATCATATTCAGTAGGTCGGCCCGTAGCCACTGCGCAAAAAGTGCAACTGCGGGTGCAAACATTCCCCAAAATCATAAAGGTGGCTGTACCTTCTCCCCAACACTCACCCATATTGGGGCAATTGCCACTTTCACAAATGGTGTGGAGTTTATGCTCGTCTACCAATTTACGCACTTTAGCATACTCCGGCCCGATAGGCAACTTTACGCGAAGCCAATCGGGTTTCTTTTTGCGGGTTTGTTCAACTGATATGGTTGGTAGTTCAATCATTCCTTTTCGCTCATCGTTGTTGGTTGATGGTTATTCGCAGACGAACAACTAACCACCATCAACCAACAACGAATATTATTTACCAATAAGTTCCTTGTATTGTGCAGCAGTTAGCAGGCTGGCCACTTCTGAGGCATTCGAAAGTTCAACTTTAACCATCCAACCATCGCCATACGGATCGCTGTTTACCTTTTCGGGACCAGCATCCAGAGCTTTGTTGAACTCTATCACTTTGCCCGAAATAGGCATGAACAAATCCGAAACCGTTTTTACCGCCTCCACAGTTCCGAAAACATCGTGCTGACCAACCTGATTACCAACTGATGAAATATCAACATAAACGATGTCACCCAGTTCGCCCTGTGCAAAATCTGTAATCCCCACGGTAGCAATGTTTCCGTCTACTTTAATCCATTCATGGTCTTTGGTGTATTTTAGTCCTTCAGGTATGCTCATAATAGTTAAGATTAGGCAGCAAAAATACTTTAAAAAGGTGGAGGGTACGAATTACTAAGTAGGAATTTTTGAGTTGAAAAAGGGCGAATTTAGGGCGCCAGATTGAAAAGTATCTTAAAGCCCACTCTCGTATTGGTGCGCGGGAAAGAGTTAGTAACCAACGGTTCATTCGTGTTATGGTCGCCATACAATTGAATGGTCAGTTTTTGGTTTACCACATAGCTGATATTCGGCCTGAATTGAAAATTGATGTTCCCGTTGGTGATGGTACTTCCACCCTCGACTTGTTGTGCAAGATCGGGAAGCGTGCGCTGAATAGTTTGGTTGTTATTCATGCTCACGTTCAGCAAAAATGTGATATTGTTTTTTAAAGTAATTATTCGCCCTTGGTCTTTGAATGGCATTTTCATGTTATTCTTAGTGAAGCTGATCTCAGCAGACCAATCCTTGCCACTCACCTCAGTGACTTGTGCATTGGAAACATTCAACGAAACATCGCGTTTGGTTTTATATTCGAAGCGAAAACTTAATTTACTTTTAGTGCGAAAGTTGAGACCAACCAGCGGTTGAAAAGATTCATTGATCATGACCTGATTGATGATGTAAACGGGTATCAAAAGATCTGTAGTCGCACTGGGTACCGTTGCAAAACTCGTTTCATTGTAATCTTCTACGCGGTTGCTTAGGTTGACAGCTCCATATTGAAGCGAATTTGAATAATTTACCACCGAGTAACTTGATTTATACCCGTGCGTGAGAGTAACCGACTGAAAAACATCTTTGATGCCGGAAATTTTGTTTAGTCCTTCATAGGTGAATCGCCAATTCGGAATAGGGATTTTGGGGAACGGGCTTAGGTTGACATCATTGGCCGAGGTGCCTGAATAAGCGGCTATGAAAGCGGGGATAAGTACATCTTGTGACTTATCCTGATACGTGCGCTGGGTAATGTCAAAGAATCTGCCTTTGATCGTTTGAATATTTGCTTCAAACTGTTTGAATACATCAGAATTGATACTGGAATTATTGGCAAAAGCAGTATTGATAGTCATGAATGAAATTTTATAAGAACCCGATCGACTGGGGCTTAGTCCACTGAACTTGTTAGTGGCTGAATCATATCTAAAAATTTCCTGAAAGGCAGTGTTACTTGTTTTGGTCGCATCCAACTGAACTTTAAAATCGGGCGAAAGATCAACATTGGCGCGCAGCGTAAGTTCGGTATTCTGATTCTGAGTAAACGGTGCTGTTAGCCTTGAGTTCTTTGTCAACCAACCATTTCGGGAAGCGGTTTGTGCAAAGTTCGCATCTTGTTCGCCCAAAATAAATCCAACCCCGGGCGAGCCCCATGTGTCATCTAGTCCAAATAGACGCGGTGTTTGGGTAAAGCCAGGCAAAATGGTTCCCTCTGTAAATTTGTAGGTAGCATTGACATTACGCACGGACATCAATAAGCGAAGCAGAAACTTTGCGCCCTTTAAATCTGGCGGTCTCTTCACGGTGTCGGGTTTTGCCGGTTTGTTTTTATCAGGCGGGGGCAATGGTCGCGGAGGTGAGTTAATGGTCTTCAAAAACCCAATTTTATTATACAGTTTTACCATATCGATTCGGCCCGTCACATTTTGATCGCGCGAATTCTGAATGATATTGCCCAATTGTGATTGAGGGTTTTTTTCCAGTGGTCCTGCACGCCAGTTATATCCTGCCGTGTATCGGTAGTCTCCATCGATCCAATTGAATACAGGAAACTTGTCAAATGGTAGTTTGTAGTTAGCCGTGATATTTTGATCGAAATTTTTCGTTCGGCCGAATCGCTTGAGGTTATTCCAAAGAGAGTCTTGCTTTTCGGGGGTGTCTATTGCTCCGTTGGGCTCATCAATAATTGCGTTGACGGTAGAGTTGTAATCCACCGAAATCGACTTAGTCAAATTCCAGCGCACATTGTAGTATCGGTTGAAGACAAAAAACTTTTGATAGTTGGGTAAGTTGACTCTTGAATTACCGTCCTTGACTGAACTTCGATAGGTGAGTTCACTGTAGGAACGATCCAACTCCCCCCGCACCGAAATAGATGTGGGCATCGGGTTGAAATTGAAGTCTTTTATGAACTGCAGATGCTTTGAGGAAAAAACCTTGCTTTCTTTGAACGGTTCGAAGCCTTTGAATGTACTGGCATACTGCCAGGCAACAGCGCCTTTGATACTTCTGCGCGTATCGGTAATCAAACTAAAATTCGTGTGGTTGGCCTCTGAATAAGCATACGTAAATGCAAAATTCTCTACATCATAAATGTGTGACTTGGCATCCTTCTTTACTTTCACTTTTCGGACGTTGGTGAAATTCAAACTTCGTCTGGTGGTTCGATCTTGAATGAGGTCGAGGTAACTACTTCGTTCGGCATCGGTGTTGAATGACTTGAGTGCTGCCGACAGTCGCACATCCGGATTGGCCGGATCAAAATTCGGGCTAATCACATTGGACTCATAGCTAAAGAACATTGGAATTTTTAACCCCAACTTAGGTGGCAATAATTTATCTACATTTATACTTCCCGAAATATCAAACGCATTGGTCTCGCCACGCGCGCGCTCTGCAATTTTCGACTGCACTCCGCCAAAACCAAAACCAATGTGCCGATAAGAACCAGAAATATTTCCGAGATCAGCGAGTTTCGCATTGAGCACTACGTTGGCTGCAATGCCGGCCGTCCGATCAAATTCAGTAAGGCGAAGTTCATTCGCCCAAATGCAAACGCTCAACGGCTGTGCATCATCACTGCGCGGATTGCGAACACCTATCATCATCACTTGAACTTGTGCCAAATCAGGTCTTCCCACAATTCGAATTCCATGCTTGCCTACTTGCTTGGCACTGTTTTGCGGATAAGGCCGTGTCAGTTCAAAACCTTCGCGATCGCGTTGTACCTTCAAGGCATAGAGCTCATTAAGATCCAAATCAATCTGATTCTGTTCGGGCCAAACGTCTCCCGGCTCTCTGGTAAGAGGAGGTGTGATTTTTAGCGGCAGCTCGATTTCGTAATAGTTTTGCTCAAAATCAGTTCCGAGACGGAGGAAGCCGGTTATTTGATTGTCTTTTGCTACGCCTGTTTGATCATTGGCGCTCAAGAACATTTTAATGCGGCCGTAGTTGAAAAAATCCAAGGAAACATTTTTAAACACCGCTCTTGCCTGCCCATCAGGCAAATTGTTCACACACATTTGCAACGATTGTTCATTCAATCTTCGCTGTTGAACGGAGGTGACATCTCGATCTCTTTTAAGTGGCTCTACATAACCAGGCTTTTTTTCATCAGGCTGGCCATTGTCTTCAATGTTTACGGCTGAGACGGTGAAGTTATCGATATTATCATCCGGCTTTGAAATATTGCCTGGGTCTTTCAACGCCACTTCGTATCTCCTCCAACGGTTTCCCACCATTCTAAAATTTGCAAAACGCAACACCACCGGCTCAGAAAAACCCGTTACCATCATTCGTGCGTAACGCACTGATTTAAATCCATTGATCTTTCCAACAGTACCAGCCGGATCAAACTGACGAATGGGTATGCGGAATAGATACCATGTTAAGCCATCACTATTTGTTCGATCACCAATCTGCTTGGGCTCTATCTTATCAACAATAAATTTGTTGCCCACTTTGAGACCGCCCGCTGGAAGATCGATGTTGTACGAATAATACTCTTCCAGATCGCTTAGTGTATTGTCTTGATTTAAGTCTTCATTGTCTGGCAGTGGACTCCCTGATTGTGCAAAAGACTGACTGGCTGTAACGATGGGCGAGTTGCCATCCTGGCCGTTGATATTTCTATAGCGCTCTAGAATCTTAGCGTTTTTGTTGTCCAGATCAGCACCTAGAAAATATTTAAAATCATCTGATGATGGGTCTTCTAAACTGGCTGTCGCGGTAAACTTTCCTTTCTCTTCTACATTGTTCAATCCATCCATACCCACATCCTGGCTTGTCCGTGACGTGGGGTTGCTGTCAAATGCATTGTTCAAATATTGTTGTGTCGTTACTTTACCCCAATTGGTTGACGTTACTCCAGAAGACGCTCCTGGTTCGCGCGGCAACCCGTTTTCAAAACCATGTTTACCATCGCGGGTTACATCCTCTGAAATGCTACCAAGCTGAAGCATCATCTTGCCACCGGTAGTGTTGGGCTTCCCCGTTGTCCCATCAACCAGCACCTGGCCATTAGCAGAATTTACAAATGGATCCATCAACCAAAATTCCACATACTCTACGTTCGCTTTGTCAAAATCCACCTCGTTGCGAATAGCGGTCGTGATACCCGCCCAATTTGATTTTTCGTTTCCATCGAAAGATGGATTGTAGTTGTAGGGGCCACGCTCATTGGGGTAGTAGGCTAAATCTAAAACAGGCTCGTAAAAATTTCCAATGAATGCATCGCGGTATGGGAAAATCTCTTGCGGCAATACAGGTCTGCTATAATGGTTTTTTAAATCTTCCAATGAAATGTTAGACGGCTTAAAACTTCCACTTTCTCGGTAAAACAAATTATCGACCTGATACCACGCCAACTTAGCGCGTTTGTAGCCCGAACGAATGTCATTGGCCGCACCTCCTGGAGCCAAATCAAACAATGGGTCATTGAGCGGAACAGCCGCCAGTTTCCACGCTTGTGGAGAAAGGAGACTGTAGGGTGTGATTGTATTTTCGAAATCATCAATGAACGATGTGCCCTCGCCATCAATCACATTGCTGGTGCCGGGAAGTAGCTGCGCAAATTCGGCATTGACGGTGATGCTCGATTTTTCTTTGGTTTGCAAAAAGGGTAACGCATCAACCATCTTGGTCAAGATGCGCGAATCCTTTTTCATGTTGAAGTCGAGGCCATATTGCACATTTTCGGCCGGCTCGGTACCGATGAGATTACGTGAGATAAGTGGACGTTCGTTATAGTACAAAAGAGTACCTCCTAAATTGATATCATCATTCAGTTTGTAGTCGAAACGCGCACCTAACAACGAACGTGTTTGAAAAGCAAAAGGATCCTGCTGTTCGTAGGTTATTTCAATGTCTTTCCCTGAACTTAAGATACCATCGTTTAGAATAATTACTTTTCCAAACGTGTAGTCGACTGAATAATCAGATCCCTCTCGTAAGGGCGTGCCTCCGGCAAAAACTTTTACGGAGCCGGGGGAAATATTAAATCCCTGAATAACAATTTCTTTTCCCGAGCCTGCCTTGAACGAACCATCGATCCAAAATTTATTTTTTGTGGCAACTGTTGCAGCCTCTACTTGGGTTGTCCGATACAGCGTATCATACAAATACTTGTCTCGCAGTGTGGCTGCTAATGCAGGTTCCTCTAACTTAAAAAGGTCGCGAAGAGGTTTATTGAAGGGCTCCAGGTTGGGGAAAATGATTAGACCCGTGGCCGTGTTAACCGTGATGCCCTCCACAAAATCAAAATTGCCATCAGGCTGCGGATCGTTGTACGGGTTAAGTCGATCCAAACCAAACGCCTGTATCAATTGTCGGGTGCGGGTAACAACTCCATCCTGCAACACTGGATTATCTAAACCCGTGCGATCATCCCGATAAATCATTCGAAGTTGAAATCCATCGCGCGTGAGCGAAGAAACATTGAGGTTATAAATGTTCTTCATCATTAAATTCCAAGTCGGTAAAATTTTCCCAGTCTCATCTTTTACCGCAATTTTTCGGGGGCGCAGCATCTTTAAAAAAACCACATCCTTTGGTGGCTTGTTCGAATAATCCTCCGTTAGTTCACCCACTTTGAACACTTGCCCGTTATAAGTATATTCGAAAGCGATAGCCAGCGCTTCGTCATTTTGCAGTTTACGCTGAAGCGTGATGTATCCTAATTGACTATTGAATGAAAACTCAGACGCAGCCAATTTTCTGGCACTGGTAATCTTTTCAAAATCCCTGCCGTTGGACAACCCTAATTGATTGATAAGAAATCCATTGATCGTATCTGATCGGGCGGGGATGGTCTTTAGCTTATCAAACAAATTATTGTTTTCATTTTTACTGGGAGCGCGATCGCCAGCAAAGTTGGTGAAAGCAGCCTTGTTGTAAATCTTATCTGATTCGCCCATGTCCATAAAGGCCACCACATCGCGATTGGTTTGGGTGTCGTTGGATCGGTTGATGGAATAGACTTCAATCCGCGTAATGTTAACGCCTGAAAAGATTTGTGGCAACGTGTTGAGCCATCCTTCATAGTTATCTCTAAAAAACTGACTGAGAAAAAAGTGGCGATTTTCGTCATAGTTAGACCCCTGAATTTTAAATGGCCTGCCTTGCGAAGTGCCACTTGAGTTACCCGCTACTTTGATCGATGATTGCTTACCCCGTTGAGTAGTAGCAATGGCTGTTACAAACAATTTTCCAAATTGAAGCTGTGCCTTGATACCAAAAAGATTTTGAGAACCACTGATGAGGCTATTGTTCAGTGGCAAACTCACATTCCCTATTTCCAATTTCTTCAACATATCTTCTTTGAAGCCTGTGAACTCCACCTTCATATTATTTTGAAAGTCGAACGAGTTGTTGTTGTCAAAATTGGTAGTGACCTTCAGCTTTTCACCTACTTTGCCCGTCACATTTAAACTGATCTGCTGATCAAATTCAAAACCTCCGTTGCTCTGCTGCCGTATTGGAATACTCGGGTTGTTGATCGTCTGAAACGAAGCCCCAAAATCGAGCGTGACAAAACCGCGGGGGATTAATTCAACCGAACTTCCACCGAATATCCGATCCAATACCGGGCTGATGTATAGTTTCGGAAGTAAATTGCGCCCGCTCACCGCACTCTCTCCATCCAACGCCTGGCTCTTTGTTTGCCAATATTGTTTTCTAAACTGTTGATCTTGCTGCCGACTAAACTCATCGAAGTTCATGGAAGAGTTGGGCCTGAAATTGACGCGGCCAATTCGTTCACGAATGTTATAGTTCATGCCCGAATCGATCTGCACATCGGTATTGAGGCTCTTGGGGTTTCTTAAAAAAAGCGGAGAAAAGGTGGAGTAATTAGAGAAGGGATCTCCGTACCGATCGGGCGGGCGATAGCTGGGTCGATAGGGATTGATTGTTTTGTACTTGATGGTGTCGGCTGAGCCGGTACCTGTAGAGTCCTTTTTTTGGGCATACGCAGCCTGCAAAGAGCCCAGCAAAAACAGGCAAATTGCCAGCCCAAGGCCGATGTGTATCTTCCGAATAATTACAAACAAAAGGTTAGGCGTTTTTTAATGCTTGCTTCACTAGCTCCTCCAAACTAACGGTATTTCCAGACCTTTTTAGCACCGCATCAATGCTTTTTTCAGCGGCCGGTTTGGCAATACCCAAAGTCACCAACGCACTTAACGCCTCATGGCGCACGGTATTGCGTATTAACCCCGTATTTCCGGGTAATTCTTCCGTCATTTCACGCTTTAATTTGTCTTTTAATTCCAATATCAGCCGAAGGGCGGTCTTTCCCCCAATACCCTTCACCGCCTGCAGGGCTGCGGCATCCTCGCGCACAATGGCAGACTTCAACTCTTCGGGAGGCAGGTAAGACAATACCACCATAGCTGTGCTGGGTCCTACTCCATTTACCGATATCAAATATTGGAACATTTGCTTCTCTGCCTCTGTGGCAAATCCAAACAAAACCTGGGCGTCTTCACGCACATGAAAATGAGTGGTAAGCTTAATCTCTTCTTTGTCTTTTATCTCCGCGAATGTATTGAGCGAGATATTAACCTGATACCCCACTCCATTTACTTCAATAATAGCGTGAGTTGGATCTTTGTGAACGAGTTTTCCTTTTAAGTATGCGATCATTTCAATTTGAAAATTAGTTAAAATTAACTTGGAAACAAGTCAATTTGAAGCTTTACGATTGTCTTCATTGACCTCTCAATTTCGATTTGTTCTTTTCAAATTGAAGAGAGATTCAGTGTCGATTTATTATTAAGATAAATGACTTCAGCTTAATTTTCAAATTATGATATCTCCTGTTCGAATATTTCAATTTTTCATTCTTGCTATTCCTTTGTCAAAGTTGCATGTCCAACGTGCACGAGTCAATACAATGAAAATAGGAAATCAAAACAGTGCTAGGGTAAAACAAGTTTCGAATAAGGTGACTAGGATTTTCGAATGAATAACTTTCTAATCAGCTACAACGCTGGATGGCACTCCAATTTCCTGCCTTTTTGCATAATTAGTGAAATTCATAATTGAATAGGAATGATTCAACATAATTGGGATTGACAATGTTTGTATATGTTGATTTTACCAATCGATTTTGCTCATATTCGTTATTTATTTTCATTCCGTCAAAATCTGAAGGAAGACCTGGAGATTGATAATTCTGGTAAGTGGTCTCAATCTTTGTTGGATTTTTAGCAGAGATTAAATGATGCCATTCACGTTTTGAATAGTAAGCTAAAAGAAAGTTTTTATCAAATGCTTGAAACGGTGAATTAAAGTTATCATAGGATAAAATATTAACTGTCTTGCCAAAAATTACCTCATTTTGTATTTGCAAAAAAGTAATTTTAGTGGCGCTCCCATTAAGATATCCTTCAAAAATCGTTTCGTAGCGCGTTTGACCTAAGTCTTTTGTTAATTTTCTTATTTGTTGACTATCGTTATAGAAAAAACTAAGTGTATGTTTATTTTCGGGAGAGGAAATGCAGTTATAATATCTATCTATCCTGACTAGGTTATTTTGATTATCATAAAACAAAGAGTCTATTTGCGGGCAATCCTCTGTGTAAGTAATTGATTGAAGTAGATCGGATACTTTGTTGTACTGTAATTCAGCTAGCGGTAACTCATTGTTTAACCATCTTAATTTTATTTTGGTTAACTGCTTGCCTTCGTAAGAAAATACTTGATAAGTATTTGAAATATAGTAGCTCGTTTCTACAAGCCTAAAAAATTTACTTTCATCACTACAAGAAAGTAAGATTACTAGGCAAACAAAAAACCACTTTCTCCTTAACGATTTACTCATTCAACAAATTTAGTCAAAATTCATAACTAGTTGTTCGTGACTTAAATTACCAAAATTGATAAGCAAAAAATAATATGCAGACGATGGCTGCAAGCCTCATAGCCAAGGCAGGATACGAAAGGGTATATGTTCTACGGGAAAATAGCTCCTGTTCAATTCTCAGATTGGCAAATTTTCAAATTGTATCATCTTCAAATTTAAAGGTGTTCATTCTTCTCATGCAACTGCGCATCCACTACAGCAATGGCCGCCATGTTTACAATGTCGCGGATGGAACTACCTATTTGCAATATGTGCACAGGTTTTTTCATTCCTAATAAAATAGGTCCGATGGCCTCCGCTCCTCCAATTTCCATCAACAATTTATACGCAATATTGCCTGCTGCCAGATTCGGGAAAATGAGTGTGTTGGCGCCTTCGTTGGCCAATGCGCTGAAGGGATAAATTTCCTTTTGCAATTCTGTATTGAATGCCACGTTGGCCTGAATATCTCCATCCAAAATTAAATCCGGATACTTTTGCTTTGCCAGTCGAACGGCATGCTGCACTTTTTCCGGGATCTCTCCTTTGCTTGAGCCAAAGTTAGAGTAGGAAAGAACAGCGACCCGTGGCTCGATATCAAAAAACTTTACCCCACGGGCAGCTAACCCAATAATATTCACCAGCTCATCTGCCGAAGGATTTACATTCACCGAGCAATCTGCAAAAAAGAAAGTGCCTTTTTTATTCATGATGATGTACATACCTGCAACCCGATTGACACCTTTGCCCATGCCTATGATTTGCAGCGAAGGGAGAATCGTTTTCGAATAATCTTTCGTAAGCCCTGAAACCAATGCATCGGCCTTTCCAAATTCCACCATCATCGCCCCAAACACATTCCGATCTCGCATTTGTCGCTGAGCCTCCTTTCGGGTTATTCCCTTCCGAGCCCGCTTTTCAAAGTAGGCTTCGGCATATTGATTCGTCAATTCCTTTTCTTCACGGGGATCAATGATCTCGCAACCGCTTAATTCAAGACGATGTTCAACGATCAATCGCTCAATCTCTTCTCGACTTCCCAATAAAACGGGAATCGCAATCTCTTCATCTCTTAAAATTTGAGCAGCCTTTAAAATTTTATGATGATCGGCCTCTGCGAATAAGATCCGTTTTGGCTTTTTCTTTGCCAGATCAATAATACGTGATGTTAATTTCTGATCGATGCCGATGCGCTTTAACAAATCGCGATGATATTGGCCCCAATCGGTAATCGCAATTTTCGCAACACCCGAATCCATCGCTGCCTTTGCTACAGCGGGACTCACGGTAGTGATGAGCCTGGGATCCATCGGCTTGGGAATAATATATTCTCTGCCAAACTGAATTTTGTTTACACCATACGCTTGAAACACAATATCAGGAACTGGCTCCCGCGCTAAGTTTGCCAAGGCGTAAACGGCCGCCAACTTCATGGCTTCATTTATTTCTGTAGCTCTTACATCAAGCGCTCCGCGAAAAATATAGGGGAACCCTAACACATTGTTGACTTGGTTCGGGTGATCTGATCGTCCGGTACCCATGATCAAATCGAGGCGCGATTTTTTGGCGAGATCGTAAGCGATCTCCGGATTGGGATTGGCCAGAGCAAAAACAATCGGGTCCTTTGCCATGGTCAAAACATCTGCTGGTGTAAGAATGTCGGCCACTGATAAACCGAGAAATACATCGGCTCCTTTGATGGCTTCCTGAAGCGTGGTGATTTTTCGCGTAGTGGCAAATTCCAATTTGCTGGCATCCAACCCTGGCCTATCTTTGTTGATAACGCCTTTGCTATCGCACATGATCAGGTTTTCCTTTCGCAATCCAAGCGCGAGATAAAGTTTCGTGCAAGACACTGCAGCCGCTCCGGCACCGTTGACCACCAACACTATGTCTTCAATCTTTTTTTCTACGATGTGCAATGCATTGATCAATGCAGCACTGGAGATAATGGCTGTACCATGCTGGTCGTCATGCATGATGGGGATGTTCATTTTTTCACGCAGTTCTGTTTCAATCTTGAAACATTCGGGCGCTTTAATGTCCTCCAGATTTATTCCACCAAAAGTAGGCTCCAGCGATTTTACAATTTTAATAAAAGCATCGGGGTCTTCTTCATCAATTTCAATGTCAAAGCTATCGATGCCCGCATATTTTTTGAATAGCACAGCCTTTCCCTCCATCACAGGCTTAGCCGCCTCCGGGCCAATGTTTCCCAGACCCAATACTGCCGTACCATTAGAGATAACGGCCACTAAGTTTCCCTTGCTGGTGTACTTATAAACATCTTCCTTATTGGCTGCAATTTCTTTGCATGGCTCTGCCACCCCTGGTGAATAGGCAAGGGCTAAGTCTAACTGCGTGCTTAGTTGTTTTGTAGGTACAACTTCAATTTTTCCGGGTTGCCCATGGGTGTGATAGTCGAGGGCGTCTTGCTTTCTTATTTTTATAGACATGTACGTTCGATAAAGAGTGAAATTTACACTTTATCGGGGAGATGGCAATGGAAAGATCGATCGATAGGGATTCGTATCTTTGCACAATGGGTAAAAGAGAAATCATCGCTCATTCTAATGCCACCAGACTGCTTGACGAGCCACTTAGAATTTTCAAAAGACCAATTGCTCGTTCATTCATTAAAATATTTCTTCCACCAGGTCTATTTACAATCCATCGGTGATCGTCAAACTGCTTTATGGTTAAACTGCCAGGAAGAGCAATCATTTACTAAAGTAATTACCAAAAGAATTAGATTTTTCAAAATGAGAGATAATATCCTCTTCTGACTGAGTACGTTTTACAACTGGGTTATCTTTCCAGAATTTAGGATTGTACTTAACTTTTTTTACTGCGGCAATATCGTTTTGCTCAATGTCTGATTCTTTGAGACCTTTTTTATTCCTGCTATCCCGTTCAAAGACAATTAAAGTAGACGTTAACTTAGTTGTTTCTGGTTTTTCGCCTTTCATCCAATCAAAAGATCCAATCACATTGATATATTCTAACAGAATGCCCTCACTGAGATCACTAAAGTGAATTGACCAAAGGAAAGAGTGATTAGTGGCTATTATCTTATTAACCGTCTTACCGTCTTTAACAAAAGTAAGAGTATCTGCGCCTAGATTACTCCTTGTACATGCATCAAAATTAACAACAGAATTGGTAAGAAGATTTACAGTAAACGATCCGTAAAAAAAATCCTTATTTAAACTATCTAAAGGCTTATACTCAAGCAACGCATACTTTACTCCATCCTTTTCAAAATAATTCTTAATCGAATAAGAAAATCGGTCAAAGTGATTGACGTTAAATGGCTTTAATATTGTTTTGTCTAAATTCGTGAATATTTTAAAACCAAAAGCCAAATAAGAGAAATTGCTAAAACTCATGTAAAGATTATCTGCATCAGATTTTAGTTTAGCAAAGCGAGACTGATAGATACGGTATTTTTCCACTCCTGATGATGAAAATGAAATATCGTTAAACGTTTCTATATACTCCGTTGGTTTATCTCCATTCGTTGTAGTTTGCCTATAAAATGATTTACCAAAATGGATTGTCGCATTTTTTCTATATTTTTCCAAAGCTTTTTTTGCAATCTCATAAGCCCTATCATTAATAATCACTCCAGACAATAGAATCTCATTGGATAGTAATGACACACTTAGAAATTGTTCGTTTTCCTTGAAAATGACTTTATAGCTCTTATAGCTAATATGTGAAAAAGTTAGCTCAACATTTTTTTCTGCCTTTTTAAAAATGAATTTGCCTTCTTGATTTGTTATAGTAGCGATTTCCAGTTTTTCGCTAAATACATGTACGTATGGAATAGGCTGTTGGGTGCCACCGTCAATAACTATCCCTTCTACATCTTGTGAAAAAGTGAAATAGATATCTAGATTAATTAGTATGGTAAGTATCAAAAAACTTCTCATATCACTGGCTTGCGTTGAGAATCCTCACGTAGATAATGAATAAATAACTCCACCACATTCTCCGTAAAATTTCTAGATCATTTTGCTTTAAACGTATGCAAGATCGTTTCTAACTCGCGCAGTAGCTCACGCTGCTCCCGATCAGGACTGTAAACAAATCCTTCGATGTAGTAGAGCATGCCCTGCTTTTCGTCTACCAATGAGTAGGATAGAAAAGGACCTCCCATGGTGATGTTGTTCGTTCGCCACAGGCCACGAATCTCTACAGCCCATTTGCCATTGAAGTTGACTTGACGTGCCTGCACCAATTTGTAGGGGATGCCCAACTCCGTCACCAGATACGATTGAGGCTTCTCCGGATTACCAAATAAATATTTTTTGCAAATGGCGTTGCGAAAAGCAATGAGGCTATCCAATTGGAGTTGATCCTGTGACGTATATCTCTTTCGGGCGATAAACACATCCTTGTCATCGCGCGGGTTGATTTGGCGTGCCCATAAAAAAGTGCTGTCGTCTTGCACCAACTGATAGCCAAAGGGAATTTTAAATTCTACACCAAAATTCCTTTTGATCAACTCGCTGACCCCTTTTAATTGCCCCGATTTGTAAAGCGATTTAGTAAGGCGCTCTTGTTCTGTTTTGTTAAAGTACTCAACAATCTTGGTCGCATTTTTTTTGAACTTCGCCAGCAATTCGTCTTGCGTTCTCCCAACCAAAAACATCACTTCCTGATTTTTGGCAAACCTGTTTTTTGAAGAAGTCAAGAAAAAAGAAGTGTCGTTTGTTATCTTGTCAAGTGATTCTTTCGTAAACATTCCCTTGATCCGACTCGACCCGGCAGAATTACGATCTAATGTAAAAACGAAAATCAGATTCCTGCGCTGCTTCAAAACAAAGTTCAGTTTTCTAGGATCGATCCATCGCAATTTGAAAATCGGTTCCGTTCGATTGATCACTTCCATTTCTGCATTAAATACCGAATCGATGGCAACACCCAATGGGCCTTTGTGCTGAAGTGAGTCCATCACCAGATACATATCCCCGGAAAGCCCCGAAGCCGGTGGAAGGTTGGCACTACGCTCTTCCGAACAAGACCAGCATAAAATACTTATAAGTGCAGCAAACAAAATATACTTCATGGATAGTGATTGTTTCAATGTGGAATGCTTGTCGAGCAAAATAGACACAAAAATGACAGAGGTGCAAATTGAAATCGCGTTGATACACTAACAGCGGCCATCTCAAAAATAGAAAATGTCAGATTGAGCCTGCCGAAACCTGCCTTCGACAGGCTCAGGCTGACATCTAGTGTGCGAAACTTGTCCAGACGATCGGCTTATCCTAAAATCAATTTTTGGCCGGGCTTTAGCTTGTTATTTTTAAGGCTATTTAGACTTTTTATTTTTTCTATCGAAACACCTGGCAGCCTTTTAGATATTTCCCAAAGGGTATCGCCAGGTTGCACCGTGTATGTTTTTGTGTCAGTAGAAAAAACCGTGTTCAACACTTTTGACGAGGAAAGCGATCGAACAGGAAAAGTCCAGATACTTAAGCGCTGCCCCACCCGAATAGTGTTGCCGGATAGGCTGTTCCATCTTTTAATATCATTTACGCGCACACCAAAGCGCTCAGAAATGGAACCCAGCACATCTCCCGACCGGACGCGATAGATTTGCACCTCTCGTCCATATGTATTTCCAGAGCTATTTTTAGCCAGTGATTCCAGTTCTTTCCTTCCTATTTTAGAGGCAGAGTCAAGAATAAATTGTCTGTTTTTACTCAAGGTAGCTTTAGACCAAATAGGAATTTTGATCACATGTTTTTTTCCATTGTCCGGCAAGGCACTCCGCATTACAGACGGATTGAGTCGCTGCATATCTTCCAGGCAAGTACCTGTGAGGTTGGCAAACGTTTCAAAATGTAAAAATTGCTGTACCTGAATGGTGTCATGAGGTTGCACTTGCTCTCTCGCCATTTCCACCAAGTTATGCTCCTCGGTATAATTCATGGCATAAACAATAGCAATGAATTGAGGTACATATGACTTTGTTTCACGAGGCAGGCGCGCGTAGACTTCCCAAAAATTCTTCTTGTAACCTGATCTGCGAATGGCATTGCGAACCGTGCCAGGGCCAGAGTTATAAGCTGCCAGCGCCAGTTGCCAATCGCCAAAAATAGAATACAATTGTGCTAAATAGCGACACGCAGCATCCGTTGATTTCTCCGGATCCATGCGTTCATCGATGTACCAGTCGTTACTCAACCCCATGTAGCGCCCTGTGCCTGACATAAATTGCCATAGCCCTACTGCCCTTGCGCGCGACATCACTCTTGGATTCAGACCGGATTCTATGATGGATAAATATTTCAGTTCATCGGGCAAGCCATATTCCTTCAGTTTTTTCTCAAACAACGGAAAATACAGATCCTTCCTCCGCTGCACCATGCGCGTATACTCTCTATCACGAATTGTAAAATAGTCGATGAAGGATTGCACTTTGCCATTATAGGTGAGTTCTATTTTACCTTGCAGAGAACTCAATCGTTCTGCAATTAATTGAGGGGTCGCCTCGGCCGGAATATATTCCAAATTACTCGGCAGCAAAAGCGCAGCTGTTGTATCGATGGGCAGCAGTAGCTCTGCTACCAGTGTATCAGAAATAACCACTTCTTGGGAACGCACAACTCCGGTGCAAAACATACATGCCAGCAAAACTACCCCAAAGAAAGGTCGGTATTTTCCCTTCACTCTACTCATAATCTTCCCGTTTGATAAGTTAAAAAAATCGCCTCTACCATCATCCCTAACATCTAAAAAATCACTCTAAGGTCAACAAAATCTTTGAAAATTGAAACAATTTCGATTCTTGAAAGTCGTCTGCCATAATTTGAAGCCCAATGGGCAGCCCATCCGCATCCTTCCCACAAGGGACTGAAATGGCCGGAATCCCAGCCACATTAGCTTGAACGGAAAATAAGTCCGCTAAGTACATCTCCACCGGATTTTTGGAATGCGCGCCCAACTTGAATGCAGTAGTGGGAGTGGTAGGCGTCACGATAAAGTCATACTTCTTCAATACTTCTTTCAGCTGATCCCTGATGAGCCTTCGCACTTTCTGCGCCTTCGTATAATACGCATCGTAGTAACTGGCACTCAACACAAAAGTGCCCAGCAAAATTCTGCGTTGAACTTCTTTACCAAATCCTTCAGCCCTCGTTTTTTTGTAAAGTGAAGTCAAGTCGGTTGTGTTCGGACTTCTATACCCGTAACGCACGCCATCGAACCGCGACAGATTTGAGCTCGCTTCGGCAGTAGCTAAAATGTAATAGGTCGGTAGCACATATTCGTTCAATGGAAAATCAATACCTTCTACTACGTGACCGAGTGATTTCAATTCACTCAACTTACTTTCTACATTGGCTTTGATCGCTGGCTGCAGTGCGGGTGATTGCAGCACATCATTCATAAAAGCTATTTTATACTTTCGATCTGGCTGAGTTAGTTCTTGCGAATAATAAGGTACAGGCAGCTGAGATACGGTACTGTCATGGTCATCAGCACCAGCAATTACCTGCAGTACCAATGCACTATCTTCCAAACTTTTTGAAAAGACTCCAATGCAATCAAAGGATGAACCATACGCGACCAAACCATAACGAGAAATGCGTGAATAGGTAGGCTTCAACCCAATCACGCCACAAAACGCAGCGGGCTGACGAACGCTGCCGCCTGTATCTGATCCAAGTGAAATCTGGCAGAGATCTGCCATAACAGCTACGGCCGATCCTCCGGAAGAACCACCGGGAACACGTGTATTGTCGATGTCGTTGAGTACCGGCCCAAAGGCCGAATTTTCATTGGAGGAACCCATCGCGAATTCATCACAATTCTGACGTCCAATAATGATGGCATCTTCATCTAACAACCGTTGAACTGCAGTAGCATTGAATTGTGATTTAAATCCATCGAGGATTTTGCTTCCAGCTTGCAAGGGGTGATGCTCGTGGCATAGCATGTCTTTCAAGCCTACAACAAGGCCAGCTAAACGTCCAGCACTGCCATTTTTTATTTTTCGATCAATATCCTGCGCTCGAAGAAGAGATTCTTCTGAATAGACACTCAAAAAAACATTCAAATGCTTTTTAGCCTCGATTTTTGAGAGGTGATGTCTGACAATTGAATGACAGGATGTAACTCCACTTTGAAGATCGTGCTGGATTTGCGCGAAATTCGAATACGACTTCAATGGTTATTTGTCGTCAATTTTAGGCACTTCTTTGCCTGCATCATCGACTTCTTTCTTCACATCTTTCACAGCATCTTTAAATTCACGGATGCCTTTGCCTAATCCTTTTGCGAATTCAGGTATTTTTTTTGCACCAAAAAAGACAAGCACAAATATTCCGATGATAAACCACTCCATCCCGCTCGGCATTCCAAACAAAAATATAGTATTCATATAATTCAATTAAGGTGGTAAAGATACGGTTTATTGTTTGATTCAAAAACAAGTCTGAATTAGCGTTACCCGGAAAACTGTAAATCAATGTCTCTATCTAATATCTAAAACGTGCCATTCGCTTTTGCGAAAAGCCAGGAACTGACTTTTGGACGAATCAAATTGAAGCTTGTCGTATTGCATGGGTATTATGTCCAGCCCCGAAGAACTTATTAGCCCCCATTTATTTGCTTGCTTCACTAGTAGCTGTCCATCGTCCAACACCTTGAGTTCATCAAATCGAGGTTCGATTTCAATTGTCCCGTTTTCATGAGCAACACCTAACAAGCGATTCGCCTTCAAAAGAAACTTCCCCGTTGAAAGTCGGTCGATATGTTCGTAACGAATGGGTAATACCACCTGTCCGCGCTGATCAATCAGACCCATTTTTGCATTACGTTTAACTAACGAAAGCCCGTTGATAAACGTGGACACAGATTCGTAGTTTGGTTGAATAATAATCTTGTCATCTGTATTTATAAAGCCCCACAAGCCAATTAGCTTTATGGGCGCCAACCCATTTTGAAAAGCGCCAATGCTATCATACCGGTTGGCGATTCTCAGCTTTCCCTTTACATCTACAAACCCATACTTTCCGTTTCTGCGAATGCCTTGTAATCCCTCATTCATTTGAAACAAGCTCGAAACACTTAATTCGGCTACAGAAGGTTTGTCTTTTCGCTTCTCTTCTATGGCTATTTTAGCTCCGTCATAATTGAAATTATTTTCAGCTCCATTAGGCAATTGCTCAATCCAATATTTTTCCTTGAATTCGACCGGGTAGGAAGTAAAATAGATGACTTTGCTTTCTATACTTTTCAAAAATGAATTACCCTTTTGTATGAGCAAATACCGTGTATCGTTTGCTAAACGAATCGGATAGGGTTGCGGAGCAAGTATCCAGTTTTCATGAAGGTCGATGATTCCATAAAGCCCTTTAAATTTCACAGCTACCAATTGGTTAGTTCGATCGCCAATAGAATCAAATACACAATGCACCACTTCGTTTCCGTCTTGGCTCAATAACCCCCAATAAATACCATTTCGAACTTTCCAGGTAAAGGAGTCAAACTGCTGGATGGAGCGATAGGCTTTAGCTGTTTTTACAGTTCCATTTTTGTCTAACAAAAGCCAACCATTTGCCTTGAGAAAGGCCCGGAATCCTTGATCGTAAAACTGAAGTGTGTCATACACTGCTGGAACCTGAAATTTACCCGTACCTGTAATAACCCCCCAACGATCGTGTTTTCTTGCCAAAAATAGGTCCTGTTTTAACTCGCTAAGCGAATCCCATTCTGTGCGGATGAGCGGCTGATGGAGTTCATCAATTAATCCGAACCTGTTGCCAGATTTTATAATTGTTCTCTTTTTACTTACCGAGATTAAATAATCTGCCACTAATGTCGTCAACACCCTATTTTGATTGTCTAAATAAGTCCACTCTCCTGGCAACTTGCCGAGGACGCGTCCGTCTTCTTCGATCTTAATCGACTGATAACGCGCTGGTGCCTTAATCACTCCTTCCCGATCAATCAATCCTTGGAGCCCGTGTTCATGAATGATTGAATATCCTTTATAGAATGCTGACAAACTATCTATTGTAAAATCACTGACCGCACTTCCGTTTTCACTAAACAATGCAATTTTCCCTTCTCGGTTTTCAACGGCATACCGTAACGTGCCGAGTGAATGGATGTCCTTATACAACAGCGGAATCAACACTTCATTTTTCAAGTTTGTAAGTCCAACACTAAATCGTGATCCCACCAAATTAAAAACAATAGCGCGAAGCCCGCTGACTTTGATGCCATCGTACACAAAGGGAAGATGTACTTCGCCACGCAAATTGATGCACCCCGATTTGATTGCAACGAGGCTTACTTTTTTTCGAGCCACTACAAATTCTCCTCCCTGATAAACGAGTTCTTCAAATTCAGCAGGAGTAATAAATTCTTTCTTTAGATTAATAAGCCCCCAATGGTTTTGTACTCGATAGCCAGTAGTCTCGCCAATGACAGAAAAACTTCCGTCAGACCAACCTAGTGCTTCGAAGGCTGGAGGAATAACAACTTGACCACGTTCATCTTTGATTCCCATCTTTCCGTTTTGCTCAAAGAGCTCGTAATGCGCAGCTTTTGACAAAAAGGCGCAGGCCACGAGCAGAAAAATAAAAATGGGTCGCACACGGCAAAGGTAGTGACTATCTATGTATCGAAGAACTTTGAGCTGGTCAACTTGGCGAAACCTCCTACCCGTCAACTAATGCATCAAAAATTTTCTCAAATCATCTTCTGTATCAATATCAATTTCACCACCCGGAAAGAATACAGTCTTTACTAAATGAGGATGCTGCTGAAGTATTTTTTTTGCCCCCGCTTCATCCGGCATCGAAAGCAATTCAGAAAAAAGTGTCCGATGAAACAATACCGGAACTCCAGCTACACCCTGGTAGAAAGAAGCCACGATTGTACTTTCCGAGCTCTCGTACTCTGCAATTAACTTTTTTAGCTGGTCAGAGGTGATCCGGGGCTGATCGCAAACCATGGTAACTACTGCCTCGACTTTTGGTAGTTGTTGTACCAAGTAAGCAAGCCCGGCTTTAAGGGAATTGCCCATCCCCTTTCTCCATTCTGCATTTACAATAACTTGAATCGCTGCATCCTTAATTACTTGGCGGTGCGCTTGCTCATTTGCGCCAAGCACTACGAAAATATTTTTTATACCAGATTCGATAGCTGCTTCTACAGATTTTAACAATAGCGGTTGGCCAGAGATAGAAAGTAGCTGCTTAGATCGTCCCAGGCGCGAAGAAGAACCCGCAGCTAAAAGCAGAATAGCTATTTCTCGATTTGAATTCATTTATGGCTCCATCGGACTAGCTGCCAAAAAATCGCGTTCACCTATTTTTCCACTTTCTGTAGAGTCTGTATCCACTAAAATTTTCCAACGGTCATTTTCCTTTCGCAAGGCCACATGAAATCGCCCATAGTAGCTTTCCTGTCTACCATCAGGCAGCTGGTAAACAACCTGGAATATTCCTACGTCTAATGCCTGAGTTGTGTTGTTAAGCCGCTCTGTAAAGCGAAGCGAAAGTGTTCTTTTACTTTTTGCAAGTAATTCTCTTTTGTCGCCATCAGACTGCGATTGAAGGTACTGATCCCAGTTCCAAACTTTTTTACTGTCGCGGGGTGATCGAATTACATCTTTTGAATGGATAGACAAGAAATCATCTGCTTTATAGCCATTGTAACTTTTGATAAACGGCTGCCATACTTGTTCGTTAATTTCCTTTTGAAGGGGCTGTGAAAAGCCGATGGCACAAGCAAACAATAATGGAATGAAGTTTAGTTTGGTCATAACAACAGCCCGGTATGTCTATTTATTTATGTTCGCTTCGGTAAACAAATTTATATACCTGATCCGTTTCTTGTTGGCGTTGATGAATCGGGCCATTGCGGTCTTTCAAAAAGCCGCCCGAGCGATTGCAAAACTTGCTTTGAATTTCCGCAACAATAGCTAGAGCAATTTCATCGGGCGCTTCGGCACCAATATCCAAACCAATGGGCGAATGAATACGCAGCATCTGCTCATCTGTTAGTTCAAACCGATCGCGTTTAAATTCCTCGAGCATTTTGTCAAATCTTTTCCGTGGCCCTAAGATGCCGATGTAAGGGGACTCTGTTAGGATAATCTTTTTCAACACATCCCGGTCGTATTCATAGTTATGCGACATCAGCACGCAGGCAGTAAATGGGGTGATCTTGAAATCGCGGTCGATAAAATCCCGTTGGCAAAGAGAAAGCTTATCTGCTTCTGGAAAAAATAAGGGAGCAATATGTGCCACACATTCATCAGTCACCTCTACACTCCAACCCAAAGATTTGGCCAACTGACTCACCGGGCGTGCATCAAACCCACCTCCAAAAATAAGAAGTGAAACAGAAGGCTGAATCAATTCTAGAAATACTTCATACTCAATTCCACTCACCAAAAACGCTTTTGCGTGTGAGACACGAGTGTTGAATACGTTAAGCAAATCTTCCGCTATCAGATCTGATAAAGCCGGGTTTGATACCTTGCTCACGACACCTCTATCTTCGGTAATGAGCAACGTTTCGCCAATACAGGATAGTCCCTGAAACACAGTAGCCAAAGCGGCTGGTTGGTTCATTTCGACAAGTTGCTTAAAAAACAGAATAGAATTTTTGTGGGCTGTGATCGGTTCAATCAAAACATCAATTACGCCATTGCAACCAAGGCCGATCCCAAGGTTCTGATTGCTCTCTTCACGCGTGTCGTAAGTCACAGTTTTCGGCACTCCAGAAGTCATTACTTGCCGCGCTTTACGGAGGGCATCCCCCTCGAGGCAGCCCCCACTAATGGAGCCAACCCACTTTCCATCATCGGTGATGAGCATGCGGGCGCCCGGACTGCGATAAGACGATCCGCGCACCTTAACCACCGTGGCCAAAGCCGCTTGCCGTTCGTCAAAATTGACTTTGTTAAAAGCACTTAAAATAGATTTAAACTCTTTCATTCCTCTTCATTATGGGCAAAGTAGTCGATGTGAAACAAATGTCCATCATATTTATTGAAGGTGATCATGTCACCCACATTCTTGTCCTCATAGTGGCTGGCATGACAATGAACTTTTAAAGTGTCGCCAGTGTCGGTTTTAACAATCGCAATCCACTGTTCTTCAGCAGCAGTAGTGATCATGTAGTTTCCCCTACGATTGCCCCCATAGGGTCCACCAGTGACAGTGTGAGCGGGGACAAAAATCTTCTCAACGATTTGCCCTTGCAGATGAGCAGGTGGTGAAAAAAGAGCATCGAAGCTTGCCACTAACAGCAATCCAATGGTTGCGAAAATGAGCCCTCCGACCAAATAATCCGATTTTTTCTTGAACATTGCCATCAGCTGAGTGATTTAGGAATAAAGCTACACGTTTGCCGTAAATGAATTGTCGATTTTCAAAATCAAATTGTCCGAAAGGTGTAATTTGGCCGACTGAAAAATATGAATCGACCCTTCACCATCGGAATAACAGGCGGCAGCGGATCAGGTAAAACCTTCTTTTTGCAAGAACTATCCGCTCTATTCAAGCCAGAGGAAATATGCCTAATCTCGCAAGACAATTACTATAAGCCCAGAGAGCAACAGCCAATTGATGAAAATGGCGTCAAAAATTTCGATCTGCCCATATCCATTGATCATGAAGAATTTCTGAACGATTTATTGAAATTAAAATCTGGACAGAATGTAATAAAGAAGGAGTACACTTTTAATAATCCATCTGCCGAGCCACATATGCTAGAATTCAAAACGGCTCCAATTTTAATTGTAGAGGGGTTGTTTGTGCAGTACTTTGATGAAATTGCGAAAGAGATCGATCTTAAAATCTTTATCGAAGCAAAAGACCACGTAAAGTTGGGCAGGCGCATCAAGCGCGATCAGGTAGAGCGGGGCTATGACCTTGACGATGTCCTCTACCGATATCAATACCATGTGATGCCCATTTTTGAAAATCAAATTGAACCGCTAAAACACAGTGCCGATCTGATTATTCCTAACAATAAGCATTTCAAAAAAGCACTGGACTTACTTTCGACCTACCTGAAGACCAAAATTGGGTAGCCTTGCAAATTGATTTCTATTTGATACTTTTGCCACGCTCGAAATGAAAATTCAGCCAAAATGAACCAAAAAGCACTAAAACGAGGGTTTTTAATGATTACAGGCATTATGTCTGTGGTTGTTATTGTGCTTTCTCAGGTGTTCTACGAGCCGATTGAGCCGCTCCAAAAGAAGGTAGCCACTGAACAATCTGCTGATGAACAATCGGCAGATGAAGCGACAATAACAGCCCCCTCCGATATTGTTTCACATAGCAATGCCGTTGCTTCTAATCATCCCCCAGCCGAGGTCAACGAAAAATTAGCAGCCACAGAAATAAGAAAACAGTCATTGACTGTTATCAAGAAAGCGTTCGTTTCTTTTTTCAATACGCTCTTCAGGGTGATTATCTCCCCGAACGCTCCTTAGCAGATTCAAAATTCAAGACTCACAACGTCAAGAACTTTCTTGACTACTCATTTATCTATTCTATTTTCTAAATTCTAAATTCAATTTATTCATGCGCAACAAAGGTTTTGTGGTAGTTCTTACCATTATCATCACGGCACTATGCCTCTATTACTTGTCGTTTACTTTCATATCAACCAAAATTCAGCAAGACGCGATCGACCAGGCCACTGATAAAAGTGGATCTATCAACTTGGTCAAAAAGCAAAACTATTTGGATTCTCTATGGAACAAGCCTGTCTATAATTTATTCGGTGCCGAATACACTTATAAAGAGGTGAAGGAAAGTGAACTAAGCCGAGGCCTTGACTTACAAGGTGGAATGCACGTGGTGTTGGAGATCTCCCCCATCGATATCATCCGCGGGTTAAGCGGAAACAACCAAGATCCTGCATTTGTAGCGGCTCTTCAAAAAGCACGCGAGCTTCAGAAAACGAGCACCGAAAATTTTTCGGCCTTGTTCTCCAAAGCATTCAAAGAAGCCAATCCTGATAAAACGATGGCTTCTTTATTCACGTCTGCCGCGAACAAAGACCGAGTAAAACTTTCTGATGACGATGCTACCGTCATGAAATTCCTGAATGCGGAAATTGAAAGCGCCATCGATCGCTCGTTCACCATTCTAAAAACCCGTATCGATCAGTTCGGAACATCGCAACCCAACATTCAACGATTACAGGGCACAGGTCGCATTCAGATTGAAATCCCGGGTGCAGACAACCCGCAACGTGTTCGCAAATTGTTGCAAGGCGTTGCTCGTCTCGAGTTCTGGGAAATTGTGGAGCCATTCGATCCTCAATTAAGCCAGTCATTAGGCGCGATCAATCAATTATTGCTAAAAGAGCAAAACGAAAAAAAATCTGAAACAATCGCGGCATCTACTTCCGATGCTCCCGCAAAAACACAAGATGCTAAATCAGATACAGTAAAGTCGGCTCTTGAAAAAGCGTTGAGCACGGCCGCCAATGACAGCACCGGCACCAACGCATTGGATTCTCTACGTGCAGCTACTTCCTCTCCGTTGTTTGCACTTAGTAGTCAATCACTTCCGTTCTACTACCAAGTAAAAGATACTGCTGTCATCAACGCGATTTTCAAAAGAGCCGATGTGCGGGCATTACTTCCTCGCACCGTTGGTTTGTTTTGGGATGTAAAGTCAAAACCCGAAGTAACTCCTGGTGTAGAAGACATTCAACTCAATTTCGTGAATGTCGGGCGCAATGGCAAACCATTGTTAACAGGCGAAGTAATCAATGATGCACGTTTGGATTTCGATCAGTTTGCCCGCCCCGCAGTGAGCATGACCATGAATGCAGCTGGTTCAAAGACCTGGACAAAAGTAACCGCGGCAGCAGCAGCAAAACAACCGCAAGGCAGAATTGCCATTGTGTTAGACAACTATGTCTATACTGCTCCTTCCGTAAACCAAGAAATCCCTAGTGGTAATTCTCAGATTACAGGTACGTTTACCAATGAAGAAGCAAAAGATTTAGCAAATGTATTGAAAGCGGGTTCGTTGCCTGCCCCCACCCGCATTGTAGAAGAAGCAATCGTTGGGCCTTCGTTAGGAAAAGTGGCGCAAAACCAGGGTTTGATTTCAATGGCTTGTGGACTCGGCATTGTTGTTTTGTTCATGATTGCCTACTACTCAAAAGGAGGCTGGGTAGCCAACATTGCGCTCTTGTTCAACATCTTTTTTATCCTTGGAATATTAGCCCAGTTTAACGCGGCTCTTACTCTGCCTGGTATGGCCGGTATTGTGCTTACGATGGGTATGGCTGTTGACGCAAACGTATTGATTTACGAACGTATTAAAGAAGAACTTGCACAGGGCAGGAAACTGGTGGACGCGATTCGAAAAGGATACGAACGCGCCTTCTCTTCCATCTTTGACTCGAACATTACCACGTTCCTCACCGCCATGTTTCTTTTCGTTCTTGGTCAAGGGCCACTGAAAGGGTTCGCCATTGTGTTGATGATTGGTATCGCCACTTCGTTCTTTTCTTCAGTTTACATTTCTAGAGTGATCATCGAATGGATGACGCGCAAGGGAGACGATTCTAAGATTACTTTTGCCACCAGCTTGGGTAGCGCAGTAAAAGAACGGAAGGATTTTAACTTCATAGGTAACAGAAAAATTGCATATATCTTCTCAAGTATAGTCATTATCATCGGGCTTGCTCTTATTGCTGTAAGAGGTTTAAATCTCGGTGTAGACTTTAAGGGAGGTCGATCTTATATCGTGTCATTTAGCAAACCCGTAGTAGCAACGGATGTAAAAGTTGCGCTCGCAAGTGGTTTTGAAAATGCCGGTACGGAAGTGAAAAACTTCGGCAATGACAAAGTCATGAAAGTGACTACATCTTATTTGATCGATGATGAGTCCGACAAGGCCGATGATAGAGTGAAAGCGGCATTGATTGACGGTGTATCGAAATTCAGTGGCTTACAATACTCTGAAAATGATGCGCAAATTGATGACACGCATTTTACCATTTCCTCATCATCAAAGGTGGGCGCTACAATAGCTGATGATATCAAGGGCTCAGCGTTAGAGGCCGGGCTATTCTCCATCATAGCAATCTTCCTTTACATTCTGGTGCGTTTCCGCAAGTGGCAATACAGCGCTGGTGCGATCATTGCATTGATACATGATACACTGTTCGTATTTGCTTCGTTCGCCATCTTGGGACTCCTTGGAATCAATTTTGAGGTTGACCAGGTGTTTGTAGCTGCGATACTTACCGTCATTGGTTACTCGATTAATGACACAGTAATTATCTTCGATCGTATTCGTGAGTTTATTGCGTTTGGCTCAAGCCACGATCGAAACAGAATCTTCAATGATGCCATTAATAGCACACTAAGCAGAACATTGATTACTTCCGGAACAACGTTGATCGTAGTAGTTGTACTTTTAATTTTTGGTGGTGAAGTGTTGCGCGGCTTCTCTTTTGCTTTGCTAGTGGGGATTGGAATAGGTACTTACTCTTCCATTTTCATTGCTGCTCCGATCGTAGTTGATTTTGACAAAAGTAAAGACCCGAATACCAAACCTGAGGTAAAGACGGCAAAGGCGTAGATCATCAATTTGATTTTCAACAAAAAAGAGGCGGGACAAAATCCTGCCTCTTTTTATTTGTCCTTTAGAAATTCTACCAATTGGGCGATTGCCCTAGCACGGTGGCTGATTTGGTTTTTCTCCTCAGCACTCATCTCGGCAAGTGTTTTGGAATACCCATCGGGTAAAAAAATGGGATCGTAACCAAACCCTCCTGCTCCTCTCTTTTCAGTGATAATCGTCCCGTTCAGTGTTCCTTCGAATTGCTGTGTCATAGAAGGCGTAACGAGTGTTATCACCGTTCGGAAACGTGCCTTTCTATTTCCGGTATCGCTCAGTTTAGACAAAACTAAATTCATGTTGTCCTGATGACTTCGTTGAGGGCCAGCAAAGTAAGCCGAATGAACCCCCGGAGCGCCATCCAAGGCTTCCACTTCAAGGCCAGAATCGTCTGCAAAACAAGGCACCCGATACGTTCTGAAAACATAATCTGCTTTTTGAAAAGAATTTCCGGGAATCGTGTCTTGCTCCTCCGCCAACTCTTCTTTACATCCAATATCTGCAAGACTAAGAATGGTATGGCGCCCCGCTAGAATCACTTGCACCTCCTGAATTTTATGAAGGTTATTCGTGGCGAAGCAAAGTTCCATCTACTTACGGATTACTTTTTTTACTTCCACCTCGTAAATCAGATTAGTATAAGGCGCGACACTTGAATTGCCGTAGGCGCCATAGCCTAATCCAGAGGGAACATATACGGTTGCCTTAGTGCCCTCACGAAACAAGGGCAGTACAATTTTCCATGCTGGTAACGTAGATCGCGCGTTTAGCTTCAGGCCCTTTGAAACTTCTGGTTCAACAACTGCTTCCGTTGGCAATGATTTTGCTGTGTAGGTTACAACAACTGAATCCGTTGCAAAAGGTGCCAATGCAGTAGAAGCACCTGCGGTGGTTATTACATACCGAAGATTAGGTGCATCTTTTAGAGCGTTAATATTTTTGGCTACCAAAAAGGCATCAATAGTAACAAGATCTCGTGTTAGCTGAGTTGCATACTCACGAATGACTTTCTTCAATTCAATGTCAAAGATCAAATTGGAGTTAGCCGGTATGGGACCTGTTCTATAATTGCCGTAGGCCAAGCCAGAGGGTACAAATAATCTTAACTTTGCGCCTTCGCCAACCAGCGGCAACGCAATGCGCCAGGCGCGAATCAACTTGTTCAGCAAGAAGGTGTTCTTGCCTTCTGTAAAAATGGAGTCGCCATTGAGCAAGAAAAGCGAGTAGTTGACTTGGATGGAGTCTACCAATTGCGGCTTGAAGTCCGACCCTTTTGTAGCAATTGAATACCTCAGACCAGAAGTATCTGCTTCTGCCGTAACATTATTAGAAGCAAGGTATTCATCAATCAACAAAATGTCCTTCTCCAATTGGTCTTTGTAGGCCAAATTCACTTTCTCCTCACTGCATCGAGCAAATAAAATAAAAATTGCTGCAACGGAAAGGAAGCCCCTCATAGATTCATCGAAAAAACTATTTGCTATCCGTCAACTCAATATCAAAAATTAAACTTGCATTTCCGGGAATTGAACCACTACCACGCAACCCATACCCAAGTGTTGAAGGAATATAGAACGTAACTTTAGTCCCCACGGGCACCAGTGGAATCCCCAGTTTAAGGCCTCTAATCAATCCGCTTAAAGCGTAGGTGACAGGGTTACTCGAACGATCAAATATTGTAGCATTGGTAATGCTCAGTATTCTTCCCGTGTAGGTGAACGACACGGTACTCGTTGCGCTGGGGGTTGCACCCGTACCCAATGATGTAATTACATATTTTAACCCTTCGGGTCCTTTCAACACATTTTGCACGTCTTTCGCTAACAAGTAGTCATTAATGGCGAGCGTATCTTTTCTAAGTTGCGGAAACACTTTCAACAACTCCACCTCAAAGATCAAATTCGAGTTTGGCGGAATCGTGTTTTTCTGAGTAGAACCATAGGCCCAACCCGATGGAACATAAAAATTGGCTTTTGATCCTTGTTTGATAAGGGGAAGACCAATTTGCCAACCTGCAATCAAATCTCCCAACAGAAAACGGGCAGGGGTACTCGACTTTTCAACCTCCGCTTCAGATGGCAACAGTCTAAGTGTGTAGTTTACTGTAACCGAATCAGAAGCACCAAGTGGTTTAATCCCTGTACCGTCTACATTGACTATGTATCTGACACCATAATCATCAGGATCAGTCAACGCTGGAATTCCTTTGCTAACCAGATAGGAATCAATGGCCGCTCTATCTTTCGTTAACTGATCTTCGAACGTCACCGGTTTGGGTGTATCGATACTACAGCCAGACAAGCCGGCTACCACTACCAACAATAAAAAAACAATGTATTTCATTTTACTATTACTTAACTTCTATTAATTCCATATCAAACACCAAAACAGAGTTTTCAGCAATCACATCACCTCTTCGTTGACTACCATAAGCTAATGTAGAGGGAATATAGACAGTCATCTTCGCTCCCTTATTCATTAATTGGATGGCTTCTTCCCAACCTGGTATTACTTGTTGTGCGCCCACTGTCAATTCTAGTGGGGAGTACGGACGCCCTTGAGTATAGAGGTTGTTTTTCTTTGCCTCTGATTCGATGCTTGTATCGAAATACTTACCGTTTAACAAGTACCCCAAATAGTCAATTTTCACTTGCTGTCCAGCCTTTGCATTTTCACCTGTCCCTGGTTTTGTAATAATATACCTAAGCCCTGAAGAAGTGGTTTGTGCAGTTACATTTTTTGCTTTCAAGAAATCGTCAATCGCTGTAATGTCTTTTCCCAACTGTGCCTTCTGGTCCTGAAGCATCTTTTCGTTTTGCTTCGCTACGAGTTCTGTTTGAAGTTTATTCATCTCTTCTTGATTGAGAACAGCTGACAAACCAATCTGGAACGTAAACGATGAAGCAGAATCGACTGTAAATGGTAAGGGTTGGCGAAATGTGTTTTCAAACAGCTTCTTCGCAGGAACCTTAAATACAACGCTGTCTCCCTTCGACATCATTTTGATGACTTCTAAAACAGCATCACCTTTAGGTACCGTTCCCTGCATTTGAATCACGGCCGGAAATCCATTCTTCTTTGAATCGTTCCAAACTGAGTCCTTTCCATCCATGAACCTCAAATTCATAACGATAAATTTGCCCGAATCTATTTTTACGCCATCTCCTTTGCGAACGACATTGAATTTGTAACCTGACGGTGTCTCTTTGGATCCGCTACAGGCGGCAATAAAAAGGGATGCGAAAAGAATGGCGATGATTGAATTTTTCATTGTACGGTTTTTATTGAAATTGAATTGGTTTATTACTTGTTTAAAGCTGCTTTATATTCCGGCAAGATCGCCAAAAATTTATTCAAAGTCTCGTGCAGGCTTTGTTTTGACTGTCCTCCGGAGGCATTTTTGTGTCCTCCACCTTCAAAATGTTTGCGGGCCAAGGCATTCACATCAAAATCTGCTAACGAACGAAAAGACAGTTTTATTTCTTCCTTTCGGTCATACATCAACACCGCCATTTTAATACCCTTAATGGAAAGTCCATAGTTAACAAGGCCTTCAGTGTCGCCAGTTTGTGAGCCAAACTGCCTGAGTTCCTCCCACGTAAGTGTCATATACGCAGTGCTATATTCTGGTAACACAACCAGCTTTTGGCTGAGTGCATATCCCGTCAAACGCAAACGCTCTAATGAGTTAGTATCGTATATTTTCTTAGCTACTTCGCTTGGATTCGCCCCACGGCTCACCAATTCGGAGGCAATCAAAAATTCTTTGTGTGTGGTGTTATTGTGCCTGAATCCGCCAGTATCGGTCATCAGCCCTGCATACAAACAGTTGGCAATGTCTTGATCGATTAACTCACGATCTCCCCATTCATCGATCAGTTCAAAAATCAACTCTGCTGTTGATGCAGAGCTGACATCCCACTTCTCAAAATCTGCAAATTTTTCGGGTTCCAGATGGTGGTCGATCATGACCTTTTTTGCGGTCGATGTTTTCACCATCTCTCCAACTTCATTTATCCTTTTCAAACTTGAAAAATCAAGGCAAAAGAGGACGTCACAGGCCTCGATCAACGCTTTTGCTTTTTGCTGTGGAACTATTGAGTCCTTTGTCAATGCAATAACCATTTCTTTGCCGGGCATCCAAGTCAAAAAGTCAGGGTAGTCGCTTGGGCTGATTACCGAAACGGAATGTCCTTTTTTTGCTAAATAGCCCGCCAAACCCAGAGAGGAACCCAAGGCGTCTGCATCCGGCTTAAAATGGGTCACAATTACCACTTTCTTTGGTGAAGCCAGTAGTGTTCTTAATCCTTCGAGGTCTTTCATTTAAGGGGGCAAAAATAATCAATGATTCTGGATTCGGGCTTCTATGTTCCCTGTTCTTTTAATACTTTTGCGCCCGAATTATTCAACTAAAAAAACCTCAAAAAACAACTAAAATGGCAGGAAACAGAACTCTTACAATGCTTAAGCCCGATGCAACTATTGCAAATAATTCAGGCGCAATTATCAAAATGATTGAAGAGGCAGGCTTCCGCATTGTTGCAATGAAGAAGACAAGATTGAGCAGCGAACTAGCTGGCAAATTTTATGAAATCCATAAAGAGCGTTCTTTTTATGGCGAATTGGTTAACTACATGTCATCTGGTTCGATCGTTCCAATGATTTTAGAGAAAGAAAACGCAGTAGAGGATTTTCGCAAGTTAATCGGGGCTACAGATCCTAAAAAAGCTGCGCCTGGTACCATCCGTGCATTGTTTGCTAAATCCATTGATGCGAATGCTGTCCATGGTTCTGACTCAGACGCGAATGCGGAAATTGAAGGCAGCTTCTTCTTTTCACAGTTTGAAAGATTTTAAATTCAAGATTCAACGTTCAAGATTCAAAATTGGTATAGCTCTAATTTTGAATTTTGAACTTTGAATTGATTAGGTTGTTAAAAGTTCGATTAATCCGTACAAATGAACAATATAGATCCCCTTTACTCCGAAAAATTTGAGTCGCGTCACAATGCTCCCAATGCCAACCAAATAGCTGAGATGCTAAAAGTGGTAAAAGCCAAATCAGTGGATGAAGTAATTGATCAAACGGTGCCAGCCAACATCCGCTTGAAAAAAGCCTTGAACTTACCAGCTGCTCAGTCAGAATTTGAATTCTTAAACGAATTCAAAAAGATGGTTTCCAAAAACAAGATCTATAAATCCTATATAGGCACCGGATATTATAATTGCATTACTCCGGGAGTCATTCTAAGAAATATTTTAGAGAACCCGGGGTGGTACACAGCTTACACACCCTATCAAGCAGAAATTGCGCAGGGCAGGATGGAGGCGTTGATCAATTATCAAACGATGGTCATCGACTTAACGGGTATGGAAATCGCGAACGCTTCATTGTTGGACGAGGCAACAGCTGCAGCCGAAGCCTTGCATTTATTGTATGCATCAAAGAAAGCTTCAAAAAAAGATGCTCATAAATTTTTTGTTGATGAACATACTTTCCCACAGGTAATTGACTTGCTGAGAACACGTGCGAATCCTATTGGTGTTGACTTAGTAGTAGGCGACCTATCAAAACTAGATATAACAGAAACTACCTTATTTGGAATCTATATTCAAAATCCAAATAACAATGGCGAAGTAAAGGACTATACATCACTGATTGAGTCGGCTCATGAAAAAGAGGTTTTCGTAGTGATGGGTGCCGACCTAATGAGTTTGCTATTGGTAAAATCACCTGGTGAAATGGGCGCTGATGTAGTAGTGGGTTGCTCGCAACGATTCGGAGTACCGATGGGTTTCGGTGGCCCTCACGCTGCTTTTTTTGCAACGAAAGACGAATTTAAAAGACAAATGCCGGGAAGAATTATCGGCATTTCACAAGACGCTCAAGGCAACCCCGGCTATCGGATGGCTCTGCAGACGCGAGAGCAACATATTCGCAGAGAAAAAGCAACTTCCAATATTTGCACTGCACAAGTATTATTGTCTGTGATGGCCAGCATGTATGCGGTGTATCATGGCCCCGAGGGATTGAAAAAAATTGCCGGGCGTGTGCATGGTCTTGCTAATGTTCTAGAATCAAATTTGAAAGCGGCTGGATTTAAACAAGTAAACGCTGCCTACTTCGATACACTTAAAATTGCTGTTGCTGATCAGAAAGCTATTGAGCGCGAAGCCATCAAACATGAACTGAACTTCCGTTATTTTAGTGATAACCATGTAGGAATTTCATTGGATGAGACGACTTCATTGAAAGACATTCAAACGATCTTGAAAGTATTTGGCGTTTCTTCTCCATCGAATGGTGTGAAGGCGACAAGCACTCTACCGGTTTCGTTAGTCAGGAAATCCAATTTCTTAACCCACCCTATTTTTAATTCACATCACAGCGAGCATGAGATGCTACGCTACATCAAAAAATTAGAAAGCAAAGATTTGTCCATGGTGCATTCTATGATTTCATTGGGCTCTTGCACTATGAAATTAAATGCTACTACCGAAATGATTCCGGTAACATGGCCTGAGATGGGACAAATTCATCCTTTCGCACCAAGTGATCAAACCCAAGGCTACTCCGAAATGATTTCTAATCTCGAGGTTTGGTTAAAAGAGATTACTGGGTTCACAGGAATTTCGTTGCAGCCCAACAGCGGGGCGCAAGGTGAATACGCAGGATTGATGGTGATCAGAGCCTACCACCAAAACAGGGGCGATCATCATCGTAACATCGCATTGATTCCTTCATCGGCTCATGGAACAAATCCAGCCAGCGCAGTAATGGCTGGCATGGAAGTAGTTGTCACGAAATCAGATGCCGAAGGAAAAATTGATGTAGCCGACCTAAAAGCAAAAGCTGAACAGTATAAAAACAATTTAGCTTGCTTGATGGTGACCTATCCATCTACTCATGGTGTTTTTGAAGAAGCCATCATCGACATCTGCGAAACGATTCATCAAAATGGCGGATTGGTTTACATGGACGGGGCAAACATGAATGCGCAAGTAGGTTTAACATCACCCGCTAACATCGGTGCGGATGTTTGTCACCTCAACCTTCATAAAACATTTTGCATTCCACACGGAGGCGGTGGCCCTGGCATGGGTCCGATTTGTTGCAATGATAAATTGAAACCTTTTCTTCCTGGTCATGCAGTTGTGAAAACAGGGGGAGAAAAAGCAATTAGTGCTGTGTCAGCCGCACCATGGGGAAGCGCTAGCATCCTGGCCATCTCCTACGCCTATATCGCAATGATGGGAAGTGAAGGCTTAACCAACGCCACCAAACTTGCCATCTTCAATGCTAACTACATAAAAGAAAGATTGAGTGGGCACTACAAAATTCTGTACACAGGCACACAAGGCCGTTGTGCACATGAAATGATTGTAGACTGCCGTGATTTTAAAAAATTCGGAGTTGAGGTAGAAGATATTGCGAAACGACTAATGGATTATGGATTCCACGCACCTACGGTGTCATTCCCGGTAGCTGGTACCATTATGATCGAGCCGACCGAGAGCGAACCCAAGGCGGAGATGGATCGATTTGTAGATGCATTGATAGAAATTAGAAATGAAATCCGCGAAGTAGAAGAAGGCAAAGCAGACAAGGAAAATAATGTATTGAAGCATGCACCCCATACTGCTGCCGTAATTACAGCAGATAGTTGGAACCGTCCTTATAGCAGACAAAAAGCAGCTTATCCTCTTTTATTTGTGAAAGAAGGAAAGTTTTGGCCAACTGTTAGCCGTGTTGACAGTGCTTATGGTGATCGGAATTTAGTTTGTACCTGTTTGCCAATTGAAGAGTACACTAAACAGGAGCAAACTATTGGCGCTTAAATAAATTGTGTCTTGACAGAAAGACCTTAGCTTCCCGCTAGGGTCTTTCTGTCTATTGATATTCCCAGTTAACGAGACAAAAGTTAAACAGAGGAAGAATAAAACAACCCTCTATCAACAATCCGTGATAAACGTTAAACAATACTGTTACATTAATCGCTGATGATGCCAACTTCCATAATTGACAGCACAAGAATCGAGCACAAACTTCCCTGGTGGACTTGGGTCGTACCGTTCATTCTTTTTCCCATTGGGAGCTACATTTCTTTGCTCTTTAAATTTGATACTGGAGTTGGATCGTTCTATTTGCCGACCGCTATTGCCGTTGTTCTAATTAATTGGTGGGGGCCTAAAAGAACACTACCTGCATTGTACATCTGCTCTACACTACTCACTCCATTTTGGGGCGTAGAACTATGGTGGCAATGGTCTATCTATCCGCTTTGTGAAACGGCTTATGCAGCATTGTCTTGGGTTTTATTTACAAAGTTGTCTCGCGGAAAATATTGGTTGCCTAACACAAGGCAATTTGTGTTGTTCATTTTTGTTGGCTTACTCATCCCGCTCATTTTTGATTTACTAGCTCTACAGGGATTGCTTACGATATTTGGTGAACAGCCAAAGGAATTTTTTTGGACCCATTTCCTTAGAAATTGGTTAGGTGAATTTACAGCCAATTTTGGCATCTGCGCTCCGATTCTATTCTCCTTTACGCGCATTTTACAAAAGAGAAACTGGCTTCTCCATCCCCCTGATTACCCACTTCCCGCACCAGGTTACCAGTATAGTAGGCTAGAACCAATTGCAATCTATGTTTCCATTTTTGCTATTTCCTTTTTTATTCCCTTTGAAAAGTATTGGTATTTGTATGGGTTAGGAGGCTTGTATATCGCTATTCGATTTGGCTTTGGCGAAGCGTTGTTCTGTAATCTTTTCATTTTTCTAATCACCTATGTTGCTCCAAACTATACCAAGCCAATAGGATTCGAAAATTTCTCAAATATTGATCCTCTCATGAGTATCTTTCTCGGCAATATTCTACTCTATGTGTTTGTAGCTTTTGCGGGCAGAGCTATTTCCGATCTTCGACAGACTGAAGAAAAGCTCAATGAGAAACTGGAGGAATTAAAACATACCAATGCAGAATTAGATCGCTTTGTGTATAGCGTTTCGCACGATTTAAGCGCACCGCTCAAGTCAATCCAAGGATTAGTTAACATTAGTAAACTGGATGCCTCTCCCAACAACAAGGAAGAATACCTGACAAAAATCGGAGCGAGCGTCTCCAAACTGGATCTATTTATCAAGGAGATATTGGATTATTCCCGAAATAATCGGCTAGCTATCCAACAGGAGAGAATAAACATAAAAGAACTTTGTACCGAAGTCATTGAAGGATTGAGATACATGGAGAATTTTCAGAAAATTAAATTTGAGCTTTCAGGTTTAGATGGGAAAACTATCCTGGCTGACAGAATTCGTTTAAAAATAATCTTGAGTAACCTTTTGTCTAATGCTATCAAGTTTCAAAAAAAGTTTGATAACCAAATTCCCTTTATTCAGATTTCTTGTTTCGAAAGTGTTGAATCAATGAAAATTATTGTTCAAGACAATGGTGAGGGCATCAAGCCTGAGATCGCGCCTAAAATATTCGATATGTTCTTTAGAGGCCATGCCGATTCTAATGGCTCTGGTCTAGGGCTTTACATAGCTCGAGAAGCGGCAGAAAAATTGAAAGGAAGAATCAACGTCTCTTCTGAGTATGGAAAAGGCACTACCTTTATTGTCGAAATTCCATTGAATGTATAAGCTCGTTGCCGTTGTTCTTCTTTTTTCATCTTCGTGCTATGGTCAAAAGAGCATTTACAAAGGCTTACCTTCCTTGATATGGCCGAAGCTCTACGCCATTGAATACGGAAAAGAAGGTGATTATGACAAACCACTTTTTTCAAAAGATGTACAATCTCTTGCCAACAAAGTAATCACATTGCCCGGCTACATGGTCCCTTTTGAAAATGGAATGAAAGGAACTCACTTCATGCTCTCTTCTTTACCTTTAAATGCGTGTTTCTTTTGCGGTGTCGGTGGGCCAGAAACCATCGTGGAAGTATTTCTGGCAGAACCCATCGGCTACACCGACAAGCCCGTTGAGATAAGAGGCAAGCTTATTCTTAACGATAAAAATCCTGATAAAATGATTTACCTCTTAGAGAAAGCAGAATTTTTGGGTGCTATTGACTTCTAGAAAAAACTATTTCAATCCATATTTGTCGATCATAAAAACAAGGGCAGCCATCGAGGCAGCACCCAATTCCAGTTCGCGTTTGTCAACTTTATCAATCGTATCCTCAGATGTATGATGAACGCTGAAGTAACGTTGTGAGTCTGGAAGAAAACCAATCAACGGCACTCCTTGTGGAGCAAGCGGACTAATATCTGCGCCTCCACCTTCCTGGCTAAAATCCCAGACATCATAAGGCTCAAAAAGCGGCTTCCAGGCTCGTATGATTGTCTTAGTGTCTTCTGTGGTCGACATTGTAAATCCACGAGGAGTGAATCCACCTCTATCAGATTCCATGGCGGCAATGTGCTTTTCCTTATTTTGTAATGCGAGCTCGGCATACTTAGCACCACCTCGTAATCCATTTTCTTCATTCATGAACATCACTGCACGAATGGTACGCTTTGGTTTATAACCCATCGCCTTGAATAACCTCAAGACTTCGATGGATTGAACACATCCCGTTCCATCATCATGTGCGCCCTGCGCTAAGTCCCACGAATCCAAATGCCCACCTACTACAATAATTTCGTCTTTGTATTCGCCACCTCTTATCTCGCCTACTACGTTAAAAGAGGGCGCATCGTCCAAAATCTGACAATGAGTTTCCAAATAAAATTGTAAATCCTTTTCTTCTTTTAAAAGCTTGCTCAATAATTCTGCGTGCTGCGTGCTTATCGCTACACCAGGAATCAATTTTACATTCGTCACATAGCGCATCCCACCTGTATGTGCGTATGCTTCAATACCTGAGCCCATCGACCGAACAATCACTGCCACTGCTCCTAACTTTGCCGCTTCTACTGCACCATTTCCTCTTTGATCAACCGCTCCCCCATAGGCGGAAAACGTATTAATTTTTGTGGGATCCATCGCACGATTAAAAAAAACAATCTTCCCTTGTATACTCTTTGCTCCTAACTGCTTTAGCTCCTCAAAATTTTTCACCTCAACAATACCTGCAGAAATTCCTGAAGGTCCTGTGCCGATCGATCCACCCAAAGAAGTTACCACAACTTCTCGTGTCCCGATTTTTTTTGAATTGATGATACGACCTATTTCTTGTTGCCCTCGAACCCAATGTGGTACCATCACTGGCTGTAACCACACGGAATCAAATCCCAAAACTTCCATCTTATGTCGGCTCCATTCAACGGCTGCTGCCGCCCCTGGGGATCCTGACAGGCGGGGTCCGATGTTTACACATAAATCATAAAGCATGTCATAGGATTTACCCTTGCTTAGCGCCTGATTGTATAGTTCTTTGATCGATTCTTTGTCGGAGCTCTGCGCCCGCACAAGAAAAAAGGAAAAAAAGACAAAACCGAAAAGAATTGATTTCATGTGTTAATATTTAGTTTTTAAGGTCACATGGAATGGCCAGAATTATCATACCGTTGAGTGTAGACAACTTAATGGCCATTTCATATCATTTAAATTTTTGACGTTGAAAAATAGGCGATTATGAGTGAATCTACTGATAAGATTATGGAAACGGTTTATTAAATTCTATTATTTTTATTCAAAGGTTTGAAAAACAAGTATTTACAATCGTACTTCGTAGCAACTAATTACACACGCCATGGCTTTTTTGTTTGAATCATTCGAAGATTGGAGAAATTACTGTAAGGAAAAGAATGTCTCGCTTGTAACTGCAGTATTGGAATATGAACTAGAACAAAAAGGGCGAAGCGAACAGCAAATATGGGAAGGCCTTGGAATCGCATGGGATGTAATGAAAGATGCAGTACACACGGGCCTTACAGAAGAAATGACTTCTCGGTCAGGCATGATTAACAACGGTGCAAAAAAAGTCTACAATTACCCAAAACCTGTTCTCTCCAAAGAATTTCAAAATCTAATTTCGCGCGCACTTGCAGCCAAAGAAGTCAATTCCTGCATGGGTAGAATAGTTGCCGCTCCTACGGCTGGGGCTTCCGGCATTATGCCGGGCGTACTCTACACGTTGCAAGAAATACATCAAATTGAAGACAAAAAAATACTAGAGGCAATGCTTTTAGCAGCAGGCATCGCTTTAATCATGGAACAGAAAGCTTCTATTGCAGGTGCGGTTGGCGGTTGTCAAGCGGAGACGGGTACTGCTGCAGCCATGGGTGCGGGCGCGATTGTTTATTGCTTGGGTGGAGATACGAATCAGATTTTTAATGCGGTGGCTATCACCGTGCAATGCATGCTGGGATTAGTATGTGATCCTGTTGCAGGACTAGTAGAAGTTCCTTGTGTGGTACGGAATGCAAGTGCCGCAGCTATCGCGAACAGCTCTGCTCAAATTGCGTTGGCAAATGTGAGCAGCGTGATTCCCGTTGATGAAGTGATTGAAGCCATGGGAGAAATTGGTGCAAGTATGGAAACACGTTACAAAGAAACAGCCCTTGGTGGATTGGCTGCAACTCGAACAGGTAAGGCTATTTCCAGGAGAGTGCTGATCCGAGATATTGAAATGTTGCCAGACGAAGGAACAATTTAGCCGACCACTTTAAAAGAATAAATAATGAAATTTGGTGTTACAACCCTACTCCTTGTTCTTGCCTTCGGGCAACTATTTTGCCAGAAAAGACTCTCCATTTACAAATCGTTTGGTGGGGTTGTTTTTGAAATGGATTCTACTTCGATCAGCTCTAAACAGGTTTCCATTATTTTGCAACAAAACAAACAGGCCTACAAAGAATTTAAAGTTGCAAAAAGAAAGGCGCTGGTCGGAAATGTAATCGGCTTTACCAGTGGTTTATTAGTTGCAGTGCCTCTCGTTACAGCAGTTGCGGGGGGCCAACCGGAATGGGCTTTTGTGGGTGCTGGGGGAGTTCTTTTTCTGATTTCTCTTCCTTTTAACTCCTCATTCAGAGGACATGCTTTTAATGCAATAGAAATTTATAACTCCAGTGTTTCCAGTTCCAGTCATCGACTTAAGCCGTCCTTCCATTTCTTTGGAACGAGTGCGTCTTTTGTGTTACGATTTTAGCTTTAGTTTCCGCCCTCCTTGGCAGTTACGGTGATAGGGAAGTCATTGCCATGGATGTAGCTAGTGGGGTATTGAGCATCTCCACCGTATTGCTTCGTAAGTTCTGGCACACGTTCCTCCATATAAAACTTTAATTCGTTTACCGTAATCTTGTTGTCGCTATTGTTGTTGCCCTTGCCATCAAGGGCTTCTAACAAGGCATAGGTAAATACACCATGTTTTAACACCTCAAATTCAGTAGCAAATTGTTTTGAACCAGAAGACGCAATCCACACCACACCCGAACTCCGGGCTAATTGTACGATTGCTTTTTCATCCCCACCAAGTGCACGTGTGCTCATGTTTTTCAATGCCCCGCCCGAATGACAGGCATCCATCAAAACAATTTGTTTCGTTGATTTAATTTTTGTCAGGTATTCTTTCAATTCAACGTCCGAAATACCTTTGGCTGTTAACTGCTTAGTGTCCCCATAAATCTTAGTTACGTCTGTTGGCACAAAATAAAACGGGCTATCGCCATCTTTGTCTTTGTTCTCTTCATCTAAACTGCCATGACCCGCGTAGAAGAATACAAAGACATCCTGTGGCTGAGCCTTAGCCGCAATAGACTTAAATCCCTCGATAATTTTTGCTTTCGTTCCATTCTCATCGTAGCGTTCTACGAGGTTGATTGCCTTAAATATTCGTTGGCCCTGTGAGGAAATTTTTTCAGCAAATGCCTTTGCATCCGGTTGAGCGTAATTCAGGTTGTATTGAGAGTTTTGGTATTTATTAATGCCTACCACCATCACATGCAAGGTCGAGTTGAGAATGACCCTGCCAACGTAGTCAATTTTCAGAATCTCAGGCCTAGATTCAATCCGCTGATAGTTTACTACCACGACTTTGAATTCGTTGGTCTCATTCAACATTTCAACGTTGTACGATTTGATCACCTTATCGTTCTCTCCCTTGGTCTCAACTGTGGTGTCACTGAGTATCAGTTTATCATTTTGATAAATGTTGACTTCTTCAATCCCACTGCCTCCATCAAAAATTTCAACGTCTAATTTCAAGGTTTGTTGTGTGGTTACAAGTTTACCACTTTGGTAGTCAATCAGGCCCTTATCATGAAGTACTTCAGTAGTAAAGAAGCCCGCAGAGGGTCGGTGTAACTTAGTCAAATCAAAAATACGCTCTCCTTCTTCACGTAGAATGTCTTCCACACGTTTCCCTTGCGCAATACTTTTCTGCATTTGTGTAGGCCTATACAAAATTTTAAAATATTGTTCAGCAGCATAAAAATCTGCGAGCTTGTCAATTCCACGATTTAAGTGCCAACCAAAATACTGACCTCCCGCTGACGTACACGCAAAATATCCCTTATAAGCCCAGCACACCCATTGATTATCCTCAGTCAAAAACAATGTGGCAAACGGAAGCACCGTCTCACCTAAATTTTTATATACTTCTTCGATGGCTTTATAGTTTTTCTCACCATGTGCCTTCATGTAGTCGATGACCGCTCGCCATGCTTTCTTTGAAGGCTCGCGAGTTAGAGAATCCACCGGAAGAGATTCAAAATAGGCACCCCAAGCGGCATCGCTAAACTCAGGATGTTGACGCATCGTGGGTGCGGCACCGGTCTCACTCAGCTTCCAAAGTACAATGGTCTGATCCTCGCCCCCTGAAGCTAAGTACCTACCATCCTGACTTACCGCAACAGCTCTTACGCCACCGATATGCCCTACGAATTCCTTTTGAAAAGCGCCATTGCGATCGAACATTCTAAGTGAGTAATCACTTGCAACGATAACATCCCCTTCGCGTGAAGCCTGGAAATCTAGAATACGCCCATCTTCGCCATCAATGTTTTGAATCTTTTTGCCTTTTGGAAGACTCAATTCAGTTTCAGAAACTTGTGAAATGCCTTTTCCGAAATTCTCTACCGGTGGCGAAAACTTGAGCGAGTTGACGTTGAGTTTCATGGAATTGAAATCGAAACTACGTTGAAACTCATTTGGCTTGGCATTAATGTCTTGCGACACAAACAACTCGAGACCCGCCCCAAAAGCCAAATCGTGAATAGCGCTGCCTTTTCCTTTTACTTTGCGAAGGGCTTTACCGTTGATGGGATTCCATAAATAAATTTCATTATTGTTTCCACCCGCTGAAGCAACTTGATAACTTCCATTGTCGAGGGGTGAAAATACTGCCGCAAAAACAGCATTATCGTGACCCTTAAAGTCTGTAAATTTATTCCCTTCAGGCACGCCATAACTGATACCATGACCGGTGTCGTCCAATCCAACCAATATTTTCGAGTCATGAGAGAAAGCGATTGCGTTCACGGAAGCATCTCTATTCCACTGTTTAATCACTGAACCCGTACTACTCCACAAGAAAAACTCCCTCTCATAGCTACTAGATGCCAAGTACATACCATCGCTTGAATAGGCTAATTTGTTCACTTCTCCCATGTGCTTTTTCCAAAACCTTGGATTGAATTTGCTTCCCCCCTTTTCTAAAATGGCCAAGCTGTAAATGCTCACTTCGGTTTTACCCTCCTGGGCGATAGCCACATCCATGTTTACTAAATTCATCGCCAGGTACTTGACGGGCGCACCCGTTTCAATAGATAACTCCTGACTGTACATTGGAGTAGTAGGGTCTACTTTCCATACTTTTAAAGTGCCATCGTTGCTTCCACTAACCAAATATTTTCCATTACCCGTAAATGCGAGACTGTTGATTACATCCTTGTGACCAAGTGCTGTTGCAACTTGTATACCTTTATTGAGATCTATGATTGCAATATAAATTTGATTATCGGGCGTCACGGTGTATCCGGCTACTGCCAGGAGACTTCCATCTGGTGAAACGTCAGAAGCATAGAACATGCCCTTTGAACCATCGCCTATCTCCGACTCAAATTTTTTAAGCATTTCTCCTGTATTGGCGTTCCAAAGACGAACGGTCTTATCTTCCGAAACCGAAATGATTTTCTGGCCGTCCGGGGTGAAATTAAGGTTTTGAACTTTGGCCGAATGCCCCATCGAATTGATCACAACGCGGGGCCCGCTCAACTGGGCTAATCCAGAAAATGCAACAAGACTAAAAGCAACGACAATGGTGGAAATCTTTTTCATGATCGATTACCTGATTGGTAGCTGAAAGATACCAATTTTATCGGTAAAATCCCGAAAGGTAACCTCCCGCAGAATTAAGCGGGCAGGTAGATTGCAAAAAGGCTGAAAATGGGCCCTTTTTTCAACTAGCCACGTTGCGCCACTTTCTGGCAGCGGTAGGCTAATGTGAAAAAAAGTGAAAAAAACAGGCCCACAGATAGTAAATAGATTTGCATCACCATTTCATTTAGTTTGAGATACAAAATTGTCGTTTTCTGAGAACCGGGTTCTTCCAGAATATCGAAACGACCTACTGAAGTAATATTGACCGTGATATTTAACAAATTTCAGAAGGTCAATTTGCCCTTTAGATAATAAAACAGCCTCAAAAACCCCTTTGAGGCTATATTGCCGACAAGTTTAATGCCAAAACAGGCGCAACAAATAAGCAAGAAAAACGATTAACAACGCTAATACTCTTAAAAATCAATACCTGATGAACAAGATCACTTTCGCTTTTCTACTCTACCTATCGTCTTTTCACATTATTTCTGCTCAATCTGTTCAAAAGGAGATTCCTAAGGATTGGTTCCTGCTCGATCCAGAACAAGATAGTTTACAAGGGGTGAGTGCTGAACGGACTTATGAAACCTTATTAAAAGGGCAACCGTCCAAAACCGTGTTAGTAGCTGTTATTGACTCAGGGATTGATATTGAACACGAGGATTTGAAAAGTGTTATCTGGGTGAATGAAAAAGAAATTGCAGGCAACGGAATTGATGATGACAAGAATGGCTATGTAGACGATGTGCATGGCTGGAATTTTATCGGTGGCAAAAATGGAAATGTAAATGCCGACACCTATGAGCTTACCCGCGAATACATGCGCCTTTCAAAAAAATATGATATGGCTGATTCAGTAAAGATTAGAAAAAAAGCAAAAACTGAATACGCGGTTTATTTGAAACTAAAAGACAAATACCAAAAACTGAAAGTCAAAAATGCGCAACAGTATCAATTCTACTCAGGCATGTACAAATACACCAAAGCAAGCTTAGACACACTCAAGCAGTACTTTAAAACAGATAAGTTGGTACCCGATGATGTAAAAAACCTTACGACCGATAGACCGAGCTTACTCTTTGCAAAGAGCGTGATTGGACGAATTTATAAAACCGCAGGTGAGGATGCTCCCTTGGACGAATACCTTAGCCAAGTGAAAGAGGGCGTGGACTATTTCGAAGTAATTGTAAAATATGGCTACAATACCGAGTTTGACTCTCGACAAATAGTGGGGGACAACTATTCAAATCTTTTTGAAAAAGGCTATGGAAATAATGACGTCAAAGGACCAGACCCGCTACACGGCACACATGTGGCCGGAATTATTGCCGCTGATCGTAAAAACAATCTCGGTATCAAGGGGATTGCGGACAATGTGAAAATAATGGTCGTGCGCGCTGTGCCGAATGGAGATGAAAGAGACAAAGACGTGGCTAATGCAATTATCTACGCAGTAGACAACGGAGCCAAAATTATCAATATGAGTTTCGGTAAATCATTTTCACCCGAAAAAGAAGTGGTCGATCGTGCCGTCAAATACGCGGAACAAAAAAGCGTTTTGTTGATTCATGCCGCAGGAAATGAAGGCGATGATATTGACGTAGAAAAAAATTTTCCAACAAAAAAATACTTGAATGGAAAGGAAGCAAAAAATTGGATCGAAGTTGGAGCGTCCGCTTGGGGTAGTGGGGAGGACTTTGTGGGGAGTTTTTCAAATTACGGAAAGAAAAGTGTTTCGTTGTTTGCTCCGGGCGTTCAAATCTATTCTACCACTCCAGGCAACACCTACAAAAATGAAGACGGGACAAGCATGGCCAGCCCTTCTACCGCGGGAGTGGCGGCACTACTGATGTCTTATTTCCCAAACCTTACAGCTATTGAAGTGAAGGATATTTTAGAAAAATCTACTCGCAAATTTGACAACCTCAAAGTGCAAAAGCCGGGCAGTAAAGAACTCGTTACATTTGGCGACCTTAGTGCGTCTGGAGGTTTGGTAAATGCCTATGAGGCCGTGAAGATGGCGAAGGAAAGCAAAAAGCCAACCGTAAAGTAGTCGACTATTTCTGGATTGTTTCCACTCTTAACCCAACGGCTAAAATCCCTCGCAGGGTATCTTGTCGCATAAACTGCTCAAATCTGACTTTATGTTTGCCAGTTTTCCTGAAAGAATAACCAGTTAAAAAATCAAACTTATGATCATAAACATCTCCAAGTCCGCTACGGCCAGCTGGCTCTCCAGTCTTAACGTCAAAAAGGTTTTCGGTTACCATATTCTTTTTAATCACAGCGCCTGTCGGGTCTATCAATTGATAATTTACAAAAAGTCGCGCATAGGGGTAGTCTAAGGAATTGCGCACATCTAAGTATAAATTGTAGCCTTGCGTGGTATCGCTCACATCAAATTCCAACTCCGCGGGTGTTGTGATTTTCCAGGTACGATCCTTGAACTCTATATTGTCTTCGTACACACGATTAGAATCGCACGAAGCAAGCGAGAGAATGATCAGCAAAGTGGTCAGTAGGCGGTGGCGAGTAAACAGCTTCCAGTCACAATTTTTGCTTTCAGACACGCCCCAAAATCTCAAATCTAAAATCATAAATCTTAAATCGAATCTAACGGTTTGTCGCCATCCGGTTTTGGCTTGTTCTGATTTCGATTGGGGTTGTTTAGATTCCGGTTGGGATTATTTTGATTGCGATTAGGGTTTGGGTTGTTGGGATTGCGGTTAGGATTCTGATTTCTATTTGGATTGTTACGATTTGGATTATTTTGATTCCTGTTTCGATTAGGATTTTGATCGCTATTCGGTTTGTTTGGATTACCACCTGGCGGTTTTTCCTGCGCGGGTTTTGGTGAGTTACCCTCTCGAGCTTGGTTATTGCTCCTATTGTCTCGGTTCCCACGGTCATCGCGGCCACGCCCTCTTTTGTCGTTATTTTTGTTGGCTTTGTTTTTGAATTTCCGATCCATGCTAGCCAAATCGCTATTGAGCACACTTAAAGGAGCACGAACTTCTTCCTTATCTATTTGCAGGGTGGCAGGTTTTTTTCCCTCTTTGTTTAATGCCAATATTTCATTGACGCGATCTACATTCAGCGGATACCAGTTGTTGTCTTCTTTATAGCCAAACCACATGATCTTCCGAAAAATGTCCGTTTTTTGCAATCGTGCTTCTCCTTGTTCTGTCAGAAGTGGCGCCTCCACATCAGGAATGTACTTCAGCGCATCCATATAGGTCTCCAACTCGTAGTTCAGGCAGCATTTCAAACGCCCACATTGCCCAGACAATTTGCTAGGATTAAGAGACAGATTTTGGTAACGGGCAGCACTTGTTGCCACATTTTTAAAATCACTAAGCCAGGTAGAACAACACAATTCGCGACCACAAACACCAATGCCACCTAAACGGCCTGCCTCTTGGCGTAAACTGATTTGTCGCATCTCCACACGAACCTTAAACTCGCCCGCCAACTGTTTAATCAATTCACGAAAGTCAACCCGATCTTCTGCCGAATAAAAGAAAGTCGCTTTGGTATTGTCGGCCTGATACTCAACATCAGAGAGCTTCATGGCTAGCTTATACTGTTTCACTATTTCGCGCGAGCGATAGAGTGTAGGTGAAGCTCGTTTCTTGGTCTCCTCGTATTTTTCTAAATCTCGCTGATGCGCGATGCGGTAAATTTTCTTAATCTCTTCATCATTGGCTACCTTCTTCTTTTGCATTTGCAGGCGCACCAATTCGCCTTGCAGGGAGACATGCCCTAAATGATGCCCTGACTGTGTTTCAACAATAATGGCGTCACCTGTTGTCAGTAAGAGATTTTCTGTATTGCGATAAAAATCCTTTCGGCCACTTTTGAATCGCACCTCCACCACGTCAAAGCGGTCTTGTACTGGCATATCCATGTTCGACAGCCAATCGAATACATTCATCTTATTACATCCCCCGGTGCCACAGGCACCATTATTATTGCATCCGGAAACTTTTCCGTCTTTCTTCGTTCCGCAAGCACAGCCCATCGTTCAGGATAATTTATAAAAGGTTAAAGGTAGTGCGTTAGAGGGGTAAAGGCAAGGGGTTCTTTCCTGCTAAAAGCTATCGGCTTCAGGGCACCTAGCTCAAAAATCACTTTACATTAAATCCTTCCCAATATCCCACCTGTAATAAACACCGTCCCAATTAATCTTTTCAGCCGCTGCATATGCCTTGGCTTGCGCATCGGCCAGCGTTTTTCCTTTGCCCGTAACGCCAAGAACGCGGCCGCCATCTGTCACCACTAAATCATTTTGCTTTTTTGTTCCTGCATGGAATACCAAGGATTCAGTAGTTTCGTCTAGGCCACTTATCACTTTGCCCTTTTCATATTCATCGGGGTAGCCATCAGAAGCCACAACAATGGTCAACGCAAAATCGGGATCCACTGCGATGGTCTTGTTTTTCAATTCGCCCTTGGCTGCTGCCAGCAGTAATTCCAAAAAATCACTTTGTATGCGAGCCATCACCGATTGAGTTTCCGGATCACCCATGCGTGTGTTGTATTCAATCACATACGGCTCGCCACTCACATTCATGAGCCCAATAAAAATAAATCCCTTAAATGGAATCTGTTCTATCTTCAATCCAGCAAGTGTTGGTTTGATCACTTTATCTTCTACTTTTTGCATGAAAGCTTTATCTGCGAAACGAACCGGAGAGACAGACCCCATGCCACCTGTATTCGGCCCTGTATCACCATCGCCAATGCGCTTGTAATCTTTCGCTTCCGGGAGAATCACATAATCGTCACCATCCGTCAACACAAAAACAGAAAGTTCAATGCCCTTCAAAAATTCCTCTACCAATACCTTAGCGCTCGCTTCGCCAAACTTTTTTTCTTCCAACATTTCGCGCATCGTGGCTTTTGCTTCGGCCACATCGGATGTGATGATAACTCCCTTTCCGGCTGCCAATCCATCTGCTTTTAAAACAAATGGAGGCTTGTATGTGTCAAGGTAACTTGCTGCATCCGCAAATTGGTTAGCATAAAATGTTTTTGCTTTGGCAGTAGGTACACCATTACGCAACATGAATTGCTTTGAGAAATCCTTGCTTCCTTCCAGTTGTGCACCTGCCTTACCTGGCCCGACCATTAAAATCGATTTCAGTTTTGGATCGGCTTCAAAATAATCACGAATACCCTTTACCAAGGGAATTTCTGGCCCTACCACTACCAACTCAATTTTATTTTCAAGGCAGAATGCTCCCAATTTTTCGAAATCGCTAACCCCAATCGATACATTCTCTGCAACTATTGAAGTCCCAGCATTACCGGGGGCAACAAATAGTTTTTCACACAATGGGCTTTGCTTGATTTTCCAAGCGAGTGCATGTTCGCGGCCACCGTTGCCGATAAGAAGAATGTTCATAGTAACACTTAAGCTTCAAATATAAGTTGGAATTGACAAAAGTTCTAAAAAAAAAGCCCTTTGAATGTTAACATTCAAAGGGCTTATCGATTCTTTTACAAAAATTAATTCGCGTACTCGCTCAAAAATTTGATGCGCATCAAACGAACATCATCCTCCGATTGATCCGTCAAGGTTGCCATCGCCTCTTCCATGCTATCGGTCTCCGAATTAAGGAAGTAATCATAAATCTCTTCTTGCTTATTATCATCCAGCACTTCATCGATGTAATAGTCAATCGTAAGTTTTGTGCCAGAGTAGCAAATATTTTCCATCTCCGTCAACAGCTCATCAAACGTCAAGCTTTTTGATTCTGCTATCTCTTCCAAATCCACCTTGCGATCGATTTGCTGGATGATGAATATTTTTATTTTCGATTTATTGACTGAAGACTTCACCACCACCTCAGAGGCCGTCTCGATATCGTTTTCATCTACATACTTTTCAATTAGCTCAATGAATTCTTTACCAAACTTATTCACCTTACCCATGCCTACCCCATTCACCGAAGCCAACTCTTCTTTATTGGTCGGGTAGGTAGTAGCCATCTCTTCCAATGAAGGATCTTGGAAGATAACATAAGGTGGTAAGTCCTTTTCTTTGGCGATCTTCTTGCGAAGCGCTTTCAGCATTTCGAACAATTTTATGTCGTAGGACTTTGAGTTGATGATCACCCGCTCGGATGACTCTTCTTCGCCTACTTCAGTGCTGAAGTCATGATCTCTCGCTAATTCTATGGAGTGTGGCTTCTTCAGAAAAGCATGCCCTTTCTCTGAGATCTTTAGCACTCCTATGTTTTCAATGTCCTTTTCCAAATATTGATAGATCAATGCCTGACGAATGACGGCCTTCCAGAAATCGGCATCTTCCGTGTCGCCTTTTCCATAGATCGCTAAATCAAAATGGCCATAGCTTTTCACGTACTCGTCTTCGGTGCCGCGAATCACATTCACCAAATGCGCAAGACCAAACCGCTCTGTGGTCTGCTTAACGGCCTCAATAGCGATTTTCACAAACTCCATGCCTTCAAACCGCTCGCGTGGATTCAAACAATTGTCGCATGAGCCACAATTGGCTTCTTTATATTCTTCACCAAAGTAGTGGAGCAGTTGCTTGCGCCTACAAACGGGCGATTCGGCATAAAACTCCATCTCCTGTAATAAAATGCGCGCGTTCTCCCGCTCCTGTACTGACTTATCCTTATTAAATTTCTCCAATTTATTCAAGTCATTGTGGCTGTAGAACATCAAACAGATGCCTTCCAAACCATCACGACCTCCGCGTCCGGTTTCTTGATAATATCCCTCCAATGATTTCGGAACATCGTAGTGCACCACAAACCTAACATCCGGTTTATCAATGCCCATCCCAAACGCAATTGTAGCTGTAATGATGTCCACTTCCTCGTTCAAGAAATCATCTTGATTTTTCATGCGCACATCCGGATCTAAACCAGCGTGATACGGTGCTGCCTTAAATCCATTTACATTCAACAACTGCGCAATTTCTTCTACTTTTTTACGGCTGAGGCAATAGATGATTCCTGATTTCCCTTTGTGCTCTTTCAAAAAGCGAATGAGTTGCTTTTTGGTTTCCTTTTTAGGGCGCACTTCGTAATACAGATTTTTGCGATTGAACGATGACAAGAACACGTCTGCGTCTTCCATCTGCAAATTCTTCTGAATATCTAACTGAACTTTTGGCGTTGCGGTAGCTGTCAGAGCGATGACTGACTTTTTGCCAAGCTGCCCAATCATCGTCTTGATCCTGCGATACTCAGGGCGAAAATCATGACCCCACTCTGAAATACAATGAGCCTCATCGATGGCAACAAAAGACACATTCACCTTTTGCAAAAACTCAATGTTCTCTTCTTTGTTCAGCGACTCGGGCGCTACGTACAAGAGTTTTACTAAACCCGACACGCAATCTTTCTTGAGTTTTGTTATTTCTCCTTTGCTGAGTGTCGAATTCAAAAATCTCGCGTTGACCCCGTACGCATTCATCTGGTCAACTTGATTTTTCATGAGCGCAATGAGTGGTGATATAACAATGGCCAACCCATCGTACATCATAGCGGGAAGTTGATAACATAGCGATTTGCCAGCCCCAGTGGGCATAATTACAAATGTGTTCCTCCCTGTAAGAATATTTCTGATTACAACCTCCTGATTTCCCCTGAAATTTCCGTAGCCGAATATTTCCTTGAGTTTCGCCTTCAGTTCATCTTTCTCTTCTGCCACTACCATAATACCCTGTAATAAAGTTCTGATTTGTTTTTTTTAGGAAATTGAAGATAATAAAAAAAATCCGACAAGAAGCAAAGCATGTAGGATATAAATGATTATTGCATAATTACCCTACAACGAAAAATTCACTCATTAGTGCTACAAACGGAAAAATTGTTTGATCACTGGTTATTTGCGTGTGTGGCAACGTTTGCATCCGGCTAAAGATTGATGAGAGTTCACTATTTTAGCGGTTTAAAATCTATAAAGGCTATTTTCGAATGAATACTAATCTTTTTGTGGTGTTGATGGCAGGTGGAGTTGGAACCAGATTTTGGCCCTATAGCCGAAATGCCAAGCCAAAACAGTTTTTAGATGTGATAGGGACGGGAAAAACGCTTCTTCAATCGACCTATGACCGCTTTTTGCCCATTTGCCCACCGGAAAACATTTTTGTGGTCACACATGAAGAGCATCGTATGTTGACGAAAGAACAGTTGCCTTCGTTATCTGAGTCACAAATATTGGCTGAGCCCATGAGGAAGAACACGGCACCATGTATTCTCTATGCGTGCCATAAGATCTCCAAAATCAATCCGCAAGCCTTGGTAGTAGTCAGTCCAACAGATCACCTTATTCTAAACGAATCTGACTTTCAACAGACTATTCTGAAATCTGCCGAACAGGCAAAAAACCAGGATAAGTTGATTACACTGGGAATCAAGCCTTCCAGGCCCGAAACCGGCTATGGTTACATCCAGTATATCGAAAACAAAAGCACCTTAAAAAAGGTAAAAACCTTTACAGAGAAACCAAAGTTAGCGCTGGCCAACAAGTTTTTGGAAAGCGGTGATTTCGTCTGGAACGCAGGCATTTTTATTTGGGGTGTGCAAGCAATTCATCATGCCTTTGCTAAGTACTTGCCTGAAATGACTGAGATCTTTGATGAGGCGGCACCTAGTATCTCCACCAGCGATGAAAAGCAGGCGATACAAGCGGCATACTCGCAGACCAAGAATATTTCCATTGACTATGGCATCATGGAAAAAGCTGACAACGTATACGTTTGGTTGAGTGAATTTGCGTGGTCGGATTTAGGATCGTGGGGATCGCTGTACGAATATTCAGCCAAAGACTCGAACAATAATGTAATTGGAGTGGATGCACTCACCTACGAGACACGTAATTCGATCATAAAAGGTGATGCGAATAAGTTGGTTGTTACACAGGGCCTCAACGGCTACTTGGTAGGCGCATTTGGCAATGTGGTGATCGTGTGCGAAAAAGATAAGGAAGATCTCTTTCGAAAATTTGTGAACGACCTGAAGAGCAAACCAAACAGTAGCGATTACTTGTAGTCTCTCTGTCGGATTTTCTCGTAAACAATAACTCCTGCGGCAACGGAAACGTTTAGTGATTCAATGCTTCCCATCAACGGAATTTTGGCGAGGTGATCAGCATCTTTCAACATCTGCGGTGAAATACCATCTTCCTCTGATCCAAGTATGATGGCGATAGGTGTATTCAAATCAATTTGATAGATGGTATTTGTAGCCTTCTCTGTGCACCCGATAATTTGAATGCCGTTGTCTTTCAATAATTGAAATGTTTTCTTCATGTCCTTCACTCGGCAAACCGGCAAATGGTTGAGTGCTCCGGCCGATGTCTTCATCGCATCGCCTGTAATGGGCGCATTTCCTTTGTCGGCAATGATCATCGCATCCACCTGTGCACATTCGGCCGTGCGCGCCAATGCGCCAAAATTGCGAACATCGGTAACTCTATCAACGATCAAAAAAAACGGCTCACGACCTTCGCTGTAACATTTGTCAATAATATTTTCCAGTGGAACATATTGAACCGCGGACAATACACAAACAACTCCCTGGTGATTTTTATTGGAAAGCCGGTCTAGTTTAACTTGAGGAATGAATGAATAAGGCGCCTTATGCGTAGCCGCTGTATTTATCAGCTCCTTTATCAAATCGTTGTTTAGCCCAGACTGAATATAAATCTTTTCAATCTCACGTCCTGCCTTGATAGCTTCTATGACGGCCCGCGTTCCAAAAATTGTTTCTGCTTTTTCCATTTAAAAAAAGAATATAGAAGTTAGAAGTCGGAAGTTAGAATTGTGGGCTTTGCCCGAATAACGATTGGCACTCACTGCCATAACTTTGATGGATACACTCCACTATTTACTAAGGCCTTGATTTTCCCGGACACTTCTTCTTTATCTTCTTTGTAGGTCACTCCAAACCAGGTTTTCCCACCACCAAGAATATGCACCTTGCCCAAATTCTGCTTGATAAGCTCATTGGTTAAAAGTGCAATGTAAAATTCCGCTGAAGGATTTTCTTTGTTTTTCTCTGCAAACTCGTGAAACATCTTTTCAGCGACAGCAAATACGCCTGGTTGAAAGCCCCAGCAATTCATAGAAACGGGAAACAACGGATCTAATTCACGATCACCGGTATCCTCTTTAGAAATAATTTTTCCGCCTTCTTTTACAATTTTTGTAAGCTCACTCAGTTTTTTCAAAAATCCTTGTGCATCTCGCTCTTCTGCTACTCCGCGCGACACACTTCCATGCTCTGACAACACATTCTTTAATGTGTATCCTACCATGGCGTGATGATCGGGTGCTGCCGTATCAAAAAAAGAAGACAGGGATTCAAAAGCTTCCTTGCCATAAAAGTCATCGGCATTGATCACGGCAAAGGGTTCGTTGATGACCTCCTTGCCACAAAGCATGGCATGTGTTGTGCCCCAGGGCTTCTTACGGTCTACCTTTCCATAATTCTTAGGTACAAAGCGATCCAGCGATTGAACCTCAAAGAAAACTTCCACTTTCCCTTTTAGTTTGGGGAGAAAAAGCTCTTCTACATTTGATTTAATCTCATCGCGCACGATGAACACCACTTTTGTAAAACCGGCCCGAATTGCATCATACAAAGAGTAATCCATGATGGTTTCACCACTCGGGCCAAATCCATCAATTTGCTTTATTCCACCATACCGGCTACCCATGCCCGCGGCCATAACCAACAAGCTTTTTGATTTTTTTACTTCCATATTGATACTGTGATATATTGAAACCAGAAATAAATTGCCAACTTTCAAGCTTACATAGCGAAAGAAGGATACGGGTTCAAAAATAAGGCTTTACCATCATACTTTTAGATTATGAGTTCAAATAAGAATTATGTGCTTTCCATCTCCATCATTGGCGTACTCTTTTTCATTTTTGGTTTTGTAACGTGGTTGAATGGAACGCTCATCCCATTTTTAAAGCTGGCCTGCGATTTAAAGACTGATGCGGAAGCATTACTTGTCACTTTTGCTTTCTATATGGCTTATTTTTTTCTCGCCATTCCTTCCTCTTTTATTTTGACCAAAACGGGTTTTAAAAAGGGGATGTCTCTTGGACTAGCCGTCATGGCTGTTGGAGCTTTACTGTTCTTACCTGCAGCCATGCAGCGAAGTTTCTCGCTGTTTCTTACAGGTCTCTTCGTTCAGGGTATGGGGTTGGCACTTTTGCAAACAGCCTCGAACCCATACATCTCTGTTATTGGTCCAATAGAAAGTGCAGCCAAACGGATCAGCATTATGGGCATTTGCAATAAAGTAGCAGGCGCATTAAGCCCGTTAGTTTTGGGCGCCATTGTATTACAAGATGCTACAGGCATAGAAGCTCAAATCAGCGCTACCACCGACTTGGCAATTAAAACTGGTTTGCTTCAAGCACTTTCAGAAAGAGTGATCGTTCCCTATACCGTCATGGCAGCGGTACTGATCGCATTGGCGGTGATGATTTGGCTTTCGCCTCTACCGGAAATTGAGACCGATGGATCAACTACTACCGACAACCAAACCCAACATAAAAGTATATTTCAAATCCCTTACCTAATGCTGGGCATTTTGTGTCTGTTCCTTTATGTTGGCGTAGAAGTTATGGCGGGGGATGTCATCGGCACCTATGGAAAAGCAATTGGCATTGGGTTAGATGAAACAAAAGTGTTTACCTCGTATACACTTTGGTCAATGGTGGTTGGATATATCATTGGAATACTCGCTATCCCTAAATACATAAAGCAACAAAATGCGTTGGCGTTATCTGCAATTGCCGGGATTGTGCTTAGCCTCGGTGTGTTTTTAAGCACGGGCTATACATCCATTGTCTTCATTGCCTTGCTGGGCTTTGCCAATGCGCTAATGTGGCCGGCCATTTTTCCGTTAGCAATAGAAAACCTTGGAAAGTTTACAAAGCTCGGCTCAGCCCTACTAGTCATGGGCATTGCCGGTGGTGCGGTGTTGCCTCAAATCTATGCCCGGATCGTGCCTACACTTGGGCCTCCTTCGGCTTTTTTCTGGATCGTAGCGCCCTGTTACGCCTATATTTTGTTTTATGCTCTGAGTGGGCATCGACTTGGCAAACAGTGAAATGGGCTAGCGCCCACAAACGATTGTACGGATAATTAGTAAAACGTAAATCTTCTTGTCACGATTTGATTTTAACCGTTTAGTATTACTTTTGCGCACGTAAGATGAACTTCGGCAAAAAAAGAAATGCGTTTTGGTTGCTAATTCTGCTATTTGGGCTGAACGCATATTCCGTCTATTCTGCGAGCGTTCAGCAACTTTGCCAATCTGATCGTGGCAAGATTAGTTATGAAAATGCGCCCGAGAATAATGATAACTATTTTCTACGGACGTCCGAAAATGAAAACACTGCGAGTCGTTTGCAAGAACAGTTCTCTTCCAATGCCACCACACACACAAGTTTTACTATCCGTAAGTCTTTAAAGGCACCTATTTCACTTAAGGAACATCAACTAGAACTGACACACTACTTTTATATCAGATACAGTAGACTGTTGATTTAGCATTCCTCTACTCTCCTTACTTCCTACTCATATCAGAGGAGATTTTCTTCAGGTTCAACCCTTTTATATTTTTTAAAAAATGAAGCAACTCATAGCAATATGTGTGCTGTGGCTTACAGTTTCAGATGCTGTAGCTCAGCAATCGAGAACAGACACATTGACAATTACAATCACCCAAGCCAAGCAATTGTTGGTAAAGCAAAATCTTGCCCTGATCGCAAACCGTTATGCTGTTGATATTGCAGATGCAGAACTGATTCAAGCCAAACTTTGGAGTAACCCCAACTTTGTTTGGAATCAAGACCTCTACAGCAACGAGCAGAACAGCTATTTCAATATGGATAATCAACGACTGGTACAGGTTGAGCAATTGTTTTCCATATCGGGCAAACATTCCAACACCGTAAAATTAGCCAAACTCGGTGTCGAGCAGAGTAAGCTTCAGGTGCAGGACGTACTTCGCAGTCTCTTTTATGACTTAGGAACTCACTTTTTTAACTTGAAAGCGGCTCAACAAAAACAGGCGCTTTATGAGTCTACGGTAAGGCGTTATAACCAACTTATACAGAGTGCTGAGGAACGGCTGAGAATAGGCGCCATGGCACCGAACGAGGTGCTTCGCTTGAAGTCCGAGCAGATTGCAGTACGGGCAGAAGCGATTCAAAATAAAAACGAAGTTCTGAACGAACTAAGTGCGGTTCGCATCCTGTTGAACGTAAACGAAAAAGTGTATGTAAAAGCTCTTCGCGAAAATCCGCAAATAGCCATTCCCAATTCTTTGAGTCTGCTCATCGATGATGCCCTAGAAAACAGGGCTGACTATTTGATCAATCGAAACCAAGTTAGGTTTGAAAATAGAAATTTACAGCTACAACGATCTATTGCAGTACCTGATTTTAATATTGCCTATCAACCACACGATAAGGGAAGCAACTACGTGCGTCCTTATCAGGGGGTCAATCTGGAGTTCAATATTCCAGTTTTTAATCGAAACCAAGGGAATATAAAAATGGCTAAGTCAAAAATTGCGCAGTCAGAGATAAACTCCTATTTATCTGAGAATACGGTGCGCAACGATGTGGCGAGTGCGTATGATCAATTTCTCAATAGTAAAAGTGGGTTTGAAGAATATACTGAGGAATTTTTGAAACAAACAGAAGACCTGAACATAAATGCCAACGAAAACTATCAAAAGAAGAATATAAACATTTTGGAGTTCATTGATTTGCAACGCATTTATATCATCAACAAAACACAGTACATCGATCTGCGCAATACCTACTTGAAAGCGATCAATCAACTGCATTTTTCAGTGGGAAAAGAACTAACCAATTAAGAAATCTTACGTATGAAAATTAATATATACATCTCGCTTTTTGTCTTCACTTCGCTAGCGTGTTCAAAAAAAACGGAGCAAGTCGCACCTGTAGCTTTTCGCCTCACCGAAACCTTGTCGAAGCAAAAAGAGCTAGCGATCGCAAAAAAAGAAATAGTGAAAAGTGAACTTTCGTTGAACGGAAAAATTACCATGGACGAAGACAAGGTGGCGCGCGTCTTTCCTCTGGCTGGCGGGTTCGTGCGCGAATTGTTTGTGGAACTTGGTGACTATGTTAAAAAAGGTCAGGTAATGGCTGTTATCCGTAGCCCGGAAATAGCTGGGTTCACCCGCGAAGGCGTGGAGGCTGAGGCGGAGCTACGGGTTGCCGATAAAAACATAACGGTGGCAGAACAGCTGTATAAGACAGGAAATATTTCTGAGGTAGAGCTGATTAACGCACGAAAAGAGTTGGAAAGCGCCCGAGGCGAGGTAGAACGCACACGAGCCGTTTTAGACATGTATAGCGCGGGAAAAGAATCTATTTACCCAATCAAGTCACCTGTTTCTGGTATTATCCTAACCAAAAATATTGCCTTGAATATGGAATTGCGCACGGAAGACATAAGCCCAGTGTTTGTGGTTGGAAACCTGGATGAAGTTTGGATTATGGCCAACGTTTATGAGTCCGATATTCCAACAATCAAAGAAGGGTATGCAGCCGAAATTGTAACCACGGCATACCCCGACAAAATCTATAAAGGAAAAATAGACAAGATATTCAACATCATCGATTCAGAAACAAAGGTCCTGCGTGCCCGGGTCACCCTCGCCAATCCGAATTATGAATTAAAGCCAGAAATGTTTGCACAAGTAAAAGTACTCTACCAAGAAGCGTTTGCTAAGGTTACAGTTCCTTCAACGGCTATCATTTTTGATAAAAGTAGGTACTACGTCATGGTTTATAAAAGTGATGATCAGTTGGAGACACGCGAAGTAAAGATTTTTAAAGAACAGAGCGGAGTAACTTACATAGAGAGCGGTTTGAAGGAAGGGGAGCAAGTGATGACTAAGTTCCAGTTGTTAGTCTATGATGCCTTAAACGACTAGTAAAAAAAAATGGAAAATTTAGTTAAAGGAATTATTTCATTTTCACTAAAGAACAAATTCTTCACGTTCTTTATTACGGGCGTACTTGTGATTGCCGGTGTTTGGAGTTATCTAAAGACCCCGCTCGAGGCGTTTCCTGATGTCACCAATACGCAAATCATCATTGTCACACAATGGAATGGACGCAGCGCTGAAGAAATTGAACGCTCGGTGAGTATTCCAATTGAAGTGGCGATGAATTCCGTACAGCGAAAGACCAGTGTTCGATCCATTTCCATGTTTGGGTTATCGGTCATCAAAATCATTTTTGAAGACGATGTCGAGGACTTCTTTGCCCGCCAGCAGGTGAATAACTTACTTCGGAACGTGAATTTGCCGGACGGAGTGGATCCAGATGTGCAGCCCCCTTATGGCCCCACCGGAGAAATCTTCAGATATACCTTGGCCAGCGATCGCAATACAAGTGAGTTGCTCGCTTGGCAAGATTGGGTAATCGATCGTCAGCTAAGGGCAGTGCCCGGGGTAGCCGATATTGTTTCTTTTGGTGGTGCGCGCAAAGTATATGAGGTAAATGTTAATCCATTGATGCTTTCCAAGTATGACATCACGCCTCTGGAAGTCTATGAAGCCATTGCAAAAAGTAATATCAACGTAGGTGGTGATGTTATTGAGAAAAACGGCCAGGCGTATGTTGTGCGAGGTATTGGATTGCTTTCCAGTATCGAAGACATTGAAAACATTCTGATCTCTACGATTAAAGATGTACCCGTTTTGGTACGCCATGTAGCACAAGTACAAGAGGGTGCATTGCCCCGGGTGGGTCGTGTAGGCCTAGACGAAAATGACGATGTTGTAGAGGGAATTATTGTGATGCGGAAAGGAGAAAATCCTGCTCAGGTACTAGAAAGGGTCAAATCAAAGATTGCCGAAATCAACGAAAAAACACTTCCCTCTGACATCAAGATGGTAACGTTTTACGATCGTGATAAGCTGATGGACTATTGCCGCGAAACAGTTTTGGGAAATCTAATTGAAGGTATCTTGTTCGTGACGTTTGTGGTCTTCATTTTCATGTTGGACTGGCGTAGTACCGTTATCGTTTCGGTGATCATCCCGTTGGCATTGCTATTTGCCTTTATGTGTTTAAAGGCCAAAGGCATGTCTGCCAATTTGCTTTCCATGGGAGCCATCGATTTTGGAATTATCATCGATGGCGCGGTGGTGATGGTGGAAGGATTGTTTGTGTTGCTTGCCCACCGTGCAAAAGAATTGGGAATGGAGCAGTACAACAGTTTATCAAAAATTGGATTGGTAAAGAAAGCCAGTTCAGAGCTAGGCAAGGCTGTGTTTTTTTCCAAACTCATTATCATCACCAGCTTGATCCCAATTTTTTCCTTTGAAAAAGTAGAAGGAAAATTATTTTCACCATTGGCTTACACACTCGGATTTGCACTCCTAGGCGCCTTATTCTTTACATTGACTCTCGTGCCTGTGCTGTGCAGTATTCTGTTCGAAAAGGATGTAAAAGAAAAGAATAATCCTGTGGTGAACTTTTTTAACCGCATTGTTACCGGTGGTTTCAATTTCACCTATCGTCACAAAGTTCAAAGCTTCATTGGGGCTATGCTCATTTTAGCGGCAAGTCTGTTTTCGTTCAATTTTTTAGGGTCAGAATTTTTGCCCACATTAAATGAAGGCGCACTGTGGGTAGAGGCCAAACTACCAATGAGCAGTTCCATCAATGAAACCAATAAATTTGTTTCCATTTTCAGGGAAAAACTAAATGAGTTTGACGAAGTAGAATCGGTTCTATCACAAATAGGAAGATCCAATGATGGCACAGATCCATCGGGCTTCTTTTACGTACAGTGCCAGGTGAACCTAAAGCCAAAGAAAAAATGGAACCGTAAAATTTCTACAGATCAGTTGATAGAAGAAATGGATAAAAAGCTACGGGAGTATCCAGGAGTGGTTTACAACTATTCGCAACCGATTATTGACAATGTAGCCGAGGCCGTGGCTGGGATCAACGCGTCATTGGCCGTCAAGATTTTTGGCGACAACCTAGAGAAAATGAATTCAATGGCAGACTCTGTATCGCAGATATTGAAAACGGTACATGGCGTGAAAGATCTTGGGATCTTACGCAACTTGGGTCAGCCAGAGTTGAGCATTGTGTTAAACCAATCTAAAATGGCTGCCTATGGCGTAACCATTGCGGATGCCGATGCCGTGATTGAAATGGCGATTGGTGGTAAAACCGCTACGCGCTTTTTTGAGCAGGAGAAAAAATTTGATGTACGCGTACGCTACGCGGGTAAATATCGCCAGTCGGAACAAGAGATCAAGGAATTAAAAGTACCCTCTCTAAAGGGGAACAAAGTACCTTTGAAAGAGATTTCGGAAATCAAAGCTGTAACAGGGCCGGCCTTTATCTATCGCGACAACAATAAGCGATTTATAGCCATTAAATTTTCCATACGCGAGCGCGATTTGGGAAGCACTATTGCTGAGGCACAAGAAAAAGTAAATGCAGCCATCACCTTGCCGAAAGGATACAGCATTGCCTGGAGTGGCGAATTTGAAAATCAAGTACGTGCACAAAAGCGATTGAAAGAAGTAGTACCCATTTGTATCATACTTATTTTCTTCATTCTTTTTGTTGCGTTCGGTAATACCAAAGATGCGGGACTTGTTCTAGTGAATGTGCCGTTTGCTTTGATCGGAGGCATCCTTGCGCTTCATGTAACTGGGGTCAACTTTAGTATTTCCGCAGGCATTGGTTTTATTGCCCTCTTTGGAATTTGTATCCAAAATGGCGTGATCCTTATCTCTGTTTTTAAGAAGAATATTATAAACGGAATGCCCATGTCGATGGCATTGGCGCGGGGTGTAGAAGAACGAACCCGGCCGGTGGTTATGACCGCCCTGATGGCCGCCATCGGTTTGTTGCCAGCCGCCATTTCTACCGGCATTGGATCGGAAACCCAAAAGCCACTGGCTATCGTGGTTATTGGAGGCTTGATCAGTGCTACCATTCTCACGTTATTGGTTTTCCCGCTCGTGTTTGAGTGGGGATACAGAAACAGTTTATCGACAAATATTAAAGAGGACATTGAAAAGAAAGACTATGAAGACTTTGGCCATTAGCAAACTCGCGGTCGTCATCCTGCTGACGACCGCTTCCCTTGCCGAGGCGCAACAGCGCGATTCGGTGAAAGAGAAATCTATTTGGGATAAAAAATTTTATTGGGGAGCCACATTTAACAACGCTTTGGCGAATATTGTTGGCTCTGATTTACCTCAGGAATATTTTTCAAGACCGAGCATTGGTGGATCACTAAAAACGGAATATTATTTCACAAAGAATATTGGCGCTACTATTGGGGTCACGTTTCAAGCAAAGGGTGCAGGCATAATTACGCCAGATGTATTTAACGGACTGGGCGATCCTGACAGCACCCATCGCGCAAGGATCAAGTTCTACAATTTAGAAATACCGATCGCTGTTATCTTTCGTGGATTTGAACCTATCAAAGGCACACGAGTTCATGCCGAGTTGGGAGTCATCCCTTCAAAAATCATCGAGTCAAAATACATTTTTTTAAGTGTCGAGGATGGATTCCATCTAATTGAAGATCATTCTGACCGGTATTATAAGACAGATCTCTTCATTCACGCGAGCCTCGGCTTGGATATCAATGCGGGTAATTCATGTATCTTTCAGATAGATCTGTACGGTAACTGGGGAACGGCCAATGTGTACAACACGAATTTCTTTCCAAATAAAAATGGACGCAATCAACTTTACGGAATTCGACTAGGATGGCTTTTCTAAAGTTTCTTCTAGCAAGTGTTTTTTTAGTACAGCTTTGTCCCGTCTTTTCTCAAGAGAAAGAACCCTTTGAAAATCTTTCCATCGACCGACCTGATGTCTCCAACTTGCCTGTTACAGTCAGGCCCGGGCATTATCAAATTGAGATAGGCGCAGAATGGGATAAGAACAACGATGCCGATGAATTGTACCTACCTGTTTTTATGCTGCGTACTGGCCTCGGAAAAAAAACGGAGCTACGCCTGGGTCTTACCTATTCACGTGTAGATTCTGCTTTTAAAGATCCATTTGACCATGTGTCAGCTGCTTCCATAGCCATCAAACATCGAATTGCAGAGGAAAAAGGTTGGCGCCCGTCTATCGCGTTGCAACCTGAAGTCAATGTGCTTTTTACAAATGGCACAGGAGCTACCCGCCATGATTTCACCTATGATTTTGTTTTTCTTTTCAATAATACTTTTCATAAACAGGTCTTCCTAAATTACAATGCAGGATTCTACTGGATCGGTGAAACGGAAAAAAGGATACTGCTATCCGCTTCACTCAGCTTCCTTCATACACACCGACTAGGTTATTTTGTGGAGGGGTATACGCTACGCACCATTAACGAAAACGAAAATTACTCTTTCGATGCGGGCATCACGTACCTGATTACCCCACGCTTTCAGGTAGATGTGTATGGTGGAAAACGATGGGCCGCTACCTCAAACTATTTATTCTGGGGAGCCGGCCTTGGCATTCGGATTGATAAAGGAGACATGAAACCCAAAACATTTAAAGAAATTGGAATACACCATTAGTCTCACGGGTGTATTTCAAACCATTCAGCTAGTTTCTTTTTTACGATAGCCTCTCTGGCTGTCCAATCGCCCGTGACGAAAGTAAAATCCAATAAACGTTTTTCCAATTCCGATTTAAATACGTCAAACATCTTTATTCTTTGGTCACCCAAATCACGCAGGCCATCGCCCACCCACGGCACATCGATGTCAAACAAAAAATACTGATCGTACTTAATTTCCTTCTCCAATTCATACAGGATGACAGGAACAGATTTCAAATAATGACGACAGTATATTTGGGTGGTGATCAAATCCGTGTCGCAAAACAAAAGCTTGTTGGCCGTCTTCATTTTCTCCTTCACGCGTTCGTTTTGCGCTTTACCAATCTTGACTATATCATCAAGGGTAAAATCGTTGGATGATACTATTTCCCGTGCTACTTCGGGGACAAATTCGGTTTGATAATAAGTCGCCATCTTTTTTGCCATAGTAGACTTGCCCGTACTCTCTGGTCCGTAGAAGCAAATTAGTTTTACGTTATTGTTCATAGACCGGAGAATATGCCCTAAACTCTTTCCACCAGTGCCAAAAGCCAAAAGCAGCAATAAAACAAAAGATCACGTACTCGATGCCCACTAACATAATGCCTTTGGAAAAATACAGATAACATGCCACAGCATCCACCAAAATCCACACCAACCAACACTCCATTTTTTTCTGAACCATTAGGTACGTAGCAACAATGCTCATGACCGTAACAAACGAATCGGCAAATGGAAAGGCGCTGGGCTGACTAAAAAGTAATGGAAAGAATGAATGAAGGTTTTTCGCCAGGGATCCAAATAGAAAAGTACCGATCAACCCGATCATAAAAAAAAGCAACCAGGCGCGAGGTGCCACCTTAGTTACCCTTAACTGATTTTTCTTGTCTTCTTCCCCTAGTCGCGGGTTTGTCCATCGCCACCAGCCCACCAAGTTGGTTACAAAAAAGAACACCTGCAAAAACATATCCGGATACAACTGCACTTGATAAAACAAAAAGAAAAACAGTACCACATTTATTATGCCCAACGGCCAACTCCAAACATTCGCTTTGGCGGAAAGGAAAACGGCAATTGCCCCAGCGAGGGTCCCGAAAAACTCGAGGTAGCTCATGGGGTAGCCAAGAACGGTGAAGAAGATGGATTGGTGGGCGAAGAAGTTCATTCTTCACCAATATAGAGATACCCTTAAAAACCGAGAAATATATTTTTAACTTTACCTATATATCATTTGATTCCAAGTTTACACTTCATGACTCAATCGCTGATCTTTGTTTTCATTTTGATATCTCTTTCTTGCTTTTCTCAAAATAAATCAAAAGACCTGCCCATCCCTCCCAATTGTGTGTGGATATACGACAACGTGGCCATTGATCGAACAGAGATCGCAAATATTCATTGGCTCGAATACTTATACTACCTAAAAAAAGATTCGACAAAAGAGGTGTATACAAAAGCGCTCCCGGACACGAGCGTATGGATGCAATACGACCAGACTGGGCAAAGAACCAGGCACTACTTAACATCAGCTGAACTAAGGTATTATCCGGTTGTTGGGATTAGCTACCAGCAGGCGATTGATTATTGTAATTGGCGATCCACTAAAGTCAACGAGATGCTTAAAAAAAGTAAAAAGAAGAAATTGAGATTATACCAAGTTAAGTACAGTTTGCCGACTGAAAAGGAATGGGAGCTAGCTGCGTCCGGAAATCTGGATCCTGTTTTGTTTCCGTATGGTTACAAGTCCTATTTTACAAAACCTACTCTTAAGTCGCTGGAATTCTATCTGAAGCTGATCCCAGATTCATCAAAAAGTTATGTAGAGCGATTTACGGAAAGCTTTAACGAGCACAAAAGAAATGGCGAAGAAGCGATCTTCAATGTCGTGCATACTTTTCCAATGGGTCAGCAGTATGGATTTTTAGAACCTGTTGCAATTTATAACATCTACAAAGAAAAAGACGCGAAGCTAAAGCACGTCACACCAAACGAAATTGGCGTTGCTGATATGATTGGTAATGCTGCCGAATTGATTTCAGAAAAAGGATTTGCGAAAGGCGGAAGCTGGGCACATGAGTTACAAAGCTGCCAGATAAAAAAAAGACAACACTATCTAAAGCCAGAGGCTTGGTTGGGGTTCAGATGTGTGTGTAGGGTGACAAAGAGAGATTAGATCTTCACACAGATATTCTTCGCTTCTGTAAAAAACTTCATTGCTTCCCAGCCGCCCTCTCTACCTACGCCACTTTGTTTCATGCCGCCAAAGGGCGTGCGCAAATCGCGGAGTAGCCAACAATTAATCCAGATAATGCCGCTCTTGAGTTGATGAGCCACCCGGTGGGCACGTTTCAAATTCTCTGTCCAGATGGTGGCGCTAAGTCCGTAAGCAGTCGCGTTTGCAAATGCAATCACTTCTTCTTCTGTATCAAAAGGCATGATGGTCACAACAGGCCCAAAAATTTCTTCTTGATTCGTTCTGCATTGTTGATCTAGTCCAGTTATGACGGTGGGCGATACAAAATAACCATCTGCACATCGGCCCGCCAATTTTACTTGCACTCCTCCACATTCTATCTGTCCTCCCTCCTGTTTTGCTATGTCAATGTAGGACATCACTTTTTTCAAATGTCCTTCAGAGACAAGCGCGCCCAACCGCGTTTGCTCTTCCAATGGATCACCAACCACCAACGTTTTCACGCGATTTATAAATTCAGTTAGAAATCGTTCATACAAGCTGCGTTCAACCAAAATGCGTGAGCCACACAAACAGATCTCACCCTGATTTGAAAAAGAAGAATGAATAGATGTTGAGACAGCTTCTTCAAAATCGCAATCCGCAAAAATGATATTGGGATTTTTTCCACCAAGCTCTAATGAAAGTTTCTTGAACATCGGTGCGGCAGTGGCTGCAATGGTTTTACCAGTGACCGTTCCACCAGTAAACGAGATTACTGCAACGGCCGGATGTTCTACTATAGCCTGTCCCACTTTACTACCGAGTCCGTGAACAACGTTTAATACACCCGCTGGCAAGCCTGCTTCTATACACAATTCAGAAAAAAGAAAAGCGGTCATGGGTGTAAGCTCTGATGGCTTCGCCACTACCGTGCAACCCGCGGCCAATGCGGGAGCGATTTTCCATGTAAATAAATACAGCGGCAAATTCCAGGGGGAAATGCAACCTGCTACACCAATGGGTGTGCGTGTTGTGTAGTTTATTGCTTCGCCTTCCATCAAATGTGATTCAGACGAAACATGCATGGATGCAGTTGCATAAAAACGCATATTGGCTGAAGCACGTGGGATGTCAACAGTCCTCGCCAGCTTCAATGGTTTGCCCTGATCGATGCTTTCCGCCAGCGCCAACTTATCTGCATCGCGATCAATCAAGTCTGCAATTTTTTGAAGTATGGCTGCTCGGTTCGCCAGTGGCATAACAGACCATCCAGCGAAAGCAGCTTGACCGGCTTGCACCGCCAGCGCCACATCGCTGGCATCGGAATCAGGAAGCTGCGAATATACTTTTCCTTCAGCAGGATTGTAATTCTCCAAATATTTACCAGTAGTGGGTGCAACCAACTGTCCGTTGATATAGTTTAAGATTTTTTCCGTCACAGCTGTTTGATTAGGTTGTTGTAGTGTTCGTGCGAGCCAATCCAAAACCAAACGATTGTACTTCCCTCTTTCACTCCCAGCGCTCTAAATGAAAGACCTATGCGAAGTGAATAAATTGGCTTTTGCTGGTGTACCTGTTTAAAATTCAAAGAGGGATGGAAAGGCTCTTGTCTCCAAAGCGAATACGCTTGCCTAGCTTTAGTCTTCATTTTACTAGGAAGTTGTTCGAAAGATTTCCTAAACCGATCTGTCGTAACAGAATTCAATGTTAAAATTCAAAGGGTTTTGTCTTACCCAATTTGTATTGATCTAGGGCCTCGTTCGCCAATAAAGAAAGTTCGCTCTGGGTTTCCTCTAGTGTTTTTTCCCAGTTTAATTCATCCGAAACAAGTTGCGCAATCACTTTCTGCTCGCTAGCAGACAACTTTTCAGCTCGCTCTATAGCTCTTTTTAACTCGTCAACCATAAATCAAATTTAACAATACTTTATCACTTCTTCGTAATCTTAAACTCTACTCGTCTATTAAGTTGCCTCTCTTCTTCAGAGTCACCTTGCGCAACAGGGCGAGAAGCTCCATAGCCATGCCCGTCTATGCGCGTTTTATCAATCCCCCCTTTGACAAGATACTCCTTAACCGTGGTCACCCTGTCTTCGGAAAGCTTCAGCAACACATCTCCAGTTCCCCGATTGTCGGTGTGCCCGGCCAACTCAATTGCGATGGTTGGATTTTCTTTCAGAATTGTTACCAAGCGATCTAGCTCTGGAAAAGATTCGGATTTCAAAATAGCAAGTCCGGCTTCAAAAAAAACATTGTTTAGCTTGATGGTTTCGCCTACTTCAATAGGTACCATCATCAAATCTTTCTGAACTTCATTGTATTCTTTGGCAATGGGAAGCTCCAGATTTTCATGAACGGAATAGAAATCACTTCGCGTTGCTCTTACTCCATAATTGACACCAAAAGGCAAAATGATTTGATAGGCGCCTGTCTTCGGATCGGAGCGTGCTTCTCCCATGTCTCTCCGGGTGCGCAAATTCTCAAAATGAATAGCGGCTGCCAGTGGCTGTCTATTTTTAGTACTCAGCACTTTCCCTTTCACCAAAGTAACCGGGGCTGGGCGGTGGCTTGCATGGAGTTTAATTTTAAAAATATCTGCCAATCCATAGCCTTTGTCATAGCTAACAAAATAAGCATAATCTCCGGACGCAGGTAACGTATAGTAGGCATCGAAATATACTGAATTCACTTGTGGCCCTAAATTGACTGGTGTCGACCAATCAGTCCAACTTTCGCCTAATCGAATCGCCATAAAAATATCCTGGTTGCCATAACCCGGCCTTCCATCTGTTGCGAAATATAATGTCTTGCCGTCTGCCGAAAGAAAAGGTGATGTATCTTCACCCATTGAGTTTATGGAAGCACCCAGGTTGATGGGCGCTGACCAATTTTTAGAATCCGTTTTTATACACACATACAAATCGCCTTCACTGCGTTTACCATCATAGTAAATGTTATCCTTCAGCTTGGCGCTAAACACTACGGCTTTTCCATCTGACGATAAACAAGCCACAAAATGATCCAACTCATTTTTAAAAGTCAAATTCAGTTTTTCCAATGGTGACCAACCGGTTTCAGTACGATGTTTTACCGCCAATTGATTTTCCTCCTCAAACATGAGCGTATTATTGTCAGCGCTCACGGCCAATAAATTATCAGCATGCGTAGTGTTGACCGATTTGCCCATGTTGACAGCGGGTGTCCATAGATTACTTTCGAATCGGCTTTGCCACACATCTTCATCATCTTTTACACCTCCCATATTGTTGGGGTCATTTTGCCTGGCGAGATAAAGCAATTTTCCATCTGTAGAAATGATTGGGCCTAGATCATCGTTCTCACTGTTGATGGTCGGCCCCAAATTCTCCTTCTTCATTTTCAAAACATCATCTGCCAACACAACGGTCTGATCTTGTGCCAGAAAAAAATTATCAACCGATAAACGCATCTGCGTGAAGGTGATGAAGCCGATCGAATTTCCAAAGAAATACATGGGCTTGTGCTCCTCTATCTTAACGCCATTGACATAGAAAGAAAGTTTCCCCGTTTTAAACTCGATTTTGAGTTGATTGACAAGTCCCATCTCCCGAATGGCATCGTGATGCTTCCATGTTTTTAACAACGCTGGATCTCCATGGTAAATAGCATAATCGCCCTGTGAGGAGATGACAAACAAATTAAAGTTTTCACTACTAGATCCCCACAGTATACCAAAGCCGTTGTCGTCTAACCCATTTTTTTGATTAACCTCTGCTGAGATGACGAAATCTTTTTGTTGGTCAATAAAAAAATTGAGAAAAGATTCATCTCCCTCTTCCGTTGAGTTGATAATATATTCCCCGTTTGTCAGAGAACACGTAGCACTCTCTTCCCAACCAAATCGATTGGCAGCAAAATCGTCTTGAATAATCGGTCGCTGGGCAAAACCAGCAAGCGAAAAAAATGTTGCCAGTAAGAATAGTAGGTTTCGCATAACTAAAGCTAGCTTAACAATTTACAAACTTCCGGTTCGCCCCCCATCGACCGGCAAATTTACACCATTCACATAGCTTGCTGCTGGGCTTGCCAAAAACGCAACAACAGCCGCCACTTCATGGGGTTCAGAAATGCGGCCAGCCGGCACTTCATCAATCATTTTTTGCTTTGCCTCATCCACAGACTTTCCGGTCTTTGCTGCATTGTTAGTAATGATAGTTTCCAGGCGACCTGTCATGGTCGTTCCAGGCAATACGTTGTTCACCGTTATTGCAAAAGGCGCCAACTCAAGTGATAAGGTTTTAGACCAGTTTGCAACTGCGCCACGAATCGTATTTGATACCCCAAGTCCGCGAATGGGAATCTTTACCGAGGTAGAAATGATATTAATAATCCTCCCATATTTTTCTGTCTTCATACCTGGCACTAATGCTTGCACTAAAATTTGCCCACAAATCAAGTGTGACGAAAAAGCCTTCAAAAATTCTTCGGGTGGAGCGTCTAAAGCTGTTCCGGCAGGAGGGCCGCCTGTATTGTTGATCAAAATATGAGCGGTTCTGTCTTTAGCAAATCGTTGTATCACTTGCTTCAATTGGTCAGGCAATTCAAAATCAGCCACGAGGTAGTCATGGGCTTGCCCCTGTCCAGTTGACAACTCCTTCAAGACTGATCTCAACTTTTCCTCGTTTCTGGCTACCAACGTAACGGAGGCCCCTAATAATGCTAGTTCAATGGCAGAAGCTTTGCCAATCCCTTGGGTGCTGCCGCAAACAATAGCTCTTTTACCTTTTAAATCCAGTTCCATAATTTGATTTTCAGTAAATATAAAAGAAGGTTACCTTTAAAGATCGTAAATCATTTCCAAATCAAAAAGCTATGGCTATTCGCAGACCTTTTAACTTGACAAAATGGATCGCTGAAAATCGTGACCTCTTAAAACCGCCTGTGGGCAATAAAAATTTGTATGCCGATGCGGGGGATTACATCGTGATGATTGTGGCTGGCCCTAATGCGCGGAAGGATTACCACTACAACGAAACCGAAGAATTATACTATCAACTGGAGGGCAACATCACGGTGAGAATTCAGGAAGAGGGGAAAGCAGTAGATATCCCTTTAAACGAAGGCGACATGTTTCTACTACCAGCTCGTGTCCCTCATTCGCCTATACGTACCCCTAACTCCATTGGGCTGGTGATCGAGTGCAAGAGAGAAACGACTGAAGATGATGGCCTGATGTGGTTTTGTGAAAAATGTAATCACAAGCTTCATGAATATAAATTTCATCTAGAAAATATAGAAAAGGATTTTATACCTCGCTTTCGCGACTTTTATGGATCGGAAGAACTAAGAACATGTAAAAACTGCGGAGCAGTAATGGAATCAGACAAACGCTTCGTTTGATATGGAAAAACATGAATTGAAGAGGTTGGTGCTACTTGAGCACAGCAACTACATAAAAAGTATTCAATCTTTGAATGATGGTCAGCTACTTATCGCAAGCCCCGGAAAATGGAATGCGGTCCAACTTCTTGATCATATTGTAAAAAGTGTTTCACCTGTTTCCCTGGCTTTAAGTTTACCAGCATTTTTGCTACGGCTGATTTTTGGCACGGCCAACAGAAAGTCAAGATCGTACGAAGAATTAGTGGCGCGGTATCACAGCAAACTAAAGGCAGGTGGTCGTGCCTCCGGAAGATTTGTACCACCACCCAAAACTGACTCCGTAGAAAAACTATCTACAAACCTTTCTAAAGTCGTGCAGGCGTTGTCAAGAAGAATTGACAGGTTTTCAGAAACGCAACTTGATCAACTCATATTACCACATCCGTTGCTTGGCAAACTCACGTTGCGTGAGATGCTATACTTTACTATCTACCATGTGCAACATCACCAAAAACAATTGATATCTTAATAAATCACATGCCCGTCCACTTCGAATCAACTATCTCGTTTGCAAAAAAGCTAGATCAGAATGATCCCTTAAAGTCATTCCGGAAACAGTTTCATTTGCCTAAGATAAATGGCAAAACAGCTCTTTACTTCACCGGCAACTCGCTCGGGCTTCAACCCATTGCTGCGAAAAAATTTATCATTGAAGAACTCACCGATTGGGCAGCACTCGGTGTAGAGGGGCATGTAGATGCAAAAAGACCTTGGTTGTATTATCACAAGTTTAGCAAGAAAACGTTGGCAAAGTTGGTAGGCGCAAAGCCAACAGAAGTGGTGGCCATGAATCAACTCACGGTCAATTTACACTTGATGATGGCTTCCTTTTACCGCCCCACCAAACAACGATTCAAAATTATCACCGAAGCAGGGGCCTTCTCTTCAGACCAGTACGCCTTTGAATCACAATTGAAGTTTCATGGTTTGAATCCTACCACAGCACTGATAGAACTAGCCCCAAGAAAAGGAGAATTCACATTGCGCACAGCGGACATCCTTCAAGCGATTGAAGAAAATAAAGAGCAAATAGCGTTGGTTATTTTCGGAGCTGTACAGTATTACTCAGGCCAATTCTTCGAAATCAAAAAAATAACAAAAGTGGCCCACGAAGCAGGTGCCTATGCCGGCTTCGATCTGGCACATGCTATCGGAAACTTACCCTTGCAACTCCACAAAGATCAAGTAGATTTTGCTGTATGGTGCAGTTACAAATACTTGAACTCAGGACCTGGTGGTGTAGCGGGTGCCTTCGTCCATGAACGGCATGCCAATGATTCGTCTCTTCCACGGTTGGCTGGCTGGTGGGGGCATCATGAGAAAGACCGGTTTCAAATGAAAAAGGGATTTATTCCCATGCCTGGTGCAGATGGCTGGCAGCTCTCCAATTTTCCGGTCTTATCAGGTGCTGCACTGCTCGCATCGCTTCAGGTATTTGAAAAAGCAGGGATAAAAAATCTCAGAGAAAAAAGTTTGTTGCTCACGGGATACTTAACATTTCTGCTTAATCAAATTGGTAACACAAATGCCTCTTTTAGTGTGATCACTCCCGATGATCCGAAACAACATGGCTGCCAACTTTCCATTTTAATGCATCAAAATGGAAAATCTGTTTTTAAGAAATTAACAAAGGCAGGCATCATTACCGATTGGCGTGAGCCGGGTGTCATTAGAGTTGCTCCAGTTCCTTTGTATAATCGGTTTGAAGACGTATTCAAGTTTGTAGAGATTTTTAAAGCCTCGCTTGCTAAATGAAAACCCAAAAGCACATCGCCATTACTGGTGCAGGATTAGTAGGATCATTACTTGCTATTTATCTAAAAAATAGAGGCTATCAAGTTTCTGTTTTTGAAAGGCGGAACGATATGAGAAAGACTGCTGGCTACGAAGGGCGTTCTATTAATCTGGCTCTAAGCAATCGCGGGATACGTGCCTTAGAAGAAGTAGGACTAGCCGAAGAATTGAAAAAGGAAGCCATTCCGATGCACGGCCGCATGATCCACGATCTACACGGAAACTTAAATTTTCAACCTTATGGAAAAGCGGGTCAATACATCAATTCCATTTCCCGAAGTGGTTTAAACAAAGTGCTCATGACCAAAGCAGAATCACTTGGTGTAGCGTTTCATTTTGAACAACGTATCAACTCGGTTGACTTTGAAAAAACAGAACTCACCATTCAAAACTCAAAATTCAACATTCAAAATTCAAAGTTCGATTTGATCATTGGTTCCGATGGAGCATTCTCGGCTGTACGCTTGGCGATGCAGTTCACTGATCAATTCAATTTCTCCCAAGATTATATTCAACACGGCTATAAAGAATTGCACATTCCAGCAGGGGCGGCAGGTTCTTTTCAAATGGAGAAAAATGCCTTGCACATCTGGCCACGCGAAAGTTATATGCTAATTGCTCTTCCTAATCCGGACGGAAGTTTCACACTCACATTATTCTTTCCATTTACGGGAGAGACTTCATTTGAAACCCTTTCCACAAAAGAAAAGGTCAAGGATTTTTTTAAGTCTGTTTTCCCAGACGCCTATGCTTTGATGCCGCAACTACTAGAAGAGTTTTTTCAAAATCCCAGTTCCTCATTGGTAACGATGCGTTGCTATCCTTGGGTTCGAAATAAAACGCTGTTGATTGGCGATGCTGCTCACGCCATTGTCCCCTTCTACGGACAGGGAATGAATGCCGGCTTTGAGGACTGTTGTGTTCTCAATCAACTGCTCGATCAATTTGCAGACGACTGGGATCAGGTGTTCCCCTCTTTTCAACAACAACGCAAGCCTAATGCTGATGCCATTGCACAGTTAGCCTTGGATAATTTTGTCGAGATGCGCGACTTGGTCAATGACGCAGATTTTATTCTCCGTAAAAAGATTGAATCGAAGTTGCATGAGTTGTTTCCCGATAAATGGATTCCGCTTTATTCGATGGTCACCTTTCACGAAAATATTCCTTACTCTGTTGCCTATGAGACTGGAAAAAAGCAAAAGAGAATTATGGAAGACGTATTGAAAATGCCCGGCATTGGAAACAATTGGCTGAGCCTGCCTTTTGAAGAAATTGTTAATAGACTGATCTTCTAGGCTTCAATATGTATCTTATACTCCTCGTAGCGGTCTAGAATTTCTTTTACGTATCGAACGGGTCCATCACATCGGCAATAACCAGCAGCAACCACTTTGTCGCGGTAATATTTAGGGTTTGACTTCTGGAGCAAAAAATACTCAACGCTGTCATCCCAAAGGCTTGCATTCCTACCATTCTTTCGAGCCAACTTTTGTGCGTCAATGACATGTGTTGCGCCCACGTTGTAAGAAGCCAGAACAAATTTCAATCGCTCGTTGGGGTCCGAAACCGTTTTTGCCCAATAGTCATCTAAAAATTTCAGAAATCGGATACCTGCCTTGATATTTTGGTTGGGATCCCACAAATCGGCCACATGCAAGAACTCACCGGTTTCAGGCATGATCTGCATTAACCCAATAGCGCCCGCCCACGATTCTACTTTGGGGTCAAAGTTCGACTCTTGATAAACTATTGAAGCAATCAGTCGCCAGTCCCAGCCAATTTGTTTGGCTCCTTCTTTTATTCTTTCGTCAAACGGAGAAAGCTTATCACCTGTCAGCGAGGAGTAGTCGCTGGAAGCTAGGGTAATCGAAAAACGAGGATTATTAAAATACTTGTTGTATAGCGTTTGAAACAAACCGTTTTGCTTAGTCTTAGCCAACCATGTGTCCAATGCTGTTTGAAGCGCGGGAGAATTTTTGCGCATGCCCCATGCTATTTGTTGAGGTAAACTCAGCACGGTAGTTATATCCAAATTGGGATAGTACAAAGAGTTAACCATCGCGATGGTTTGGTCTGTTACCGTATATTGAATTTCACCCGTGGCCACTTGTCTAATCAGCGATTCCGTTTCCGCTGTAGCGCTGTCTTCTTTCAACTGAATATCCCCTCCGATCTCTTGCGAGAGGTTCTTCATTCGCTCACTAAACGAAGAACCCTTCAGTACATGCACTTCTTTTCCAATCAGGTCGATGGGGTTTCGAATCAATCGTTTCTCGACCAACGATGTCGGTTGCATGCGCCAATTGGCCGGCTTCTTTTGCACCAAGACCTGCTGCGTACTATAAAGTGCAGAGGAAAACGACAGATAATTGGTCCTGTCTTTTGTAATGGTAAGGGGAAACGCGAGCACATCACCACCGCCCTCGTTGAGTTTCGTAATGGCCTCATCGATTCCGGAAATCACACGGATTTTCAGCTTCACGTTTAATGACTTGCAAAAGTATTGGAGCATCTCGTACTCATACCCCATTGGAGTACCCTTATAAATGAAATAGCTGATGGAGTTATTATCAAGGATTGCTTCGAGGTAGCCGCGCTTTTTTATATCCGCCAAGTCCGTTTCGACTGCCGGCTGTGATAGAAAGGCCTGCGTTTCGCCACCGCGTTGGCAATGGGCAAAGGAAAAAAGAGCTAAAAAAAGCAAAAAACGAATGACCCGCGACCTTATCATTATTGAAAGTAGGCAAATGGAGGCAAACTAAAAAGGCCACCGATTTGGTGGCCTTTTTGAAAATCTTTGAGTTGAAAATTAGTTTGATCTTAGCACGCCATCGATTCGATGCAAAACTCCGGCATTGGTCAAATTATTTGCGCTTGTAACAGTTGGATCTGCAACACCTGTATTCTTATCTACCAACGTAATTACACTTCCAGCAATATTAACTGTGAATGTACCACCGGTTAATGCAGTCGTCACCACTTGGCCATTTGAAAGGTCAGTGGAAACAATACGCCCTGGAACAACATGATATTTCAAAATATCTGCCAAGGCCACGGGTGCTAAACCATTAATGGCTGCCCTAGCTGCCGTTTCATCTGCAGCACCCAAATAGGCGATGAAAGCTGCGTCTGTTGGAGCAAATACTGTGAAATCTGGGAATGGCGTAGAAATTGGCCTTATAACTGGTGCCAGCTCGGCTCGTGCGATGGCCGCTGAAAGCAAATTATAATTATTTGTAGATCCAACAGCAGCAGCAGCTACATCAATTGTGCCGTCTGTTTTTCTCGGCATAGTCACCGAAAAGACCGTAACAGCTGGTTTGCCACCGTTTAGAGTAGCGTAATCTACATTGAAACCGGGGAGGTCAACAGCAGCTCCAGTTGCGGGCGAAGTTCCGATCCAGATGTTTGCCAGTGAAACTGGTATCAAGACCCTATCAATAGTATGTATCACTCCGTTCGAAGCATCAACATCTAACGTAACGCTTTGAGCCCCATTGCCCGCAGAGTTTTGCACTGCACGGTTGGCATTCAATACTACATTGCTTCCAACTTTAGAAACTGATAGCCGAGCTGTTCCGCTTAACGTAACCAAACCCTGTGCACCTGTTACTTTAGAAAACGGAATCTCAGAGTTAACAACGTGATATAACAAAACGTTGGTAAGGCCGGCCAAATTCAAAGTAGCGGAAGTTGGTGACAATGTTGTATTAATCCAATTGATAACACCGGCCTCGTCAAGTGTAGCGAAAGCTCCACCGAGGCTGTTGAAATAAGCAACAAAGGCCAAATCCGTGGGTGCGAAAACCGTAAAGGCACCTGAGTTGTTGTTCGCGAAGGTGCTTGCTAAGCCAGTTTTAGTCAACGCAGCAACCAAAATGTTTAGATCAGCATTTTCTGTGGCCAACGTTGCAATTGTTTTTCCCGCGGGTGGCGCGACTTGATTGAAGTTATCAGAGCAGGAAGCAGCCAAAAAGAGGCAGGCCATTGCAAGGGCAACTTTTACACTATGTATCTTCTTCATAATATTTTAATTTAAAGTTAAATTAATTGTGCACGCCAACTGCAGCACCCAGAGCACTTGTACCTGTTCCGCCAACTAAACCGCGAGCTACAATAGTGTAGACTTTGCCGGGCGTAAATGTTACGTTAGGAACACTTAAAGCCAAGGCCGTAAAACCTGCATTTGTATGGACTTCCACAGTATATGTATTGTTTGGTGCGGCACTAGTAGCAACCGCTGCACCCCAAGCAACCGTTGCTGTTCTTGAACCGGCAGAAGGTGAAAATCCACCAGCCACAGACATAACATTTGTGGCAGCAGTAGTAACCAAGGGTATTGTAGTCGTTCCTACTAATCGAACAAACACACCCGGTGCATTAGGCGATGCATGTACAAAGCGAATAAATGATTGATTTGCAGTTACTGCCGCTGCAATCGCAGCATCCGTTGGGTAAGTATCTGTTATCGCATAGTAACGAATGCTTCCCGGGTCAGAAACACCTGCTGGAATAGTTCCTAGAGATACAAAACCAGATTGATCGGCAGGCGCCAACGCTTTGTATGCATCATTAGATATCTGTTGACGAGTTACTCGATTATAGTAGGTAATGTCTGCTGCCAGCGCATTCGTCACTGTATTCAAACTGAAAGTACGCAAAGGAACAGGGCGGTCCAATTCATCTACCGCTATGAACGTGTAGCGTGCATTGGGTGCTGCCACTAAATTTCCGATACCTGTATTAGTTGCTCTGAAGATCAAATCGTTGCTACCCAACCGACCACCGATGGTTCCGCTGGTTGCTTTTGCTCTTATGCTTGTATTTGCAATGGTATTGAGACCCGGAGTTGTGATGGGTACATTTTTGTACCCTGCACTTAATCCACTTCCAAGTGCGGCTGTGCCTTGGCTCAACCCATTGACAAAAAAGTCTAATGACGGTCCATCAGTAGTGGCATTCACAAAAAAGAAATTCGCAGTGTTAGTGCTTGGACTAGCCACTGTCGTGTCGGCTTTTCTAATGCCGTCATTCTCATCGCACGAGAACAATGAAATTGACATCGCTGCCGTCAGTCCTAAAATTTTATGTATTGATTTCATATTTTTTCTGTCTTAAAAAATTAAAAAATATAGCGGACACCAAACTGCAACTGCCAACGGCTTCCTACTCCTGTGTTGTTAAAATAAGAACTGGTTAAGGGGGTATTGTCAGCGTTTAGATTGAAAGTATAAACAGGTCTTCCCGTAGTTGCTGCCCAAGGCAATCCAATGGTGCTTGCTGGCCCTGCGTTGGCAACCGGCTGGCCAAGAGAACCAGCTGTGTGTGGTTGCTCATATCCTGCAAAATTCAGCAATTGTGGTCTGTTCGGGCTCTTGACAATACCTTCTCCTGAATCAATCAAATTGAGTGCATTTTGCAGATTCAATGAAAGTTGAATGGTATGACGCTTTCCTTTTACATCAAGATAAAAATCTTGGAGCAAACTGAGGTTCAATTGATTCACCCAGGGGGCGATGGCACCGTTGCGTTCTGCGTACTTGCCTCTATTAGCGTTCAGGTAGTCATCCTGCTGGATATACGCATCCAACTGCTGCCAGATTTGATCTACACTTCTGTTGTCATTTGCGTTGGCCGTAGTCAACAATATTTCGCTTTGAGAGCGGGGGATGTAAATCAAGTCGTTTCCAAAGGTTCCATCACTATTCGGATCACCATTGTAAGTGTAAGAGAAATTATTCCCTGAATTACCGATATAAGTGAATCCTATCGTGGTAGCAAAATTCTTAAAATATTCCTTTCGATAGGTTCCGTAAGCAATCAAACGGTGTGGTTGAAGCGAAGCAGCATATGATTGCCCAGAATTATTAGGACCTAGGACATTCTGCTGAGCAGAAAAAATACCACCCGCGGTCGATCCACCCTGAGAGTTAATCTCTCTAGAGTCGGTGTAGGTATAGGCAGCAGTCAATTGCAAATTGGCATTAAATGTTTTTGACAATTGCCCCGTAACGCTCCACTGATATCCTTTGTCGGTATTATCCAATACTAAAGCCTGTGTGATATCTCCATTTAATCTTCTATCATTAGCAATGATCGCACGATTACCGCCCGCGGCTCCGTACAACGGTCGTCCATCACCCTGCAAAGTAGCAACTGCCGGTGCCAAGTTCGCATCGCGCATTACTACAGCGTTTATGTCTTTGGTAAATATCCATTCCAGTGTACCAACTAAGCCACCGGGCAATTTTTGGTCAATAGCTAAATTACTTCTCCACACCTGAGGGAATTTGAAATTCTCTGCCAACGTGTTGATACCTGCTGTAACCGCTGGCCTGCCAAAATTAGGATCAAGCGAATTGGTAATTAATTGAGGTGTTCCAGTCGCGAGGTTTGAAAAAAGTTCAGTAGGTGCCACATACGGTGTTTGGCTAAAGTCGTAAGGCAAGCCATCGCCATTGTTGGTAAATGGAACTGCATTTCCTATTGGATTGATTTGGCCGAAGAAAAGGCCGTTATTACTTACGGCATTTGACAACCAAACAAAAGGAACACGGCCGGTCAATAGACCAGTACCACCACGCACTTGCGTTGTTCTATCGCCTTTCACATCCCAATTGAAACCAACCCTTGGCGAAAAGAGAGGCTGAACTTTCGGCCAGGCACCTACGCGCAATTGCTCTCCGCCTAGGCTAAGAGAATTAACATAATTATTTGAAGGAAGATCAGTCAAATAAGTTGGGATATCAACCCGAATACCCGCTGTGATCTTAACATTCTTGATTGCAGTGTATTCATCCTGAGCAAAGAAGCCCAATTGCAATGCAGACCATTTTGCTGCCACGGCTGGAGCACCACCAGGAACGCCAATAAATTGGGTAGTGAACTGGGTCGGTCGGAAAAGTGCCGTAGTCGAAGGCGTTGCGTCTCCGATGAACTCAGCGATACTGTTGTAGCGATAGACGCCATTCACTACTGGCGTAAACACGTTGTTGAAACCATACAATTCATTGGCTGTTCCAATAGTTACAGTATGATTCTTTAAATACATCGAGAAAAAATCGTTGATCTGCGTTACATCCTGGTCCAGCAGATTATTGGGTGTAAAAGGATCCGGACCAAAAGAGGTAAGATTATTCCCATTAGGTCCAAGTATATCGACCAATGGAACGTTCGGAGTATTTATGCCCCCTGCATCTTGTCGGAAATCGCGAAAAGCACTATATCCAACTACTAGGTTGTTGGTAAATTTGCCGCCCTTAAAAGTCGAGTTTAACTCTGCCGTGACTGACGACTGGTTGTTGTTAATTCTATAATACGAAGAAGAAAACGACAACACGTTGTTATTATTTCCTCTACCACCCGCTGGCCCGCCTGTAAAACCACCCGAAGCGCTGGGAGGAACATCTTGAAACGCATTCGTAATGTTTCCGCGAACGGTCAGTTTATGATTCTGGCTGATGTTGTAGTCAAAACGTGCTACAAAACGCTGGCTTTCGGTTGCACGATTAAAATTCTGGTAAACCCCTGGATTGTAGTTGTAGTTAGTTATTAAGAATTGCTTTAAGCCTTCCAAACCAGTTAACGGGTCGTTGTCTGCAGATGCCTGAGTTTCGGTGGCTCCTTGCGGAGAAGTTCCAGTAGGCCGAGCTGTAAATGTATAGGCCGGGTCAGTTCTCGTTTCAAACTCGGCATTCACGAAGAAGAACAGTTTGTTCTTAATAATTGGCCCGCCCAAACGGAAACCATAGTTATTGAAGTTAAAACTAGGTATTGGAGATTCAACCCCAGCCACTTTAGACCCTGTAAAACTTTCATTTCTAAAGAAGTAATAAGCAGATCCTGCCAATTCATTGTTACCACTGCGTGTAACGGCACTAATACCTGCGCCCGTAAAGTTTCCTTGGCGAAGATCATAGGGAGACAGCTGCACCGTAATCTCTTGAATCGCATCAATACTAAAAGGTGTTGTATTTGATTGGCCGGCTGGCAAAGGTGCAAGTCCAAAAACGTTATTGGCCGTTGCACCATCAATCGTTAAATTGTTATAAAGTGCGCTTCTTCCGCCAAAACTAAGACCACCACCTGCTTGAGGAGTTAATCGAGTAAAATCTGAAAAATCTCGCCCAATAGATGGTAAACGTTGTATTTGTCCCACCCCAAAGTTAGTAGAAGCACCGATCTTTTCTGAGTTTAAGGTTGGGTCTACAGCTCCAGAAACAACCACAGCCGTCAGTTCGGTAGATTCGTCAGCAAGTGAAAGATTGATGACCAAAGTTTGTCCCAATTCTAAAAACACGTTATCTCTCACCTGGTCTTTGTAACCAACAAAAGAAGCCTTAATAGTGTATGGACCTCCAATGCGCAAACCATTCAATGTGTAGCGACCATCGGCACGCGTAGAAGCACCATACTCGGAACCTGATGGAACGTGAATAGCAACCACGTTAGCTCCTGGAAGCTCCTCTTCAGTTGCTACCTTTCTCTCGGCATTTGCAGTACTTGCCGCACCTGTAACTTTTCCACTAATGCTAGCGGATGTGATACCTTGTGCCATCATGCCCATCGTTGCCGATAAGAGAAGCGCCAAAGTCAGCAGTAAATTTTTTCTCATATACTTTTTTGGTTTTTTAATCGGGGGCAAAAGTATCCTTTTCGTGCTAACTCTGTACGATGTATGTTTTAAATTATTAACGCGTTTTGTTAACAATTACTTAACATTGAAATACCGCTTATCCCTTATTCTATTGCAAAAACGCATAAAACACCCATTCTTTAACGCAATTTACTATCTTATCCAAATGAAAAATTACTTCGCTTTTATCGCTTGTTTAACAATTTCCTTTCAAAGTGTTTCACAAGTTCAACTGTCCTATTATTTACCCCAAAAAACCCAGTACAACCCAGCAATCCCCACGCCCCAATCGGTCATTGGCCATGAGGTGGGCGAGTGGCATATTACCCACGATCGGCTGGTCAACTACATGATGGCGCTGGACAAGGCTTCAGATCGCATTTCTCTCGAAGTGATTGGTCAGACGCACGAAAATAGACCTGTAGTGGTTTTGACCATCACTTCGCCAAAAAACCATCAAAATATAGAACAAATAAGAAGTCAACATGTGCAATTGACTGATCCCACAAAATCAGGTAGTCTTGATTTGAAAGATATGCCCGTGGTGTTTTACATGGGCCATAGCATACATGGCAATGAAGCCAGCGGTGCCAATGCATCGCTGGTCACGGCTTATTATTTGGCAGCCGCGCAAGGGCCAGAGATAGAAAAGTATTTAGATAACACGGTGATCTTGTTTGATCCCAGTTTTAACCCGGATGGATTGCAACGTTTTTCTAGCTGGGTAAACTCCCGGAAAAGCAAAGTACCCAATGCCGATCCCAACGATACGGAACACAACGAAGCGTGGCCGGGCGGACGGTTCAATCATTATTGGTTTGACCTCAACCGCGATTGGCTGGTAGCGCAACACCCGGAGTCGCAAGCTCGGGTAAAAAAATTCTATCAGTGGAAACCAAATGTCGTCACCGACCATCACGAAATGGGCACCAATGCGACCTTCTTCTTCCAACCCGGAGTCCCTTCGCGCATGCACCCGCTTACACCCGAAAAAAATCTGGAACTCACAAAAAAAATTGGCACCTACCACGCCAAAGCACTGGACGAAATTGGTTCGCTTTACTACACACAAGAAGGCTACGATGATTTTTACTACGGCAAAGGCTCCACCTTTCCCGATGTGCAAGGGGCAATTGGTATTCTATTTGAACAGGCTAGTTCCCGCGGGCACGCACAGGAAAGTAACAATGGTATACTGCGCTTCCCGTTCACCATTCGAAATCAATTTACTACTGCGCTCAGTACACTCAAAGCAGTAAATGAAATGCGAGTTGAGCTGTTGGAATACCAGCGCGATTTTTATAAAAATGCGGCCACGGAAGCGGGCAAAGATGTAGCAAAGGGAGTCATCATTGGTTCGAAAGACAAAATGAAATTGTTTCATTTCGTAGAAATGGCAACACGTCAGCAAATCGATATTCATAAAATCAACGGCAGCCAAACTGTTAATGGAAAAATGTTTGAGGCTGAAAGCAGCTACGTTATTCCGTTCAATCAACCACAGTATCGCCTTATAAAATCGATGGTGGAAAAGCGTCTACAATTTAAAGACAGTCTATTTTATGATATCAGCAGTTGGACGTTGCCATTAGCATATGGATTAGACTATGAAGAGTTAAAAACACTCATTTCGCTAGGAGAAAAAATCACCGAACTGAAAATGCCCCAAGGAAAAATCATTGGCAAAGGTGAATATGCTTACGTGATTGAGCCGTTTGGGTACTACACTCCACGCGCGACTTATCGCTTGCTCAACAAAAACGTAAGGGTAAAAGTAACTACTGAGCCATTCTATGCCGATGGAAAAAAATTCGAACGCGGCACACTTTTAATTCATGTCGAAAATCAAGAGAAAGTTTCCCCCGAGCAGTTACAGCAATACATGAAAGAAATTGCTGATCAAGACGGGCTGGATATTTTTGCATTGAGCACGGGGCTCGACTATCGTGGTGTGAGTTTAGGTAGCCCGACTTTTCTGACGTTGAAAAAACCAGAGATAGCGATGTTAGTAGATGGCAACGTGTCGCCAACTGATGCCGGTGAGTTGTGGCATTTGCTAGATACCCGTTACCAAATTCCGGTGACACTACTCCCTGTTTCTGTTTTTAACTCTACCAATATCAACCGATACAACACGATTATTTTTCCAGAGGGAAGTTATGGCACTGTGTCGGACGCGGCTAAAGAAAAACTAAAAATATGGACACAAGCCGGTGGGCTACTCATTGGCTTTGAGTCAGCCGTGAACTGGTTCAATACAGCAGGGCTGGCAAAATTTGAAACCAAAAAAGAGGACGAAAAAGCAATGAAAGATGGGCAGAAGACAAAGCCCTATGCCGACATTGAAGAAAATAGAGGTGCACAAGAAACCAGTGGAGCTATTTTTGAAGCAGATGCTGACTTGACGAATCCTTTGCTGTACGGTTACACGAGCTCTAAAATTGCACTCTTCAAACCCAACAACATTTTCATGCAAAAAGCAACTGGCGCTTACGCTAACCCAATCTCTTATGGAAACGCTCCGCTGCTTAGCGGGTATATCTCGAAGCCAAATTATGCCAAGCTCAAAAATTCTTCTTGCCTGGGGGTTTCGGCTTTAGGGCGCGGCCGGGTGATCGGCTTTACTGACAACCTGGCCTTTCGCGCCTTCTGGTTTGGCACCAATAAGATGGTGATGAATGCTATCTTTTATGGACCATTGCTGAGTACGGAGGCGGGGAGGTAGTTTTTGGGATTTGGGGCTTAGGTGTTGGGTTTTGTCCCCAAAGTCCTAAGACCTAATTCCCAATGCCAATTTTTATTAGCTTTGTAAAACCCTTTACGAGTGTTGCGAAAATTTTTTCCGCTCGACAAGAACTATCTCTTGGAAAAAGCCCAATTGGAGCTCAAGGACCAATTGCTTTTTCAACTTTTTGATCTGGTTATTCAAACCTATGAACAGCAACAAAATCCGTTGGGTTTAGCGGATGATTTCAGTTTGAAGATCAAGAACTATAGGTTGTTGAATCTCGAACCCCTGGGGGACTTCTATTACAACCTCGCAGGCGTTTATCGTTTCAAATGGGGAGCTAATCAATTAGAATTTCTGTGGGATGGCTCAGACCATCAGGGAAAATACAAATCAGATTGGACTCATTTTTTCGAAAGTCAAATTCGTGTGTTCTGCCGGCAAGAGTTATTCATCCAGGCGGTGCTGGATCTCACTGTTTTTTTGCCTGAAAACCGACCTGCCGACCTTGCCGAAAATAGAATGAACCACTTCATGCTGCAGCACTTTGAAGTGAAATTTCACAAGAGCAAAGGCCTGGTGGCAATGAAAGTGGCATAATTCAATTTCAAGTTTCCACAGGCGGCTAGTCAGCCATCCTTAAAAAATTCTATATTTGACTACCAACCCTTTATTTCTATGAGAAAACTATTCATCCTTAGCAGCATATTTATTTCTGCCATTTTTATCGTTTGGTCTTTTTTCTGGCCCGATATGCTGCTTGCATTCGTGATCATCATTCCCATCATCTACATGGGGGTGGTCGATATGATCCAAACAAAACAGTCGATCAGGCGCAATTTTCCTGTGCTTGGCAGGTTGCGTTATGTGTTCGAAGATCTTCGCCCAAAAATTCAACAGTATTTTGTGGAGAGTGATACAGATGGTGCTCCTATCAACCGCAATGAGCGCTCGGTGATTTACCAACGGGCAAAAAAACAAACTGATACGATTCCGTTTGGTACGCAGTTGAACGTGTATGCAGAAGGATATGAATGGATCACTCACTCCATCGCACCGAAAGATTTTCATAAAATGGATCATAGTCCCCGAATTCGTTTCGGTGGCAAGGAATGCCAACAACCCTACGACATGAGCGTGTTAAATGTATCTGCTATGAGCTTTGGCTCGCTCAGCAAAAATGCAATTCTGTCATTAAATTCAGGGGCGAAAATTGGTGGCTTTGCCCATAACACAGGCGAGGGGGGATTGAGTCCATATCACTTAGAACCAGGGGGAGATGTTATTTGGCAAATAGGGACCGGCTACTTTGGTGCACGAACGGAAGATGGCAATTTTTCGGGGGAGGCTTTTAAAGCAAATGCAACAAAGTCCAATGTAAAAATGGTAGAAATTAAATTGTCACAGGGCGCAAAGCCAGGGCATGGGGGAATTTTACCGGCATCTAAAAACACGCCTGAGATTGCCGCCATTCGTTTGGTGAAGCCGGGTACTACCGTGTTCTCCCCTCCTTTTCACAGTGCCTTTTCAACTCCTAAAGAGTTAATCCTGTTTGTAAAAAAATTGAGGGAGTTATCAGGAGGGAAACCAGTTGGGTTTAAGCTTTGCGTAGGTCGCAAAAGCGAGTTCTTATCGATCTGTATGGCGATGGTCGCCTTGAAAATCTATCCTGATTTTATCACTGTAGATGGTGGCGAAGGTGGTACGGGTGCGGCTCCACCGGAATTCTCCAATTCTGTGGGGATGCCAATGTTGGATGCCTTGGCGTTTGTTGACAATGCGTTGCGCGGCTTTGGCATACGCAACGAAATGAAGCTTATTGCCTCCGGAAAAATACTAAGTGGCTTCCACATGGTGCGAGCGATGGCATTGGGCGCAGATACCTGCAACACCGCTCGCGCGATGATGATGGCGTTAGGGTGCATTCAGGCATTAGAATGCAATAAGAATACGTGTCCCACTGGTGTCGCCACACAAGATCCCTACTTCATGAAAGGCTTGGTTGTGGAGGACAAAAAAACCAGAGTGGCAAACTACCATAAGAATACTGTTGAAAGCTTTGTGGAACTTATTGGCGCGGCCGGCATAGACCATCCGGATAAAATCAATCGAACACACGTGTACCGCAGGGTGTTTATGAACATGGTAAAAACCTACGAGGAAATTTACCCCACTCTTCCCGAAGGATGTTTATTGGAAGGTGGAGATATACCTTTTGACTATGAAGACTATATGAAAAGAGCAAGTGTGGAGAGTTTTGAAGTAGTATAATAACTCTTTAGCTTTTTTGATAGCCGATCAAACAAATGATCAGCCCTCTTTTTTCGTATAAGCGTTATCCCTATTGCTGACAAGTTGCTCTCTAGCAGAGCTTGCTTCCTCTTTGGGCTGATGAGCCAAGTCTAATGATTTATTCCAACAAAAGTCACCAACTATTTATCAGTAAATTGCCAAAAAAAATCTGACTGCTGAGGATCTAAAACGAGTTGTAGAAAGAAAAAATCTTCACCAAGTCTTGATCTGACTTAATGGATAGTTTATTGTTAGATATGAATTTTTCAACGGCATCCTTCTGGTCGGCCAAGGTTTCTAGGACACTTTGTTTTGTTCTCTTAAGTCGTATCATTTTCCCGTCCTTAAAAGAATAGTAGCTTTTATCCGTATCAAATCTCCTCGTGACGGTTGCCGAATTAAAGGCCTTCTCCTCAATAAAAATCTTTTTAATCTGTTTTAGTAATTGAATCTTCCCATTTGTCAAAACTTGATAAAACGTTTTCGCGTCATGCTTGTCAATGGAAGGGTATTGACAACGAAACCGGATAGTATCAAGTTGGGTTGGGTCTTTGATTTCAATCTCATGAACAATACCTTCTCCGGCTACGCGTTCGGCTTTGGTCTCTTGATACTGATAGTGAACACGATCTGTTTGAAGGTTGATTTTGACAAGTACACCTACATACCTCTTTTTATTAGAAAGTAGTAAATTCCCGGGTGTCCATTCAGGGTTGAAGAAAGGTGAGCCATCCTCTGCAATGGTACTTCCGCCTTTAATTGGCTCTCCTTTAAGGTCCGTTAAAACACCATTTACGTTTGGGGAAATGAAAGCTGGGCCAACCGGAGTACGCTGGCAAAATCCAACCTGAGGAACAAGAAGAATAAAAAAAAAGCAAAATTTCATGGCAGAACTCATGGGCGAGCAATACGCATAAAGATATTGAAAAAAATAACTCCTGTCGATCAACCAATACTGCGATTGGGCAAGCAAATAATCCTTTATTTAATCATTACCAGTATAAAAGTCAGCAACTATTTTTGGCATCATTGTGCTAACAAAAAGGGACTATCTTTTCAGACAGTCCCTCTTTAAATTTAATGCGGCTGGTATTAGTAGCCTTCGTTTTGTGTTAAACTCTTATTCGTATCAATCTCACTTTGAGGTATTGGGAAGATAAGCTTTGGGCTATTCCAAGGCGTACCCGATTGGCTACCTCTGGTGCGCTTGATGTCATGAAGACGGCTACCCTCAAATGCCAACTCAAAATAGCGCTCATTCAAAATGTCACCAATACCACCTAGTGCACCCAAACCCGCAAGACCTGCTCGTGTACGAATGCGATTTACATCATTGAGCGGAGTATCGCCCACCGATGTACCTAGTCTAAAATTTGCCTCTGCGCGAGTCAAATACATTTCAGCAGATCTCACCAACGGCACATTGCCAAAACGATCCAAATGCTTTCTAGAATAGAAGTTAGAACCAACTTGTTGAAAATAAAAACGTTGGTCACCAACAGCATACTTTGCACGGTGTACTGCCGTAATTTTGCAATCGCCACGACCTGCCGTCCCCGGAATTGAACTGACCCCAATACCAAAATAAGTATTTATGGCATTTATGCCATCCTGTTGAGTCACTTTCATAGAGAAGATGTATTCAGCAGGACTGTTTCCACCATTTGTCAAAAAGTTGAACCAAAGTGAAGCAAATGTAGAAGCCAAAGGGTTTCTATTCGAAGTAATAACTCTGTTTGCAGCATCCCGCGCCTCTGCTAAGGCAGCCAACTGTGCAGGAGTACTTCCGGTCACACCCTGTGCCATTTTAACTCGTGCAATCAAAGCTGCCGCTGCATTCTTGTTGGCATAGATGGTATTGCTTGTCGGTAGTAGCAATTCCGCTCTGGTTAAATCGGTCATCACTTGTTGATAGACCTGTGCCACAGAATTCCTGACTCTAAAGTCTAATGCAGTAATGCTCTTCGTGGGCTCCAATACGATCGGAACACCGGGGTTTGTGTTGTTGTCCCCATCGTCCCAAGTCTTGGCATAAAGCCTAACTAACTCAAAATGCATTGCAGCACGAAGAAATAAAGCCTCTGCCTCTACTCTTTCTTTGGTTTCCGGTGTCGAGGTTATTTTGCCAATGCCAGAAAGCACATTATTAGCCCGATTAATTACATCATAAGCACGGGTCCACATACTAAGTGCATTTCCATTAGTTGGCGCCATCTCCCTTTTCCAAGCATCACTTAGCCCTGCGAACGTACCCGTGAACAAAATATCCTCAGAGTTTCCAGTCAGCTCAGCTAAGACGTGCATATCTCCACCATATGCATTCACGCTTTGAAGACCGTCATATGCTCCAATCAAACTTACCAAAACGTCCTTTTCGGTTGAGAGCGCTTGGTCTCTGTCTAAACTCTGAAACGGCTTTACGTCTAGCTTATCTTCACAACTCGTAATCGCTGCAAAGAGCAGCAATAATCCGATTAATTTTTTCATGTTTATATATTTTAAGTTCATTCTATGTCTGTTTAGAATCCAATGTTTACCCCAAACATGATCGTCCGTGGCTGAGGGGGCGTATAAAAGTCATTACCCTGCGCAATGTTCACATTGGCAGCAGCCTGTATATCTGCGTTCACCTCAGGATCCCAGAATGGATATTTTGTGAATGTCAACAAATTCAAACCAGATACATAAAGTCGAACACGCTCCAACTTGACCCGACTTAAAAGACTTGTCGGTAATGAATAACCTAAGGTAACATTACGCAATCTTATAAATGAGCCATCTACCACATAACGACTGCTCAATTGAGCACCGTTATTCACAAAAAACCTTGCTTGTGGGGTGTTTGTGATTTGACCCGGTGTCGTCCATGCACCTAGCTGGTCTACCGTTTGGTTATCCTCAAATCTCATGTTGGCGGAAGAATACCGACCCATTCCGTAGGTTGAAATCTGATTTCCAAAAACACCATTAAAGAAAATCGATAAATCGAAACCCTTGAACGAGAGGTTATTAGTTAAACCGGCCACATAATCTGGATTTGGCTTGCCTACAGCTGTGCGTTGCGCTTGATTGTAGCTTGCGGCATTTACAGTCGTCCTATCTAGCGTACCATCGGGATTTTTTGTGTTTTTGTAAAACAGGGCATCTCCGTTAGCCGGATCCACACCTGCATATTCTACAGTATAAAACACTCCAATAGGCTGACCTTCTTGAACACGATTAAAGAAGCTTGCATCAATAATCTGACCCTGAATATCAATAACTTTATTCTCGTTATAACCAATATTAAAGCTAGTACTCCATTTCAATTTACCAACTAAGTTTTGGCTATTCAACACTAATTCAAACCCTCTATTTTGAAGTCTCCCAACATTTTTTACTTGCGAAACAAAGCCTGACGACCGAGGAACATTCACATTTAGCAACAAACCTGAAGTATTTTTCTCGTAATAGTCTATCTCGCCCGTCAATCGGTTATTGAAGAAACCAAAATCCAATCCAATATCAACCTGATCGGTAGTCTCCCATCTTAAGTCTGGGTTGCCTAATTGAGAAGGTCGTTGACCGGCCGCTCCTGCATAGCCTGCGTCACCAGCAAACAAACTCAATTGAGGAAAATCCCCAATCTCAGCATTTCCAACCTGACCATAACTTGCTCGTAGCTTTAAGAAGCTGATTGGAGTAACACTCTTTAAAAAACTCTCTTCGGAAATTACCCAACCCAAAGAACCTGCAGGAAAAATTCCATATCTAGAGTTTGAACCAAATCGTGAAGATCCATCTCTGCGAATGCTAAACGTTGCCAAATATTTATTGTTGAATTTATAATTCGCTCTCATGAACAACGAATTGAATGCAAAGAGCGTTTCAGAAGAACTTGCATCTGATTTCGTAGCCGCGCTAGCTATTTTCCGGTAGGAATCTGACGGAAAGTCTAATCCTTCTAAGTCGCTATATCTGGTATTAGACTGCTGAAATTGCATTCCGGCTACTGCATTGATCGAACTCTTGCCAATATCCTTGGTGTAAGTAAAGTAGTTCTGTGTATTGAGATTAGTAACAAATGCCGATGCGTTTGATCCCACCCCGTTTGTAGCTCGGGTTTGATTTCTAATTGTCTGGGTTTGGAAGTAACCCTCTTCATTTTGAGCCAAGATATCAACACCAAATTCTGTTTGAAAACTCAATCCAGGCAAAATCTTAGCAGTACCGTAGATGTTGCTCAGGTTTCTGAAGCTTTCCTGGGTGTATCGTCCGTAATCAAGACTTATTCTTGGGTTGTAATAAAGCCCTACGTTAATGTCGCCTGGAGGAGTTCCGGCAGGCAACTTCGTATTTGGATCCGTAAACGGTGTCATCGGCAATAAAGCCACCGACTGTAGCGGGTTTGAAAAAGCACCATCATCGGGTAAGCGAACGTTGAGAGTACGCGCTAAACTCATTGTGACGCCAAAATTGAACCAATCATTTGCTTTTTGGTCGATGTTGACACGGCCTGTGGTTCTGGTCAAGCTGTTGCCAAACATGATTCCATCTTGTTTTAAGTGCTGCATCGAGGCAAAAAACTTTGTTTTGTCATTTCCACCACTTAGTTGAACATCTATTTGATCGACTTTGCCTTTTTGAAAAGCCTGATCTTGCCAATTGTAAGTCTTTTTAGGATCAGTGTCCCATTGCCCAAAACTGTGATATGACATCAAGTCCTTTGCGTATTGGGTGTCGCTGCCCGGATCCGTTATTGGTACACCAAATCGATCATCATTATATTTAGCAGCGCGGAAGATAAGTTCGGCATACTGCTCTGAATTTAGAAAATCAACCCGTTTTGTCTCATTTGAAAACCCTGTCTGATAATTAATACTAACGTTTGTCTTTCCTGACTTCCCGCGCTTTGTAGTGATCAATATAACTCCGTTGGCAGCTCTTGAGCCATAAATGGCTGCGGCTGAGGCGTCTTTCAAAACTTCCATTGATTCAATATCATTGGGATTGATATCAACTAATGGATTGGTAGTGCCACCGTAATTATTGCTGACAGCAGCCGTTATGGGGATACCGTCTACAACGTAAAGTGGTTCACTCCCTGCGCTGATCGAGGATGTGCCACGAACTCTAACTGTAACAGCCTGACCTAATTTACCTGAAGAGTTGTTAACAAACACTCCGGCAGCCCTTCCCTGCAACGCAGCATCCAAACTTGGCATTTGAATACTAGCAATATCTGATCCCTTTACGGAAGCAATATTTCCAGTGAGGTCTTGCTTGATTTGGCTACCAAAACCGGTTACAACGATTTCAGACAGTTGAGTAATATCTAACCCAAGCTGAACATCGATAATTGTCCGATCTCCAATGACAACCTCAGTAGTCTTCAAACCGATAAATGAAAAGACCAGACTCCCTCCGGAGGAGGGCACAGAAAGTGAATAACTCCCATCGGCATCTGTAACAGATCCGCTGGTCGTCCCTTTCACAACAACATTCACACCAGGCAAGGCCGATCCATCATCTCCAGATGAGACCCTACCCGTAATCACTCTTTCTTGCGCCCAGGCACTGAGCACAAAAACGAATGAGAAGCATAACAGTAAAAACTTCTTCATAGGTTTTGGTTTAAGTTAATAAATTAAGACCGGCAAATTAACAGATGTTTACATACTAACGAACACCTCCTCATAACTTTATTTGGAGTTTGTTTCGACTAATTGACGTTAGGCAGCTTTTTATTTGGTTTAAATTGAAAAAGTAAAGCTTCAAAGCCTGGGAAACCAAAAAAATAGAAACAAAAAAGCTCCTCGGTTTTGCCGGGGAGCTTTCACAAAATGATAGTAGGAAAAACTATGCTTCAGCTACTACTGAAACAAAAGACTTATTTTCTTTTCCTTTTTTAAAAACTACAGTACCAGGAATCAATGCAAAAAGCGTATGATCTTTCCCCATGCCCACGTTTCTGCCGGGGTGGTGCTTTGTGCCGCGCTGGCGAACGATAATGTTGCCGCCAATTACTTTCTGGCCACCAAATGCCTTTATCCCTAAACGTTTGCTTTCCGACTCGCGGCCGTTCTTTACTTTACCTTCCCCTTTTTTATGTGCCATAACTTAAATCAATTTGAAAATTTGAAAATTCTATAAATTTGAAAATTGAATGACTTGTTTATCTGAAGATCTCATTTTCAAATCTTCAAATTGTCAAATCAGTTAATTATCCAATGCTTTCTATTTGAACTTTAGTGAATTGCTCACGGTGGCCGTTTCTTTTAGCGTATCCCTTTCTGCGCTTCTTTTTGAACACGATCACTTTATCACCTTTTACATGCTCCAATATCTTACCAGATACCTTCACTCCTTTTACAGTAGGGGCGCCAACTTCTATTGAACCACCATTATCTGTTAGAAGGACTTTGTCAAACGACACGGTGGTGCCAGCTTCGCCTTCCATCTTAGGTGCATAGATATATTGATCTTTAGCCACTTTGAACTGCTTTCCTGCGATGTCTACAATTGCGTACATGCTTGTTATATTTTTAAAAATGGATCGCAAAGATAACGCTAGTTGCTGGAAAAACAAGTGATGAGCACAAAATAGCTAAATCCCGCCTTGAAACAAGCATTTTCGACCCGTCAAATTCCTCACTTGATAACCAATTTCACTCGTTTGTACAACAATATGGCCACTATTAAATTTTTGACTTTTTTTATTTAACACTTCACTTTGCGCACATGTGATAAGTGAGTGATAATGAATTCCTTTATTAAAGTAGTGCTTACACTTTTCAAAAAAATCGACACCGATCCGGCTTTTTACTCTTTTGAATTCTCTTCCGCATTTTAGTTATTTGTTGATCCGGCTCACAAAAGTTCTGTGATAGAATTAGTTGCCGGCCGCTAAAAAAAAGTAAACTTGAAAAACGAGAAGGCATTGAAAACTTTTATTAGTCCGACAATGCCGAAGTTAACCTATACTCTAACCACCTTATCTAAATGACTCAACCTTTACGCGAAGAACCCATCTTAAAGGAGAACAAAGATCGTTTCGTTCTCTTCCCCATCCGCCAACACGACATCTGGAAGTACTACAAACAGGCCGAAGCAAGTTTCTGGACGGCTGAAGAGATAGATCTGGGGCAGGATATGAAAGATTGGCTCAACCTAAATGATGGAGAGCGTCACTTCATTACCCATGTGCTTGCTTTTTTTGCAGCCAGCGATGGCATCGTGAACGAAAACCTGGCGGAACACTTTGTGGGTGAAGTACAATATACCGAAGCCAAGTTTTTTTATGGTTTTCAAATCGCCATCGAAAATATTCACTCTGAAACTTATTCTCTATTAATAGACACTTACGTCAAAGATCCGAAAGAAAAAGATAAGCTTTTCCATGGAATTGAGACGATGGGTTGTGTAAAGAAAAAAGCGGATTGGGCGTTGCGTTGGATTGACAAGGGCAGCTTTCAAGAAAGGCTGGTCGCTTTTGCTGCGGTGGAGGGGATTTTCTTCTCTGGATCATTCTGCTCTATTTTTTGGCTAAAGAAACGGGGCCTGATGCCGGGTTTAACCTTCTCGAACGAGTTGATCTCCCGCGATGAGGGCTTGCATTGTGATTTTGCCTGCCATTTGTACACCAAGCACGTGGTAAACAAGTTGCCCGAAGAGAGTGTGATTGAAATTATTAAAGATGCTGTGGAAATTGAGAAAGAATTTGTGACCGATGCATTGCCGGTTAATTTAATTGGCATGAATGCAGCCCAAATGCGCCAGTACATTGAATTTGTTGCCGATCGTCTGTTGGATGAATTAGTTGGCAAGAAAATTTACGGTGCTACCAATCCATTTGACTTTATGGACATGATCTCTTTGCGTGGAAAAACAAATTTCTTTGAAAAGAGAGTTGCTGAATACCAGAAAGCAGGCGTGATGAATAGCATGGAAAAAGAAACATCGCCAAAGTTTTCACTAAATGAAGATTTTTGATACATTCGTTTCACCATTTTTTAAACTAGTTTTTTACAACCCTTACACCCTTTATTAACATGCTCGTATTAAAACGTGACGGACACCGGGAGTCCGTGAAGTTTGATAAAATCACAGCCCGCATTGAAAAACTCTGCTACGGTTTGGATCCCAAATTTGTCAACCCGGTAGAGGTGGCGATGAAAGTTATCAATGGCTTGTATGATGGTGTCTCCACCATAGAACTGGACAACCTTGCAGCGGAAATTGCCGCTTCGATGACGACCAGGCATCCAGATTTTGCCAAGTTGGCTGCGCGTATTGCGGTTTCTAACCTCCACAAAGTGACAAGTAAGTCCTTCTCTAACACGATGAAGCGATTGTATACTTACGTGGATCCCAAAACGGGTGAAAACGCTCCGTTGATTTCAAAAGAAACATGGAAAGTAATTCATGAAAATGCGGCTGAGCTAGACGAGGCCGTTTTATATGACCGCGATTTCAGCTACGACTTCTTTGGATTTAAAACCTTAGAGCGCTCCTATTTAATGAAGGTGGATGGCAAAGTAGTTGAACGTCCGCAGCATTTGTTAATGAGGGTGGCGATTGGAATCCATGGCGAAGATATTCCCGCAGCTATTGAAACCTACAATTTAATGTCGGAGAAGTGGTTCACTCATGCTACTCCTACACTCTTCAATGCCGGCACACCAAAGCCTCAATTATCGTCTTGCTTTTTGCTTACGATGAAAGACGATAGCATTGATGGTATTTATGACACCCTGAAACAAACCGCCAAGATTTCTCAATCCGCTGGTGGCATTGGTCTTAGCATCCACAATGTGCGTGCAAAAGGCTCTTATATTAAAGGAACAGGTGGAACCTCCAATGGCATCGTGCCGATGTTGAGAAACTTCGACATGACGGCACGTTATGTGGATCAAGGCGGTGGTAAACGCAAAGGCAGCTTTGCTATTTATTTAGAGCCCTGGCATGCCGATATATTTGATTTCCTCGAATTGAAGAAAAACCACGGTAAAGAAGAAATGCGTGCGCGCGATCTTTTCTATGCCATGTGGATTCCAGATTTGTTCATGAAGCGAATTGAAGACAACGAAATGTGGTCTCTCTTCTGCCCGAACGAAGCACCAGGTTTGGCCGATTGCTGGGGCGAAGATTTTGAGCGTTTGTATGAGAAATACGAGAAAGAAGGCAAATACCGCAAACAAGTAAAGGCACAAGATATTTGGTTTGAGATTTTAGAAGCTCAGATCGAAACGGGAACACCCTATATGCTTTATAAAGATGCTGCTAACCGCAAATCGAACCAAAAGCATTTGGGCACTATTAAGTCAAGTAACTTGTGTACAGAGATCATCGAGTACACATCACCCGATGAAGTAGCGGTCTGTAACCTCGCTTCTATTGCACTACCTAAGTTTGTTACGGAAGACGGAAAGTTCGATCACCAAAAATTGTATGAGATTACGAAAGTGATTACCCGCAATTTGAATAAAGTAATTGATGTCAATTACTATCCGGTGATTGAGGCTAAGAACTCAAACATGCGCCATCGCCCGATTGGTATCGGTGTACAAGGCTTGGCGGATGCGTTCATTTTATTACGCATGCCGTTCGATTCTCCGGAAGCACGTGGATTAAATAAGGACATTCATGAAACCATCTACTTTGCGGCCATGGAGGCTTCTATGGAGTTGGCGAAGAAAGATGGTGCCTATGAAACTTTCAAAGGTTCGCCCATTTCAAAAGGAATTTTCCAATTTGATATGTGGGGTGTAACACCCGATAGCGGACGTTGGGATTGGGAAAATTTAAAACGTGAAGTGAAGCAACATGGTGCACGCAACTCACTCTTGCTTGCTCCTATGCCAACAGCTTCGACTTCTCAAATTTTAGGAAACAATGAGTGTTTCGAGCCTTATACGTCAAACATCTACACACGCAGGACATTGTCTGGTGAGTTCATTATTGCGAATAAGCACTTGATGAAAGACCTGATCAGTGCGGGATTGTGGAGTGAAACCATGCGTCAGAAGTTGATTTCGACCAATGGTTCTGTACAGGCTATCCCAGAGATTCCCCAAAATATTAAAGACATCTACAAAACGGTTTGGGAGATCTCACAAAAGTCTATCATTGACATGAGTGCCGACCGCGGTGCCTATATCTGCCAAAGCCAAAGTCTGAACATCCACTTGACCGATCCAAACTTCGGAAAATTGACATCTATGCATTTCTATGCCTGGAAGAAAGGATTGAAGACAGGTATGTACTACTTGCGCTCAACCGCTGCTGCGGACGCGATCAAGTTCACGTTAGATAAGTCTGCGCTAGAGCCAACCATTGCTGCAGTAACTGCAACGGTGGCAGAACCCGTTATGGCCATACAATCGGTGGCTGTTGCCGAAAACCAGCAGGCCATTCAATATGAGCAAATGCCTTTGGCCGACTACGATCAGAAGCGTGCCGATATGGCCTGCTCATTGGACAATCCAGATGCCTGTGAGGCCTGTGGAAGTTAGCAAAAAGAGAATACAGAATTTAGAACTTAGAATACATTAGAAAACCCGGTGATGAGCCGGGTTTTTTGTTTCCGAAACGCAGATAATATCTCTCTGATTAAAACGGCAAATCATCTGTAGCATTAGCATCCGGAGTAAATGGTTCCTCGCCTACGGGTGGGCCGTCCGAACGGTCATTACTAGCCGCTGAACCTTTTGCCACTTTCCAGGCACGCACATCGGTATACCAGCGGCCATTGTATTCACGGCTTTCAACATTGACTGAAGCTGTGATGGTTTCACCGGGAGTTAACTTAATCTCATCTACTTTTTCGCCCCAAAGTGAAAGGCATACTTTCTTGGGATATTGACCCGGAGTTTCTAAAATAAACTCTTGTTTTTTCCAAATGCCATTTTTTCCCTGACCTGATTGCAGCGGGAGAAGGTTTACCACCTTACCTGTGATGTCCATTGCCATATGATTACAACTTTTTAATTGAGTGCTAAAGATACTAAAATTCGCTTTTTCGGAGAACCATAGTCTGGGCCTAATCACGAGAGAAATGCAAATGTGGTTCAGTTATCCAATACAGTAAATTCCACCCTTCTGTTTTGAGCCTTTCCGTCTTTGGTCTTATTGGAAGCCACAGGTTTGGCTGCCCCATAGCCTTTTGCAACTACTCGTTCCTTGGCAATCCCTTTCTTAATCACATAGTTAGTGACTGCTTTGGCACGATTTAGCGACAACGATAAGTTGGCCGCAGCGGCCCCAACATTGTCGGTATGCCCTGCTATCTCGATTTTTAATTGTGGGCTGTTGACCAAAAATTCTGAGACGCGATTAAGCTCAGGAAATGATTCTTTCTTTAAAATGGATTTGGCCGGATCGAAGAAAATATTGTTCAAGCGAATGGATTGCCCGACTTCAATGGGGACGATCACCAAATCTTTATAAATTTTAACGTCCGTTTTTTCAGTGCCTGTACTTATCATCTCATACATGGGATAATAATCGGGCGCAGCGGCATTGATGGTGTATGATGAAGCTAAGGGTAGCTTTAATTCGTACTCTCCCGTTAGGGTATCTATCTTTGCAAATACCGAAGTCATGCCTTCCACATTTATTTTGGCGGCAGAAAGTTTGGCCAATGGCTTGTTGGTTTTTTTGTCTAGGATTTTTCCGGTTACAATCGCCATTTTTTGTTCTAACAAAAACAAATCTTTTACAATCTCTTCGTACTCTTCTATTTTACTCAAATCTAATTTTTGGGGAACGGTTTCATGTTTGGTAGCTACTGCTTGCATCTCATAAACCGTTCTATGATTTAAATACACTTCATACGTTGCGCTGTTTACATCTAGTTTTATAGAATCTTTGGGAATCGTGCCAATCAGCACTTTTGGATTGAACATTGAGGATATGGGAAGATTCGATCCTTGAATTAACAATTTTCCTTTCACCAAAACATAGGGAAGAGGCGCAGCCGCCAAATCTACCCTCGTCTTAGTAAATTCTCTAACCATTGACACATCTAATGCACTGGTTGTAGAAACGAAATTGGCGACAACGGGGGATAAGGAATACGATTTGCCCAACGGAAGTTTGAGTGTATAAGTAGCAGAGTCTTTATTTATTTTCAATGAATCGACAGGCTTGTCATTTACTAAAATGGCAAAGTCTCTTCCGATCAATGGTCGTTTGGTTTTTGAATTGACAACAGTGCCCGAGACTATTACAAATGGGTTTTCTTCGAACAATTTTATTTTAAAAATATCTGCCCGGCCAATTGACTTATTGGTGGATGAAAAATAGGCCCAACTTCCTTTCGAATTGGTTTTAAAATAAGACTCCCACCCAGGGCTATTAACCGTGTCGTTTAGCAGCGTGGGCTTAGTCCAATCCTTCCAAGAAGAACCCACCCTCGTAGCTTTGAAAATATTATTTTGATTTTTTATATCCCGGTCGCTAGAGAAAAAGATAATCTTACCATCTATTGACAAAAATGGGGCCTCTTCGTTGGCCGAAGTGCTCAGCGCGGTCAGCTTTATTGGCTTGCGCCACTCTCCATTCGTCTTCTTTTCGCATACGTATAAATCATTTCTCTCCCCATTGAACGTCTTGGAGAAACTCAGCAAAATAATATTGCCGTCTGATGAAATAGATCCGCTACTTCGCATCCCTCGATTCACTTTTGAAAGTCTTCTGATATTCATCCGCTCCGGAGTCTGCCAGCTATCACCTTTTCTATAAGATACCGAAAGCCCACGCTCCTTCCAGATGTTTCCTCTTTTGTTAAAAATTCCATTCAACAAAATAGAATTCCCATCTACTGCTACTGATAACACTGCGTTATACCTACCAATATTTAGGCGGGGGAGGCGCACCGCAGCAGACCATGTGCTATCGGTAATTTTCTTGCTATACCAAATGTCTTCGCTATCACGCGGTCCAAACGTATTTTCGGGATGATCGACCCTAACGAAAAACAATGTCTTCCCATCGGGGGAAATGACTGGATTGACATCATCGTATTCAGAATTAACAGCCCGCCCTGCATTCTTTGGCAAGAAAGAAGACTGACTGTAGGTAACGCCTGTCAAAAACCAAGCGGCTAAAAAAATCACCATAAAACCTCTCATCTTGACTTCTTCGTTTTGGGATGCGGATGCTTTTCCTGTGTCTTTTCTCTACCAAAAATAAAATTGATACCAGTTCGAAAATTAAAATACTGCGTACTATTCAGAAACGAATTATAGCTTCCATTTGACAAATAAGAAAATGGAGCCCCTAACATATTATCGCCCACAAAATAAATTTGAATAGGCGCAAAATTAAAAGAGAGTCCGGCTCCAAGATTGTTAAACAAGCTATTGGTAATGGTATAGCTCAGCGATGCTCCCACTCTTCTTCCAAATTCTTTATTTAGTGAGGCTGTGAAGCCAGTCATAAACCTTCCCCGGAAGTTCTCAGCTGAGAGCAGCGCGCCCACCGTCAGATTCCTTTTTAACTCATACACACCCGTAGCATACATTTTTGTGGGCAGCGCGGTGTAGTACGATCCAATTCTCCCTTCAGTAAATTTGAATTTAGCGTCCAATGAATCTGAAAGCGAACTAGTGTAGTCACTATTTCCATCCAAAAGTTTCTTGGCATCAATACCCGCAAAGGTATAACTCGCCTTTTTGGGATCTAATTGGTATCCATACAAATCATTTTCCCACGTGATTCCCCCAATATCAATTACACTAACTCCCACGGTGAGACGGTCAATCAAACGGTTGGTAGCACCAAGATCAAAAGCAAAGCCCGTGTTATTTGTAAAATCTCTCCAATTTTTTCCAGCATCGTAACCAGTCTGATTTAAATTGTGTACTCCTGACGTTCTAATGTCCGCATCTCCTTTGGCTGTGATGGCATAAGTATCAGACAACGAGAGATTGAACAACGCCTTTTGCGTGGTCACATTCATAGCGCCTTTCAACAATTTCAATTTTGCCCCAACGGTAAGTTTCTTGTTGACGGTGTAAGCAGCGCCCAATCCTATCTCAGCATAGCTCAGCGCCTCAGCTTGAGGCGAAAGTGCTGCCGTGTTGTTCACGTAAGCAGCCGTGCCGTTGGCGAATACGCCCACTAGCTCTTTGGGCAGCATAAGACGGCTATAGGTTTTTGCTGTGACATTGAAGGTAAGATACAACCGTGCATTCGCTTTCACGCTCATTCGCAGCAAGTCTGCTTGAACATTATTGTTGATATAATTCTCGCCTTTCATTTTAGCGTACAACTTGCCCATGTCGGCTGTTAGGTCGCCATTTTGCTTTGAAATAAAATCATTATAGTTAAAACCATTATTAGAATACTGATAAAAGACAGATGAACCTGGGAGGCCAAATGAAAATTTGTATTCAGGTTTGAAAGCAGGATTATAATAAGTGATTTGTGGAAGGCTTTTCATAAATGGCATGGTGCCTTCTACCTGCGAAAACGCGAGGTTCACAACAAACAATAATGAGCCGATTAGTACTGGGCGTGGCGCTAACAAAATCGTCATAGATCAACTGACAATTTTAGTTTCGCATTCAGACCAAAAACTACATTCATCTTATAACTAGATTTGAATTTTACATCAATTTGCTTTCCTGATGCGTCCTTGGCGGTATTCATGCGCACTTTCACAATGATTTTTTTTGTGTTAAAAAGCTTATCTAACTTTTCTTTTGGAATGGCGGCTTCTGTATCCGTGACACCCGCATTGACCAGCTCTCCTATTGAGTTCACGGTACTGGCTTTAGCAATGGCTGTTTGTGCGGTAGTAAAAAGCGAGTCGATGATCAACGTGTTTTCATCCGTTAGATAGAGTTGAATGAAAGCATCAAGCGGAAGCTGATTAGTTATCTTCGACCGAATGGCTCCGCTCTCCACATCGGTGTCTTTTGCTTTAGATAGATCAATGTCAAAGGTATCGGCCAATACAATCCCTGCAGCTTTTCCATACAAAGGAATTTCCGCTTTGAACCTTACCCGAATTTTACTCGTATCAGCACAGAAATTCGTTCCACTAGTTAACCCTTCGTTGATGCGTGCGCTTAACTGGTAAAAGAATTGGCTGGGAGCAAAATTGATCAATTGATTGGTGTTGACCACATTTACTTCGGTATTGGCAGATTGCCCTAAGGCGGCCGGCACGTTTACTGAAAGCGGACTCGCAGGATTTATTTGAACGGGTAATTTAGAACCATCGCTTTTTCTGGCTTCTAAAGAACCGAAGGTAACCTTTGTTGGCACCCCATAGTCGTTGGATACACTCAATGTAATCTTTGGCTGGGCAAATGACACATCGGCCTTATTCAATGACGTGCCAAAGGCATTTACGTCAATGGATTGAGACGGAATATTCAGAGCTGATCGATCCCCAAAAAATCCTTTGATGTACTGAAAATCTATACCATTGAAATCAATTTTTACAGAAACGGAGGTAGGATTGGTGATGGTTACCGATGACGGGTGTGGTTTTTCAAAAATGGCAAGTTCCATTGGAAAAGTATTATCCGTTAGTGCCGCTACATAATCCATCAAAGAAAAAGTAGCTGTTGCCGAACCGAGGGTAATCCTCCTTTGAAAAGGCACACCATTTAATTGAAAATTGGGCAATCGCAGTTGAACCTCAAACACACCTGATGCAGGATTAGTAGGAGCAAAAGTTACCGTTACCCTTAGGGTCGTATTCTTAAACTTTATTTCACTTAGTTTTTCAGGAGCAAAGGAAAAGCTTTCAGTTGAATTTAAACTTGCATATTGAATCTCGATAGCTCTTGCAGGTAGCGTAGCCGGTGGAATGGGTACTATCTTTGTAAAACTCCTGCTGGGAAAAACAATCAAATCGCGGATGCTTTGTGTTTTTAGTGTCTGTTGATAAAACAGATAGATTAATCCGTCATTATAGACTTTTATTTGCGCTTGGTCGACATTTGAAAGAAAATCATTGGTGACCAAGTCACCCGAGGCGAGTGGAAGAGCTAATGTCGGATTTCCGATGACTTTCTTCAGTTTGTAGTCATCTGTGTTGAGTGCGTCTTTGCATGACCAAATAAGCACGGCTGTCAACGCCAAGAAACAGATAACACTCCACCTTTTCATAAGCCTTTTGCCATTAAGTTTAGAAATATAAAGATTTCGTTCGAGCTTTCTTTATTCGGTTGACGTGGCAAAAGGTGACAACTTTAAGAAATCGCTCCCTTTTTAATTTCCTCCACAATCGATGGGTCTAGCAAAGTAGTCGTATCGCCTAGGTTGGATGTTTCTCCTTCTGCCACCTTACGCAAAATCCGTCTCATGATTTTCCCGCTGCGCGTTTTAGGCAGGCCACTCACAAATTGAATTTTATCGGGTTTGGCAATGGGGCCAATAATTTTTGAAACCACATCTTTGATTTCGTTGCGTAAGTGCGCTGGCTCGTGCACCGGATCGTAAGTAACTACAAATGCATAAACGCCTTGGCCTTTGATGTCGTGAGGAAAGCCAACCACTGCCGATTCGCAAACGGCTGAGTGTTCATCAATAGCGCTTTCAATTTCGGCTGTGCCCATATTATGGCCGGAGACAATAATAATGTCATCCACCCTTCCGGTGATTCTATAGTACCCATCTTGATCGCGCTTGCAGCCATCGCCTGTGAAGTATTTTCCAGGGAACGTTGAGAAATACGTGTCTTTGAATCGCTGATGATCCCCGTAAATCGTTCGTGCCATCGATGGCCAGGGAAATTTGATGGTCAATCTCCCTTCCACATTGTTTCCCGTCAGTTCTTTCCCTGCTTCATCCATGATAGCCAGTTGCACGCCTGGCAATGGAAGTGTTGCAAAGGCAGGTTTCGTTTTGGTGATTCCTGCCAGAGGCGAAATCATAATGCCGCCCGTTTCGGTTTGCCACCACGTGTCAACAATGGGGCAGTTGCCTTTGCCGATGTTTTTATCATACCAATGCCACGCTTCTTCATTGATAGGCTCACCGACCGACCCCAATACTTGTAGCGATGAGAGGTCGTACTTTTCAACAAATGAAAGTGGGGCCTTCTCCAATGAGCGAATGGCCGTAGGCGCTGTGTAGAAAATATTCACCTTATGCTTTTCGATGACATGCCAAAACCGACCCATATCAGGCCAGCTTGGTACTCCTTCGAACATCAAGGTTGTGGCACCACTCGAAAGCGGGCCATACAAAATGTAAGAGTGACCGGTGATCCAACCCACGTCTGCTGTGCACCAAAAGGTTTGACCTTGTTTATACTGAAATACGTTTTCAAAAGTGTAATTCGCATACACCATGTAGCCACCACACGTGTGCACCATACCTTTTGGTTTACCGGTGCTACCAGATGTATAAAGTATGAAAAGCAAGTCTTCTGCGTCCATTTCTTCTGCTTCACATACTTCGCTCACTTTCTTTATTTCGTTGTGCCACCATAGGTCGCGATGAGGATGCATGGTGATGGGAAGATTTGCTCGATCAAGAACGATGCATTTTTCAACCGATGGACATTTTTTTAGGGCCTCATCCACAATTGATTTCAAATCAATTTTTTTATCTCCGCGATAGGCGCCATCTGCTGTTAACACCATTTTGCAATTGCTGTCATTGATGCGATCGACCAACGAACCAGCCGAAAAACCGGCAAACACGACTGAATGAACCGCTCCTACTCTCGCGCAGGCTAATATTGCAAATGCAGTCTCTGGAACCATGGGCATGTAAATGCACACACGATCGCCTTTTTGGATGCCGTTTGCTTTCAGCATGTTGGCGGCACGATTAACCTCAACGGAGAGCTGTTGATAGGTGATTTTTCGAGAAGGTTCGGAAGGGTCGTTTGATTCCCAAAGAATGGCGGTCTGATTGGCGCGAGCGGGTAAGTGGCGATCGATGCAATTTTCTGTAATGTTCAATTTCGCACCGATAAACCATTTTACTTCAGGCTTGTGAAAGTCGTATTCCAGTACGCGATTCCATTTTTTCCTCCACAAAAGCGTTGCTGCCTGCTGTTCCCAAAACTTCTCAGGCTGCAACGTGCTCTCTAAATATTGGTGCTCGTATTCAACGGAATTAGTAATCATTCTTTGGACTATTTACCTTACAAATTAACAGGATAACTAGAAATAAAAAAGTGAGTAAATTTGGGGAATGATAAAAGAGCCGTTGAGATTCAGCATTGTTAGCACGTTAGCTTATTATGATGTCTTCTCCTATCCATTAACGCTGGTTGAGATTCACGCAAAACTGCCGCTGCGCGCAGAGAACGAAGAAGTTGCCAAGAGTGTTGGTGAACTCGTAAACGATGGCCGGGTGTACCGTTTTGATGAATTTTTTACGCTGCGTGATGATAGCCGCTTGATTGAAAAAAGGAAGACCGCCAATGCACGAGCTCGCGAGCAGATAGATTTGGCGATACAGAAAGCTTCGTTTATCTCCAAGTTTCCATTTATCAGAGGGATATTTATTTCAGGATCACTTTCTAAGAACTATGCGGATGATAAAAGTGATTTGGATTTTTTTATTGTGACTGCACCGCACCATCTGTGGCTGGCGCGAACCATTTTTGTGTTTACACGCAAATTACTGGTAGCAAAAAAGAATTACCGAAACTATTGTCTGAACTATTTTATCTCTTCTGACAATTTGACGATTGATGAACGAAACGTCTTCACGGCTACGGAGTTAACGACATTGATTCCTGTTTATGGGCACCCGTACTATTACCAACTTCTTGAATCCAACGAATGGTTACACGACCTTTTGCCAAACTTTAAGATCAAGCAAACTGATTTTTCTTCCCGAACAGCAAACAAACTTACTGCTCTTTTGGAGTTTTTTTTAAGTTTTTTAGGTGCACGAACTGAACGGTTTCTGATGAGGCTGACACTTTTTAAACTTAGTCGCCAACACAAAAGTAAATTCTCAAAAGAAGATTTCGCGGTTGCATTCAAAGCTCGCGAGGATGTTTCAAAAGTCCATATTGGCCATAACCAAAAAAGAATTCTTGATTTATACGAAAATCGTTTGAAAGACCTGAAGCCGCTCTTTGAATCTGTTCACCTATGAGTGTTTTGTTTACGCAAGGCTATTTGTATCCACTTGACGAAAAACAGTGGAGCGCCAAACAGCCCTATCCGCCTCTAGGCACTTTGCAGGCTGCAGCGATAGTTCGTGAGGCGGGCTTTGATGTCACCTTTTTTGATGTTGGGCTTTCGGACGATCCTAAAAATGTCTCGAACGCACTTTTAAGAAGGCCGGAATATTTTATCATCTATGACGACGGGTTCAATTACTTGACAAAGATGTGCCTCACGGTGATGCGTGAAGCCGTTTTTACCATGGCGTCTTTGGCGAAGGAACAAAAGTGTACCGTCATCATTTGCAGTTCAGATTCAACAGATCACTTTGAAAAGTATTTTGAACATGGCGTTGATTATGTGGTACGTGGTGAAGGAGAACAAACGCTAAAAGAGCTACTCATTTGTTTAGATGGAAAACAAGATCCAACAAACGTGGCAGGTCTTGCCTTTCAAAGAAATGGCGTGACGGTAACAACTCCTATGCGCCCAGTGATCCGTCAGCTGGATATGCTTCCAATGGCAGCCTGGGATTTGATTGATTTGAAACCCTATCAGGATATCTGGCTGAAGCATCACGGGTACTTTTCTTTGAACATTGCAACCACACGGGGCTGCCCCTTCAAGTGCAATTGGTGCGCCAAACCAATTTATGGAAATCGATATAATTCCCGTTCTCCAAAATTGGTAGTCGATGAAATTGAGTACCTTCTAAAAAACTTTTCTCCAACTCATTTCTGGATGTGTGATGACATCTTTGGATTAAAGCCACGATGGATTCAAGAATTTAATGCAGAAGTGAAAGAAAAGCGGCTAAAATTCAAATACAAGATACAATCGCGGGTAGATTTGTTATTGCAGGAAGATACCATTGATGCACTAGCTGAATCGGGGGCAGAAATGGTTTGGGTGGGCGCAGAGTCGGGCTCACAGAAAATATTGGATGCCATGGACAAGGGCACAACTACAGAACAAATCTACGAAGCGACCAGACTCCTTAAGCGCAAAGGAATTCAAACAGCTTTCTTTCTACAGTTTGGTTACCCAGGAGAAGGCCAGATAGAAATCGACAAGACACTTAAAATGGTGTTGGAGCTAATGCCGGAGGAAATTGGGATTTCAGTTTCGTATCCATTGCCTGGTACCAAGTTTTACGAAAACGTAAAGTCGCAACTAGGAGCAAAGCAAAACTGGTCAGACTCTGATGAGTTGGCAATGATGTTTCAAAATAAATATCCGACCGGCTACTATAAAATATTGCATCGCTATATTCATGCGCGTTATCGGATGAAGCGAAACTTTTTGCAACTCGCCAATTTCACCAAGCGGTCGGTGGCTGAAAACGTAAAGAAACTACTCGCCATTCCGTACTATTTAGCAACGGCCACATGGCTGAATTTAAAAATGAAAAAATTGGCGCGTTATGGTAACTGAACACAACAAACCAAACGAGGGAAATCATTACGAGAATGTCAATAAAGCATTTAGTAAACAGTCCGATTTGTATGATGCAGACGATCAGGCAAACCCCATCTTGTTGGCATGGAGACAGCAGGTTTATAAACATGTCAACCAATTTCTAAAGCCGAATAGTCACATACTGGAGTTAAACGCTGGCACAGGTATCGATGCAAGCTATTTTGTTGAGGCAGGTCACCGCGTACATTGCGTTGAGTTATCAAATGGGATGGTTGGACAAATTCAGAATAAAATCATTAAGTCGGGATTTCAGAATATACTTACCGTTCAACAAGGTTCGTTCGAAAATCTGAATCTCGTGACCGGAAGATATGATTATGTGTTCTCCGATTTTGGCGGACTCAACTGTACCGATGATTTAAAGAAAGTTACCCAGCACTTGCCGAAGTTATTGAACGAAGGAGCTGGACTGACCTGGGTAATCATGCCGCCTATTTGTCCGTGGGAAATCATGTGGCTTCTGAAAGGGTATTTCAGGCAGGGGTCGAGGCGTTTTCACAAGAATGGCGTCATGGCTCATTTAGAGGGACAATATTTCAAAACGTATTACTATTCACTTAACTATGTTAGAAAAGCCCTCGGTAAGGATTTCACACTAGTGAAATGTGAAGGGCTGGGTGTGTTGTCTCCACCTCCATCCGCAAAAGATTTTGTTTACAAACATCCCCAACTATATCATATGCTGACGAAATGGGATGAAAAAGTAAGATCCATTTTTCCGTTTAACCGTATTGGAGATCATATCATTGTTACTTTCCGTTATACGCCTTGACACCGCTAAAAAATTATCTGAACAACCATCCACTTTTCATCAAGCAAGCGGACGCACTATACCGTCAGAATAGCTTCAGTTTTCGAGCTTTTGAAAAAGAATATATTAGCCTTCGTGAGAAGGAGGGTCGACTACACACTGACCAAGCGACACGGACACTTCCAAATGTACCGGACGATCACCCCCATCGAGCTGAATGGTTGATTCGGGGAAAGTCAACGAACCAACTCGTCAAGTACGTAAAGGAAAAATCCTGTGAGAATTTGTTGGAAGTGGGATGCGGAAACGGTTGGTTGACTCATCTACTTTCGCTGCACGTAAAAATGGACACCTGCGGAATTGATGTGAATGAATTTGAATTGGCACAAGCCGCCCGCCTTTTTTCAAACGATAAAACAATTTTTTTACAAGCTGATATTTTCTCAGACATACTGCCGATCGGCTTTTTTGATATTATCGTTTTGGCTAGCAGCGCCCAGTATTTTCCACACTTTCCGAGATTGATTCAAAGAATGTTTGAACTTGGCAGACCAACTGTGGAAGTTCACTTTATTGACACTCCGTTTTACACTCCGCCTCAAATCGCAGATGCCCGCACCAGAACAGATTACTATTTTGCAAAAATAGGTTTCTCTGAAATGGCTGATAAATATTTCCATCGATCGATTTCAGAGTTGAGTAGCTTTAAATGGAAGTACTTGCACAATCCAGATTCTCTTCAAAACCGAGTGCTCAAAAAATTTACCAAAACATCTCCATTCCCGTGGATCCTAGTTAAATCTGCATGAACTTCTTAAAGAAAATCGTTTGGCCTTCTCTGAGACTCGCGCAACATCAAAGTAGAGCGAAGGGTGTATTGTTGGTTGCCTTGTTGGTCATACAAACAATGTTAGACCTATTATCGGTTGCCTCCTTTTTTCCATTGGCCATTGCCATTGTGCAGCCTGAGTTTTTCGGCAAACTTCCTTGGTTGATCAAGCTAATTGCCGTTTTCCCTTTTTCTGGTGACGCTTCTGTTAAAATAACCATTACACTCGTTGTTTCATTGTTTTTTGTTCTCAAGCACTTCGCTGGAGTTTACATAACCCGTTACCGCACGACCTTTGCGTTTGGAATCGCCACCGAAATTTCTAAAAAATTGATTGAAGAAAATCTACACCAGCCCTACAGCACCTACTATAAGCAACGTGCTTCCGGAGAACTGATTAATGTAGTGCACCTGCCGGCTGCCTTTGCACAGAACATTATTTTGGCGCTCAACACCGTACTGATCGAAACCTTCGTTTTAGCTGGCATTACAATAATGATCTTGAGTTACAATCCCCGTGCCTTCCTTTTTTTAGGCCTGTTGACTTTGCCGGCTATCATTTACTATCGAGTGATTCGTCATCGATTGAGTTCGATCGGGGAGATTCAAAAAGAAAACTATCCGCGTTTAATTGAGCGTGTGCTATCGGCCTTTGACAGTTTTGTGGAAATCAATATTTATCAAAAGTCAAAAACGGTAATCAAAGAAACCGATACACTCACAGATCGATTGAATAGGTTACAAGTGCAGCAGGCTACGCACTATTCCAATGGCCTCCGTTTTTTCGAAACAACAGCCGCGTTGGGGTTGTGTGTATTGGTCGTTTACCTAGTTGTTGCCAAGGCCACTACCAACGAAGCTGTGTTTTTAATTGGAATTTATTCGGCAGCCGGAGTTCGGGCTATTCCGTCCATCAACAGGATCGTTGCAGCACTTTTTCAGATAAAAACAAACGAATATGTTATTAAAGACATCAGCTCGCGGCTGTACGCTAAAAGTAAAGTTGAAGACGTCAACGGATCCGAAGTCTCATTTTCGAAGGCAATCGTCTTCGATAACACTTCTTTTGCCTATGAAAATCGGTCTCCTTTATTGAATCAATTAATTTTTTCCGTAGCGAAAGGAAGTAAACTATTGATCACCGGAAAGTCAGGTTCGGGCAAATCAACCATTTTACTTTTATTAATGGGATTTCTACGGCCACAAAATGGTGTCATCACTATTGATGGGCAACCACTGGATACCGCAGCAATTTTGAGTTGGCAAAAGAATCTCTCTTATGTTCCCCAAAATCCAGTGCTGGTAAATGGCTCTATTTTAATGAACATCGCTTTTGAAAGCTCCGAAGAGGGTGTTGACCAAAAGAAAATTGAAAGACTCGTTGAATGGCTAGGAATGGAATCCTGGCTACGACAACTACCCGATGGTTTACACACGCCACTGGGCGAACGAGGTCTGCAAATTTCCGGTGGGCAGCGACAACGCCTTGCGATTGCACGCGCGCTTTATATGGATCGTGAAGTAATTCTATTGGATGAAATAACCAGCAATTTGGATGAACAGGCTAGTCATGAGCTCATCCGACTGATTACACGGTTGCCGCAAACTGTCATCCTTATCACGCATGATGAAACGCTTCGGGGGTATTTTGACAATTCACTTTTGCTGGAAAACCATACTGTGACATCGCTATGATGCTGTAGCCGATTTCACCATTAGATCAGCATAAATTCTTGCGTAACAATTTGTTGTCCAAGCTAAGTCGTGTACCGCGATCCATTGTCTAGCATTTGCTTGAAGTTCTTTACATAGATCTTTGTTGTCAAAAGTCTCCAAGACTAATTTAGAAAGCCTTTTATAATCCCCAACAAGCACCGTCATGCAGCATTTTTCTGCCAAGTCTGCGAGCAAGCCTACGTGAGTGCCAAAAACTAATAGCCCATGCGCTAATGCCTCATTAACCACTACCGCCTGACTTTCAAATAAAGAAGTATGAAGCAAGACATCGGCCGATTCATAATATTGATAAATGGCATCATGTTCTACAAAACCTCTGAATTCAATAAGATGACTGATTCCCAAAAAAGTGGAATGTCGTTGTACCTCACCGTACATATAATCTTGCCCTACTTGTATTAGTCGACACGGGAGTGATTTTGTTAGCAGGTGAAAACAATTGATGAGTGTGATTGGGTCTTTGACTGGATGCAAATAGCCAACATGTAAAAATGTAATTTGACGGGATGCAGAATGAAGTGGCTTAGAAGTGTTGATCGCGGAGGTGTCGATCCCTCTTGGGATAATTTCAACACTCTTTCTTGAAAACGCGGTTTGTATTCCTTTGGTTTGAAAATTAGTCAGCGCGGTAACAACATCGGCTTCGCGAATAACCTCTTCGTTTATTTTCTTTTTCCTGGGCTGAATAAGATCTCCAAAGTTTATCGAGTCAATAGAAATTGCCTCCGCCCCATCTAAACAAATTACAACGGGTAAGCGATACAGTCGTTTTAACAAAAGGGCGACTTTGCCGGAAGGGTAGGTAGAGTGCGAATGAATAACCGAAAATGGTGTGCGCAGGTGATCGATACTAAATCGGACTAGCCACCAGCCCAGCACCAACCATCGGTGCATCGATTCAAAAGGAACTGATCGTATTTGGTAGCGAGCGTTAAACTTCTGCTCGATTGGAAATTCTGAGTATACCACTAAATCAAATGATTGGGAGAGTTGATTTAGCAATGCGCGGTAACTGGGAATGGTGTGCGCCCCTCGACCAAAAATAGCTACCCTCTTTCGCGTTAGCAGAACTGTAGTCTCCATGAATCAGAGTTGTTCGATTAAATTTTTAATCTCCTCACAAGATTTTTCAAATGAATTTGCCCTTGACCACTTTTTTGCATTCTCTATCTTAGTGGATCTTTCTTCGGGATTATTAATGGCGTTGATAACTCCTTTTGCCAGTTCTTCAGCCTCGCCTGTTTCTACTACCACACAACATGTGTTACCTAAATCCGAAATCAAACCTACATTAGTGCCTACAATCAGAACACCACTCGTAGCTGCCTCTGTTACTGTCAGACATTGCCCCTCGTACAACGAGGTATGGATCAAAACATCTGCCCACTTGTAAAACTTCTGTATCTCGGCATGAGGGTGGAAGCCAGCAAATGTGACCAAGTGATCGATGTTCAATGATTTGCATTCTGCTTTTATATCAGATTCTAAATATCCTTCACCCACCAATTGAAGCACGGCTGGAAGCTGATGTGAGAGTTGTGCAAAGCATTTTAATAGAGTTGATTGATCCTTTACGGGGATAAAACTCCCCACATGCAGACATCTCAAAGGTTGATGAAAGTGCTTTTTCTCAGAAGCAAATTGATTTGGATCAACGCCAAAAGAAATGACATGATAGGGCCGACTCGCCAATACTTCAGCGAATTTTTTTTGGTATTGGGTAAGCGCTACTACCGCTGTCGCATTTTGTAGAGTCCATCTTACCAAACTTTTTGATCGGGGCCTCAATAACAATCCATATTGGATAGTAGGCAATCCAACAACCTCACCGCCTTGCAAATGAACAATAGATGGAACTTGACAAATTTTCCCAACGAGGGTGCACCAGAAACCTGCGGGATAAGCCCAGAATGCATATAGTATGTGGTGTTTGTACTTAATGTGGTTGAATAAAAAGGTGGCTATAAGCCACAACCATCTCAAAGTACCCACTTTCAAAAGCTTTGGCGCTGAAAAAAATTCAAACGAAGGCGAAAAATTTTCATTGGCGCGAAACTGAGAATAAACAGTAACGCTGAACTCTTTGGTTAATTCATTTACTAATGCCGCAATGTTAGGCTGACCTTGTGAATAAAATCCACCACCTATACCACCATGCATAAATAGGGCTAGCCGTTTTTTCATAGTTGTGTGGCCATTAGCTGTTGAGCCTTTTCGTAAATAAATTCTGGCGTGTACCGAGTAAGGCAACGGTTATCTCCAAATTTACAATTCACCAGCATACAAGCCCCGCAGGATAAATCGGCAGAGTGAAGACACAGAGACGAAGAACCTTGTGGAGCTGACCAATCTGAGCGACTTGATCCAAACAAAGCCAGCGTCGGCACACCTTGTACCCAAGCCATGTGCATGAGGCCACTGTCTTCTGTCAATATAAAAGATGCATATTTTACCATTGCAAAAGCTTCTGCAGGATTTGTTTTGTTGATCAAGACCACAACAGAGTCAGACGCATCTTTTTTCAGGGCAATTGCCTTTTCCAATATTCGATCGGTGCCTAACAAAAGGAACTGCGTGTTTGGGTTATGTTTTTTCCACAATTCTAGAAACTCAAAATAGTTTTCAATGGGCCAGTTTCTTGAAGGTAAAAAACCTGCCGGGTTTAGGATCACTATTTTACTAAACCCATTCCAGTCTGCAGATTTCAACAGATGATCTGTGGCTTTTTTTTTGATGCGGCTTTCTAATTGAATGTTAATTGAAACTGAACCTAGTCCAACTCTCTCAATAGTTTGCCTATTTCGCTCGCCTGCCGACTGAGGAGAGTACCGATCAAATTCAACCCATGCCGTTGGCTGAATAATTTTACGTATGATGTTACTCAACCGATGATTTTGCAAATCGAACACGACATCATATTGCTGGGCAATTAATCTAGGCAGTTGATAAAAGGCTGAAATACATTGAAGTTTATTGTTTCGTCCGCCCCCAATTGAAAAAACCCGATGGAAGAATGGCAGACTCTCCGGAATTAATTTGTTTTCTTCCAGCGTAAGAAAATCGATCTTACAAGCAGGGTGTTTCTCTGCGAAATCGCGGATGTAGGGAAGTGTAATTACGACATCGCCCAACGCCTGAAACCGAATGAACAGTACCTTACTTGGTGGTGACGATTGATTCCAGGCGCGGTAGGTCGTTTCCATCAATTTGTTTTTTGTGGAGTGCAAAGGATGTCCGTTTCAATTTTTGCGCCAGCGACAATGGCTTTGTGAGTTTTAAGATCCATTGCTTCGTAACCCCAGTTTTGTAGAAGATCAATCACGTCTGAGGAGCTAAGTTGATGTACTTTCAGATTGGCGTCAATCACTTCAATAATCAGAATCGGTTTGTACCTCACTATAGTTTTTTGTGCACCCTGCAATACATGAAATTCGTAGCCCTCAACATCAATTTTTATAAGATCAATTCGTGCTGGGTTGATTTGAGACATTTCCTGGTCTAGGGTGGAAACCTCTATTTGGGTTGAATCAAATTGAGCTGCTTGTTCACCAGGCAAAATGCGATTCATGCCTGCATTGCGTTGTTCTAACTTTGAAAGTAGAGCCGTGCCCGGCTCACAGCCAAGCGCCTTTGGAATAATCGTGACATTTGAAAGTTGATTAAGTTGCTGATTTACTTTAAGAGAATCGAGGTGCTGGGGATCGGGTTCAAAAGCATACACATGACCTTTCTTACAAATTTTTGCGGCTCGTAATGCAACTGTGCCAATATTCGCTCCAATATCAACAAGAATAGAATCTTCCTTGAGTAAATCAAAAACTTCTAGGGGAGCAAAATAATGGTTAAAGAAAAAAAGTGAATGGCCGATTACATCGGAGATATCTAGTTTGTAGAAAACGCCATCTCGCTCTGCAAATCGATAGGCCTTTGCCGGATACGCTCCTTCTTTGGGTACCCAGGACCTAAATTTTCTTCTTCGCTTATACAAAAAGACTAAAAGATTCTCTGCCAACCTGTTTTTAAAACAGGAGTGGATCAGCTCTTTCAATCGTTTATTCATTAACACTTTCTCTAAATATAGCATTTTGGAAGAAAGCAATTTTCCGGAAAAGCTCAGTAAAAAATGCTGGGCGACTACTTTTTACAATCTCTCCTGCGTTAAAAGATTTCTAAATTTAATTAGACGAACAATTCTGTAGCCACCGCCACGGCTGCAGCGAGAATAGCAACTCCCATTTTTTTGGCATTGAATTTATGATCGAGACTGCTTTCAAAAACGATGGTCGTTGATATGTGTAAAAAATTTCCACTCACAATGGCAAACAACAAAGTAAATGCGTGGGAAGACATCATCTCATTCACTAAAAGATAATCAGACATATAGAGGCCTAGCGGAGAAGCCGCTGCAAATATGAGCAACAAAAATAACGCCCTACTTTTGCTTTTTACTTCGCATAATAAAACAGACATCAATGCGAATGCTTCCGGAGCCTTGTGAAGTAAGATTCCCAACAACAACGTGTTTGAATCATGGTGGTGAGTAACTGTACGTGGATGAGCCAACAACCCGCCTTCCAAAAAAGCATGAATACACAAAGCAACCAACACTAAAATCGCGGAGGATTCTTTGTGTTGATGGTGCTTTTCATGTACGTGGATATGTCCATGCTCTACACCACTAGATAAAAATTCTAATCCTTGCTGAATGAAGAATCCAACCAAAACACAAATGCCTATTAAACCGGGGTTTATACTCTCTGAAAATAATTCAGGAAAAATGTGAATAATGGTGATGGAGAATAAATAAGAACCTGCAAATACCAAGAGCAGCTTATAACTACCGCTGCTGATTTTGGGAATATAAAAAGCCACAAGGCCTGCCAACAGCGCGATACTAAATAGGATGAAAATATTCGCTATCATCTAAAATTACTTTTTTATTTCTACTAAACCGCTCAGCCCTTGCGTTATAAAAGTTTCCTCCCTTCCATCTGGAGTAGTATAAATAAAAAACACCTCTAGTTCAGGATGATTCTTGACTACTTCAATCGCTTTTTCATGGCCCATCACCATAAAGGCCGTGGCCCAAGCATCCGCTGTGCTGGCATCTTTAGCAAATACAGAAGAACTGAGAATAGCTCGCTCCGCTTGATAACCGGTTTGGGGATCAATGGTATGCGAATATTTTTTGCCGTCAATCATTCGATAGTTAAAGTAGTTACCTGATGTAGTAAACGATCTATCGGTCAACTTTATATAAGCGGTAAAGAAAAGGCTGTCCTGCTTCGAATTAGGATCTAATATCCCCAACTCCCAGGGCTTACCGGATTTCAAATTGATACCGCAGGCCATACCTTCTCCACCTAACTCCACTAGCATATTTTTAATTCCCTTCGCTTTCAAAAAATCAGTCATTACATCTGCACCAAACCCTTGGCCTATGCCTCCAAAATCCAACTGTGTATGTGCATTGGTCTTCCAAATACTGTCCTTGTTAACCTTAATTTTATCAAAGCCAACGAACGCTTTTATTGAATCAATTTGGAGCCGGGTTGGAAGCGGCTTATCCTTCTTAGATCCAAATCCCCAGGCATACACCAATGGCATTACCGTTGGATCAAATGCACCACCCGATGACTCGGCAATTTCAAGTGCCTTGTTGGCAATGGGAGAAAAGTAAGGCAACGAAAAAACGAGCGATGACTTACTTGCATTAAAGCGAGAAACCTCCGATTGCGGGTCATAATTATTGATTGACTTGTTTACTTGTATCAAAAGTGAATCAAGGGATGTTTTAAAGTCTCTTTGTTGATCGTCAAAATAGGTTACATGGTAAGTAGTACCCATCGTTTGGCCCTCTATCTTCATCGGCTCTAAATGCAAAGAAGTCATTTTTGCCTTGTTTCCTTCCCGCCACCTCCACACGGAGATCAGTGCCACAATCAAAAGCAACGAATAGACAGCGTTTTTCCAGCGATTATCCATTTCAACTATAAATCAAAAATCAAAATTAACAGAAGAATGTGCAGTTCACTTGAATCTTGACTATTAAATCTTGAATTTTGACCATGCGTGAAGATTATCTAAAAGCAGATGGTGAAGGATTGGAGACCGGAGAAAAAGAAGTTGAGAAGGCATTGCGACCGCTATCCTTCATCGATTTTACAGGTCAACAGAAAGTAGTAGACAATGTTAAGGTTTTTGTTCAAGCTGCGAAACAACGAAGCGAGTCGCTTGATCATGTCCTTTTACATGGGCCTCCCGGGTTAGGGAAGACTACTCTTTCATTCATCATTGCAAATGAATTGGGTTCTAATATTAAGATTACTTCAGGCCCTGTGCTAGATAAGCCTGGCGACTTAGCCGGATTGCTGACCAATCTTGAAGTAAACGATGTCCTCTTCATTGATGAGATCCACCGGCTCAATCCGATTGTCGAAGAATATCTTTACTCTGCCATGGAAGACTTCCGCATCGATATCATGTTGGACAGTGGACCTAATGCCAGATCAGTGCAAATTAGTCTAAATCCTTTCACACTCATTGGGGCAACAACCAGGGCTGGACTTTTAACTTCACCATTACGTGCGCGATTTGGTATCAATGCGAGGCTGGAGTATTATGATTCAACTTTGCTGACAAAAATAGTAAAGCGCTCGGCAGCGATTCTGGCGACTCCTATTGTGGACGATGCCGCCTTCGAAATTGCTAGAAGAAGCAGAGGCACGCCACGCATTGCCAACAACTTATTGAGACGCACCCGTGACTTTGCGCAAATAAAAGGGGATGGCACGATCACTAAACCCATTGCACAACTTGCGCTCAAAGCGTTAGATGTTGACGAAAACGGGCTAGACGATATGGACAACCGTATCCTCACCACCATCATCGACAAATTTAAAGGCGGGCCAGTTGGGCTTTCTACCATTGCAACAGCAGTCGGTGAAGAAGCGGAAACTATTGAAGAGATGTACGAACCCTTTCTAATTCAAGAGGGCTACATAAAACGCACCTCACGCGGACGCGAGGCTACAGAGCTTGCTTACAAGCATTTGAAAATTGTAGTGCCTATTTCTAAGCGGCCCGGATTGTTTGATTGATGAAACGTAGGATCTATTATAATCCAAAGCTTACTGCTCTTGCCCGTGAACTTCGAAACAACAGCACGTTATCAGAAGTATTGTTGTGGGACGAGTTAAAAACCGGCAGAATGCTTGGCTTTGATTTCCACCGGCAAAAACCAATTGATAATTTCATTGTAGATTTCTTTTGTTATGACTTAATGCTTGCCATTGAAATAGATGGAAGCAGCCATGATCAAAAAATTAGCTATGATAAATCACGTCAAAAAAAACTCGAGGCCTTGGGTATTCGCTTTTTGCGATTTGATGATTTGGATGTAAAGCAAAAAATTGAATCAGTGCTGGAAGAAATAAAGAAATGGATAGCTAATAATAACACCCCCCTCGTCCCCCCTTCCAGGGGGGAATCGGAACAAAATAAGGAGATAGTTAACCCAACGGTATTTGATGTCACTAGAAAAAACAGGAAAACTAGTTCTGAAATTTCTGAAACTTCATTAAGCATCCAGTTTCCCGCCTTGAAGGGGGGGAAGGGGGGTGTCGAACGAAACACAAAGCTTGTTAAATCCCTTGCTTCTCAATTGGGATTCAGCTTTTGCGGGATAGCGAAAGCAGAATTTCTGGAAGAGGAAGCGCCTCGCTTGGAGGAGTGGTTGAAACGCGGCTACCAGGGAAAGATGAGCTACCTCGAAAACCATTTCGACAAACGACTGGATCCGCGATTACTTGTGCCTGGCGCGAAATCTGTAATCAGTTTACTATACAATTACTATCCTGAAAGAGATTTATCCTCCTTTGCTTCAGCGAAGGAAGGTCAACTCTCCTCCGCACTAGCTTCAGAGAGCAAGTTGAAAATTGCCAAGTATGCCTATGGCGAAGACTATCACTTCGTGATAAAAGAAAAACTCAAAACATTTTTGGAATTGATTCAAGAAGAAGTGGGCAAGGTGGAGGGTCGCGCGTTCGTTGATTCTGCACCCGTCCACGAAAGAGCCTGGGCGAAGAAATCTGGGCTCGGTTGGGTTGGCAAAAATTCCTTGCTGCTTAATAGAGAGATGGGCAGTTTCTTTTTTTTGGCTGAGCTAATTATTGATTTAGAATTAGAATACGATGGGCCTATCAAAGACTATTGTGGCACCTGCACAGCCTGCATGGACGCCTGCCCTACCGATGCCATCCCAGCAACCTACGTGGTTGATGGTAGCAAATGCATTTCTTATTTTACTATCGAATTGAAAGAAGAAATCCCAACCGAAGTAAAAGGCAAATTTGAGAATTGGATATTTGGCTGCGACATTTGTCAGGATGTATGTCCGTGGAATCGGTTTGCAAAACCACATCAAGAGAAAAAATTCCAGCCCCACTCCGATTTAGAAAAAATGACTAAAGCAGATTGGCAAGAAATTACAGAAGATGTCTTTGAAAAACTATTTCAAAAATCTGCCGTGCAACGAACAAGGTTGAACGGGCTGAAAAGAAATATTCAATTCATTCAGTAAAGGGGGTTATTAAACACCCACACATTTTTCAATAATATCACAACACTCGTGAATCTGCTCCTCGGTGATCACTAAGGGTGGAGCAAGTCGAATAATGTTACCATGTGTTGGCTTGGCCAACAAGCCATTCTCGGCAAACTTCACACAAATGTTCCATGCCGTTTCGCTTTCCGGTGTGTCGTTAATGACGATCGCATTTAACAAACCCTTCCCACGCACTAAGTTGATCATGCTGGATTTTTTCATGAAGGCGGTCATTCTACTCCGAAACACCATTCCCAAACGTTCCGCATTTTCCGCTAGTCTTTCATCCTTAATCACTTGCAAGGCTGCCACTACCACTACAGACGCCAATGGATTTCCCCCAAAGGTAGAACCATGTTCACCCGGCTTTATCACCAACATGATCTCATCATCTGCTAATACTAACGAAATTGGAAATACACCACCTGAAAGTGCCTTTCCTAGTATTAGCAAATCGGGTCGAACTCCTTCGTGATCAGAGGCAAGCATTTTACCAGTTCTTGCAATACCCGTTTGAATCTCATCCATCATCAAAAGCACACGGTGCTTTTTGCAAAGTGCTTCTGCCGCTTTAAGGTATCCCTCTTGAGGAACATATACTCCTGCTTCACCTTGAATGGGTTCAATCCACAAGCCGCACACATTTGGATTCGTCAATGCTTGCTCTAAGGCGGGAATATTGTCATAATCGACAATTTCAAACCCAGGCATAAAAGGACCAAAATCTTTTCGGGCTGCGTGGTCGGTCGATGCTGAAATAATGGTAGTTGTACGTCCGTGAAAATTCTTTTTTACACCAATAATCACGGCCTGATTTTCTGGAATACCCTTTTTCGTGTATCCCCACTTCCTCGCCAGTTTAATGGCTGTTTCGTTCGCCTCTGCACCACTGTTCATGAACAGAGCTTTTTCATATCCAAACGTATCGCAAACATATTTTTCAGCTACTCCGAGCTTGTCGTTGTAAAAAGCACGCGAGGTAAGCGTTAACTCTTTCGCTTGTGCAATCAGTGAATCAATGATCCTTGGGTGACAGTGTCCCTGATTAACAGCGCTATAGGCAGATAAAAAATCAAAATAGCGTTTCCCCTCAACGTCCCATAAAAAAACACCTTCGCCTTTACTTAAGACGACCGGAAGGGGATGATAATTGTGCGCTCCGTATTTATCTTCTAAAGAGATGGCTTCTTGGCTGGATGTAATGGTCTCAATCATAACACTATTTTAGTCTTGCAAAGGTAGAGAAAACAAACACGATTCGGGAAAAGCTGTTAAGCAGATAGGAAAGGTTGCGAAAACACCCTTGATAATTCGAAATGCTCTAACTTTACCCTGAAATGGAAATTCCTTTAGTGCTTATTAGTCTGTTGGTAGGTGGAGCGATGGGTTGGCTTGTCAGTAAGGCTGCTCTGTCCGGTTCTTTGCAAGACGCAAGAACGCGCTTACTGGTTGAGCAGGAAAAAAGTAATGCCCTCACTGCCCAAAACCAAACACAAAAAAATACAATTGACCAGGACCGAGAGAAGATGCTGGAGCTGACTAATAGCTTGGCTGGCGCTGAAGCTGACTATCGAAACCTGGAAGAAAAGCTGGAGGAGCGAAAAGAAGAAGCACAGGAACTACAAAAAAAATTTACGGATCAGTTTAAAAATCTCGCCAACGAAATTTTTGAAGAGAAAAGCAAAAAATTTACGGATCAAAACAAATCCAATATTTTCGATTTGCTGAAGCCGCTGGGAGAAAAAATAGTTGAGTTTGAAAAGCGGGTGGAAGAAACCCATAAAGACACGATTTCACGCAATTCTGCTTTACGTGAACAATTGGAAAACCTTCAGCGGTTGAATGTGCAGATGACCAAAGAGGCCGAGAATCTCACACGTGCGTTGAAAGGCGACTCAAAAACACAGGGCGCCTGGGGTGAATTTATCCTGGAAAGTATCTTGGAAAAATCAGGACTAGAAAAAGACAGAGAGTATTCTGTTCAAGAGTCGTTCACCACTACCGAGGGACGTTTGCGACCTGATGTGATCATTCGCCTACCAGAAAACCGACATGTGGTGATAGATTCAAAGGTGAGCTTAACTGCTTACAACAATTTTGTTAATAGTACTACGGAGGAAGAAAAGATTATTGCTCTAAAAGCTCATTTGCTCTCCATCCGACAGCATATGAAAGGACTCCACGAAAAAAAGTACCAGAACCTTTCAGAAAACGGGTTAGACTTTATCATTATGTTTATTCCGATCGAACCTGCTTATATCCTGGCGATACAAAGTGAAAAGAATCTATATGAAGAGGCACTGGAGAAACGAATTGTTTTTGTGAGCCCAACGCTGTTGATTCCTTCGCTTCAGCTGATCAAGAACGTTTGGAAACAGGAATACCAAAATCGGCACGTTTTGGACATTGCCAGCAAAGCAGGCGACTTGTACGACAAGTTTGTGGGATTTACCGAAGATCTGATTGGGTTAGGGAGACACCTGGATACGTCCAAAAAGTTTTACGAGGAATCCATGAAGAAGCTTTCGCTGGGAAGTGGAAACTTAGTACGTAGAACTGAAGAACTTAAAAAACTCGGAGCGAAAGCCAATAAAAGTATAGACGCAAAACTAGTTAGCAGGTCCGAAGATCAAGCCGATTTATTTGAATAGCAATATGAAGATTACAGCGGATAATAAACTGAAAAAATTAATTGTGGTGGGTGACCGCGTCCTCATCCGCCCGGCAAAAGAATCTGAGAAAACAGAAAGCGGTCTTTATCTCCCACCGGGCGTTCAAGAGAAAGAAAAAATTCAAAAAGGGTATATTATAAAAGTAGGGCCTGGATATCCGCTGCCCATGCCGGCCGATGAAGACGACCTTTGGAAAGGAAAAGATGAACAGATAAAATACTTGCCTCTTCAGGCGCAAGAGGGCGATTTAGCAATCTTCCTGCAGAAAGGTGCCATCGAAGTAATGTATGAAAATGAAAAGTACTTCATCGTACCTCAGGCATCGATCTTAATGTTGGAGAGAGAAGAAGATCTACGCCAGTAACTTTTGACACATGTCTGGTCTTTCATTTGGCGCGCTGCGGATAGGAAAAAAATATTACCTCATCAATTTTGGAGATCGGTATGAGTTTCAATTGGAGTACATCTTGGGAAACGGAGACTTCAAGGTAAAAGACCTACACACGTTGGAACGCTACACCATCAAAGACCTGCTCAAGTTTGGCCGGGGAAAAGACTTTGAGATCCGTGAACTAGGCGAATAAATTTTGCAGACGGTACAATCCAACAGACACAATTTTTTAGCTTGCTGAAAATTGATTTGGAATACCTCGGCTATTTTTCCGCGATCTTTATTGGCTTACTGTTAGGTCTGCTGGGTGGTGGAGGCTCCATTCTTTCCATTCCAATTTTGGTTTATCTTTTCCATTTGGATGCAGTCACCGCTTCCGGCTATTCCCTTTTCATTGTGGGTACAACCAGCTTTGCAGGTGCGATTCCAAAATACCGAGACCACCTGGTTAATATAAAGACGGGCTTTCTTTTTGGTATTCCGTCCATCATTACCATTTTCATCACCCGGAAATTTATTGTTCCGGCTATTCCCGATCTCCTTTTTCAAATCGGAGAATTCGCCTTTACAAAACGATTTTTGTTATTGGGTTTGTTTGCCGTTCTAATGGTGCTTGCTTCCATTCCGATGATTAGGGGAAGAAGAGACATACAACCGCGAAGAAAAAAATATCAAACTTTGTTGATTATTGTCGAAGGCACACTCATTGGATTTTTGACAGGATTAGTTGGAGCTGGGGGTGGTTTTTTGATTATTCCTGCCCTAGTGCTTTTAACTGGACTGCCTATGAAGACCGCAGCGGGGACTTCGCTCTTTATTATTGCTATCAATTCCCTAACGGGCTTTCTGGGCGATGTCCTCAACAGCACCATGGACTGGAAGTTCCTACTCACCCTCACAACCATCGCCATTGTGGGCGTGCATATTGGCAATGTGCTTTCCCGAAAAATCCCAGGAATCAAGCTAAAAAAGGCCTTTGGATGGTTTACGCTTGCGATGGGTTGCTGGATTCTTGCAAAAGAGACTCTGCTTTAGGCCATCCCCGTTAAAAATAAAATGCGCCCATTCGAAACCTTTCAAAGGGTTTTTACGATTAATGATAGCAATACTATTACATTTGTTTATAACAGTATCATAATGCCGACACTTGCTTTTAAGCTAAACGACCATCTTTACTTGCGTGATCCGCAGCACACCCAATTGGGTCAAAAGATCATACACAGTAGTGTGCTGCTGATAGACAAACTTGGATTTGAACAGTTTACTTTCAAGAAACTAGCAGAGGAAATAGACTCAACGGAGGCGTCAATTTATCGCTATTTTGAGAACAAACATCGTTTGCTTATTTATTTGATTGCCTGGTATTGGAATTGGATGGAATATAGAATAGAAATATTTACAAGTGCTATTGTCGATCCAAAAGAGAAACTAAAAGCGTGTCTCCGCATTTTAGCAGAAGAGAAGAAGTATGACCCTACCTTTGAGTTTGTGAACGAAGAAGCTTTACATCGAATAGTCGTTGCTGAGCTAGACAAGACATACTTGACAAAGGGCGTTGATGTTCATAATAAAGAAGGCTTGTTTGGCGGGTTCAAAAGCGTTTGTACCAAGATTGCCTCTTTAATTAAAAAGATTAATCCAAATTACCCATTTGCTGAATCGTTAGTAAGCACCGTTCTAATAACAGCCAATCAACAACTTTTCTTTGCCTCTCATTTACCATCTCTAACAAGTCTTGAAGCCAACGAAAATCGCTACAACCGACTTTACAGTTTCTTAGAAAACGTAGTATTTTGTTCCATAAACGCTGATAACAAGTATGCTTAACAACCATCAAATTACCCGTTGCTTGCGCGAAGTGGCGCTCGCCATGAAACACAATTTTCCTGTGGAAAGCATTCAGCATGTAGAAGCGAACCAACGATCCTATGCAGAAGATGAGTTTATAGAGTTCAAAAGAGATTTGGTAGAAGCGGGCAATCAAATCCGCATTATGTTCATGGAAAATCAATTAGACGAAAAAACGTTCTTTGATTTTTTTCATGAGCAAACATCTCCGGTGTTGACTTTTCTCCGAAGTGAAGGCGCACTGCATCCAGCACTTATTGTACCGGGAAAAGATAGACCCAATTTGATTAGCATCAAATCAGAACGAAACGAATCAACCCTTTTCGACTCTTCTTCCCTGCTCAAAAATGAAAATGGCGAGATTACCTTCTATGCCATTTATTCCTACGAAAGTCCGGTTAGCATTGAAGGGGACGAAGGAGAAGTACCCAGTCCTGTACGCAGACTTTTTCAATTATTAAAGACGGAAAAAAAAGAAATCTTCTATATTTTTTTCTATGCGGTCGTTGTCGGCTTTATCAGTTTAATTGTGCCGTTAGGCATTCAAACCACCGTTGAGTTGATTTCAGGTGGAGTTATTTTTAGTTCGGTGTATTTGATGATCGGTCTCGTTATTGTAGGTGTATTGTTGAGTGGTGCGCTTCAAATGATTCAAATTAGTCTTGTTGAATTTCTCCAGCGAAGGATTTTTACAAAGGCGGCTTTTGAGTTCGCGTTCCGCATTCCTAGAATTCGCCTGGAAGCACTTCAAAAAAACTATGCACCCGAGTTGATCAATCGCTTTTTTGACGTGATGACCATCCAAAAAGGGCTTCCAAAATTGCTGATCGATTTATCCTCTGCAGTTATTCAAATTCTTTTTGGATTGTTACTCATTTCACTCTACCATCCATTCTTCGTCTTTTTCGGTTTGGTGTTATTGGCCACCCTTGTGCTAATATTTTATTACACCGGACCGCGGGGTCTCAATTCGTCCATTCAAGAATCAAAGTACAAATACAAAGTGGTTCAATGGCTAGAGGAGTTGGCACGAGCCATACATTCGTTCAAATTAGCAGGTAATACAGACCTACCTCTTAGAAAAACAGACTATAGTGTAAACAGCTATTTGAAAAACCGGAAAATCCATTTTCAGGTGTTGATCACACAATACTCAGCAATTGTCATTTTTAAGGCGCTGATTATTGGCGGGTTGTTAATCATGGGCACGTGGCTTGTAGTGGATAGACAAATAACACTGGGGCAATTAGTAGCCTCAGAAATTGTGATCATTTTGATTTTAAATGCGGTTGAGAAGATTATCATGTACATGGATGTGGTCTATGATATGCTCACCGCAGTAGACAAAGTCGCCCATGTTACTGACTTGCCAATAGAACGCTCAGGAGGTTTTGATTTTCCGAAAATCACCGATCGTGGATTGTCGGTTCGCGTTAAGAGTTTGAAGTACAAGCACAAAGGGGCACCGGAATATGCTCTGAGAGGGGTTGATTTTGAAATTGCCCCCGGTGAAAAAGTTTGTTTAACTGGTTTTGGTGGCGCTGGGAAAGCAACGCTTGTTAATATTATCGCAGGACTATACAGCGAATATGAAGGCGTGGCAACCATCAACAACTATTCATTGCGCGATTTGGATCTTACTCATCTACGCGATTATGTTGCAAAAAATATTTCTCGAGAAGATCTTTTTGATGGAACAATCCTGGAGAATATCACCGTAGGAAAACCCAGCGAAACCGTGCAAGATGCGCTTGATGCAATGGAACAAGTGGGTATTCTAGATGCCGTAAATGCGATGCCAGACGGATTAAATTCGCACGTTCTAAGTGGTGGTATCGGCCTCTCAGGTTCGTTCTGTTACAAACTTATTCTCGCTAGGTGTCTTGCCGAAAAGCCGAGGCTTTTGATTTTGAATGACTTTTTCCAGGCGCTCTCTAAAAAAGAAAAAATGGAATTGCTAGGCATGTTGAACCACACGGACACAAAACGAACCATGATTTTTGTTTCCAACGATCCGCTGGTGATGAGTGCGTGTGAGCGAGTGATTGTGCTCGAGCAGGGCATTGTAAAAGCAAGCGGCACAATGGAGCAACTACTTAAAAATAACGACCTTAACGGAATAACCCACTAATCGATATGCTAAACATATCAAAAAAATCTGTTCAAAAAGAAATGCCGCAGGAAAAACTGTATGCGCTGCGCTCGCTGGATACACCTATGGCCGGAAAAATTTTAGCCAAGTGGATAGCGGTTATCTTTGGGCTGTTTTTCGTCATCTTGTTTTTGCCCTGGCAACAAAACATTCGCGGAAGCGGTAAAGTTACGGCTCTATCACCCAGCAACCGGCCTCAAACCATTGAAACCACCATTGCAGGAAGAATCCAAGTTTGGAAAATAAAAGAAGGCCAATTTGTTAATAGACTAGATACCATCGCCATTATCAGTGAGGTAAAAGAAAAATACTTTGACCCACAAATGCTTTTTCGTTTACAGCAAGTGATCACCGCCAAAGAACAAAGTTTGATTTCAAAAGAGCAAAAAGCAAAGGCCTTGCAACGACAAGTGAGTGCACTCGAAGACGGTCTACGCAACAAAAGAGATCAGGCGAAAGCAAAATTGGAGGCGGAACGCGTGCGCTTCAACAACTTTAAAAATCAGTATGAACGCAATCAAAAACTATTTGAAGCCGGCAACATCCCATTAACAAAATTTCAGGACATAGAATACAAATACCAAAGTAGCGAGGCGGACTTTGTAAATGCCGAAATTGAAATCGAACGTGTACAGGCTGAATATTTGGACAAAATCAACAAGGCAGAATCGGATCTGAATAATACACTTGCTGAACAATTCGACACACAAGCTGATATCGCTAAAATGCGAAATGAGCTATCGAACATGGAAATCCGCGCACAGCAATATTTCATACTTGCCCCTCAAGCCGGTTTCGTGGTGAAAGCAACACAAGCGGGTATCGGAGAAACCATTAAAGAGGGTGATGCTGTTTGCACCATTATGCCACAATCCACCGATGTGGCAGTGGAAATGCATGTCAAAGCTATGGATGTGCCACTAATTAGTAAGGGCAGGCGTGTTCGAATAGAGTTCGATGGATTTCCTGCTCTGCAATTCAGTGGATGGCCGAGTATTTCTGTCGGAACGTTTGGTGGCACTGTAGAAGTTATCGACTACGTCAATACTAAACCCGGAGAGTTCAGAATATTGGTTATCCCTGATCTAAAAGATAGTGCGTGGCCTAAGCAAGTACGCGTGGGGTCTGGCATCAAAGGTTGGGTCATGCTAGATAATGTGAGCGTATGGTATGAATTGTGGCGACAACTTAATGGGTTCCCTCCAAGTCTATACGCAGAGCCTGAAATGGAAGAGTCAAATCAAAAAAAAGAAACCAAAGATGATGAGTCTTAGCATGAGAAAAGTACTTCTTCTTCTTTTCTGGCTTGGCACATTTGCTTGTTCACAAGGGCAAACTGCCATGGATTCCATTTTCATTCTACCGGATACCATCAAAGCATTCTCATTGGAGAATATGTATGCCTCCATGCTGGAGTTTCACCCCATCGTAAAACAAACCCGGTTGCTGAATGAAGTGGCCAAGCAAGAAATACGAATGGCACGAGGTGCCTTTGATCCCAAAGTGCAGGCGCAAGTAAATGTGAAGGAGTTCGACAACAAAGATTACTACAATAAAATCAATACTTCGTTTACGATTCCAACATGGTTTCCCATTGACCCTAAAATTGGCTATGAACAAAACAAAGGGCTGTTCATTGATCCTGAAAATATCGTAGGTGGCTCAACGGACAACAGCCAATTTACTACAGGAATATCATTGCCACTTGGTCGAGGTTTGTTCACTGATGACAGAAGAGCTGCGTTAAAACAAGCCAAACTGTTTACGAAAATGGCTGCGGCTGAACAAATCAAGTTGATCAACAAAATCCTGCTGGAAGCAGCTAAGGATTATTGGCAGTGGTATTTTGCCTATTACAATTATCGTTTATTGGACAAGAACGCGCTGATTGCTCAAGAAATATTCCGGCTGGTGAACCTTGATGCGAGTTTGGGTGAGGCCTCTGCGATCGACACCGTGCAGGCAAAAATTATCTACCAACAACGGATCGTAGAAAAGCAAGAAGCCTTTTTGGAATTTTTAAATACGACCATAAAAACGTCAAACTATCTGTGGGATAATGCCGGTTACCCTGTTCAATTGTCGGCAGATGTGGCGCCTGTATTGGTTCAAAATGACGGACAGCTCTTAGCCTTGGAAACATTGCAGGATCTAACGCTACAAGCCAAACAAAATCACCCTGACCTAATAAAGTTGAGGGTGAAGCTTGATCAATTGGATGTGGATAGAAAGCTTGCATTAGAATATTTGAAACCCCGGCTCGACCTGAACTATAATTTTATCAATCAACCAATAAGACCAGGTGGCGACTTTCAGTCGTTTCGTTTGGGGAACGACTATAAATTCGGTCTGGATTTTTCAATGCCCATACTCATCAGAAAAGAGCGGGCTAAACTAGCACAAACAAAAATCAAGATTCAAAGCACCCAATACGAACAGACACAAGCCGAACGCGAAATCATCAACCAGGTAAATGCGGTGTTCAACCAAATCGTAAACACAAACGGTATTCTTGTTCAACAAACATCGGTAGCTGCTAACTATGATCGATTGCTAAAAGCGGAATTGTTTAATCTGTCGAATGGCGAAAGTGATTTATTCAAAATCAATATTCAACAAGAGAAGTTGATCCAAGCACAATCAAAACTGCTTAAGTTGAAGTCGGAGTACGAAAAAATGAAGGCAACCATTTATTGGGCTGCTGGTGTGCGAAATCTGAATTTTAATGAGGGTAACTAGAGGCCAGACTTAAATTCCACGAATCGATTTAACAATCTCCTCCACCACGCGCACGGCTGAATTAAGTGCACCACTAACAGTGCCGGAATCCCCTTCCACATCTGTTGCTTCACCTGCAAAATATAATTTATCGGCAAGGGGTAACGACAAGGCCTTTCGATCCGCATTGGTGGTGCCAACTAACGGATAGGAAATACCACCTTTTATATATTCGTCTTTTGTCCAATCTTTTACTAAATACAATAAGTTTGTGCTGTCATTTGTATTATCCAGATCACGCCTAATAAATCGCGTTGCCTGACCCTGATAAACCGCATCTAACTCGGCCAGGATAGCCAATACTTTATCATAATCAGACAAGGCTGACAGCTGCTCTGCTTTTTGTCCATAAATGGTAAGTGCCATGGACCGAAAAAATCTACTTCTCCCCACTCCCGAATTAAAATATTGTGGCACCAGAGAACCTCCCCAGACATAGCTCGAATCTAACCCCCAAAAATTGCTCTTGAAATCTAATAGTATCCGCATTGCGGCATCCATCTTGAATTTTCCTAGCGCACTAGTTTTCGTGGCATCCAAGCCCGGGGTAAAGGTGATCTCTCCGTTTTTTAAAATAGACAGCGGAACGGTAACAATTACTTTTGTGGCAGTGTATTCTTTTCCATTGGTATCCGTGATCGTTATCAGTGTAGATCCCCAATCAATTTTCTTCACAACTGTATTCAATACAATCCCAGGGATCATCTCACTGAAACGGGAAATAATAATATCCTGCCACGGATTCGCGCGCGTCATCAATTGTCTAGCATCACGCTTGGATAGCTTCAACGATTCAGCAAGACCACTCGCACCAATGCGGTCACTGTTTGTTCCATAATAATTGCCAATCTGTGAATTGAGCAATGCCTGCGCTCGTGCAGATACCGCTGCTGCCGCTTGAACGGTATCTCCACCAGTGAAATTTGGCAACCCATTTACAAAATTCTGAACGGCATTCCAGTCGGTATCACTATTCCAATCCGTACCATTTTTGGCCTGGTTATCTAATATGTAACGAGGGGCGGTTGGGTCTACCTCTACCGTTGGCAAACTAAGATCACTAATGATCTTTCCCCATGATGAATTCGATCCATAAACAACTTCGCCTCCCAATTCAATTGGGAAATCTGCTTGCGAAGCATTGTTGAAAGATTGATACTGAACATCCGTTTGATTGCGCAACGAGCGTATCCGACCCCCCGGCTGACTAGAAGCTTCTAAGATCGTTACTTTGATGCCCTTCACACGCAAAATGTCGGCAGCATATAATCCGGCCGCGCCTGCTCCGATGACAATTACATTTCCGTCATAGGGTACTTCCGGTCCTGGGTCATCCTTGCTACAGGACATGAGATAACTTGGCAGTAAAATGCCTCCCGACAATCCCAATCCTAATTGTTTAAGAGCTTTTCTTCGTTTCACCAATGGTCATTTCAACTCGAAAGATAAATAAATTTTACTCCGTCACGGTAACCTGACCTGGTTGCCGTGTTGTATGACTCGATGAATATCCTTTTTAATAGCTATTTTGGAAAAAAAAGAATATGTCGTTCTCTCAAGCCACCGAGTCCTCGATCAAAAAAGTATGTGTCATTGGCCCTGAATGCACAGGAAAAACAGATCTTTCAAAGTTTCTAGCCAATCATTTCAAAACCACCTGGGTGGAAGAGTATGCAAGGGCATATTTAAACAAACTTGGAAAGCCCTACACTCAGCCAGATCTGATCAAAATTGCACACGGGCAACTTCGGATGGAAGACGAATGGCTAAGGGAATCAAATAAGATAATGATTTGCGACACCAATCTAATTGTTGTCAAGGTTTGGAGTGAACACAAATATGGATCCTGCGACCCGGAGATTTTGGAAAGGATGGCCGAGCGAAAATATGATTTGTATTTACTCACCAACATCGACCTCCCTTGGGAAGATGATCCTCAACGAGAACACCCAGAGAAACGAGAACATTTTTGGAAAATCTATCAGGACGAAGTGGCAAAAACGAATGTGCCATTTATAGAAATTTCAGGACAGGGTGATAGCCGCAGAAAAAAGGCGATCGAGGCCATCAACGCGCGACTTTTTCAATGAGCCAATCTTCTGAAGATCCCTACGCAGCGCTACGGGTGCGCGACTTTCGTTTCTTTATCCTCGCCAGACTGTTTGTCACATTGGCTATCATGGTACAAGCCGTAGTGGTCGGCTGGCAGGTGTATGAAATTACAAGAGATCCACTTTCGCTGGGTCTCATCGGCTTAGCCGAAGCGATTCCCGCAATTACCGTCTCGCTTTATGCAGGTCATTTAGCAGATGTGGTGCAACGCAAAAAGATTATTTTGGTGTGCGTTGTCACTCTCGTGTTGTGCTCTATGGCACTCCTCTATTTTACGATGGATCTGGGTGCATTTATATTAGCCCGGGGCGCATTTCCAATCTACGCTGTCATTTTCTTGAGTGGCATTGCACGCGGGTTCTTGTCACCTGCTAATTTCTCATTCATGCCCCAATTGGTTGATCGTTCGCTCTATCAGAACGCGATTGTTTGGAACAGCACCCTATGGGAAGGCGCAGCAGTGGGTGGCCCCATTATAGGTGGACTTGTTTTTGGTTTCTATGGAATCACTGCCGCATATACAGTAGACGTAGTATTGGTCTTTGCAGGATTACTTTGTTATATGGCCATCCCAAACCGGGCGTTACCGCCAGCTAGTGAAGAACAAGGTATCTTTGACAAGATCAAAGCCGGAATCCAATTCGTTTTCAAAAATCAGATTGTACTCAGTGCTATTTCACTAGATCTCTTCGCTGTTTTATTTGGTGGTGCCGTTGCGCTGCTTCCCATTTTTGCAGATGAGATTTTGCATGTGGGCAAAGAAGGGTTGGGGTTTTTGCGCTCTGCCCAAGGCATCGGTGCCGTGATCATGGCTGTCTATCTCACCCGAAACCCCATCAAAAAAAATATTGGAAAAATTCTGCTGTGGTGTGTAGCGGGTTTTGGATTGTGCATGATTGGGTTTGGTCTATCAAAGCTTTTCTGGCTATCCATGGCGCTGCTGATCTTGAGTGGTATGTTTGATTGTGTAAGCGTCATCGTGCGTAGCACACTCATCCACACGCTCACTCCCGAAAATATGAAGGGAAGGGTCTCTGCAGTTAACAGTATATTTATTGGCTCTTCCAATGAAATTGGCTCATTTGAGTCGGGCGTGGCCGCCAAGTTATTGGGAGTTGTTCCTTCGGTGATTTTTGGAGGCTTGATGACACTGGGTGTAGTGGGTGTCACCGGATGGAAGGCAGAGAAGTTGAGAGGACTGGACAAAGTAAGCTGAGTAAAGGAGCGATTTCACTAATGAACTTAAAGGGTATGCCATCAACAATTCTAGGGCTTAGAACCACAATCTACAAAGTGGCTGATCTTGCAAAAGCAAAGGTTTGGTACACCCAAGCTTTTAATACAGAACCCTACTTTGATCAACCTTTTTATGTCGGTTTCAATATCGGTGGATATGAGCTTGGACTTGATCCAGATGATTCTACCGGTACAAAAAGCGACAATGCTATTGCCTATTGGGGAGTAAACGATATACAAAAGGAGTTTGACAGACTCATCCTGTTGGGAGCCGTTGAACACGGAAAGCCTACAAATGTAGGTGGTGAGATTATGGTAGCCACCCTAAAAGATCTTTGGGGAAACATCATTGGGCTGATCTACAACCCTGAATTTAAATGAGGGTAGATTGATTAATAAATGTTCGCTTAAAAACTGTTTAGAGCCAAAATTTGGGCAAAAGGTTTTTTTTCAGAAGGTATAATTGATAGTTTTGCAGTCCAATTAAAAGCCTCTGTTCTACCGACAATGAAAAAGCCTTTTTTAGTATCAAAAACCGTCTTTTTAGCGCTCTTTTTTGTTGTTTTTTCTGGCCTTTCGCTATGTTTGGCTGCCTGTTCGGAGGGTGACCATGAGTCCAAATCAGAGGAATTCAATATCAGCGAAGTCATCCTCGACCATGTGATGGATAGCCATGAGTGGCATATCACCGAAAGTCTGGTTATCCCTCTTCCTATTATCGTCTACACAGAAGAAAAAGGGCTTGAAATGTTTTCTTCTTCCCGCTTTTTCGAACACCATGAGCCCGTACCTTACAATGGATACAAATTAGAACATAATCATATCACGCTGGCCGATTCAGGAAAACCGGTGATCGATTTATCAATCACCAAAAACGTGGTTATGCTGATGATCAATGTTGCGATACTCCTCTGGGTATTTCTATCCGTTGCCAAAGCGTACAAAACCAATGTTGGAAAAGCCCCGCGGGGGATTCAATCTATGTTTGAACCCATTATTGTTTTTGTGCGAGATGAAATTGTAAAACCGAATATTTCGCATCACCACGAAAAGTATTTGCCCTATTTATTGACTCTGTTTTTTGCCGTTCTATTTGGAAATCTGTTGGGTCTTCTTCCGGGTGCAGGAAATTTGACAGGCAATATTGCCTTTACACTTCTATTGGCATTGATCACGTTTTTCATCACCAATTTTTCAGGCAACAAGAACTACTGGTCACACATCTTTTGGACACCCGGTGTGCCTATGTTACTGAGGCCAATCATCTTGCCTGTGGAGATCATCGGCATTTTCACCAAGCCTTTTTCGTTGACCATTCGTTTGTTTGTGGCCATCACGGCTGGGCATATTGTTTTGTTGAGTTTGATCTGCCTTACGTTCATCTTCCAAAGCTATTTTGTTGGAATAGGGGCGTCTCTGGTGGTGGTTTTTATTAATATGATTGAGTTATTGGTAGCCGGTATACAAGCATATGTGTTTACGCTGTTTACATCTCTATACATTGGGATGGCGACTGCCGATGACCATCATTAACTTTTGGATTGAATTTTTTTGTTTCACTTAAACTATAATTCCTATGTTGTTTTCCTTAATTCTTGACATTAGTTATGCTATCGCAGGTGCTGGCATTGGCGCAGGACTCGTTGCAATTGGCGCGGGTATTGGCGTAGGCCGTATTGGTGGTTCAGCGATGGATGCTATTGCCCGTCAACCGGAAGCTTCCGGCAAGATTCAAGGCGCGATGTTGGTGATTGCAGCCCTCGTTGAGGTTGCCGCCTTATTCGGCCTCGTTATTTGCTTGTTGATTTCGTTCAAAGGCTAAAAACTAAAGTAAGAAGCTTGCCTTAAGCGCTGGGCTGGGCAAGCTTCTTTTTTCAAGAACAATTCAAAAACAAAGAATCTCATAGTCGTTAGAAAAAAAGAAATATGGAATTACTTACTCCCAAATCCGGTCTGTTTTTTTGGCAGGTTGTCATCTTCATCCCATTTGTGTTTCTATTAATGAGGTTTGGATGGAAACCGATTCTAGCTTCTTTAAAAGAGCGCGAAGAATCCATTCAGCACGCGTTGGATGCTGCGGAAAAAGCAAAAATAGAAATGGCATCTCTCAAGTCAGACAATGAAAAATTGTTGAAAGAGGCGCGGGAAGAAAGAGATCGCATGCTAAAGGATGCGAAAGACGCTGCCAATCGCCTGCATGACGAAGCGCAGGTTGCCGCACGGAAAAATGCAGATCGGATTATCGAGGATGCCAAAGCAGTTATCCACACCGAAAAGCAAGCAGCTTTGCGAGATGTGAAAGCACAAGTAGCTATGTTCTCCCTTGCGATCTCCGAGAAATTGATCAAGAAGAACCTGTCAGAAGATAAGCAGCAGAAGGAATTGGTAGACACATTTATCAAAGATCTAAAGTTAAATTAAATCATGGCCGAGTCGAGGGTTGCATCGCGGTATGTAAAGTCATTGCTAGGATTAGCGGAAGAACAAAACGCATTGGAGCAAGTAAAGGCAGATATGGAGCTGTTCACCCGTGCCTGTGCTTCCAACCGTGATCTGACTAACATGCTGAAAAGCCCCGTCATTAAGCACGACAAGAAACTTGCGATCCTTGAAGCCATCTTTAAAGGCAAAGTAAACGCGCTGACACTCGCCATTTTCAAGATGCTGACACTGAAAAATCGCGAGCCACTTTTACCCGCTATAGCAGCTGAATTCCATAATGCTTATAACGTTCACAAAGGAATCCAGAAGGCAACCATTGCAACCACTTTCGCGATGGATGAGAAGATGAAACTGGAGATGGAGAATTTGGTGAAAAAAATTAGTGGCAAAACTCAAATTGATTTAGTTCAAAAAGTGGATGCGGATCTTATTGGGGGGTTTGTACTCAATGTGGGAGACAAACAAATTGACGCATCAATTAAAAGTAAGCTAAAAACCCTGAAGACTAAGTTTAGCGAAAACCCTTACATCAAAGAATTTTAAAAATCGAAAGACTTAAATCGTAAATCATAATTCGTAAATCATAAAATAATTTATGGCAGACATCAGACCAGAAGAAATTTCATCCATACTTCGCGAGCAACTTTCGCAGTCACGCACGAATGCTGAATTGGAAGAAGTAGGCACCGTATTATCCGTTGGTGATGGGGTAGCTCGTATTTATGGATTAACGAAAGCACAAGCCGGTGAGTTGATTCAATTCGAAAATGGATTGAGGGCATTGGTACTTAACCTCGAAGAGGACAATGTAGGAGCCGTGCTATTGGGTGAGTCTAAAGGGATCAAAGAAGGTGATACCGTAAAGCGTACTGGTCAAATTGCTTCCGTTAAAGTGGGTGACGGCTTACTCGGAAGAGTAGTAGATACGTTGGCAGCACCCATTGATGGCAAAGGGCCTATTAAAGGAGAGGTATACGAAATGCCCCTAGAGCGTAAAGCACCGGGTGTAATCTTTCGCCAACCTGTAAATGAGCCTCTACAAACTGGTATAAAGGCAATTGATGCAATGATCCCGATCGGGCGTGGACAGCGTGAGTTAATCATTGGCGACCGCCAAACAGGAAAAACAGCTGTTGCGATTGACACCATCATCAATCAAAAAGAATTTTATGAAGCTGGCAAGCCAGTGTATTGTATCTACGTAGCTATTGGTCAAAAGGCTTCTACTGTGGCTGGTGTTGTTGCAACACTCGAGAAAGCTGGCGCAATGGCCTATACGGTGATCGTATTAGCTTCTGCTTCCGATCCCGCTCCAATGCAATTCTTTGCTCCGTTCACTGGTGCATCTATTGGCGAGTTCTTCCGCGACACGGGTCGCCCTGCTTTAGTTATTTATGATGACTTGTCTAAACAAGCAGTTGCCTATCGTGAAGTTTCATTGTTATTAAGAAGACCTCCAGGTCGTGAAGCCTATCCTGGAGATGTGTTCTACCTTCACTCTCGCTTGCTAGAAAGAGCTGCTAAGGTCATTAACAATGATGAAATTGCCAGTAAGATGAATGACCTTCCGGCTTCGATAAAGCACTTGGTAAAAGGGGGTGGTTCACTCACCGCATTGCCTATTATAGAGACTCAAGCGAATGATGTTTCTGCTTATATCCCCACAAACGTAATTTCAATTACAGACGGTCAGATCTTTTTGGAGACCAACTTATTTAACTCAGGTATCCGCCCGGCCATTAACGTAGGTATCTCTGTATCTCGTGTGGGTGGTAGTGCTCAAATTAAGTCAATGAAAAAGGTAGCCGGCACGTTGAAACTGGACCAGGCTCAATTCCGCGAGTTGGAAGCTTTTGCAAAGTTTGGTTCTGACCTAGATGCGGCCACTAAATTAACCATTGAACGGGGTCGCAGAAATGTGGAAGTATTGAAGCAACCACAATATCAGCCCGTACCCGTAGAGGAGCAGGTTGCTATGATTCTAACCTCCACTAAAGGCTATATCGATAAGGTGCCAGTAAACAAAGTAAAAGCATTTGAAGAAGAGTTCATCCTGATATTAAAAGCGCAGTACAGAAGTGTGTTAGACAACTTCCGTGCGGGGAAATTTGAAGATGCGGATGCAGAGACGGTGAAGAAAGTAGCATTAGAGTTGGCTTCGAAATACTAATTTGAAAATTTGAAAATGAGCTAATTTGAAAATGAAATTAGCCAATTGATAAGAAAACCATTTTCAAATATTCAAATTGATTAATTTTCAAATTGTTTTATGGCAAGTTTAAAAGAAGTTAAGAGCAGAATATCTTCGGTGATTTCTACCCAGCAAATCACAAAAGCCATGAAAATGGTGGCAGCGGCCAAATTGCGCAAATCGCAGGACAAGATTTCGCAAATGCGTCCATTTGCAAAAAAGATGAATGCTCTTTTACAAAACTTGTCAGCTGCAGGCACGGATGACCAGGCTTGGTACAATCAGGTAAGAGAAGAGAAGAAAGTATTGATTGTTGCCATTAGCTCTGACCGTGGGTTATGCGGTTCTTTTAACAGCACCATCTTTAAAGCCGTCACACGGTTAGTAGAAGAAAAATACGCTGCGCAAGCAAAGAAGGGAAATGTATCCTATTTGCCCATTGGCAAAAAGTCTTTTGAGTTTTTTGAAAAAAGAAATGCTCCCAGAATCAGTGACTATGCAATGCTATTCCACAACTTAACCTTCGACAATGTGTCGAAGGTTGGTGATCATTTGATAACTGCGTTCAAATCCGGGGAGTTCGATAAGATTGAAATCGTCTATAATGAGTTCAAGAATGTTGCTACCCAAATACTACGCATTGAACAATTTCTACCGATTTTACCTGTAGCTGATAACCTAAAGAGCTCAACCACTACTGACTATATCTACCAACCTAACCAGGTAGAAATCCTGACGGGTCTTATTCCTAAGTCCTTGAAAGTGCAACTTTATAAAGCATTGTTAGATTCAAATGCCGCTGAAAATGGCGCTCGAATGACTGCCATGGACAAAGCCACCGACAACGCTGGTGAATTGCTCAAAGAATTGAAGTTAACGTATAACCGGACTCGTCAAGCAGCTATTACCAAAGAGATCCTCGAGATTGTGGCTGGAGCCGAGGCCTTGAAATCGGCCTAGGCGCTGAAAGAAATTCAGCATTAATAAAAAAAGGCTAACGAAAATTTTCGCTAGCCTTTTTTGTTAAATCATTTCGATCGAAAAATTAAGCCAATACCGGCTCAGCCATAACAGGAGTTTCAACGGCCGGTTTTTCTCCTAGCATCTTTAACTGTTGAGCGTGAGCTCTCAACGCATCAAAGAACGTGTCCTTCGATTTATAGGGAAGTCCAAACTCTTTTGTAGTCTGCTGCACAATCTTTGCGATTTCACGATAGTGTACATGGCAAATGTTCGGAAACAGATGGTGTTCTACCTGATAGTTCAAGCCACCTACATACCACGAAAACATTCTCTCTCGGTGACCAAAATTAGTCGTGGTGTGCAATTGGTGGATCGCCCAATTGTTCTCCAGATTTCCTTTCTCATCTGGAACAGGATATTCAGTTCCCTCAACCACGTGAGCGGGCTGAAAAATGATGGCTAAAATAAAGCCGGCCACATAGTGCATCACCAAAAAGCCTACCAATGCTTGCCAGAAAGTAAATCCAACTAACATTGGAACAACAAATGTGTAGGACAGATACACCACTTTGGTAATAATCAACACAATCCACTCCGTTGTGAGGGTTGTTTTCTGCTTTTTCAACAAGCCTTCTTTGTAATATTTTGTTAACCGATAATAATCTTTTAAAACAATCCAGACGAAAGTCATCAGCCCGTATAAAAACCAAGCATAAATATGTTGATATCTATGCATCGGTCTCCATTTTGAGCCCGGTGCCATTCTTAACACTCCTCGAGGACTAATATCTTCATCGATGTCGTGCACATTGGTGTAGGTATGGTGTAGTACGTTATGTTGAACTCTCCAATTGAACGCATGACCCCCGATAACATTTAATGAAAAGCCTAGCATTGTATTGACCCAGGGCTTATTAGAATAAGCGCCATGGTTAGCATCGTGCATCACGGAAAGACCGATGCCCGCCTTTCCCAAACCCATTACGAAACAAAGCGCTAATGCGATCCAACCGCTAGTAAATAAACCGCTAATCAGTAATGCGTAGGGGAGAAAATAAAGTGTAAACATGAAAACGGTCTTAATAACCATTTCACTGTTTGCCGTGCGCTCAATATTGTTAGTTTTAAAATAGCCATTAACACGCTGACTAAGCGTTGCAAAAAAATCTTGCTGGTGGGTGGCAAACTTTAAATTCAGGTTTAAACTCATAGTGTAACTAATATTGAAGTAGATGAACTAACCAAAGAACAGCAAAAAACAGTTTTGGTTTAACATTGGAAGCTCAACGCACAAAGGTAGACAATGGTGCCTGTTATAACGCCCGTTCGGGCAAACAAAAATGAGGAAAGGCGCTATTCTGCGTTGATTGGCTATAGTTCAGCAATCACCGTCTTTCCGCCTTTCGTGATATCGTCAATATTGACAACAACTTTCGCATTCAACGGGAGAAAAATATCAACACGTGAACCAAATTTAATAAAGCCAAATTCATCGCCTTGGTCTAATACCTGGCCCTCTTTAACATACCATTTAATTCTTCTGGCAAGAGCACCTGCTATTTGCCTAAACAAAATTTCTGTGCCATCCTTCATTTTTGCAACTACTGTCGTGCGCTCATTCTCTGTACTAGACTTAGGGTGCCAAGCCACCAGGTATTTTCCGGGGTGGTATTTGAAATATGATATTTTTCCCGCCACCGGCATAAGATTCACATGCACATTGATGGGCGACATAAAAATAGAAACCTGTTTTCTTTTCGTTTTTAAATACTCTGTCTCCTCCGTCTCCTCGATGACAACTACCTTCCCATCGGCAGGGGCCAAAATCTGTCGTTCGTTTTTCTGCACTTTAAAAACCGGGATCCGAAAGAACTGTAGTATCAATAGATAAAATCCGATGCTTAAGGCAATAAAAATATTTTGTAAGATGGGTTGCGGAAAAAATCGAGCTACGGCCCAATTAATCGCAAACAAAACCAATAATAGAACAAAAAGTATAGTGCGCCCCTCGCGGTGAATGGTCATGTTGATGGATTTAAAATAGGCCACAAAGGTAACGATTCAAACTAAATTTGTTAGCCCCAATTACTTATTGCTACATTTGCAGAGTCGAAAGACAAGGGGTGCCATCTAGTCCATCGTAGCTTTTTTAGCGAAGGTGGAAAAACACGGGCTGAGATTATACCCATAGAACCTGATGCCGGTAATGCGGACGAAGGGAGGCAAAATAAACTTGTAAGTAAGGTTCATTCCCCAATGTGCCTGCGGGTTTAAATTTTAAATAACATGTTTAAATTTTTGATAGCCATGATTGGCTGTTTGCTTTCGCAACAAGCGATAGCCCAATTTAATGTACGCGGTATTGTGCGAGATGTAAAAAACGCACCTCTAGAAGGTGCCACTGTTGAGCTTATCAAGCAACATACAGTGGCGATAACAGACAGTGGTGGAAATTTTCTTTTTGCCAATCTCAAAGAAGAAACCTGTATGGGTGAAGTGCGCTTCGTTGGATTTCAAACAAAGCGACTAACACTGAGCGCCAACGAAAGCAATTTGGTAGTGCTCGAGGAATCGGTGATTGTGACAGACGAGATACTGGTGACAGCTACTCGGGCTACGAATAATAGCCCCACGACATTTAGCAACATTAGTAAGGCCTCTATTGAGAAGCAGAACTTCGGACAAGATCTGCCCTTTGTTTTGAACTGGTCTCCATCAATCGTTACTACATCTGACGCTGGAGCTGGTGTCGGCTACACGGGCTTGCGAATTCGTGGAAGCGATGCAACTCGTATCAACGTAACCATTAATGGCATTCCATTAAATGATAGTGAGAGCCAGGGGGTGTTTTGGGTTAATACACCAGATCTGGCTTCGTCTACACAGAGTATTCAGGTACAGCGGGGTGTAGGCACATCTACTAATGGAGCTGCTGCTTTCGGTGCATCAGTAAATATTCAAACCAATGTGCGAAATGAGCAGCCCTATGCCGACATCATTAATTCAGTCGGATCATTTGATACGTGGCGTCACACGGTTGCTTTTGGCTCAGGGCTCATCAATAACCGCTTCGCTTTTGACGGGCGTCTTTCCCAGATCACGTCCAATGGATTTATTGATCGCGGATCATCTGACCTAAAATCGTACTATCTATCGGGGGGATATTATGGAAAGAAAACATTGCTCAAAGCGATTGTTTTTGGTGGACGCGAAATCACTTACCAAAGTTGGTACGGGGTACCAGAGTCGCGATTGAAAAATGATGTGGCTGAGATGCTCGAGACAGCCGCAACGGAGGGATGGAATGCTGACCAAACACAAAACCTGCTCACTAGCAATAGTCGCACGTTTAACCTTTACAACTATCCCAATCAAGTCGACAACTATCGACAGGACCACTATCAACTTCACTTTTCTCATCAAATTAATCCGGTTTTTACCGCGAATTCCGCGCTACACTATACGCGAGGCAGTGGTTACTACGAAGAGTTTCGGATAGACGAGAAGTACAATAGGTACGGACTCGGGGACATAACGGTTGGATCGGAAACTTTCTCAAGCTCTGATCTAGTGAGAAGGCGCTGGCTCGACAATCATTTCTACGGAATCACCTGGTCTTTGAACTATGAAAAGTCTGACCTTCATTCCGTTTTGGGAGGTGCATGGAATAGGTATGATGGTGATCATTTCGGGGAGATTATTTGGTCAGCGTTGCCTATGGGAATACCAAAAGATTATAGATACTATTTCAACAATGGCAAGAAAACTGATTTTAATATCTTCTGGAAAACAAACTACAGCTTCACAGAAAAACTAAGCGCATTTCTTGATCTGCAATACAGAAAAATAGACTATCAAGCAGGCGGTCGCGAAAACCGTCAGTTTGATTTTAATATTGATACTCACTTTGATTTTTTCAATCCGAAGGTAGGTTTGACGTATTCGCTGGATCGCCAACAAAATTTTTATGCCTCCTATGCCATTGCCAATCGTGAGCCCGTGCGAGATGATTTTGTTGATGGAGCGACTACTCGAACACCAGTGTCTGAAAGAATGGGGAATCTAGAAGTGGGATGGCGCAAAAAAACAGACCACTATTCATTCAATATTAACTACTATCTGATGAACTATACCAACCAACTCGTCTTAACGGGTGCCGTTAATGATGTAGGCGCGTCCATCCGCACGAATGCGCCGGAAAGTTATCGAATGGGAATTGAACTAGACGGGGTCATTCAGCTAGGCAAGAGATGGAGTTGGAATACCAATCTTACTTTGAGTCAAAATAAGATAAAGAAGTTTACTGAAGTACTATACGACTATGGACAAAATTTTGACGAGTACAATGAGGTGACCAATGTGTATGTTGATACCGATATTTCATTTTCTCCATCTGCTATTGCGGGGTCCGTTTTTAATGTTGTACCAGCAAAAGGGGTCGAGGTTTCGTGGCTTTCAAAATATGTAGGTCAGCAGTTTCTAGACAATACATCAAATGCCAAACGACAAATCGACTCCTATTTTGTGAATGATTTGAGAATCAACTATTCTTTAAAGCCAAGCTTCATGCGCGAACTGTCTGTGAGCATGTTGATAAACAATCTATTCGATGAAAGCTACGAGTCAAATGGATTTACATATGGCTACTTTGGTGGTCTTTCGAATGCCTATCGTCAAAATTTTTATTATCCACAGGCGGGGCGAAATTATTTGCTTATGCTCGCACTTCGATTTTAGCCGTGTGAGCATTTTTCAAAAAGCAAAGGCGTGTTCCAGGAGTGATTTAATCGTATTTTTGTAGATGCAATTGATTTTGGCACTTTTCAGGCTTACCCGTTTTTGGAACCTTGCCATCATTGCGTTTGCTCAATATTTCACCGCCTATTTTTTGTTTCAACAACGGCTTCTTGTCTTCACCGACTTTTGGCTTTTTCTGATAGTGGCAGCTACCGTTATGATTGCCGCAGCAGGTTATATTATTAACGATTACTACGATATCAAAATAGACCTCATCAACAAGCCCGATCGCGTGGTGATCGGCAAAACCATTACGCGGAGATACGCCATTTTTTTTCATACAATCATTTCTGTGACAGGAGTCGGTACCGGTCTATTGATCAATTGGAAGGTGGGTGCAATAAACTTTGCTAGCGGCTTTTTACTTTGGCTCTATTCTAACAACTTGAAAAGACAACCCCTAATCGGCAATCTTGTTGTTTCGATCCTGACTGGCTTGTCCATTTTTTTATTGAGTTTTCTCTACGAACAATATCTACCCTTGGTGATGACATATTCTCTTTTTGCCTTTTTCATGACGTTGATTCGTGAGGTAGTGAAAGACATGGAAGACATGAAAGGCGATACTACCTTTGGATGTAAAACACTGCCTATCGTTTGGGGCATTCGCAAAACAAAGTACTTTTTATATGGAGTTATTTCACTTTTTTCAGTAGTAGTACTTTGGTTGGATTATCAAGAATTGAAAATCTCCTGGATTTATTTTATTCCTCTACTATTCGTACCTATGTCTGTTCTGGTTTTTAGACTAATCAAGGCAGATACCAAAAAGGAATTTTATCAAATGAGTCAATTATGTAAAGTGATTATGCTGTTAGGAATTTGCAGCATGATTTTTATTTAACGTATGTCTACGATTCGTATTTGTATTTTTGCCTCGGGCAGCGGCACCAATGCCGAGAAAATCATTCAACACTTTCAACAAAAGGAAACGGCTTCGGTGGTTCTGGTTTTAAGTAACAAGCCAGATGCCAAAGTGCTGGAAAGAGCCAGTAAATTCAAAGTGCCCACTCATATTTTCAACAGAGAAGATTTTTATGAAAGCAATACAATTATCGATCTGTTGTATCAATATCGAGTGACTCACGTAGTCCTTGCCGGATTCTTGTTACAAGTCCCTTCGAGTTTACTACACGCCTTCCCCAATAGAATTCTAAATATCCACCCTTCATTGTTACCAAAATTTGGTGGCAAGGGAATGTATGGAATGAAAGTGCATGAAGCTGTGAAAGCCGTTAGTGAAATAGAAACAGGGATAACCATTCATGAAGTAAACGAAGAATACGATAAAGGAAAGATTGTTTTTCAGGCTAAATGCGCAATAGATTTATCGGATACACCTATACAGATTGCTCAAAAAGTTCAAGCATTAGAATACAATAATTACCCTGTTGTAGTCGAGAAATGGGCCAACGCGCTTCTGTAGAAGAAAAGAATGTGATTGTAATGAAAAAGGAGTTATAGAATTATAAAACACAAATGATATGAGACACCTTCAACTTTTTATTGTTTTTCCTTTTGTCATTTCGGCATTGAATTCTTGTAGGCAAGCAGACAAACCTTCTGAAGCTAAAATTGAATCCATTGGTCAAGAGTATCAAGCTCCCTACTTTGAAGACACAGCACGTGCCAGTAAAATCAAAAAAGTAACAGCTGTTGTCGATACCATTTTTGCGAAGTATGCCAGAGGCAATCACAACCCGGCCATTGCGTATGGCATTGTCGTTGATGATCAGTTGATCTATTCCAACAGTGTTGGGTATTCTAACCTCGAAAAAAAGATCCCAGCTACAAGCGATTCCCGTTTTCGCATTGCCTCCATGACCAAAAGCTTCACGGCTATGGGGATTTTAAAATTGCGTGATGAAAAGAAGCTGCGACTGACCGATGCCGCTGCGCTGTACATTCCGGAAATGAAGAATTTGAAGTACCCAACAGCAGATGCCATGCCCATCACCATTTTTAATCTGCTTACAATGTCCGCAGGTTTTCCTGAAGACAATCCCTGGGGCGACCGACAGCTGTCTGATTCCGATGAAGACTTGTTAAAATTAATGAAAGAAGGAGTTTCCTTTTCTAACAATCCGAGTGAAGCATTTGAATACAGCAATTTAGGTTACGCGCTGCTCGGAAAAATCATTAGCAACGTATCTGGCATGAGCTATCAGCAATATGTAACATCAACTATTTTAAAACCATTGGGCATGAACGACTGTGGTTATGAATACACAACCATGCCTCAAGATAAAGTTGCCGTGGGCTACCGTTGGGAAGATGAGCAATGGAAGCCTGTAGCACTTTTGAAAGATGGCTCGTATGCAAGCATGGGCGGCATGATTTGCACCATCGAAGATTTTGCAAAGTACATGAGCTTCCTTCTGTCAGTAACACCTTCTACCAACCTAGAAGAAGTGGGGCCGGTAAAAAGAAGTAGCGCGAGAGAAATGCAACAGCCTTGGAAGTTCACCGTACTAGCACCAAAGCGAAAGGCTCGCAATGGCGAGCCATGTCCGGCCACGGGAAGCTATGGGTTCGGTCTTGGCTGGCGCATAGATTGCAGTGGAAGAATAACCGTTTCACATAGCGGTGGGTTACCGGGCTTTGGCAGCGTGCATCAGCTATTTCCTGATCTTGGATTTGGCGTGGTGGCCTTTAGTAATCTCACCTATGCAAGCATGGGAGTCCCTGTGTCGCAAGTAGTAGATACGCTCATTTTGCTTGCCGATTTAAAAAAGCGAGTAATTCCTGTATCTCCAATTTTAAAAAGAATGCAAGAAGATTTGATAAAAGCATTACCTGCTTGGGGAAACCAATACGATCATCTCTTTGCTGAAAGCTTCTTTCCGGATAAGTCAAAAGACCGATGGCAAAAAGAGACTGCAGATCAATTTTCCAAAATTGGCATCATCAAAAACGTATCCGCAATGCAGCCTGAAAATCTACTGCGGGGTACGTTTACAATAACGGGAGAGAAAGGTGAGCTAAGTGTTTTCTTTACGCTGACACCTGAAACGAAACCGAAGATTCAAGAACTGGAGGTTTTTGCCAAAGAGTAGTTGTCGCTGACAAAACGCTAAAGAGCTACTTCCAGGCGAAAGCCCACCCCATGATAGTTCACTATCTCAACTCGAGGGTCATCTTTTAAATATTTACGCAGTTTTGAAATAAACACATCTAAGCTGCGCCCCATAAAGTAGTCATCTTCGCCCCAAACGGTGGTTAATATCTCTTCCCTCTTTAAAACTCGATCTTTATTAGAACATAGTAGTTTAAGGACTTCTGCTTCTTTCTGTGTGAGTGTTTTGTTTCCCGTGGTATGATGTAAAGAAAAATTGTTGCAGTCAAATCTGAATTCTCCAATGGCGTAGGAAGCTTCCGCAGCACTCCGAGTTCCCGTTCTTCGCAAGAAAACTTCCATGCGTAAATAGAGCTCTTCCATGCTAAATGGTTTCACGAGGTAATCATCGCCACCAGAATTAAAGCCGATGATTTTATCTTCCAGCATCGACTTAGCAGTCACAAACAAAATCGGAACTTCTTTATTCTTTGCCCGGATGGATTGCGCCAATGTAAAGCCATCTTTTTTGGGCATCATGACGTCAAGAATACATAAGTCAAACGACTGAATTTGAAATTGCTGATCACCTTCTTCTCCGTTGGTGCAGAGCGTTACCTGATATCCTTTGTGAATCAGGTTATCCTTTATCACAAACCCGAGGCTGGGGTCATCTTCAACTAGTAAAATATTTGTACCCATCTGACTCTTTCAAATTACATTGGTAACATAATCGTAAATGTACTTCCGTGACCGAGCTTGCTTTGAACAGAAATTCTTCCCTTGTGCGCTTCCACAATTAGTTTCACATAGTTGAGCCCTAGTCCAAAGCCTTTTACATCATGAAGGTTTCCTGTTGGCACTCGGTAAAAACGAGCGAAAATCTTTTTTTGATTTTCCGGACTTATGCCGATGCAATTGTCGCTCATTTCAATTCGTATAGATCCCTCGTGATTGGATGTAGCAATGGTTATTCTCGGTTCTTTCTCACAATACTTGATGGCATTGTCCAATAGGTTGCCTATCACATTTGTAAAATGAAGTTTGTCGGCCAAGATATGACTGTTTGTTGCATTCAACACAAGTCGAACCTCTCCCGTCTTTGACGCGAGTGCCACTGTGTGATTGCCTACCGCTTCTTTAATTAGTTCATGGATATCCTGTTGCTCCTTTTTTAGGCCAACGTCTGCCTTTTCTGTCTGGGCCATTTGCAGTACGCGTTCCACTTGCTGCTTCAACCGCTGACTTTCATTTTCAATAATCGTAGCATAGTTCAACAACCGTTCCGGGTTTTTTGCGATCGATGGATCTTTCAATACTTCAGAGGATATAGCGATGGTCGCCAATGGCGTTTTAAACTCATGCGTCATGTTATTGATAAAATCGTTTTGAACTTCCGACAGTCGCCTTTGCTTAAGGATCACAAACAACGTGTACACAAAAAAGAAAATAACAACTAACATTACTACGGAAGAAAACCCCCAAATGCCCATTTGGCTGATCAGGTTGGCTTCAATCTGTGGAAACCGAACGCCAAAATAATACCCATCCATTTTTAACGCAGGCAATTCGCTCAAGCTAACCGGTATTTTATTTTTTGTGGGTGAAATGTAGTTGCCCCCCGCCATGCATTGCTCCGAACAGTCGTACACACCAAACTGGTAGTCGGCTGTTATTTTTCGTTTGTCAAATTCATTCTTTAGCAGAAAGCCTAACAGATTCGAATCGATGGGGCCATTTACTAAAACAGTAAAGTAATTGCTCGACTCCTGATCTACCAGACTATTGGCAGGCATGGGCGTTTTATTGATGTCGTAGATGCGAGTGGCAACATTTTCCAACGCCAGGTTGACATCGGCATTGAACTGATTCTCTTTCAAGTCAAAAGCCTTCCTTACCCAGTATATCTGCGTGGCGGTAATGCCCAAGATACTTAGTGCAGCAAGTGCAATTACAATTCGAAGGGTAAGCCTGTTCACCTTACAAAGGTATTTAGTATTTAAAGCCACTTTGGTACGAAAAATGCCTTTAACAAAGCGTTAACATCTTTTAGGCCTTTTTTAACACCGAAAACCGTTTTTAACAGAGATGTTTGTACAGATCAAAATAACCCTTTAAGTTTAACCTAAAATTGGACAACAACATGAGAAAATTACTTTTTTTAGCCGCATTTGCCTTGATGACAGGCATTGGCTACTCACAAGAAATGACTGGAACAATCAGCAAGAATGAAGTCAATCCGGCCGTGGCCGCTTTCAATTGGGAATCGTCTACTCACGATTTTGGAAAAATTAAGCAAGGCATTCCCGTAACTCACGAGTTTAAGTTTACCAATAATGGCAAAGCTCCTTTGATCATAGTAAATGCACAGCCTTCATGTGGATGTACTACGCCAGATTGGACCAAGACACCTATCGAACCAGGTGGTTCGGGCTTTATCAAAGCAACATTTAATGCTGGCGCTGCCGGACCGTTTAACAAGACAGTTACAGTAACAGCCAATGTAGAAGGTGGCTTTGTGCTGCTAACTATCAAAGGCGAAGTATTGGTGGCAGAATAAGAAGTCTCATTCTAGCAAACAAAAAAAGTCAGGTAATGCCTGACTTTTTTGTTTTCCTTTTTCAATTGATTTTCTTGTCATCTTGAACTTACAACTTAAGCAAGTAAAGTCTTGTTCCGTATTTCGAGGGTTTATTGGGAATCATAGCAATTTCGAGAGCTGAAGAACTTACGCCATTCACATAGCTAGAAGGGCAACATTTACTATCAATGCTGGCGTAGACAATACTTAAATCGTAAATCTTCTTTTTATATTCCAGAGCAAGTACATCTTCCCATGGAAATAGCTGAATCCAAAGAAATCTTCCATTTGTGGTATCAGATTTTGCTATCTCTGCTGTTCGGCTGCCTCTACGAGTGACCATTACTATGTCCGTATTCAAAACAGCGCCCAAATCATAAACCAAATCCTTAGAAGAGGTTTTATCAATAAGTTGAAAGGGTAAGTAAGTAGACGAATCACCACAACCAACGCTTGCGCAGCATCTCTGAAAAATGAAAAGAATAATTAGTGCTTCAAAAATCTGCCGCGCTTTTTTCATAGTGCAATACGATTTAAAAAGCTATTGATTACGCCACCACCTCATCAAAGGCCCTTATAAAATTCCTCATCTCATCCTGTGTACCAATGCTCACGCGGCACCATTCTTTGCCTTGATAATCCCAAACACGAATTAGGAATCCCTTTTCATCTAGTTGTGAAAGTATCTTCTTTCCATCCTTAGGTGCAGGGAACAAAACCACATTGGTCAAGGATTTACCATAAAATATCTTCTTTTGATCCAGATAGTCTGTCAACACTTTCCGGGCAACGCTATTCTTCTCTCGCGTTAGTTTCATAAATTCTTCGTCACCCAAGCTTGCCTTGGCAGCTGCCAACGCAGTTTGGCTAGGCGAAATGGTGTCGCCATATTGCGCGATCTTTTTCAAGGTGTCGGGCTGCCCCACCAAATAGCCAATACGAAGTCCGGCCAAACCGTAAATTTTTGAAAATGTCTTCGAGACCACCACGTTCGGATTATTTTGAACGAGAGACACCATTGATTTTTGCTGACTTGGTTCTAGAAATTCCAAATAAGCTTCATCGGCATAAACTAATGTTTTCTTGGATGCCTCTTCACAAAATCCATGCACAATAGAATCACTCACTACTGTGCCCGTTGGGTTGTTGGGATTGCAGGAAAATACCAATCGGGTATCGCTCTTAATGGCAGATGCCAATGCTTCATAGTTGTGTTCCAGTTTTTCATTGAGATCAACTTTGTCCCACGCTGCTTTCATCTGTTGCGCGTAGTTCATCAACAAGGGAAAAGTTGGATATGCTGATAACACTCGCCCGCCTTCAAGGCCACATGCAATACCTGTTTGCACCAGTAGTTCACCAGAACCCGCCCCCAACAAAATATAGGAAGGATCAACGCCTTCTTTTAAAGCGATTAACTTCTTCAGTTCTTCTAATTCATTAAAAGCATATCTATTCCCCCGAGAGAGACTTTCCATCACCGCCTTCTTGGCTTTCTCTGATGGGCCATATGGGTTCTCATTGGAATTGAGCCGAACTTTTTCGTTCGCGCTTCCTTTAAATCCAAAAAATGATCGTTCTGCCTGACTCATAGGCGCGGCCATCAATTCTTCTGTGAATGTAGACGTGAGTGCTACACCAGTAGTAAGAGCCAACGTTGATTTAAACCAGTCTCTGCGATTGAGTTGAGTTTTCATAGGAATAAAGATTATGAAAACGAATGTACTTAAAATACCATAAACAAGAAATCAATTTGACGGAGGAATAATCCCCATCTTTCTCATCAAGAACGTTGCGTTGGCTTTTTGGGCCACGCCTTTATTGAGTTTGTAGTCGAATGTCAATTGATCGTTTTCAATCTTCCCTTCGAAACAAGCATTTGAAACATGCCTGGAAAACTGCTGTTCCATATCGCCCAAAGCAATGTCATGCGTAGCAATTAAAACCAACGCTTTTTGTTGTATCAGCTGTTTAATGAGTTCTCTTGAGCCTAGTTGTTTATCTGTTGAGTTAGTGCCTTTCAAAATTTCATCCAGCAATAGAAGCATTGGTTTTCCCACACGTAGTTCCTCAATAATCGAATGCAACCGATTCAACTCCGCATAAAAATAAGACTGATGTTCTTGCAGTGAATCAGCGGTGCGCATGCCGGTGCGCAGGGCAGCCATGGGTGTACTCCAATATGACGCACAGACAGGAGATCCATTCAATCCCAAAATAAAATTAACGCCTACTGAACGTAAGAAGGTGCTCTTGCCTGCCATATTTGCACCCGTGATCAGCATCAACCCAGCCGGATTTCCTAAGTCAAAACTATTTGTTACACATTCCAATGGGGGAATCAAGGGGTGGCCTATTCCTTTCGCAACTACTTTTAACTGATCAGTCATTTCTGCGAACGCATAATCGGAATGATTATAATGAAACGTAGCAAACGAAAGCATCGCGTCCCATTCCGCAAGAGAGTTTGTCCAATTTGATAACGATGCCGCGTGTTGTTCCCGCCACTGCTCCAATCGGCTTACCGTATGCAAATCATATAAAAACAATCCGTTACCGAATAAGCGCGAAATCAGATTCATTCTGGTTTCAAGGGCATTTACCAACTTGGAAAATTCGTTTACATGTGTTGAGGCTTCTGCCGCTACGCGCTGATGTTCCTTGAGCAAGGTTGCAGTAACAGATTGATTGCCCATTCGATGAAATAGCTTTGCGTAGTTTTCGAGAACGAATCTGTAATTGGCAAGTTGGCTTTGGAGTCTGGTAATTGGCTTTGAGTAATAAGAAGCGATTGCCAATTGTACTAAAAAAAGCAAAAGAAAAACAGATTGAAAAACAGGATTGAATGCGTTTGCCATTAACGACAAGCAAGTAAAGATGGGTAGCGCCCAGCGAATAATCAAAAATGTTCTCTTTCTATAAAATAGATTGGCTGATTTCAACCAAACCCAAAGTGAATCCAGATTAAAATCCACATCATGAATTTGCTTACCAATTGCCCAACACTCTTGGCGGAACTCAATCTTTGACCCCAACTCGCGAATGGCGTGTTGTCGAAGCAGAATAGCTTCTTTATTCAACGTAAGATGGGCTAAATCATTCGCCAGTCTATTCTCTCCTAGTCGCGTGGCACATCGATTAAGAAATTGAAAAAGCGAACTCTTGCCAAAAAGATCTAAGTCATGACTATAAACATGACTTGGATCTACATATCGCGATCCATCAGGAAAATTCTGAAAATTATACAGAACGGCTGCTGCTTCCCACTGGTTTAAATCAATAAGGTGCTTGAGAACTTCTCTCTCGTTCTCCTTTTTTAATTGACGCTGCACCAGAAAGAAAAAAAGCAGAATCGAAAATGGAAGTGGATAGAAAAACAGCGTTTCCTTGAATCCAAGATAGATAAGTGCCAAGGAGATCAACACAACCGTTACGCGAGCGATAGAATAAACCCGAATGGTTTTATCTATTTCACTTACCTTTTTCTGAAATTGGGCTACGCGTTGTTGATAGAACTCAGTGGAAGCCATGATGGGGCTAAATAAAACCCTCGATGAATTTCATCATCCGGGACAAGTAAAGTTCATCGGTAGCGTCAAAGTCATTCAGTTGATCGCTATCGACATCCAGCACCAAAGCTACTTCACCGTTTTTAAAGGCGGGCAATACAATCTCCGACTTCGAATCTGAGCTGCACGCAATATGGCCAGGGAATTCATCTACATTGGGTACTAACATCACTTTCTTTTCCTTCCAACATGCACCGCATACTCCTTTGCCAAACGCAATACGTGTGCAGGCTATCGGACCTTGGAAAGGGCCAAGCACTAACTCCTGGCTACCAGCAGACGAAGTACTTTGTTTGACTATGTAAAAACCAACCCAAAAGAAATTCATCGTTTGCCGCAGAGCTGCCGCTATGTTTGAGAGATTCGCAACTACATCTGGCTCTCCGGCAGTCAACGCTTCTATTTGCGGCAACAACGTCTTGTAGCGTGCTGCTTTATCAGCTGACGTCTCAATGAAGAGTTGTTCTGCCATGGCTAAATACTTGAAGTGGGCGAAGATAAATCTGTTTCAGTGCTTTGCACCTCCGAGGGTGGTGGTTCAACAGCAGTTGATGTGTTCTCTTCTTCGCTCTCTTTGAAAAATCGCTTTTGAAACAATAGTATAGTTGCCACGCCCAAAAAGATGGAGGAATCTGCGATGTTGAATACAGGACTGAAAAACAAAAAGTAGTCTCCTCCAAGTCCGGGAACCCATTCCGGCCATACAAATTCTGCCACCGGGAAAAATAGCATATCGATCACTTGCCCATGGAACCATCTTGTTGGTGACCCAATCGGAGCATTGTCGAGAAACACGCCATAAAAAGTACTGTCGATTACGTTACCAATTGCTCCACCTAAGATCATAGCCAGGCATACCAAAAAACCCGGGTGTGAGTTTTTCCTGATCATTTGAAACAAGTAATAACTAATGCCGAACATGGCAGCAATACGGAAGATGGTGAGGACTAGCTTACCAAACTCATTGTCCCATTTGATGCCGAAGGCCATGCCCGGATTCAACAGATAATGAAGTTTGAACCATTCACCTATTACATTCACCTCTTCATGCAAGTACATGTATTTATGAACCAACAATTTGCTGGCTTGATCCAAGCAAATGATCAGCAGCGCTATCAAAAAGTATTTAAAGATTTTCATTATTCTGAATTACTGTAAGCTTACTTTAATTTTTAACACAAATTCGTCCATGTCTACCTCCACTCCGTCCACGACTTTCTCTTTAAACTCCAAACCCAGCGATTGTGTTTCGGTGCAGATGTAATCTTTAAATTCCGTGAGGGAAGAAGTGGCTAATTCCTGGTGATTTTCAACTTCTATGGAAATTTTATCCAATATTTCCATGCCCATGTCCTTGCGCAAGTTTTGAACTCGATTCACAAAATCGCGAGCGATACCCTCACGTTTAAGATCGTCAGTAATGGTAATGTCTAACGCCACGGTCACACCACCTTCTGCTGCTACCGCCCAACCGGGTATATCTTCTGAGCTAATCAATAGATCCTCTACCACCAGATCAAATCCATCTTTTGATAGTTTCCCTGATTTCTCAATGATTGAAATTTCTTCTTTGCTCATCCCATTAATGACAGCCGAAACTTCTTTCATCTTGGAACCATATTGCTTTCCGAGCTTGGCGAAATTTGGTTTCACTTTCTTAACTAGCAAGCCGGAGGCGTCATCTATGTATTCAATCGACTTTACATTTACCTCCGCTTTGATGATCGCTTCTACACTGCGCACGCGATTGGCAAACTTCTCATCCAGCACCGGCAATAATATTTTTTGCAAGGGGGTACGAACTTTTATCTTACTGTTCTTTCTGATGGAGTGAACTAATGAGCAAATGCGCTGGGCATAAGCCATCGAAATTTCCAATTCCTGATCCTTTCTGTTGGATTCTGCCTTCACCAGCAACGTGTGATGGATCGATTCAAATTGAAGAGGCGTGTTGAACTGCTTTGCCTTGCTACGAATATTATCGGTCAGGTTTTTATAAAGCCACTCACTAAAGAATGGAGCGATAGGAGCCATTAACTGAGCCGTTACCATCAAACATTCGTAGAGGGTTTCATATGCCGCCCTTTTGTCTTCAGATAGGGATGAGCCATCTTTTGAGGAAGCCACACCTGATGTTGGCTGCCAAAAACGCTTACGGTTTAGGCGAACGTACCAATTTGATACGTGATCGTTCACGAATTCTTGAATGGCGCGAGCTGCTTTCGTTGGTTCATAGTCTTCGTAAGCGGCAGATACCTCTTCAATTAATGATTGCTCTTTGGTAATAATCCATTTGTCAAGTGGTGCTAGGCGATCAAATGGAACATTATTCATTTCATCTTTTACAAAGCCATCGATATTGGCATACATGGCAAAAAAGGAATAGGTGTTCATGAGCGTGCCGAAAAACCTACGCTGGGTCTCTTCTATACCCGCTAAGTCAAACTTCAGGTTATCCCATGGCGGTGCATTCTCAATCATGTACCAGCGCACCACATCCGCCCCGTATTTGCCGAGTGTTGTGTACGGGTCAACTACATTTCCTTTGCGCTTGCTCATCTTCTCCCCGTTCTTATCCAGCACCAATCCGGTAGAGATCACGTTTTTAAATGCTACTCCGCCATTGTTCACTTTTTTGTTAACGGCCTTTATTTCTTCACTGCTTTCGCTGAGTAAAGTGGCAATGGCATGCAGGGTGAAGAACCATCCGCGTGTCTGGTCAACGCCTTCCGAGATGTAATCAGCCGGATATGAATTCTCAAAAACTTCTTTATTCTCAAATGGATAATGCCATTGCGCGTAAGGCATGGCACCGGAGTCGAACCATACGTCTATCAGGTCAGGCTCTCGGTACATAGGTTGCCCGGAACTACTTGTTAAAACTATCTCATCGACATAAGGACGATGTAAGTCCGTTGTCCATTGTCCATTGTCAACTGTCTTGCCGCTATCGACCATCGACTGTTGGCCATTGACTTTCTTTGCCTTCTCAATTTCCTTACTCAATTGCTCAATCGAACCAATACAAATTTCTTCTTTCCCATCTTTCGTTCTCCAGATTGGCAATGGTGTTCCCCAATAACGTGACCTAGACAAATTCCAATCCACCAAATTCTCCAGCCAATTACCGAAGCGACCTGTGCCCGTAGATTCCGGTTTCCAATTGATGGTTTTATTCAGCTCGACCATCTTATCTTTTAGCGCAGTAGTCTTGATGAACCACGCATCTAGTGGATAATACAATACGGGCTTGTCGGTGCGCCAAGAGTGAGGGTAGGTGTGCTCGTACTTCTCTACTTTAAAGGCTTTGTTTTCTTCTTTTAAAATGATAGAGATGATGACATCGGTATTCTTGTAATCCGGATTCGTTTCATCTTCGTCCGTATAGTTCTTTACATAAAAATCATCCGCTCCAAGTGGCTTGTGTGTTTTGACTTTATACTTGGCGACACCTTCCTTCAGTTTCTCGCCAATGACGGAAATGAATTTTCCTTTCTTATCAACGGTTGGCAATTCATTGCCGGCTTCGTCCTTAACGGTAAGCGCAGGTATTCCGTTTTGCTTTGCCACCCGAAAGTCATCCGCACCAAAAGTTGGTGAAATATGTACGACACCAGTTCCGTCTTCTGTAGTAACAAAATCTCCAGAGATTATTTGAAACGCGTTTTCTGCAGAATAGAACGGCTGCACATAAGGCATCAACTGTTCGTAGCGAAGACCAAGCAGATCTTTGCCAGGAAATTCCTTCACTATCTCAAACGGGATCGCTTTATCCCCTGACTTGTAATCAGTGAGTTTTAAATCTTTATTCTTGTCAGAAAAATATTTTCCAACCAAGTCCTTCGCCAGTACTACGCTTACTGATTTAAATGTGTAGGGATTGAAGGAGTTAACCTGAACATATTTGATTTTCTCTCCTACCGCCAGCGCAGTATTGGATGGAAGCGTCCAGGGCGTAGTCGTCCATGCTAAAACGCACAACTCTTCAATCGAAGGGAAGAGCGTTTTGAACTTTGAATCTTGAACTAATTTAAACTGCGCCACCACCGAAGTATCCTTCACATCTTTATAGCAACCCGGTTGGTTTAACTCATGCGAGCTAAGCCCCGTGCCGTCTGAAGGTGAGTAAGGTTGTATAGTGTAGCCTTTGTACAACAAACCTTTGTCGTAGAATTTTTTTAAGATCCACCACAGCGACTCGATGTATTCTTTTTCGTAGGTAACGTATGGGTTTTTCAAATCTACCCAATAGCCCATCTTGGTGGTAAGATCATCCCATTGATCTTTGTACTTCATTACCGTTTCGCGGCACTTCTTGTTGTAGTCTTCGATCGAAATCTTCTTGCCTATGTCATCCTTGGTGATGCCGAGTTCTTTTTCCACTTGCAGTTCTACAGGCAACCCATGCGTGTCCCAACCTCCTTTGCGCTTTACCTGAAAACCCTGCAGCGTTTTATAGCGACAGAATATATCTTTTACGGTGCGCGCCATTACATGGTGTATACCAGGAGTTCCATTGGCAGAGGGCGGTCCTTCATAGAAAGTAAAGGCTTTGGCGCCCTCGCGATTGCTCACCGATTTTTCAAAAATCTGGTTCTCTTTCCAAAATTCCAGCACCTCGCTGGCGATGGTCGCATAATTGAGTTCTTTGGCTTCTTTATACTTGCTCACGGATACTGAAAAATAGGGCGCAATTTAGAAAGAATCGGTGATTTGGCAGAGGTTATTTAGCACATAGATGGGTACAAAATACTCTTCCCCATTGCACAGTCAACAATAGCCAGCTCAGCTATCTGTACGCCATGAGTACGATCTCTTGACTTTCGAGCCTCTATCGTTCTCTTTGCCTATAAATCGTAAACGGGTTCTAAATCTATCGCAAATCGAGTAACTTGTAAGAAAGCACTACAAACGACCAAATGCCTATTTCTAATTTCAATAGTAAGGGTCTAACCGATGAACAAATAATAGCTTCCCGCAAGCAACACGGGTACAATCGCTTAGAGTACAAAAAAGAAAACGGATTAGTTGATGCACTTAAAAGTCTGGCCAAGGAACCAATGGTCATTTTACTTTTAATCACCTCTTCCATTTACTTCGTCACCGGAAAAACGGGTGACGGTATTTTTTTAGCTGCCGCCATTGTCTTAGTGTCTGCTATCTCTTTGTATCAGGATTCTCGTAGCCGTAATGCGTTAGAAAAATTAAAAAGCTTTACCACACCCAATAGTAAGGTCATTCGCAATGGCCAAGTGACTGAGATAAAAAGTGACGAGTTGGTCGTAGGCGATAGTATGGTGGTGGAAGAGGGAGCTTTCATTGCCGCTGATGGCACCCTGGTGCAGTCCAATGATTTCGCTGTCAACGAATCAGTCCTAACTGGCGAGTCGATGGCGGTAAGCAAAGATATTACCACCGAAAATCATTTCATTTACCATGGCACCTCAGTAGCCAGCGGGTTGGCCGTAGCTACTATCACGGCTATTGGCAATGAAACCAAGTTGGGGAGAATTGGTAAAAGTCTTGAGAGCATCAAAGAGGAAAAGACACCGCTCGAGTTGCAGATTAGCAATTTTGTGAAAAAGATGGTGATAGCAGGCGCCATTGTGTTTGCTATTGTTTGGGCAATCAACTACCTACGTTCTCATCTGGTAATGGAAAGTTTGCTGAAAGCACTCACCTTAGCCATGAGTATTTTACCAGAAGAAATTCCCGTAGCCTTCACCACCTTTATGGCGCTTGGCGCCTGGCGATTGATGAAGATGGGCATTGTGGTTAAACAAATGAAAACCGTAGAAACCCTGGGAAGTGCAACAACGATTTGCGTTGACAAAACAGGAACGATTACAGAGAATAAAATGAGCCTGGCCAAACTTTTTGTGTTGGCCAACAACACGGTGACTTCGGCAGATAGTGCGCTTGGCAACGAGGAGCGAGAACTAATCAGATTGGCCATGTTTTCCAGCGAGCCAGTGCCGTTCGATCCGATGGAAGTGGCGCTGCATGCCGCTTACGCGCAAACAACTTCTGTTGACGAACGTCATCAATATCACTTAGCGAAAGAGTTTCCACTTGGTGGAAAGCCACCGATGATGACGCACGTTTTTGAGAGTGATAATGATCGCATTATTGCCTCTAAAGGAGCGCCCGAAGCATTGATCAATGTTTCTCATCTCTCTGAAGCAGAAAAGCGCAGCATAGAAGCTGCCATTCAGGCGCTCGCTATCGAAGGATTCCGTGTGTTGGGCGTTGGAGTTGCAACATTCAGCGGCAATGAATTTCCTGTCACTCAGCAGGAATTAAAATTCACGTTTAAAGGATTGGTTGCCTTTTACGATCCGCCAAAGAAAAACATTCAAACTGTTTTAGGAGATTTTTACAAAGCAGGCATTGCTGTAAAAATTATTACGGGCGACAATGCCGCAACCACCTCGGCCATTGCTAAACAAGTGGGTTTTGTGGGGTATGATAAAAGCATTACAGGCGATGAGTTGATGAAACTCACAGAAAGCCAATTGAATAAGTGCGTCTTGGAAACAACTCTTTTTACGCGCATGTTTCCGGAGGCAAAATTGAAAATTATCAATGCCTTAAAAGCGCAACATCAAATTGTCGCCATGACGGGCGATGGAGTCAATGATGGCCCCGCATTGAAAGCCGCACACATCGGCATTGCCATGGGCAAAAAAGGAACGGAGATTGCCAAACAGGCAGCCTCTCTTATTCTGGTAGATGACGATTTATCAAAAATGGTAGAGGCAGTAGCAATGGGGAGGAAAATTTATTCCAATCTAAAGAAGGCCATTCAATATGTTATCTCCATTCATATCCCTATCATTCTCACTGTCTTCATTCCTCTTGCACTGGGTTGGGTGTTTCCCTATATCTTTTCTCCGGTTCATATCATATTTCTTGAATTGATCATGGGGCCAACGTGTTCCATCATCTATGAAAACGAGCCGTTGGAAAAAAACACCATGACACAAAAGCCACGGCCTTTTTCGTTGACATTTTTTAATGGCAAAGAACTCTTCACAAGCATTGTGCAAGGCTTATTTATTACGGGAGGGACATTGTTCGTCTACCAAATGGCTGTTGGTCAAGGCTTCAACGAGGAGATCACACGCACTATGGTATTTACTGTGTTAGTGTCAGCCAATATTTTTCTAACCCTCGTCAACCGTTCCTTTTATTATTCAATATTCACCACCTTAACGTATAAAAATAATTTGGTGGGCCTGATCATTGGTGCAACGATCATTATCTCCGGTTCCTTGCTCTACGTACCGCCACTGTCAAATTTCTTCGAATTCGAACGTCTGAATCTTTCACAACTATCAATGAGTATTCTGATTGGCCTTGCTTCAGTAATTTGGTTTGAAGGCGTGAAGGCGTGGAGGAGAAGGTCTGTATTGGCCTAAGAACTTCAAGATTTAAAAATAAACAAACTCACCGTGCGAAGTTCTTACCGTAACCTGTTTGTGATTAGAAATTTCCACGCGGCCGATGATCTGTGCGTCTACTCCAAATGACCGACTAATGGAGATGACTTGCTCGGCCATTTCTTCCGGTAAATAAATTTCCATGCGATGGCCCATGTTAAATACCTTGTACATCTCTTTTAAATCGGTGCCACTTACGCCATGTATCAGTTGAAAGAGAGGGGGAATTTCAAACAAGTTATCCTTGATCACATGGAGATTGTCGATGAAGTGCAATACTTTGGTTTGTGCTCCGCCACTACAATGCACCATGCCATGAATATGGGCACGCATTTCCTTCAGCATGGCAATGATGACGGGTGCGTAGGTGCGCGTGGGCGATAATACAAGTTTACCAATATTCAAAGGCACTGTTGGCAGTTGATCGGTGACCAAATACCTACCTGAATAAACCAACTCGGGCGGGATTGAGGGGTCGTACGACTCCGGATACTTCTTTGCATACACATTACTAAAAACGTCATGGCGCGATGAGGTCAACCCATTGCTCCCCATGCCTCCGTTATATTCTGATTCATACACAGCCTGCCCAAAAGATGCTAAGCCAACGATTACATCACCGGCCTGAATATTTTTATTGTCGATCACTTCATCTCGCCTCAGGCGAGCGGTTACCGTGCTATCGACAATGATGGTGCGAACCAAGTCGCCCACATCTGCGGTTTCTCCACCCGTACTGCTAATTGTCATTCCATGTGAGCGAAGCATTTCCAATACCTCTTCCGTGCCGTTGATAATCGTGCTAATCACTTCGCCCGGAATTTTATTTTTATTTCTGCCAATAGTTGAAGAAAGAAGAATGGGGCCGGTGGCGCCTACACACAATAGATCATCTACGTTCATGATGATGGCATCTTGTGCAATCCCCTTCCAAGCGCTGAGGTCGCCTGTCTCCTTCCAATAAATGTAAGCAAGCGAAGATTTGGTGCCAGCCCCATCTGCATGCATCACCGTGCAATAACTCGGATCGTTGGCCAGCAAATCAGGGACGATCTTGCAAAAAGCATTTGGGTAAAGTCCTTTGTCTATCTTTTTGATGGCTTCGTGTACGTCTTCCTTGGAAGCAGACACACCGCGTTGATTATATCGATCTGACACAGAAAAAAATTATAAACAAAGGTGCTAATAGATTTTAGATTTCGAAAAGACCAAGGCCACTCATAGCAAATAACGAGCAAACGCATAAAGCCCCAAGACTAACATAATAATACCCGGCAGCATCTTAATGATGATGTTTTGCTGCACATACTGCGATAGACGGTTTGCCAGAAAAATAAACAAGGTAAGCAACAGCATCGCCCCTACAGAGGTGCCCAGCACATAACTGTGGACAAGCCCTTGCGTTGAAAGGTCGACCCAACCTTGGGCTTTAAAATAGGCGGTGGCGCCCATCCAATAGGGAATTGCCATCGGGTTCAGCAAACTCAAAATAACTCCCCGCCTGAATCCACTTTCGCTAAACTTCACCGAAAAAGTAGATGGTTTTCGAGATGCCCAAAGGGTAAACAGCCCGAGAATCGTCATGACGATAGCCGTAATCAACTGAAAATTCGCAATGATTAACGGTGTGGAGGTCAACCAATCCTCGAAGGCAACGGCTATCCACGCGTAGGGATATTCTATAATGGCGACCGCCAAGGCAAACCGAAGTGCAATACCAATTTTCTTTTCCAGCCCCAATTGAAGTACCGTAATATTGAGTGTGCCGGGTGGGATAGAACCCACGAAACTAAAAACCAACCCTGTTAAAAATACTTGAAGGTAGACCAACATGAAGCGAAAGGTACGAGTTTACGAAGAACGAAGTACGACTAGAAGCCTTATAAACATCTTACCTCACTTTCATTTTAAATTTTTTGTAAATCTTGCGTCCTTCGCGAAACGAAAGATAGTCAACGCCACGGGCGTGATTTTCTTTACTGATACGGTACATGTTATTCCAGTGGTTGATCAAATCGGACATGCCTTTCCAAAGTGAGGCCCCGGGATGGTAAATATGCGCTGGCTCGGCTCCACAACCATTCAACTCAACAATCATTACTCGACCATCTTCTAAATCTTGCAACGAGGCGCAGCGCAAATCAAACCTGCCAAAGTAAAAACCACTGATCTTTTTGCTGATTCGGTCAAAAGAAGCCGATAGCTTTTCATTGATTAAGTGATTTTGGTTTAGAAAAGTAGTACCGAGGCAGTGGTTACCGATCGACACCAATTCCATTTTCTCACCCTTTTGCAAAATGGTTTGAAGCTGACCAGCATAGGTGTTTTGTAGCACATCCCACTGCAACATTGCTCGGTCCTTTGTCTGGATTAGACTTTCCAACGTTTGTACTCCATCGCCTTCAACGGACAAAAACTCTTTGCCCGTAATTGAATTCACAAATCCATTTTCCTGACTGGGAAAGCGGAGATAAAACACACCAAACTCTAGCGGCAAGTCGACCAGTTCCTGAATGATGAAATCAACCCGAATCTCACTCAGGTATTGCCTTGCTTCTGCCTCGGTCTTGATTCTTTTTACCATCCACCCACGCTCGCCCATATCGGGCTTAAAGATGAGCGGGAAGGTTAGTCCATTGATCGCTAGAAGATTCATCAACTCCTTTATGGAGGAGGGTGAGCTAATGAGCAGCGTTCTCGGTTTTACATCATCGGGCACTAATTGCAATACGTCATACTTTGATTCGCCCATCATCCCGCCTGTTTGGATACCCGGATTAGACGCAGAAAAATAAAATAGTGATCTTTCTTTAAACGAATACAAAAGCCATAGTAAGATAGTTGGAGCCTGGATGATCCCGAATGGCCAATACTCCCAATGAAAAAGCTTCACAAAGAAATTTCGCACAGAAAAATAAAGATAGTGGTAAGATTATCGCTGCTGAAGCGCTGTTTCTGACTTCTTATGCCGAATGGTTGATACGGCTACTCCAAAATCAGGTGGCAAAAATACATAAGGAGCCACTTCCAACACGCCAATTTTCATAATCGCCATATGGTGAACCGCATGTTCAATATTATAAATCAATTCGCGAAAAAAATTGGACGCCACCACTACTGTTTCCTCGGTATCCTGATGATAGCCAACCTCCAGTTGTAAGGGCTGATCAGTTTGGCGCGCCAAAATAAACTCTTTGATTTTTTGAATGGTGTGCAATGCCAGAAATCGGTCAGTCTCAATTAACTTGTCGTGATGCCGCTTGTCGTAATTTACCCTACCCTGCTCATAGCCCTGCTCCAGGCAGATAAAAAACTCGAGAGTGTGGCGTAAATGTTGGCCAATGGTTGACTGACTCAGCGTCTTTACTGGCCGGCAAAAGTCCTCATCTTTTACTTGATTGATAAGGTCGGAAAGCTGATCTAAGATTGCGTTACTGGCGATAGAAAGTTGCATGTGCCTATTTGAAGCTCTAAAGTTAAAAAATTTAAACTACCTTGTTTTGCAGCTCATCGAAACCATGACCCGAAAGGCGGGCTCCTGACCCGGCACAAAACCATGCAAAGTTGCGGTTAACGGGCTAGACTGAATGTCGCATAGCCTACAAAAAAAGTAAATCCCTCAAATCCGCCCTTTTTTTTAATTTTGTCCGTCTCAAAAAAAGACTTTATGGCATTTACGTCCTCCTCAGAACTGCATCAGGCTCATCAGCTGAAAATTAAACAAGTATTTGAAGAAGTGGCCAAAGTGGTGGTAGGCCAAAGCTACATGGTAAATCGCTTGTTGGTCGGGCTTTTTACCAACGGTCACGTGTTGTTAGAAGGCGTTCCTGGCTTGGCGAAAACACTGACTATTTCTACCCTTGCACGAGTTCTCCACCTGGATTTTCAGCGTATACAATTCACACCCGATCTGTTGCCTGCCGACTTGATCGGTACAATGATCTACAACCAAAAAGACGGAAAATTTGAAGTGAAAAAAGGGCCTATTTTTGCCAATATTATTTTGGCAGATGAAATCAACCGGTCTCCCGCCAAAGTGCAGTCTGCTTTGCTGGAAGCCATGCAGGAGAAAACAGTAACTATTGGCGAGACCACGTTTAAGCTAGACCGCCCCTTCTTAGTATTGGCAACCCAAAACCCGGTCGATCAGGAAGGAACCTATCCATTGCCGGAAGCACAGGTTGACCGCTTCATGATGAAGGTATTTGTGAACTATCCGACCAAAGAAGAAGAGCTGGAGATCATGCGCAGAATATCCAACATGCAATTTGGCTATGAAGTAAATACGATGCTTACCAAAGAAGATATTTTCGCCATTCGCGAAGAGGTGAATAAAGTGAAGATCTCCGAATCGCTGGAGAAATACATTATCGAGTTGGTGACCGCTACGCGCAAGCCAAAAGAATACAAGCTGGACCATGAAGCGCAGTACATTCAGTTTGGTGCTTCACCACGCGCCAGCATTAACTTAAACCTCGCCTCAAAAGCAATTGCCTATATGGAAGGCCGCGACTATGTGCTGCCGGAAGATATCAAGGAAGTAGCGTTGGATGTCATGAACCACCGCATTTTGCTAAACTACGAAGCCGAGGCCGACAACGTAAAAACAGCAGATATTGTAAAAGCGCTTTTGCAGAAGGTGCCAATCAATAAATAATTCAAAAATCAAGGTTCAAAATTGCAGTAGCTTAAAAATCAACATTCGAAACACAAAAACATTGCAGATTCAAAATCGATTGCTTGTCGGATTCTTGAACCCGATTACCAAACTGACCTACTTAAATGCTGATTTTTGAGTTAGATTTTTCCTGACACGTCATTTTGATTTTTGAATCTTGAATCATTGAAGTTAACCAAACATTACCTCCTTTAAGTTAATATCAACGGAATGTTATGCGGCTCTCTCGCCTAACTAGTTCTATTTCAGTTGAGAAAGTCGAAAAACCCAAATTTAGTTATCTCATCGATCAATAGGCTAACAACCCTTAGCTTTTCTTCTCTTAACAATTTCATAACACTGCCGACCAGATCAAGTAACATGGTAGTGCGACCTTCGCGTGAAATTTTAACACCCTGTCTATGCGGAAAATTTACTGGCTTTTGTTTGTGTGTCTGGCTACCAGCTCAGCTTTTTCACAAAACGGTTCGATTACTGGAAAAATAACCGACTACGTAACTAAAGAAGGCCTCATTGGCGCCAACGTAGTCATACAAGGCACGTCTGTGGGCGCTTCTACTGATATTGATGGTGCCTATACCATCTCGAATTTAAAGCCCGGCACCTATACCCTTTCTATCTCATCCGTAACCTACAAAACACAAACAGTTGCTGATGTTGTTGTTGAGAGTGGAAAGGTCACCAAGATCGAAGCGACACTAGTAGAAGATGTGGCTGAGTTGCAGGAAGTGGTGGTGACGGCAACCAGAGAAGTAAATAATGATGTTTCTTTAATGCAAGGCATTCGTGAGAGCAAACTCGTTGTAAGTGGAATTTCTGCTGAACAGATTACCAAGCTTCCAGATAGAGATGCGGCCCAAATTGCTCAGCGTGTACCCGGTATTACCATTGCCGACAACAGATTTGTTATAGTTAGAGGATTGCCACAACGCTACAACCAAGTAATGATCAATGGCGCGATCGGCCCAAGCACAGAAACCGACTCGCGTTCTTTTTCTTTTGACCTAATCCCAGCAGGTTTTATTGACCAAATGCTGATTTACAAGTCCGGCACCCCCGAACTACCGGGCGACTTTGCCGGTGGTGTTATTCAACTTGTTACTAAACAACCTGAGCATGATGATTTTACTAAAGTCAGTTTTAATGTTGGGTTCCGCGATAATACCACCTTCAAAGATTTTAGATCGCCTCAGGGAAGCTCAACTGATTGGCTTGGTTTTGACAATGGGTTTAGAGATCTACCGGGCGATTTTCCAACAACGGCAGCGCTGAGAGCCTCTAGCCGTAACAGCATTAGTCGCGAAAGCGCAGGTAAATCTTTGAATAACAATTTCGCGATCAACACACAACAGGCGCCACTTGATTTAGGTTTTAATATTACTACTTCACAATCTTTTAAGATCGGAAAAGTGCAAGCAAGAAATTTAACATCTATTGGCTACTCAAACAGCTACCAAACCTACCAGGCTGAGTTCAATAGATACAATGAATTTGCAAATGGTGTTGTAACTGACCGTTTCAAGTACAGAGACAACACCTATGTCCGTGAGACACGGGTTAGCGCCATGCATAATTGGGAATTTAAAGTAAGTGACAAAACCCGTTTTGAGTTCAAGAATTTCTTTGTTCAGCTTGGTGAAAATAGAACAGTAGTAAGGGAAGGAAACGATTTCATTCAACAACCTAATTTTGACCGGGTCAATTATGCAGCTTATTATCTGGATCGCTCGATCTATTCTGGCCAACTTCAAGGTTTTCATAAACTTCGCACGCGGAGTCAAATCAATTGGGTGATTGGAGCAAATCTTATTAACAAAAAAGAACCTGACTTCAGACGCTTTAGAACCAACCGCGATATCTCAGAAAGAGGCACCGAGAATCCTTTTCAAATGCAATTGCCACCAAATAGTAACTTGTTTGATACCGGTCGCTTCTGGTCAACATTAAAGGATGAAAGCTTCAGTAACGGGGTGAATTTTGAACATAAGTTTGGTGATGCAACTGAAAAGCGCGTGGCGACCTTTAAAGCAGGCTACCTGGTGGATTATCGCACCCGCTCTTTCAGCGCGCGCTATCTGAGCTATTTATATCCAGGAAATTTTGATCCCGCCATCGGTGTTACAATATCCAGACTTCCTATTGGGCAAATTTTTGCACCTGAAAATATCAGCCGAAATAATGGTCTCGTTATTGAAGAAGGTACCGGCCAGTCGGATGCATACACTGGATCTAATCTTTTAACTGCTGGGTATGTTGGCGGATCAGTGCCCGTTGGAAAATTTGATTTATCGGGTGGCTTCAGGATTGAAAACAATATTCAGAAAGTGGATGCGGTTGCCGGAGGTCTACCCGTAAAAGTGGAAAATACAGTATTAGCGCCTCTTCCTTTCTTCAATACTGCTTACAACTTAACGGAGAGGTCATTGCTGAGGGCAGCCTATAGTCGCACGGTCAATCGGCCAGAGTTTAGAGAACTAGCGCCATTTCTTTTCTATCAATTTGAAGTGGATGCAAACATTGTTGGTACGCCTACGCTTCGCACTGCGTTTATCGACAACATTGATGTTCGCTATGAGTTTTATCCTAACCCTGGTGAAATATTCAGCATTGGTGGATTCTACAAAAACTTCAAAGATCCAATCGAGTTGTATAACCAAATCACTGGGGAAAGTCCTCAATTCTTTTATGCCAACTCGCCCGAAGCCTACACTGTAGGGGCTGAAATTGAATTCCGCAAATCGCTGTCAAGCTTAGGTGTTTCGAAGTTTTTAAGAAATACATCAATCAACGCCAATGCTGCTTTCATAAAATCGCAAGTAGATGTGGGCGCAGGCGCGACCAATCAAGCCAGATTCAGACCCCTCACCGGCCAATCACCTTATATTATTAACATAGGCGCATACTACGCTGATCCACAAACTGGATTCTCAGCTAATGTTGCTTACAATGTATTTGGTGAGCGCATTTTCACTGTTGGTGATTTCCTTTACCCTACCTGGTTTGAAATGCCGCGGAATATCTTAGATATTCAAATTGCGAAGGAGTTCAAAAAGAAATATGAAATTAAGCTAAACGTGCAGAACCTGTTGAATGCCAAGTATCAATTTAAACAGGACAATGCGAACGATAGCGAAATTCAAGCTTCTGATCCGTTGCTGCGGGGCTATCAGGTAGGCGCACAGTATTCGCTTTCTTTTTCAGTGAAATTCAACAAATAATTCAACCGTTTCAATTGGTAGAAAGCCTCGCAACTGCGGGGCTTTTTTTATGTTACCAAATTTTTAAAATGGTAACATTCGCTTAATAGAACCTTAACCTGATTGTAAAAATTGAGCCAAACGATAAGGCTAATTTTGAGCCTAAACAAAAACCAATAAGCATGAAAAAATTGAGAGTACTAACACTTTTTGTGGCAGTCGCTTCGCTTTTGATCATTCAAAGCTGTAGCGAAACCAACAAAGTTGAACCAGCTGCCACGGTAGCATTAGATGCGGCCACTGGCCAAAACATTCCGGGCGCTGCCGTAACTGTTAAAGCGACCGTCACTGCCCCTAATGGCGGAAAATCCTTAGACGTATATGTCGGAGGTGCACAAGTTGAATCGTTCCCTATTGCGGGAGCTGCAACTTTTACAAAGGACTATGTATACACCATCCCTGCTTCCGCAGTCGTTGGCTCATCGATCATCATCTCTTTTCAGGCGGTTGACAACAAAAATTTCCCTTCTACAATTGCCAACTTCACATTGACCGTAGGGAGCCCGATTGTAGAATTGACTGGAACACTTGCAACACGGACCTTGGTAAAAGGAACACCTTATTTGATTAAGGGTACTGTGTTGGTGCCAACAGGTGTTACACTTACTATTAATGCTGGAGCTATCATCAAGGGCGATAAAGCAACCAAAGGGCTTTTGATTATCCAGCCAGGAGGAATATTGATTAGCAACGGAACACTGGCTGATCCGATTGTATTTACTTCTTCTCAGGGTCCTGGTGAGCGCGATCGCGGAGATTGGGGTGGAATTTCATGGACTGGTAATGCATTTGTGAATCAAACGGCTAGACCAAACGCTGAAGGAATTGCAAATCAACCTTACGGTACAGTTGGCTCAGGCAACATGGATGTGGGCTTAACAGAAAACAATGGTTCTATGACTTACACTCGTATCGAGTATGCAGGTATCGAGCTAACCCCAAATAACGAAACTAATAGCTTAACGATGGGTGCGCTAGGTGGTGCAACTGTTATTGATAGAGTTCAGGTTTCATTTGGTGGAGATGATGGTTTTGAGTGGTTTGGTGGTATGGTTAACGGCAAGCGTTTAGTTTCACTCTCTACATGGGATGATGACTTTGACACTGATTTTGGCTGGAGAGGTAATGTGCAATGGGGTATTGTTGTTCGCAACGTATCTTCTGCCGATCAATCCGGATCGAATGCTTTTGAAAGCGACAACCAAGGTAATGGTAACACAATTGTAGGAGTGTGCGATGGAACAGAGAAAAAAGGTTGCACGAGCGCTGTTTTCTCAAACATTACGGTGCTGGGTCCTCGTGATATCCAAAGCAGAAGCATTTCGAACAACTATGACAATGCAATCCACATCCGCAGAAGAACTAATATTTCGATCTTCAACTCATTCTTCTCAGGTTGGAGAAAAGGTTTGCGTGTAGACGATCAAGGAACTTTGGATAACTTGACTTCAGGTTCTGCGGTACACCAATACAATGTGCTGGCCGTTCCATATACACCAAGCGGTTCTACACCAGCTATTGGCACATCCCCTACGGCACTGGATGCCGCTTTCATAACAGGATTGGGCACTGGTGACGCAACAGCTGTAGAAAGTTATTGGGTTTCTAACAATAACACTTATTTCACGACTATTCCCGATGCAACTAAAATCACAGCAGTTGGCGTGCCAACAGCTGCATATTGGGGAGCAAGTACTGCTGCTACCTATCTATCGAATCCAAGCTTTATTCTAGCCGCAGGTGATCCAGCGAATACTAGCAATTTGAATGGTACCGCTAACTTTACTAATGCGAAAATGGGTACTTTCTTCGATAAGACCATCACGTACAGAGGTGGGTTTGGTGCCACTGATTGGACGGATGGATGGGCAGAGTTTCAACCGGGAAGCAAAGCTTATTAATAAATTCTTTTTTTTCTTTTATAAAAGAGGTTTGCCATGGCAAACCTCTTTTTTTTAACAAAATCTATACAGCTACCTTTGTCACATGAATAAATTTTTGCCGTTGATCATTTTCATTTTAGCTGTTTCTTGTAAATCGAAAAGTTATATCCCTTCGGATCACTTAACCGCCAAAGAGCAGGATGCTATCATGTGGACAATCATCCGGTATGTTGGTCGCGCACCCGAAGGACTAACCTATTCTGAAAGATTTTATAAGGGTTACGACCCGCACTATCGCGAACAGCAGTCACTGCACAGAATGGATGCGTTTTTCATCGAGGGCGACACCTGTTATTTCCTAGTGAGCAGAAGAGCCCCCAGCTTAGTGGAGAAAAGGGTGGCAACGGGTGGAAAATTAGTGTTGGCAGATGGCGGCACGTTGGCCTACTACCACGAAGTGTTCCGCACTTTTAAAATGAAAGATGAAGAGTTAAAAAAGAAGTCATTATTCCTTTATAATAGAATGGTCAAAAATGAAGCCCTTGACCTCTTCGAAAGGAGAAAATCACAAGAAGAATACATCGAATTCCCTGACGAGATTAATTTCTATGATGCGAATGAACGGCAGTGGAAGCAAAGAGAGCACCGGCTTCCCTAGATAGCCTATTTTGTTATCTACCAATAAGACAAATCTTAAATCAATTGCCCGACCTCATTTCTTGTAAAAAATTGTTTTTCAACCATAACAATTTCATAACAAACTACCCAGCCTGCCAAGCGTTACTTTTGATGTTGGCTTATGCGCAAACTTTTTGAACTCAATTCAATCCGCAGCAGGATGCTGGGTGGATTCTTGGCGCTCACTTTTTTGATCTTGTTGATTGCCGCGGTATCTTTTTATACGCTCAATAACATCCGCTACACCGCCAATATTGACAGAAGCATCAATCAACTACAGGCCTACACACTCATCCTCATCAAGTCAGACAATGACTTTTTCGATCTCGGGGCAATCGATACGGTGTATTTCAAAACCCGGCATAGCCAGTACCTGATAAAAAGAGATAGCCTTAATACGGTTATCCACCAAGGACTCACAACTACATTGCTCGCGTTGCGTGGTCAATCGGAATCCATTGCAGAAGATTTTGAGACGATCCAAAAAACCCTCGGTCGATACAACACACAGTTCCAAAAACTCGAATCGCTTCTATATAAAAAGGGCTTTCGCGATTTTGGTTTGGAAGGCGTCATGCGATCTCACGCGCATTCACTTGAAGCTTCTAATCAAGTACTTTCCATCGCAGACGTTCTAACCCTGCGAAGGCATGAGAAAGATTTCTTTTTGCGTCATGATCTGGATTATGTAATTCAATTAAATGACCTGGCGGAAACTTTGCGAAGTAAGCTTGGTAATTCCGCAGTTGACCAGCAAACGTTAGCACATTTAAATTCCTATGTGGGAACGTTTAATAGGTTAGTTTCCATCTACACTGAGATTGGCATTGAAAGCAATCGCGGGCTACGCAATGAACTCAACGAACTAACCAATGACATAAGTAGCACATTTTTGCAATTGGCCGAATACTCCAGCAATCATGCTTTAGAAACTCAGCAAAAAGCTTTTTTCTTTTATGCGATATTATTAACAGTCGCGATACTTATTAGTTTGTTTTCAAGTTTTTGGCTAGCCAAAAAATTATCATCACCTATTGCCCGTTTGTCTAGCATCATGAACCAGGCGGTTAGTGAGCACAGGGTGAGTAAAATCGATTTTTCATTAGATAGTGCAGCGCACGAAATCAATACCCTGACATTTTCTTTTATCCAACTGATCAACGAAGCAAAAAGCAATTTGAAAGAATTGGAGAAAAAATCTGCGTTGCTTCGGCAACGCAATAAGCAACTGAAAAAATTGAATGGGGAATTGGATAGTTTCTTGTATAGCACTGCTCACGATCTGCGATCTCCGCTTACTTCTTTGCTGGGGTTACTCCATTTGGCAAAGAAAGAAAATGTACAACCTAGCTTACATGAATATTTTGAAATGATGGAGAGTAGCATTCACAGGATGGAAGATTTTATTTCTCAAATAGTGGGCTACTCTAAAAATAAACGACTGGAAATGAAGCCAGAGTTAGTCGACTTGCATCAATTGGCACAGGAAGTTTTCGACAGCCATCGTTATGCCGAAGGTGCAGATAGATTGAGGTTGGAAGTTGAAATTTCAGGGCGTGTTCTCTTTTATTCAGATAAAGCTCGCGTACTCGTCTTGATGAACAACCTGGTGTCGAACGCTGTTCGCTATGCTGATCCGGCCAAAGAGCAGTCGATTGTTGGGATTCGTGCTACGGTAACGGAGGAGGAACTTACCCTGGTATTTTATGACAATGGGGTGGGCATAGCCGAAGAGCACATCGGGAAGATTTTTGACATGTTCTATCGGGCAAGCACGAAATCAAAAGGCAGTGGCCTTGGGCTTTTTATTTTTAAGGAAACAATCACAAAATTAAAAGGATCTGTCAGTGTTCTATCGAAGCTCAACGAAGGTAGTCAATTCACAATTAAGCTGCCGAACCTCGTCAATCAAATTTCACTACCGAACCCGATTTCAGTATGAAGGCTAACGCAAAAATGTCTCTATTGTAGCACTAGTTCATTGCGCTGCACCGAAAGCTTCGGGACAAAAAGGGCAACTATCTTTTGAATTTGTCCGCCATGGCTTTTGGTGCACGAATAGGCACTTCTCACCGAAATACGTTGGCCGGCTTTCACAAAGAGTTCCTGATCTAAAATAATTGTATGGTCATTGCGAAACATTTTTTCAAATAGCTTATCATCATTTTCTTGTAATGCATCATGCCTGGCAAATGATCGATATCTCATACCGACAAGCTCTTCTTTTGAAAACTGCAAAATAGAAAGCAAACTGGCATTGGCCTCGGTCAACGTTCCATTGGCATCAAACTCTGCAGCACCAATGCCGGCATCGTCTAGCAAGTTGACTCGCGCCTCCGTTTCTTCAGTGCGCCTTTTCAATTGCTCTTGCACAGCCGTCAACTCCTCCATATTTTGACGCATTTCTTCTTCTTGCTGTTGTAGGGTCTCCGCTTTTTGCTTCGCTTCGGCTAGAAGCTTTTCGGTCGATTCGGAACTCTTTCGGTTGAAGATCAAAAGAGCGATAGTCTCGGACGCCTTTTCAAGAAAAGCGATTTTATATTCCTCCAAACTGTTAAGCGATGCCATTTCGAGCACACCGTAAGTTTTTCTGTCTAGCTTCAGAGGGATCAGCACCAGGTGACTGGGTTGCGATTCACCCAAGCCTGAAGTGATCTTTCGATAGCCCGCAGGTACTTGGGCCAGATTTATCATTTCCCCATCTTGAGCGCACTGACCAACAAGCCCAGTACCGATTTCAATTTCAGCTCTTTTGATGTTGCTTACTGCGTGGCTCGCGATGCTAAGCAAAGTGGTATTCTCAATGACATAAAGTATTGATTGATTTGCCCCCACATATTTTACCAGTGTGCTCAAAAGAGCATCGCCTAGTTCTTTGAGTGACTTACGTTCATCTTTCGTGATTTCTCCAATGGCGGCAAGACCCTCGTTCACCCAACTCGATCGATACTGGCGTTCATCAGCCTCCTTTATTTGCTTTTGCATTTGTATAAGAGCCTGTGCCAACACATCTTCTTGGAAAACATTATTGTATTGGGTGGCCAATTGCCCTTGACCAATCATAGTAGAAAACTCAACAGCAGATTGCACGCGGTCAACCAGCTGATTCAAAGCCGTTTTTGTTTGGCCTATTTCCTCAGTCGAGTCTACTTTCAGCTTCTCGGGGAAGGATCCGGCCGCCAGAGTTGTCATCGCATTTCGAATACCCTTGATCGACTTGGAAATAGCATTGCTATAGGTGACCGCAAGTGTTATTCCTAAAATAAGCTGTAAAACAAAAACAAAGATCAATGTTGAAAACGTTCTTGACATTTCCTCTTCATTGGCTTTCAGCACTTGGCCTTTAATCTCTATCAACAAGGGCTTGTAGGTAGCCAAGTTATTTTTCAAATGTCCGCGAATGCCCATATCTTCTGTCAACCCGATCACCTTTTCAAGCGCGACTACCCGATTGAATTCTTGTTCATATGTTTCAATTAAAGGAATAGCTTCCGGATCGGCTTTCAATATGCCAGCCATAAAAAGTATGATATTTTTTGAGAAATCTGCCTGGTACTTTTCATCTCTGCGTAAAAAGAAATCTTTTTCATTTCGTCTCAGCGTCAGCAAGAGCGCTTTGTCGTATTTACTATTTCGGCTTTCTACGGCATGCACCGCTTTACGCAACGAGCCCTCTAAGCCAAAATCTTTGAACCCACGGGTTTTCAACAGATTTCTCAGCGAATCAAATTCAGCTGCAATATCAAGCTGAATGGCTTTTAGCTTTTCCCAACTTTCATCGTATTCGTTTGCGTGCTGGCTCAAAAAGGCTAAGATCTCCCTTGTATTTGCTTGGCTTTTTTCAAAATGGTCGATTTGCGGAGAGCTACCATCTTTTTGAAACGATTGGGTTTTGTAACCTTCATAAATGAATTCCTTTGCAGCCAACTCCTGAATCGCCAGGTTCAACTCCAGCGTTTCGAGCTTCTCGTTGGTCGATTTCAAGGCAGTAATCGTGTTAATGGAGCGGATGCCAAAAAAAATCAAGAGAGCAGACAGCAACAACACTGACAGAAAAGCAAGTAATAATTTGGCCCGGATGCTGAAGGAGGATAAAAGATTCATAGGTAAATTCTCCTACAAAGAACACGGTTCCTATTCAAAAGGTTGTTATGAAATTGTTACGATAGCCTTAGAAACAAACAAATAGTAAAGTACTCTTACACAAATCTTACATCGACAAAAACACTGGCGAAGATAACTTTTAAGACTCTCTGTTAAACGATTGCCAGGTAGAGCAGAGGACAAAAGACGGAAAGCATTTTAAAATATTGTTGACTGAACGTTAACAATGTGTCAAGCTATCGTTAAAAACTTAACTCATTCATCATCGCGCGTAAAATTTGAGTTAACATTTCGAATCTACTTTTACATCAAATTCGATTGAGCGTTGAAGAAGGTCTTATTTACCGTTGGTTCTTACAACCAGGTCACCCAGATGCATGCTATCGCCTCGCATCTTCCAGAATACGATTGCTACTTTAGCCAGTTCTACAGCGATAATTTTGTTCTACAATCTCTGGTAAAAGCAGGCGTAGCTGACCATACCATTTTGTCTGGGGGCTTTAAAAATTCATCCGATCGATATCTTCAACAACACGGACTTAAAAACGACTACGCGCAATCGGTTTACAACAATAAGTATGATCTAGCAGTTGTTTGCAGCGATTTGTTGGTCCCTAAATCCATTCGCGGCACGAAAACTATTTGGGTGCAAGAGGGGATGACGGATCGATTAACACCTTTGTCGAAAGTAGTAAAAATGCTGGATATGCCTCGCTACTGGGCCTTCAACACTTCACTGAACGGTACTTCTGACTTATGCGACATCTATTGCGTGGCCAGCGAGGGATACAAAGATCATTTTAAAATGCTGGGCACCGACCCGACAAAATTAATTGTTACCGGCATGCCGAATTTTGATAATGTGGAGGCCTTCGTAAACAACGCCTTACCACATCGGCATTTCGTTCTAGTCGCTACATCTGATATTAGAGAATGCACGGGTTTTGAAAACCGTCCTCAGTTTATTCGCAATTGTGTGGCCATCGCCAATGGTCGTCAACTGATTTTCAAACTTCATCCCAACGAAAAGAAAGAGCGAGCCATCCGCGAGATAAAAGAAAATGCACCCCATGCTTTAATTTTTACAGAGGGCAATATCAACCACATGATTGTTCATTGTGAAGAGTTGATCACTCAATATTCTACGGTCGTTTACGTAGGCATAGGTTTAGGAAAAAAAGTACACTCCTTTTTTGATGCAGATGATCTACGAAAAAAAGCCCCCATCCAAAATGGTGGCCGTTCGGCCGAACATATTGCCGAAGTTTGCAGACGTTACATCGAAACCAAGAAAAGTAAACGTCAATTTTTGACACAAGAATTGCCAACGGTAGAGGCATCGTACCAAAAAATTGCCTGCTGATGAGCCACGAAAAAAGTGTTGTCACCGTTATTCAGGCACGCACAGGCTCTACTCGTTTGCCTGGCAAAGTGTTACTGCCGCTATGTGGAGATACGTTGTTAGCCAGAATGATTGAACGCATTTCGTTGGCGAAACAAATTGGAAAAATAGTAGTAGCAACCACCACCAGCGAAGAAGACTCACAAATTGTAGAATGGTGTAAACAAAACAGGATTGAAGTATACCAAGGGAGCAAGTCTGATTTGCTTGACAGGCACTATCAGGCAGCAAGTAAATACAAGGCAGATGTTGTGGTAAAAATTCCTTCCGACTGCCCGTTGATTGACCCGGGAGTAATTGATAATGTAATTGGCTTCTATTTATTGAACCAAAATAAATTTGATTATGTAAGCAACCTCCACCCTGCCACCTACCCAGATGGTAATGACGTAGAAGTGATGTCGTTTGCCTCGCTGGAACTCGCGTGGGAAAATGCAACAGCTACCATGGAGCTAGAGCACACCACTCCGTATTTGTGGGAGAACCCAGATCAATTCAGAATTGGAAATGTGACCTGGGAAAGCGGGTTAGATTACTCGATGAGCCATCGTTGGACAATCGATTATCTGGAAGATTATGAGTTTATTAAAAATATTTACGAAAGACTCTACCCAACTAATACAAATTTTTCTTTAACCGATATTCTCCAGCTTTTGAAAAACGAGCCTGCGCTTAAAAAAATCAACGAAAAGTGGGTGGGTGTCAATTGGTATAGAAACCATTTACATGAACTGAAGACAGTGGGAGAAGCACAGACAAGGGTTTTGGTGGGAGGTTAGAGGTTGGAAGTTCGAGGTTAGAGGTCAGAAGCCTTAACACTTCAACACATTAATACATCAACACATTAGCACATTAAAATGACAAACAACGAACTAAAAGAACTAGCGCTAAAAGTAAGAGAGAACATCGTTCGCCTATCAACAGATGGCGGCTGCTTTACTGGTGCTTCTCTTTCATGCGCAGACTTGTTTGTATTTCTGTATTCTAGGTTCTTGAATGTGTCACCCGAAAATTTGGAAGACCCCAATCGCGACTATCTGTTTCTATCAAAGGGCCATGACGTACCCGCCCTATATGGATTATTTGCTGAAATTGGTTTTATCGAAAAATCTCGCCTCGACAATCATTTGAAAACAAACGACAGCATCTATTGGCATCCGAATACAAGCATTCCTGGAGTTGAATTTCATTCTGGTTCATTAGGCCATTTGCCTTCAGTAGCCATGGGTGTGGCGTTGGATTGTAAATGGAAAAATCAAAAGAACAAAGTAGTAGTGGTAACAGGCGATGGCGAATTGAATGAAGGTTCGGTTTGGGAGGCTGCGCTAGTAGCGGCAGCACATAAGTTAGACAACCTGATTTGGATTGTCGATCGGAATTATTTTCAAGCGAACGTGGCCACCGAAGAATTGATCCCACTGAATTCCATTAAAGAAAAGTTTGAAGCTTTCGGTTGGTATGCAATAGATGTAGATGGGCATGATTTTGAAAAATTGGAAGAGACCTTTTCAAATCTTCCTTTGGGCAAAGGAAAGCCCACCATTGTGGTAGCACACACTGTGCGTGGCAAAGGATTGCCAAGTATAGAGCGAAGAGCAGATCGTTGGTTTTGCAATTTCACACACGATGAAGTGAATGCGTTGCTGGAAGAATTACATGAGAACAAAATGGCAGATTTGAACTCAGAGACTTTGGTAGTACGGTAGGACTTGGGTATTGGGGCTTAGGCATTGAGACTTGGGTGGTGAGTATAGTAAACGGAATTAGGTAAGCTGTAGAAAAGCATTCGAACTTCAAAATTCTGACTTCTAACTTCTTTTTTTGTAAATGAACTACGAACAATTAATTACTGAGCTAGCATTGGCGGATGAGCGCTACATTATCATGACGGCTGAGAACCGTGCATTGATACGTAACATTCCCAATAATCCACTTCTAGCAAATCGCTTCATTGACACAGGCATCACTGAACAAACGATGATTGGCATGGCCGCTGGTTTGGCATTGCGTGGCCGCGTACCTATTGTCCATGCGCTAGCCGCTTTCTTAACAATGCGTGCCTTTGAGTTCATCCGCACGGATGTGGGTATTGCTAACCTTCCTGTAAAGTTGACTGGATTCATTCCCGGATTTCTATCGGATGGCAACGGACCAACCCATCAAGCCATTGAAGATATTTCCATTATGCGCGGCATTCCGGGAATGCACGTTTTTGCACCAGCGGATGAAGAAGATATGTTGACAATGCTCGCGGAAATCTGGCACTCCAAAGCCCCCAGCTATACGCGCGCAAATTTGATCAAACCACTCTATCAACACGATAAGAATTTTACAATCGGAAAATCAGAAGTAATAGCAGAAGGCGCGACTGTAACATTTTTAACATACGGCATGCTCTTCAATCAAGTTTTTGAAGCAAGACAGCTATTGGAAAAGCAAGGTCTTTCGGTAGGGCTTGTGAATATGCGTTGCCTAAAGCCGGTCGATGAAGAGGTTATTCTAAAAGTGGCTCGAGAAAGCGAGTTGATCGTGATTGTTGAAGATCACTTCAAAACGGGAGGTCTGTATTCTATTGTCGCTGAGGTCTTGTTAAATCACCAACAAACAGCAAACGTACAGTCCTTGTCGCTTAATGAAAGTTGGTTCAAACCCGGCCGACTTGCTGACGTGTTGAGCAACGAAGGTTTTACTCCGGAAAAGATAGCCGTTCAAACGATGAACTTGTTGGAAACTCATCGACACGTTAACACATTAGCCGCATCAACACACTAACTATGAACAGCCAATATCCCGACATCACCATCTCCAATGCGCTGCACGAACGTGCACAGCAAGTTATGTTTCCAGTAACACAAACGATGGCCAAAGGCCCGTCACAATATGTGAATGGAGTAGCGCCTAAGTATCTGTCAAGAGGAAAAAATGCGCATGTATGGGATGTGGATGGAAATGAATACATCGACTACAACATGGCCATAGGACCTGTTTCATTGGGCTACTGCTATGATCGGGTAGACCAGGCGATACAAAAACAATTGAAAGACGGCATCACTTTCTCGTTGATGCACCCACTCGAAGTAGAATTGAGTGAGCTGATTCAAAAAATAATCCCCAACGCTGAAGGCGTGCGCATAGCCAAAACTGGTGCAGAAGTCTGCAGTGCTGCGGTACGGGTTTCGCGGGCGTTCACAGGAAGAAAAAAAGTGTTGTGTTGCGGCTACCATGGCTGGCATGATTGGTACATCGGCACAACTAGTCGCGCGGAAGGGATTCCCCGAGAAATAAAGGAACTAACAGGCACCTTTGAATACGATAATATTGAGTCGTTGAAAGCAAAATTAGATGACGATGTAGCATGCGTAATTCTAGAGCCATTCATTTTTGAAGCCCCCGCTAATGATTTCTTGCAACGGGTACAAGAATTCTGTAGAGCCAATGGGTCACTACTCATTTTTGACGAGATGTGGACCGGTTTCCGCGTAGCCGTTGGTGGTGCGCAGGAGTATTTCAATGTCATACCTGATCTAGCCGTGTATTCAAAAGCATTTGCGAATGGAATGCCGATTGCGTTGCTCACCGGAAGAAAAGATGTGATGCAGTTGTTTGAGAAGGATGTTTTCTTCTATTCTACGTTCGGTGGCGAAGCGCTATCTATGGCCGCAGCAATGGCAACCATAAATGAAATGATCGAAAAAAACGTACCGAAAGCGCTTGCCGAAAAGGGGAAGCGATTGAAAGAAGGTTACAATGAATTGGCAGCAAAATACCAACTCACCAAAGTCACAACTTGCCAAGGTTTTGATTGTCGCACCATCATCACCTTCAATGCGTCCGTGGGAGATCCATTACTGTTGAAATCATTCGTTCAACAAGAAATGATCAAGCGGGGAATTCTTTGGGGAGGGTTTCACAACGTTTGTTTTACTCATACTGAAGAAGATATCAGTCAAACATTAAAAGTATATGACATCGTCCTTTCTCTTCTGGCGGAGGCGCTGAGGGGAAACGACATCGCATCGCTGCTTCGCGGTAAACCGGTGGAAGCCGTTTTCAGGAAAGTGGGTGATGTACAAAAGACGTTCAAAGAAAAGGCGTTACACTAAAATGGACTTGTTCTCAATAGAAGGAAAAACTGCGATTGTTACAGGCGCTTGTGGCTTAATTGGTAGAAGTCATTGTGAAGCATTGGCTGAAGCCGGAGCTAGGGTGATTGTTGCCGACTTGGACGAAGTAGCCTCCCAAAATTTTGCAAAACAATTGGGAGATAAACATATGGGAATTGGCCTCGATGTCGCCAATGATCTGTCTGTTATGGAGGCAAAAGAGGCTGTGATGGTACGTTATGGCAAAATCGACATCTTAGTAAATAATGCAGCTATCAACGACATGTTCGAAAACCCTACTGCTGCACTTGAACTATCCAAGTTTGAAAACTATCCGCTTAATCTTTGGAAAAGATCATTGGAGGTAAACGTAACAGGTGTGTTTCTGTGTAGCCAGGTATTTGGATCTGTTATGGCTGACGCGAAAAGTGGGAGCATCATCAACATTGCTTCTACGTATGGCATTACGGCTCCCGATCAAAAATTGTATCGCAATGAAAAGCTAGAGCAAACTTTTTACAAATCTGCCTCCTACCCTACCACAAAGGGTGCTATCATCAGCTTCACAAGGTTTTTGGCAGCATATTGGGGAGACAAGGGTGTACGTGTGAACACACTTTCTCCAGGTGGTGTCGAGAACGGTCAACAGGAGTTTTTCAAAAAAAACTACAGCGACCGCACAGTACTTGGAAGAATGGCAAAGCATACAGACTACAAAGGCGCGATTGTCTTTTTGGCAAGCGAGGCTTCAAGCTATATGACGGGAGCAAATTTAGTAGTGGATGGTGGATGGACGATAATCTAATTTAGATTTATGACGTACGATTTTAGATTTATGCAGTATTGTAAACAAGTTAAGATAACGTAAAACCAAAACGTAAATCACAATTCGTAAATCTAAAATGCTTTTAAGATGTCAATTACAGAAATAAAAAGAAGAGCCGAAAAAATAAAGTTAATGATCACTGATGTTGATGGCGTGCTCACCGACAATGGTGTTTATTACTCCGGCAACGGTGAAGAACTAAAACGTTTTTCGTTTCGCGATGGCATGGGTGTAGAGCGCCTGCGCAAAATCGCAGCCATTGAAACGGGCATCATCACACGTGAAGATTCCCTTCCGGTATCAAAGAGAGCAGAGAAGTTAAAAATCACAGAATTGCACATGGGTGTGATGGACAAAGCCCAACGCTTGCAGGAGATCATGGAGCGCATCAACATCTCAAAAGATGAAATTGCCTACATCGGTGACGACATCAATGACGAAGAAATTATGAAACAGGTGGGTTTGTGTGCTTGCCCGGGCGATGCAATGAGTTTTGCGCGCAGGGTAGCGCACTACGTCTGCACGACCAACGGTGGCCATGGCGCGTTTAGAGAATTTGCTGAACTGATTATAAATAGTAAAATCAATAACAACTAAAACCCAACAACTATGAATCACGTAGCGTTGAAAAATGGAAAAAAGATTGGTGCCGGTTATCCGGTGTACATCATTGCGGAGATTGGGATTAACCACAATGGCTCAGTAGAAATCGCCAAGAAGTTAATTGACTGGGCAAGCATTGCCGGTTGTGATGCAGTGAAATTTCAAAAACGTACTCCCGAACTATGCGTGCCTAAAGATCAATGGGAAAAGCAACGCCAAACCCCTTGGGGCACGATGAGCTACATCGACTACAAGCGAAAAACCGAATTTGGAAAAGCCGAATTTGAAGAGATTGATCGCTACTGCGCCCAAAAGAAAATCGATTGGTTCGCTTCTGCGTGGGATGAACCATCTGTCGATTTTTTAGAACAATTCAACCCGGTAATGTACAAGTTGGCATCGGCTAGTCTTACTGATTTTGATTTGATAAAGAAGGTCTTATCTACCGAGCGACCATTGATGCTGTCAACTGGTATGTCGACCGAAATGGAAATCGAAGATGCGATTGACCTGACGGGCACCAAAAATATGATGGTAGCGCACTCTACATCTGCTTACCCTTGCGATCCCGCTCAATTGAATTTGAACATGATTCGTACACTTATCAATAAATTTGATCTGCCAATCGGATACTCTGGCCATGAGACTGGGTTAGCCCCAACGTTGGCAGCCGTATCTATAGGAGCAACATTTGTGGAACGCCACGTCACACTAGATCGTGCTATGTGGGGATCAGATCATGCAGCTTCGGTAGAGCCACAAGGCATCGTTAAACTAGTGCGCGATATTCGCGATATCGAAAAAAGCTTAGGCGATGGTGTAAAGCGCGTGTACAATACAGAACTTGAACCGATGAAGCGATTGCGCAGAGTGATCAATCAAACGGTAACGGCATAAATTCAAGATCCAAGATTCAAAATTGAAAGAAGATTAATTTTGAATAAGAACATGAGAGTCGAAACGATTACCTTCCTAATTCTAATTTCTTCCGCCATTGCCATCATTTGGTTGGAACGAACCTGTCCTTATCGAAAAGGATTACCTTTCTTCCGTGAAGGCTTTTGGGTGGATTTGATTTGGTATACACTCATTCAAAGCTTCTTTTTGAAAATCCTCATTTTCGATTTCATTATTCAACCTATTGACCACCGATTTGCGCTTTCTTCTTTGCAATTGGTCTCGCATTGGCCAATTTGGTTGCAGATTCTTTTTTTCCTGGTTACCCACGACTTATACATTTATTGGTTTCACCGGTGGCAGCACAACTCCAAAATTTTGTGGCGTACGCACGAGGCACATCACTCTGTGCGCGAAGTAGACTGGATTGCCGGCTCACGTTCTCATGTGGTTGAGATTATCATTAACCAGACGATAGAATTTGCTCCCATCATTTTGCTAGGCGCCAACCCGATGGTGGTTCCCATCAAAGCTTGCATCGATGCAGTGTGGGGTATGTATATCCACAGTAATATTGATGTCCGATCAGGCAAATGGCAATATCTTGTCAATGGCCCGGAGATGCACCAATGGCACCACGCAGAAACCAAAGAAACGTATTTTGCCAACTATGCCACCAAGTTTGCCTTTTGGGATTGGATGTTTGGCACAGCGTATCTTCCCAACAAAAAGCCAATTGAGTTTGGGCTTCCTTACAAATATCCAAAAGACTATTTTTTACAACATGCTTTTTCGGTGAAACGGTTTGATGAAGATGAACTGAAAAAGAAGAAGGGTTGGGATTGGTATCTGAATTTGCGTTTCAGCATCATGGAGTTTTTTGCTGAGCCGTTTTCCGATAGACCACGCAAGTCGGCAAAAGAAGAAAGCGTGGTCTGATGCAGTGGCTTTATCTTTTTATCGCATCGTTATTTGAAGTAGGGTGGATATTCAGTTTGAAAAAACTGAGTTTTGCCGAAATCAAAAAAATATCTTTTCAAGCGATCGCGCAGCACCCTACCGATAACTTATTGGCGCTTCTCCCCTTGCTAGGCTACATCGGATTTGGCCTGGCCAACATTTATTTTTTTTCGTTGGCGATGAAACAAATCCCTGCTTCTACAGCGTTTGCGATTTGGATGGGCGTCACGCTGGCCGGAGTAAAATTGATTGAAGTTTTCCTTTTTAAAGATGCAATTAAGCCCATGGACTACGTTTACCTAGGGCTGATTCTAATAGCCATTATCGGCTTAAAAAGATCATAATAAAGAGGTATCAATCTTCAGCAGGTACTTGTACTCAATTTCTTTCCTTCTCGTTTTTGGGTTGAGGAAAAGCATCGACAAGGTGGAGATGTGGAAATGTTCCATCTTTCGGTCTTCTAATACTTTAAACCTAGCATTCAAAATGTCTTGGTGCCCTTGCTCATTGGTATAAACCCACAGTATTTTATCGTTACTGCTTTTTAGAAGTTCATCCACGGTATTATAATTTGGTATGGTGCGTTGAGAATAAACATCCAAACCATATAGTACTTGATTCAACGTGCGGAAGTTCTTTTCATCTCCTTGTTCTCTTACCAGCTTAGCCGCCTGGTTTGAGGTGGTAAAATAAAATAGAGTTGGGTAGAAGTGTGCGTTCAACAAAAAATTAAGGACGATAATCGCAATGGCAGAAGGCAGAACTATTTTTTCGATAGGTGATATTCCCCTCCACACGAAATAGAGGCCAGCACCAACACCTATTAGTGTTAAAATCCATGCAAACAAATTTGACATGGGAAAAGCCCAAGTACAGAGCAAAATTCCGAGTGTGTAAACAAGTGCGGCCACAAACAGCTGAATCCACTTCCATCTTTTTTGCCAGAGCGCTGACCCATTCTCGACTAAGCAATCCAGAAAATTTGCTGAGGCAATGGCGGCCAGCGGAAAGATGACAAAAATGTAGTGTGGCAACTTGTAGTGCGAAAGTGAGAACGCAATGAACGGAAAAACAAATCCGCCCCAGGTAAGTGCAGTGTATCCATTCGCCAGATGAAGGCGAGCTCTTATTAGTGTGGCCGTATCGCGCCAAAGCGCCACCACAAATAACACACACCACGGCAAAAATGCCCACAAAAAAGTGTGCGTAAAGAAGAGTTGCGTAGTATCATCTTTCCAAACACTCTCTCCTGTGATTCGCCCAAAACTTTGTGTCCAAAGATAGAACTTGACCCCTGATTTAATCGGCTCGCCTTGAATAAGTTTGCCGGGTTGTAAATCATATTGCTGATAGAGTCCGTACAAAAAAGGACTGATACAAATGGCAACGATCACTGGCACCAGCAGCCATTTCCAGTTGAACAGATTTTTCCAATCGCGCTTTACCAACAAATAAAATCCAATTCCGAGCGCGGGCACCATTAACCCAATCGGGCCTTTGGTGAGCATCGCCCCGGCCACGCCTATTGATCCGAAGATGAGATGAATGAACTTTTGCTCATCCATGAAAATGAACAATTGCCAAATGGCAAAAATGGTACATGCTGCCAGAATGGTATCCGTGCGAATGTCTTGGTCCATCATAAACCAGGCCTGGCACGAAGAAAGAATCAACGCAGAATAAAATCCCGCCTTCTCACCGTAGAGCCTTCGACCCAATTGAGCCGTGGCAAAAATTCCTAGCAAAGAAAAAAGAACGGAGGGTAACTTGTAGCTAAAATTTGAAATGCCAAATAGTTTGAACGACACAGCCGACACCCAAAACAATAAAGGTGGCTTATCTAAGTAGTTTTGTCCGCGATCAAACAATTGCAGATAGTTTCCGCTTTCTAGCATTTCGCGACTCATGGCTGCGTACTGAGACGCATCGACTTCCATCACATCGTTAAACATACCTATCAGATATACTAACCCGATCGGGATGAAAAGTAAGTAGTACGTTGTTTTCAAAATCAGCTTTTAGAAAAGTAGTTGTATTTGATAATGCAATAAATAGCACGAAGGCCATCTTTCCAGTTTATTTTTTTTCCTTCTTCATAGGTTCGCCCATAGTAGGAAATGCCCACTTCATAAATTCGGATACCTTTTATTCTTGCGACCTTGGCCGTTATTTCTGGTTCGAACCCAAATCTATTTTCTTTCAATGATATCTGCTGAATGATTTCTCTTTTGAACAACTTATAACCCGTTTCCATATCGGTCAAGTTGAGATTGGTAGCTACATTAGAAAGAAAGGTTAAAAATCGATTGCCGATGGAATGCCAAAAGAACAAAATCCGATGCGGATTACCTCCCATGAAACGCGAGCCGTACACCACATCGGCCTTATTGTAAAGCATTGGTTTTAATAGCGTGTTGTATTCTTCCGGGTCATATTCCAAATCAGCGTCTTGCACGATCACAAAATCCCCCAACGCTTCGCGGATTCCCCGTGCCAATGAAAATCCCTTGCCTCGATTTTTTTCATTCCTGGAATAGCGAATAGTCAAATCCGAATTTTCTTGCTGGTACTTTGTAATCGCCTGCTGTGTCTGATCGGTTGAACAGTCATCCACGATCAGAATTTCTTTACCCAGCCCTTCAATCAATTGAGTAAGCTTAATCTTTGTTAAGATATGATGAATAGTGCTTGCTTCGTTGTAAGCAGGTATGACAATGGATAATAGCAAAATTCTATTTTTTTCAAACTAAAGAAAGAATTGGGAGTGTTACGTGAAGAGAACATTATCAAAATGTTATCACGCCCTGATCAAATTCAGAGGTTTGCATCACTTGTTAATAATTGAATCATATTTTTATCAAGTCGAGTTGATCGTAAGGTAATTTTGCGATAGTATGATTGCAAAATGATTTACTCTAAGCAATCGTGTACCAAGTTCACCTGTTGGATTTTCTTTGCTTTGTCTTTTATCCTGATTGCACTCGCGTTGTTCATTCCTAAACAACAAGGGGTATTGTGGATTAATGGACATCACTTCCTGTGGCTGGACCAGTTGATGGTTCTGATAACAACGCTTGGAGCGGGTCTCTTATTCCTACCGCTGCTGGTTGCCATGTTATTTGTCCGATTTCGTTATGCCATTTTAACGCTCACGGTCTGGATTGGTCATGGAATTTTATGTGCCATTCTGAAACGCGGTCTTTTCGGTCATCTAAAAAGACCAAAAGAACTCATCGACAATAGTCTTCTTCACTTTGTTCCAGGCGTGGAGGTGCATAGTCATTTTTCATTTCCATCCGGTCACACCGCTACCATCTTCTGCTTTGCCTTTCTGCTGTCGCTCTTTGTTAGAAATACCGCAGCAACGATCGGGTTCTTGCTAGTCGCTTTGGTTGTTGGCTATTCCCGGGTCTACTTGCTTCAGCATTTTCTAGTTGACGTGGCGGCCGGTGCGGTTATTGGGGTGGCGACCACCTATCTGCTATGGCGCTATTTTGAGACGGCTAAATTTCCATCTTGGATGAACAACCGTCTTGAAGCAAATCTCCGCCCCAGACTGGCTGAGTAACAGATCTTTAATTGACACATTCGTAATGGTGCGTTTACGATAAGGTAACATTGTTTAAAGACCTTTGGTGTACCAATGAAGAAACAACTGATCCTTATCATCAGTTTACTCACCTTCGAGGTTGGCTTCAGCCAACCGATGCTTTCACCGCAACCACCAGAAAAAATTAAAATTCTCTCTTGGAATATTTATATGCTTCCGGGAGTAGTGAGGGTAAAGGGTAAGGGCGAACGAGCCGATGCCATTGGTGGTATTTTGAAAGACAGCGACTATGATGTGATCGTTTTTCAGGAAGCCTTTCAACGCAAAGCACGAAAAAAAATCTTCCGGCAACTTCATGAAAAGTACCCCTACCAATCAGGTCCGGCCAACCAAAAACTGATTTCCTACAAAACAAATAGTGGGCTATGGATATTCAGCAAACATCCCATCGTTTCCTCCCACTCCATCATTTTTAAAAACAGATCAGGGATTGATGCCTTTTCCAGAAAAGGGGCTCTTATTGCAGAGGTGGATGTAAACGGTTCGGTTATTCAGATCGCTGGTACCCACCTTCAAAATTCGGGACACCCCTGGATCCGGCAAAGTCAATGTGTTGAGTTCTATAATCGACTGTTGAAGCCTTTTCATAAGGAAGGAGTGCCACAGATTGTCTGTGGTGACTTTAATATCAATCGTAAAAAAGAAGAAGAATACAATTTTATGTTGCAAACATTGCGTGCAACAGATGGAGAACTGGTTGGGGCGCTTCAGTTTTCGTATGATCGATTACAGAATGACCTGCACGTAGAGGCGGGACAGAGCCAGGATTTAATCGACTATATCCTGGTTCGCGACCCATCCAACCAATTTGTCTCTGCTTCCAGAGAGATCAAAGCCATTCGAAAAAATTGGGATTCCATACATGCTGATCTCTCGGATCATTTTGCACTTGAAGCAGAGCTCTTCTTTGCACATTCCCCCCTCTTTTCAAAAAACATCATCGAACCAACCAGGGCTAACAAGTAAGCTAGCTTTTCAGTTGATCTTTCGTAGTTTCTCTATTTGACTTTGCTTCACTTTATTGATCTGTACGGCCACGTTGGCAATCGAGTCTTGCGCTTTCTTGTTGTTGTCGATTTTTACCTTGAGCACTTCGCTTTCAAATTTATTGGTCTCCAATGCTTTCTCTAACTTGATTTTCTCAAGCCCATTGTTGGTTAGTTTCGTAGCCAAATCTTTTCCCTGATTCAAAAAACGAACGGTTTGTTTTTCCACAGCATCCAGCGCTTGCTGCGTCTCATCAATCTGTGCTTGTACCTTTTCACGATAAAACCGAACGCCAAAGTCATTCGCCATCCGCTCCAATTGCTTATTGATGAAGCTCACTTCTTTTGTTTCCCATTCCGTAGGTTTGATGCCCAACCAAGCCGTTACCACATTCCCGCTCTCGTTGGTAAATGCATAAATAGCACCTTTCGGATAAACCGTTCCGTTAAAAACAGGGTCTGTAATGACCAATGGATCGGCTGACAAAAACTTTGCTTTGCCGATCTCTTTTAAATACTTGGCGAGTGAGGCCGCCACATCTGCCCGCCTTGCCTCCAGGTCAACGGCAAATCCATCTACATTCTCACCTTTCACCCGCTGTTGCTGCGTTTTTACTTTTACTGTTTGTGCAAGGGAAGTGCCTGTGAGAAGAACCAGGGCAATAAAAAATCGAAACTTTATCATAGGGGTTGTGTTACTTTGTTAAATGAAGTTGCACGCAGAGACACTAAGTCGAAAAGCATTTTAATTGTCTTTTCCGTTGGAGGCTTGGCACCTTTGCGTGAACTAAAAAATCTTCGTCTCAAAACTACAAATAATGATCCATAAAATTCTGATAACGGGAGCATCGGGGCTAGTGGGTAGCCGCCTCACAGAAATGCTACTTGAGAAAGGTCATCTCGTCTCCCACCTCGGTCGACATAAAAAAACCGGAAGCATTCCCTCGTTTGTGTGGGACGTAGAGAATAAATCTGTTGATCTTCAAGGCCTTGAGGGGGTAGATACGATTATCCATTTGGCCGGGGCCGGCATAGCAGATCAACGGTGGACTGAGCAGCGAAAAAAAGAGATACTGGAAAGCCGCACCCACTCCACCAAACTTCTTTTCGATACATTAAAAAACCATTCTCATACCGTGAAAACATGTGTAGGCGCGTCTGCCATTGGTTATTACGGTTTTGGATTTGATCAAGAAGTTTTTACAGAAGAGAGCAAAGCTGGAAGTGGGTTTTTAGCGGACGTTACCAGAGAGTGGGAAGAACAAACCGACACGATTGCAACTCTTGGGCTTCGGCTCGTAAAATTGAGAATAGGTATTGTGCTCAGTGAAAAAGGTGGCGCATTGGCGGAGATGGCAAAGCCCATACGTTTTGGAGTGGGTGCACCACTCGGCTCTGGCACACAATACCTAAGTTGGATTCACATCGATGATCTGTGCGCCATGTTTATTAAAGCAGCCGAAGATCAGTCACTACAAGGTGCATACAATGGTGTGGGTACGAATTGGGTAACGAATGCAGAACTCACAAAAGCCATTGCTCATATTCTGAATAGGCCATTGTGGCTTCCCAATATTCCAACTTTTGTGATGAACCTGATTTTGGGTGAGATGGCAGGCATGGTGCTGAATGGGAGTAAAGTTTCCTCTGCGAAAATTCAAAAGACAGGATTCCAATTCAAGTATTTGGAATTGAACGAAGCGCTGAAGACCTTGCTGAAGGCTTGATTCTGATATTGATCCGCCAGTAGAAATGCTTCTTTCTTAGCAGCAATTCATTTTACTAGTGTTGCCCTTTGTAAATGGGGTCATAGTCCACCATCCATTCAATACCGTATTTGTCTCTAAACATTCCAAAGTAAGAACCCCAAGGACTATCGGCAATAGGCATTTCTATTTGCCCACCTGCTGAAAGTCCGTTAAATAATTTGTCGGCTTCTTCTTTACTTTCGGCACTGATTACAATTTTGCTTCGGTTCTCGTTTTCGTTTGTTCGTCCGAGTATTTCTGGTACATCATTAGCCATCAAAACACTTTTGCCAATGGGTAAAGCAATGTGCATGATCTTATTCGCTTCATTTTCTGATACCGGAAATTCAGGAATTGCCAAGTCTTTGAAACGCATAATCTTTGCGAACTCTCCGCCAAATACCGACTTGTAAAAATGAAATGCTTCTTCGGCATTGCCATTGAAGTTGATATGTGGATTAATTTGTGCCATTTTAAATATTGTTTTGGTTCTGAAATTATGCTTTTGGTTGTTATGCAGGAAATTTGGTCATGTCCATATAAAATAACTCCCAGGTGTGTCCATCAAAATCCTCGATCGTTCGTTGTTGCATAAAACCGTAATCTTTCATTTCACTAGGTTCTATCCCACCTGCCTTAAGTCCTTTTGTCATTAAGTCATTTACTTCACTTACGCTCTCCAATGACAGTGAAAACAGTCCTGCGATATTGGTTTTGGTGTCTGCAATGGGTTTAGCGGTAAATCCTGTAAACTTTTCGTGTGTCATTATCATCACAAAAATGTTCTCGTTCCAAACCATACATTTTGCAGTATCATCTGAAAATTGTGGGTTGTTCGTAAACCCCAATGCCGTGTAAAAGTTAAATGACTTTTGAAGGTCTTTAACTGCTAGATTGATAAATATTTGCTCCGCCATATCTTTAAGTTTAAAATTCTTCGATTTATGAATTATGCGTCAGGAATATTTGGTTCTACTAATCGTTTCAGTTTGTCCAAACTCTCTTGCCAACCTAAATAACACATTTCGACTGGTATTGCGCTAGGAATCCCTTCTTGAGTAGCAGTTATTTCTGTACCGCATACTACCTTCCGCAAAACGATGGTTGTAATCATTTGGCCGGGCAAATTGGGGTCGTCAAACACATCGGTATATTTTAATAACTCGTTCGGCACAATTTCTAAATACTCGCCACCAAATGAATGACTACTACCTGTACCAAAATTAGTAAACGACATTTTATATTTTCCTCCCACTCGTGCGTCCATGCTATGAACTTTGCAAACAAACCCATAAGGTGGTAGCCAAGAAGCCATTGCATCAGCATCGGTGAATGCTTTGTACACCTTTTCCGGGCTTGCCGTAAAAACTCTGTGAAGCGTAACTGTGTTGTTTTTCATTTTTCTATATTTTTAAACGATTATCAATGGGGTATCTGTTCTACGAGAACTTCCTTTCCGGTTTTGTCAAAGTAAATACAAGTCATTTTGTCGAGACTAACAAACCACTTTTCAAATCCCGTCTCGGCACAGTCTTTACAAAATGTAAAATAGTCTGTTTTGCCTTGTTGGTGGGCTTTAAGCTGAATTATAAATTTTTCCTTGTTGCTATTATTTGAAATCTCTAATTCATCATACATTGAATTTGATTTCGCACTAAAATTGTTTTCACCAAAATATTCGGTGTGGCTATCAACAACCCATGTTTCAAAACCTTTCACATCTAATTTTTTTATTTCTTGAATGTATTTTGGAAAGTCTGCACCCGACTTCTCGTGTGCCTCTTCAATCTGTTCAACTGTAAACATATTTTCTATCTGAATTTTGCAACAGTTTTTAGGGGTTGTATGCCGTTCATAACAATCGCGTAGGTTTTGCGACTTTGCGAAGGCGGAGATTTTTAGCACTCAACTCTATTAAATGCACAATACTTGAATTTAGCACTTCACTGCTATTGAAGCACGAAACCCCGCTTTTACAAAACGGTTGTTGTGGGCAGCTATTCATTAACCTTCCTTATGCAGAATTGGGTCCAATTTTCGCTACTTGGGTGTGAGAAAAGTAGAGGGCTCTTACCATAGTAAGTTACATTTTTTAAGCCTATTGCGTCTGCCTTTTCTTTTAACTCCCTTGCGTGAAATGCGTGGTGTGAAGGTATATCTTCGGTATATGGGCTGTACGGATTTACCACATCCCTTAATGTATTGTTTATCCAAATTTCCGGGTCATCAGCAGTCATTAACGCCAACATATCTACTTCTGCCCTATACGTGTCAATTGCAGGTGATTCGTATTGAGCAGTTGAAGAAACGCCATAAATTTTTTGAATATTACCCGTTTCATTGGCCAATATTTGCGACCAGGTTACAGCATAGTCAACAAAAACATCCTTTACCCAACGGTCTTCAATGTTATAACTTGCTTGTGTTTCCCGAGCAACAACACCTTTCACCCTGCTTGATTCCCTTAAAACAAGGTCACTATTTGTTGCATTTGCAACGTCACTGTTAAATGCAATCCAAAGAGAAGTGCCTGCACCTGCTGAATTTCCTGCCAAAATAATTTTGCTTTTTTCTATGTTAAAATCGGTTGACCGACTTCTTATATATTGAATGGCCCTTCTTACATCTGACATTGGTTTTTTGACTCCTTCGATTTCGCCTGTGTTGTTTAGGTAAGTGTAACGGATCGTTGCAAAAGCAATATTGTTTTGTAGTAAAAACCGTATATCTGTTGGAAAATCCCAAGCACCACCTGACTGAACAGCATATACAAAGTCCTTATCGCCACTCGTAAAACCACCACCGTGAACATAGACTACTAATCCTGTTGGTGTATTGGAATTTGGCAACCAGATATCAAATTGAGTTCTTGTCTTGTTGTCATAAGAAATGTCTTTTGCAAATCTTGCATTGATGCCTTGCAAGTCGAAAGGTGAGCTTGAAAAAGTAATATCTGAACTTTTGGTTAATGGATTGTCATCATTCTTATCACAAGCAACAAAGAATGAGATAAGAATTAAAATAATTGATTTTTGCATTACTTTCAATTTGTTTACGTTTCGTTTTATAATTATCTACAACGTTCCGCAGATTTGCGATGGGCGGGATTTTCACCACAAATATTTATTCGAAGATATAAACTTTTTGTAACTACAAAACTGTCTGCGGAGCACGAAACCCCGCCTATTGCAAATGTGCTGTTAGCGGTAGTGTTTATTTCCCGTCTTACTAATTTTCCTATTTTTTGCCAATTATTCCTAAATGTGTGTTACTAAAACTATCATTGTATTTTAAGCCGTATCCTAATGCTCTGTCTATTGAAATGTGAGCAAATAGTATGATTGTAATTAGTTTCCAATATTCGCCTCCATATGTGAGTGCATAAAAAGCAATTAACGATGCTACAAGGCGATGATGTAATAAGTTATAAGTCAAAGCACCTATTTTGGGACTAATAAGGTAGCCAAACATTCCGATGTCGGGTACTAACAAAAGTGCAGGAAACCACCACCAAGCAAAATTCAATTTGTTAAATAGAAAAATGCACAATAGAAATAATGCTACTTCTTCTAAAATCAGTAATGTAGTCATTTTCATTTGCGATTATTTTTGTTCTGCTAATTCTTTAAGTTTCATATTCATTGCAGCAAATCCATTTTTTGTATTAGTGTCAAGTTGTTTTTTGAACAATGGAACAAGTAATCCGTTAAATTTTTCGCTTTGTTTAAAAGTTGTTGTTTCGTTTCCGTTATCAATTAGTTCAAATTTATGTTCTCCATCAAAAAGCCCAGCAAACAATAAGTGTCCAAGCCAACTCAATTCTTTATTAGTTTCTAAAGTAAGTATTTTGGGTTTAAATGTCATACCACTTGCTTCGGGAGGTTCAATGCGTGCCGTTATTTTATTGCCAACTTTCACTTCTCCCTTTATCGATTTAATAAATGGATTCCAACTTGGGTAGTTGTCGAAGTTTGTGAGAATTGACCAGATTTTTTCTGGAGATGCAGAAATTAAAATTTCCGTTTTGATTTCTTTTGCCATTGCTGTTACTTTTAAAATGTGATTAAACTAATTATTGTTAGATATTTGATTTGTCTCGTTTTTGAATTACGTTACAAAGGTCTAACAAAACAATTATTTAGCTCTTGACAAAAATCAAGAAATCACAAAAGTTGTTTTTTCCTGATTCTACTAAATGTTTCGGGTGTCATTCCAAGCATTGAAGCAATGTATTGAAGTGGAACTTGATTAAAAAGTTCTTTGTTGCTTTCGAAGAAACGATGATAACGTTCTTCTGAGGTCATTGAAAGATGACTGAAAATGCGGTCTTCCATCATGACAAAATAAAGGGCGAGAAAGTTTTTCTCAAACTGATACCAGAGTGGAATTAAATTATTAATTCTATTATAGTCGTCTCTTGTTATAGTCAACATTTCTGTATCAGTCAATGCTTGAATTGTAAAACGTGCAGGGTTTTGAAAAATCAGGCTAGAAACATCAGTAATGAAAAAACCTGCTGTCGAAATCCATTGGGTCACTTCTTTATCTTCTGTTTCAATAAAAACCCTTAAAATTCCAGATTGGATGAAGCTCAATTTATCGCATTGTTTTCCGGCCTTTAAAAAAAATTCTCCTTTTTTATTCGTAGTCAATTTGAATAAGGACACTATTGATTTCAGGTCATCATCTGAAATAACTCCAAAGTAAGATTTTATATTTTGTTCAAGTCCAGTCATATTTCTTGGTTTCTCGTAACATTACCGCTAACTCCTTTATAAGGATCATTTTGTCATCCTTTAAAAATAAACGATTTATATCAAAGATCATCGAACAGACTTCTATATTCCGTATACATCCGGAGCCCATCGGAGCATAGACCTGCGGCAGGCAGTACTCAGTTGTTTGCGTTCTTTGCCTCCAAAGTTCCTGTGCCTGGTGCAAGTAAGTGCCAGCCTCCTGCAGATGGGTGACAAAACGTTCTCTAATTTTTCTAACTTGTAACTTTATTAGTTACGATTTACATGAGCAAAAAACCAACAAAGAAGACAACCAAATCAGTAGCTCCTCTACCACTGGAAGAAGAGCACCGCATCCGCAAGGCATTTAAAGATAAAGATTGGGCAGAGATCAAAAGCTCCGACTCGTGGGTGATCTTCAAAGTGATGAGTGAGTTTGTAAACGGCTTCGAGAAAATGGCGAAAATCGGGCCCTGCGTTACGATCTTCGGATCGGCTCGCATCAAACCTACGAACCCGTTTTATAAAATGGCAGAAGAAATTGCTGAGCGCCTCGTTCAACATGGGTATGGCGTCATCACCGGAGGTGGCCCCGGCATCATGGAGGCAGGAAATAAAGGCGCAATGAAAGCGGGAGGAAAATCGGTAGGGTTAAATATTTATCTGCCCCATGAGCAAAAGGGGAATATCTACATCGATCCGGATAAATTGATCACGTTCGATTACTTTTTTGTGCGCAAAGTCATTTTCGTCAAATATTCGCAGGGCTTCATCGTGATGCCGGGTGGGTTTGGAACGATTGATGAGTTAAGTGAAGCGCTAACGCTCATTCAAACAAAAAAAATTGGGAGATTCCCAATTGTGTTAGTAGGCAAAAAATTCTGGGCCGGCATGATCGAATGGATCAAAAAAGTGCTGGTAACAGAAGGCATGATTTCTGCCGAAGACCTGGATTTGTTCAGTTTGGTTGATACACCCGAAGAGGCAGTAACAGCCATTGACGATTTCTATACAAGGTATTTGCTGTCGCCTAATTTCTAAGGTAAGCCGTTTCGGCTTCAAAAAAGAATTTCTGATTTTTGAAACTTTAATCGTAATATTACGATTAAAGGAGTATGGGACTTACCAAAACGGAAGAATTCACTAGAACGCAAAACGAAGTGGCCAATTTGGCGAAGGCCTTGGGACACCCGGCACGCATTGCGATTTTACAGTACCTGATCAAGACCAAGTCATGCGTCTGTGGCGATATCGTAGACGAACTACCGTTGTCTCAGTCTACGGTTTCACAACATTTAAATGAACTGAAAAAAGCCGGCTGGATTAAAGGAAACATCGAAGGTCCGAGCGTTTGCTATTGCATTGACGAGAAGTCGTGGAGCAAAGCCAAGAAAACACTGGTTGATTTGCTGGAAAGTTATGACGGTTCTAATTGCTGCTAAACAATTTTTTTGACCTAGCCCATCGCAATATTACGATTAACTAAAAAATAACTTATATGAAAACGGAAACAGGAGAACAACTAAAGCAAATGGTGAAGGAAAAGTATGGCCAGATTGCGGAACAGAATAAAACCACCAACGCTACCAGCTGCTGTGGTGCCACGGGCTGCGGCACTATCGACTACACCGTAATGGCCGATGACTACACACAACTGGAGGGCTATGTAGCCAATGCAGACCTGGGTTTAGGCTGCGGCTTGCCTACCGAGTTCGCACAAATCAAAGCAGGCGATACGGTAGTGGATTTGGGTTCGGGTGCGGGCAACGATGCGTTCGTGGCACGGTCCATCGTAGGAGAAACCGGAAAAGTTATCGGCATAGACTTCACAGACAAAATGATTGAGAAAGCGCGCGCGAATGCGAAGGCGTTGAACTTTACAAATGTCGAATTCCGCCAGGGTGATATTGAAAATATGCCATTGGCAGGTAACAGTGCCGATGTGGTGGTGAGCAATTGTGTGTTGAATCTCGTTCCCGATAAGAAACTTGCCTTTGCCGAGACCTTTCGTGTGCTGAAAAAGGGCGGGCACTTTAGTGTTTCGGATATTGTACTTGTAGGCGATTTGCCAGACGGCCTGCAAAAAAATGCAGAGATGTACGCAGGTTGCGTCTCGGGAGCCATCCAAAAAGACGAGTACGTAAAAATCATCAAAGAGGCAGGCTTCACCAACATTACGTTGCAAAAAGAAAAACGGATCACATTGCCCGATGAAATTCTGAAAGAATATTTAACACCAGAGGCCATCGCGGATTTTAAAACGGGAAGCACCGGTATTTTCAGCATCACCGTATATGCAGAGAAGGCGGATGGCTGTTGTGCACCCGGTTGTTGCAATTGATTGGGTGGACGCCATGATATTTTTCAGATGTCAGATGCCTGCACTTTTTCCTAATTGTTAAATATAATTATTAACTAGAAGTAATCTCAAAAATACAACTCCTGTCAGGTTGAGCCTGTCGAAACCTCGATTTTCAACACATAGCCTTCAACAGACTTAGGCTGACAAGACTAGATGTATTTTTGAGATGACTTCAAATTTGAATTTTCATCATGCTCCATCCTACTCTTCAAGCAACAGCTGAAAGCCTTGTGCTACAGTTTGATCAACTACCAACGGAAAGAAAAACGCTATTGACGGAGTTGACTCACTTCATTCAACAATCACCCGCAGGCCAGCCTGTCTATCTCAACTTCATCTGCACACACAATTCGCGCAGAAGTCACATCGCCCAGTTATGGGCTCAAGCATCGGCTCAATACTTTGGTGTGAAAAACATCATTTGCCTTTCGGGCGGAACAGAAGCTACCGCTTTCAACCCTCGTGCGGTAAAAGCGATGCAACAGGCGGGGTTTCAAATAACCATCGAAAAACCAGGTGACAATCCGGTGTATCAGGTTAGTTATTCTGCCACGGCTTCATCCATTAAGGTATTCTCAAAAAAGTACGATGACGCCTTTAACAACAATCCCGGCTTTGCAGCCATCATGACCTGTTCACATGCCGATCAAAACTGTCCGCTAGTATTGGGCGCGAAAGCCCGTATCTCTATTACCTACGATGACCCCAAAGAATTTGACGGCACTCCGTTGGAATCTACCAAATATACCGAACGTGTCCAGCAAATCGGACGAGAGATGCTGTATGCTTTTTCAAAAATGAAAAGCTTCTAGTATCACCAAGGGCCGTTCGAATCCGCTTTTGCCGCCTTGGACAAAATAATTCACGAAATCATAAATCCTGTCGTGGTCAAGACATCGTATATTACTTGCGTAGTCAAAAATTCGATACTTTTATAAAAGTTTAAACTAAACAAACATCCATGGAGCATGCTTACTACAACCCCGAAGATTTGAAAAAATTTGGCAACATTGGCGAATGGGAAAAAAACCTGGCCGATAAGTTCTTCTCTTACTATGGGGATGTATTCAAAGAAGGCGACCTCACCGCCCGTGAAAAATCGTTGATTGCTCTGGCGGTGGCACACACAGTGCAATGCCCCTATTGCATTGATGCCTACACACAAGACTCATTGGAAAAAGGCGCAACCGAAAAGGGTATGATGGAAGCCATCCACGTGGCAGCGGCTATTCGCAGCGGAGCAACATTAGTCCACGGAGTGATGATGATGAACAAAGCCAAGAAACTATCTATGTAAATTCGTTGTTGGTCGGTCGTTAGTCGTTGTTTCTAACTTCCATCAACCAACAACGATCAACGATCAACGATCAACGAAAATTGAAATGATCAAATCACTACACGCACGTCATCATCAACTCGCCAATCAGGAACGTCAGGTAGAATTCCTTCAGAATGGAATCTTCAAAACGGGAAAACTGCCTACCTTCAAACAAAAGATTGAACCACTTGGGCATTTTCCGCTGAAGCCGGCCAAGATTGAAATTTTTCAAATGAACATCGGGTACATGTGCAATCAGGTTTGCAAACATTGCCATGTAGATGCCGGGCCTGATCGGAAAGAAATTATGACGCGCGACACCATGCAGCAATGCCTGGATGTATTGACCCATACCACCATTAAGACGCTGGATATTACAGGTGGCGCTCCGGAAATGAATCCTGACTTTAGATGGTTTGTGAGTGAGGCGCATAGACTTGGAGTACAAGAAATTATCGTACGTTCTAATCTTACAATTATTACTGCCAATCCTAAGTATCACGACTTGCCGGAGTTTTTCAAAGAAAATAATGTGCGCATTTGCTCATCCCTTCCGTTTTACAATGCCGATAAAACAGATCGTCAGCGAGGCGAGGGAGTATTCAAAGATTCGATCAAGGGCTTGCAGATGTTAAACGAAGTGGGCTACGGCAAAGAGGGCAGCGGTCTGATTCTCGATTTGGTGTACAATCCAACAGGTGCTTTTTTACCCGGAGATCAAATGCAACTAGAGCGCGATTTTAAAAAAGAATTGAAAATTCATTTTGATATTGATTTCAATAGCTTGTTTACCATCACTAATATCCCCATTAGTAGATTCCTGGATTTTCTAATTGAGTCAGGGAATTACGAGGACTACATGGAAAAACTCATCAACGCATTCAATCCATCGGCCGTAAGTGGCGTGATGTGTCGCAACACGGTGTCCATCGATTGGCAAGGATTCCTCTATGATTGTGATTTCAATCAAATGCTGGGGCTAAAAACACAGGAAAACTCCGGGCAACACATTAGTTCGTTTGATGTCTCAAAATTAGAACAGCGAGAAATAGTAGTCAGCCAACATTGTTTTGCGTGCACCGCTGGGGCGGGAAGCAGTTGTCAGGGCGCAACTGCTTAAGATGTTTGATCTGTGATCTACGATTTTAAATTTATACTTAGAAGTAAATTAGTGGTGAACCAATAGCCATCAACTACCAACGAACAACAACTAACCAACGAACACATTTATGCAGACATATCTCGAAACCACTCGCAACGTCTACAAAGAGGCTGCTGAAAACCCTCAAGTAGGATTGTGCTGCACAACTACACCCATCTGGCAATTGCCGGGTTTGAAAATCCCTAAAAAAATGCTCGCTATGAATTATGGCTGCGGTAGCACTGTAAATCCTCGAGACTTAGTAAATGAGCCCTCTATTCTTTACGTAGGTGTTGGCGGTGGCATGGAGTTATTGCAATTCTCGTACTTCAGCAGACGCAAAGGTGGTGTAGTCGGGATTGATGTGGTAGATGAGATGCTGCAGGCGAGCCGGGAAAATTTCATGGAAGCAGAAAACCAAAATTCGTGGTTCAAATCAGAATTTGTGGACCTGCGCAAAGGCGATGCCTTGAGTTTACCAGTGCCTGATAACTCGATTGATGTCGCTGCTCAGAATTGTCTATTCAATATTTTCACTCATGAAGATTTGAAACTAGCATTGAGCGAAATGTATCGTGTGTTGAAGCCACATGGAAGATTGGTGCTTTCCGATCCTACCTGTGAAAATGAAATGCCGGAATCCCTAAAAAAAGACGATCGTTTGCGCGCCTTGTGCTTGAGTGGCGCATTGCCCTTGAACGATTATATTAGAATGATTACCGATGTTGGCTTCGGCACCGTAGAAATCCGCGCCAAGCGACCTTATCGTTTACTTGATCCTGTTCATTACGACACCGATAAATTGGTTTATATCGAAAGCGTTGAGGTGTGCGCCATTAAAGATCCGATGCCCAAAGATGGCCCTTGCGTATTCACAGGGAAGACCGCCATCTATTATGGAAGTGAGGAATACTTTGATGACAAGAAAGGGCATACACTAATGCAAAACCAACCGTTAGCCGTCTGCGATAAAACTGCGGGCTCATTGGGCTCGCTTGGCCGAAAAGATATTTTCATTTCTGACTCGACTTGGTTCTATGATGGCGGGGGCTGCTGTTAGCAACTATTGCATTTGATGCATTCATGACGCAATTTGCAAAACCAAGTACAAGCTACCATGCGCCCCTACATCTTAAAAGAAACCAATTGGAAAGCCATTCAGGAAACAAAGTTTGAAGTGGCGGTATTGCCGTGGGGCGCTACCGAAGCGCACAATTATCATTTGCCCTATGGCACCGATATTATCGAAGCCGAAGAAGTAGCCGCTGAAGGCGCTCGGTTAGCATGGGGGAACGGGGCAAAAGTAATTGTGCTGCCATGCATTCCATTTGGAGTCAACACTGGGCAATTTGATGTAACACTCGACATCAACATGAACCCCAGCACGCAATTAGCCGTTCTTCAAGATGTGGTAGATACACTCAATCGTCAAGGCATTCACAAACTAATTATTTTTAATAGTCACGGAGCCAATCATTTTAACAATGCGATTCGTGAGTTGGGATTAAAATTCCCCAATATGTTTTTGTGTGCTTGCACTTGGTTTAACGCGGTAAATCAAAAAGAATTTTTTGAAAATAAGGACGATCATGCCGGTGAAATGGAAACGAGTGTGATCATGCACCTCCGCCCTGATTTAGTGCGTCCTTTATCAGAAGCAGGTGTTGGGCAAGCCAAGAAATTTGTCTTTAAAGCCATGCAAGAAGGATGGGCCTGGGCAGAACGCAGATGGACAAGCGTAACAAAAGACACGGGCGTTGGCGACCCGAGCAAAGCTTCGGCCGAAAAAGGTAAAAGATTCTTTGAGGCCGTTACCCAAAAAGTCAGTGAGTTCTTCGTGGAAGTAGCTAGTACTGAGAGGAAGAATTTTTACAGATAAAAATTTTTCAAATTATATCATTTTCAAATTTTCAAATCGGTTTTATGTTAAACGAAATCAACGAAGCTGCGTCCTACCTAAAAAGGCACGGAATTGATAAACCGGAAATCGGAGTAATTCTAGGCACAGGCCTGGGCAACCTATTTGTAAAAGAAATAAAAAACGCCATCGAGATAAATTATAGTTCCATTCCCCACTTTCCTATTTCCACAGTGGAATTCCATCGCGGAAAATTCATTTACGGAGAGGTAAGAGGAAAAAAAGTACTAGCGATGCAAGGTCGCTTTCATTACTATGAAGGCTATAACATGCAGAAAATAACATTACCGGTCCGCGTGATGAAAACGTTGGGCATCACAAGTTTATTGATATCTAACGCTGCGGGCAACATGAACCTCAAATGGAAAAAGGGACAGCTGATGTTAATTGATGACCACATCAACTTGCAACCGGACAATCCACTTCGGGGCGAAAATTTTGAAGTACTTGGGCCTCGCTTCCCGGATATGAGCGAACCCTATTCAAAAAAGATAAACAAGCTCCTTATCAAAATTGCTAAAGAGAAAAAAATAAAGCTAAACGTGGGCGTTTATGTGGCCGTCATTGGGCCCAACTTAGAAACCAGAGCGGAATATCGTTTCTTGAATCGCATCGGTGCAGATGCAGTGGGGATGAGCACCGTGCCTGAAGTATTGGTAGCTAACCACATGGGACTGCCGTGTTGCGCCATTTCCGTTTTAACGGACGACTGTGATCCAGATAATCTTCAACCAGCCGTCATTTCCGAGATTATTGCAATAGCTGGAAAGGCAGAGGCCAAGTTGACAGAATTGTATGTTGCTCTCATCAGCAAACTGTAACCGACTAGACGTCACAAATTCTGATTGCCTTTTTCAGCGATTTTAATTTATTGGGCTTGGCCGGAATAAATTCTTGTGCCACAAACCCCGTAAAGCCGGTGTCAACTATGGCTTGCATAATGGCTGGGTAGTGAAGCTCTTGCGTGTCGTCAATCTCATGTCGTCCCGGCACGCCACCTGTATGAAAGTGCGATATATACTTTATGTTTTTACGAATAGTCGCAATTACATCGCCCTCCATGATCTGCATGTGATAGATGTCATAAAGCAGCTTAAATTCCTCCACTCCAAGTTTCTCGCAAAGTTGTACGCCCCAACTAGTGTAGTCACACTGATAGTCTTTGTGGTCTACTTTGCTGTTGAGTAGTTCCATGCTCACCGTCATTTTATATTGAGCGGCTACTTTCAGCACTGGTTCTAATCCACGAGCACAATTTTCCAAACCTTCTTCCTTTGAAAGTCCGTTGGTATTGCCGCTGAAGCAAATGATATTTTTCAACCCGGCCTCTGCCGCTTTCGGGATATTGAGCGCATAATCTTTCAAAAGTTGCTCATGATAAGCAGGATTGTTAAAACCCTTTTGCAGTCCCCAATCATTGGCATACGCCATCGCGCACGTAAGTCCATACTTCGCTGCAGTAGCCCATTGCGTTGAATTGAGTAGGTCAATGGATTTAATACCCATTTTCTTTGCGGCCGCACACAATTCATCAAGGGGAATATCATTGTAACACCATTGACAAACAGAGTGGTTGATTTTCCCTTTCACCGCCTCGGGCAAAGCCGCCATGGACTTGGCCATTTGAGGCAAGGCGACCACTCCGAGAGCTGTGGCTGCCATTTTTTTAATTGCTTGATTTCGGTTCATACTTTTTACTTTTCAGTTCTCATGACAACTCCATCCTTCATCACCCATTTCACTTTTCTCAAATCAGAAATAACACTCGATGGGTCACCCGTCACAATCAATAAATCCGCTTTCAATCCTTCCTTTATAGCACCCACTTGCTGATCCAAATGAAATGCTTTTGCATTTATGGTGGTTGCTGCCTTTAGAACATCTATTGGCTTCATGCCATATTCAACCATCAGCTCCATCTCCAACGCATTTTCACCGTGCGGGAAAACCCCCACGTCTCCGCCCATGCCAATAGTAACCCCGGATTCCATGGCCGCTTTAAAACTTTTTTTCTTATTCACAACGTTAGCAGGATCTGGCGCAACTCCCTTTTTCCAACCACGGTATTGGGTGATCATATCAACAGCCGCAATGGTTGGGATATAGGTAACATTGTGTTCCTTCATCAGCTTGCCCGTTTCCACATCTATAAAATCACCATGCTCAATTGTCTCAGCACCGGCCATCACAGCTCTTCGAATGGCTTCTTTTGACTTGGCGTGACAAACCATTACTCGTCCACTGCTTCGAGTTACTTCGTTGATTAACTTCAATTCATCCAACGTAAACGAAGGTTGGTCTTCCCCATTCAATCCCCAGCGATAATCCGCATAGATTTTTATAAAATCGGCACCTTTACCAATTTGATCGCGAACAACCCTTACTAAATCATTGCCATCGGCAGCTTCGGCTCCCAACATAATTTCTTGGTCATGATCATAACCTTTTGGTCCATATGAACCAGTAGATACAATAGCTCTACCGGCCACCATCAACCGTGGCCCTGGAATTACTCCTTCATTAATGGCCCGCTTCAATGCTACATCAGAGTAACCTGCACCTTCGGTTCCTAAATCTCTCGCGGTGGTGAAGCCGGCCATCAACGTATTCTTGGCGTGCACCGTAGCACGTGCTGTGCGGTAAGCATCTGTCTCCTTCAATACTTGCGTGTCCCAATCGGTGATATTGTAAGGATAAAGTAACAAGTGTGAGTGTCCTTCAATTAATCCGGGAAGCAGTGTTGAGTTAGAATAATTGATTTTAATTGAGCCAACCGACTCCTTTATTTTTTCCTTTGGTCCAATCGAAACAATCTTGTCCGCCTCTACAACCACTACCCAACCGATGTGCATCACCTCGCCATCAAAGATGCGATCAGCGGTCAGGTAATAATTTTTTGGTGTTTGAGCAAAAAGAATGTTTGCTGATAAAAATAAAATGGAAGTTAGAATTTTCATAAAGCAGAATTGAAAAAGAAAAGATACTTGAATTTACACAAACAAAAAACCCTTTCAATGATGAAAGGGCTTTGTGCGATTTTCTTAGGCGTCTGACGCCTGATAATTAAGTTAAATCGCCTTCAGGGCAGCTTCATAATTAGGCTCTTCTCCAATTTGGGGAACCAATTCAGTGTATTTGACTTTTCCTGAGGGATCGATAACTATTACTGCGCGCGCAAACAATCCTGCAAATCCACCATCAACAAGTTCAACTCCATAATCGTTTCCAAACCCACGATTGCGGAAATCTGATAGTGTGATTGCTTTGTCAATTCCTTCCGCTCCACAAAAACGCTTTTGCGCAAAGGGCAAATCTTTAGAAATGCATAATACTACAGTATTGTCAATGGCAGCTACTCGCTTATTGAATTCGCGTACAGAGGTGGCGCAAGTGCTTGTATCAACACTAGGAAAGATATTGAGTACGACATTTTTTCCGGCAAAATCTTTCAGTGAAACGTCTTTCAGGCTAGTAGAGGTAAGTACAAATGCCGGGGCAGATGAACTTGGTGCGGGTAACTCACCAACAGTGTTTGCTGGGTTAGGACCTAATTTAGTTTTAGCCATATATTAATTTACGATTTATAAGTACCTATTTAACGCAATCTCTCTGAATCCCTCACCATTTTTTCGTCTTTGCGAATAAACCGCAACGAAATCCAATTGAATGCGACCGCAGCGAATGTTCCCCACAGGTTTAATCCTAAATGGCCATCGGCAAATTTCTTTGCCAACGGATTGAAAAACAAAACCATTGCTACCATAACAAGCGCAAGTACCAAAGAGTTAAGCGTACCCAGCTTTATTTGTGTAATTCTGTTCTCAAATTTTAAAATGCTCATCACCGCAATGGTGGCTGCGGTTGCCATTAAGATGGCTGTAACCACGTAAGGAAAATAAGTGGTCGATCGGGCTTCTCCAGAGACAATCGTGTAATGTAAGGGGTAAAGCTGGTGCGAATCACCGGTCGTGGCATCCACAAAAATGCCGATAGGTAAAAAAAGGCATATCGCCATACAAACAACCACCAAACCCAGAAACACCGTTTGAATCCTTTGCCACATAATCAGGTTAATTTAACTTGCGGCAAAAGTAATAAAAGAGCTTCAAGCTACAAGCAGCTAGCTTGTGGATTGCTGCGTGCGGCCAAAACTTCCTTCGAATATGAAAACAGCATACATCATCGACATCCTACGAACACCTATTGGCAAATATGCAGGCACGTTGGCCTCCATTCGACCGGATGATCTTGCGGCTCATGTTATTAAGAAATTAATAGAAAGGAATCCAGCAATCAACACCGCAGAAATTGAAGATGTTGTTTTTGGCGCTGCAAACCAAGCAGGTGAAGACAATCGAGATGTGGCGCGCATGGCTTTACTACTAGCTGGTCTTCCCACTTCCGTGGGAGGTGTAACGGTCAATCGCCTTTGTGCCTCCGGTCTTCAGGCAATAATGGATGCCAGTCGTGGAATACTGAATGGAGATGGATCCATTTACATTGCCGGAGGCGTAGAGAGTATGAGTCGTGCCCCGTTTGTGATGGGGAAATCGGAAGAAGCATTTTCTCGCAAACCAGAAATTTTTGATACCACTATTGGCTGGCGATTTGTCAATTCGAAACTCTCCAAATTATACCACCCCTATTCCATGGGTGAAACGGCTGAAAACGTAGTTGAGAAATGGAAAATTAAAAGAGAACAACAGGATGCCTTCGCACTTGGATCACAACAAAAATATGCGGCTGCCGCGCAAGCGAAAAAATTTGATCAAGAACTTGTTTCCATTTCCTTTGCAAAAGGCAAGGAGACTATCGAATTCAATAAGGACGAATACCCCCGAGAAACATCGTTGGAAAAGTTAGCTCAACTAAAACCTGCATTTAAGGAAGGTGGTTCAGTGACCGCAGGAAACTCTTCAGGTATCAATGATGGTGCCGCTGCTTGTATAATCACAAGTGAGGAAACGGTTAACCGAGTAAGTCTAAAACCACTAGCTCGTGTCGTTTCAATGGCCATAGCAGGCGTTGATCCAGCTTATATGGGTGTTGGTCCAGTGCCCGCCACGCAAAAAGCGCTACAGCGTGCTGGATTAAAAATTTCAGATATTGGCCTGGTTGAATTGAATGAAGCGTTTGCCTCTCAATCATTGGCTTGTATAAATGACCTTGGGCTCAATCCTGAAATTGTAAATGTAAATGGTGGTGCAATTGCCATCGGACATCCATTAGGTTGCAGTGGGGTTCGTATTTCAGCCACTCTCATTCATGAAATGCAAAAGCGAAAAGTAAAATACGGTCTGGCCACGATGTGCATTGGCGTGGGGCAGGGAGCGGCCATTATTTATGAACTAGTACAATGATAAAATTTTTCCGAAAAATCAGACAAAAGAACATGAAGGCTGGAAAAATAAAGAATTACCTGCTCTATGCTGTTGGGGAAATCGTGCTAGTCGTGATCGGTATTTTGATTGCCTTGCAAATCAATACTTGGAATGAAGAAAATAAAGATCAGAAACTAGAACAACTTTATTATTGTAAGTTCTTGGAAGATGTTGAACAGGATTTGGCACTATTGCAGGAACAAGAAAACGACAACAACATGCGCATTGCTGCCATTAACAGGTTAATTCATTTATTGCAAAAAGACAAGCCGCTAAGGAGCGAAGTGGTGAAAAATTTGCGAGAAGCTGTCAATAAAAGTTCTTTTCCGTTCACGGTAAGTCAAAGTGCTTTTGACGACCTAAAGTCAAGTGGAAAACTAATTGTTTTAAAAGACGACAACTTGAAGAAAAGACTGCTCAATTACTATGTAGACTTGCAAGGATATGCAGGCGTGCTAAAGACATCCAATGAAGCGGTCGTAGATGTATTCTCCTACCCCGATAAGGATTTTGTTGCGATTGGATTTCAGGAACTTCAGGCTGTCAGAAGAGTGCTTGACACAACCTTAGTAGATATCAAAAGATTAAATTCAGTCGACTACCCTTCTGACCTTGTGCGCAAAACCCTTCTAAGTGACGCTGTCTATTATATCCAGATAAATGCAAGAGCCATTGCGATTCGTGAACTTATGAGAGAAGAGATCTTAGCCATGAAAAATGCCCTAGCTGAAAAGTGTAAAACAGTAAATTAATCTTTTGGATTGTTTAAAGTAAGCAAATAGTTTGAAGTCGCCTTTGGCGTAGAAAATAATATTGATAAGGAGGTCAACAAAATATAAAGTTAGGTATCAAAAATTACTGGAAAGCTAGACAACGCTAGGAAAAAGCCTTTTTTAATTAATGGAATCCGAAATTTTTACAATGAATGCGTTGCTCGAAAAAAAGTGCAGCCTTGTCAAGTAGCTTCAAAGCTATGCGCTGCCTCTCCTGTCGAGTATTTTTTACTGTCGTGGCCGATTGACTAGGATGTAAGTTTTTAAAGCATTCTTAACTTTTATCAAAGAATTCGAGCTTTACCTTACTTCACATTTACTAATTTTGTCCGCTGATGTTTCGAAGTAATCTAAAACTAATTTTCCGGCAACTCCGAAGTACATATTCCTTCATAAATCTGCTGGGCCTCACCGTAGGGTTTGCGGTCTTCACGCTCATATTTTTGTGGGTCAATGACGAACTTAGTTATGACTGCTTTCACAAAGATTACGAAAATATCTATAGAGTAGTAGGCAACCAGCTTACTGACAGCGCAAGTGAAAATCTAATGGCAACCACTTGCGCACCACTGGCCGATTATTTGAAAACAAATTTTGGAGAGGTAAAAGAGGCGTGCCGAGTGAGGCATTCTGAGCTTTTTATGAAGTACCAAGATGGTGGCTTTTACAACAAGGGGATTTTGGCCGACCCATCCTTTTTCAATCTTTTCTCCTTCCCATTAAAGCAAGGGAAATTACAAAGCTTTGGGGAGGGCGTAGATAAAGTCATTATCAGCCAGCGATTGGCGGTAACGTATTTCGGCAAAGCGGACGCCATGGGTAAAGTATTTTTAATCGCAGGAAGAGACGTGGTAGTGGTGGGCGTGCTGGAGGAAGTCCCCACTAATTCTCACCTCCAATTTGACTATGTTATCCCAATTAAGTTTGCAGAAGCAGTTGGCCTATTTGAGTTGAACCAGTGGACAATGTACCTGCTTTACACCTACATAAAAACAAACGCGTTAATCTCGGTTGACCTGGAAGAAAAGATGAAAGACGTGATTGTCAAAAATGACCCTGAAGCAACCACTGAATTAAAACTTCAACCATTAAAAAATATACATCTAAAGTCGGCAACTATTAGCAACGACTCAAATGGACACGGCAATATCATCTATGTGTATCTTTTTTCTTCCATTGCTTTTTTCATTTTAGTGATTGCTGCCATCAATTATTCAAATCTAGCCACGGCCAGATCCATAAAGCGATCAAAAGAAACAGGTGTGAGAAAGGTAATGGGGTCTAGCCGAACACAATTAGTCCTTTTCTTTCTGTTAGAATCTGCATTTTATTGTTTGTTGGCATTGAGTTTGGCGCTTTTAGTTAGCTGGCTATTGCTTCCATATTTCAATGAACTTGTTGGTAAACAATTAGTGATTGACTTGTTTTCGCCAACAATTATTCTTCCCCTTTTATTTTTTACGATACTGTGTGCAGTAGTCGGTGGCGCATATCCCGCATTGGTACTATCTGGTCAAAACCCTGCAATTGTGTTTAGAGGGATGGCAAAGGCAGGAAGTAGAACTATTCAAATGAGGCGGGCACTGGTAGTCATTCAGTTCATTTTAAGCATTGGCTTGCTATCAGGAACTTTCATTATTCAACGGCAATTAAATTATATCGAAACTAGAAATTTAGGGTATGAAAAAGAGAAAATCATTTCTTTCACAATGATTAGAAAGGTCAGACAAAACTACACCTCCATCAAAAATGAGTTATTGGCTTTGCCTGCTGTAAAATCAGTGACGGCAAATAATCAGAGCATCTCATTCAATGACTATTGGACCGATAGCTTTTCATGGGAAGGAAAAAGGCCAGACGATAATCGGATATTTCATCAATTAATTGTCGATGTCGATTTCCTGAAAACGTATAACATTGGACTTGCAGCAGGACGCGATTTTTCTGCGGAGTTCGTTTCCGACTCGTCTGCGCTTTTGATAAACGAGGCGGCCGCAACACAAATGGGATTAGTTGATCCGGTAAACAAAGGGGTTAAACTGCAAGATAAAAGTTACACGATTATCGGTGTTGTAAAAAACTTTCACTTCAAATCGATTCACAAAAAAATAGAACCGTTGTTGCTTTATATTGAACCAACTTCATTTTTTCAAATTTCTATCAAACTCAAAAATGGAAATGTGCCAGAACAATTGAAAGCCGTAGAAGCAGTCTTTAAAAAATTCACCCCCGATCGCCCGTTTGATTATACTTTCTTGGAAGATGATATTGAAAAAACGTACACAGCCGAAAACCGGATTGGCAAAATCTTTGTTTACTTCACCTCATTGGCCATTTTCATTTCGTGTTTGGGTTTGCTCGGCATCATTCTATTTGTGACGGAGCAACGAGCCAAAGAGTTGGCTATCCGCAAAGTACTGGGTTCACCGGTTTACAAACTTGTGTTATTGTTGTCTAGAGAGTATATCATCATGACCATTATAGGTTTTGCAATAGCGGCTCCACTTGTGTACTACGCTATGGACAAATGGCTGAACAATTTTGCATACCGTGCCGAAATACCCTTTTCATTATTCTTGATCGCTGGAGGAGTCACTATTTTAATCACTTGGCTTACTGTCGCTTATCGCTCTTACCAAGCCGCTACTGACAATCCCGTTAAAAATCTACGGAGCGAATAATGGTTTATTTACATTTGTGGCGGTGAAGGTGTTCTGTAACCACATCGATGCGCTATTTTTTCGAAATTTCTTATAATGGCACCAACTACCACGGCTGGCAAAACCAGGCCAATGCGGTGGGCGTGCAAGAAGTGGTAGAAAGTGCATTGTCTAAAATATTTAGAACGAAAATAGAAATAGTCGGGAGTGGTAGAACGGATGCCGGGGTGCATTGTGCAAAACAATTCTTTCATGCAGATGTCGACAAAGAATTTGACGAAGCAACGTGGCTGGTTAAGTTGAATTCGCTTCTCCCCAAAGACATTGCCATTCGCTCAGTTCAACCCGTAAAAGCAGAAGCGCATGCACGATATGATGCCTTTGAACGCTCCTACGAATACAAGATCACGAGGGTGAAGGACCCATTATTGGTTGGTCAGGCTTATCATTTTTTTAAATCGCTCGATGTGCCGAACATGAATCGAGCCGCTGCGTTACTAGTGGGTGAACACGACTTTGAATGCTTCAGCAAGGTGAAGACCGATGTAAATCACTTTATTTGTACTCTCAAAAAAGCAAACTGGAATCAAAAAGGAGATTTGCTTGTTTTCAACGTTACTTCTAATCGGTTTTTGAGGGGTATGGTGCGAGCCATTGTAGGCACTTTGCTAGATGTTGGTACTGGAAAAATTAACATGAAGGAGTTTGAAGAAATAGTAAAAGGTAAAGACCGAAAGAAGGCCGGCATGAACGTGCCTCCAGAGGGATTGTACTTGACGAGTGTAAAGTATTCAAAAAGCATTTTTATAAAGTAAACATATTCAAATTCAGAACTAACCTTTTTGAATCTTGAACTTTGAATGGAAAAATGGAAAAAGAAAAAGTAAGCAGCGGAAACATCATCGATTTTAAAGTGCTTAGCCGCATCATGCAGTTTGTGAAACCTTACAAAGGGCGCTTTTACTTTGTAATCGTACTCACTTTCTTATTGGGGATTCTCACACCGATCAGGCCGTTGCTTATTCAGTACACGTTGGATGCGCACGTCCAATATGGCAACTATTGGGGCATGGTAAATATTATGTTGATCATCCTAGGACTATTGGTTGTTCAATCTGCAGTACAATACGCCCACACTTATATTTCTGGAAGAATCGCGCAATTCATCATTCGAGACATCCGCATTCAATTGTACGAACATCTAATCAAACTTCGGTTGCGCTTTTTTGATAAGACTCCCATTGGCAGATTAGTGACTCGCACCATTTCAGATGTTGAAACGCTATCTGATGTTTTTAGCGAAGGGCTCGCTGCTATGGCCAGCGATTTACTTCAAATCATTTTTATCTTAGCTTTCATGTTTTGGATCGATTGGAAGTTAACGCTGGTAAGTTTGTCCACTATTCCATTGATGTTACTCGCCACTTATGTCTTCAAGGAAAAAATAAAAGTAGCTTTCAACGATGTGCGTAATGCCGTCTCCAATTTGAATTCATTTGTACAAGAACACATTACAGGGATGAACATCGTGCAAATTTTTGGAAGTGAGAAGAGAGAGTTTGAAAAGTTTAAAGAAATTAACAAAGAGCATCGGGGCGCTCACCTGAGATCTGTCCTCTACTATTCCGTCTACTTTCCGGTTGCGGAAATCATTGCCGCTATGGGCACGGGCTTGCTGGTTTGGTATGGCGCAAAGGGCATAATCAACATGGAAGCAACGGGCATTACCATTGGCAAACTGGTTTCTTTCATCATGTTCATCCAGTTATTTTTCCGGCCCATTCGGATGATCGCAGACCGCTACAACACATTGCAAATGGGTATAGTGGGTTCATCTAGAATTATCAATTTACTAGATGATCAAACGGACATTATGCCGAATGGAACGGTTACGCCAAGCGATATAAAAGGCCAGGTAAAGTTTGATCACGTTTGGTTTGCCTATAATGATGCCGATTATGTTTTAAAAGACATCAGTCTTGATATAGAGCCAGGTGAGACCATCGCCTTAGTGGGTGCAACAGGCGCTGGAAAGTCGTCCATCATTAACCTACTCAATCGTTTTTACGAAATCAATCGTGGATCTATTCAAGTGGATGGCATGGATATCAAAGAATTTGACACCGCCTCACTGCGAAAAAACATTGGAGTAGTCTTGCAAGACGTTTTTCTCTTCTCTGATACAATTCGATACAATATTACGCTCGGAAACAAAGGAGTGACTGATGAGATGATCCTTCACGCAGCCGATCTCGTGGGGGCGAGAAAGTTTATCGATCGACTGCCGGGAGGACTGGACTACAATGTAATGGAGCGTGGCGCGACCATTTCAGTGGGGCAGCGACAACTACTCTCGTTCATACGCGCCATGGTTTATGATCCTAAAATATTGGTGTTAGATGAAGCCACTTCTTCGGTAGATAGTGAAACGGAGGAAATGATTCAAAATGCGATTTCAAAAATGATGACGAATCGTACGTCTATTGCAATCGCTCACAGATTATCTACTATTCAAAAAGCGGATAAAATTATCGTTTTAGATAAGGGAGAAATAAAAGAATCGGGCAGCCATGATGAGCTTTTGGCGAGCGATGGTTTCTACGCCCAACTGCATAAAATGCAGTACAAAGAGATAGCCTAACATCTGCCGCATGGCACCAAATACATTACCGCAAAAGCGTTATATTTGCTCTAATGTCTCTTTTCAAAATCTTCTGGGTAGCCATTTTCTTGCTTATCTCATTAAGTAAGCAGGGATTTTCCCAAGTCAGAAAGAGCGTGCGTAGTGCCGGATATGGAATGCCGCGGGTTTCACGCAGCAAGGCGATTATCATGTGCCCAATTTTCGAAGAGAGTAAATATCCTTACCAAGGCATAGGCATAAAAGTGGGCGACCCACTCGCTCTAACTTACAAATTTTACCCAAGTAAGCATTGGGCTTTTGCGGTGGATGGCGGTAAGGCTGCCAGCGGGTTGTATAACAAATATTATAGGGGGCTATTCGAGAATCTAAAGAAAGACGCGATCGCTGATGTATTGAAAAAAGACTTATTGATTGATACGGTTGGAAATGAGCAGGCAGCTCGGTATTTGACACATACGATTTCAGGTGATTGGTTTCTGGAAGCGAAATTTCTTTACCAATGGGATGCAGAAAAGATATCGAAGGGTCTGCAACTGTATGTTGGCGCTGGTTGGCAATGGAGAAACACCAGCATTAATTTTGAGTACTTGTATGAAAACGGTCGCTTCGAATCAAAGAACGGGCGAATTTCGGAAAACAGATTTACTTACGGCCCAGTCGTTTTGCTTGGTTTTGAATACTCCTATTTTACACTTCCTGTGTCAGCTTTTATCGAAGTGGAAATGTTTACCGATGCCTTTGTTGATCCGGGCTACCAACGCTTTCAGGGAGGAGTCGGACTACGCTACATTTTCTAACTTACTTTTCCTTTCTCAGGACACTGTTCTTCTTACTATAAAGGAAGTAAATCACCAATCCAAAAAGCAACCAGCCAAGTGCCATCAACTGTGTTTTGTAGTCGAGAGAAAATATTAGGGCAGAACAGACAAGGATTCCCAAGATGGGTATCAGTGGAACCAAAGGTGTTTTAAACGGTCGCACGGCTGTCGGATTTTTCACTCGCATTACCCAGATACCTGCACACACTAAAACAAAGGCAAACAACGTACCGAAACTGGTCAGATCACCGGCTACACTTCCGGGAACGAATCCGCCAAAAAGAGAAACGAACACCAACAAAATCCAATTTGCCTTGTGAGGGGTGCGGAAAGTTGGGTGCAGTTCGGAGAAAACAGGAGGAACAAGGCCATCTTTAGACATCGAATAAAACACACGTGATTGGCCCATTAACATTACTAAAATTACTGAGGAGAACCCCGCTAAAATTGCAACAGTGATCAAAGTGGAAAGCCATTCAAAGCCGGGCATGTAATTTTTGATGGCATACGCCACGGAAGCCTCCTTGCCTGCTACTTTGAATTCTTGCCAGTTTGCAAGACCCGTAAGAACATGTGAGAACAAAACAAAGAGTATCGTACAAATCACCAGTGAACCAAGAATACCTATTGGCATATCGCGCTTTGGATTTTTGGCTTCTTGAGCGGCAGTTGATACTGCGTCAAAACCGATAAAGGCAAAAAACACGATCCCGGCTCCCCCGAGAATCCCTCCCCAACCATGTCTGTTCCATGGTTCATGACCCGCCATGTCTCCTGGAATAGTGAAGGGCGTATAGTTTGTCTCATTTATAAAACCCCAACCCAATACTATAAAGAGAATTACAATGGAAACTTTAACAACCACAATAATTGAGTTAACGGTGGCAGATTCTTGTGTTCCTTTTATCAAAAGAAGTGTCAATAAAAACAAAATGAGAATAGCCGGTAAGTTGACGATGCCACCTACTCCACTGAGTGATGTTTCCCAGGGAGAATGGCACCATTCATAGGGTATTCGCCCACCTAAAAGACTATTTAAATATTCGCTCCAAGCGATGGATACGGTTGCTGAAGCAAGCGCATACTCAAGTACCAATGCCCAACCTATAATCCAAGCAATGAACTCGCCCATCGTTACATAGGCATAGGCATACGCACTACCGGCAATAGGAATCATTGACGCAAACTCTGCATAACACAGACCTGCAAAAGCACAACCAATGCCTGCTACGATATAAGAGATTACTACGGCAGGTCCGGCTGCATCTCCAGCCGCTGCGGCAGTCCGCACAAAAAGTCCCGCGCCAATAATCGCGCCAATGCCCAAGGCAATCAGGTTCATTGGCCCAAGCGTACGCTTCAACCCGTTTGCCGAATCACCACCCGACTGTGCCATCAATTGCTCTAATGGCTTCTTAATAAATAAACTCATGCAAATCGAATTAAGTAAATAGTAGCCCTAAAAGTATAAATAATAATGAATTTTCCATGCGACTAGGTGAACGCTGGCAATCCATCCGGTTAAACGGAAAAGTCGAAAACGATGAATCTATTGTTTCACCTTCGAAGGATCAAAACGCACTTTAACCAAAACCTCACTTTCCACCGGGACATTGTCTTCGAGCGTAGGCGACCAGCTTGGTCCTTCTTTAACAAGTCGCAATACTTCCTCATCACAACCATAGCCCAAGCTTTTGACCACACTGAATTCATCGAGCGCACCATCTGTTCGAACGGTAAACTTAACTATCACCCTTCCCTTTATTTTTTTTATTATTGCTTCAGCCGGATAACGTAGACTATTCTCCAGGTAATTATCATACGCCTTGCGGCCGCCTGCTGGCTCTGCTAATCTAACAACGGGAGGATTTTGACTATCGTCACGGGCTGCTGCACCCGTTACAACTACTTCACTAAGCTGGGTGAGGTCTGGACCCAAATTTATATTTACTTCTTTCTGGTTGCCTACCTGCACTGCTTTGGATTGAAATCCCACAAAAGAAAAAACTAGCTTAGCGTTGATTGCTTCAACGGCAATCTGATACTTGCCATTCATGTCCGTTACGGCACCATCTGTGGTACCTTGTATAACTACATTTACACCAGGCAAAGGCCGCCCATCCTCTGAAGACAATACTTGGCCACGAATGAGTTGCCCGTCAAGACTTTTTTTCCTTGAGCCTTGGTCAGCAGCCATGTCAATTGTACTCTTATTCATTGGTGCAATCTGCTGTGCAGATGTCGCTCTTTCGGACTTCGACAGCTCAGTCACCTTAGCTTCTTTTTCTTCACTAACTTCCTGCACAGCTTTCTTATCTTCAGCCATGTCCATCAAAGCTGTTTGTCTTTCTCCCTCAGCAGCAACAACCGGCTCCGATCCTTTTGCAACGGTTCCAATCGATTTGCCTCCAGCAATCTGTTTTGGTTTTTCAACCAATAATTTTGATGGCGGTGAAGCAACTGGTTGTCGGGCTGCATCAATAGAATCAGGTGCTTTCTGCGATGGTGCCGGCATTTCCTTTTTTGTATCCACTTCTTTTGTAAGGGCAAGGTTCTCTTTTTCTTCATTTGGAATCAGCTGATTTGCCGCCAAAAAAACACCCAGCATGATTAAAAGTGAAGCCGCTATTCGCAAAGGCCAAACCCATTTGTTTGTGTTCTTTCCATCGCCAACTATTGCCTGTTCTTTGCTCGCTTGTTTCGGGGCAGCCGCGGAAGCCATTTTAGCTTGCCCAAAAGAGGCTACACTTTTCTGTTCAGTCTGATATCGAATGGATTCTTTTAACTCATCCAGATCTTCTGAGAAATCCTTGGCGGAAATCGTTTCAGAACCCTCTAGGGCGTCTGCCAGAAAAGTATCTGACAATGCTTTTTTTTCCAACGAGTACATCTCGCTGGGAGTTAGTTCTCCCTTCCTATATTTTTCAATATCGTCTTTCCAATCATTCATTTTGCTCCATGCAAATTTTCAAATTTCGTTTGCCGTTTTGGATATAACTCTTCACCTTATTTAAGTCAAACCCAGTTAGCCCAGTTATATCCTTGTAACATTTTTCCTGTAAATAAAACAATCGAACGCACTGCTGCTGATCATTCACCAATTGATCGATACACTTCTCCAATTTACTAAGATTTTGTTCCATTTCAGGTTCTTCATCAAGATGCAGCAGGAACTGGTTTTCCACAAGTCCGGGTGAAAATTCCTGCTGGCATTTACCTTTTCGAGCTCTGAGCTGCATCAGGCAATGATTTCGAGTCGTTACATAAAGCCAACTCTTAAAGTTTTCTACGTCATGGGTTAATAGTGTGGCAACGAGTTTTTCAAAAAGCTGCATCATAGCATCTTTTGCTTCATCCCTATCTTTCAAGTACTTAAGGCAAACGCCATATACGAGCGAAGTGTAACGAGCATACAATTCTCCCCAATGCGACAATTCCCTAGACTCTTTATAAAGTCGAAGTAGTTCCATGTCTGTTTGTGAATGACCCCGCACGTGTTAGTTCAAAATTTCTAGATTCTTTTATGGAAACCGAAAGATAGCTGCATCTCATTATAAAATTTAAACTATCTAAGTTATGAAAAAGCAATTTTCGATGTTGATTGTTCTTTTAATGCTTTCCCTTGGCTTCATGGCTCCTGAGGAAAGAACGATTTCGGGCAAAGTAACTTCCAAAGATGATGGAAGCCCGTTGCCCGGGGTCAATGTAGTGTTAAAGGGCACCACAGAAGGTACCGTTACAGACGGCCTGGGCGTCTACCTGATTCATGCTCCCATGAAGGGTGGCGTGTTGGTTTTTTCGTTCATTGGGCTAAAAACCCAGGAAGTGAAAATCGGCACAACAAATCGGATTGATGTGGCGCTTCAGATGGATGTTGCGCAATTGAGCGAAGTTATCACTACTGGCCTGGGAAAGAAAGAAGCCCGTGGAATTGCCACTCTTTTCAAAGCTGGCGATAACAAAGCCGCCCCGACATCAAGTTATACATATGAATATGAAATGCAAGATCAGCCTTCTAATACAGAAGAGTATGACGGTATTAACGAGAACATTTTCCATGGTGCGATGCAGAACCCACTTTCTACCTTCTCCATTGATGTGGATGCCGCTTCCTACAGTAACATGCGTAGGTTCATCAATCAGGGGCAACGTCCTCCCAAAGATGCCGTGCGGATAGAGGAAATGATCAACTACTTTGATTATGACTACCCACAACCAAAAGGAGATGATCCCTTTTCTATCAACACTGAAATCTCGGTAGCTCCGTGGAATCCGAAACACAAACTAGTGCATATTGGCCTTCAGGGTAAGAACATCGCCAAAGAAAATCTTCCGGCCTGTAACCTGGTATTTTTGATTGATGTCTCTGGCTCGATGAGCGATGAAAACAAGCTGCCGCTGCTGAAATCCTCTTTCAAATTGTTGGTAGCTCAATTGCGTGAACAAGACCGCGTGGCTATTGTGGTGTATGCCGGTGCGGCCGGATTAGTTTTGCCGAGTACATCCGGTGCTGATAAGAAAAAAATTATAGAATCATTGGACAACCTCCAAGCAGGTGGCTCAACAGCAGGCGGAGCCGGCATTCAACTAGCCTATCAGGTGGCCAAAGAAAACTTTAGACAAGGAGGCAACAACCGAGTGATACTTGCTACCGATGGCGATTTTAATGTTGGCGAATCAAGCAATGGCGGTATGGAACGACTCATCGAACAGAAAAGAAATGACGGTATCTTATTGACTACTCTTGGCTTCGGCATGGGCAACTACAAAGACTCCAAAATGGAAATTTTAGCCGATAAAGGAAATGGCAATTATATGTACATCGATTCCATTTTAGAAGCACAAAAGGCATTGGTAAATGAATTTGGAGGAACACTCTTCACTATTGCGAGGGATGTTAAAATTCAGGTTGAATTCAATCCTGCCAAAGTGCAAGCCTATCGGTTAATCGGTTATGAAAACAGAATGCTTAAAAGTGAAGATTTCAATAACGATAAAAAGGATGCCGGAGAATTAGGTTCGGGACATTCTGTTACAGCGTTGTATGAAGTGATTCCTGTTGGCGTAGAAAGTGACTTTTATCAAATCGATCCACTAAAATATCAAGCAACCAAACGAACACCTACCGCAAAAGAAACAGACGAAATCATGACTGTGAAATTCCGTTACAAAAACCCAGATGGTGAAATAAGCAAGTTGATCGTCCATCCATTGCAAGATCAAAATATAGCTCTTGCCAAAACTTCCGATAACTTTCGCTGGTCAGCAGCGGTGGCCGCCTTTGGCATGATCTTGCGTGAATCGGAATATGTGAAAGGTTTTAGTGTAGAAGAAACGGCAGAACTTGCGCAAGCGGCAAAGGGTGCAGACAAAGAGGGGTATCGTTCAGAATTTCTCAATCTTTTAAAAGCAACAATGCCATTGGCAAAACGCTAGAATGCACTGTAAATCTTGGTAGGCGCAGGTAGACCTACCAAGATTTTTTATTTATTTTATTTGAGGCTACCTTGCCGTCAATGGAGAAAGCCGTAAAGATAAGCGTGATTATCATCACGTTCAATGAGGAAAAAAACATTGGTCGATGTATTGATTCGGTGCGGTCCGTAGCAGACGAAATAGTGGTAGTAGACTCTTTTTCAAAAGATGCCACCAAAAAAATTTGCTTAGAAATGGGTGTGCGATTCATTGAACATCCTTTTGAAGGCCATATTCAGCAAAAAAACTTTGCGCTTAAAAAAGCAACATTCCAAAACGTCCTTTCACTGGATGCGGACGAATATTTATCCGAAGAACTAACTAACTCCATTTCCCTCGCAAAGAAATTTTGGCCAGCAGAAGCTTATGAGATGAATAGGCTCTCTAGTTATGGAGGGCGGTGGATGAAACTAAGCGCATGGTATCCAGATAGAAAATTAAGGTTATGGAATCGTAACCTTGGGCAATGGGGTGGAGACAACCCACATGATAAAGTTATACTCGAAAAAAAAACGAGTGTCATGCACTTGAGCGGTGATTTGATGCATGAGGCGTATGAAAACGCTCAGGAATTTCTAACCAAAGTACAGTCCTATTCGGATATTTTTGCGAAGGAAAAAAGATTCATACTGCGTAGCTCTCCATTTAAAGTTTTTTATAAAACCGCCTATACCTTCTTTTTTAATTTTTTTGTTAAACTCGGAATTTTTGGTGGCTATGAGGGAGCAATGATCTCTTTATCGAATACCAATTATACTTTTTATAAGTACTCAAAGTTATTGGAGGCGAACAAAGCGTTAAAGACTACGCTAATCATTTCAACCTATAACAGGAAAGACGCATTAGAACTGACTCTAATTAGCGTGATGAAGCAGTCTCAATTGCCAAGTGAAGTTATTGTGGCTGATGATGGCTCAGGGGATGACACAAGACAATTAATTCTTGAATACCAAAAATCTTTTCCAGTACCACTTCGTCATTGCTGGCATGAAGATCTAGGATTTCGTTTGTCAGCCATTAGAAACAAGGCCATTTTGATGGCCAACTACGAATACATAATTATGATTGATGGTGATATTGTGTTGCCTACCAATTTTATCAAAGCCCATAAATCAAATGCTTGGAAAGGCCAATTTATACAAGGATCGCGCGTGTTGTTGTTAAAAGAGCAAACAGAGAGAATGTTGCAGAAAAAGAAAATAAATTTAAATTTCATAACAAGTGGAATTGATAATCGACTTAACACAATAGAAAGCCGCCTGCTTTCACTACTATTTTCGTATTACAGAACTGGCCATAATAATGTACGCGGAGCCAATTTGTCATTTTGGAGAGAAGATTTGATGGCGACCAACGGTTTTAATGAAGACTTTATCGGCTGGGGCAGAGAGGATTCGGAGTTTGCAGTTCGAATGAACAATATGGGAGTTAAAAGAAAACACTTGAAGTTTGCTGGTTTTGGTTATCATCTTTTTCATCTTGAAAATTCAAGAAAACAGCTTTCTGTCAATGATCAGATACTAGAGAGAACAATCAGACAGGGCCTAAGACGATGTGAGAATGGCGTTCATAAATCAATTGCAGCGGAAGTTACTGCTACTTTGTAACTACGAAATTGATGAAAAAGAAAAACCTCGTCATTGTCCCATTTGGCAACAACTCAATAGAAAGCAGTTGGATTTTTGATGATGCTGATCGATCATTTGATGTCGTACTCCACTATTACCACAAGACAATTACTAGTGAAAAGCTAAAAGTTGAGAGCCTTTCCTTTACCCTCTATCATCTTTGCGATTTCAAATGGATAATGGCACATGATTTTTTCACCCGGTATCCAGACTATTTGAATCAATATGAATATTTCTTTTTCCCGGACGATGACATTGAAATCAAAAAGGAGACCATCCATTATTTGTTTGATTTGGTGAGTACATACCGATTGCAGATGGCCCAGCCAGTATTGTTGCCAGGGTCATTTAAGAGTTGGAAGATCTTGAAGAAAAAAAGATGGTCTGGCATCCGCTATTTATCAACAGTTGAACTAATGTGCCCCGTGCTAAGTAAAAACGCAGTTGCCGATTTACTCTCCACCTTTAATCTAAACAAGTCGGGCTGGGGAATTGACATTTTATGGGGAGAAATCATTAGAAAGAAATTTGGCCCAAAAAGTATTGCGGTTTTTGATTCGATCGGAGCCAGCCATACAAAACCGGTAGGGCGGGGAGAACTTTACGAAAAGTTGGGCAAGTCTGCTTTTGAAGAGAGGGACGAGATTTTCACAACTTATTCAATTGCAAAAACGAAAATTTATACCATTCCAATACCTGAAAATTCGTGGTTCGAGAAGCTTAAAAGTTACTTCTTTGTAAAAAATCTTATCATCAAACTAAATCAGAAATCGAAATGAGCGAATCCCTGAACTTAAAATTCAAAGACTATTACCAAGGTGGGCGGCCCGAAATGCTAAAGTTTATTCCTGTAACAGCTAAAAAAATATTGGAGATAGGCTGTGGCGAAGGCAACTTTGGAGCGCTATTGAAACATACTTTAGAGGCTGAAGTATGGGGTATCGAATATGAGTCAGCGCAAGCGAACATTGCCGCAACTCATTTGGACAAAATCTTTTGTGGCGATGTCATGTTGCTAGTAGATCAATTGCCAGAAAATTATTTTGATGCTATCATTTGCAATGATGTGTTGGAGCATTTAACAGATCCGTATACCATTCTAGAAAAACTAAAAACAAAATTAACAAACGAAGGTGTTGTCATCAGTTCTTTACCGAACATTCGATATTTCAGGAGTTTCTTCGACTTTGTATTTCGCAAAAACTGGGATTATACCGAACGTGGCATTATGGATTTTACTCACTTCCGTTTTTTTACAATTAACAGTATTCGCAAAATGTATGAAAATTTAGGCTATGAGATAATAATACTTGAGGGGATTAACCCAACTAAATCACTAAAACCATGGCCATTGATCATTCTTACGTTTGGTTCTTTCTCAGACATAAAATATCTACAGTTCGCTACAGTTGCCAAACCGAAAAAATAAATCCCTGGGCAGCCGATGTCAATGAAGCTATTCCATATTTGCACGATCTCCAATAATCTTGATCAATACAAGAATATGAAAACCTCATTTATTGAGGCAGGATTTGACTTGGAGCGTTGCCGCTATTCTGTGTTTGATAATACTGAAAAAAACAACTTTGAGCCTTACGAAACATTCAATTCAATCCAATTAAAAAACACCGAACCATATATTATCTTCTGCCACCACGATCTGCTCTTAGATAAAAATAATGGGTTCGAGGATTTGTTGACTAGGCTGAAAGAACTGGAGCGTATCGATCCCAATTGGGCAATTTGTGGAAATGCAGGTGTAAATTGCCGAAATGAATACGTGGTAAAAATCTATGATAATGTCAATTCGCCAAACTGGAATGGAACATTCCCACAACAAGTATTCTCATTGGATGAGAATTTTTTAGTTGTCAAAGCAAGTTCAAAAATCAAATGCTCGTCTACTATAAGCGGTTTTCATTTTTACGCAACCGACTTGTGCCTTCAGGCGGTTGTGAATGGCTTTTCCTGTTATGTTATCGACTTTCATCTATCCCATTTGGGGCAAGGTCTTTTTACTGACTCCTTTTGGAGGATAAAATCAATTTTTTATCAGAATTGGGTTTCCAAATTCAAGTTCTGCTATGTAAAAACAATTACGGGCCAGCTCATGTGCTTAAGCAACAATAAAGTATTGAGATATCTTGGCTCTACGTATTTTTTCTCCAAACTATTGATACGTATCAACCAATTTTACCCTTTTCTCTATCCAAAAAAAGAAAACCTTGCTATCTAAATCAAATGAAAGTCGCTGGCTTCACCATCGTCCGAAATGCAGTTAAGTACGACTACCCAATTGTAGAGGCCATTACTTCTGTGCTGCCGCTTTGCGATGAGTTTATTGTCGCAGTTGGAAATGGTGAAGACAATACGCTTGATTTAATCCAGGCCATAAACTCCCCTAAAATTAGAATTATCCATACGAATTGGGACGACACTCTTCGGGAAGGTGGCCGTGTGTTGGCTGCTGAAACCGATAAAGCCTTTCAAGCCGTTTCGCCAGATGCTGATTGGTGTTTCTACATACAAGCCGATGAAGTTGTTCATGAGAAGTATTACGACACCATTCGTCAGGCAATGGCCAAGTATAAAGAGAATAAGGGAGTTGACGGGTTACTTTTTCACTACAAGCACTTCTATGGCTCATATGACTATGTCGGGGAATCTTGGAATTGGTACCGCAGGGAAATTCGAATTGTTAAAAATGATAAGAGAATTTTCTCTTATCGCGATGCACAGGGTTTCCGGAAGGAACCCAACAAGAAACTTAGCGTAAAACTAATCGATGCTTACATCTATCACTATGGCTGGGTCCGTGATCCTCGTGCAATGCAGCATAAACAACGTGCGTTTGGTAGTTTATACCACGATGACAAATGGGTAGATGAACATGTGGCAATGGCAGCGGAATTTGACTATAGCCAAATTGATTCATTGGCACTTTTCCTAGACACCCACCCCTCCGTGATGGCCAGGCGGATTAATGAAAAAAATTGGGAATTTGACTTTGATGTTTCCAAAAAGAATTATTCACTTAAAGAGAGAATAAAACGCCTGGTCGGCTTCCGCGTTGGCGAGTACCAAAACTACAAAATCGTTTAGGCGAAGCAACTAGCCAATCAGCTTTCTTTACTACTTTTACCCCTCCATGGAATTAGAAGAAGCACCTAAGCAACACTATACGGAAAAAGAGAAAGGAGACGTGTTCAACAACGAGTTTCTTCCTCATATTCGCTCTATGTATAATTTCGGGTATCGGCTTACACTCGATCGAGACGATGCCAACGACCTCGTGCAGGACACCTATCTGAAGGCTTATCGTTTTATAGAATCTTTCCAAAAAGGAACTAATGCTAAAGCTTGGCTGTTCCGCATTTTGAAAAACAGCTTTATCAATGACTATCGTAAGAAAAGCAAGGAGCCTAACAAAGTAGACTACCAAGAAGTAGAGACATATTATAACTCAGAAGAGGTAGATCGGCAGATTACACCCGATTTGCGTGTGGAGTCGCTTAACAACATGATCGGGGATGAAATTTCGAACGCGTTGAATTCATTGGACGTAGATTTTAAAACGGTGATTATCCTGTGTGATTTGGAAGGCTTCAAGTATGAAGAAATGGCTAAGATATTGGACATCCCAATTGGTACCGTCCGCAGCCGTCTACACAGAGCCAGAAATCTGCTGAAAGAAAAATTAGGAGAATACGCTAAAACAATGGGTTATAATAAAGCATAATTATGAGTAACGTCAACAATCCTTTCATGCAAGGCAACCAAGCGAAGCCTACGTGTAGAGAGATGCTACAAACCATTTTAGATGGTGAAGCAAGTGAAGAACAACGAAATTACTTTAAGGCACACATGGATCAGTGTATGCCGTGCTATAGCTCATATGATCTAGACATGGCAATCAAAAAATTACTTCAATGTAACTGCTGCGGTGGCGATGTTCCTACCGAACTGATTGACCAAATCAAGAATCAGATTACGCAAAAACTGCCCCTCTAATGGCAGATTTATCTACAAAAGGCTCAACGAAAGGTGGCAAGGCGTTGATCTTTTCTGCTCCCTCTGGATCTGGTAAAACGACTATTGTTCACCATCTACTAAAAACGAATAACGATTTAGGTTTTTCGATAAGTGCTTCAACCCGCGACAAACGAGGGCGGAAGGAAGTAGATGGAAAAGACTACCACTTCTTAAGCCCTGAGGAATTCAAACTAAAAATTGATGCGAATGAGTTCATCGAATGGGAGGAGGTTTATGCCGGGAATTTCTATGGCACGTTAAAGTCAGAGATAAATCGAATATGGGCAGAGGGGAAAAATGTGATTTTTGATGTAGACGTGAAAGGTGGAATCAACCTAAAAAAATATTTCGGAGAAAAAGCGTTATCAATCTTTGTCAAAGTGCCCTCCCTGGAAATCTTAGCAGAACGTCTAAAAGAGCGTGGGACCGAATCGGAAGAGAGTTTTTCAAGAAGGCTTTTTAAAGCAAAATTTGAAATGAGCTTTCAGGATAAATTTGATGTGGTACTTCTAAATGAGGACCTGCCTACTTCGCTGGCGGAGGCGCAACGGCTTTATGATGATTTTAAAAAAAGATAGCCTTATTTAGAGAATCTGTATAATCATGTCGGGCCAAAAAATAGGTCTTTTCTTTGGGTCATTTAACCCCATTCACATGGGGCACTTGATTATTGCCAATGTAATGGCGCAAAATACAGATTTAGACAAAGTATGGCTCGTGGTCTCTCCTCAAAACCCATTCAAACCAAGCAAAGGGCTATTACATGAGTTCGATCGATTTGATATGGTGAAGGCTGCCTTAGCAGACAATTATAAATTGGAAGCAAGCGATGTGGAGTTTCACCTGCCCAAACCGAGTTATACTATCCACACAATGGCCTACTTAACCGAAAAATACCCAAGCAAAGAATTTAAAGTAATTATCGGAGAAGATAATCTGGAGAATTTTACAAATTGGAAAAATCACGAACAGATTCTTGCTCAGTTTGGTCTATATGTCTATCCCAGACCCCATGTAACAAATTCGGATTTGAAACGTCATCCACAAGTGACGATCGTGGAAGCGCCTATGATAGATATCTCTGCTACCTATATTCGAACCTGTATCAAGAACAATAAATCCATTCGTTACCTCGTTCCAGAAGCGGTAGAAAATATGATCCGAATGAAAAACTTTTACCTATAGCATTCCGTCTTAGTAGCAACCTTACCCAACTTGATGACGTCTATGCCTTTGATGAAACTGATCAAAAGCTTCCTTGCCATTGTTTTGTTCTTTTTAATAACTAGCAATGCCCATTCAGGTGGTATCCGCGGCCTTATTAAAGGCGATGACGGCACCGCTCTCGCCTTTGCAAGTGTTTTTGTGAAGCAAACCGCGGCTGGAGCAGCAACTGACATCAATGGACGTTTTGAATTGGCTCTCCCTCCCGGGCAATATGATATTTTGTTTCAATATCTCGGGTACGAAACCCAACAGCAAAAAGTGACGGTCGGTAGTGATTTCCTGGAAATCAACGTCACATTAAAAACACAGGTTATTGTTCTTCAAAATGTTGTGGTGAAGGCGGGCAAAGAAGATCCAGCCTATACCATTATGCGTAAGGCAATTGGCAAGGCCAACTACCATACCCAGCAGATTGATTCCTACACTGCCAAGGTGTACATAAAAGGAAAAGGACAGCTCCGAGACTACCCCTGGTTTGCCAAGAAAGCAATCGAAAAAGAAGGCATTACAAAAGATCGGGTTTTCATTTCCGAATCGGTAAGTGAGATTAAATTTACGCGCCCTAACAAATTTGAAGAAAAAGTGATCGCAGTCTATACCAAAGGCAAGGATCGTAATACTTCTCCCAATCAATTTGTATTTGGCAGTTTCTATGAACCCGAAATAGCAGAGGTTGTATCACCCTTATCACCGAAGTCGTTCTCCTATTACAAGTTTGAGTACCTCGGTTCCTTCAAAGACAATCAGTATGAAATCAGTAAAATAAAAGTAACGCCACGCTCAAGAGGCGATAATGTTTTTGAGGGAATTATTTTTATCGTAGAAGACTGGTGGAGCATCCACAGTTTGGACATGCAAACGGTGAAACTCGGCATTAAATTTAAAGTCAAACAAATTTATAATCCGATTGAAGACAAGGCATGGCTTCCCATATCTCAACAGTTTTTTGTAGAGGGTAAGGTTTTCGGTTTTGACTTTACTGGGGAATACTTTGCCACCTTGAAGGATTACAAAATCAAACTCAACCCGGCCATGGTAGTACCCGAGATGAAAGTGATTGACACAAAGATCGAAAAAGAAGAAGCTAAAAAAATTGAAAAGAAATTCAGCAAAAAAGACCAGCAACTTCAGGAACGATTAGCTTCTGGAAAAGAAGTAACGAATAAAGAGTTAAGGCAGATGGTGAAGGAATACGAAAAGCAAGAACAGAAGCAGACCAAAGAACCAGAGGTACTTTCAGAACGAATGTTTATCGTGGACTCGCTAGCGTATAAGAAAGATTCCGTTTTCTGGACAGAAATCCGCCCGGTTGCTCTTTCTAAACAGGAAGAGCGCGGCTATGTAATCACTGATAGCATTTCAGCTGTTGAAAAACAAAAAGAAGAAGGAGACACACTTCGAAATAAAAAAGGCAAAAAAGGATTTCAGTTGACCGATATCATTGTTGGTGACAGCTACAAGCTATCAAAAACGTCCGACTTCCGGATTCATACACCTTACGGTGGATTCAATACGGTTGAAGGTTTTAACCTGATTTACCGAACCAGCTTCTATAAGCGTTGGGTGATCAAAGACAAAAAAGACAGTACCAAAAAGGCCCGAACCTCGAGGCTTGAAATTAGCCCTATAGCACGCTACGCGTTTTCTAGAGAATTGTTGAGTGGTAAGCTTCGTGTGGAATATCGAAATGCTGATAAGCGAATTACACTGGAAGGAGGAAGGTATATCAAACAATATAATTCAGATGAACCCATTCACCCCTTTGTAAATACCCTTACCTCGCTTGTCAGTGGCGATAATTGGATGAAACTGTACGAGCAGAGTTTTGTGGACTTGAAGTACCGGCAACGCGTCAATGATAAATTTACCTTTCATTCTTCTTGGTCTCTTTCCAGAAGAACAGAACTTGACAACAACTCCAATTATACTTTCTTTAGCGAAAATAAAGAGCACTACCGACCAAATGCTCCCGTCAATATTGAATCTCAAACTGGATTCGACACCAACACAGCATTCACCGGAGCCATCGGCTTGGAGGCAAGGCCTTGGCAAAAATTCGTAATACGTAACGGTTCAAAATCTAGAATACAAAACTCTTCGCCACTACTCACGCTTGACTATCGTAAAGGGTTTAATAGTATGTTAGGCAGCGATGTAAACTTCGACCTAATTGAAGCGGGTATTCGTCAGCAAGTTAAGTTTGGCATTCGCGGCACATTTGATATCAACGTGAAGGCCGGTAAATTCCTGAATGCTGACAAGCTCTACTTTATGGACTTCAAGCACTTTCTAGGCAATAAGACACCTATTATCACGACAGACCCCGTAACAGGTTTCCGCCTCATGGACTACTACCTCTACAGCACCAAAGATCAGTACCTTTCAGTGAGCGCACATTATCATTTTCGAAAATTCCTCATCACGAGAATCCCCGTGATTCGGTTGATGGGCGTCCAGGAAAACTTCTTTGTCAATTATCTAGCCACTCCTTCATCTAGAAATTATACCGAAGTTGGATATGGACTAGATGGCATCTTGAGGATTTTCCGTATTGAAGGTGCTGTTTCATTCACCAATGGAACCTATCAGGACTATGGATTCCGAATTGGCATCTCTTCGATATTGTCGGTTAATTTTGGAGATTGAGTTAGGCGCATGGTCTAACTATTTTCGTTAGAAAATACAATCAATAGTTCCGACCTTTGGCAAATGTCGTTGTCAGTTGAAGAGTTCCTTGCGCTACGCACGTTCCATCCCATTATCGATGTCCGCTCAGAAGGAGAATTTGAAGAAGGCCATATTTCAGGCGCTTTCAACATTCCATTATTAAATAATGAAGCGCGAGCAATTGTAGGAACAGCTTACAAGAAGAAAGGGCAAGCTGAAGCCATTCGGGAAGGGTTTCGCTTAGTAGGGCCACGCCTTGCAGAGATTATACAACAAACTGAAAAGGTCGCAGGGGGTAAAGAAATTCTAGTCCATTGCTGGCGTGGGGGGATGCGCTCATCCAACTTCTGTCAGTTCGCAGGAATGGCGAAAATTAAATCCCAGATACTAATAGGCGGCTACAAAGCCTACAGGCAATTTGCCTTCGAGGTCTTTCAAAAACCTTTGCAAATAATATTAATTGGTGGTTGTACAGGGAGCGGCAAAAGTGAAGTGCTCAGAGCACTGAAGAAACAGGGGGAACAAGTAATTGACCTCGAAACCTTAGCACATCACAAAGGCTCTGCTTTCGGCAGCCTGATGCAAATTCCCCAGCCAACCACCGAGCAATTTCACAACAATTTGTTTGAGGAGATTTTTAAACTCGACACCTCGAAACGGATTTGGGTAGAAGACGAATCAATCACCATCGGCAAAGTCTTTCTGCCACCGGACTTTTGGCTGCACATGAAAAGTAGCCCGATCGTTCAAATGGATGTTTCTAAGGAAGTACGAGTTCAACGACTTGTCGCAGAATATGGTCATGCCGATCGGGCAGAGTTTCTGGACGCCATGACCAAAATTGTGAAGCGTTTGGGTGGGCAACACTTCAAAGCGGCCAAGGAAAAATTGTTGGCTGGAGACATGGCCGGCACTATTGAAATACTGCTAACCTACTACGACAAGTATTATTTGGAAAGCATTGAAAGTAAAAAAGACCGAGTTAGACTGACATTACCTTGGGATGGAGAAGATGCTAATGCTTTTGCGAAGAGCATGTCTAGTGAATACGCTTGCCTAAAATGACCGCTACGAAAAAATGAAATTTTGCTGTTGCCTGCGCATCGTTTTTCGGTAAATAGGTGCTGTGACGAATGGAGCCAATAGTAGAAAAAGAGCCAATAGTAACTTTTCCGTTCGCTTACTTTTTGTAAACAAATCAAACAAATGGAAAAGCACCTATTGTAACCTGAACGATTGCCACGAAACAGTAGGTGATAGAACTCATTTTAACAGATCACAAACTAACGGTTACACTATAAATAATTAGTTTTGTAAACATTAAGTTTAGGTTACTTGTAACTCCCTAGAGCAAAAAAAATTTGACCTAACTTGTCAACTTCCTGAATGAACGATATAAAACTGACTCAATTTTCACATGGCGCTGGCTGTGGGTGCAAAATCTCCCCGGCAATCCTGGATGCCATGCTTCACTCCGATTCACCAAAAGCACGATTTCCATCTTTACTTGTGGGCAACGAATCGAAAGACGATGCCGCTGTATTTGATATCGGTGATGGAACATGCATCGTGAGCACCACTGATTTTTTTATGCCGATTGTCGATGATCCATTTACGTTTGGATCCATCGCATCGGTAAACGCCATAAGCGACATCTATGCAATGGGTGGCGAACCCATTATGGCCATTGCCATCCTCGGCTGGCCAATCAACAAAATTCCCGCGGATGTAGCCAAAGAAGTTTTAGAAGGAAGTAGAATGGTTTGCGCACAGGCTGGAATTCCGTTGGCTGGTGGACATAGTATAGACTGCCCGGAGCCAGTGTTTGGGCTGGCGGTTACAGGTAAGCTGAAGAAAGAACATCTAAAGAGAAATGATACCGCTAAAGAGGGATCAATCCTCTACCTGACAAAACCGCTGGGGGTGGGAATTATCACTACCGCACAAAAAAAGGGAATTGTTAAAGAAGAACATTTGAAGATGGCCATCGGTTCAATGCTAACGTTAAACAAACTGGGTGCAGACTTTGGTAAATTGCCTTATGTCAATGCCCTTACAGATGTAACCGGCTTTGGATTGCTGGGGCACCTGACTGAAGTTTGCGAGGGAAGTAATCTTTCAGCGGAAATTGAATTTGATAAAGTCCCAAAATTTGATTTTTTAGAAGAATACCTCAATCAAAAATCAACACCCGGAGGAACGCAACGAAACTGGGATAGCTATGGGGATAAAATCGGATCGCTTACGGATGTGCAACGTTCGATTCTAGCAGACCCTCAAACAAGCGGAGGGTTGTTAGTTTCAGTAGGAGCAGGCGATGCTGCGGAATTTGAAAGCTTTGTAGCAACCAAAGGCATTCAGCTAACATCTTTTGGAAGATTGGTTCAAAAGGGTGAGAAGATCATCAATGTCAAATAAGTAATCCGACTGATTAAAAATGAAATCAATATTGTCTTTTTTAATTGGCTTCTCATGTGTCCTCTTGGGATGCAAAACGACTGAAAAAAAAGAAGCTCCGCCAGAAGATTTGATTGCTTATTCAATCGTGAAAGTTTTTCCACATGACAAAACGGCTTTCACGCAGGGTCTGGTTGTTGAACAGGGACGGCTTTTTGAAAGCACAGGCCAACATGGAACTTCCTGGATTGCGGAAGTAGACATAGCAACTGGCAAGCAAGACAAGAAGGTAATTCTAGATAAAAAATATTTTGGTGAGGGAATCGCGATTCTAAACAACAAAATCTATCAACTCACCTGGCAGACAAAAATCGGTTTTGTGTACGACTTAAGGACGTTCCAAAAAATCAAAGAGTTTGAATATGATCGAGAAGGCTGGGGTATCACCCACAATGAAAAAAATTTAATCGTTAGCGATGGCACGGATCAGCTTTATGTTTTAGACACTCTTTCTTTTAAGGCTGTTGCCGTATTGAAAGTGAAAGACGGAGATAAGGCTGCTGAAAAATTGAACGAGCTTGAGTTTATTGATGGCTTCATCTATGCTAATCAATGGCAAACTAATTTCATTTTAAAAATTGATCCGACCAATGGCAAGGTGGTGGGGCGTATGGATTTAACAGAGCTAGCCGAAAAAGTCTTTCCGCTTAATCCAAACGCAGACGTACTCAATGGCATCGCTTATGAAAAGAAAAGCAAAATGTTGTTGATAACCGGAAAACTCTGGCCAGCTATGGTAGCTGTAAAATTCAGGTGAAAACTATAAATCAGTTCGTTTGGTCGTTTCAATCTCCATGATCAAGTCTGAACCATAGGCCATCGCGGGGGTCTGGTATCCTGATTTGAAGTTACCAGCTAGTATTTTCTGAGCAATAAGCACAGCTGTTTTTGCCGTCAACGAATATCCACTCAGCGTTTCTAAACGACTCACACATTCCTTGCTGTTACCATCTGTTACTTTACCCCACAAAAAACTTCTGCCACTCTCCCGTTTTTCATCACTGGGACCGGCAGGCTTTTTATCAATTTGCTTCAGCATAAAGTTCTTGACCCAACGCATTCTCAAAAGCCAATTGAGGTAGTTACTTCTCTTTGCATTTACAATCATGCTTTCTGTTGCTCCTGTATACACTTCAATATTGGGTATGCCCGTACTTCTCCATGCTGTTGAAATATCTCCCCAGGGAATGCACAACGTTTTTGACTTGAATGATCCAAAATCAATTTCCATTGCTTTTGACCCCATAGCGCAATAGGTCAACTTTCCATCTGTGCGAATCAATCCGCCATAACCGAGACCTTCGGTCATGCTTTTTGCGGTGCCTCGAGAAAGTCCTCCTTTGCTCATTGTAAATGCGAGTTGTAAATGAGTAGCCGATGGCAGTCTGTTTTTCAAATGTAAGGCCAAGCAATCGGAGGGTACTACATCGAAGCCTGTGCCAGGCATGACTGTGATGTTTTGCTCCTTCGCCTTTTGATCCAAATCTGGCAACGACTCAAACACCTGATACTCCCCAGTTATATCTGTGTAATGTGTACTTGTAGCGATACACGCCTCACTCATGGTCTTGGCCGTGTAACGGAACGGCCCCCCACAGTGAATAACCAATGCGGCTGGATTGAGTAGTCTCTTTAAACCTTCCAGATCGTTACTCTCAACCACCTGATAGGGGTAACCTGTTCTTTCGCTTTGCTGCTTTAATGAGTTTTGGTTACGTCCGGCCAACACGACTTCCATATTATTGGCTTTACAAAGATCAACGATCAGTTTTCCAGTATAGCCATAAGAACCATACACAACAATTTGAGATGAATTTTTCACAGGCATTATTTTTGTCTTTCTACTTTCGTAATAAAATATTTTGTGTCACCCCGCCAAAAAAAAGCCATATAGCGCTTCTGGAACTTCAGATTTACCCGCTCTCCGGTCAACGCCACTTCTTCTAATTGCTTTATCACTTCCACTTCGCTGTTCTCAACTGAAAAGTCGAACGTTTCTGCTATAGGATTTGCGCCTTTTAGAGCACCAAAAGATTCTAAGCTGATTTTCCCTTCATGGGTTTTAAAAACAATCCCCTTTTCGGTGATCCGTAGAACTTTGCCAGCCATCACACCGCTTTCATAGGTTCCGAAATAGAAAAAAGAAAGGATGGCTATAGCTATCAATAAAGAAAAAATCACGACTCTCTTGATGATTCTATAGGTAGATTTCATTAGTCGTTGAGCAAAGCTTTGGTTTTCCATAAAAACTATTTTCTTCGATGGATCAAGGTAGCTCTTCTATTCAACTTAACATAAAAATAAATACTCGATCCGATAACCAAAATTGAAATAAACTGCGAATTTGAGAGCCAGTCTTGAATTACAAACCCGCGCTCCAAATCACCCCGCAACGTTTCCAGCAGGCTTCGCCCAGAAGCATAAATAATCAAATAGAGAATAAACAATTGCCCGTCAAATTTCTTATGACTCTTATAGATCAACAAAAAAGTAAGAATACCAAAAATCAGTGTTGCTTCGTAAAGTTGAGTCGGATGAAGTGCAACGTTCAATGGGCGTGCTTGACAAACCGGATCAGAGAATACGACTCCGAAAAAACCATCTGTCGGTACCCCATAACAACAGCCAGCGTTGAAGCAACCAATCCTGCCAAAGCCGTGGACAATGCAAGTGACAACAGCCATCACGTCCAACATCGCCAGTGTTGGAATTTTATGCTTTTTGAAGTACCAAAGCATAACGGGGATGGCCGTAAGCAACGAGCCATAATAAACAAAGCCGCTTCCTGAAAATAATGTAGTGAGATTCCTCAGGTAATATGAAGGGCGTTCAAAAAGAATAAACAACTTCCCTCCCACCACTCCGGCAATAATCAACAATACAAATAGTGTGTTGGCTTGATCGAATGTCAACCCAAATTCCTTTTTCCCCTGCCGCCACATATAAAGACCACCAAGCACAGCCCCGAACGCAATGAAAAATCCGTACGTGTAAATAGTGACCGATCCCGCTTCAAATAGTATTGGATGCATTCCTTCTAAAATGATTCGGCTAGTACCACATAATAATTCAACGCTCCACCAGATCCAGCAGCGATATCAAATCTTAAATTTAATTTTTCTTTGCGCAACACGGCTGCCCGGACACCAGTTCCAATCGATGGTTTGATTTTATCGAAGGCAAAATCACCAAAATTATTTGCCACTTGCCCAAGACCGGCAAACGCCACTCCACCAAATCTTCCCTTGATGGGAAACCGATACTCTGCCTGTGCACCAGCAAATTTTTGATCTCTGAACCTTCCGGCATAATAACCTCTCATCATGCTATTGCCACCGAGTATCGCAAGATTGCGATAGGGAACATTGCCAAAATTAAATGTGCTAAAGCTCTGCACGGCAAATATACTTTTCTTGGTTACCCGAATGAACTTGCGAAAGTCGATCTCTAGCGTCTGAAAATTATAGTCTCCCCCAAGCCGTGTGTCAAAATTTGACATACGAATTCTAAACAAGCTCCCACGATCTGGAACGTATGCATGATTGCGAGAATCATAGTTGATGAATAGACTGTAGCCAAAAACAGAATAGGAAGAACGATCTGAAACCCCGAATACTTTGTCCTGATCAAAATAACCGCCACTGTCGTATTTTATGTCAAAGACCCGTTGGAAATCAAGGCCACCACCCAAAAAAAGATTGCCATACACTTTTCGATAAAGTTGCGGATTGATATAATATTGTGTGAACGTGTAACTTTCAGAGTTTCTGTCATCCGTGTTGTTACCAAGCCCCCAAAACTTATCAGGAAATTTGCTGAACGAGTTTTCAAAGCGAATGATGTAACGCTCCTTCGGTAAAAAAATATTCGCGCCAAGCGCAATTAGAATCTGGTTGTTTAACGTGTACAGAATTCCAGAGGGGATGGTCGAAACCCTCAGCACCGAATCGCTTTTGGCGGTTTTGAATATAAAGGCATTGGCCACGCCAAAAACCCAACTCGTCTCAGGTGAAGATGCTAACAAAGGGAAAACCAGTAGCTTATTTTTATAGCTGGCCTTCGCTGAATCCTTCTTAGTAAAAAAATTAGACCCTTGATTCTGTGCAAACGTGCTATTGAGGACCAGCGATGACATTACCCCTATCACAAGCCCGGCACGGAACAAAAACTGCATTCTGTATAAAATAGATTAAAAGCCCGCAAAATTAGTTCATTTTAGAGATGACACCATGTAATGATCATACAAAGGGAAATAAAAAAAGGCCTTGTTCGAGGCCTTTTTTAGGTGAATACATTGTTTTATGACTTTTCCTTGTACTTTTTCAACTGATTGCGCAAGGCTTCCGTGGCCAGATCCGTGGCCGCCTCGAATGATCGAGCTTGCTCTTTCGCAAAAAGTTGGCTTCCTGGTACTTTCACTTTTATTTCTACGGTTTTGTTGTCCACTCCCTCATTATTAATCCTCAAAAACACTTCTCCATCTACTACACGGTCATAAAACGTTTCCAGTTTATCAACTTTCTTTTGAATGAACTCGACCAATTTGCTGTCCGCATTAAAGTGGATGGAATGAACTTGCAGTTTCATAAATTTTAGAAATTAAAGTTAAACATATAAACTATCAAAAAATTACGCTTTCGGGTGGGCTTGTTCGAATACCTTCTTCAACTTTTCCATCGAATTGTGAGTATAAACCTGCGTAGCCGCCAAACTGCTATGCCCTAGCAACTCTTTCACCGCGTTAATCTCTGCCCCTTTATTTAAAAGATGTGTGGCGTAAGTATGGCGCAAAACATGTGGGCTCTTTTTCTCTACGGTGGTGAAAAGTCTCATATATTTTTTTACAATCCGATTCACTAAAACAGGGTAGAGTTGCTCACCAGCATCTGTCACAAATAGGTATCCGTGAGTTGGGCTTCCGATTTCCTTGTTCCGGATTTTCAAATAAGACTCAATCAATGAAACCAGCTGGGTAGAAAACGGGATGACGCGTTCCTTGTTCCGTTTTCCAATGACACGCAAGGTTCTATCCCTCAAATTAATTCTGGATTCCTTTAGATTGATCAGCTCAGAAAGCCGCATGCCTGTTCCATAAAAAAGCTCCAGGACAAGCTGATCTCGAAGCCCTTGGTGATCAGTTGGAAATTCAACATTGTCCATCAATTGCACGGCATCTGCCTCACTCACAAAATGAGGTAGCTTCTTTGCCGTCTTCAATATTTTGATCTTTTGCATAGGATGCTGACTAATCACTTCTTGGCGTAGCAAGAACTTATAGAAAGATCTTAAGGAGGCTATTTTTCGATTGATCGAAGTGGGGTCAAGTTTCATCTCCACCAGCTTTACAATCCATGAACGCACCAGTCCGTAGTTGGCATCGGTGATGATTGTGCCTGAAAATTCTTCTGTTAAAAAAGTCTGAAATTGGTGCAAGTCAGTAGCGTAGGAAATAACGGTTTGGGAGCTATACCGTTTTTCAAATTGAATATATTTTAAGAATGAATCAATCATTGCTTCAGCACATCCCAAACGCGAATCTTAATGTGTCGAATATAAAAAAAAAACCTCCCCCTGCGAAGCAAAGGGAGGATTGTTTATAAAATGTCTATTATTTGTTAATAATTATCTTTCTCGTAAAGCTTCTGAATATAAGAAGCATGGATTATTTCAGTTCTTCTTTTCACCGATGGCTTAGTAAAAGCTGTTCTGGCACGAAGAGACTTCAATACTCCAGTCTTTTCAAACTTCTTTTTAAAGCGCTTTAGGGCTTTATCGATCGATTCGTTCTCCTTAATGTTGATAATTAGCATCTTTCAAATGTTTGGGCTGCAAATATATAGGTTTCCGTGCGAATTACACAAGCTCTATTTCAAAATAGACCTTGAGATGACCAGTTTTTGTATTTCAGAGGTACCTTCACCAATGGTGCAAAGCTTCGCATCCCGGTAGTACTTTTCTGCCGGAAAGTCTTTCGTGTAGCCATAACCCCCAAAAATTTGAACCCCATCATTGGCAATCTCTACGGCCACCTCTGAAGCGTACAACTTTGCCATTGCAGATTCCCTATTGACACTTAAACCCTTGTTTTTTAGATCGGCTGCCCGAAAAGTAAGCAGTTTTGCTGCCTCTACTTTCGTAGCCATTTCTGCCAATTTGAACGAGATACCCTGAAAACTGGATATAGGTTGATTAAATTGATGCCGCTCTTTTGAATAATGAAGAGCCGCCTCAAATGCACCTTCTGCAATACCCAAACTCAAAGCTGCAATTGATATTCTGCCGCCATCCAACACCTTAAGAGACTGAACAAATCCATCCCCTTCTTTACCGATCAGCTGAGATTCATGGACTTTGCAATCTGAAAAAATCATTTCTGCAGTTTCAGAGGCACGCATGCCTAATTTGTTTTCTTTTCTACCTGCGCTTAGTCCGGGTGTATTTCTCTCAATGATGAACGCTGACATGCCATGCGAATCTCCGACTTTCCCCGTCCTCGCAATTACCACGGCCACATCTCCTGACTTTCCGTGCGTAATGAAGTTCTTTGCGCCATTCAAAGTGTAATACTCCCCTTCTTTCACCGCCACCGTCCTCATGTTGCCGGCATCAGAACCCGTATTTGGCTCTGTTAAACCCCAGGCACCGAGCCATTCACAAGTGGCCAGTTTCGGGAGGTACTTACGCTTCTGTGTCTCATTGGCAAACTGAAGAATATGTCCTGTGCATAATGAATTGTGTGCTGCCATCGATAGGCCAATTGAACCGTCAATCTTGGCGAGTTCTAAAATGGCTGTAACATATTCGTGGTAGCCAAACCCGGAGCCACCATATTCTTCGGGAACCAATACACCCATTAGGCCGAGCCCACCCAATTTTTTGAAAAGTTCAATTGGAAAATGTTGGCTTTCATCCCATTCCATCATTTTTGGCTTAATTTCTTTAGCACCAAAATCGCGGATCATCTGGGCGATCATTTTTTGGTTTTCGGTTTCATCAAAATTGATCCCGCTCATTCGTTCTGTCATCACTTCCATCGTTTCTGTTTTAGCATGCAAACCTACGACTTCGAATAAACAAAACAAACAATCGTTAGTTTGGGTAATATTAATTTATCCGTCACTTTAAAGGCGCGAAAAAGGCTTATTTTTGGCCTCAAATTTTTTAAGACCATGAAAATAGCAGTAGTTGGAACTGGTTATGTTGGATTAGTTACAGGAACCTGTTTTGCTGAGACAGGTAACACCGTTATCTGTGTGGATATTGATCGAGCAAAAGTAGAAAAGCTTGCAAGTGGAAAGATCACCATTTATGAACCAGGGCTTGAGTTACTTTTTGAACGCAACCTGAAACAGGGACGATTATCGTTTACAACTAACTTGGAGGAAGGCATTAAAGACGCCAAAATCATTTTTCTCGCCTTGCCGACCCCACCCGGTGAAGACGGATCAGCCGACCTAAAATATATTTTAGGTGTGGCTGAAGATCTCGGCCCGTTATTAAAGGAGTATACCGTCATTGTAGATAAGAGTACTGTCCCGGTTGGCACTGCCGACAAAGTAAGATCAAGAATTGCACTGAAATCTAAAGTGAAGTTTGATGTAGTTTCAAACCCTGAGTTCCTTCGGGAGGGAGTTGCTGTAGAAGATTTTATGAAACCTGAGAGGGTTGTTATTGGGACCAATTCGACCGCAGCCCGCAAAGTAATGGAAACGCTCTACGCGCCTTTTGTCCGGCAGGGAAATCCTTTGGTTTTTATGGATGAAAAATCTGCTGAACTGACAAAGTATGCAGCCAACTCATTCTTGGCAACCAAGATCTCGTTTATGAATGAGATTGCAAATTTGTGCGAGCTTGTTGGAGCGGACGTTGACTCGGTTAGGAAAGGAATAGGAACAGACAGCCGAATCGGAAAACGTTTTTTGTTTCCTGGTATTGGATATGGCGGAAGCTGCTTCCCAAAAGATGTACAGGCATTGGAAAAATCATCTACTGATTTCAATTACGATTTTAAAATCCTGAAAGCAGTGATGGATGTAAATTCGGAGCAAAAAACAAAGTTGATTCCCCGCATCAAGGATTATTTTAAAGGGGACCTGAAAGGAAAAGTCTTCGCCCTGTGGGGCTTGGCTTTTAAGCCTCATACAGACGATATTCGGGAAGCACCTTCTCTATATAATATCGAAGAACTACTGAAGGAAGGAGCCATCATAAAAGCGCATGATCCTGAATCAATGGAAAATGTGAAAAGACTCCTGGGAGAAAAAATCGTTTACTGCGAAACTCCTTATGAGGCAGCGCAAGGTGCTGATGCCGTGTTTATTGCAACCGAATGGCCCGAATTCAGAACGCCTGATTTTGAAAAACTGTCTGCGATCCTGAAAAATAAAGTAATCTTTGATGGTCGCAATTTGTACGATTTGCCATTGATGAAAGAGTTAGGCTACACCTATTACAGCATTGGACGCGAAACAATTTATGGGAAATAGAAAGAGGGTTTTGATTACGGGCGGTGCCGGGTTCCTTGGTTCGCACCTTTGCGATCGATTCATCAAAGAAGGCTACAATGTCATCGCGATGGATAATCTAATCACTGGCGACTTACGAAACATCGAGCATCTTTTCAAACTTGAGAATTTTGAGTTCTATCATCATGATGTTTCCAAATTCGTACATGTGCCTGGAGAGTTGGACTACATTCTCCACTTTGCTTCACCGGCCAGCCCAATCGATTACCTAAAAATCCCCATTCAAACATTAAAGGTTGGATCACTGGGAACACACAACTTGCTTGGCTTGGCACGGGTGAAAAAAGCACGCATCATTATTGCGTCTACTTCTGAGGTGTATGGCGACCCTACCGTTCATCCACAAACCGAAGAGTACTACGGTAATGTAAATACGGTGGGGCCACGAGGTGTGTACGATGAGGCAAAACGCTTTCAGGAGGCAATCACTATGGCCTACCACACATTCCACGGGCTAGAGACTCGCATTGTTCGTATCTTCAACACGTATGGTCCACGCATGCGCCTGAACGATGGTCGCGTACTTCCTGCTTTTATTGGACAGGCATTGCGTGGAGAAGACCTTACAGTATTTGGAGATGGTTCTCAAACTCGTTCGTTTTGTTATGTGGATGACTTAGTAGAGGGTATTTACCGATTGCTATTGTCCGACTATGCGCAGCCTGTGAATATTGGGAATCCCAACGAAATTACAATTGGTGACTTCGCAGAAGAGATTATTAAACTTACCGGAACAACCCAAAAAGTTGTTTACAATCCGCTTCCAAAAGACGATCCTAAGCAACGGCAGCCAGATATTACCAAAGCCAAAAAATTGTTGGGCTGGGAACCAAAAGTATCACGAGCGGAAGGTTTAAAAATTACCTATGAGTACTTCAAATCGTTACCGAAAGAAGTCTTGTTCGAACGAGATCACAAGAATTTTGATGGATACATCAAGTAAATTGTTAGTCCTCGCTGTAAAGTACATTCAACAACGTATTCCCCACTGCCGTCAAGGTTTCTCTGCTAATTAAATCCAGGTTGTCCTTGGTAGTGTGGTGATAATCTCCAAAGAATCCGATCCCTGCCTTGTAAGGTACAATGTCGATCATCGGTATTTTCGCCAGTCGGTTAACAAAAACGTGGTCATCCGTGATGCCTGCCACGTTTTGCCTAACAAAGTAATCCGAATACCCAAGTTGTGCTGCTTTGTCCCAGACTTTTTCGACTGTCTTCGCAGCGAATTGCAACGATACTTCTTCACGATAAAATTGTGACCTTTTTGCACCCACCATATCTAACAAAATGCCATAGTGTGCAGAGTAACTTTTCCTATGCTTATTCTTGGCCCAATACTGTGAGCCCAAACACCACCACGACTCCTGATCCTCCGGAAGTTCTACTGACGACATTCCCTCTTTCTCACCCCAATCTTCGCCATCAAACAGAATAATGTCCACGCCAACGCGAGGTGCTTCACTGCTGCTCAGCACACGAGCAATTTCGAGCAACACCGCCACACCACTGGCGCCATCATTAGCTCCATCAAACGAGGCGCTTTTATTTTTGTCATCCTTGTCAGCAAATGGTCGCGTGTCCCAATGGGCGGCCAATAATATTCTCTTTTTGGCTTCTGGGAAAAAGCTGGCAATAATATTTTTTAGCTTCAATTGTTGGTGATCAAAAGTGAATGCCTGGAAGTCTTGTTCTATCACCACAGCGCCATAACTCGTGAGCCGGTTGATCAAAAATGCGGCAGCCTCTCGATGGGGATCGGAGTTGGGTACACGTGGCCCAAATTTTACCTGACTTTCTACAAAGAAGTAAGCCGAATCGGCATTGAACGGGGGAACGTCAATTTCTATGGAAGAGGTTTGGTCATTCCTTCCGTTTTGAGGGCCACAAGCCATACCAACAAACAGTAATAAGAAAATTAAAAAACGGACTGTAAACCTCATTTATAAAATCAGATATGGCAATTCAAAGGACACAAAAATTTGCGATAAAATAAAAATGCATTACATTTGCATCACTTTCTTAGAAAATCAACTGGAGGGGACCGCAAGTCCCCTCTTTGTTTATCGAAACTTATGGAATTGGCTTTTAAATTAATAGAATTGGCAGAATCGCACCTAGTGGACCCCTCCCACTTTGTGGTGGATGTGCTGATTTTAAAATACAAGCCCACTAAAGTGATCGTGCAATTAGATGGCGACAGAGGGGTCAGCATTGATAGCTGTGCGGAAGTTAGTAGGAAACTTTCGGAAGATTTAGAAACGATGAATTTGATTGAAGGTGCGTACAATTTGGAAGTGGGGACTCCTGGTTTGGATGTACCACTAAAGCTAAAGCGACAGTATTATGCCAATATAGGACGCTCCATTAAAGTGCAGTTGAAAACAAAAGATTACCTGGAGGGGAAACTGCTGGCCGTTACTGAAGAACAAATCACAATCGAAACACCATCGAAAGAAAGAAAGAAAGAACTGATCAAAATGGAAATACTTTTCACCGATATAGAAAAAACAATTGTAACTGTTTCGTTTAACTAGTAAGCTGTATGGATGCATCCACATTAATTGAATCGTTTGCTGATTTCGCAAAGCAAAAAAACATCGACCGCCCGACCATGATCCGCATCTTAGAAGATGTGTTCAGAAACATGATCAAGAAAAAGTATGTGGAGGACGACAATTTTGATATTATCGTCAATGCCGATAAAGGCGATTTGGAAATCTGGCGCTTTCGCGAAATTGTAGAAGATGAGTCTGAAGACATTTGGGAGCATGATAAAATTTCCCTGAGCGAAGCTCAAAAAATTGAGCCTGATTTCGAAGTGGGCGAAGAAGTAGCGGAAGAAATTCATTTAGAGGATTTTGGCCGAAGAGCAGTAACTACTGCACGTCAAACGCTTATGCAAAAAGTAAAGGATCTTGAAAAAGATATCATTTACCAAAAGTATAAAGACATCGTAGGAGAAGTTATTACTGGTGAAGTATACCAGGTACTCAGTCGTGAGGTGTTGTTGATTGACGCTGACGGCAATGAGATTTCCATTCCACGCAACGAGCAAATACAAAAAGATCGATACCGTAAAGGCGAGAACGTAAAATCGATCGTGCACCGAGTGGACATGGTGAACGGCAGCCCTAAAATTATTCTTTCGCGCACATCCCCTGTGTTTCTTGAAAGACTATTTGAACAAGAAGTGCCAGAGGTTTTTGATGGCTTGATCACGATTAAAAAGGTTGTTCGTGAACCAGGAGAACGTGCAAAAGTTGCGGTGGAATCGTACGATGATCGTATCGATCCGGTAGGGGCTTGCGTAGGTATGAAGGGTTCACGTATACATGCAGTGGTAAGAGAATTACAGAACGAGAACATAGATGTGATCAACTATACCGAAAACTTAGAGCTTTACATACAACGTGCGTTAAGCCCGGCAAAGGTGGTTTCTATCAAAATTGACAAAGAGAATAAGCGAGTAGCTGTTTATTTAAAGCCTGATCAAGTTTCATTGGCAATAGGCAAGGGTGGGTTGAATATCAAATTGGCGAGCCGCCTTGTAGAAATGGAGATTGATGTGTTCCGTGAAAACGATACGCAAGTAGCTGAAGAGGATGTTGACTTGGATGAGTTCAGTGATGAAATTGAAAGCTGGGTGATCGATGAATTGAAACGCATCGGCCTGGATACCGCTAAAAGCGTTTTGAATCTTAATAAAGAGGAAATTGTTCGTAGAACAGATTTGGAAGAAGAGACTGCTGAAGCAGTATTAAATGTATTGAAAAAGGAATTTGAATAGGTAGTTGCTCTTGAAATGGGCATTTAATCAGTAAAAAAGCAGATATTTGAGCATGGCAGAAGAAAAATCGGTAAGGTTAGGACAGGCATCACGTAAGCTAAACGTGGGTCACAATACCATTTTGGAATTCCTCTCCAAAAAAGGTATTAGTGTGGAGAACAATCCTAACGCTAAGCTTACAGCTGAGCAATTTGCCATGCTTGCAAAAGAATATGCCTCTTCTGCATCAGAAAAGTTAGAAGCCTCTGGGATTACGATCGGCACAAAACCGGTTGAGAATATTGCGCCAAAATCCGAGCCAGAGACGCATCGTAAAAAGGCAGATGAGGAAGAAAATGTACTTATTAAAAATCTTGGTTCGAAAGACATCGTTAAGCACAAAGACGAACCTAAGCCTGAAAAGGTAGAGGCGGAAAAACCAAAACTAGAGGGCATTAAGGTGCTTGGGAAGATCAGTCTTGAGAAAGAGCCAAAGAAAAAACTTCAAGATATTGTTACCCCAAAGGTGGAAGCTGAAGAAGAAAAAACAGTGGCCATCCCTGAGGTAGAAGCAAAAGTTGAGATAGAAAAACCAGTTGAGCAAGAGTTGATCAAAGCGAAGGCTGACAAACTTCAAGGGTTGAAGGTCCTTTCTAAGATTGAGCTTCCTGCCGAAAAGAAAACCCAACCGGTCGCTTCGTCTGATTTGAATAAAGCTAACCAACAAAAAAGGCCGCGGAAACGATTGCCAACTCCTAACGAACAAAGGGGGCCTGGTACTAGTCCAAGACCTAATCAAGGGCAAGGTCAAGGTCAAAAACCATTTGTAAGAACGCCAAAGGCTGAACCCACCGACAAAGAAATTCAAGACCAAGTACGCGCTACGTTGGCCAAACTAAGTGGTGGTCAAAAGAAATTTTCTGGAGCAAAGTACCGAAAAGAAAAACGCCAGACGGTGTCTGATGCGGAAGACGAAAGATTACGCCAAGAGCAAGAGTCTTCAAAGACTCTAAAAGTTACTGAGTTTATATCAGCCAACGACTTAGCATCATTGATGAACGTTTCTGTAAACGATGTTATCTCGACTTGTTTAGGGTTGGGTATGTTCGTTTCTATCAATCAACGGTTGGATGCAGAGGCGATCACGGTGATTGCCGATGAATTTGGATTTGAGGTACAATTTGCATCGACTGAAGAAGAGGAAGCGGCCAATGAAGAGCCAGAGGCAGAGGAAGATTTAAAACCACGCGCCCCTATCGTTACCATTATGGGTCACGTGGATCACGGTAAAACTTCGTTGCTAGATTTTATTAGAAATACGAAAGTTACTGCGTCCGAGGCGGGTGGTATCACTCAGCATATTGGAGCATATGATGTAATGACCAAAAGTGGAAACAAAATTGCGTTCTTGGATACACCCGGTCACGAAGCATTTACTGCGATGCGCGCACGTGGCGCGAAGTTGACAGACATTGCTGTCATTGTTGTGGCAGCCGATGATGACGTTATGCCACAGACCAAGGAAGCGATCAATCATGCACAGGTCGCGGGCGTTCCGTTAGTTTTTGCCATTAATAAAATTGATAAACAAACAGCCAACCCCGAGAAAATCAAGGAATCACTTTCTAAGATAAATATCCTTGTTGAAGACTGGGGCGGAAAATACCAGAGTCAAGGGATTTCTGCTAAAACAGGGATAGGAATCGAAGATCTACTGGAAAAGGTATTGCTGGAGGCAGAGTTGCTTAATCTTAAAGCAAATCCGGACAAACCAGCGGTTGGCTCGATCATCGAGGCAGAGCTTGATAAAGGTCGCGGATATGTCACTACGCTAATGGTACAATCTGGAACATTGCGTGTGGGCGATGTGATGGTGGCAGGTTCCAACTATGGCCGCGTTAAAGCCATGTTTGACGATACTGGCAAAAAAGTGCAAGAGGCCGGTCCTTCAACACCCGTACAAATATTAGGATTAGATGGCGCGCCACAAGCAGGTGAGAAGTTTCAAATAATGGAAACCGATCGCGAGGCACGTGAGGTAGCCAATAAGCGCAGTCAAATTTTGCGAGAGCAGAGCATTCGCACGAAGAAACATATTACGCTGGATGAAATTGGAAGACGACTCGCCATCGGTTCGTTCAAGCAATTGAACGTGATCATTAAAGGTGACGTGGATGGATCGATAGAAGCATTGTCGGATTCATTATTAAAATTGTCTACACCAAAAGTAGAAGTGAGTATTATTTATAAGGCCGTTGGTCAGATTTCTGAATCGGATGTATTGTTGGCATCGGCCTCAGATGCCATTATCCTCGGCTTCCAGGTTCGCCCTTCTGCGTCTGCAAAAAGACTTGCCGACAATGAAGAGATTGAAATTCGAATGTACTCCATCATTTACGATGCGATCAACGAAATCAAGGCTGCCATGGAAGGTATGCTAGAGAAAGAGTTTGAGGAGGTAATCGTTGGAAATGCAGAAGTACGTGAAGTATTCAAGATCACGAAAGTGGGAACTGTTGCCGGCTGTATGGTAACAGATGGATACATCAAGCGCAACAATCCAATTCGTTTGATCCGAGATGGTATTGTGGTTTACTCTGGTGAAATGACGGCCCTGAAACGATTCAAAGATGACGCTTCAGAAGTGAAGTCAGGCTTTGATTGCGGTATGAGCATTAAAAACTTAAATGATATCAACGTAGGAGATGTGATTGAGAGTTACGAAAAACGCGAGGTGAAGAAAGCGAAAGCTTAGACTACACTTTTAGCCCATAAAAAAGCCTGACCGAAATTCGATCAGGCTTTTTTTATGAATTGGGTATCAATTAGAACTTAACCTCTGGAGCTTTTTCAGCACCTTCAGCTGCTTTGAAGAAACCTTTCTCTACAAAGCCTCCCAACTTAGCCACTAAGTTTCCGGGGAACCCTACAATAGCTGTATTAAATCCTTGAACGGCTTCGTTGAAGCGCTTACGAGAAACGGAAATTCTGTTTTCTGTTCCTTCCAACTGTGCTTGCAAATCCAAAAAGTTTTGGTTGGCTTTTAAATTTGGATAGTTTTCAGACACTACTAACAGTCTGCCCAATGCTGAACTGATTCCGCTCTGTGCTTGCTGAAACTCCTGCAATTTCTCAGGTGTCAAATTAGTCGGATCAATCTTTACTTGTGTAGCACTGGCTCTTGCCTGAATTACATCCGTTAATGTTTTCTGTTCAAAATCAGCATAGCCTTTCACTGTGCTGACCAAATTTGGAATAAGATCAGACCTTCTTTGATAATCTGATTCAACATCTCCCCACGTTCTTTTCACTTCTTGATCTTTGGCGGCAATGCCATTGTATTTGCCAATCACCCAGAAAATAAGAATTGCCAAAAGACCTACCCACCAAAATTTCTTTAAAATCTCCATAAAAATGTTTTATTTAATTTTCGGTAAAGGTAAAGGCTATTTGGCGTTTCAGCAACTAACTAAAAAGAGCATGGTTTTTAGATCAATACTGCCGTTTTTACTTGTTTCTATACTCTCAGGCTGCAAAATCGACCGAGACAAAAATGTGAATCGTGAAAAATTTCAGTTTAAAATTGGATCGGATGCGAATCTCTTTTTCAGAAACGTACGCCAAATTTATTATGACCGAGAAAGTCCCGATGGAAAATGGCAGGCATATCGTTTCAGCGACCGAAATAGTAATAATGACCACCCAAGCCTACATGCTGTTATTGTTATTCAATGGACAAAGGATGAAGCGTATTTGCTAATAGAGCCCAATCCAATGCTAGCCAAGGAGGATCTGATTTCTGTGATCATCAAAAACCAGCCCGACACCATTCGACTGCATGAACGAGGCCGAGAGCGCATGCTCGAATTTGGCAGCAAAATCTATGAGGCGATTCAGGCAGAGAAAGATATGACCGTTCTTTCCAAAGGAAAATATGTACCTCTACTAAAAGAGGACAAGGAACGAGAGGTTTTTCGGATAACTATGGCGGATTACTATCGACTGACCGGGATATTCTGAAGTCTTCCTGCTATTAACTAACCAAGCTTTTCTCCATCAAAAATTCCGCAATCTGTACTGCATTGGTTGCTGCCCCCTTTCTAAGATTATCAGATACTATCCACATGTTTAAAGTATTGGGTTGAGATTCATCTCTCCGCAGGCGCCCCACAAACACTTCGTCTTTGCCATGTGAGGTAATCGGCATTGGGTACACATTGTTTTTGACATCATCTTGCACAACAACGCCCGCACTTTCTTCCAACAGTTGACGAACTTCAACTAAATCAAAATCAGAATAGAACTCAACGTTTACGGCCTCGGAATGGCCGCCAATCGTAGGAATGCGCACGGTTGTACTGGTTACTCCAATTGTTTGGTCATTTAAAATTTTTCTTGTTTCATTTACCATCTTCATCTCTTCTTTGGTGTACCCATTTTCCAAAAACGAATCGATGTGTGGCAACGCATTCATGTCGATCTTGTGCGGATAAACTTTCATTCCGCCTACAATCCCCTGGCGCTCTTCCATCATTTGCTGCACAGCATCTTTACCTGTGCCGGTGACGGATTGATAGGTGGCGACAACAATTCGCTTGATTCTATATTTCGCATGGAGTGGAGCCAACGCAACTACCATTTGAATGGTTGAACAATTGGGGTTGGCAATGATTTTATCCTCCGCCACCAGCTCATTGCCATTTATTTCTGGCACAATTAACTTCTTTGTGGGGTCCATCCGCCAAGCTGAAGAGTTGTCAATAACGATCGTTCCCTTTTCGGCAAATTTGGGTGCCCACTCTAGCGATGTGTTTCCTCCTGCTGAAAAAATAGCAATGTCAGCCACCAGCTCAATCGCTTCTTGCATGCCAATGATAGAATATTCTTTACTCTTAAACTTTATTTTCTGGCCAACCGATTTGGCAGAAGCCACCAGATACAATTGGTCAAATTCGACATTGCGTTCTTCCAACACTTTTAAAATCTCCTGCCCGACTAATCCGGTTGCACCTACAACTACAATTTTCATTTCTGTCTATATATTTAAGTTGACAAAAATACTATTTTTGGTAAGAATCATGAGGTTCTTCATCACCATAGCAACGTTGTTTTTTTCTGCACTCGTTTGTAGCGGTCAGTTTGTAGATGATTTTTCGGATGGTGACTACATCAACAACCCCACCTGGACTCCCGACATTGCAACTAACTGGACGGTTGCCGGCAACCAACTTCGATCTAACGCTGGCTCAACCAATTTCACGTTTTCATTAAGTACTCCGTCTACTCAGGCATTGAATGCACAGTGGGAGTTTTATATAAACCTGCAATTCAATACGTCAAGCGCCAACTTTGTGGATGTATATCTTACTTCTTCCAATGCGGGGTTGAGTGCTGCCAACGGATACTTTGTGCGTATTGGCGGAACGCCCGATGAAATCAGTTTGTACAAAAGTACTGGTGGCTCTAACTCCATTTTAATCAACGGTACAGATGGCATCACCAATACCTCTAACAGCACGCTAAAAATCAAAGTGACTCGTGATGCGTCCAATTTTTGGAAACTGGAACGGGATGTAACAGGAACAGGCAACTCATATATTTCAGAAGGAACAATCATTGACAATTCATTTACCACCAGTTCCTTCCTTGGCATTCGTATCACGCAATCCACAGCCAGCTTCTTTAACAAGCATTTCTTCGATGATTTTTATGTGGGGCCAATTGTCATTGATAACATTCCTCCTACGCTCAATACACTCAGCGTTGTTTCATCAACAGAGGTGAATCTTGTATTCAACGAGAATCTGGATGCGCCATCGGCACAACTTGCATCCAACTACTCGGTTGATAATGAAATCGGAAACCCGGCCAGTGCCGTCTTACAGCCTGATCAAAAAACCGTAAAACTTTCTTTTAGCAAATCATTCGCTAATGGAATTCAAAATGCATTGACCTTCTCAGGTGTTAAGGATATTGCTGGAAACACAATGGCGATCAATGCGCGAACGTTTCTGTTTTTTCAAGCCGCACCCACAACTGCAAAAGACTTAATCATCACCGAGATTTTTGCAGACCCCAATCCTCAGATCGGTTTGCCTGATGCAGAGTATCTTGAAATCTATAATCGAAGTAAAAACCCAATCGATTTGGCCGGATGGAAATTGTCTGATGCAAGTTCTATTGCCTCTTTCCCCACTCAAATCATTTTGCCGAACGAATATTGGATCGTCACTTCATCGACTTCGTTTTCAAAGTTTTCATCGTTTGGGAAAACGATTGGGCTTGCCAATTTCCCAACCTTAAACAATGACACAGATGTTCTCACTTTAAAAACAGCCGCAACCATTGACTCCATTAATTACAATCTCACTTGGTATAAAGACGAAGACAAGCAAAGTGGTGGATGGTCGCTAGAATTGATTGACCCCGAAAACACCTGTGGAGAAAGTAATAACTGGACCGCATCGATAGATTCTAAAGGTGGAACGCCCGGAAAACAAAACTCTGTTTTTGCGAACAAGCCGGATCTTACTGGCCCTAGATTAGCGACAGTCGTTCCGTCAGAAACCGCACTTATTCTTTCGTTTGACGAAAAGCTCGAAAAGCCGTTGGGCACCGTCTCCTTTTTGATTGATCCATCAATCGGTGTTTCAAAATACTATTTCAATAACTCTTCTTTGACAGAAATTAAAGTGGAGTTGAGTCAGCCGTTGGTGCAGCGACAATTGTACAGCATACAAGTTTCCAATTTGAGAGATTGTGCGGAGAATTTCATTCAAGCTGATTTCAACAAACTCAGTTTTGCGTTGCCAGAGTTAGCCGACAGCTTAGATATCGTGATCAATGAAATCTTGTTTAATCCACGCCCCGGTGGTTTTGACTTTGTGGAAGTATTTAATAAATCACCCAAGTTTATTAACCTAAAAGGCTTTTCGATTGCAAACTTTGAAAATGGGGTGATCAAGAATCCGAAAATATTCCCTTCCAATTTAATCCTCGCACCTAATTCCTTCTTGGCATTTACGAATAGTCCAACCGATTTAAAAACAAGATATCTTCAAGGCGTTGAAAAAAACTTTTTTGAGTTTGATCTCCCGAATTTTAACGATGACGAAGGTTCTGTCGCACTAGTAAATGAAAACGGAAAAATAGTAGACTACTTTGTCTATTCGGATCAATTTCATTCCTCACTTTTGAAAGACAAAGAAGGCGTTTCGCTCGAGCGCATTTCTATCGATCAAAATTCGAATGACCCCAGCAATTGGAAATCCGCAAGCTCGACCTCTGGCTTTGCAACTCCCGGCTACCTTAACTCTAATTCAAGACCGGAATCAGCTGTGGATGAAAATGCAATACAAATTGAGCCTGAGGTGTTTTCACCTTCGCAACCGAGCCAGGACTTTGCAAAGATAAACTACCGTTTTAGCCAAAGTGGGTTTGTGGCCAACGTGAAGATTTTGGATCAAGCTGGCCGGCTAATCAAAACGATAGCTAATAATGAAACGCTCGGCTTCGAAGGTTTTTATCGATGGGATGGAGACAGAGACGATGGCGGCAAAGCACGACTGGGTTACTACATTGTCTGGTTTGAAGTTTTCAATTTAAGCGGCTCGACCCAAACTTTCCGAAAGAGGGTTGTAGTTGCAGGGCATGAGCGTTGAATAATAGATGTTTTACCTTCCTCGGTAGGGGCGAAAAAGAGGAGCGGAAATCCCTTTTTTGAGCACCCGCTAATTAATTCAAATACATTTTTTGTTTCCGGCCATACCCCGTATTTTTGCGCATCTTTTTTAAACCCTTGAATAGAGGACACTTATGGCTAAATCGAGCAAGAAAAAAGCAGCAAAACCTGCCAAAAAAACCGTAGCGAAGGCAAAACCAGCTTCTAAAGCTAAAAAAACGCCAGCTGCTAAATCCAAGTCGGTAGCTAAAAAGATAGCGCCAGCGAAGAAAACAGTTAAGAAAGTAGCTAAGAAAGCTAAGAAACTAGTTGCAAAAGCAGCTCCCGCGAAAAAAATAGCCAAAAAGGAGGTCAAAATTGTGCCCAAAAAAGCAGTTGAAAAGAAAATCGAAAAAGTAATTGTTGAGAAAATAAAGCTTCCAAAAGCACCGAAAGAAACGAAGAAAGCGAATGAAGAGCCTGTGCGGACAGATGGACGAACTCAAGCTCATAAGCCTGCCGCGGGTCCGTTGAAGCTTTCTCCTTCTCAGCTGAATATTTTTCCGATCATCAGCCAGCGACCCATCGCGCATAAGCCTGCTCATCCTTCGACCATGTCAGAGGATAAAACACGTTATACAGAAGACGAGTTGAAAGAGTTTGCGCTATTAATTAACGGCAAGCTGGACAAAGCACGTGGGGAGTTTAAAATACTAAAAGATACCCTCACACGTACAAATGATGCAGGTACCGACAGCACTTCAGGTGGCAACACAAAGGTGTTGGAGGACGGAGCAGAAACAGCCGAGAAAGAAAATTTAAGCCAGCTCGCTGCGCGTCAATTGAAATACATCACGAACCTTGAAAACGCACTCGTGCGCATTAAGAATGGGACATACGGCATATGTTCCGTTACCGGTAAATTGATTTCAAAAGAAAGGCTAATTGCTGTGCCACACACTACGCAGTCGATCGAGGCGAAGATGATGAAGCAAGACTAAACACTAAATTACGATTCCCGATTTACGATTGCTGCCTGATTACATCGAAACAAGAAAAAGTCGACAAGTGCCACAACGACAACCACACGGAAGTCAGCGGTAGTGCCAAAGAAATCGTAGTTCGTAAATCATAATTCATACATTATCAAAAATGGACTTTCTACAAAACCACATTGAAGCATTGATCTTTTGCTCACCGACTGCCACTAAAGTGGTTGATTTAAAAGCGTGTCTTTCGGAAATGTTTAATGCGGATGTTCCTGAGGCAGACATAGAAGGTGCCATTCAACGGATCGAAGAGAAATTTTCTGATGATGCGTTTTCCTTCCAACTTAACAAGGCAGCTGGAGGGTATCAGTTTTTGACGAAACCTGCTTATCAATCCAGCATCGGCATTATGCTAAAGCAGCAGTCGAAAAAAAGATTGTCAACATCTGCGATGGAGACTCTCTCGATCATTGCTTACAAGCAACCTCTTTCAAAAACGGAAGTTGAAAATATTCGTGGCGTGAACTGCGACTACGCGATTCAAAAATTATTAGATAAAGGCTTAATTGAAATCTTGGGGAAAGCCGAAACGATTGGTAGACCCATTTTGTACGGAACAAGTGCGAAATTTATGGAGTATTTCGGTATTAACGACATTGCCGAATTACCTACGCCCAAAGATTTTACCAATGAAGTAAATACCATTGGAGAAACACCTGAAAACTGATGGGGCAATCGCTAAATTAGTCGATTAGCCAATTTCCTACTACTTCGTTAACTTGTAATTATTATCTTCTCCACCATTGGCTAATTTTCAAATTAGCTAACTGACACATTAAATCTATGGCACGCTCCGAAAGACCCTCAAAAAGACCCAGCTCATTTGGCAAACGCACTGATGCTGAAAAGAATTTTCTCAACAAGAAAAGAACGGAGAAAAAAGGTGACTTCGATCGACCCAAAAGATCTTTTTCGGGCGATCGTGATGACAAACCTAAAAGCTTTGGTTCAGCCAGGCCGTCTCGCTTCAGCAAACCCAGTGGCGATGAAAAACGATCTTTTGGAAAAAGGGACGGCTCTTCTTCAGAAAGACCAAGACGATTTTCAAAACCTTTTGAAAAAGGAGGTGATTCATCTGAGCGCCCGTTCCGTAAGAATAGTTCGAGGCCATTCGGTGAAAGCCGCTCTTTTGACTCCGGAACTGACAAACCAAATCGGTTTTCAAAAGGCCCTTATGTAAAAAGAGAAGATGGTGCCAAGCCTTTCGCAAAAAGAAATGAAGGATTTAGCCCCGATCAACCAAAACGCTTTTCGAGAGATGATGACAAGGGACCGTTTAGAAAAGAACCACGGTCATTTAGTTCTAGCGCTGGACCAAAACGTTTTTCAAAGCCATTTGAAAAGTCGGAAGATGAAAAACCTTTTCGCAAAGGTGGATTTGATGCCGAAGCAAAACCCACGCGCAGCAGCCGCCCGTTTGATGAAAGTGGAGAAAAACCAAAAAAGTTTTCACGCGATCAGGTGTTGAAGAAGCCCTCGTTTATTGAGTCGAAAATTGCATCATCTGCTGCACCTGAGCGACCCAACTATAAAGAAAAACCACAAGCGGAAGGGGAGCTGATTCGACTGAACAAGTTCATGGCGAATAGCGGTGTAGGAAGTCGCAGGGAAGCAGATGATTTAATAAAGATGGGATTGGTAACCGTGAATGGCGTCACCATCACAGAAATGGGCCATAAGGTAAAAAGTACAGACGATGTTCGCTATGAAGGCAAAAGACTGAAAGCAGAAAAACCCGTGTATGTGTTGTTAAATAAGCCCAAGGGTTTTATCACTACCACAGACGATCCGCAAGAGCGCAACACTGTTATGAATTTGGTATCTAATGTGGGCAAGGAACGGATTTACCCGGTGGGGAGACTAGATAGAAACACCACTGGTTTATTGCTGCTCACCAATGATGGCGAGTTAGCAGATAAACTAACGCACCCTTCCTACAAAGCAAAAAAGATTTACAAGGCGGAATTGGACAAACCCATTACCAAAGCAGATTTTCAAAAAATACAAGCTGGTGTTCACTTAGAAGAAGGCAAAGCAATGGTGGATGACCTCGCCATTGTAAGTGATGACAAAATGACCGTAGGCATCGAATTGCACATTGGTTGGAATCGGGTTGTCAGAAGAATTTTTGAATCTTTAGGCTATCAGGTTGTAAAGCTTGACCGAGTGGTCTACGCGGGCTTAGATAAAAAAGAATTGTCTCGTGGGCAGTGGCGGTTTCTAAGACCTGAAGAAGTAGTGAAGTTGAAGCATTTTGGGTCTTAATTTTTTCTATTTCTACCCTCGGTTTTAAACCTCCGATGTCTCTTTGCATTTTCAAACAGACATCGGAGGTTTTTTGATTTACTCCCCCTTCAAATTATCCACCGGATTGACAAACACTGCCCTCCATGTTTGCGAGCCGATTGTTAAGCCACTGAAAACAATCAAAGCGAGTACTCCAACCAGAATAGTCCACACATCTACGGAAACGTGATAGGCCAGTTGCTCAAGCCATAAGTTATTGATGAAGTACGCTGCCGGTACGGCCAACACAATCGCGATGAGCAAAATGGATACAAAGCCTTTTGATAACAAGTAAACCAGCGAGCTATTGTTACTGCCCAGTACTTTGCGAATGGAAATTTCTTTCAAGCGGGTTTCAGTGGCATAGGTGGCCATGCCCAACAAACCCAAACAAGAAATGGTAATGGCCAGAAAGGAAATCACTCCCAACAAACCTACAAGATCGCCAAATAGAATATCATAGAGCTTGTGCACCTCACCATAGAAATCTTTATAGTCTACTTTTAATGACGGATTAACTTTCGACCAGGCCGCCTCAATGCTTTTACCCGCTTCTTCATACGTGCCTGAATATTTGACTTGCAGCAGTTGATACTCTTCCGGACTATGAATCAACGCCATTGATCCCATTTTCTCCATTAGCAGTTGGTGATTGTAATTCCTTACCACACCAATGATTTGCTTGCGCGATGAATCTTTTTGCAAAATAATTTCCTGCCCAATGGCATCTAAAGGAGAATCGAAAAGGAAAGCTTCCACCGCCTTTTCATTTAGTACTATTAGATTTTTATTGGATGTGCCATCCTCCTCTCTAAAAAACCTTCCTGCCACAATGGGGATTTCTAAGTTTTTGAGGTAATCCTCATCAGTCGAGTAGTAACTTAAATCTGTCCACTCCTTATCTTCCAACGACTTTTTGTAACTCTCGCCATACATAGAGCCTGCAGCCAGCACATGAGAGACAGCCGATACATTTTCAATGTTGCTGTATTTCAGCAGCTCTGTCTTTAATACAGAAGATGAGGAACTGGTCGTTCCAACCACTATTTTCTTTTCCATGCTAAACCCATGATCGGCACGGAGAAATAACTGCAGCTGATTAAATACTACGATTACGGAAAGAATAAATATGAGCGAGAAAGTGAACTGTGTTACCAACAATGTTTTGCGCAAGCGGATACTCGAAAAGAGTTTCATTGAGCTGAGTCCCTTTAAAACTTTCACGGGTTGAAAACTGCTCAATACCACTGCAGGAAAAATTCCGGCAAGAATCCCCACCACTATGGCGAACACAAAAAACACTGCGTACACAACATAATTAGCTTCTAAATCCCACCGCAGCATGCGCGCCAGACTCAATTGAAGCATCAGCGGCCTTAAGGCAACCAACATCACCAGAGCCAATCCAAGAGCAAGCAATGCAACCATCACAGATTCTGATAAGAACTGAATAAACACCTGACTGCGCATGGCACCCGTTACTTTGCGTACACCAATTTCACGCGCACGTGTCAATGATCGCGCGATGGATAAATTGGTAAAATTAAAACAGGATGTAAGCATCACCACACCCGCCAGGCCTATAAAGAAGTACACGAAAATCCACGGGAGAAATGGCCCAATCATGTTGTTGAGAAAAGGGCCAGGTGTAATGTTCATCAAGTGCTGAAGCTTGTATTTTACTTTTCGTTGCGTGTCGGGGTTGGTGAGTGTGGTAAAATGTTTTTGTTCAATCTTTGTAAGTGCTGCTTGCATGTCTTTTAGTTGCTTTCCTTTTTCTAGTAATACATATACCCAGCCCGCAGTGTAGTTGTACCAATTATCTAATTGTTTGCCCTGCTTACTTTGTGCCTCTAAACTTTTCACCGAGCTAATACTTGCCAGTGCTTCAAAGGGAATGTGCGATTTGTTTTTCGTCTCTTTTAATATGCCTGTCACTTTATAAGGCCCTTCTTCGCCTACTTTAAAAGACTCGCCAATGGGATTCTCTTGCTTGAATAATTTCTTTGCGGCCTTTTTGGTAAGCACTACGGAATAGGGTTCTACCAATGCTGTGCGTGAGTCACCATATTCCAATTCATATTCGAACACGTCTAATATTTCTGAGTCTGCATAATATCCCGCAATGGGGATGTTCACGTTCTGCTCCATCTCCACCCACAAGTTGCCGAAACCACGCATGATACGAACTGCCTTCTCTACACCCGTATAATTATCGAGAAGTTCTTGCTTCAATGGTAGCGTAGTTGTAGCATACTCATTTAAAGCTCCGTCTGGTCCCTGTGGAATGGTGTTAAGTCGATAAATACGATCCCGTTTGGTGTTATACCTATCATACGTCATCTGGTCGGCCACCAACATGATGATGACCATCGACAGCGCCATAGCAACGGCTAAGCCAAATATATTGATGAACGAGAAAAATCGATGCCTTAATAAACTGCGGAATGCAGTCTTAAGATAATTTCTAAACATGGTATTGAAATTTATGGAATCAAAAAAGTGTGATGTACAGGAGACGGCCAGCCGTCTATAATGTTACTTGTCAGTTGAATGTTTGACCATAAAATAGTAAATCAAAAAACCGATAGACACTGAAACAGCAAACAGGCCATAGGGCAGTGGAGAGTACGAATCAAATGGAATATATTCCATAAGTACCAAAGAAAGTCCGGCAAAGAGTGTAATCAACCCCCATTTTAGAGATGAATATTTGTTGGTTATCGCGGAAGCATGTTGCTTAAAAATGGCTTGTGTCTCATCGTTCACAAAACCCTTGTCAATCATTTTCTTTTTTAGAATGTAGTCGGTCATCACCTTTGTAAAGAAATAAATAGATACGCCAAGGCTACCTAAAATCGAAACAGGCATTAATAATTCGTTGGTATTCATAAAGTAGTTTTTAAATATTTTCTTGTTTGGGGGGTTAGACACAAGTCGTTTCAATATTGTTGCACTGTTAATTAAAATAGTTAAGGTCAAGGTATTGGCGTTTCTAGTTCCCAGTTACCCGTTTCTGGTTCGCCTAACACGGTAGACTGGAAACCAGGAACCGGCAAACAATAACTAACTTTCCCTGCAACATCTTATCTTCGGGCTGTGTCTAACCCCAAAATGATGGATGAAAGGGCCTTGGTATCGCAAGTATTAGGTGGCGACAGGATGGCCTTTAGGCAACTCATTAAACAAAATGAGCGATTGGTGGCGCACATGGTCGCGCGGCTGATCGATGACAAAGAAGACAGAGAGGAGCTGTGTCAAGATGTGTTTTTGAAGGTGTATGAGAAGTTGGGAGAATTCAATTTTCAATCGAAATTGAGCACGTGGGTAGCCACGATCGCTTACAGACTTGGTGTGAACCATCTGCGAAAGAAGAAAATTGAAATCAGCAACATACCTGAAGAGGGAAGCTTTACGGCTCACTTTATTTCAGATGAGAACCCCGAGGAAAGCTTAGAAGACAAAGAGATGAATGCGCTTGTTCTGAAATTGGTGGATCAGCTTCCCGCACAATACAAAATGGTGCTTACGTTGTATCATGTAGATCAAATGAATTACCAAGAGATTGAAAACGTGACAGGTATGCCCGAGGGCACTGTAAAAAACTATCTTTTTCGGGCGCGACATTTATTAAAAGAAAAAGTAAAGAAGTACCTTGGCAAAGAAGAATGGATATAAAGCTATGGAAACCAAAGACGAAGAACTTCAAAAGAAAATTCTAGCTGGTGGCGCTGACGATAGTGCAGACGGTCTTGCTTATAGAAAGGTCTTCCATGCTATTTCCACAGAACCTAACTTTAATTTGCCCATCAATTTTGCGGATACTGTAATTAAGCAGATCGAAAATCGGGAGGCCAAATCTGTTGCATATGACTTGCGTTGGCTGGCCGTTGGGATCTTTGTGCTTTTGCTAGGTGCGGTGGTCGGTGGCGTACTTAGTGGCTTCAAGCCGAGCTTTGGTGCATTCAAATTTTGGGCGAGCTACCCAGGCCTGTTTGTGTTCAGTTTAGCCTTCATTTTATTTCTCCAATGGCTAGACAAAAAATTGGTTAACCCCCGGCTAACCTGACAAGGTTTTTTGGATCGTGTAAGTTCTTGAGCAAGAATTCGCATTTATTAAGCTTCTGATCAGTTATCATTGTATTGCAAACAATGATCGTATGAACAAAAAGACCGGATTTTTATCAATTCTGATTGTACTAGGTTATCAACTTTCCGCGCAAGTAACTGGTGATAGTTGGGCAACCACCAAGGCAAATGGAAGTGGAACCCTGGCTGTACTCTATTACGAACAAGCTGGCTTGATTCAAGAGGTGAACGGCAAACCAGAGGGTCTTTGTGTAGAGATTCTCAAAGATTTTGTCGACTACGTCCAGGCGAAGCATAACAAAAAAATTACTCTTCAGTACGTTGGTAAAGAACCGGTGTTTACCAATTTTCTTTCCACCACTCAGAAAAGTACCAATCTCTTAGGTGTAACAAATGTGACCATTACAGACGAACGCAAAAAAATACTGAAGTTTACTCCACCGTTCATCTCTAACCCGATTGTTTTATTAACCCATAAAGAAGCACCCGCTGTTGCTAATTTTGCCGAGCTATCCAAAAAATTGGAGGGCTACACAGCGGAGATCATTGGAGGCAGCACACATGTAAAATACATCAACAAGATCAAAAAAGAGAACTGGCCTTCATTAACCATCACATACGGTCCATCTGGTCAGGAAATACTCAAAAAGATTGCAGCAAACCCGAAGATATTTACCATTCTCGATTTTACTGAATTTGTAGACGCGAACCGGAAACGACTGCCGATAAAGAAACAAAATTTGGAGTTTGGTGATCCAGAGCAACTGGCGTTCGTCATGTCGAAGCAAAGTGACTGGGATGAAATCTGGAAATTGTTTATGACGGACGAGTATAGGAAGAGTCCAAAGTACAGAAAGAATATCTCTGACAACTTAGGGATGGCGTTTTTGAGTATCCTGAAATAATCCCAAAGTGCAAAAAGGCTAGAAGTCACCTCAAAATATTTGTTGTCTTGTCAGCTTGAGCCTGTCGAAGGCTATTTGTGTTGGAAATCGAGGTTTCGACAAGCTCAACCTGACACAAGTTTTATTTTTGTAATGACTTATAGTGACTATTGGGGGGGCAATTTCACCGATTACAACACAAACTATTTTATTTTTTGGAGTTTATCTCCCGTAAAATAGCCTTCCTTAATTAACATCATCAGTTGAGCTGGCGTAGGATCGATTTGATAGAAGATATCGTCTTCTTTCGTGTGCACTTCGGTAAAAGATATTTTGCGTTTTAGTTTTTTCAAAATTTCTTTTCGCTTTTTCTCGTCTCGCAAATCGATTGACAAAAATCGAATGGTACCGGATGGTTCTTGTTGAATCAATCGAAGTACCCACTGACCTTGGGATTTAAAATTGATAAAATAATAGTTCTGGTAAAATTTGATAACAAGGGTATCGCTAATGGTGCCGCGTGTTAGCCAGTCCTTTTCATTTTTGTCCTTAAAGTGGTAGCCCCAAGATTCGATGATCAGTGTGTCAGAAAATTGTCCGGTGGTTTCATCTACCGTCTGATACGTGCCTTGCAACTTCATTGGAACTTCTTTCAACGAAGCGATGCCTTTGGGCTGTGGCTCTGTAAAGGTTACCTCTTTGCAGGAATACAAAAGCAAAGACCAAAATAAGACTAATGGTAAAATGCGCATATGTTAACTTTCTGTCGGTTTTGGTAAACCAAGTATGAAGTTAGTTATTTTGTCAAAAAATCTATGTCTTTATAAGCAGGATTTGGGTAGTGATAAAAGCCTTCACCCGATTTTTCGCCCAATTTTCCTTGATCGACATACGTTTTCAGCAGAGCCGCAAAATCCTTCGAGGCGTGGTCTTCTCTGTCCTTTGTCACGTGCCAGGCCGTATCCAACCCGATATTGTCTAAGATTCCAAAGGGTCCCATGGGCATGTTAAAGTTCACCATCCAGGATTTATCGATGTCTTCGATGCTGCCCAACTCTTTCGTTTTTAATCTGCCCGCTGCGCCAATCAACGCCATCAGCATAAAATTGAATAGATAGCCGGGTGATTCTTTTTTTACCAACACTGGTACCTGATTTAACTTCTTTCCGAAATCGAAAAGCAATTCAAGCAAATCAGGATTCGTGCCCTGGTGAGGCATGATATCCACCACACGAGCCGTAAACACATCGTGAAAATGAAAAGCGCAAAACCTCTCTGGCCGACCGGAGAGTGTGGCAAATTGTGAAGGTAATAGGTACGATGTGTTGGTAGTAAAAATCGTCTTCGGTGGCGCTATCTCGCCAAATTGCTTCCAGACTTTTTCTTTGATTGCAGGGTTCTCCGTAACGCTTTCGCTGATGATGTCGGCATCTTTTACGGCTTCTTGCGGATTGGTTGTAAACTGTATTCTCGAAAGTATTGCAGGCTTATCGTCTTCTTTTATCATTCCCATCTTGACCGCATACCTCAACACCTTGTGCATCACCTTAAGAGATTGTTCCAATGCGCTTTCGTGGATGTCGCAAATAATTACTGAATAATTCGAGATGGCCGCCTGCAAACCAATTCTGCTTCCGAGTGTTCCGGCTCCGAGAATGAGGACGTTTTTTATTTCTTGCATAAACAATTTAAAAATGAGTCGATTTGAAAATTTGAAAATGGTTGAACTAATGCGAAACTATACATTTTCAAATTAATAAAATTTTCAAATTTTCAAATTAGTAATTGCTCTCTCCGCATTCTCTCCACACGCTTTGATTACATAGATTAATGAAGCAAATCTGGGGTCTTGTGTATGACCTTGCTTGTAGCGATGATAAATCTGTTGGCAAATCACGCCTACTTTGAAACTTCCGAAAACATAATAGAATACTATATCGTCAATATTAGTTTGGGATTTTTCAGCATAATAGTTCGCCATTTCACTTCGCGTCATGTTGCCGGACATCCACGTTAAATTGAACGGCTTTAATGCATCGGAGTCATTTGCCTCCGCCCAGTACGCAAGAGTTGTTCCTAAATCCATCAAAGGATCGCCCACGGTGGCCATCTCCCAATCTAAGATAGCTTTGATCTCTGTCAGGTTACCGGGATTAAGAACTAAGTTGTCGTATTTGTAATCATTATGAATGAATGAGGCTTTAGCAGACGTTGGAATATTTTTCTGCATCCACTCCGCGGCTTCATTCATGACTGCAATGTCATCGGTCTGCGCGTTAACGTAGCGTTTTGTCCAGCCTTCTACCTGACGTTGCACATAGCCTTCCTGTTTCCCAAGCTGATCAAGACCCGTTGATTTTATGTTTAGTTGATGAAGCTGCACCAATTGATCGATTGCAGCTTTCGAAAGCTGATTAAATGTAGCGGGGTCAATGGTCATTCCTTTAGGCACTCGGTTGCGAAGTATCACCCCATTGACTCGTTTCATCAAATAAAATTTTGCGCCCATCACACTTTCATCACCACAAAATAGAACTGGTTCCGGCACTTTTTTAAAACCGGCTTTTTGCAAAAACGACAGCACATTGAACTCACGCTCCATGTCGTGTGCTGATTTGATGTTGGCACCAAAAGGTGGCCTACGCAAAATGTATTCGTCTTTTCCTGCTCGGATTAAATAGGTGAGATTTGAATATCCACTTGGAAACTGCTGGACAACGATTTCACTAGAAAGTACACTCAGTGACTCGCTCAAATAGGCTGAAATTTTTTTGGTGTCAAGCTCTTCGCCTGCACGAATGGTGGTGGGCTGATCAAGCATGGCTATTTTTCTAGTCCGTAATTTTTTAAAATCGCCTTTGCCAAAGATACCTTGTGAACTTCATCAGGGCCATCGTAAATTCTAGCTCCTCGCTCATGCCGATACCAAAATGAAAGAAGTGTATCGTCTGTTATACCAAGTGCGCCATGGACTTGAATAGCTCTGTCAAGTGTTTTCATCAGCACATCCGCCACAAAAAATTTGATCGTTGAGATTTCTTCTTTGGCAGCTTTCGCGCCTTCTTTCTCCATTTTGTATGCCGTGTGCAAAACCATAAGTCGTGCCGCATTAATATTGGCTCTACATTCTGCAATCCATGCTTGAATAATTTGTTGATGACCTAGAAATTTATGGTCGTTCAGCTTTCGGTTGGCGGCTCGGCTACACATTAAGTCAAAAGCACGTTCACAAATGCCAATCCAACGCATGCAATGATGAATGCGCCCTGGCCCCAACCGCGCCTGCGCCAATGCAAAGCCTTGTCCCTCTTTACCAATCAAATTTTCAAGAGAAACTTTGCAATTGGTAAATCGCACTTCTGCGTGACTGAAATAGTCTTCGCCTGCTTCTCCCATAATTGAGATGTTGCGCACTAGCTCATAGCCCGGGTTATCAAGCGGCACCAAAATCATGCTCGCTCGCAAATAGGGATTCACATTTTGTGGATCGGTCACCGCCATAACAATGGCAAAATTTGCCCCATCAGCCGCAGTTGTAAACCATTTGTGTCCGTTGATTACATATTGGTTCCCTTCCCGTTGAGCTGTGGTCGCCATATTCACTGGATTAGAACCGGCAAACTCAGGCTCAGTCATTGCAAAGCAGGAACGAATCTCTCCGTTCATGAGTGGGTGCAGGTATCTCTTTTTCAATTCAGCCGAAGCAAACTGATGCATCAGTTCCATATTGCCGATATCGGGGGCATTGCAATTAAAAATCAAATGACCTAAGGGCGAAGTGCCTAACACCTCACTCACTTGTGCAAACTCCATTAGATTCAACCCTACACCACCCTCCTCCGGTGATAAATGGGGCGCAAATAGTTTCTTGGCTTTTGCCTTTTCCCGTAAGGCTTTGATAAGTGGCAGCGATTGCCGAAACGGTTTGGTGATAATCCCGAGTTCGATGGGATACACATCCGTCTTTAAGAACTCTTGGTATTGCGGAAGAAGTACTTTTAGTTTTTCAGTATAGAATAGCTCAGTCATTCTGTAAATTAGAATTTTTCACGCAAAGGCGCAAAGACGCTAGGAAAATTTGATGCCCTATTCCATTCTAGCAAACTTAGGGACTTTGGACCTTGCATTTAGTTACATTTTTCTCCTGCCCCGTCTATCAACAAATCGCCTGCTTTTTTGTCAATTTTCATTAGATTGCCTGCCCATCAATGAAAAAACTATTCGCAATAGCTTTTGTGTCTCTTTTTTTACTGCATTTTGCGGGAGTATACACCTATTTTGGCGTGCGGCTGATGGCTATTCGGCAAGAGATGAAACAGCTATTGAAATCCATTCCTGAAGATCAGCTGGAATTGATTCAGTTAACAAAATCAGAATACCAGAAATCACTGCACGAAGAGGATGAATTGGAACTGAACGGCAAAATGTACGACATCGCCCGAGTGGAAGTGAAAGATGGGATTTATTTTGTCTATGCCCTGCACGATGGCGCGGAGGACAACTTGCTCGGGTTTTTAGACGAAGTGGTAAAACGTTCTTCATCCGATAAAAAACCAGTTCCTGCGCAATTGTTCCAATTTTTTTCATTGGATTTTATTTCGCCCCAATCTAATTTTTGTTTTGCTAGAGAGTTGGCACAAAATATTTCTCCAGCCTACTCAATGCTGTACTCCTCTTTTTACTTTTCCATCGACTCTCCTCCTCCTAAATGCTGAATTAGTTTTCTGTGTTTAACTTTTAACCATGGCGATTACACCATCGGTGAATTTTCTATTTTATTCTAACTGTATCGATGAAGATTTTCTATACACTCGTAATTGTACTTCTATGCTTTTCCGCAAAGGCACAGTATTCGGAAAACGAAGAACGTGATACACTGAAGACTTCCTATTTGACGGAAGTGGTCATTTCTGCCAACAAGATTCCAGAGCAACGAAGAGAAGTGGCTCAGCAGGTGTACATGATTCGTCCATCGGTTATTAGATCACTTAACTCTCAAACAACGGCCGACCTCTTGCAAAATACTGGTATGGTAGCTATGCAACGCAGCCAACAAGGAGGAGGTAGTCCGATCATGCGTGGCTTCGAGGCCAGTCGTGTTTTGTTAGTTGTTGACGGAGTAAGAATGAATAACGCTATTTATCGAGCCGGCCATTCACAAAATGTGCTGAGAGTGGATAACAACAACTTAGATCATGCTGAAATTTTATTTGGCCCTTCTTCCACGGTGTACGGAAGCGATGCACTGGGCGGTGTAATTCACTTCTACACGCGCAATCCGCAGCTTTCAACTGTTGACGGTAAAACGAATATTTCAGGAGAAAGCTTTGTGCGACTTAGCTCTGTCAATGATGAAAAGACTTTACATTTTGATTTGGCTATTGCTGATAATCAATTGGGGTCATTTACTTCCTTTACCCTAAGCGATTTCGGGGATCTCCGAATGGGCAAAGAAAAAAATCCTAATCTTGATCAGCCCTTAGGCTTGCGCAATCAGTATGTGGTGCGTGCCCCGGACAATTCAGGTGATTTGTTGGTCGATAACACGGACCCGTTGATACAGAAATTCAGCGGCTATCGTCAATGGGATTTACTTCAGAAGTTTCTATACAAAGCAAGTGATCGCGTAAGCCATCAGTTGAACTTTCAATATTCTAGTTCAACGAACATCCCGCGCTACGATCGGCTTACCGATCAGGGTGCGAATAGGGTAGGGTTGCGTACTGCCGAATGGAACTATGGCCCGGAGAAACGATTTATGGGAAGCTATTCCATCAAGATAACGGATTTAGGAAAATGGGCTGATGGAGTAACAGCCACAGCGAGCTATCAAGATGTTGAAGAAAGCCGGATCACCCGAAATTTTAACAGCAATAATCGGGATAGCCGAATGGAAAAAATCAGCGTATATGGTTTAAATATTGATTTTAACAAACAGATCAAAGGACATAAAATCAGATACGGATTTGATGGTCAATACAACGTGTTGAACTCAACTGCCACTCGCACCAATATTGCAAATCAGTCATTTACTTCAATTAGTACTCGCTATCCTGATGGCGAAAACGTGATGGGTCTTTATGCCCTATACATTACGCACACGAAAGAGCTTTCAGAAAACCTCTATTTGAATGATGGGATTCGCCTCGGATACAGCACTCTGTTTTCAAGTTTTTCTAGCCAACAGTTTTTTGCTTTTCCTTTTAAAAGAATTAGTCAAGAAAATACGTACGCCAGCGGAAATCTCGGGTTGGTATACACGCCCACTTCATGGAAATTTTCGTTGATGGGAAGCACCGGGTTTCGCGTCCCCAATTTTGATGATCTCGGAAAAATTTTCGATACACAAACGGGTACTTCAACATCTGCTGGTACGCTCGTCTTGCCAAACTCAGACCTGAGCCCTGAACGCACCATCAACGCAGACTTGGCTTTAACTCGTTTCTTTGGCTCGAAAGCACGAATAGAGGCGGTAGGATTCTATACTAAATTCTTGGATGCAATAGTCGTGAGGCCTTCCACTTACAATGGACAATCTACCATCACCTACAATGGGTTTCCTGCCAACGTTTTTACCAGTCAAAATGCTGCGGAGGCGTACTTGTATGGCTACACGCTTGGTGGGCGATACGATTTTACTCAACAATTTTCACTTACTGCTTCTTACAATTTTACCTATGGACGCGTCCTAAACCCAGGTAGTACTGAAACACCTTTGGATCACATTGCCCCAGTTTTTGGAAGAGGTGGGATACTCTATGTTACTAAAAAAATACGAGCCGAAGCCTTTGCAAATTTTAGTTTAGAAAAGAGTCTGGATGATTACAGTAATAGTGGTGAAGACAACCTGCAGTACGCAACTCCTTCAGGTATGCCCGGATGGTACACTATTAATCTTAGGGGCTCTTATGAAATCAACAAGACCTTTGCCCTGCAAGCAGGCATCGATAATCTTATGGATATGCAGTACCGAACGTTTGCCTCTGGGATCAATGCACCCGGAAGAAATATTTTTGGCACTCTAAGAGTGAAATTTTGATTTTCCGTTTGAAGTCTTGTGGCTTAGTGTCTTAGCAGTGATAATTTTACCGCTAAGGCACAAAGACACAAATCTAATTCTTAAACCGAAGTTTAAAGAACAATAAAATTCCGGCCAAAATTAGTGTGAGCAAATTTGCAGCAATCACGGGTACATCATTTACCAAAATACCATACGCTAACCACATCGCAACGCCTAAACAAAAAAGCGAAAACATTCCGAGTGATAAATCTTTGGCAGAGCGGCTCTTCCACGTCTTAATGACTTGAGGAAGAAATGCAATAGTAGTGAAGGCGCCGGCCGAAAGACCAAGAAGTTGTGTTGGGTTCATTGAATAGTTGTTAACTAAGATACAAAGTTAATTCATCCACTTAATGAAAGTCCAGCGATGTAATCTTTTCAGAATTTGGGAAAATTAAATCGATTGCGGAAATTTAATTTCAACCTAACCGATAGTAGTCACTTTCACATTTTCTTTCGTAATCCCCACACTACAGCAAGAAGAACTAAGATTGACACAACCCATGCTGGTATATTGGGTTTTTTGGTTTCTGCGAAAAATGTATAGTCCTTAAATGCAAATTTTAAATAAGAAGGGGTCCAACAAAACTCATTGCCCGCTACGGAGTCTGCATTATGATTTACTATTTCACCATCCAATGCAATCGCATGCTTGTATTTTCCCTCGCTCGCCCACGACATAAAGTTGAATTTGCTTTCTGCCCATGTCTTTCTGGTTCTGTACTCTGACGAAGACACATCAATACCTATTCCCAGGCTATCAAGTAACGAAGGCCAAGGGTCGCTATCCAACTTACTATCCTTATCGGATAACAATTTATAAATTGATTCTTGATGTCTTACCAGTTTTTCTCTTTGTGATGCGCTCGCCAAGTCGGTCAATAACTGAAAATACTCTTCAAAATAGGCTCGGTTAGCATAATGGTCAAAAATTCGCTCGTTCAATTTGTTTAGAAACAGACTGTCAGCCTTGGTAATTGGCTTACCCTCAGCTGGCAGATTGTCAATAAATTGAAAATCAACTTCCGTTAGATAGTCATTTGCAGAAAGTCTAAAACGATTAATTGCATGGTAGGTATCTGAATATAAGTAAGTCGTATAAAACCACCGAAACTTTTTCTTAAACTTGCTGGTAACTCGAAACAAAGAATCGGACGGGGTTGCTAATTCATTATTTGCAATGTCATCTGATTGAAATGATTTACTAAATGAGTAAGTATATTTTGTTTCCTTTTTGCTTGAATCTTCTTTCGAAGAAGCTATAGACTGAGTTGAATCAACTGAAACTTCCCAGCCCTGTTTCGTACCAATACCAAAATAATTATTAGTGTCTTGTTTCTGCTCTTTAGAAAGCAAGACAATTTTTTTATCCAGGCTTCCGTTCTCATGCACAACTGTCTTCATTTCCACTCGGTGCTCGCACGAGGAAAATACCAGTAAACAACATATCGAGAAGTATAAACTAAATCTGACTTTGTAGTTTTTCATAATGGCAAATTAAATGTGAGACTTCTTTACTTTCTTGTATCGCTGATAAAAGGTTACTTTCTTTGGCGCAATCCTTATTTCATCATACTTCCTAATAAAGGCGATGCTATTGAGAACGACCGTCTTCCCCCTGGGGAAGTGCTTTGTCAATTGGTTTGAATCGGGGTTATTTTCCCATACAAAAAGCACAATCAACACCATTGAAACGAGACGCAACGAATTTTGCACCCAGGCGTTATCCAATGAAGACAAAAAAAGCGCATGCCAAGATTGATTCTTGGATGGTAATTCATCCATAATTCGACTTGTAAGTGCTGCAGCATTTTTTGGCTCAGGAACTATGGGTGTTGCATGTTTTAAAATCTGACTAACGGCCTGCATTTCCTCATAGAGCCTTCTGCAATCAGCACATATTTGTATATGACTGTATAACCCAGCCTTCTCTGCCGATGAGAGCTCAGCATATACCCAGATATTCTCTTCACACTCTTGACAATTCATGTTTTTATCATTTTAAATATTGTCTCTTAATAAACTCCTGCACTTTTTTACGGGCATGGTACAAGTTACTCTTAACCTGATCTTCGTTCATTGACATCAGATGACAAATCTCTATTGGTTCTAAGTCCTCCATTTCACGTAATACATAAATCATCCTTTGCTTACCTATCAGTTGCTCAATGGCAAGTTGATGTAAGTGTGCCAATTCCTTCCCAGTTAATTCATTCAACGGAGTGTCTATTCCTCCTTGTTGAAGGGAGGTTTCATATGATGCTTGAAACGACTTACTCCGATGGGAAGAACTTTTCTTATGGTCTAAACAGTGATTCACTAAAATGCGATACAGCCATGTGCTTAGTTTTATTTCAGGCCGATACTTGGAAAAATTCTTCCATAGTTTAACAAAAGTCTCTTGTACAGCATCTTCCGCATCCGCCTCGTTGGCCAGATACCGATAGGCTACTCCATATAAAAATCCCTGATATGTTTCTACTACATGCCTGAAGGACTGCCGATCGCCTGCCATGGCTTTTGCGATCAGTGCTGCATCAAGTTGTTTAGGCATTTCCTACTTTGTTACTAATACGAGTAAAGCAGCTGGAAGTAAAATGAATAATGAAAAATATTATTAGGGGGCTAGAAACTTTTGCAATCGTTCATTTCAATATCAATTCACCAATTAATGAGCCTCCAGCCAATTCTTCCCTACCCCAACTTCCACTTCCATAGGCACATCCAAAATCACGGCAGATGTCATGAGTTCTTTGATCTTGGGCTTTACTATTTCAACTTCATCTTGATGAAGGTCGAACACCAATTCATCGTGCACCTGCAAAATCATTTTGGTTTGTAGGTTTTCCTTTTGCAACCAGCGGTGAATGTTGATCATCGCAATCTTGATAATATCTGCGGCACTTCCCTGAATGGGCGCATTGATGGCGTTGCGCTCTGCAAAGCCCCGGGTAGAGATATTGCGCGAGTTGATGTCACGCAAATATCTTCTTCTTCCTAAGATGGTTTCTACATACTCTTTCTCCCGCGCCAAGTTGATACTATCGTCCATGTAGCGCTTGATGGCCGAAAATTCTTTAAAGTAGGATTCAATAATCTCTGCGGCTTCTGTTCTTGAGATGTTGAGATTTTGCGCCAAGCCAAAAGCAGTACTGCCGTACAAAATTCCAAAGTTCACCTCTTTCGCCTTGCGCCTCATATCGGGTGTCACTTTGTCAATTTCCACTTTGAAGACTTTAGCAGCGGTCGTGGTGTGAATGTCTCGCCCCAATCGAAATGCTTCAATCATCGTTTCATCCTTTGCAAACGAGGCAGCTATGCGTAATTCAATTTGCGAGTAATCGGCAGACATGAAAAGAAAATCCTTGCTGCGTGGAACAAAGGCACTGCGTATCTGCCTTCCTTTCTCTGTGCGAATGGGAATGTTTTGCAAATTGGGATTATTCGAACTTAGTCTACCCGTTGCAGCGACTGCCTGTCGGTAATCTGTATGTACCCGGTGATCAAATTGACTCACCATTTTTGGAAGTGCGTCTACATACGTGGATCGCAGTTTCTCATATTCACGGTAATCCAATATCTTCTTCGCGATTTCGTGTTCATCCGCCAACTTAGACAAAACCTCTTCGCCCGTTGCGTACTGACCCGTTTTTGTCTTTTTGGTTTTGTCCATCAGCTTCATCTTGTCGAACAAGATTTCGCCTAGTTGCTTGGGCGAGCCGATGTTGAATTCCTGCCCGGCTATTTCATAAATTTCCTTCTGTACTTTTTCGCTGTCTTTTCTCAACGCTTCAGACATCACCTGAAGGGCTTGTTCATCTAAAGCCACGCCTTCAAACTCCATCGCTACCAGCACGTGCAACAACGGCATCTCCACATCACGCATCAGGCGTGAGTGACCTCGCCTCTCTAACTCCTTTTGTAATTTTATCTTCAACTGAAGCGTTTGGTCCACACGTTCAAAGCGCGCGTGCACTTCTGTCTCGACAGAAAGCTGATAGCCGAGATACTGATTGCAAATGATCCCCAAATCGTGTGAGGCTTCGGGCTCAATCAAATAGTGGGCGAGCATGGTGTCGAACAGGGCGCCCTTCACTTCGATGTCTGATTTTTTTAGTGCAAGAATCGGCAACTTAATGTTGTGGCCTACTTTAACGATGCCCTCATCTGCAAACACCTCGCGAAATACAGAAACTAATTTTTGTTCAAGTTCAAAGGCTTCGGTAGGTGATGGCGAAATGAGCAACCCGGTTATCGCAAAATCAAAATGATCTGCCTGATCGGTGAGTACTTCAAATGAAAACTCCTTTTGTTCTTTAAGCCTTGCGGCCAGGTGATTTGCTTCTTCTTCATTGAGTTTTTTGTAGTTAACCGTTGAATGGTCGTGTACTTTTTTTTCACTCTCTTCAACGACACCAACTGTTGTTTCCTCCCCTCCAAACATTGAAAGCTGTGCTGGTTTAGCTACTGCCGCTGGCGTGCTGACAACCGAGGATCCTGCTGTTGCTGCAAAAATCCGCGGAGCCATCGTCTTAAACTCCAAGTCTTCTATAATGGGCTTAAGTTTTTCCGCATCCGGGCCAGAATACTCCAGGTCTTTTTCATTCCACTCGACAGGGACATCCAAAATAATAGTAGCTAATTTCTTCGAGAGAATAGCTTGTTCTCCAAATTGCTCTACGCGTTCCTTCAATTTTCCTTTTAGTTCGCTGGCGTGAGCAATAATGTTCTCTACACTCTTGTATTGCTTCAGAAGTTCGGCTGCCGTTTTGGGCCCTACACCGGGTATTCCGGGAATATTATCGGAGGTGTCGCCCTGCAAACCAAGGATGTCAATTACCTGAAGTACATTTTCAATATCCCACTTTTCACACACCTCTTTCGGGCCGAGAATATCTACCGAGTTGCCCATGTAGGCGGGCTTGTATAACAAAATGTTGTCGGTTACCAGTTGACCAAAGTCTTTGTCGGGAGTCATCATATAAACAGTGAACCCTTCTCTCTCTGCCTTCTTGGCAATGGTGCCGATGATGTCATCCGCTTCGTAGCCATCTATTTCCAAAATAGGGATGTTGAAGCCTCGGATAATGTCCTTTACTTTAGGTACACCTGCTCGAATATCTTCGGGCGTTTCTTGCCGGGTGGCTTTGTATTCGGTAAAAATCTCATCGCGGAAAGTTTTGGCTGAAGTATCAAATGCAACCGCAATATGCGTTGGCTTCTGCTTTTGCAAAACCTCTAGTAACGTGTTGGTGAAGCCAAATGGAACAGAGGTATTAATTCCCTTGGAGTTGATGCGCGGGTTTTTGGTAAACGCAAAATGGGCGCGGTAGATTAGTGCGTAGGCATCGAGTAGGAATAGTTTCTTTTCAGGCATTTTCAGTTTGGGAACGAATCGCAAGGTAAAAAAGAAGAAGGAGAAAAATATTACCAAAAAAACGTACCTTTTGTGCCATGCAAAAGTTCGTTCTATGTTTTGTGATATGTTTTACGGCCTCGGCTTTGGGTTGTCATGGGCAAAACAAAGTTACCGATAGCCTTCAACGCATTGTTGCTTTACAGCGACACGACACAACAGAGCTTCATGCCTTGCTTGGTTTAACTAACGAATTTTTACGCAAAGATATGGCCCAGGCAAAAAAATTAGCATTGCGGGTAGTCTCCTTAGCCGATACGCCACAAGAAGTACGATGGTTATCAACTGCCTATAATTACTTGATAACCTGCTATCAACAATCCGGAGGCCTGGATAGTGCCTACTATTTCATTCACGCCTCAGAAAAACTTGTTAAGGATAACCCGGAAAACTATAGAATGAAGTTTAATTATAATCAAGCCGTTAGTTTGTTTTATAAAAACATAGGTGAATACAAAAAGGCGTTACCTCATATGCTTGAAAATTTGAGCATCTGGAAAATTGAAGACGAAAATAAGGCAGGTCAATTACTTAATCTGGGTAATCTTTACACCAACCTTGGCGAATTTAAAAAAGCCGCCGAGTCACATTTGCAGTCACTTCGCTTGTTTGAAAAGCTTGGAAATAAGCGTGGCCAATCATATTGTTTGCATAGTCTCGGAAAAGACCTTTTTCAGCTGAAACAGTATACTGACGCAAAAAAATACCTCGAGCGTTCCTTGAAATTAAAAGAAGAATTGGGAGACAGGCGCGGGTTAGTAACTTCTGGCACTGGACTTGGTGATGTGTACAAAGAATTAGGAGAGTTCAATCGCGCGGAGGAGTACTATCTAACGGGTATAAAAATTGCCACTGAAATTAAAATGCCCAATGAAGTAAGTCGCACCCAGCATCAGCTTGGTCTTTTGTATAAGCGGATGGGTAACCTTGAGCGCGCGAAGGAAAATCTGAATCAAGGTTTGAAGCTTGCCGAAGAACTTCATGACAGCACATTAAGCGGGCAGATAAAATCAGAGCTAATCGGCATCGATATTGAAAATCAAAAAGGAAGAGTGGCAGAGTCTACTCTTTTGTACAACCTTAGTACAACCATTCGTTCGGGTGATCGTCAGAGGCAGGCGTTTGAATATTCAAGGCTGAGCGAATACTATGCATCGAAACAACAATATGATAAAGCTTTTACCTACCTGAAGCTGCACATGGAATTAATCGACAGTGTGCAAGGAAATAGTGTTCTGCTTCAATTGAAAGAATTAGAAGAAAGATATAATAACGAGAAAAAAGAAAAAGAAATCTCTTTGCTAAAAAAAGATCAGGAGTTACAAACGTTAACGCTTAGCAGACAACGGGTAATCATAATATTAGGCAGCATCGGCTTGATTTCAATTTTAGTGATCGCAGTCTTGTTGGTGAATCGTTATCGGATAATGAACCGAACAAAAAGATTACTCGAAATTGAAAAAGTGCGCAACAACATTGCCCGCGATTTGCATGACGATATGGGCTCAGCGCTTTCCAGTATCAATATCCTCAGTCAAGTGGCGCTCGTAGAAAAAAATGGAAATACACAAAGTTACCTCCAACGCATTGGTGATCAATCGGCCCGCATGATGGAAGACATGGGCGATATGGTGTGGTCTATTAACCCGCGTAATGATTCCATGAGCCAGGTGCTTATCCGCATGAGAGAATTTGCTTCGGAAATTTTTGAATTGAGAAACATCGAATATCAGTTTACTGAAAATGGTATTGAGCATGTGACATTAAATGCGGACCAACGAAAAAATCTTTTTCTAATCTATAAAGAAACCATCAACAATGCCGCCAAGTATAGTCAAGCAGACAAGATTGAAATCAATCTTCATATACAAGATTATTCATTAGTCATGTCCATTAAAGATAATGGACAGGGCTTTGACGAACAAACCATAAAGGCCGGAAATGGGCTACGCAATTTGCGCGAACGCGCAAAAGAGATAAACGGAACTCTTGAACTGCGAAGTGCTATTAGCAAAGGGACGGAGGTTATGCTGGAGGTACCCATCGCATGATGATGCGATACCGCCACATATAAGTAAGAGTGATATTTACAGTCTCAATATGATACCACATTCCATTTTACTGTATGAAGATAGTCAGTTGTTGAGCGAGAGCATCCAATCGATGTTACGCCTGAACAGCAACCTGAAACTTCTCGGAGCCTATGAAAATCCAGTGGAAGTAATCAGTCATTTGCAAAGTAAAAATCCCGATTTGTTATTGATGGATATTGACATGCCCGGTATGACCGGTATTGAGGCTGTGGCAAAGGTTCGTGCTTTCAATAAAGATATTCCTATTCTCATGCTTACCGTATTTGACGATAACCAACATGTGTTTGATGCCATCTGTGCGGGGGCTTCGGGTTATTTGTTGAAGAAGCACATCTCCGCTAAACTATTTTCCTCCATTGAAGAAGTGATGGAGGGCGGAGCGCCTATGTCGCCCAGCATTGCACGCATGGTATTGAGTTCGATGCAACTAAAGACAACTGTTGAAAACCCCTATCAACTAACGCCAAAAGAAAAAGAAGTATTGACCTCGCTCAGCAAGGGCAACAGTTATAAAATGATTGCTTCGGAATATGAAATCAGTTTGGATACCGTACGCTCCCATATTCGAAAAATTTATGAGAAGCTGCATGTGCATTCACAGACGGAGGCAGTGAGCAAGGCGATCAATGAAAAATTGGTTTAGCATGAAAAAAAGCATAGGATTAATAGGCGCTATCCTAATTGGCTCACAAGTGTTTGTCGCTTGCACAAGCAAAGATAAGACGGAAAGTAATCAAGAAAGCAAAGACAGCACCCTTGCAAATAGCCCAGTCACTACACCACTTCAATCTGTACAAATAGTAGAAGATTCAACTGATTTTGGAAAATTCATTCAACTATTCAATTCGCCAGGAACGGAGATCTCAACGGACATTCTCTCTGCTTTGTCGATAAATAATGAGGTAGGGCGCTATACCTCGAAGGAAATTCTCAGAAATGACTCCATCATTTTAGTTCTATTCAACCACATGAGGCAAGTCGGGCCGGGAATAGACGAATTGCATGCGGCTACGTTTTCAAAAGATGGAACGTTAATTGAGGAAGCTTTGCTCGGAAGTTCTTACCCCTCCTCTGGTTCGGATGGAGGTGGTCAAGAGTATAACTATCGATACGATACGCAGCGAAAAATTCTGTATGTAACTAATTCTACCATTGAATGGGATGAAAGTGCACAAGAAGAAGTAACCACGGAGGCACTCCACTACTTTCAATTGACTAGTGATGGGAAACTTGAAAATGTAAACCCGCGCGAATACCCAGAAGTATCTGAACGCTTATTAGAAAAAGGAGAGCTAACAGATAAAACCAAAGAAGAACTCATGATTATGCGCAACGAGCCATTTGCAGCCTATGGCTATATTTTCAAGAACAAGTTTTTGAAAAACTACTTTGGCAGCAAGGCATGGTATAACCCGCAATTTGATAATGTAAGCGATCGGTTAAGTGAAATCGAAAAGGCAAACATTCAATTGATCAAGGAGGCGGAAGATTCGAAGTAAGTATCTTTTTGCCGTGTAAGGCAAACCTCTATCGCATCATCATGCTATTTCAAGTGAGGCTCATTACTATGACATTTGGAAATAGATCTCCAATATTCAATAATCTAATATCCCCCTTTATGAAGTCTATCCTTTGCTGCTTATTCCTTTTAATCTTTTTAAGTTGTGCACCTGGCAAAAATAATGAGACGGTCGCTGATAGCACACAAACCATCGTTGCAGATACAGTAACAACTCAAATTGAAGAATCTTCCACATTTTCATCAACAGTCGAAACCGCAGAACTGTTGTCTGGTACCACTAAAGACTCTTTGGTGGCAGAGATGAACAATCGAATGACCGAATTGGCTCAGGCATACGATACAATGCAATATGCTACGGTTACGTCAAATTATTTTTGGGGAAGACCCTATTGTTATCCAAGTCAGGATGGCCCATGTATTGATGGCACTGAAACAGAAGAGGAAACAAAGAAATGGTTCTTTGATAGATTCAATAAGCTTAGAAGCTATTCACTGACAATGAAATCATCAAGCAATGAAACAACAATGTCATTCCTATATCTCTTTTCAAACGACTCGTTGATTGCAGTACGTGAACGAAAGGTCGACAATAGCGAAGGTGGTGTTACTAGCCAAGTAACAATACTATCCGCAAAATGTCCACGCTGTGGTATAACGGCTATCGAATACGGAGATGCAAGTTATATAAACGAAAAAGAGTTGGCGGCTAAACAGCAAGAGTTTTATGAATCGATGCCTGAATTAATCGGCATACTTAAAGCCGGACGAAAAGAAGCAAAAGAGGATGACGCTGACTTTATTTTTAGTATCTATCGCACCAACGAAGGAGATGCAGATGAAAAGTCAGAGGCCACAACATATCCTGTAGAGTTTAGGGTTACTAAAAGCCTTTATCCAAATTATATATCCAAGCAATGAAACATTTTACATTCCTACTTCTAGCGTTTCTATTTCCAGTATTCGTAAGCGCTCAGATTACTTTGTACGGGAGATTTGTAACTGAACCCGTCAATTATGTGACAGACCAAGCAGGCGTACTCGCTCAATACGAGGAAGATCAATTGAACGTCAAACTCCGGAGTTTTGAAGACAGCACGACCAACCAATTGTTTATTTATGTAGCCGAAAGTTTACGCGCCAATGACTTGGAAGATTTTTCCAGAGAAATTTTCAATAAGTGGGGCATCGGGCAAAAAGATAAAAACAACGGAATCCTAATTGCCATTTTTATTGACGACCGTAAGTACAGAATTCAAATTGGTTATGGCTTGGAAGCCGCACTGCCCTCCGAATTATGCAGGCAAATTCAAGACGAGTTTATGGGGCCTCATTTTAAAGAGAAGAATTACTATGAAGGCATCAATGCGGGTGTTGATAAACTTATCTATTACAGCCACCATGAATATAAACCACCTACTGCTTTTGAAAAAATGCAGACTCCCATACTCGTTACCTTTTTGGTAGGTCTGGTAATTTTTGCCATCAATCTATCATCGCTTAAGAAATGGAACAACCAGCCGAAGCGGAAACAAAAATATCTTTTGCTCGGTGTCTCGTTTTTAGGAGGTGCTGCAATTTTAACAGTTATTGCTGTATTCGTAACAGAATCGCCTTACGCACTAGTGCCTCTTCTCCTAGGGGCGTTTGCAGAGATACTACTTTGCACGGTCATCAACGATAAAGACGAAATCAAATACGATAATGAAACCGATACGGCCTACGAAAGAAGGATGCGAATGCAAAGAGAAAGAAGCAACGATAGCTCATCTGACAGTTTTAGCGGAGGTGGCGGTGGAAGTTCGGATAGGGGTGGCAGTAGTAGTAGTTGGTAGTTAGAGATTGGAGGCTGTAAATTCGAAAAAGGAAATAACTCAATTAATTTTTTTCGGAATAGCACACAGCATTGTGCGTAAAAAAAACCTTTATGAAATATTTTTTCTTCCTGCTTCTCATGCTGCCAGCGATGGCCAATGGCCAAGAATTTCCACTAAAACCTAAAAACTACGTAACACGTTTTGATCCTTCCTATTCTAAAAACTTTGCGTTAACTCAGCAGGAAGAAGATTTATTGAATGCTAAACTGCGCTCGTTTGAAGAAAGTACAGGTATTCAGTTATTTATCTATATCACGCTACATGGCCCGATTAAAGCCAAAGAAACTCTTGCTCAACAAATTTTTAATGCCTGGGGCATAGGACAAAAAGATAAAGACAATGGAGCATTAATAGCCATTTTTACTTCAGACCAAGAATTTGTAGTTGTAGGACGCGGACTTGACTCTATATTGAATCACGATACATACATGGAGATTCTTGATGAAGAAATGACTACCCATTTTCAAGACAAAAATTTCTATCAGGGCATTGATGCAGGCATTGACAAGCTAGTCCACTACTCCAAAAACCAATACGAACCACCAAGTCTCCTAGTAAAGATTAAGAAAAACAGAATGGAAATAATTGGAATGACAGCTCTCATGCTACCTTTTATCCTTGGTATCATCGGTTTTCTATTAAAAAATAGACGAAGGAATTAACCAAACCTGAATATCCCTGATGCTGGAAATCTGTACAATGAGAAAAATCCTTTCTATCCTCCTCCTCATCACCCTTTCCGCACAAGCGCAGGTAAGCAATTATGATTACCTCTACTTCTGCGACAAACTAATCGTTGATATCAACAACTCCGTCCCTTATTTACAAGTGTTCTATGACGACTTAACCGAATTCAAAAAGAAATCAAGTTTTCGATTCCGGTATTTTGATTCTTACAATTTCATACGCCAACCAGACGAAATCGCGTACACTAAAATCAAAGGCGGCACAAGCTCCCTTTATAAAACAACGGCCATCGAGCTATGGAAACTCTACAACCAGTGCTACGCCAAAAACGGAGAGATCGTTGCCTACATCCGCTTAGAAGATTATAAAACCGATTTAGAGAAAGGGTTTGAACTAGTAAGAGAAATGCAGCAATTGCAAATCGCGATGGGCAAAGCACGTGACCAACTGGCTAGTAAAATTGCCACCGAAGCCAATGCAACGCCAGCCCCTACTAATTTTATTAAGCCCTATCAATTGCTGATGAAAGCCATTTTGCACGAAGAAGAGTTGATACGTAAGCTATCACAGAATTTCAATGAAGAAACGTTTATAGGTTTTGCACAAGATGAAATCTTGAAATCGTTTTTGGGAACAGATGATTTGTTGAAACCCCTAGCGATTATCAAACTACCTGGACAAAATTATTTCAAGAATTGTGTGGAAGGGCTTCAACTGATGCAGAAAACCAAGCAACATGCACTTGATAATTTCTCCAACGCGGCTACGTTTGATGGACAGTATGCCAACCAGCTCTATAATAACCTCCTAAACGATTTTAATAATGACCTTCTTCATTTCTATTCAAACTTCTGTGCGCAGGCTAGACTAAATTATTATCCCAGAGCATTGTGGCAATATGATTTTAATGCGCCTGCCAATCCATGGCCGCTCACACACTTAAATTATTCGCTGCTATCGTTGGACAGTTTGACTATCACCAAGCAATCTGCTCCCTTGCCTGTGGCGGGTTTCTCACAACTCAATGCCATTGTCAACTACATAGATGATTGTGTAGGTTCCATGGAAAACTTGTTCAAAGAATTGCGAAGTGAAGGAAGCACCTGGAACAGTCTGAGAGAAGGGAAAATGCCTTACAAAAACCCCGTCCTCAAATTTGATAAGTTCAGAATACCCATCAGCACACATGCGCTTATATTGAAAGAAAGCAAGTATCTACCCGCGCCTTATCGCGCGAGCCTCATCAATAGGGTGAATGACATGCAGCAAATCATGCTTGCGCTGCAAGACCATTTGATGGAGTTGAGTCAATACATGAGTAGTGGAGCTTTTCGTGGAAAGAATATTGATTACATCGACACCAAATTGAAAACAATTGAAACGTTATACACCGAATTAGATGCGCGCAAAGAAAAATTGTTTATAGAAACGCGAAGAGCGTATGCCTCCTACCCAACTCAAAAAACAAACGCATGGACGGTGACTTCATCTGTTTTGCTTAAATCAACAGACGATAGTCGAAAAATATTGAAGCAAATAGACCAACGGGTGTATGAACAGAATCAATCGCCCATACCTACTGCTGCCATCCATGAAGATCAACGCGATTTAATCACCAACCAATTGAAATACATGAAAGGCATTGTGCGCATTGGTAGAAACAACGGACTATGTCCATACACCCCATACGAGTACATTCCCGATTACTTAAAAACACTGGAGGAAAAAGTAGTGGAATTTCCCACAGACGTGGAAGATAAAAATAAAACCTATGGCGACTTTCTGTACATGCACAACATTATTGTAAACCAATACAATAAGTTTGCCGAGTTGGGATTGGGTGGCAATGAATATTCAACCAATGACCCGATGCGCCCCGTGTATATTCTTTCGTACATTCAACAACCTCCCAAGTATCACTATGAAATTCCTAAACCCGAAATAAAAAAGGAAGAAACACCCAACGAGCCAGAGCCAGTAGTAGAAACACCCACCGAAATCATTTCATTTGAAGGCTACGCGTTTAACAATCTCGTTTTGCTACTGGATGTTTCGGCCTCAATGAACCGCCCTGAGCGATTGCCACTGCTGAAAAAAAGTTTTCAACAACTGATTAGGCTCATGCGAAAAGAAGACGAAGTTAGCATTGTCATTTATTCGGGCAACGCCACGCTTCATTTGTCTCCCATTTCGGCAAGTGATACTACCAAAATTATGATGTCCATTCAAACATTGCGCTCAGAAGGCAACACCAACATTGCAGATGGATTAGCATTAGCGTATAAAACCGCCAACAAGAATTTTATTGAAGGCGGCAATAACAAAATTATCATGGCCACGGATGGTGAGTTTAAAACCACCGAACCGCTTTACAAACTGGCCGAAAAAAATGCATCCAAAATCACCTTGAGTGTGTTTGATTTCAGTCAGCTGGTCGCACCACTGCAGCCGCTGCAATCGCTGGCCGAAAAAGGAAATGGAAATTATGTAAAAGTCACGGTAGAAAATTCGCTGGAGGTATTGGCGAAGGAAGCGCAGAAGGAAAAACAGGTTGATTCTCAAGATTAAGTTAATATAATTTCGTTATGAAGAATACGCTAAGCCCCACCTTGCAAAACGACCGAGCCGACATCCTTGATGTCATCAGGGGCTTTGCCATTCTGGGAATTTTTATGGATAATCTTTTCGGCTTCACCGGCTGGGGGTTTTGTTCACAATCACAAAAAGAGGCGATGTCCACCTGGCCAGCAGACGGAGTTTTTGGATTGGTCGAGTTAGTTTTCGTACACGGAAAATTTTACAGCATTTTTTCTCTCCTCTTTGGCATCGGCTTCTCTATCATTCTGATTCGAAATGAACAAAAAGGGATCAATCCGTTGAAAATATTTTTCAGGCGATTGTTCATCTTACTGCTCATCGGCTCCATCCATCTTTTCTTACTGTGGGACGGAGACATTTTATTTCTGTATGCACTGTTGGGCTTTTTGCTGCCGTTGTTTCGGAATTGCAGCGACAAAACGCTATTGACTTGGGCAGCTATTCTTATTGTATCACCGCTGTTGGTTGATAGTATCAAAGTGATTTTTCATTTTAAGGTGGGGGCTTTCCTGGAAACAATCGCTCAGGGCATTGATAAAAAAACCGGTATCCCCATCGATGAAACCTTTTCAAAATATCTATTCAGCGAGGGAAGTGGTTGGCAAGAATGGCGTAATTGGTTATCGTCCGGTTGGGCGTATCGCTATGCTTATTTACTAGAAAGCAATCGAGCGATGAAAGTATTGGGCCTATTCCTGATTGGATTTTATGTGGGAAGAAAGATGATCTATGCTAACCTTCAAGAAAATAATTCCCTATTTAAAAAGCTTTTGAAGTGGGGGTTGATCATCGGCATTCCCTCTAACATTATAATGGCCTATTTTGAAATCAATAGCCCCGGTATCTTAAACCCATTGGGATTAGTTAACACGTTCTTTACTGTTGGTGTAGTTCCTTTGAGTCTTGCCTACGTATCTGCCATTTGCTTGTTGTGGATTCGATCAAATGGTAATAGCAAATGGAAGATCTTAGCACCGGTGGGAAGAATGGCATTGACAAATTATCTTATGCAAACCATTCTGGGTGTTGTCATCTTTTACGGAGTTGGTTTTAGGTTAGGGGGAAGTATCGGGCCTACGCTCTTTCTACCTATCGGGTTAGCTATTTATTCATTTCAGGTAATCTACAGCAACTGGTGGTTTAGGTATTTCAACTACGGACCATTGGAGTGGGTTTGGCGCCAGTTGACCTATGGAAAGAGGCTGTCAATTTTAAAAACAAAAGCATGACACTACTAGCTGCGCCTGTCCAACAAACCGAACGGATTGATATACTCGATTGCCTACGAGGCATTGCTATCCTAGGAATCTTGTTGATGAACATACCGAGCTTTTCATTGCCTGGGGTGGTGGGTCATGACCCTTCCACCCTTAATGAATTTGGCACCATCAACTACACCTTATGGTATGTAGTGAATTGGGGATTTGATGGAACGCAGCGCGCATTGTTTTCGATTTTGTTTGGTGCCGGCATTCTTTTATTCGTTGGCCGCAAAGAGAAAAACTTTGAAGGTCTGCAACCCGCTGATTATTTTTTCAGAAGGCAACTATGGTTAATTGTGTTCTCGCTTTTTGACGTATATATTTTATTGTGGAATGGTGATATCTTATTTGATTACGCATGCTATGGAATGTTGCTATTCACCTTTCGGAAACTGCCGCCACAAAAATTATTGTTAGCTGCTGGTATCTGTTTGTTGTTAATTATTGCACGGGATAATCGTGATCTGTACGAACGAAAAGAAATGATTCGTGTAGGAGAGGCTGCGGCCGCTATCGATACTACCAAGATCAAGCTGACTAGCCTTCAACAAGAACAACTTGGCAATATGACTGCTTTTAAAGAGCGGTTTACAAAAGAAAATAAACTTAAACGAAAAGAAGCTACCATTGAAAAAGTTAGGGGCAACTACGAATCGGTATATAATTTTAGAACGGGCATGTATATCGACAATATTGTGGAGTACACCTATCTTCAATGTTGGGACGTGTTTATGTTTATGCTGCTGGGCATGGGCTTTTTTAAATTGGGCATCCTTACAGGAGATGCCTCCCTCAAAACTTATTTTTGGTTGATGGCGGTTGGCTTGGGTGCTGGACTCACGCTGTCTTACTTTTTTATTCAAGCGCGAATTGATGTTGGGTTTAATTGGTTTGAGTATTTCAAACATTTATCGTTTAACTACTACCAACTCAATCGTGCTTTACGTACAGTAGGTATTTTTGGTTTAATAATGCTGCTGTACAAATCCGGATGGGTTGACTGGTTCTTTTCCCTGTTACGACCGGTGGGGCAAATGGCTCTAACAAATTACCTGACGCAGTCACTCATCTGTGGAATGCTTTTCAACGGATTCGCCTTCGGGCTCTTCGGAAAACTCGAACGGTATGAAGTCTACCTGGTAGTAGCTGCAATCTGGTTCTTCCAAATTATTTTCTGCAATATTTGGATGCGCTATTTTTTGTATGGCCCCTTTGAGTGGCTATGGCGAAGTTTGACTTATTGGAGGAAGCAACCGTTTTCGAAGACCACTAAATCTATTCATGCAGTCTGAATTCAAATTTGTTATCATCTGTGGAAATAAGAACGCTGAGCTTGTTTTTTGCAACGGAATCGGTTCCCTCCAAAGCCTTGCGTGATCATGTAAAGGGATTGCGTGGAAGATATTGATAAACGAAAAACCAAAAACTAATGAAAAAACTATTTCGCTTAACAAAACAATCATTCGTACTGAGCATCCTGACAATCGTGTCATTATCTGCCCAACCCAAATTCATTAATAAATCTCAACTCGATAAAAAGATAGATTCTCTCTTCAAAGAGTTCAACAATACCTCCTCACCAGGCTATGCTATCACCATTGTTCAAAATGGAAAAGTGATCACTAAAAAAGACTATGGCCTGGCAAATCTCGAATTTAAAGTTGCCTTTAATCATAACACGGTTGTAACCATACCGTATTCCGAAGGCAGGGAGTTTATCTCCATCGCTGCCGCATTGCTGGAGCAGGATGGCAAACTTACGTTGGACGATAAGGTTCGTAAATATTTCCCAAAACTCCCGGTCTGGAGCGAGTCCGTAACCCTACAAGATTTACTCAATCACAGCAGCGGCTTTTGTGATGAATGGGCAACGCTAATGCTTACCCAAGCCAGCATGAACAATCGCCTGGATGTGTCTCAGTTTTTAAACTTTTTGTACAATCAACCCGATCCACAAATTGAACCGCGCAAAGGCTACATGTACAGCAATTCTGATTTTGGATTGCTGAGGTTAATTCTTGAAAAAGCGTCTAGTGAAATGCTCCCCGACTACATGGAGCGTAGAATTTTCAAGCCCTTGCAAATGTTATCTACTTCGATGCGAAGAAACAAAGAAGCGGTGATTGCCAACCATGCTTTTTCATATTTTGAGGATGAACCCGGCAAATACAACGTATGGTTGCGCGACAAAACTTCGCCAGGAGGTAATTATCATATTCTTACTTCTGCCGATGATTTGGAAAAGTGGGCAGCCGCTTTCGCAGATAAAAATTCGTTTATCACAAAAGCCTCTGATCGATTAAAGAAAAATGCCCGGCCTATACCCGTTCTGAAAGAAACAAATTATGTGCATGGTCATAAACTAAAAAAGATTGGTAAAAACGAAATCGTTTTCCACGAGGGTGCGACCGGGTTTTCTTACCTCGCGAGGATACCCAGTGCCGGGCTTTCTATTATTTGCACCGCTAATAATCTAACAGCCTACGATGATAAAGTGATTGCACTTGCCGCAACTATTTTGCAACTAGATGAAAAGCCAACAGAATCGTTACAAAAATTTTCTTCAACACCCGTGCCGATTAAAGAGAAAGACTTGCAAAAATATGCAGGGCGTTACCTGGAATTGACTGAAAGTTTTCAGAGTACCGTGAAAGGCAGAACGACTTATCCCATGAAGGTGGTGGGCGATACCTTGTATTGGCAATATTCATCCACCGAAGCGGTTCCGTTACAATATGTTGGAGATGGAGTTTTCAAAGATCCAGATTACGATGTCTGGCTTCGCTTCTTTCAGCCACATCCGGATTCAGTCATGCGCATAGAAGCTCATATGCAAGATGGCTCACCCAAGATTGTGACTTGGAAAAAAGATAGTACTACCGTGCCCGTCTATTCAAAAGAATATCTTCAAAAACTTACTGGCAAATACTACAGCAAACATCTCGATTTCTATTTGACCATCGTACTGAACGAAGATGGGAAGCTAGTCGTAAAGCGCCCCACCATCTCGGATAAGATTTTAGAACCCCACGCGCTTCATGAATTCAAACTTCCTACAGAGTTTTTTGAAACGAATTATGAGCGCACCTTTTGGATACAGTTTTATTTTAATGACGCGGGTATGCCCACTTATTTTGATGTACGGCATGGAAGATTAATGCATCATCGGTTTGATAAGGTTAACTAATCGAAAGTGCAAATGCGATCATCAACTTACTGGACGAATTTCTTTAACTGGTCTAATTTATAAAAATTGAATATGTTATTTTGGCAATGTGATAGTTTAAGCATGTTCAGCGGGAATTTGATGAGATTTGGAATTACCTAAAACAAAATATGCAACTAACCAAAATTGGGAATCTATCATTTCTATCCTTAATCGGTGGCCTGTTTATTCAACTAGGCGCTCAACTATTCGCCCTACTTGTTATCGTTAGAACCTTAATAAAAGCACCACCCGAAAGTCTTGCTATGCTTCAAGGGGCTTACGGTTATAATAGTTCTATCTATTGGGATGTGTTTCCAAATATTACTTTTATACTGTTCGTAATAGCGACTATATCCAATTGGAAGAATGAACACCGAAATTGGATTCTTTCAGCGTTTGCAGTTTTTTTTGTTGCAGGCCTTTGTGCCATTCTTATTGTTGGCCCACTCTTTACTCAATTAACCAGTGGCGAATTACAAGACGGAATCATTGAATTGGCCAATAAATGGTATGCATTCGACTGGTTGGTGTGGTTACTAACGTTAACTTCTGGTTTACTATTGATGCTACGACTTAATAGGTATATCAGTTCGAAATGATTATTCGATAAAAAATGTGGCTAAAGTAGCTGTTCGACATTTGCAATGTCGAACGACAGATGATTAGGATTTTTAATCCAGCCTGATTACTTAGCTAATCCATTTATCAATAGCTTTATGTTATGTCACATGCATATCATTTTTATGACGTAGCTGTTCGACATTTGCAATGTCGAACGACAGATGATTAGGATTTTTAATCCAGCCTGATTACTTAGCTAATCCATTTATCAATAACTTTATGTTATGGCACATGCATATCATGTTTATGACCAAGGAGGGGTTTACTTCGTAACATTTACTGTACATCAATGGGTAGATGTATTTTCCAGAAGCACTTACGTTGATATTTTATTAGATAACCTGCGATACTGTCAGGCAAAAAAAGGGTTAAAGATTTATGCCTGGGTAGTGATGACCAATCATTGTCACTTGATCGTAAGTACGGAAGGCTTTAAACTAAGCGATGTGATTAGAGACTTCAAAAAGCACACCGCTAAAAAAATTGTGGAAGCAATTGAAGCCAATCCTACTGAAAGCAGAAAGCGATGGTTACTGTGGTTATTGAAAAAGGAAGACCATATTTGGTTTTGGGAAGAAGGTTATCACGGAGAGGAGATCATCAGCAAATCGTTCTTTGATTCCAAAACGAACTACATCCATTTGAATCCGGTTAGGGCTAGTATTGTGCAAAAAGAAGAAGAATATTTATGGAGTAGCTGCAGTGATTTTTATGGAACACGCAAAGGTCTATTGGAGTTGGAACTGTTTTAGGTTATAGATATATTTAAATTCATTGGGAGAAGGGATTTTAAATCCTCTTTATCTGGATTTAAGTTATGGCACATGCATATCATGTTTATGATCAAGAAGGGGTTTACTTCGTAACGTTTACTGTACATCAATGGGTAGATGTATTCTCCAGAAGCACTTACGTTGGTATTTTATTAGATAACCTGCGATACAGTCAGGCAAAAAAAGGGTTAAAGATTTATGCCTGGGTAGTGATGACTAATCATTGTCACTTGATCGTAAGTGCGGAAGGCTTTAAACTAAGCGATGTGATTAGAGACTTCAAAAAGCACACCGCTAAAAAAATTGTGGAAGCAATTGAAGCTAATCCTACTGAAAGCAGAAAGCGATGGTTACTGTGGCTATTGAAAAAGGAAGACCATATTTGGTTTTGGGAAGAAGGTTATCACGGAGAGGAGATCGTCAGCAAATCATTCTTTGATTCCAAAACGAACTACATCCATTTGAATCCGGTTAGGGCTAGTATTGTGCATAAAGAAGAAGAATATTTATGGAGTAGCTGCTGTGATTTTTATGGAACAAGCAAAGGTCTATTGGAGTTGGAACCGTTTTAGGTTATAGATATATTTAAATTCATCTGGGAGAAGAGATTTTAAATCCCCTTTATCTGTGTTCGACATTACAAATGTCGAACAGCAGTGTATTTTAACTACGGGCCATTGGAGTGGATTTGGCGGCAATTGACCTATGGAAAAAGACTTCCAATTTTAAAAACAAAAGCATGACGCTAACAATTACGAGGTACAAGAATTTCCATCTTTGGATGCTAATACCTTCCGTTTGATAGGCCCTCACATCATCATGCGATGTTCCCGCGCTTATACTTTGATCACATTTGAGGGGTAAATAATCAATGTATGCGTTCGGGTTTTCGCCATCTGCTATGCTAATGTGACGGTAATTTTAACGAAACTAATTCTGTGATGACAACAAATGTGTTCGAATTGAAAGCGCCAACTCAGTTTTTAATAGTGGTGTTCTTCTTCGGGTTTGCTTTACAAGGCAATGGGCAAGAAGTTCCGGTATTGGAATGGGCAAAAAACTTTGGCGGTTCTTCAGTCGAAGGAGCCACTTCGGTGAAAGCCGATGCTTCAGGAAATGTTTATGTGGTAGGATATTTTAGCTCATCTTTAGTAGATTTTGATCCGGGGCCGGGCACAGTCAATTTATCATTAGCAGGCAGTCAAGATGGCTTTGTTTCTAAATTCGACCCAAACGGAAATCTCCTTTGGGCAAGAGCTCTGGAGGTAAATTACATTGCGGATATAGAAATTGACAACGCAGGAAACGTATATACAACAGGGTACTTTTCCAACACAGTTGATTTCAACCCGGGTGCGGGTACATTTAATCTTACCTCGGCAGGATCGTATGATGCATTTATTTTAAAGCTCACCACCAATGGTGATTTTGTGTGGGCGGGCAGCGTTGGAGGAAGTTTTTCTGATTACGGGAATGCAATCGATCTTGACAATTCAGGCAATGTATTTATAACAGGATACTTTTTTTCAACTCCCGCAGACTTTGACCCAGGAGCTGGCATTGTTAATTTGTCTTCAACGGGTGATACCGATGTTTTTGTATTGAAACTAGATAACAATGGAATTTATCAATGGGCACGGCAATTCGGAGGAGTTGAAGATGAAAAAGGGCATACTCTTGCAATAGATGGGTTGGGTAATGTGGTAATAACAGGTCAATTTTATGGGTATACGGCACCCTTCGATTTTGATCCAGGCCCCGCAACTGTTACGCTCACCCAAGTAGGATCGCTACTAAGCGAGTGGGATATTTATATATGCAAACTGGATAATGCTACCGGAAACATTTCTTGGGCAAAATCAATAAGCGCACCGCGGTGGGATGTGGATGAAGCCATGACCATTGATAACCTGGACAATATTTTACTGACAGGGCATTTTTTTGGCACCGCAGATTTCGATCCCGATGCGGGTATCTTTCAACTAACGTCAAGCGGCATTGCCGATCCATTCATTGCAAAGCTGAATTCTTCAGGCAATTTTATTTGGGCTAAATCGATGGCGGGAAGTTCCACTGCAGACAACTACGGCCATAACATTACCACCGATGCAGTTGGAAATGTTTATACCTGCGGGAGTTTTGAATTCACCATGGATGCCGACCCGGGATCAGCTGTTTTCAATCTCTCAGCTGGTGGGTCAAGGGATGCTTATGTTTCTAAATTAGATGTAAATGGAAATTTCGTTTGGGCTTACAAGATTAGCAGTGGTAGTTTCGACCAAGGAAATTCGATTGCTTTAGATCCGCTCGGAAAAGTTTACACTACTGGTTATTTTACGGGTACTGCCGACTTTGACCCGGGAGCTTGTACTGCTAATCTGACCTCAAACGGAAGCAGTGATGCCTTTCTTCAAAAAATTACTGCGGGAGCAGTACATACGATAAGTTCATTTTCGCCAGGCTCAGGATCCGTTGGCACCACGGTTACCATTTCGGGAACGAACTTTAGTACCATTCCTTCAAATAATACGGTGGCCTTTAACGGAATAACTTCTGTAGTGAGTGCAAGCACTGCTACCAGCATTACCACAACGGTTCCTACGGGGGCCGCAACAGGAAAGATTTCTGTTAATGTCAATTGCACTACAGTCGTTAGCTCTTTAGATTTTATTGCAACTGATAACTTTGTCACACGCTGGAACCTTGCCACCGCAGGCTCTGGTGCCACTCAACTTTCCTTTGGCACAGCAACAAGTGGCGTGGTTAACTACACTTGGCAACAATTACCAACCGGTCTTTCTGGCAATGGCTCTTGGAGTGGTGCAACACTTACCCTCACAGGTTTACCAACTGGCGCTACAATTCGTTTGCAGATAGCGCCCACCAACTTCCAACGAATCAACATCAATAACGGAACAGATCGCAACCGGCTTACTCAAGTTGAGCAGTGGGGCACCACAGCGTGGACGAGTATGCAAACCGCTTTTCGAAATTGTCTTAACCTGCAAATAACCGCTACGGATATACCCAATTTAACAGGTGTTTCAAATATGTCAGAAATGTTTAGCGGGTGCGACATCCTAAATTCACCCAGCAACATAGGTTCTTGGAATACTGGGGTAGTTACCACTATGCAACGAATGTTTGCCAATACTGATGCGTTTAACCAAAACATTGGGGCGTGGAATACAGCGGCAGTTACTAATATGTCGGAAATGTTTTCTTCAGCAAGGGCTTTTAACCAACCCGTTGGCGGTTGGAGTACTGCAGCAGTTACCAATATGAGTGGTATGTTTTTTTATGCAGATGTCTTCAATCAAGACATTGGGGCGTGGAACACGAGTGCTGTCACCAACATGTCGGATATGTTTACCGAAGCGTTTGCCTTTAACCAAAACATCGGGGCATGGAATACAGCGGGAGTTACCAATATGGCCAGCATGTTTTCAGATGCGATTGCATTCAACCAAAACATTAGCTCTTGGAATACTGCAGCCGTTACCAATATGAGCGGTATGTTTAAATTTGCCAATGTCTTTAATCAAAACATAGGGGCGTGGAATACCGCAGCAGTTACCACTATGAGCCAAATGTTTTCGAGGGCAAGCGCATTTAATCAAAACTTAAGCTCGTGGAATACAGGGGCAGTTACAAGCATGCTGGGTATGTTTGAACAGGCTACTGCTTTTAACCAAAACATCGGTGCCTGGACTTTAAATCCCGGGGTTGACCTTAGATTTATGTTTGATAATAATGGACTGGATTGCAATAATTATTCAGCCACATTAATTGGTTGGAGCGCTAGTCCATCTACACCAAATGGCAGAACATTGGGAGCTACGGGAAGACAGTACGGCACTAATGCCGTAGCAGCACGAAATGATTTGGATATAACTAAGAGTTGGACTATTACAGGGGATACACCGTCCGGGGCTGTTTGTAGTTCTGTTCCCACCATCACCAACTTCACACCTGCCACCGGCCCGATTGGTACAACCGTAACCATTACCGGAACAAATTTTAGTACCACTACAGCCAGCAACATTGTTTACTTCGGTGCTGTACAAGCTCCTGTTACTGCGGCAACCAGTACTCAACTAACTGTTACAGTCCCAACAGGCGCAACCTTTAAACCAATCTCGGTATCAGTAAGTGGATTAATTGCCACTGCATCACAACCCTTTATTGTCTCATTTGCTAGCGGTGGGCAGATTGACAATTGCTCCTTTACTCCAGCAATAGCTATTGGCACCGTTTCAACTTCCTCCTTCAACTCGGCACTTTGCGATCTGGATGGTGACGGTAAAATAGATTTATTAATCCCGGAATTCTCTAGCAATCAGTTAGCCATCTTTAGAAATACATCTGTTTCCGGAACAGCATCCTTTGCTCCAAAAATACCTTTGACTGGTTTAACCCAAGCACTCTCCACAGCCGTGGGCGATTTGGATGGTGATGGCAAGCCGGATATTGCTGTAGCCAACTATACCAATGGCCAACTTTCCGTTTATAAAAACCTGAGCACGCCCGGCACCATTTCAGTTGCTACCCGGGTTACGTATTCGATACCGGCTTTCACTGACGATGTGTTAATTGCCGATATAGATGGAGATGGCAAACAGGATTTGATCATCTCGGCATCTATACAGGGAATGATCGTGATGCGCAACCAAGGCTCTCCGGGTGTAATTGATGCAACTTCCTTTGCAGCAGGAGTAACCTTTGCCACAGGAGCAAATGCCTATCCTATTGCGTTGGGCGATTTGGATGGCGATGGTAAACTCGATGCAATAGTACCCAATGCCAACACCTATACACTTTCCGTTTTTCGTAACACAAGCACACCCGGCACTGTGTCGTTCGCAGCCTCAGTTACCTTAACCACTAATACAGGCACGCCCACTGCAGGCTTCGGTACCGGCTATGTTTCGTTGGGTGATATCGATGGAGATAGCAAACTAGATATCGTTGCTGTTTCAAATACGGTAACCAAATTATCTATATTCAGAAATACAAGTACGCCCGGGTCATTAACCTTCGATCCGAGGTTTGATATTGCTACAACTGGAATCGGGGCCGCTCCGCCTCTAAGCGATTTGAATGGTGATGGAAAATTAGACCTCGTAGCCGATAATGGACCGTCACAAATGCTGGTGTTCGAAAGCACAGCTTCTTCTGGTGCTATAAACGCCACGACATTTAAAACACCGGTAATTATTCCACGCGCATCTTCCTACATACCACAACTTGGCGATGTGGACTGTGATGGAAGAAATGATATTATCTCAACCGCAACCAACGTACAGGTATTCCGAAATCTAGTTGGAGAAATTTCTCCACCCACCATTGCTTCATTCTCGCCAACATCAGGTATTGTTGGTGCCACTGTCACCATTACAGGTACAAATTTTAGCACACTCTTTGCAAAAACGGTAGAGTTCAATGGCATGCCCGCTACCGTTACTGGGTCAACCGCAACCACGCTTACAGTTACAGTGCCCGTGGGTGCAACAACCGGCCCTGTGAAAGTAACGATTGGATGCAACACAGTAACCGGAAGTAATTTTACAGTTGGCGCACCGGCTACCATTACCATCTCAAATCAACCGACCGACTTTACAGCATGTTTTGGGCAGACCCCTATTGCCACATTTGCTACCAGCGCTACTGGCACTACTAACATCATTTATCAGTGGCAACGTCAACTTATAGACTTCACCTTTGATGATGTGGTAGAGGGTGGTGCTTATTCAGGATCAAACACACCCACGCTCATGGTGAATACCGGTTTCGGACCTGTTTCCCTGGCCTACCGCTGTAGAATCAATGGCGACTTTGCCAGCCAACAGATTTCTAATACAGCTTCTCTGCTAACGGTTTTTCCTCCACTCGCACCTTCTATAATTGCCGCCAATAGATGTGGCCCCGGAAGTGTGACATTGACCGCATCGGGCGGAAGTAACGGCCAATATAGATGGTACACTGTTGCTTCAGGAGGAACAGCCATTGCGGGAGAGACAAACAGTAGCTACGTTACTCCTTCGCTCACCGCCACTACGAGTTATTATGTGTCGCTAAACACGAATGGTTGCGAAAGCACTCGCACACTTGTTGCCGCAATTCTTACAATTACGCCTCCACCAACGGCAACAGGAGTAAGTGGTTGTCTGGCAAGCGCGTTAACGCTAACGGCCTCTGGTGGAGCCAATGGGCAATACAATTGGTACACAGTGTCAACAGGTGGAACAGCAATTGCAGGAGCAACAAACAATACGTATCCGATTTCTTCACTTACTGTTACTTCTACTTTTTATGTAAGCCTTACGATCAGCGGCTGTGAAAGCACACGCACACCCGTGACGGCCACTTTACTTTCTATCGGTTGCGCTCCCGTGATCACCACGCAAACGCTCACCGCACAGTTAGAAGGTAAAATAGAAATCAATCTGCAATCACTCATCACTACACCCGGCACATTAGATCCAACTTCGATTAAAGTCATCACACAACCGGCCAGTGGAGCCGTAGCTTCCATCACCAATTTTTTACTTGTCATCGATTACAAAGGCAAACCTTTTTCGGGAAAGGAAACGATCATCATAGAAGCGTGTAACACGAATGGACTTTGTACGCAGCAAACTTTCACCATTGAAGTAGCCGGAGAAGTAATTGTGTTCAATGCTGTCTCTCCCAATGGCGATGGCAAAAATGAATTTTTGGTTTTACAATACATCGAATCGATATCGCCCAAAAACCAAGTGAGCATTTACAACCGCTGGGGCGATGAGGTTTTTTCTATTTCGAATTATGATAATAAAACGCGAGTGTTTGCCGGGCTTACCTCCAGTGGTGGTAAGATTCCCAGTGGCACTTATTTTTATAAAATAGCTTTACCAAATGTGGGTAAGACGCTGACCGGATTTATTGACTTGCGATATTAACCTGTCTGTTTCCAAATCCTAAACTGCGACTGGTCTGTACCAATATCTCCAGTAATTACTCAAATGAACATAGATTTTCATTTAACTAAAAAGTGTTTTCACTATTAATGAATTCGCATGGAATTTTAGTTATATTCGTATTATTAATTTTTCTCCTTGAATGACAGGACAATATATATGGTTCCGTTTTCAGTAGGAATAATTTCCAGTCGCTATAACTGCGATCTGTCCATCCAACTACTCAATAACGCTTAACCCATTCATTATGAAAAAAATCATCATCATGGCCGGAATTCTGGTAGGTAGTATTGGCGCGTTTTCCCAAACTATTTTCATTGCCAACAGTGCGGTGGGTGCAGTAGGCGGTACAAATGTTTTTACCGGAACCAACTCCATTAACCTTGCACTTGCAGCAGCATCGAATGGAGACATTATTTATGTGGTGCCCAGCAGCGTTACATACAACACGGTTTCACTCGTTAAAAGTGTTAACATAATTGGCGGAGGGTTCAATCCGGACAAGCCTGGCGCCTTGCGTTCGACAGTAGGTAGTGTTCAGCCCGGCACGGGTGCAAATAATATTAGAATATCCGGGCTAGTGGTAAGCTCAGGAATCACATTCGGTTCGGGAGTCAGCCTTTCTAATATTATGATAGACAAATGCCGAACCCGAAACATTGATGGAGGAACGGCCACACTTGGAAATGTGATTATTGAAAATTGCATTATCGCAGAAAACTATACTGGCGGGCCGGCCCTAAATCTTAATCTGGCAAGTACGAATGTGAGAGTTTCCAACAACATAATCTATAATCACAACCTCAACACAGGCTTTGCTGTTCACTCCATAAATGCTGGCCTCATTGAGAACAACATTTTTATTGACTGGGCTAGCGGAGGTACACTGCCTGCCTTCGGCAGTGTCACCAACAGCGATATACGAAACAATATATTCTATGGCGCACGACCAACAGGTACGGGAACTTATACAGGCAACACACAACAATTTAACCTGAGTTTTGGCGCAGCTGACAATACGTTTTCAACCACTGGAAATACAAGCGTTAGCAACCTGACAAATCAAAATCCATTGTTCATAAACCTTCCCTTTAATTCAGTGTATCTCTTTACCTATGATGCTCAGCTCCAGGTAGGCTCACCTGCTATCGGATCAGGATTGGGCAGCACCAACATGGGTATTTTTGGTGGCACTCATCCTTTTGATATTTATGGAACATCACTTCCCATTGTGCAAACCATCACCCCCCCCGGCACAGTTACGCAGGGAAGTAATATGAATGTTCAAGTTAAAGCCAAGGGCAATTAATATTTCAGGCAATGAAAAAAATATTCCTTATCGGAATGTTGTTTGCCTCTTTGTGGAGCTATGCGCAAAGTAATATTGTTGCAGCCGAATATTTCTTTGATAGTGACCCTGGTGTTGGTGCGGCCACTGCATTGCCTGCGTTTACGGCAAGTCCCAATCTCGATGTCACATTCCTTGCGGCTTCTTCGGGCCTTTCGCAAGGCATGCACATATTGGGTATGCGCGTGAGGGACAACAATAATTTGTGGAGCATCCCTATGTTCCTTCCGGTTTACATACTGGTCAACAACCCCGACATTTCAGGTGCCGAATATTTCTTTGATGCCGACCCGGGCAGTGGAAACGCAACAGCGATAACCGTAACAACAGGTGCAACCATAGACCTTACGTTTGCCGCCAACTCATCAGCTCTTGCTGTGGGCATGCACATAATGGGTGTGCGTACGCGCAACCCGACAGGCGAATGGAGTATTCCATCTTATATTCCTTTTTACATTGACCTTAGCCGCACAATAACCAAGCTCGAATATTTTTTTGATACTGACCCGGGCAGTGGTAATGGCACAACCATTACGGTCAGTCCGACAACTGATTTACTTGACCAAGTTTATAGCATGAATAGCAGTGCGCTTGCGCTCGGTACTCATTCAGTTAATGTGCGAGTTGCTGGTCAGAATAATTTTTGGAGTATACCTGAAACGAAAAGCTTCAACATAGCTACTGCAATCCCTCCAACTATTACTTCGTTCACACCTGCATCAGGGCCGATAGGAACAGCGATAACTATCATCGGTACGGATTTCAGCACCACACCTTCCAACAACATCGTTTACTTCGGGGCAACCAAAGCAACGGTAACGGCTGCCACGCCTACACAACTTACCGTTACTGTCCCAACAGGAGCAACGTATCAGCCCATCACCGTTCAGGTGGCTGGGTTAACGGGATTTTCGAGTAAGCCATTTATAGTAACCTTTGCGGGAGGAGGAAGTATTGATGCTTGTTCGTTTGCACCCGCTGTAACAATAGGAGCAGTACCTGGTTTTACAAGGCCTGCCTTTGCTGATATTGATGGAGATGGAAAGCCAGATTTGTTAATTCCGGAAAGTACAAACAATCAATTATCCATATTTAGGAATATCAGTACTGCTGGTACAATCACGCCAGGTTCATTTGAACCACGTGTAAGTTTTGCTACTGTCAATACTCCCTTTAGTGTTGCTGTTGGAGATTTAGACAGTGATGGCAAGCGTGACATTGCTGTAATCAATTATACCAGTGGTAAACTGTCTGTTTATAAAAATCTGAGTACACCCGGAGTAATTTCACTCGACTCAAAAGTAGATTTCAACATCCCCAGTTTCGCCCACGATGTTTCGATTGCCGATATCGATGGTGACGGCAAACAGGATTTAACGATTACAACTTCTTTAGTTGGGTTAACCGTGCTTCGAAATACAGGAATTGCAGGTGTGATTGACGCTTCCACATTTGCTGCGGGAATTGATTTCGCGACTGGTCCAAATCCCAATCCATTTGTATTGGGGGATATAGATGGTGATGGAAAGTTAGATGCTGCCGTTCCGAACGCAAATGCTTATTCCGTTTCTCTTTTAAGAAATACTAGTACATCTGGGGTAATTTCTTTTGCTGCACAAGTTGTGTTAACAACTGCAGCCGGAAGTCCGGCTCCTGGCGCAGGAACAGTTTATACCGCATTAGGAGATATTGATGGAGACAACAGCTTAGATCTTGTTGTAACAAATAATACAGTAAATACATATTCCATCTATCGAAATATTAGTACTGCAGGAACATTCTCATTCGATCCAAAATACGACCTGCCTACAATAGCCAATGCCAATACACCTTCTCTGGGTGATCTTGACGGTGATGGGAAAATCGATCTCATCACAGACTATAGTAATACCTCGATCGCCATTTATAAAAACATAAGCACAACAGGAATGATAAATGCTACTTCATTAAGTTCTCCTGTAACTTTCGCTCGTTCAATTTCCTCAGGCTTATTAAATGGTGATGTTGATGGTGACGGTCGAAATGATGTAATCACTACTTCTGCATCCATTCAGGTTTTCAGAAACATGATCGGTCTTATTTCACCCCCCACCATCACATTCTTTCCTCCTTCCGGATCTATTGGATCGTCCATCACCATCACCGGCACTAACTTCGGCACACCCTTTAATAACACCGTTAGGATTAATGGCCTAGCGGCAACTATCACATCATCTACGGCCACTACGTTAACAGTTACTATCCCTGTTGGCGCAACTACCGGGCCTTTTGAAGTAACGATTGGATGCAATACCGTGACGAGTTCAAGTAATTTTACTGTAGCAACTTCGCAAAATTTCATTGCGCAATGGAACCTTGCCACCGCAGGATCTGGACCAACCCAATTGTCCTTCGGCACGGCAACCTCTGGCATCGTTAATTACACTTGGCAGGAAATTTCACCCGGGAGTGCGACAGGCAGTGGCTCTTGGAGCGGCTCAACACTCACCATAACAGGTTTACCAACTGGAGCTACCATTCGTTTAGAGATAGAACCCACCAACTTCCAACGTATCAATATCAACAATGGATTAGACCGCAACAGGCTTACTCAAGTTGAACAATGGGGCACCACAGCGTGGACAAGTATGGAACGAGCATTTTTTGGTTGTGCAATTCTGCAAATAACAGCCACCGATGTACCCGATTTAGCTAATGTCAGTAATATGGAATCCATGTTTTCTGGCTGCACCTCTTTGAATTCGCCAAGTAACATCAACACTTGGAATACGGCAACTATTACTAATATGTCAGGTCTGTTTGAGCAAGCAATTGCCTTTAACCAAAATATTGGCTCATGGAATACTGGAGCCGTTACTCAAATGATATATATGGTTAAGGGGGCAAGCGCCTTTAACCAGAATATAGGCTCTTGGAATACCGGAGCGGTTACCAATATGATCGAAATGTTTCGCGGTGCCATTGCCTTTAACCAAAACATAGGTTCGTGGAATACAGGCGCTGTTGTGAACATGCGAAGTATGTTTGCTCAAGCAACGTCCTTTAATCAAAACATCGGCTCATGGAATATATCTGCTGTTGTTGACACGCGTGGCATGTTTTGGCAGGCGAGTGCCTTTAACCAAAATATAAGTTCTTGGAACACGGCTGCTGTTACCGATATGTTCTTTATGTTTTGGGGAGCAAGTTCTTTTAATCAGGATATCAGTTCGTGGAATACGGCCGCTGTTACCATAATGGGAGGTATGTTTGAGCAAGCAACCGCCTTCAACCAAAATCTGGGGACATGGACGTTGAACGCCACCGTCAACTTGAGCAACATGCTAAACAACTCTGGTATGAATTGCAATAATTATTCTTCCACATTGATAGGGTGGAGTGCTAATCCATCTACACCAAATGGCAGAACACTCGGGGCTACCGGAAGGCAGTACGGCACTAATGCCGTGGCGGCAAGAACTAATTTGACTATAACAAAGGGATGGACAATTACAGCGGATTCACCGTCTGGTGCTGTTTGTGCTCCTTCAGTACCAACCATTACTTCATTCACACCCACCTCCGGCCCAGTTGGCATAACGGTAACTATCACAGGAACAAACTTCAGCACCACACGAACCAACAACACCGTCCAGTTTAATGGAACTACGGCAGTCGTAACAACGAGCACGGCAACATCTATCGCCACCACAGTTCCCGTAGGTACAACCACCGGAACGATAACTGTTACTGTGGCAGGTAATACTGCTACTAGCGCAACTAATTTTACAGTCACCGCCAGCCCTGTCATCACCATCACCGCTCAGCCTTCTGATTTTATTGCTTGTGTCGGGCAAACAGCCACCTTCACAACCGCAGCTGCTGGCGCTACCAACATTATTTATCAATGGCAGTTCTCTCCGAATGGCATTGTGCCATACATTGACATTGCAAATGGCGGAGGTTACGCCAATGCCACAACAGCAACGCTTTCCGTAAACACAACAGCCAATTTTGGATTAGGTAGGTATCGTTGCCGCATCAATGGTGATTTCGCATCTGAAGTAATCACCACTGATCAAGGTCTTTCTATCAACCCGATCTCTACTGCTCCCACCGTAGTGGGAGCCAATAGATGCGGTGCCGGAAGTGTAACCCTAACAGCTTCGGGCGGAAGCAATGGTCAGTACAAATGGTACACCACTGCAACAGGAGGAACTGCTATTGCAGGAGAGACGAATGGGAACTACGTTACTCCTTCGATCACATCAACTACCAGTTACTATGTTTCGCTAAACACAAATGGGTGTGAAAGCACTCGCACACTTGTAATTGCTACAATTACCATTACTCCTGCACCCACGGCAACAGGAGTGAGTGGTTGTCCCGCAAGCTTAGTAACGCTAACGGCCTCAGGAGGAATCAACGGGCAATACAATTGGTATACTGTCGCAACAGGAGGAACAGCTATAGCCGGAGAAGTCAACAGCACCTATCAAATTCTATCGCTTGCGGCTTCCTCCACTTTTTATGTCAGCGTTACCAACAGCGGTTGTGAAAGCACACGCACACCCGTGATAGCCACCTTACTCTCCACCGGGTGCGCACCCGTGATCACAGCACAAACACTCGCCACACAGGTAGAAGGCAAAATAGAAATCAATCTGCAGTCGCTCATCACTACTCCCGGCACATTAGATCCTACTTCAATTAAAGTTATCACTCAACCGGCCAGTGGAGCCGTAGCCTCCATCACCAATTTTTTACTTGTCATCGACTACAAAGGCAAACCCTTTTCGGGAAAGGAAACGATCATCATTGAGGCGTGTAACACGAATGGACTTTGTTCGCAACAAACTTTCACCATTGAAGTGGCCGGAGAAGTGATTGTGTTCAATGCGGTATCGCCAAATGGTGATGGCAAAAATGAATTTCTGGTTTTACAATACATCGAATCGATATCGCCCAAAAACCAAGTGAGCATCTACAACCGCTGGGGCGATGAGGTGTTTTCTATTTCGGACTATGATAACAAAACGCGTGTGTTTGCTGGGTTGTCCAATAGTGGAAGTCAACTTCCTTCAGGGACGTACTTCTATAAAATCGCACTTCAAAGTACTGGCGAGGTCTCAACAGGGTTTCTGTCCTTAAAGCGTTGAAATCAGGGAGTTTTAGATGTTAACCTAAAAAGGAGTCTAAACAATAATAGAGTTGTTACGTTTTTGATAACAACTTGATAAAGAAGCGCCGCGCAGGTGGTGCTTTTTTTATTTATCTTCGATCCTCATTTTTTGTTTTGTTGTTAAAACATGAAAAAAATCCCTTTGATCAATGTTTAGTAATTTTTGAAGCGTCTTTTGGAATAGTTTTAGTCCCTAAATGTCAGTGAAAAGATATCTGCTTATGAAAATGTCTTCCGACCAATCCTTTCTTACATTAAATAAGCCGGCATTCCTCTTCATTATTTTCCTTCTCTACTCTGTTCTGACTACAATTAGCTCCTCTGCCCAATACAGCAAATTGCTTGACTTTAATGGCAGCACCACCATAGGAAGTTATCCTGATTGCTCACTAATTTTTGATGGAACGTTCTTATATGGAACGACTGCAACTGGAGGCACTATTGGCCAGGGAACCGTATTCAAAATAAAACCTGATGGTACCGGGTATGCCACATTGTTGAACTTCGATATCATTTCAAATGGAAGTCAACCTCAAGGATCTCTAATTTTTGATGGAACCTTTCTATATGGAATGACTAGTGGTGGGGCGGGTGGGCCAACAATTTTTAAAATAAAAACCGATGGAACAGGATATGTCAAGTTATTGGACTTCAATGGTGCGAATGGATCTAACCCAAATGGAGATCTTATTTTAGTAGGATCAATTTTATATGGAATGACATTTAATGGCGGCACTAACAATTTGGGAACCATCTTCAAAATTAACACAGATGGAACCGGGTACTTTAAGTTGCTGGACTTTAATGGCGTCAATGGGCGGTATCCAAAGGGCTCTCTTATTTCAGACGGAACATTTTTGTATGGAATGACTAAAGATGGTGGCGTAAATGATCTGGGTAAAATATTTAAAATACTGCCAGATGGAACCGGTTTTACCACCTTGATAGACTTCAGCATTACCACAGGAATCTATCCACATGGTTCGCTACTTTTTGACGGCATGTTTCTCTACGGAATGACACGGAATGGTGGCACGAATAGCCAGGGTACGATCTTTAAAATAAAACCCGATGGAACGGGATACAACATATTATTAAACTTAGATGGATCAACAGGCGCACTTCCATATGGGTCTCTTATTTCTGACGGAACATTTTTATTTGGAATGACATATACTGGCGGCACAAATGCCTTGGGGACTATCTTTAAAATAAAACCGGATGGAACAGCCTATGCCAAACTGATGGACTTTATTGGCCCTGCAAATGGAGGCTACCCGTTGAACTCTCTTTTATTAATTGGATCAACTTTGTATGGAGCAACCGAAGCAGGTGGAACAAACAATCTAGGGACGCTATTTTCATTTTCTCTTTTACCTCCACCTACCATCACTAACTTCACACCCATCTCCGGCCCCATCGGCACAACTGTTACCATCACGGGAACAAATTTTAGTACCACACCTGCTAACAACTCAGTTCAATTCAACGGTATCACGGCCTACGTAGTATCGAGCTCAGCTACGAGTATCACGGCCATCGTTCCTCCAGGTGCCACCACGGGACCCATTTCGGTAGCGGTTTCCAGTAACACGGCCACCAGTGGATCGAACTTCACCATAGTTCCGTTCGTTTGTCCACCCGGAACACGGCAAGGTGGTGGTTTGGATGCTACGTTTAATCCTCTCGTTCAAAGTCCTGCTTCCTTCACGGCTGTTGAATTGCAATCCACCGGCAAGAGCATTGTGGCAACGCCTTCCGCGATTATTAATGGAAACAGTTATGATGGCTTGCTTCGCTTCAACCCGGATGGCTCGTTAGATAATTCATTTGCAAGTTCCTTAAGTTACTACCCGAATGACCGACAACTAAAAGTGTTGCCCAACGACAAGATATTGGTGGTGGAGGTTGCCACTGTATCTTATATCAAACGGTTGAATGTGGACGGCTCAACAGATAACACGTTTAATTCACCAGGGTATTATGCGAGTACTGTATTTAGCCTCGGGTATCAAGCTGACAACAAAGTACTGCTATCGATTTATGATGACAACGCTGCGGGCATCTTTTTATACCGTTTGAATGCAGATGGAACCTTTGACAATTCTTTTACACCGGTGTCTGACTTTAATGCCAATGTTATTCTACAACAAGCCGATGGAAAAATTCTGGCGGCAGGGCCTTCTGGTGTTATTCGCATAGAGGATTCAGGAAGTACTGATCCTACTTTCGCTGCTCTTAACGCGTTAGATGGCGACATAACCGAGATGGTGATTCAGTCGAATGGGAAAATTGTGTTGGTTGGATCATTCACAAAAATCGCTGGCTTTCCTGCTCGTAATATCGCCCGTCTTAATTCCGATGGAAGTATCGATACAAGTTTCTTGACGGGGAACGGATTCTCGCTGTTCGCTGGTTCTCAACCGAGTTCCATCAAGTTACTGGGGGGCGACCGAATGTTGGTGGCAGGTGAATTCCTAAACTATAACGATGAAGTCCGAACTCGCTTGTTAATGTTGAATGCCGATGGCAGTCTGTATTGTTCTTTCGATCCACAACTGGGCTCGGATGCCCCACTCGTAGATGCCGCGGTACAACCCGATGGAAAGATTCTGATTGTCGGGAATTTTTCCAACTATGACGGTACCGTCAGAAATGCATTTGCTCGGGTCAATGGCATTACTGCGTCTTGTGTACCTGCTATTCAACGGGCTGCGTTGATTGCTTTATACAACGCTACCAATGGTGCTTCGTGGACTAACAATGCCAACTGGTTAAGTGCCGATGAGAGCACATGGCACGGTGTAACAATAACTGGGTGTAACGTCACCCGCATCGATCTAGGAGGCAACAACATGTTGGGCTCACTTCCAGCGGAAATAGGCAACCTCACTTCGCTGACTCATTTGAATCTGGGACAAAGTGGAAATAGTACCAACGTCCTAAGTGGCGCGATCCCCACATCCATCGGCAACCTTACCAATTTACAAGTGCTTTACCTATCAGTGAAACAACTCTCCGGGTTATTGCCTGCATCAATTGGCAATCTGGCCAGTCTTAGGCATCTGGATTTGGGAGATAATCAATTCACTGGCAACATTCCTTCTTCTTGGTTTAACCTCACACAACTTGAAACTCTCATTTTATCAAAGAATAGTTTAAGCGGAACCCTTTCTCCACAGATCGGGCAGTTAGCAGCATTAAAAACTCTACAAATCGGCACCAACCAATTTTCAGGTTCGTTGCCGCCCGAAATTGGAAACTTGGCACAACTTGTCAGTCTCGTATTGGACGCCAATCAGTTTACAGGTAGTATCCCATCTTCTTTCGGCAACCTCACTAACATGCAGTTTTTTGGTTGTTCGGTTAACCAACTATCGGGCAATTTACCCGCATCGCTTGGCAACCTTTCAAACTTAGTAACATTCGTAATTTCACTCAACCAATTTACCGGTGATTTACCCGCAGCAATAGGCACGTTTCCTAATTTGTTCATTGTCAATGTGCGTGGCAATCAGTTTACCTCCATCCCTCCCTTTGTTTCCACTGCTCTCGTTGATCTTCGCGTATTTGACAATCGCCTAAACTTCGGTCACCTTGAACCGAACATCGGCAAAACAGGATATGTCTATTCTCCGCAAGACAATTTGCCGGGTGGGGCTGCTTCTGCCTGTGTGGGAACAACATTGACCATCAATTTTTCTACGCCCGGTACTGCCAATAGTTATCAGTGGTATAAGGATGGTGTACTCATTACCGGTGCGACATCCACCAATTTTGTCACGGCAAATGTCACTGCGGCCGATGCGGGTAATTACACCGTGCAAGTTTCGAATTCAATTGTAACAGGACTAATCTTGCAATCAGACAATTTTGTTGTCACCGTCAATTCAATCCCAACCAACCCAGTAGCCAATCCTGTTTCGGTTTGCCCGGCCGGTACTGCAACATTAACAGCCACCGGTGGAACAACCGGGCAGTATCGTTGGTACAACGTAGCTAGTGGCGGAACGGCCATCGCTGGGCAAACGAACAGCACGTTTGTAACACCCGGCATTTCTGTGGTCACGACTTTTTATGTGAGTGTCCTCATTGGCACGTGTGAGAGTGCACGAACAGCTGTAGTCGTTACGCCAATCTCTTCTGCTTGTGCTCCACCTACCATCGCGTCTACCTCTATTTCTATTACGATTGGCAACAACAAAACGCTTGATCTGAAAACACTGATTACTACTCTGAGCGGAACCATCGATATCAATTCGATAACAGTTACGGTGCCTCCTCCAAGCGGGGCAATCGCCACGATTAACGGAGGTGTTTTGACACTCGACTATAAAGGTGTTGTTTTTGCGGGAAAAGAGAAGATCACCATACGGGCCTGTGATAGCAATGGCAATTGCTCCACCCAACAAATTGAAATAGAAGTGGTCGGTGAGATTGCAATCTATAACGCTGTGTCACCGAATGGCGATGGCAAAAATGAATTCCTTATTTTACAGTTCATCGAATCAATATCGCCAAAAAACCAAGTGAGCATCTACAACCGATGGGGCGATGAAGTGTTTGCAATCGCTGATTATGACAACAAGACGCGTGTCTTTGCTGGTCTTACCACCAGCGGAAACAAACTTCCCAGCGGCACCTACTTCTATAAAATTTTACTGGCCGATGCCGGCAAAACCTTGACGGGCTTTATTTCATTAAAGTAGTAACGGCTATGAATACCAAAAAAAACAGTTTCGAAATGGATTCGCTCTCACATGATCATGTGATTTCAAGAGGGCGGACGATAAGCGATATTTGGAATATGAAACTATCCATCGTTACCCTGTTGGTGTTACTAAGTCTTTCCGCGCAAGCGCAGCAAGACCCGCTCTATTCGCAATACCTTAACAATCCATTTGTGCTCAATCCGGCCTATGCTGGCCTTACCAACAATCTTAATTTTTCGTTGGGCTATCGCAGCCAATGGGCAGGCTTTGAAGGCAGCCCTAAGACAATTAATTTCAACTCGCACATTTCCCTCCACGACAATAAGATGGGTGCGGGCTTGATGGTCATCTCTGATCAAATTGGGAATAGCACCATCAATGAAGTATTCGGCAGCTACAGTTACCGCATCAATCTAACGGACAGCAAAATTTTATCTTTCGGTTTGCAGGCAGGTATTGCCAACTACCAAATAGATAATTCAAAAGTAAATCCGTTTGATTCAGGTGATCCACTGTTCCAGGGCAATAACAGCGAAACAAAACCGAGTTTTGGCTTTGGTGCCATCTTAAAGGACGACAAGTTTTTTGTAAGCCTCTCGGTGCCGCGCATGCTAAGCACCACTATTGAAACGCAGGGCAAACAAGCCTCTTTATACACCCAACATTACTACCTGATGGGCTCCTATTTATTCTTCTTGTCCGAACGCATCCGTTTCAAACCCTCAACGTTGTTGAAGTTTGTCAGTGGGGCACCTGCATCTGTTGATCTGAATGCTTCTTTTATCATTAATGAAAAGTACCAGGCCGGGTTACTCACTCGCAGCTTTAATACGTACGGGCTTTTTGTGCAAGCATTGTGGAACGATTCATTCCGCTTTGGTTATACTTTTGAGATGCCGACCGGCTCGTCCGTGGGTATCAACTTCACGAGCCATGAGATCACCATCGGCTATCGGCTCAATGCACTTGGCTTTCATCGGAACAATGGGGTTTTGAGTTATTAGGAATAATATCACCACGATTTCTGTGAAGATATTCAACTAGTAGAAGAAAAACGGTTCATGCTAGTCTATCAACTTTTCTCCTCGCGCAATCTTGATCAACAGCTGAACACTGTGCGCATTGAATTTCTTAAATAAATTTTTGCGGTGTGTTTCAATGGTCAGGGGACTTAAGCAAAGCTTCTCCGCAATTTGTGGACCGTTCAATCCATCTGCCAACAGCTGTAGTATCTCTTTTTCTCTCCGTGTGACAAGAGGAACATCCGCTTTTAATTTGATCGTTTGGAACTGTTCTAATACTTTCTCATTTGCCGCATTACTTAAGTACACCCTGCCGGCCATAACTGTGTCAATAGCCACCAGCAGATCAGTGCGCTCCATATTTTTGAGCAAATACCCATTGCCTCCTCGTTGAAGCAACCCGGTGATAATGCCTGCTTCATTGGTAGACGTTAATCCAATTATCTTTACTTTTTTGTGATGCACTCGTATTTTTTCGCACAACTCGAGTCCGTTCATATCGGGCAAGCTGATATCTAATAAAATAATATCGGGTTCTTCGTTGGCCAAAAATGCAAGTGCCTCCGCTGCCGTTTTTGATGCCCCCACAATCTGAATAAAGCCCTGATCGCGCAGCATGGTTGCTATGCCATCGCTGACAAGAGGGTGATCATCTACGATTAATATTCTTATCACAGCGGAAATGGATAACTCCTTCTGTTTAAACCATGAAAATACATTGCCTAACCTTCATTGATTAAAAAATCCATCATAATAGTAGTGCCGACATTTTTCTGCGAGTCGATACTCATTTTTCCGTTCAAATAATTTACCCGACTTTGGATGGTGGCAATACCTGCATGATTTTTTTCATCCTTTTCCAGAGTATCAAAGCCCCGTCCATTATCCTCTACAATTACACTAAGTCGTTCGTTTTCTCTGATGAATTGAATGATGGCTTCTGTTGCGTTCGCATGTTTGATGACGTTATTTAGGAGTTCCTGAATGATTCTGAACAACATGATTTCCGTAGTGGCATTCAACCGCTTATTCATCCCATGTACTTCCAGTGACACATTCAATAATTTTCCGGCACTGATGTTGTCACACAAATCCTTTATGGCATTGGCCAAACCCAGTTTCATCAGTACCTCTGGCATCATGTTATGCGCTATTCGCCTTACTTCCACAGAAGCACTATCTACAATGGCGTAACTTTTTTGAAACAAGTCATTCTCTTTTAGCGAAGGGGTGTCGTGCTGCAGCGTACTAAAATACATTTTGACGGTTGAGAATAATCCCCCTAACCCATCGTGCAGATCTTTGGCAATACGAGTGCGTTCTGCTTCCTGTCCATTGATCATGCTTTGTAACGATACGACCTGTTGCTGTCCTTCTAAAAATTTAATTTGCTCTTGCTGATACTTTTTCTGTTGTTCTGCCAGCAAATGCTTCTGTCGGGAATTTCGATAAAACAAACCAAGAATGATCAAGGCTGCCGATGAACCGATACCACCCGCTATCAAAAGTTGGTTTCGCCTTACTACTTCTAATTCATTTTGTGTATTCGTGATGGTCAGGGCGGCAATCTCACGCTCTTTCTTCTGGTTTTGATATCTCGATTCCAACGAAAGGGTAATTTTCTGCGTTTCCTGATTGAGTGCACTATCGGCATATACTTTATTTTTCTCCGCAAACATCAACGCCTTTTGATAGTCTCCTTTTTTCGCGGTCAGGTTTTTAAGAGTAACATATGTGCTTGCCACAACCTGATACAACTTTAATTGCCTTCCAATCGCATTCGCTTCCAATGCATACTTTTCCGCTTCGCTATAGTTTTCTATTTTATAATATAGGTTAGCCACATTGTCTGCTGCTTCACTTTGTAAAAGCCTGTTTCCTATACTCTTATTCAATTGGTAAGATTTCAAATAGGCATCACTGGCCGTTTTATAATCGCCAGTAGTCTGGTAGTAAAATCCCTCGTTGTTGGCAACCATTGCGGAAAGCACGAGGTTATCAATAGAACTATTAATGGCAATGGCAGAGTCCAAGTATTTTCTACTTGTAGCAATGTCATGCTCATTTACATAGGCATCAAACACGGTGAGGTGTAGCAGTACACGGTAACGGGCTTCGTGTGGGTATCCTTTTATCAATAGGCCTTTTTTTCCGTAATCAATCGCTTTGGAATACTGCTTTTCTCCAAGGAAATTGTACGCGATGCTGCTATAGGTTTGTGGCAACATATTTTTCAGTTGCTTGGAAGAAGAAAGGTCAATGATCTTTACAGCTCTTAACAAATAGTCGATGGAGGCGCTATAGTCAGACTGGTAATTGTGAACATAGGCAAAGGCGTTATAGCAATTCACTTCTAATGCCGTATCGCCAAGCGTACGCGCTGAGCGCAATGCTTCGTTCAAATAGTAATTGGCACTGTCGTAGTTGTTCAGATTGGTATAGGTCATCCCTAGCCGATAATGCATTCTGGCCAAATTTTTCTCGTTACCCATCATTTTTGCAAGCTGCAAAGCTTCAATGGTGTACTTACGAGTTGAATCATATAGCCCCCGATCAAAAAAATAGCGATGTAGTTGATCGTAGGCATTTACTGAATTGCTGTCGCGCTTGGGTTTTGCGGCAATACGTAGGAGGCTGTCAATATATCTTTTCGATATCGATTGCGCAACTAATTCATAGCTAAGCAAGACTATCAAGCCTGCAAACATGAAATACTTGCCCCCATTTTTCATCTGCCTAAAGTAAGGTTTTGTAACCTATCGCCTTCTACCTGCTTTCAGGTATTTTTTGGTCAACTAATTCACGGTTTTCAGGTATTGATCTGGGTCAACAACAAGTCTACTTTTAAGGGTACAAACTTGCACTTCCACTTAACTAACAAAAGATATGAAAAAGATCGTCTTCTTAATTGTTGCCTTGATAGCAACCATCAACGCCTACTCAACCGTACGCACGGTGAGCAGCAACCCGGCAACGATCGGTCAGTTCAGCACGATACAAGCCGCCATTGATGCCAGTGCTGATAGTGACACGGTTTACGTGTATGGCAGCCCTAACGTTTATGCTACCTTCACTATCGTAGACAAAAAAATAACGGTAATTGGGCCAGGCTGGTCTCCTGATAAAAATCTGCCGCTTCTGGCTACTGTCAGTGGCGCAAACATACGCAACTCCCCTGCTGGCGGAAGCCCGGATGGCTCAGAACTGCAAGGCTTGGTTCTGACAGGCACAACAACTGTATCTGATAATGTAGTGGCGGGCGATGTTGGTGTTAACAATATTCGCCTTATAAGGTGTCAGTTCAATTTTCCAGTTACGTGGCAATTGCCTTCAAGCGGCTTTCTGGTTGAGGGGTGCGCTTTCTTTAATACTCTAAATTTCTCAGGCTCGTTTACCTATCAAAATTTTCTCTTTCAAAACAACTACTTCTACTTTACCATTGGCGGCCTTAGCACACAGATCAATTCCCTTACCAATAGTGTAAACGTACGCTTCGACCACAATCTTTTCACGAGCAACAATAATAGTGGTGGTGGAACCGCCTCCGTATTCCTTGCCAGCCGCTTCCTTACTTTTTCCAACAACATTTTCAATCAAGCCAACGTGGGGAATAACGTCAGCTTTAGCACCTTTACTAATAACATTACCAATAACATTACTTTAAATTCTTCCAATGCAACTTCGAATGCTACCCCCTGGACAATTAATAGCAATGTAGATGGCGGAGGCAATTTAGCCAACACAAGTCCTGGAATGGTTGATCAAGCGTTAATAAATACCGGAAATGGTTCTCCCTTGATAAACTTCACAATCGCCAGCGGTCCTGCCAATAACTCAAGCAGTGATGGCAAAGACATGGGCTTGCTCTTTGATGCCACCGGCAGCTTAAACTGGACCAACAGCCGTAACAGCCGCGTGCCACGCATCTTCAGCATGAACATCACCACACCTACCGTAACACCCGGAGGGAATTTAAGTGTGACTGTAGATGCACGAAAGAGCAATTAAATGTTATCTAGCACTTCCCGTTTTGTTTGCAAACTTTGTCCACAGTCGTCCATTGACCGTGGACTGTGGACCATTGTACTTTTTATTTTTCTTTCCGGAATTTCTATTCCCAACTTTTCGCAAAGTGTTGTAAAGGCAGAATTTTTTTTTGACAGCGATCCCGGGGCGGGTAATGGAACACTGATTTCTTTCACTCCCACAGTAGGTGATGTAACTTTCACAACGAATATCCCTACCACCTCGCTGAGTCAAGGATTTCACCAGCTCGCCATTCGTCTAAAAGAAAGTGGCGGGTTGTGGAGTCAATTTGAAGCTCGTGGGTTTTACATTACAGCCTCTACTACCGATGTTGCAAATATTACTGCTGCTGAATATTTCTTTGATGCAGATCCTGGTCAAGGTAGCGGCACCCCAATATCTGTTATAGCCGGAGCCACAACAAATTTCACAGTAAGTATTCCCACTGCAAGTCTCGGTGCCGGGTTTCACTTTTTAGCGATCCGCACAAAAGGAGCTGATGGAAAGTGGGGGATATTTGAAGGCCGGGGATTTTACATTACGGCATCGACCAGCGATGCTCCCAATCTGGTGGCTGCCGAATACTTTTTTGATGCCGATCCCGGAAACGGCAATGGCACTCCGATTTCAATTACCGCGGGGGCAACCTCTAATTTTACAGTCAGTCTTCCGGCTACAGGATTACAACCTGGTTTTCACTTTTTAGCAATCCGCACAAAAGGCGCGAATGGCAAGTGGGGAATTTTTGAAAGCCGTGGATTTTATGTTACGGGCTCTACCACGGATGCTCCAAATATTACCAAAGCAGAATATTTTTTTGATACTGATCCCGGAAACGGAAATGGAATTTCTATTCCCATCACACCAGGTGCCACCACTAATTTCACGGCTACGATTCCTATAACCGGACTATCAACAGGCTTTCATTTTCTTGCCGTCCGCACCAAAGGTGCTGATGGCAAGTGGGGAATTTTCGAAAGCCGTGGATTTTATGTTTCGCCTATTAATGCAACCGTGGGTGATATCGTGGCTGCTGAATATTATATTGATACCGACCCCGGAGAAGACAACGGCACCGCACTCACCGTTACACCTACTGGGCCCACCATCAACCAGATTTTTCCCATTTCGATTACAGGAGTTACAAGCGGGGCTCACAAATTAGGTTTGCGAGTGAAAGATGCAAATGGAATTTGGAGTACTGTTGAAACAGCCAATTTTAGTGTGCTGGCTTGCACGCCACCATCTGCGCCAACTGCGCCAGTCGCCAGTCGCTGTAATAGTGGAACGGTCTTGTTAAACGCGACTGCCGGAGCAACTGGATCACAAGTCTATCGGTGGTATGCCGATGCGAGCACAACGACAATTCTGTTTACCGGGCCATCATTCACCACACCAAGTATTTCTGTCTCTACAAATTATTTCGTTTCGGTTTTCGACCCTGTCACTTTATGTGAAAGTGCACGCACGAGTGTCACGGCAGGAGTGATCAGCACCTCGCCTCCTATTCTAAATGTGATGGGCACTGTCACTATTTGTCAAGGGAATTCGATTACGCTGATTGCACCTGCTGGCTTTTCAACTTATCTATGGTCAACAGGAGAAACCACTCAAACTATTTCAGTGGGTACCACTGGAAGCTATACCGCAACAGTAGGAAACGGTACTTGTTCGAGTGTGCCTTCAGCTGCTGCTGCTATTTCTGTTTCCGCAAGGCCAGCCAAACCCTCTATTACAATAACGGGAAGTTTGTTATGTGCGGGGCAGTTGATCACACTACAAGGACCGAATGGATTTACTTATGCCTGGTCCAATGGTGCAACTACTCAACAAATTTCTCTAACTCAAGCTGGTAGCTATACACTTACTGTGGCTGACATCAATGGTTGTACAAGCGTTACTTCTGATGCTGTCGTCATAAATGCTCCACCTGCAAAACCTTCCATTTTCGTAGTGGGCACTATAACACTATGCCAGGGTCAATCAACTACCTTGGTTGGCCCAAGTGGGTTTACATCTTATGTATGGTCTACCGGGGCTGTTACTCAACAGCTCATTGCGAGTGCCGCGGGCAGCTATACGCTGCGAGTGACGGATGCAGGAGGATGCACAAGTGTTTTATCCGATCCCGTAGTAATCTCTGTTAACCCTGCACCCGCAAAACCGATCATCACCGCAGCAGGAGCAACAACCATTTGTGTTGGGCAAACCGTTTCGCTAAGCGGTCCAAGTGGCTTTGGATATGTGTGGTCAACAGGCGCAACCACTCAACAAATTTCAGTTGGTCAAACGGGCAGCTACTCGCTCATCGTACGAGATGCACTGGGATGCACGAGCGCTTTATCCGATGCCACAGTGGTGACGGTTAACCCGTGCGGTCCGACCGACAATACTCGCCCCCCCGTAATTCAAAGTAAAACGATCACGGTGCAGGTTAACGGAAGCACCACTGTGAGCCTGGCAGTGTTAATCACGGATGCAGACAATGATCTAAATTTAACCTCGCTCAAAATCTTTAAAGCCCCGGCCAGTGGTGCGGTGGCGGCCATAGATGGTGCCGGAGTTTTGTCTCTTAACTACGCTGGAATTCAGTTTGCAGGTGACGAGAGTATAACCATTGAAGTTTGTGATCAAGCTAACAACTGCACCCGTCAGGATTTTACAATTAAAGTTGTCGGTGATGTCATTGTCTACAATGCCATTTCTCCGAACGGCAATGACATGAATGAAGTATTGTTTTTAGAATATGTAACCATTTTAGACGAGGCAAAAACAAACACCGTTAGAATATTCAACCGCTGGGGTGAAGAAGTTTATTCCGCCCAGAATTACAACAATAGCAACATCGCGTTCAAAGGCCTTAGCACCAATGGCGATGTTTTACCGACTGGCACGTACTTCTATCGAATAGATTTTGCAAGCGGGATTCCGGTTGAGACAGGTTACTTTTCACTCCGTAGATGAGCAACGCCATGAGAAAGATAGTGTTCACTTTAAGTTTCGCATTGACGCTAGTTGCTAGTCACGCACAGCAAGACCCTCTCTATTCCCAGTACCTCAACAACCCCATATTGGTAAATCCAGCCTATACGGGAATCAACAATAAATTGAATATAGTGGCCGGCTATCGAATGCAGTGGGCCGGTTTTGATGGAAGCCCCACTACACTTAATTTCAGTTCGCACTCTTCATTTTTTCAAAACAAAGTAGGTGCCGGTATTATTGTTGTCCAAGACAAAATTGGAGAAACAAAAATTACGCAATACAACGCTACTTATTCTTATAAGATTGAATTGAAAAAAGGGAGAACATTTTCGTTTGGCTTGCAAACAGGATTAACAAACTACCGCAACGACAACGAGGAGCTTAATCCCAAACAGGCTGGCGACCCAGCCTTTGCTTTTATCAATGACATGAAATTTAATGTAGGTGCTGGCATCATGTTAAAAAGCGAACGTTTTTTAATAGGGCTGTCGGCTCCACGATTAACAAAAGCCAGTGTAGACATGGGTGGGCAGAGTATCGAAATCTACAACCAGCATTATTATTTGTTGGGCGCCTATGTCGTTTACCTTACCGACCGAATTCGCCTAAAACCTTCTGTTCTTTTGAAAGCAACCAAAGGAGCCTTCTCAACTGACTTAAACTTCAATTTGAATCTGGAAGAGAATTACACGGTTGGTCTATTCACACGTAACCTCGATACGTATGGTTTATTAGTTCAAATGAACATTAAAGACTACCGCATCGGCTATGTTTTCGAATTGCCTTCTAACAATTCTGTTGGCGCCCGTTTTACCTCGCATGAGCTTAGTCTAGCACTTTCGCTGGCTGCTTTTAACTTTCACGATCGATCAAAAAGCAACTTCTAAATTGCGGTTACCTATAACGGTGATGGTGCCCCAGGTTCAAACCCATCGCTAATAAAAATGCCGAGATCATAAGAACTCTTTCCTTTTTGTCAATTTATTGTTAAATCGGGTTTCAAACGATTGTAAACCTATGAAAACCAGTAGCCCTCTTGCCGAATTTTGTAAATGGGAAACGCAAATGCCCGCCAATACCTTCCTGCGCCAACCGTTCAATGGCCAATGGCGAACATGGACCTATCAACAAGCGGGCGAGGAAGCCCGCAAACTGGCAGCAGGCATAAACGCCTTAAACCTGCCGCCCAAAAGTAACATTGCACTACTTTCAAAAAATTGTGCCCATTGGATCATGGCCGATTTAGCTATCATGATGACCGGACATATTTCTGTTCCACTTTATGCTACGTTAACAGCCCCATCCATAAAACAAATTCTTGAGCATAGTGGATCCAAGGCGATTATTGTCGGCAAACTAGACGACTACTCAACACAGCAAGATGGCATCCCGACTTCAATGATTCGAATCGGGATTGAGCTTTATGGAATAAAGGAACAGCAGTCATGGGAAAAAATGGTGGCTAGTCAACAACCTCTTGCTGAAGTGGCCAGCTGGACAAGCGAAGATTTATTAAGTATTATGTACACTTCTGGTACTACCGGCAAACCAAAAGGCGTGATGCACACAGTAGGAAATTTTGATGCAACCAAAATGGCCATGGATGAACTGGGCGTGCGCATGCACCCAAAAGTATTCTCGTACTTGCCATTGAGCCATATTGCTGAGCGAGTGGCGATTGAAATGTGTGGACTATACCGCGGTGGAGAGTTTTCATTTGCAGAGTCGTTAGAAACCTTTCCTGCTAATCTGGCAGATACGCAACCCAGTCTATTCTTCGCAGTGCCTCGTATTTGGGCAAAGTTCCGCGAAAAGATTCTGGAAAAAATGCCTCAAAAGAAATTAAGCCGACTGCTTTCTATTCCCATCATTAGCTCAATCGTAAAAAAGAGTATTCGAAAAAAATTGGGTTTGGGAGATACCATCCATATATTCTCGGGCGCTGCGCCAATTACGGTTGATTTGTTAAATTGGTTTGAATCAATTGGCATTACTATTCTCCAGGGAATTGGTATGACGGAAGATTGCATCGTTTCACATTGCAACCGTCCAGGATTTAATAAGGTTGGATCAGTTGGGATGCCTTACTCAGGATTAAAAATCAAAATTTCCCCGGAAGGTGAACTTCTATTAAAGGGTCCTAGCAACATGAAAGGATATTATAAAGAGCCTGAGTTAACGGCTGAAGCTTTTGACGCTGAGGGATATTTAAAAACAGGTGACAAAGGAGAGATTGACGCGAATCACTACTTAACAATAGTGGGTCGTGTGAAAGATCAGTTTAAGACGGACAAAGGAAAATATGTGTCTCCGTCCCCTATTGAAATGAAACTGCTTACCAATTCAGATATCGAACAAGTGTGTGTAGTGGGCATGGGTATTCCACAACCTTTGGCATTAACTGTTTTGTCTGCAACTGGCAAGTCAAAATCAAAACAAGAACTAACACAAAGTTTGGCCGCATCATTAGTAGAAGTAAATGCAGGCCTTGAGTCGTACGAAAAGCTAGAGAAAGCGGTAGTCATGCAAGGCGAATGGACCATCCCAAATGGATTGATGACGCCCACCATGAAAGTGAAACGAAATGAGGTAGAAAAGATTCACGTGCCGAAGTACCCCACCTGGTATCATGCAAAAGACGGAACGGTGATTTGGGAGTAATCATAAAGCAAAAGAAAAGCCCAACTATGTTGGGCTTTTCTTTTGGTATCCTAAAAGTATAATAAACTATTTGGATACAGACGCTCCAGAATTTTTATACTTTCCAAACCAATGATACAAATACAACTGGGTTCGAATAAAGTTGGAAGGTTTGGAAGAAGTTCCATGGAACTCTTCATTAAAGCGGATCATGACTGTAGGCACCTTCATCACTTTTAGCGCTTGATAATACTCTTCCGTTTGGGAGATGGGTGTACGCAAATCATTTACTCCTGTCATAAGCATCGTTGGGGTGGTCACATTGCCTACATACATCAAAGGGGAGCGCTTGAGATGCTCACTTGGGTCTTCCCAGGGTAACTTCTTAAAATTCTTGTACCAACTTAGTGTTCCGTCTGTCGTGCCAACAAATGATATCCAGTTAATAACTGGATAATTAACTGAAGCTGCTGCAAAGCGCTTTGTGTGTCCGACTATCCATGACGTGAGTACTCCTCCTCCACTACCTCCATAAACAAAAAGGTTTTTTTCATCGATGTAGCCTTTCTTTATCGCCTCATCTACGCCCTTCATTAAATCATCATAGTCTTTATCCGGATAGGCATTCTCAATCGCGTTGGCAAAGGCACTTCCATAACTTGTCGAACCCCGTGGGTTAGTATACAAAACAACATATCCTTCCGCTGCATGATGTTGCCATGCAAAGTTAAATCCTACTGTATACGCACTATGTGGCCCACCATGAATCACTAAAATCAAAGGATACTTTTTCGATGCATCAAAATCTGGTGGCTTAACAAGCCATCCTTCCACTTTTAAGTTGTCTGTAGAAGTGTACCAAAATTCTTCGACCTCTCCCAGTTTTACAGTTGAAAGCACATCCTCATTCACTGCCGTTAGTTTTATTGGAGAAGGCTTGGTAAATGCAACGCTGACTATATCTGAAGGATTTTTGTAATCACTAAGGGTGCCGACCGCTATACCTTGATTGCCAATATCTGAAATGGTAAGTAAGTGATTGCCATTTGTTATTTGCTTTACACCTGTTTTTAATGAAGCCAAATACAGATTTGATGTGCCTTTGTCCATGGCAGTGAAATAGACACCTGAGTTATCTTTCGCCCAGATTAATCCACCCGGACTTCGGTCAATATCCGCGAGCAGTTTCACGTTGCTTCCATCGAGGTTCATGATATATAGTTTTGAATCAATGAAGCTATCATCTTGCCAATCATAGCCTGTATAGGCTACCAACTTATTATCTGGAGAAACAACAGCAGATCCATCAGGTCCTTTTCTGGTTGTTAACTGTCGGATATTCCCTGACTCAACATTTACTGCATAGATTTCGGATTCGCGATAAGCATACTCGGGATTTTCAATTCTAAGCGTACTAAACAGAATTTCTTTGTTATCACTTGTCCAGTTTATTTCACCGCCTCCATGATTCCAATTACCTGATGTGACCTGCCTAGGGGTGCCTCCACCAGAAGGAACCACAAAAATGTGATTGAACCCTTCTTCCAGGAATCCTACACGATCTTGTCTATAATGAAAATCATCAACAAAACGAGGTTCTTCCGTCCATTTAGCTCCTTCGGGTTTACCAACCATCTTAATAGGCCATGCGTTCTTAGCTGGAACGACCATGGCAAAAGCAATTTGCTTGCCATCCGGTGACCATGTTATGTTAGAAGGGGTCTTCTCAAGTCTCGTAATCTGAGTCGCACCTTCAACACCTATATATTTCACAAATATTTGGCTGCCCTTTGGCTCACCTTGAGCCACATAGGCAATTCGCGTTCCGTCTGGCGACCAACGGGGTGATCCTCCTTTGACTAGAAATCTATTCTTTGTGCCATTTGTATTCATTACCCAAATGTCTGTCTCTCGCTTGTCGTTTTGTTTATCTATCCATGTACGAGAATAAATGATCTCGGAACCATCGGCTGAAAGTTGAGGGTCCGCTACAGTTTCCATGTCAAGAGATTGCTCCAATCGAATTTGCTTTAATGATTGGGCATGTAATCGAGGTACGATACCTACCAAAAGTATTAGTGCTAGTAGTTTCTTCATAATGGTTGATTTATAAATGAATTTGATAAAATCAGCACGTTTTGCCAAAGGGTTTGTGTTGAATGGTCATTTGGTGTGTTAATGGCCGAAAGTAGGTAGTAATGCAGGATAGAAAAAAGTACAACCTCTAAGTGATAATGAGATGCGATTTCATAAAAAAGCCCGTCCATGAATATAGACAGGCTTTATCATGCTAAAAGAATGACTTATTTCAGTCTCGCCTTAAAAAACGCAAGCGTATTTTTATACGCGTCTGCCGCCATTTCTTTGTTGTGATTGGGATTGCTTGGGTTCGCAAAGGCGTGATCAGCTTCATAGGATTTCACTGTTAAATTTTTACCGGCCACTTTCATGTTGGCCTCAAATTTCTCAGTCAATTCTTTGTTGATCCACTTGTCTTGAGTAGGCCAAATGTCCAATACATCACAATTCAAGGTTTTCAGACGATCAATATTGTCTTCAGGTTGACCGTAGTAGATAACACATGCTGCCGCTTTTGTTCCTGCGATCAAACTCGCTTGCATAGATTGACCGCCACCAAAACACCAACCAATCGTTCCTATTTTCGCAGCTGGTCCGGCAAAAGCTAACGCTCCTTTCACGATTTCGGCACCACGCTCTTTTTTAAACTCTTGCATGTACTTGCCAGCTGATTGTGGATCGGTGGCAAGCTTGCCATCATACATATCAAGCGCAATTACATTTACGTTCCCCAAATCATTGTATAAATTTTCAGCCTCACGTTTGATGTGATCATTTAAACCCCACCACTCTTGAAACACAAAAACCCAATTATTGGTCTTTGATTTTGATTCGATCAAATAAGCATTTGCTTCGATGCCATCTGCGCATTTTATCTTAATCATCTTTCCTCCTGCCTGACTTTCGTGCACATACGGTAGCGGGCTTGGATGATCGCGATTGAATTTTTTGTTGGAGGCAAACACGGCAAATTTATCAGTGGCTGATGTGTGACATACTGTTATGTCTTTCTGGGCGAAGCCTAGAACAGAAATGAGCAAGAAGGCAAATAGAATTAATTGTTTCATAGTTTTTATTGTTGTTTAAGTGAAGCTGTAACAAACTTGTCGTTCAAATAGTTTTAACTCATTCTTTCCATTGACCCCGCACCACCCGATCATAGGTGATCAAATCTGTATTGATTGGCTCGAATCCTTTTTGTCGAAGTAACAAGGCCACTTGTGCCCTATGATAAGAGCAATGATTGACAAGGTGCATCATGATGCTTTCCACGTTATTCGTATAAGGGTCTCCTGTGTAATTAGTATAAGTTAATTCGCGATCGAAACTTTCGTTGCTTTCTACAAAATCAAGCCATTGTTGGTTAGCATCTTTCGCCATCTTTTCCAATGTATCAAGCGAATACTCTCCCCATAATTTAACGTTGGGAGGCGTGAGTCCTTTGATCCGATGCAGCCATAAAAATTGTGCGGCTAGTACATGCCCAAAAATGGAAAGAATCTTTTCGTCCTTCACGTCTTCACGTCTAAGTCTGGCAATCACCCGTTCGTTGGCCCAGGCATTGTATTGATACAATTTTAAAAAATATTTCTTCATGTGTTTGATCGTAGAAACAGAAAAGGAAAGCAAGTTACTTGCTTTCCTTTAAACCAAAAACATGGTTTTGAATTTCTCTGGGGCGCGATTGTCAGGCTAATTTTTCTTATATCCCATCGACAATCCAGTATCTCCATTTACTGTTAGTTGAACAGAAGCATCGCTTTCAGCATTGTTGATGATGACCAGTGCGGTATTCGCTTCTACATGCACGCGAACTGACTGACCAGGCTGAACCGTTTGACCTGAATGTCTGCCACCGGCAATGGGCGCACGATGTATCTCAACTTCTTTGTCGGACACATTCTTGAGTTTTACCCTAAACGAATTGTGAGGGTTGTTGCCTAGCAAAAATCGCTCGTTGGCTTTTATTGTTGTAGCCGAGTGAAGCGCACATGACGACATAAAACAGGCGAAAATCAGAATAGTAAACAACGCTGGGGTTCGTTGGAATTTGTGTTTCATAATTTCTTGTTTAGTGATCCAAAGATGATCTATTGGTTTGTAACAAAATGTAAAACCTCGTAATGTGTTGTCTTAGGGCAATAGGTAAGTGAATTCGAAATACCGCTAATGCGTTTCAATATCTGTTTAGTTTTTCTATAAATTACGAGAAGAAGATTTAAGAGTAAGTTGTATTATTTCGCTTCATTTTAGAGACCATGGATCGGCTCAGTAGCTTTAGCATACAGGGAAAGGAAATTATTGTCATTGATTATTCTCATTTGAAAGAGGCGGATATGATTAAGTAGCCATTCGGGCGAAGGTTGAAATCATGAAAACGCCAGCTTCTAAAATGATTCTTAACTCATTTAAGAATATTTTTGCGACCCCCGCTTTTCTGCGGCATATGGAACACGAATCTGTTGAGATTAAACCGTTCATCGCACGTAATGCGTTAGTCGGTTTAAACAAACCCAAGATGATGATATTAAAAGAATTTAGTCTTTTGCTAGACACTGACTTTCGCGCGTTTTCCACAGAATACGAAGCCGTTCAGTATCTCATAGAGGAAACTGTTATCGAAAAACTTGAGCCAATTTTCAAAAATTTATCGAAGACACGTTTAGAGAATCACTTTTATTTAGACACCCGCTCTAACCCTTCCTTCGCTTCCTTCAAACTTCCATCTAACTTTAAAGCAGTTTGAAACAATTTTTTTGCCTCGGCTTTATTGCCCTTTTTCTCTTTGATTTGAGCCAGCCTCATGTTGGCTCCTGCATGTGAGGGTTCATTTTGTTTGGGCGAATAGGATAAATATTTTTTCAGACACTCTTCTCCCCTATCCAATCTCTGTCCACTAACGGCTGCTGTTCTCCCTATTTGATATATCGAAATATAGTCTTCAGGGGTTTTCTTCAAAGCTTCTTCAAACAACGCAAATGCCTTATCGTATTGCTTTTGATTCGTGTAGAAATTGGCAAGTCCATTTGCATAGGTGGGGTCTGCTTTCGCCATTTTCAAAAATTCCTTTTCGGCTTCGTCCGGCTTCTTCTCCGATAGTAAAATATTTCCCATCTGCCGGTGCCCCTCTGCCGGGTTGAGTTTTAAAATTTGATTGGCTACTTCTTTGGCCTTCTCAAAACTGCCACCCATAAAACCGGGTGCTTGGGTATAATATTGAATAAGTGAAGTACGTGCGTCAATATTCTTTCCATCCAATGCGATCGCTTTCTCCCAGGCATTTTTCATTTTAGGGGCCAGCATTCCCTGCTTGATCATATTCGCATCCCGCGCAATAGTGCCATAGGTATTGCCCAACCAATTGTGGTAATCCGCGACTTTATCGTTTACTTCTACGGCTTCTTCAAAATAGTCTTGGGCGTCATCAAACTCCTTTTGATTAAAAGCTATTCTCCCCAAATAATACTGCGCTCCGGCATAGTCAGCGCTTTTTTCGGGAATAGCCGCGAGTACTTTTTCTGCTTCGTCATATTTTCTAGCCTCAAAAAGTGAACTGGCTTTTTCGAGTGCAGATTGACCAAAGAGTGAAATCGGAACAAAGACAAATAGGTAAAATAGGAATTTCATATGATCCTTTGATTGTTGGTGTTATTACTCTGGGCAGCCGCTTGACCTAAGACTGAAAAACCAGCCATTAGGTTGCGCTGGTCGACCGGATGTTTACCAAATTGTTAAAAATAGACGATCTATCGATGAGAACAGCACTTTATTTGTTTGCAATACTTACCTTCATAAAAATACTTAGCCATGCGATTGTCCGTAGTTCTGCTTGCTTTACTCTGCCTAAGTTCTTGTCAAACCAAAAAAGAGGTGGCCATCAAATGGAAAGAAGCAGTTGCTTCTCATTTTGATGCCGCCCTAAGGCCATTCTATCACGGTGTTGCCTCCGGAGATCCTTTTCCCGATAGAGTGATCATCTGGACACGAGTCACCCCGGAAGATTCGGTTGCATCGATCACCGTGAAGTGGGAGATAGCCGAGGACGCTTCTTTTTCTTCTGTTTATAAATCTGATTCGATTAGCACATCTCCAGCCCGAGATTATACGGTGAAGATAGATGTGGATGGCCTAAAACCTGGTCAGGTTTATTTTTATCGGTTCATGGCATTGGGGAAGACGTCTATTGTGGGTCGCACCAAAACAACACCCATCAATGCAACAGATAGTCTGAAATTTGCAGTGGTTAGTTGTGCCAATTGGGAGTGGGGTTTTTTCAATCCGTATGATAAAATTGCAGACCGCCCGGTTTTAGATGCAGTACTTCATCTTGGCGATTACATTTATGAATACGGCAAGGGAAGATATGGAGATACCACCATTGGAAGGATCAACATCCCTCCGCATGAAATCGTTTCGCTGAAAGATTATCGCACTCGTTACTCCTTGTATCGATTGGATAAGGGACTGAGGCGGATACATCAACAGCATCCTTTCATATCCATTTGGGATGACCATGAAATCGCGAATAATTCAACGGTAACAGGTGCACAAAACCATCAACCGGAAGAAGGTGACTATCAAGTGAGGAAAGCGGCCGCACGCCAAACTTATTATGAGTGGATGCCCATTCGTGAAAGTAGTGAACTTTACCGCTCCTATTCGTTTGGTCCGCTGGCCGATGTGATCATGCTGGACGAGCGGCTGGCAGGTCGCGACCCTGAGATTACAGACATCAAAAATCCAGATTTAAAAAAAGAAGGGCGAACCATGCTGGGCGCAACACAACTAACGTGGTTTGAAAATCAGCTAAAATCATCCAAAGCCGCGTGGAAATTAATTGGCAACCAAGTTATTTTTTCAGATGTGTATCTGGAAGCCGTGTTTCCAAAAATGCCGCGCAACCTCGATTCATGGGATGGCTTTCCCGTGGAGAAGAAAAAAATCATCGACTTCATCGCACAAAATAAAATTCATGATATCATCATAACGGCAGGAGACACGCATGCGTCTTGGGCTATCGAAGCAGCCATTGATGTGAAAAAATCGTACAAGCCTTTTGCCGTAGAGTTTGGAACCACCAGCGTATCTTCTGCCAATGGCGATGAGCGAAAAAGTGCTGACACGGTAAAAATGGCGGAACAAGCAATAATGAAACAAAACCCGCATGTGAAGTATGTCAACGATCGCGATCATGGCTATTTACTGTTGACACTATATCCCACTAAAACGAAAGCGGAATGGTTCTACGTAGAAAATTTACGCACGCCTGAAACGAAGGAGTATTTGGCTAAAAAATATGAGGTTGAAAAGGGCAGTACTAAACTGAAATAAAAATTTATTCCAATCAACGCAATGAAAAAATTATTTATGATACTGATAATGACCGGGTGCGTGCTTCGCGCTACCGCTCAAGTTATTGGCACACCTTTTCCCGAAATGATAGCGGAAACAGTCGATGACAAGAAAGTCAATTTGCCATTGGATGGGAATGGGAAATATACACTACTTGGGTTGGCTTATAGCAAAAAATCTGAAGACGAACTTAACTCCTGGTTCAGCCCCATCTTTAACAAGTTTATTCGCAAGCCGGAAGGAATGATGGCTGGCATGGGCTATGATGTGAATGTCTATTTCGTCCCTATGTTCACGGGAGTGAACGCGGCTGCCACTGGCACCGCAAAAAAGAAAGCATTGAAAAATATCGATCCGCAACTACTTCCCAATATACTATTCTACAAAGGGGAACTAAAAAAATACAAAGAGGCACTGGATTTTGAGAGAAGGGACATTCCTTACTTTTTTGTGCTCGATCAAACCGGCAAAATCGTTTATGCCACATCAGGCGCCTACTCCGAGGCGAAGATGGATGCTGTCGAAGAAGTGATCGAATAGGTCGGTTTGTGTTGTAAAAACAAATGCGCCATATTTGATTGTAGGCACAAGCAGCACAACTATGATTACCAAACAATCTATTCAGGACGCACACGAACGTATCAAACCCTATATTCAACACACACCCGTGTTGACAAGTGAAAGTTTAAATGAAATCGCGGGCTGCAGCCTATTTTTTAAATGCGAAAATTTCCAAAAGGTAGGTGCCTTCAAAGCACGGGGTGCAATGAATGCCGCACTCTCCCTTTCTAAGGATCGACTTCAAAAGGGAATCGCAACCCACTCTTCAGGTAACCACGCACAAGCTATTGCACGGGCTGCGAAAATTCTTGGGGTGAAGTCCTACATTGTAATGCCCCGCACTGCACCTGAAATCAAAAAACGCGGTGTAAGAGGTTATGGAGGTGAGATTTTTGAGTGTGAGCCCAACCTGGCTTCAAGAGAATCAACGCTCGCGGAAGTAATTGAAAAAACGGGCGCAACAGAAATACATCCCTTCAATAATTACGAAGTGATTACGGGACAAGCCACTGCGGCCAAAGAGCTGATCGAAGAAATCAATTCACTGGATTTTATTTTAGCACCGGTCGGTGGTGGTGGACTGCTAAGTGGCACCGCCCTGGCAGCAAAGTATTTTTCCCCTCAGACATTGGTGATCGCAGGTGAGCCAGCCGGCTCTGACGATGCCTATCGTTCGCTACAAAGCGGTAAAATAGAAGAAGCCCAGTCAAATACGATTGCAGATGGACTTCTGACTAAGCTGGGCGACAAAACTTTTCCAATCATTCAGCAGAATGTAAAAGAAATCATTACGGTAACAGATGAAGAAATCATTGCAGCCATGAGGCTTATCTGGGAACGGTTAAAAATAATTGTTGAGACTTCCTGTGCGGTGCCCTTCGCGGCCGTGCTAAAAGACAAAACAAAGTTTAAAGGCAAACGCGTAGGCATTATCCTTACTGGAGGAAACGTTGATTTGGAAAAAGTGGGAAAATTATTCGGGTAGTGTAAATACTACTCAACGGGAAGATTTGCTGCTTTCCACGCCTTTAGTCCACCGGCACATTCATAGACTTCACCGTACCCTTTTTCTTTTAGGATTTTTGCGGCTTTAGCACTTCTAATGCCGCTTCCGCAATACACAAAGATGGGTTGGTGTGGTAGTGAATCCAATTTTGTCGCAAACGCATCATCGTACACAATGTTTTTCGCATCGTGTATTTTGCCATTCGCCACTTCTTCTACTGTCCGTACGTCCAATAATATAGCTTGGGCGGTCGATTTGTATTTTGCTTCAAAATCTATTGGCGATAGAACAGCTTCGGTTGGCTTCGATTGGCAAGCTAGGAGAACAAGTAGAATGGTTAATTTTTTCATAACTCGAATTTACGTTGCATCATTCGAATATGCTAAAAGTCGATGAATCTCAATTCAACAAAGACCCCACTCGCTCTAGCAATTTCTTGGTAGTACGTATGCCTTCGTCCTCCGAAAGTTTAGATCCCTCGTACTCTATTCCAATATGACCTTTATAACCAGCGGATTTCACGGTCGAGAGCATTTTTAGGTAATCTGTCTCCATACAATTCCCGTCAGCATCAAAATCGTAACTCTTCGCGCTGACGCCTTTTGCAAATGGCATCATTTCCGTTACCCCCTTGTAACGATCGTATTGTTCCACACAAATTTCTCCGGTTTCCTTTTTCTCCCTTCGAATACAAAAATTACCAAAGTCGGGCAGCGTTCCACAATTTGACATATTAACTGCTTTGATTACACTGCTTAACCATTTTCCATTGGAGGAAATACCCCCATGGTTTTCAACGATCACGTTAATGCCAACGGTTTGGGCATACTCGCTTAGTTTGTGCAGTCCATCTGTTCCCGCTTTTGCAACCTCCTCCGGATTTCCCTCACCATAACAATTCACACGAATAGAATGACAGCCTAAAAACGTAGCCGCATCAACCCATTTGTAATGATTCTCTACAGCTTGTAACCTCTTTCCGGCATCTAGGTCTGCCATTTGGCCTTCATGATCAATCATAATCAGCACGCTGGTAACACCATGGTCATCGCATCTACCTTTCAATTCTTTCAAATAGTTGATATCGGTCGCCTTGTCCTTAAAAAACTGATTAACGTATTCTACAGCTGATATATCAAAATCTTTTTTTGCTTTAGCCGGAAAATCTAAATGATTTAATATTTTTCCCTGCAACGCCTTGTGAAGAGACCATTCAGCCAATGAAATGTTAAAAAACAAATCCTTCTTAAAAACAGGCGTTTGCCCAAGTGAAGTCACAGGCTCAAAAATTCCTGATACCAAGCCGTAGCTGGAAAGTAATCCGACACCTTTGAGGAATTCTCTGCGATCAAATTGTTTCATTTTTGATTTATCTAAAAAATTATTTGGGGAACTGGCTCTTATCCATATTAGGTAAGATACGCAGCGCATTTTTGTAATAAATTTTCTTCAAAATATCATCGGGTAAGCCAATGCCATACATTCTCCAAAAGGCATGGTAGCGTTTGTGGTAGGGAAAATACTCATCTTCAGTTTCTAATACCCGAAAATAGGTTTCGTATTCGTCCGGCACCCAACTATCTTTTCCAAAAAGAACGCGATCTTGATATTTTGTAAGAAAGGCTTTTGCCGCACGTGGTTGTCTTCCTAACTCCGCAATCACGGCACCAATTTCAGTCACCATGTTTGGATATTGATCCATTAGTTGACTCAACTTCTTTAAATCGCTGCCAAACCAACCCAGGTGGGCATTGATAAATACTGTCTTCGGGTGTTTCTTGAAAATGTTATGCTGCTCCGCAATAATCGTTTCCCACTTCACGGTATCGGTATCATGTCTACGACCGGGGTGCAGTTTTAATTCCAACCATCGTTCATTCTCCTTGTCTATAGGTTGCCAAAATTGTTTAGGGTCTGCCGCATGGATCAAAATCGGTACACCCAATTCGCCACACTTTGCCCACACTGGATCAATTCGAGGGTCATCGATTTGGATTCGCCTTCCCTTGCTGTCTTTATTGAACATCCCAAGGCTCTTATAAATCTTCAATCCCTTGGCACCCCGTTTTACATCTGCCTCCAATTGTTTTACCGTCCGGGTTGTCCAATCCGGCTCATCGATAGCACCGAAATCAACATTCGTAAACAGGACAAAGCGGGTAGGATATTGCTTTCCGATGTTGTCAATTGATTTTTCCAGGTGATCCCCACTGCTGCGAAATCCGCGACCACTCAAGTTGATCATGATACCCATATTCAATTTATCCATTTCCTTTACCAACCCGGTCAAGTCCGCAGTATTCATATTGCCCTGGTGGTTGTGAATATCGATAAATGGAAATCTGGCTCTCGTTATCCGGTGCTCGTCTACCTTTAAGGAGGAAGGCGGATCATAACTTTCGAAGTCCATTTTCATATCCAATGGCTTTTCTTGTGCCCAAGCCTGGAAAGTCGATAGAACGAGTAAAATGGCTATTAAATGCTTCATGTATCTCTGGTTTTAAAGACAAGGTACGTTTTTGAACCGCCTGTGGGTTCAAAAAATATGTAAGCGGTAATTAAACCGTTGGCACTTTGGTGTGTCCAAGCTCAAAATTCGACAGCTATGAAAAAATTCATTTCCCCTTCGATCTTCTTAGCGATAGTACTAATCCTAATAGGCGCTAGTTCTGCCAATGCACAGCGCGTTATTGTAACCCGTTCGACCGTGCTTGTGCCTGCGCCCGGCAACGCTAGTCTGGCCACCTCTGGCTACTGGAAATGGAGCACTCGATTTCAAAAATACATTTGGGTTACCCATTCAAGAGCAAGATTACGAGTGCACCGCGGATATCGTGTCAGAATCTAATTTATCAAAAAATGAAAAAAACAACATCTATTCTTAAACACACTATGAATCTTCTGGCTCAAGATGTCCAGTCATTCAGAAAAATTGTTTTGACTTCTGGCGGAGGCAATCTCCCCAAGGAAATTAAGGAAAAGCAAAAACTGATTCACGAGATTGAAAGCTGGTTGAAAACCTCTTCGAGTAGACCAGCCATATAGATAGAAGCTCCCCGTCTCGTCTTTTGATTCTGTCAAATCTTAGTAACTTGCTTGCTTTGATTTGAAAGCACATGAAGAAAATATTTTTCGGGTTACTTTTACTACCCCTCCTTTGCAGCAGTCAAACGATTGATCAGTCGTTAGACGTAGCCAAAAGAAAAATTGCTTCTCGAAACTATATCGAGGCAAAAGCCGATTTAACAAAACTGATTGAGGCCAATCCAAAAAACAAAAATGTTTTTACCCTTCGCGGGCGAGCGAAAATGGGATTACAAGATTACTATGGCGCCATAGGCGATTTCAACTTTGCATTAGATATTGATTCGACTTTCGCGGAGGCTCTTAATTATAGGGGCGAAGCTAAAGTCAGCTTGGGCGATGATGATGGAGCTATTACCGATCTAGATAAAGCCATTCGATTTAATGCTAAGTACGAGGAAGCATATACCAACCGAGGATTTGCCAAGTACAATAGCGAAGATCTACAGGGTGCCTATTTTGATTTTTCAAAGGCGCTTGAACTGGGTGTTGTAAATGACGATAAATACTTCAACAGGGGAATCGTAAAGGCAGAGCTGGGGGAATTTGTAAGCGCCATTGATGACTATTCAAAAGCAATTGAGTTAGATAAAAATGACGCTAACCTTTACAATTATAGGGGCGTTGCCTTTTACAATACATCCAACTTTGATAAAGCGATTGCCGATTACGACCAGTCGATCAAACTCGATCCCAAAGATCCATTAAAGTATGAAAACCGTGCGCTGGCAAAAAGTGCTAAGGAAGATCTAAAAGGGGCGTTAGAGGATTATAATAAATCGCTGGAATTGGACAACCAAGATTCTGAGACTTTCAACTTACGTGGGGTTTTGAAACATACGATGCTCGACTATGATGGTGCCATTGCCGACTATGGCAAAGCCATTGAACTTGACGGAACCAATCCCACCTACTTTGACAATCGCGCGCTGAGCAAAACGAACAAAGAAGACTTTGCTGGGGCTGTCGATGACTACACATCTTCTATTGAATTGTATCCAAACGACCCTGAAACGTACTACCAGCGCGCGCTTGTGAAACTCTCCATGAACAACAATTACGATGGTTGTCTAGACCTAAAACGCGCTGAAGAACTGGGGTCACCAGATGCGAAGAACGCGATAAAGAAAAATTGTAAATAAAGAATTAGCCAATTCTTCAATGAGTCGATTCTTTTTTAGCCATTTCACACCTTACATTTCTGTCATCGGCAAATTGGCAAATTGAATATTGAAAATTCTCATCATTCTTAACGGCATCTCAAGAAAAAAGAGTTTTTTCTATCGAAATATTTTGCCTCCACTGCAAGAGAATTTCGAAATTACCCTTGAAGAAACTACCTATGCCAACCATGCTACCAAGTTGGCTTCAGAAGCACTTTCTCAAGGTTTCGATTGCGTTTTATCGGCAGGTGGTGATGGAACGCTGCATCAGGTTATTAACGGTATACTGTTGAATGGAGATTCTGAAGCTCTACCTAGTATTGGCGTCATTCCCCTGGGCTCAGGAAACGATTTTGCCTCGGCCTGCGAAATCGAGACCAATGCTACCTCGATCATCAAATTACTCAGAGAAAATTCCCCTAAACCCACGGATGTTGGAAAGATCTTGTGTGAGGATAGTAATGGGAATAGAATTCAAAAATATTTCATAAACGTGTGCAGTGTGGGCATGGGGCCGGCCACTGTGCAGCAGATGGAAAAATCTCCAAAATGGATGAGTGCAGACCTGCGCTACTTCACCGCTATCCTTAAGACCTTTTTTACCCATCAGCCTGAAAAGATTTTAGTGAAATCTGAGAACTGGGAGTTTTCAGGAAAAGTCCGTGTATTTTCTGTGGCTAATGGTAAATCGTTTGGAAATAAAATCTTCATTGCGCCCGATGCAAAAATGGCGGACGGGTGGCTCAACACATTTTTAGCGGGTGATCTACCATTGGCCAAATTTATTTGGTATCTGCAGACCATCAAACAAAAGAAAAAAATTACCGATTCGAGAGTTATCTACTCAAAAGTGAAAGAGGTTACGATCTCCAGTTCGCAAAAAGTTTTGTTGGAAGCAGAGGGGGAACTGGTGGGGCAACTACCCGCTCGCATTGAAACCCTTGAAAATCGAATTAAGTTTTTTAGATAAACAGACTGCTCTATGTTAAGAGCATGTCTGGTTGTTCTTGTTGCTTACTGAACATCTTTTAGCTCAATTTTAATTCCACCTACCCAGCCTGCAAGCAAGTTGTAAATACCCGCAGCAATCATCCCGGCCACGAAACCAAGACAACCATAAAGAATGGGAAAAATGATGATAGAAAGAGCTCCAAAATTACCGAATCCACTAGACCCTCTTAGTTCCGTGAAAAAGCTGCCGACCGCTGCAATGATCAAACCTGCCAACAATCCGATCACGGCAAAAATCACTGCGTAGATTTTTGCGTACGACATAATGTCAATTCTTTTAATTTCTTTCATGGCGATTGGGGTTTAAATTGGTCTAAGAAAGTTAAGAAAAGGTTTCAATTTTGCAAGGCAAAAGTTGATTCATCTTACTACTTTTGGCAAACTATATAAACAATCTCACTTTGAATAGTAAACTGCAGCAAACATTCGATTCCCTTGAAACCCAACGGAGTCAAGTTTTCACATCTCTCAAAAACCTTTCTGGCGAAAAACTGAATCAACAACCCCAAAACGGCTGGTCCATCAATCAAGTGATTGCGCACCTTATAACGGCCGAACGCTTGTCAATTGTGTATCTCCACAAAAAAATCCAAGCTGTCAATGAAGTGGAGAACACCGGACTACTAGAAGAGCTAAAAATGATTGTGCTCATCATCAGTCAGCGATTGCCATTCAAATTCAAAGCTCCCAAAGTGGTGGTTGAAAATACCAAGCCCTCAACAAACCTTCACCAACTCGAACAAGAGTGGAATGCCGTGAGAAATGAATTAAAAATAGTGCTTGAGAAATTTAATGACGATCAAGTAAAACGGAAAATCTATAAGCACGTAGTAGCCGGCAAACTAAATATTCAGCAAACGCTACTATTTTTCCGCGAGCATATCATTCACCACCAGCAGCAGATTAAACGGCTCCTATAGAGCATAGCATCCTGCCGTATAATTGTTCTTTCCTAAAAAGTATTATTGTTATACTTTGCCTATTCTTATACTCCCTCCGCTATGAAAAACACTATTCTTACACTCCTTCTGCTGGCGTCTACTTACTCCGTTGCACAACCCAAACTTCAAAGTCCTGCTGAATTCTTAGGGTATGAATTGGGGGATCGGTTCACTCGCCATCACCGTGTGGTTGAGTATTTTAAGCATATCAATGACGCAGTCTCAAATGTACAAGTGCAGCAGTATGGCGAAACTTATGAGCATCGTCCATTGATTTATGCCATCATTGCTTCCCCAGATAATTTTAAAAACATCGAACAAATTCGCCTCGATAATCTGAAAAGAACAGGCCTAGCATCAGGCACTCCTTCCACGAAAGTAGCGATCGTATGGCTCAGTTACAATGTGCATGGCAATGAAGCCAATTCTATGGAGGCTTCTATGAAAACCATCTATGAGTTAGTCAATCCCGACAACGCGAAGACAAAAGAATGGCTGAAAAATACAGTGATCATTATGGATCCTTGTATTAACCCGGATGGTAGAGACCGATATGCTAACTTTTTTAATCAATATGGAAATCTCCCCGCCAATGCAGACCCGCAAGCACGTGAGCATGCCGAGCCTTGGCCACGCGGGAGAGCCAACCACTATCTATTCGATCTTAACCGAGACTGGGCCTGGCAAACTCAAATTGAGTCACAAGCCCGTATCAAAATCTACAACCAATGGATGCCTCACGTCCATGTTGACTATCACGAACAAAGTTATAACTCTCCTTACTACTTTGCGCCAGCTGCAGAGCCATATCACGAAGTGATCTCAAACTGGCAACGTGAATTCCAAAATACGATCGGCAAGAACAATGCTAAATATTTTGACGAACAAGGATGGCTCTACTTCACCAAAGAACGGTTTGATTTATACTATCCTAGCTATGGGGATTCTTACCCTACCTATAGTGGGGCAATTGGAATGACCTATGAGAAGGGTGGAATAGGTGCAGGCATTACGATAACAACGAAAGAAGGCGATCCGCTAACGTTGAAAGACCGATTAACCCACCACTTTACGACTGGGATGGCGACTATCGAGACCTCCTCTCAAAACGCTAACAAGTTAGTAGACGAGTTCGAAAAGTTCTTTAAAGAAAATGTAAATAGCCCAGCTGCGCCTTTCAAAACCTATGTCATCAAGGCAGAAAACAATCCCGACAAATTAAAAAAATTAACCAATTGGTTGACCAGTCATGGTATCCAATACGGTCACGCTACTGCCTCCAAACCTTCGAGAGGGTTTGATTTTCAAGCGCAGTCAGCCAACAATTTCACGCTAACAACAGAAGATATTGTTGTCAATATCTATCAACCTAAAGGGCGGTTTGTTACAACTATTTTTGAACCTCTAACAAAATTAACCGATTCATTAACCTATGACATCACCGCCTGGAATTTGATATATGCCTATGACCTAAAAGCCTTTGCTTTGAATGAGAAAATCACGGTTGCTAAAGCCTACGAACCAAAAGTTGTTGCACCGGAAGTGATTGCAACTAAGCCCTATGCTTACCTATTCAATTATCAGAGTTTGAATGATGTCGAGCTGTTAACGTCATTGATGAAAAAAGGAGTCAAGGTTAGAAAAGCGGTGAAAGCATTTACTATTACAGGCAAAAATTTCGAACCAGGAACACTCATTATTACAAGAAGAAATAATGAAAGCATTGTCGACTTTGATAATGTGGTACAAGCCACTGCCAATAGTTTGGGCAGAAAAATTTATACCACATCAACCGGCTATTCTGATAAAGGTGCAGACTTTGGGTCTTCTGAAATGAGCTATATCAAAGCTCCCAAGGTGGCATTGTTGGGTGGCGATCAAACTTCCTCGCTGGATCACGGGCAAGTATGGCACTTCTTCGAGCAACAACTTCACTATCCCTTGACAATTATTGGTACAGATTACTTTAAAAACGTTGATCTCTGGAAGTACGATGTTCTGATTATACCGGATGGGAACTACAAATTACTTGACGAGGGTACATTAACTATGATTGAGCGATGGATTAGCGATGGTGGCAAACTAATTGCAATGGCTGGAGCCAATTCTTCTTTTGCCGACAAAAAAGGCTTTGGATTAAAAGAATTCATCAATGAGGAAGCTAAAAGCAAAGCAGAGAAGGAAGCCAAAGAGCGGAAGGAAAAAGAAGGACCTGTGAAGTATGGTGATGCTGAAAGAAAGGAATTAAGCAATTCAATTTTTGGAGCCATCTATAAAGTGAGCCTAGATAAAACACATCCACTTGCTTTTGGTTTGGGCGACTTCTATTATTCACTCCGAACAAGTGAGTTGCATTATGCATACCTTGAGAAAGGTTGGAACGTTGGGTTACTAAAGGGCAAACAAAAACCCTTGATTGGATTTGCCGGAATGAAAATCAATAAGCAATTAGAAAATACACTTGTGTTTGGCGTGGAGGATAAAGGAAAAGGGCAAGTTGTTTACTTGGTCGACAATCCACTGTTTCGCAGTTTTTGGGAGAATGGTAAAATGCTTTTCTCCAATGCAGTGTTTATGGTGGGCGAATGACAAATCAAGATTATATCTATTTAACAAACTAGATTTTGTCAGATAGAAGGCAATGTTACTGAAATGTTACCTGAAAATTTGGGGTGAAGATTTCATTCAGGCTTCTTGAAAAGCCTGTTAGATCGATTTAGAGGCTCGATCTATGCTGCGAGTTGCAGACCTTTTTTGCCTTTGCGCAGTGCCTGGCGGATTTCCTTCATCGCTTCTTTTTTGAAGGAGCGATCGTCCTTTCCAGAATGGTTGACGATACTTTTAATGTAACTAAGTACCTCTTCCATCTGCACAAAATCCAGCGCATCTAAGCTCTGAAGAATGGCTAACTTTGGCGATTGTTTCATGACAATTAGTGGTTGTCTGATACAAATAACGGAAAATTTAGTGTTCAGGTTCTAGTCAGTATGCCTCTATTAATCAAAACATAACATAGACGTACTTTTTTTGACTAAATCGGAGAAAATTTAATAGCCCTCGCTCCATATTTTACCCCAAGTATCATTTGTGAAAGTATTACTACTTCATCAGCACTTCAATCAACCATCTAAGGGTGGCGCCATCCGTTCGTATTATTTGGCAAAAGCACTTGTGGATAAAGGAATTGAAACCGTTGTCATCACTTCGCATAATGAAAAAATATACAAAGAAGAGATTCTGGAGGGGATTCAAATCCACTATCTAACGGTTGCGTACGACAATAAATTCGGGTTTGCGGCTAGATCATTTTCTTTTTTGAAATACAACTGGGCTGCTATTCGGCTGGCCAAAAAAATAAAGAATGTCAACTACTGTTATGCTATATCCGTCCCGCTCACCATTGGGCTTGTCGCTATGTGGTTAAAAACTTTTCGCAAAATTCCTTTTCTCTTTGAAGTGGGCGACTTGTGGCCTGATGCCCCTATTCAATTAGGGTTTGTAAGAAATCACTACTTCAAAGAATTGTTATTTTACTTTGAGAAAAAGGTGTACCATTCTGCGAAAGCTCTTGTGGCGCTTTCTCCTGCAATAGAAAAAATCGTCAAAAAGAAAATGGGAACGCCATCAACAGTACATCTTGTTCCTAACATGGCCGACTGTGACTTTTACAAGCCAGAAGTAAAGTCACCGGCATTAGAAGAAAAGTTTAACGTACAGAGCAAATTTGTGGTCTCTTACATTGGCGCGGTGGGTGTAGCCAATGGGCTAGATTATTTTCTCGAATGTGCAAATGCTTCTCGCAAAGCTGAACTCCCTATACAATTTTTTATTTGCGGAGATGGCGCTCTACGTGAACGGTTAATGAAAAATGCCCTTCAGTTAGGATTGGGTAATCTCACTTTCATCCATTTTCAAAACCGGCAAGGCGTAAGAGAATTACTTAGCGTGACCGATGCATCCTTTGTTTGTTATAAAAATGTACCCATTTTAGAAACGGGATCGCCAAACAAATTCTTTGATGGATTAGCAGCGGGCAAATTGATCATAGTTAATTTTGGTGGGTGGATTAAGGCCGAAATCGAAGAGGTACATTGCGGAATCTTTGTTGACCCTACTCATCCTACTGATTTTGTAAAGAAGATTTCACGTTTTCTTTCTGATCCCGTTCAATTGAAACATTATCAAGCAGCTTCCCGGCAATTGGGCGAAAGTAAGTATTCACGAAAAATCTTGTCGGAGCGGTTTGTGCAACTATTTTCCTAATCTATCATCATGCTTAAAAAGAAAAAAGTCGTACCAAAGAAAGTTTCCGAAAAGCAAGTACCAGCTCAACAAAAAGACGAGCCTGAAAAGCCATTTGATTTTGGTGGGCTGCCTCAACGAGATTTGAAGAAAAGCTTAGGGTGCTGAAGTCTCCGATAAATTGTGGACGATGTAGACTTACTTTGGTGTTGCCAGTTTTCGAGAGCCTCAAACTGACATATACCTTCGTTTTGCGCAACATCAATTACTAAATGCTCTCTGCAAAGAAAACACGTTTCACACGCTCGCTTGTGTTGGTCAGTATTTCATAGGGTATGGTGTTAATACTCGCAGCAACTTCCTGAATTGGATTTTCTGCACCAAAAACGATTACTTCATCGCCTTCCTGTACGTCAATGTTGGTGACATCAACCATCGTCATATCCATGCACACGTTGCCTACCACAGGTGCTTTTTTGCCTTTGATAGAAACAACACCTTTGCCCTTGCTAAAACCACGGCTAAATCCATCTGCATAACCAATAGCAATGGTGGCAAGGCTCATATCATTTTCTGCCTTGCCCTTTCTTCCATACCCAATCGTTTCTCCTTTTTTAATTTTCTTTATCTGAGAGACAATAGTTTTTAAAGTAGCTACCGGTTGTAGTTGATCAAACTTTCCCTCCGTTGGATTCACGCCATATAAACCAATACCTAACCTGACCATTTCCATTTGAAAGTCCGGAAATCGTAAAATGCCCGGTGAATTAAGAATGTGTCGAAGTGGTTTAATTTCTAGTGAGTCGGTCAATATGTTATAAAAGCGTTGAAACCGATCAAACTGTTCTTGTGAAAATCCATCATGGGTGGCCTCGTCTGCACCTGCCAAGTGGGAGTAAACTGAAGCTATAGAAATCGATGGGTGGCTTTTAAAAATTGTAATTATTTCAGGCAAGTCGCCCTCGTCAAACCCCAAGCGGTGCATGCCAGTGTCCACTTCTATATGTATAGTCATCAGTCTTCCGTCAATAAACTGCGAAAAAGTCCGAAGCATTTTTAAACTATATATCACCGGCTCCAAACAATGCGAAAGCAACGATTGAAAGTTCTCTTCAGCCGGGTTCATGACCATGATGGGCAATGAAATATTGTTCTTCCGAAGTTCAACTCCTTCGTCTGCATAAGCGACACCTAAGTAGTCAACCTTGTGATATTGCAATAAGTTGGCCACCTCCTCGCTGCCGCTGCCATAGGCAAACGCTTTCACCATCGCCATAAGTTTAACGCCCGGCTTCAACTTCGACTTAAAAAAATTCAGGTTATGCACCATCTTGTTCAAATCAATCTCCATTACTGTGCCATGGACTTTACGTTGCAGCTGTTGAACAATCTTTTCGAATTGAAAGGGTCGTGCGCCTTTTATCAGGATAAGTTCGCTGTCAAAATTTTCCCACTTTATGTTTTGTAAAAATTCTTCAGTGGTCAGAAAGAACTTTGCATTCATATCACTAAAATATGGCTGATGGTAGCTGAGCATCGACCCGACACCAACAAAGGAAGATATACCACTTTGAATCAGCAACGTTTTGATTCGATCCATTAATTCCATTTCATCAAGTCCACATTGAAGAATGTCGGAGAGAATGAGCGTTTTTCTTTTTTTCTGTAAACTGTTTAGAAAATCGAGACTGATTTTTAATCCTGCCAAATCATTATTGTAAGTATCATCTATAACCTGACAGCGGTTGATGCCCTGTTTGAGTTCCAGGCGCATTGGCACCGATTTCAATTGGTGAACACGTTCTTGAATGATTGCTGGCGAATAGCCGAAATGAAGCATGACCGCCACGCAATGAAAGCAATTTTCGATCGAGGCTTTGTCTGCAAAAGGAAGTTGCATTGAAATCAGCTGCGCTTGATAACGCAACTCATATCCTGTAGTAGTCTGCTTTATTTTAATCGTTGCTTTGTCACTAGTGCCCCACGTGAGCGAAGGTATTCTCTTTTGCTGAATTGCCTCATGCAGTTCTGCCTGATCTTCGCAGTAGATAAGCAAATCAACATGCGAAAAGAGTTTTAACTTTTCTTCGATCTTTTCGGTTCGATTGGAAAAGCCCTCGTCATGGGCTGTACCGATGTTCGTAAAAATGCCGATGGTAGGATGGATCACCTTCTCCAGCTTTTCCATTTCATCCGGCTGCGAAATCCCCGCCTCAAAAATGCCCAATTGGTGATGAGGTTGCAGACCCCAAACAGAAAGAGGCACCCCTATTTGCGAATTGTAACTCCCCGGGTTTTTTGCAATGCTCTTGTCCGCTGACAGAAGTTGAAAAAGCCATTCTTTGATAATCGTCTTTCCATTGCTTCCGGTGATACCAATAACTGGAATTGAAAAGCTTCTTCTGTGCTTAGCTGCAATTGCCTGTAGAGCCTCAAGTACCGAGGCAACCTGAATGAAGTTTCCCTCCAGAAAGGACTTGAGGTCTACCCATTTTTCAAGTACAAATTGGCGAATACCTAGTTGATACAATTCATCTATGTATTGATGACCATCGTGCCTTTCGCCACGCAGTGCAAAAAAGACTGACCCTTCCGATACGATTGGCTTCCGACTGTCGGTAACCAATGTGCTTACATTTCTATTCCCAGCAAGCTGAATGATGTTGCCTCCGGTAATTTTATCTAGGTCAGAGAAATGCATGAGTTTTATTTTTTACTTCTAAAGGATGAAAAGCTACATTTTTAAAATAACCGCGCGCCATTCGGAACTTTCCTTTCGATAGAAGTCAGCACTACATTTCCATCTTCATCCGGAAAGCCAGTCACCAATACTTCGGAGATAAAATTGGCAATTTGCTTAGTTGGAAAATTGACCACACAGACTACCTGTCGGCCAACTAGTTCGTCCGGGGCGTACAACTGGGTGATCTGGGCACTCGATTTTTTTACCCCTAAATCAGGGCCAAAATCTACCCAAACCTTGATTGCAGGCTTTTTTAGGCCTTCAAAAGGCTCAACTTTGATAATTGTGCCTGCCCGAAAGTCAATTTTTATGAAGTCATCCCACGTTATCATCAGAAAAAATTCTATTTTGCGTAGCTAAAACCCAAAGTAACGGGGTTCGTTAGAGACTTTCAGTTGCATGCAGCAAAAATATCTTCATAGTTTGGTTATTGTGTTTGCCTTGAGTGGCTTGCTGGTCTATTCTGTGCAGGCCCAAGAAAACATTCCCAACGACCCGCAAGAGAAAGAAATCAAGGAGCTAAACAATCATCCGGAATTGAATTTGGAAGATGATAAAACCCTCCTGCTGGAATCCGATGGTCAGAAGCCAAGTGCTAGCCAGCCCATCTCAAAAGAAGCTGTGTCCGTTAAACAAACAACAAAATCAAAATCAGATAAAGCCCATCCCGATAAGGAAGAAGAAGATGCACTCTCTTTTAACTTCCTTTATTATATCATCCAGAAGTTCAAAATCTCAGATATAGTAGATTAGGTTTGTGTTGCTTTGTTGCGCACTAATTAGCGAGTATCTTCCCTACAAACAGCTTCCCTCTACCCACCCAAGATCACTTCAAAATCAGATTGTATTAGATTCGTAGTATATTCGCAACAATGTTGCAATGAGACACTCTCTTCTTTTTTTCTTTTTGATTGCGTATTTGAGTGCCTCGGGGCAGTCGTGTGACTTCATTCTGTCTGGCAGAGTGGCTGATGAAAATGGCCACCCGCTAACGGGAGCAACTATTTCGATTGGCAAAGAAAAAAGAGGATTAATAGCAGGCGAACATGGTTTCTTTAAGTTCGAAAAGTTATGCAACGGCAAATATCAAATTGAAGTTAGGTTTGTCGGCTTCAAAACGTTATCAACGAGTGTAAAACTATCTGGCGACAAAATTTGGAACGCAACACTTATAAGCGATAGCACAACATTAAATGAAGTGGTGATTTCAGAGAAACACTCGGAAGTTGCAGTTACCTCCACCTATAGCTCACTTTCCGGAAGAGCACTGGAAGAAACGTTGGGCAAATCATTGGGGGAGTCGCTGCGCGAAGTGCCCGGTGTCAATACCATTCAAACCGGTCCAGCCATTTTCAAGCCTGTCATCCATGGCGTACATAGCCAACGCGTATTGATCCTGAACAATGGCATCCGACAAGAAGGACAAAATTGGGGAGCCGAACACGCACCTGAAGTAGATCAGTTTATCGCTTCGAACTTCATCGTGATTAAAGATGCAGCCGCCATCAAATACGGAGCCGATGCGCTGGGCGGAGTGGTGCTTGTTAACCCCGCCAAATTGCCGACAGAGGCTGGAATTGGTGGGCAAGTGCATGTCATTGGTGCGTCTAATAACGGATCTGGAGTTCTATCTGGCTTTTTAGAAGGTGGGCTGAAAAAGTTGTCCGGCTTCGGCTGGCGCGCGCAAGGCACAGTTAAAAAAGCAGGCGATTCACGTGCTGCTAACTATGTATTATCGAACACCGGTTTTGAAGAACAAAATTTTTCGATCGCGACTGCCTATCATACTGAAAAAAAAGGAATTGATATTTTCTATAGCCACTTCAACACTTCGATTGGAATTTTACGAGGCACAGCCGTTGCTACTGCCGAGGACTTGGCCAATGCGCTCGAGCGAGAGCCACCTCAATATACTGCTCCTTTCACCTACGAAATCAAGCAACCACGTCAATCAGTACAGCATGATTTACTAAAAGTGAATGCGCACTTAGCAGATGGCAAAAATGAGTTCCGCTTGCAATATGGATTTCAAAACAACAGGCGCAGGGAATTTGATTTTCGGCTAGGTGCTGCACTGTCGGATATACCTGCGCTTGGGTTTCAGTTGCAAACGCACACACTCGATGCCGATTGGGAGCGTTCCCACTCTACAAAGTTTAAAGGTTGCTGGGGTGTGAACATCCTGTATCAAAGCAACAGTAAGATTGATGGCACTCAAACCATTCCTTTCATTCCCAATTTTGATCATTATACGGCTGGCATTTTTGTTGTTGAAAAATTAACTCTGGAAGATTGGATAGTGGAACTTGGTCTTCGGTACGACTTCAAAAAGTATGATGTGGTTGGTTTTAATTTTCAGAATAGGCTCTATCGATCAAACATCGACTTCCAGAATTTTAGTGGTACTTTTTCCGCGAAACGAAAGCTCGGAAACTTTGCTTCGCTAACGACATCTCTGAGCAATGCGTGGCGGCCGCCCAACATGGCAGAGTTATATAGTCTTGGAACACACCAAAGCGCAGCGGCCATTGAATACGGTTTGTTATTGGATGAAAGAACATCGGAAGTAAAAGAATATGCAGCTACTGGTACAAGAGTTGAAAAGGCCTTTAAGTGGGTGGTCGGTTACAAAATTGAAAAGCAGAAATTCACCACGGAGTTAACAGGATACGTCAACTACATTTTCGATTTTATTTATCTGCGCCCACGCGGAGTGACCGAAGGACTGCGGGGAATTTTTCCGTACTTCCGATACACTCAAACAGATGCTTCTTTTATTGGTTTCGATCTGTTCTCAGTATATCAACTCAATCGGCAACTAACCCTTACTGGAAAAGCTTCGCTGTTACGTGCCAAGGACGAGACGCAAAATGATTACCTGATTTTCATTCCCACTAATCGAGCAGATATAGGACTGCGCTACGATTCAAAGCCGCAAAAAAAATTCAGTTGGAATGCTGAATCGAAGATTCGCTGGGTGGGCATGCAAAACCGCGCTCCGCAAGTAATCACACCACGCGAAATTATTGAAGCTCAAAACCAAGGAATCGACATAATTGCACAGCGACCGGGTAATTTTGATTTTGCCCCAGCCCCAAATAGCTATCTCTTATTGTCAATTGGGCTAGGCGCCTCTTGGAAATTGGAAAAATCAAAGTGGGACATTCGCCTCTCTGCCGATAACCTGACTAACGAGGCCTATCGCGAATACACCAACCGCCTACGGTATTTTGCTGATGACGTAGGCCGAAACATCACATTAGGCTTTCATTTTAGCTTTTAGGTTTGATTATTCATCAGTTGTGACTATTATTGCAACATTGTTGCATTAAATTGATTTTTATGAAAACCCTCCGATTGATTTGTTTGCTGTTGAATACTGGCTCGCTTTTGCTGTTGTCGAGCTGTAAAAAAGAAGACCCTAAACCTGAAAACATTCCAGAAGCCATAACCAAAGCAACTCTGACATTTACGCCCACTGGCGGAGCACCTGTAGTGGTATCCGCCACTGATCCTGATGGTGAAGGCCCACTGCCACGCACGCTCAGTGGCCCGATCAACCTCGTAAAAAATGTTTCTTACACACTTTCCATTACCTTGATCAATGAATTGGCTAAGCCGACTGATCCTGAGTATAATATTACCGGAGAGGTAGAAGAAGAAGGAGACGAGCATATCTTCTTTTTTGCTTGGACTAACAATACGTTTTGGAATCCAACTGGAAATGGGAACGTTGACAATCGCAATGATGCCGTCAATTACGATGATATAGATGTTAAAGGGCTGCCTTTGGGTTTGGAAACAGACTGGACTACTATTCCAACGACCGGAGCCGGTACCTTTCGCGTGATTTTAAAACACCAACCCGATTTAAAATCGGCTACATCCACTTCGAATGATGGGGAGAGTGATTTAGACGTGACATTTAATTTGATCGTGAATTAAAAGCCGACATCTTTTTTAGAAAAGGCTTGGTACCAGCGGTCCTGAGCCTTTTTGTTTCAAACGGTTGACTTGCCTGCAAAAATTGTTACTTTATCCTCTAAATGGATATAAGCCAATCCCTTCAAGAGTTAAAGAAATTCTCCTTGACAATTCACAGGTTGACGGAGAATGAATGGAACGACTTTGCTTCCATTTGGCAACAAGGTGAAGCCAAACGCAAAACAATCCTAACGTACAAAGGAGAAACAGAGAAGTCGCTATATTTTATTACCGAGGGTGTGCAGCGGGCTTACTACCTAACGACTGACGACAAAGAAGCTACTATTGTATTTACCTACCCATTTTCATTCTCTGGAGTAGCAGACTCTTTCTTAACTCAAACGCCCTCTCACTACTTTTTTGAAACCCTTACACAAAGCTCATTTTTAAAAACGAGTCATTCAAAAGCTATGGAGTTGCTAGATCGATATCCAAACCTAGAAAGATTAATCAGTCGCGCCACTGCTTTTGCTTTGAAAGGAGCACTCGAACGACAAGTGGAACTTCAAACTTTCTCGGCAGAGCAAAAATTCACCACACTCCTTACCCGCAGCCCACAGGTACTGCGTTTGATTCCACACAAATACCTGGCTTCATACTTAGGCATCGATGCGGCTACATTTAGCAAATTGCTTTCCACCGTTCGGGTATAAATCTTTGTGTAGGCAAAGATTTATATTGTTGGGGTGCCGCAACTTTGACCCAATAAAAACTACTACACAATGAGGAGTTATAATCAGGGTACGTTAATTGAGAACCAGTTAAATCAAACAGAAATCATTCTGAAAAAGGCAATTGAGTGGCAATTGATTCCGCACAGTCAGCTGTTGTTAAGGCCATCGGCCGAAAGTTGGAGTGCCAACGAATGCGTGCAACATTTGAATAGTTATGGAAGGTATTATTTGCCTGCCATTGAAAAGGCGTTGAATAAATCTCAAAAAGGTGAATCCACAACTCCATTTTCATCAGGCTGGTTGGGAAACTATTTTACTAAACTGATGATGCCTGCGGGTGATGGCAAGCTTTCAAAAAAAATGAACTCCCCTCGGGATCATGCTCCTAAAGCAATTATTGAAAGCCATCTGGTTATCGCTGAATTTATTGACCAGCAAGAAAAACTATTGGTTTTACTGGCCAATGCCAAAACGTTTAACTTAAATAAAGTTAAAGTAGGTATCTCGATTGCTCCATTTATTAAATTGAAATTGGGAGATGTTCTAATGTTTTTGATGGCTCATCAAATCAGGCACCTGCTGCAGGCCGAAGGGGCGTTGGCCAACGCAGGAATGGTGCAAGAAAAATTGAAGGTTATTCCCTTGACTTCTATTGAGCCCTCGCCTATTTAACTAAAAATTGTTTAAGGTCTTCCAACTTTAGGATGCCCTCGTAGTACGCTTTACCAAAGATCACAGCAAAGATGCCCATGTCATTTAGTTTTTTAATGTCGTCTACACCCCGCACCCCTCCACTGGCTAAGATTTGAAGATCTGGAAACTGATCTTTTATCTCCTGATAGAATGAAAATGCGGGACCTTCCAGTACCCCATCGCGGGAAATATCTGTACATTTTGCGTACTTCAATCCCTTGTCATAAAAAAATTGAAGATGTTCAAAGAGGTTCACCTCTGATTTGTTTTGCCATCCGCGGAAAGCCACCTTCTTGGTAGTGATGTCAGTCACATCTGCGCCCAACGTCATCTTCTCACGTCCGTAGGAAACAATCCAAGAAGCAAAAAGCTCTGGTTTAGCGATAGCAATACTGGATGCGGTAATATAGTCAGCCCCATAATTGTAGGCATTGCCAATGTCACCATCAGTATTTATGCCCCCGGTAAAATCTAGTTTCAAATCGGTATATCCTGCAATTTGTTCTAGCACATGAAGGTTCTTGGGGGCGCCTGTCTCCGCTCCATCCAAATCTACGAGATGGAGTACCTCAATGCCATGATCCTCAAACCGCTTGGCTAAATCAACAGGGTTTTCTTCGTAGGCTTTTTCACTGGTTGGATCGCCTTTACGCATTTTTACAACTCTACCCTTACGAATGGCAATGGAGGGGATTACTTGAATCATTTTAAAAAATTATTGAATTATTTTGATGTAAAAGGTGCGGCCACCAATGTTTTGTCCCATATAAAAACCAGCTCCATTTCCTCGCCCGTCTTTTCGATTGATATTGTGAACTGTTCAAACTCTTTTTCTTGCAGGACTACTGGTGCTGTTACGGTGAGCACGTCCATTTCAGGTTTCCGTAAAGTCTGTCCATCGAACCCCATCCCCCATAGTGGAACATCCGAATTAAATATTATTCCCCACGACATTTCATCAGGAATTGTCCAGAGGCTATACCTGCCTTTCGGTAAGGTCTTTCCCTCAAAATTCAAATCTTTGTTGGTCTCAAAAACAGTAGCTTCGTTAGCTCCCGTCCTCCACACTTTGCCAAATGGCACTAGCCCGTCTTTTGCAAAAATAACTCTGCCTTTTTTATGTGGTCTATTGTAGAATACGTCCACTTTCAAATCGCCATTCGAGAAAGAAACGTTGCCCTCTTGACTGTAGGACTTTGTACGAGTAACCATAGCGTAAACTATTATCACCAACACAACGGCTACGATACCCAGAATTAACAAAAACCTCCTCATGTTACTTCAAAGAAATAGAATCCTAGTTAATATTTAACCTTCAATTTGCAAATAATTAATGTTATCCGTTTACTTTTGGCTTATAAACATTTTTTACGATGGCAGTTTTTGGAGTTGTTATTAGCCTTTTCGTTTTAGCTATTCTGTCTATTTGGCTATTTCCCAATAGCAAAGTAAGCGACAACGAACACGATGTAAAACACTAACGTTCTCTTGTGAATATCTGCGTTTTCTGCGGATCTTCGATGGGCAATGAGGATATCTATGCTGCCTCAGCAAAAGAGCTGGGTCATCTACTAGCCAAGTCAAACTCAACACTTATTTATGGAGGAGGCAACATAGGTCTTATGGGCCTTCTTGCAGACTCGGTACTACTACACGGGGGTAAGGTAATTGGAGTAATACCGGACTTTCTCCTGCGCAGGGAGGTGGCTCATCATGGGCTTACCCAGCTAGATGTGGTTGATAGCATGCATGAGCGAAAACGAAGAATGGCCGACCTCGCGGACGCTTTTATTGCGTTACCCGGAGGATGGGGTACGTTAGATGAACTGGCTGAGATCCTCACATGGAAACAATTGGGGCTAATTGACTCCCCGATCGGACTACTGAACGTCAATAGCTACTTCGACCATTTGTTAGCGCAAATGAAAGTAATGACCAGGGATGGCTTTTTGGCCAGTACCAATTTAACCTCATTAGAAATTTCCAATTCCCCCATTTCTCTTCTAACCCAATTGGGTGTATATTCCGTTCAAGCTACTTAGCTTATTCAAAAAAGCGGTAGCTTTCCCATTGGGTCTCTTCTATGCTTAAAGCTCTTTTTGTTTGCTTGTCTCTATTGTGTGCTGGCCAGTTCGCCACCGGACAAACTCAAATCTTGGGATTTTCGATGCCTCCGGGCATAGAAAAAGTAGAGATACCCATCGAAATACACAACAACCTTGTTGTGGTTCCTGTCATCATTAACAACCAACTTCCGCTGAAATTTATTATCGACACAGGAGTTCGAACAGCTATTCTTACCGAAAAAGTATACAGCGATATTCTCAATCTGTCGTACTCGCGTAAGTACACACTTTCAGGCCCCGGGGGCCAGAAATTGGTCGATGCCTACATTACGAGTAACGTGACGCTGGACATGCCCGGCATACATGGCGAAGGTCACTCACTGCTGGTATTAGATGAAGACTATTTGGAATTAAAAAACTCTATGGGTACGGAAGTACACGGGATATTGGGCTACGAACTGTTCAGTCGGTTTGTTGTAAAAGTCGACTATTCCAACAAGCGACTTACGTTGATGCTCCCCGGTGGATTTCATCCCCGAAAAAAATATGATGTGATTCCAATTACGGTTGAGGATACGAAACCTTTTGTGCAGGCAAAAATACAAATCAATGATACTACTACGTTCAACGGAAAGTTTTTGGTTGATTCCGGGGCAAGTCATGGACTGCTTTTAGAAACATTATCTGATCCGCGCATCGTTGTGCCAGCGAAAAATATTGACGCCATTCTAGGCCGAGGGATTGGTGGGGTATTGAGGGGCAAGATTGCACGAATTAAGTCTTTCACTATTGGTAAAAATAAAACCACCGACTTAATCACACATTTTCCCGATGACTATGCCTATAGCGACTCGTTGCGAAAAGGAAGATTTACATTTAGAAACGGCTCCATCGGTGGGGAAATCCTAAGTCGCTTTACGGTCATTTTCGATTTTCCCAACGAGAAGTTGTACCTGAAAAAGAATAGTTCTTTCAAAAAGAAGTATTACTACAACCTCAGCGGCTTGACCATACGTGCCACTGGTATTCGATTGCAGACCTACGAGATTTCAGATGTCCGTGAAGACACCAATGCACAAAGAGCAGGGTTACTGCGAGGAGATCAAATTGTCACCATTAATGGCGTGGCAGTGATTGACTATGAGTTGAATAATGTCAACGATTTTTTGAATTCTAAACCCGGAAAAAAAATACGCGTTGAAGTGTTGCGGAAAGGCGAAAAAGTAAAAAGGGTTTTTGTGCTCGAAAGTCAGATTTAGAATCGATTGGCCAATAACTGTTTCAATTTCCCTTTTCTCTTCTGATAGGCCTGCTGCAAAAAGGTTTGCGCCTTAGAATACGTTTCCGAGTTATTAAGCGCACGATACAAAAGCTCACCGGTTAGGTTTGCCTTCAGCAAATAATTGAACGTCCCATCAAAAATGGTGTCTTCGTAATTTGAGTTTTTTAGGATTGTGATAGGGATATCCTTCGTAGCTCTTCTGCGCGAAAATGAATTGACAGAGCGAGCCAATTCTTCTTTTCCAATATTATCATCAATAACAATATAGTGAGGCGTAAAAGTGGCAAGGCAATGTAAACTGCTCTTGACATCAAATGCGATTTTTGTAATAAATTCCTTCTCTTTTAGTTGTTTAAGCCGATCCAGGATATTACTCAATTCAATGGGATTGTTACCGACCATCAAAACTGGAATGGAATTATTGTTTGGTACTGCAAGCATAGCCAACTTGTTAACGACCAATGAATCATTATGTTTGCCCAATCGTAACCCGTTTTTGAAATGATTTGTAGTTTTTCATTTTGTTTAACTTTATCTTGATTAAAAGAAGAACGCCATGAAAAAGCTTCAACAAAATTGAAAAATGTAGTCATTATTGGGGGAGGGCTTGCCGGCCTGGTGGCCGCAAATTATCTGGCGCAACTGCAGATTCAAGTTACCCTGTTGGAGCGAAAGGAGTACCCTTTTCATAGAGTCTGTGGCGAGTATATCTCCAATGAAACAGTCCCTTTCCTAAAATCGTTACAACTATTCCCTGAGCAATTCAATCCGCCATCCATAAAACAACTTCAACTCACTGCTGTCAATGGTCGGTCTGCCACATTGGATTTGGACTTGGGTGGCTTTGGCATAAGTCGATATACATTAGATCAATTTCTATATGAAAAGGCAAAGCAACGTGGTGTTACCTTCCATTTGAATACTGAAGTTGACTCCATTCAATTTTCAAATGAGCACTTTGAAGTAGCGACAAAAGATAAAGTGTTCTACGGGGATATTGCCATTGGTTCATTTGGCAAAAGATCCAAACTAGATGTCACACTCAAGCGAAGCTTCATTCAAAAAAAATCGCCATATGTAGGTGTTAAATACCACATCCGGATTGAACATCCGAATGATTTAATTGCACTGCACAATTTTAAGGACGGCTACTGTGGCATCAGTAATATTGAAGATGGGAAAACGACCTTATGCTACCTTACGCATCGAGATAATGTAAAGCAGTTTCGCAGCATAAAAGCGATGGAAGAAAATATATTATACAAAAACCCTTTTTTGAAATCGATTTTCACCAATGCCGAATTTTTGTACGACAAACCGGAGGTGATCAACGAAATCTCTTTCGAAACCAAAAGTCCTATTCAAGATCATATTTTAATGAGTGGCGATGCGGCCGGAATGATCACCCCTTTATGTGGCAATGGTATGGCGTTGGCTATTCACTCTGCAAAAATTGTGAGCGAGCTGGTGAGTGCTTTTAGTAAAAATGAAATTTCCAGAATGCAGCTTGAAAACGATTATGCTACCAAATGGAATTCTCTTTTCGCAAGTCGCCTTTGGGCCGGACGCCAAATCCAAAATTTATTTGGCAGCGAGTGGGCTTCCAATGTGGCAGTAAATCTGGCACGGCACGTCAAACCAATTGCCAGCTTTTTAGTAAAAAAGACGCACGGGGCGCCTTTTTAAGTTTTACTGTACCCAGGACGGGACTTGAACCCGTACAGATATTACTATCCACAGGATTTTAAGTCCTGCGTGTCTACCAATTCCACCACCCGGGCAGGGTTTTCTTTTGTTGTTTGTTAGTCGATGTTGGTCAATCGAACTAAACTAAAAAAGTGTGAGTCTTCCCACACTTTTTACGCGATTAACCATCATCGAATAACGATTAACCAATTATCGAGCGGGAAACGAGACTCGAACTCGCGACCCCGACCTTGGCAAGGTCGTGCTCTACCAACTGAGCTACTCCCGCTTACTTTAATTGAAAATTCAAGACTTAAAGTTCAAAATTCTCTGTATTTCACCCTTTTGAATCCTGAATTATGCACTTTGAATCTCAAATGGGACTGCAAATTTAAGCCTGATTACTAAATTTCCAAATCAGCTCACCCTCAGGGAAGCTTTCTTTCTCTTGAATGGCTGAACTTTTCCCAATTGAATGCTTGTGACTGGCCCTTGGGAATCGACAACGATTTAAAATCTGCTGATTTAATGGCTTTCGCCCGGTAAAGAATTTGACCTACATGGTGGGGATAATGCGCCAGCTGCCGCTGGATTGCTTCGAGAATGGTATGGGCTTCATTTCGGATGTAAATAACCTTCAACAAGTCATCTGGTTTTACAGTTTTGAGAGCATCGAATAAACATCGCCAACCTTTTTCCCATGCTTCCATCAGGGCTAACTTACTTGGGTATCCTTCGTCAAATTCAGCTTCACGATTGCGCCATTCTTTTTCACCGTCACTTACCATGAAATCAGTCCACCTAGACAGCATGTTACCGCTTAAGTGGTGGACGATTTGCGCAATGCTGTTACTTGATTCATTTGGTTTGCTGTTCAGGTCTTCATCGGAAAGTTGGTCCATTGCACCCTCGCCCAACTTTTTGTAATACTCAAAAAACGTAATGGCGCTATTCAAAAATTGTTGCTCGATCATGTTTTATTCTATTCGTTAGGATTTAAACGATAGGTAACACAAAAAAGGTTTTCAGCATTAAACCAATTGGTACCTTACTGCTCTAATCGAACTAAAACTATTACGTTATGAAAACAATTATTAGTTGTGCGTTAATTCTGTTGGTGGCTTTTGCAACCGATGCTCAGGTTAGACGCAGAGGGGCACAAGCCAGAGAGGGTAAAGTGAGTGGACAGACGGTGGATGCCAGCCAGGTACCCCAGTCGGTAAAGAATGCTTTTGCCGCAACCGGAGCAACTGCCACCAGCTGGGAAAAGCACGAGGCCAAGGGCAAGTCTGCCAAATCATTTGTAAAATATGTGGCTGTTTACACAAAAGATGGCACCCGCGCACGTACACGCTTTAGAGAAGATGGCTCGACCATGAGCACGTCAAAATACATGAGAGCCGAACAATTGCCTGCTGCCATTAAATCTGCGGCAGAAGCAAAATCACAAGGCCAGAAAATAATGGGTGGCGAAGAACTCAAAACAAAAAAGGGAGAGACATATTATCGGGTATTCTCCAGAGGTGGCGGCTCGCGGACTGTATCCGTGTTTGATGCCAGCGGCCAGCCCGTCACAAAAGAGAAAATGTCTGATGATTTGAAAGAATCAGAAGGAGAAGACGAAGGGGACGGCAACTAGTCTGCGGGATAACGAATACCTACAACACTTCGAATTTGATCGAGGGTCTGTGTGAGTAACAAAGTGTCTATGTGTGTACGCAAAGGGCTCTCAATGAGCCCTTTTTTTATACAGTTTGTCACATGTTGGGCTTCATATTCATAGCCGCTGCCTTTTGCCTTTTCAAATGCTACGATCTGCTTTGAATCAACAATATCAGGATAGAATTCTAGTTCGGTAGTCGGTCCATGAAACCGGTGTGTAAGTCGTATTCTCCCTTGATCTCCGGCAATATCCGCACCGGTTGCAAGATTGGCGGCAAAGGATGAAAAGAGATTTGCCATTGCTCCGTTATTGTATTTGAACTGAATGGAGCACTGCTCGTCTACTCCCGAAGGAGCTGGTACCATCGTAGCATGAATTAAGTCAGGCTTGCCGAGTACGTCTAGTGCTAAAAAGACGGGATAAACACCCACATCAAGTAGGGATCCTCCTCCTAATAAAGGATCATAAATTCGCTGTGAAACAGGCGGTGTCGGCTTGAATCCAAACTCGGCATTTATATACCGAATCATTCCGATTCTTCCGTCTGCAATAATTTCTTTCACCTTTAGGTAGTGTGGAAGAAAACGTGTCCAGAATGCTTCCATTAAAAATGTCTGCTGACTTCTTGCAAAGTCAATCATTTGCTTCGCCTGGCTGTAATTGATGGCAAACGCCTTCTCTACCAAAACAGCCTTTTTATGCTGAAGACATAACATCACATGTTCAAAATGCAACGCATGCGGTGTTGCAATGTAAATCACATCCACTTCGGGATTTTCTGCTAAAGCCTGATAGCTATTGTGTCTGTAATCGACCAGGAAATCTTTTGCAAAAGCATCTGCGGTGCGTTGTTCGCGCGCGCCTATCGCGACCAACTTCGCATCTCTGACCCACTGCAAGTCACTGGCAAATTTTCTGGCAATCTTGCCACAACCCAATATGCCCCATCGGATGGTTTGATTCATAGTACAAAATTATTCTTCAAAGGAAAGCAATTTTGTTGTCTCGCAGCTGTACGCTTTTGACTAAAAGTATGTTCACAAATGAAAACTAATAAATAGAATCTGTCGATAGGTACTCATTTTGAAGATTTTTCAGGTTGGCAAGTGCTTTGCTAACTACTTCAAAACATTTCATGAAGACTATTCTGGCCATTTTGCTTTGGTGTATTCTGTTTACTCTGTGCTGGCCCATTGCTTTGATGCTCATCTTCCTATTGCCTCTTCTTTGGTTGATTTTGCTTCCGTTCAGGATAATAGGTTTTTCATTGGAAATGATCTTCAAGCTGATTAGCTCAATTTTGATGTTGCCTTTTCGATTACTTGGAGTGAAGTGAGTTTGATTAGTAGATTTGGTAGATTCAAAAGCACATGCCAACGATTTATCATCAATTCACTGTTTCCGCTAGACCACCGAAGGTTTTTGAAGCTTTTACCTCGCTCAAAGGACTTAATAATTGGTGGACCTTAAAATGTAGCGGCCAACAACAACTTGGGGCTGATTACAATTTCTATTTCGGACCAGAATATGATTGGCACGCTGAAGTAATTAATATGGTTCCTGATCAGGAATTTACCTGGTTGATGAAAGAGGCCATGGATGACTGGAAGTCGACAGAAGTAGGCTTTAAGCTTATTAAAATAGGAGATCTTACTCGAGTCAACTTTTTCCACAAGGGGTGGAAAGAAGAATCGGATCATTTTGCGATCACTAATTTCTGCTGGGGCCAACTTCTGGCGGGCTTAAAGAATTATGTAGAAAAGGGAGTGGCCATTCCTTTCGAAAAACGGAATTAGAGTCACTCCATTTTCTTTTCTTTTTCAATGCGCCTTGTACCGCCATACATTTCATATTCTAACAAACGACAATCTATCTGTGCCGTATAGAACTCAATCCTGCGGCTGGCTTTTAATCCAATCTTTTTAGCAAGATCTAGGTTTCCGGTAAAAATATAACCCAGATAACCCTGGCATTGCTTTTTCAAGAAATCTCCCATGCGGGCGTAGGTAGCTTCCAATTCATTTACTTCTCCCAATCGTTCTCCATACTCGGGATTGAAATAGATAACTCCTGGTGTTTGTGGGATTGGTGTTGACACAAAATCACACACTCTGAATTCCATAAACTGATCTACACCCGCGAGCTCAGCATTTACTTTTGAAATCTCAATCGCGTCTTGACTAATATCGGTGGCGATCACTTTTAAACCGGGTACATCAACAACTTGTTCCTTCAACTTTTGAAGTTCAGCTTGATAGACAGTTGCATCGTATCCTAATACGTGCATGAAGGAATAATTCTCGCGAAGTAAACCCGGCCTTCTGTTGGTAGCCAATAAAACTGCCTCAATGGCAACCGTAGAAGATCCACACATCGGGTTGACGAAAGGTGATTTACGATCCCACTTAGTGGCCATGATCGTAGCAACAGCCAATGCCTCTAGCATCGGAGCCTGCCCGGGGATTTTACGATAGCCATGTTTTGCTAACGTTTCACCAGACGTATCAAAAAACACTTCTGCCTGCTGTTCATTCCAATACAAATTGATCACCGCTCCATCTAATATGGATCCTGAATCAGGTCTTTTCAACACTTCTCTTCGCATCCTGTCCACAATTGCATCTTTGACTTTTACGTTCACAAACATTTCGCTGTTGACTGTAAAATGGTTGGAGTTGTTGGTCACCGAAAAATACCCCTCGGGGGATAGAATTGTCTCCCAGGGGTAATGAAGCAATTTGTTGTACACCTCTTCGGGGCTATTGGCTGTAAATTCTTTCAAGGAATACAATACCTGACTGGCGCACCGAAGGTTCAGGTTTAGCTTTATGCAGTCATTTACTGTTCCTTTCAATTCAACACCGGTAACAAATCTGCGTTCAATTTCAAACCCCAGATCTCTTACTTCCTGCTCGAGGTAGGGCGCGATGCGCTTTTTACAAGTGACAATGATTCGGCTGCGAGTGGTAAAGATGCTCATTATTTATTTTGCTGTATGCGGAAAAGTCAAATCAACGGAGTTCTACTTTTTTCTATCAATGGATAGGCTGACCGATGGCATTCATAGTGTCGGGCACAACTTTAAATTGCTTGCGAGCATTTGATCACCAATGAATTAATTTGGAAGGAACAAATTCACAAACAATGATTTCACTATCGGTCTGTATAAAAACAACAGTATACTTTCTTTTGTAAGACACACACTTATACCCCAGGATAGCTCGTTTGCTATCTCTACAGAACGGATATGATTTTTTACTATCGGTCAATAGTTCCAAAAAATCATAGATATCCTCAGAATACCTCTCGGCAGTGGCAACTAATCCCTTCGATTCAATAAACCACGCAATTTTGGCAATCGATTCTGCAACGGATCGATGAATCACTATTTTTCTTTTGACCATTTGTGAATGAGTGCTTTGCTATGCGCCCTTGCTTGCTCGATGGTAAAAGTCGTATCACTTTTTGATTTAAGCGCTGCCTTTTTCTGTAACGCTTGGTAATTCTCCTTAGGAACCAAAACGTATTTCTTATTTGCAATTTTTATTTCTGTCATACACCAATAATCATAAAAACAACTATGAGATAAGCTTTGCCACGATTAAAATCACATAAAGTTACTCAATTTTAGTAGTATACATTACTCTAGGCTGCATCAAAATATTTGGTGCGGAATGTTGCACTGCGAAGTGGGCAAGAAGTGCTTGGTCGCTTTCTTAAGATACAATTTTATTGTACGAAGCCCCAATCCCTCTGATCAATGAAGAGCTAAATCCTCTATGTTCCATTTCGTTGAGGCCGACAATCGTGCAGCCTTTGGGTGTGGTTACTTTATCGATTTCTTCTTCTGGATGATTACTGCCTTTTAACAAAAGTTCGGCTGCGCCCTTTACGGTTTGCGCAGCAATCAGGCTGGCTGTCTTTGCATCGAAACCAATTTCAATGCCCCCTTGGGTAGCCGCGCGGATAAAGCGAAGCGCATAGGCAATTCCACAAGCGCCTAAGACGGTAGCGGCATCCATCAATTTTTCATCAATGGGAATGGTGATACCCAGTTGATCAAACAATTCTTTCACATAGCTAGATTGATCTGTAGATGCGCCTTGTGAGCACAGGCACGTTACGGATTCTTGAATAGCAATAGCCGTGTTTGGCATTGCGCGAAAAATAGGAATAGACTTATCAAAAATACCTGCAAGATCTTTTAGAAAAATCCCTGTTACCACGCTAATCACAATATGCTTTTTAGGATCAAACGAATCCTTCAACTCGGCAAGAACTTCCTTGACATTAAAGGGTTTTAAGGCTACAATGATAACCTCGCTCTCGCGGATGGCTGATGCGTTATTATTCGTAACTGTGACACCCTTTGCTTTTAGATCTTCTAGGCGCGACAACGTTCTGCGGGTAATGGTAATCTGCGCAGGCTTGGCAAATCCACTTTTCAATAATCCTTCGGTAATGGCAGTGCCTAAGTTTCCTCCGCCAATGATGGCAATTTTTTTTGTGTTCATATCCTTTCCGTTAAATGAGCCTCCAAGTTAAGTAGGTTTTTGTTGCCTACAGTTTTGAATTGACAAAGCAGCTGTACTGTGAAGTTAAATCGGTTGCGAAATCATTAAGATGATAAAATCTCAAAGTCTATTGATGGCCATTGAATCTCAACCAAATCAATTTATTGTCTATTGAATTAGTAGATTATTATATCTTTGCCACGCAAAAAATGAGTATGAATTGGATCTTTGAACCTTGGCCCTGGTATGTAGCGGGCCCGTTAATTGGTGCTACTGTGCCACTGCTTCTTTTGTTAGGCAATAAGAAACTAGGCATCTCATCGTCCTTACGACATGTGTGCGCTGCCATTCTTCCTGCCAACCTTTCACTTTTCAAGTATGATTGGAAAAAAGAAAGTTGGAATCTTCTTTTTGTAGTCGGCCTTTTTATCGGTGGATACATCGGAGGTTCTGTGCTGGCAAATCCCAATCCAATCGCTATCTCAGAAAACACTCAAAACTACTTATCCTCATTTGGAATTCAATCTAATCCAGGGTTGATGCCGACTGAATTGTTTAACTGGCAGACACTACTATCGTTTAAAGGATTCCTTTTGATGGTGGTCGGTGGATTCTTAGTGGGGTTCGGCACACGCTATGCGCGTGGTTGTACTTCCGGGCATGGGATTTTAGGTCTCTCTGCTTTACAATGGCCTTCGTTAGTTGCAACTGCTTCCTTTTTTGGGGGTGGTATTCTATTCAGCAAGTTTATACTTCCTTATATCTTAGCTTTATGAAGAATATCCAGTACATAGTAGCCGGCATTTTCTTTGGTGTGGTGCTGACGAAAGGCGAAGCCATCTCGTGGTATAGAATGCAAGAAATGTTTCGCTTCGAGAGTTTTCACATGTTCGGCATTTTCATGACGGCCATACCCACGGGAGCGATCCTTCTTTTTCTGATAAGAAAAGCAAAACTAAAAACATTGGATGGCGAGCAAATTGAAATGCCGGTCAAGCCCTACCATCATGGAGTAATTATTGGAAGCATCCTCTTTGGATTCGGTTGGGCATTGACGGGCGCATGTCCCGGTCCTATCTATGCACAAATTGGCAGCGGCTTTTTAGTTACCATTGTTACCTTACTTTCAGCGCTACTTGGCACTTGGTGTTACGGGTACTTTCAAAAATACCTTCCTGATTGATCGCCATCCCAGCTTTATACCATCAGCACGAGAATTAGCTCTCTTCTAATACTAGTTTTGGAAATCTAATCAAAGATTTTCCACCTTTGGTATATTCAAACCCATCTTTTATGGCAATTCGATTACTTATTCTACTAGTATTACTCTCTCAAGCTTCATTTAGCCAGCACGTGCCATCCTTTGAAGAAGTCATCTCTTTGCGAAGTGTGGGTAATGTGACGATCTCTGCCGATGGAAAGAATGTGGCTTTCACCGTTCAGACCACAGATTGGAATGAGAATCGTTTCGATACAGAAATTTGGTTGAGTAAAAATGGCGGCAAGCCATTTCAATTGACTAACACTGGAAAAAATAGCAGCACTAGTCCAGCTTTCTCGCCCGATGGCAACTGGATTGCGTTTCTCGCTGATCGCGGTAATAAAAACCAAATACATCTAATGAGTACGGAAGGCGGAGAGGCGCGTGCGATCACCAAAGAAGAAGAGGGCATTACTTCTTTCGATTGGCACCCAACCAGCAACTCCTTCGTTTTCTTAAAGCCAGAAAAGGAAGACAAGAATAAAAAAGAACGCGACAAACGCTATGGTGGTTTTGAAGTAGATGACAAAGAATTTACAATTTCAAATTTATGGCAAATTGATTTCAAACCGGAACTGCTCGATCCTGCCGAACGCCCATGTTATGAAACTGTCGATTCTCTAAAAGTAAAAGCCGGTTGTATTGAGTTGCCCAAGGCGACACGCATTACAGAAGGAAAATTTACAGTGACCGGCTTTTCAATTTCTCCTGACGGTAATAAAGTAGCATTTAGTCATCAGCCTGACCCTCTGATCAACTCCTCTTTAAAATCAGATATTTCCATTGTAGATCTGAGCACCAAAAAAATTGTGCGCACGGTTACAAACCCAAGTTCCGATTCATTTGAAGATTGGTCTCCAGACTCCAGAGAAATTCTATTCACCACTAACTTAAACGATAGCGTTTCCAATTTCTATGCTAATTCAAAATTATTCGTCCTCAACATTGAATCAAAGGCGACACGTCAATTGGCTAAAACTTTAGATGAAGACTTAGGTGGATTTACTTGGGAGTCTACAGGTATTTATAGCTCTCAATGGAACAAAACAAAAAGACTGTTATACCGCATTGATCCTGCAACCGGGTCACATACCATTTTCAAAAATACACCTGAACAGATTTTTGGAATTTCCTTTTCATCCGATGGACAGCAGCTTACTTACACCGGTCGAAATGGTGATCAGCTGACGGAGGTCTTTCTGGAGAATGTCACAACCAATGAAATAAAAAAAATCACTGATATGACTGCGCAAATTTCCACCTGGGAAACTGCCCAAAGCGAAGTGATCAGTTGGAAAAGTAAAGATGGTGCAACCATTGAAGGCGTCTTACACAAACCAAAAAATTATGACGCCGCCAAAAAATATCCATTGCTGGTCATGATTCATGGTGGGCCAACAGGCATTGATACCCCAACTCCTGTACCAGGCGGTGTGTACCCGATTGTGCAGTGGCTCGACAAAGGTTGTTTAGTGCTTCGGCCCAACTATCGAGGATCGGCAGGATATGGTGAAGCATTCCGATCACTTAATGTAAAAAATTTAGGGGTGGGCGATATGTGGGATGTGATGAGTGGTGTTGACTATCTGGATAAAAAGGGAATGATCGATAAAACGAAAATGGGTAGCATGGGCTGGAGTCAGGGTGGATATATCTCGGCTTTTCTCACTACCAATACCGATGTGTTCAAAGCAATTTCTGTTGGTGCCGGCATTAGCAATTGGACAACATACTACGTGAGTACAGACATTCATCCATTCACCCGCCAATATTTGAAAGCCACACCCTGGAGTGATGAGCTCATCTACAAGAAGACTTCACCAATGACAAACATCAATAATGCCAAGACGCCTACACTTATCCAACATGGTGAGTTTGATAAGCGGGTGCCCATCTCGAACGCCTACGAATTACTCCAAGGCCTGCGCGACAAGAAAGTACCTAGCGAGCTGATCGTGTACAAAGGATTCGGTCATGGCATCACCAAACCTAAAGAGCGACTAGCCGCCAACTGGCACAATTGGCAATGGTTTAACAAATATGTTTGGGGTGAAAAAGTCGAGTTGCCTGTCGGTGAAGTGAAAAAGTAACTGTTCTATTTGTTCGTCTTCGTTGGACGTTTACTTAGACGGCTGGGGGATCAGCCAACGGTAAATATCTTCGCTTTTCAACATAAATTTAGATATTTGCTTGATTACACTTATAGCTCTGCTTTTGAAAGCATTTCCCCTCACCATTCTCATGACCGGAATCAATCCCGGCCAATCAGACTTTCAGAAAAGTGCGATTAAGATCAGCAATCTAATTTCCATTCTTACTTTTCTTATTGCGATAACTATAGCTATTCGAGACTCAGACCGTACCGTATATAGCGTATTTGCTCTTTCTGTTGGGTTAACCTGCCTATCTCCCCTATTCCTCAATCACTTTAAATTATTCAACCTGAGCCGTTGGATTATCTGTTGTGTTCCTCCTGTTTTGATAACAGTCTCGTCAATCATGTATAAATACTTGTATCCTGAGTTTTTGGATATCAATCATTATTTAGATGTGCGTTTTTTTCTCATTGCTTCACTAGTTATTCCCTTATTAACAGTTCCTGCTAGTGAGAAGAAATTACTGATCGCATCACTGGTGATTAGCGGAAGTCTATTATCATCGTTGGATCTGATTTTCAATTTGGCTGGTGTAGGCTATTTTGACTTAGTCAACAAAAATCAGAACTACTACTTTGATGCTAACTTTTATAGCCTGGTTGCCTATGGGTTTTTGCTTTTTTCATTGCTGTTTGAAAAACGACTCAGTGAAAAAATTGATCTGCAAAATCAATCGTTGATTTCATCCTTAAACCAAGCAAACAAAAATCTAGAGGAGCAGAAAAATGATATCCTTGAGCAAAATAACGAGATCACCGCTCAATCTGAAGAGCTCATTGCAAATCAGGAACAATTGATGGAGGCGAATGCCCTGATCGAAGAACAAAAAGAAGAACTTTTGGCCATACAGCAAGGCTTGGAAACAGAAGTTGCCCAAAGCAATACTGACCTTAAATTGACTAACGAAGAATTAGTTAAACGTAATCAGGAGTTACAGCAGTTTTCCTATTCGATTTCTCACAACTTGAGAGGTCCACTGGCGCGGCTGCTAGGCCTCACCAATTTAATGGAATACGATGCCGATAATTTGTTGGACGCACAGAAAGAGTTAACGCGATTAGTCAAACAGTCTGCGAAAGAATTTGACGAAGTCATTCACGATCTGACAAAAATCATTGATACGAGGAACGAGATACATCGGATAAGAGAAAAAGTGATTTTACAAGAAGAGTGGGAAAGAGCATTAAGAGGCCTTTCCACTTTCATTGAGCCTGACATGGTAATAAAAAGTGATTTTAGAGAAGTAGAAATGGTATATGCGATACGCCCGGTACTGACAAGTGTATTCTACAACTTACTGAGTAATGCTATTAAATATCGGTCGCCTTATCGCACATTAAATATCGAAGTCAAAACAAAAAGAATTGCTGCCGATCAAATTCAATTGGAAGTATCCGACAATGGACTTGGCATGAGCATGGAGCAGTTCCGTGGAAACATTTTTGGTCTTTACAAACGCTTCCATACCCACACGGAGGGCAAAGGACTTGGATTATACCTTGTCAAACTCCAAGTTGAATCGATGGGTGGCTCTATTGAAGTGAATAGCCAGTTAAATAAAGGGTCAACGTTTACTGTCAAATTCAATGAACCAGCTGAAGTGGAGGGACAGATTATTTTTGAAAAAGAGTTTGGCTATATGTTTTACAATGCACGTACAAACTGTGTAGGTATTGTCTGGAAGCGGCAGCCATCAAGTCAAGAGTATCACCTAATGTATGATAAGGCATTGGAAATGGTCAGACTCTATCATACTCCTTACTGGATTTCTGATGCACGCAACCAAGGAAAAGTTTCTGCTGAAGATCAAGTCTGGATGTTAACTACCATGCTACCTGAGGCCGTTAAGAATGGTCTCACGAAAATTGCTATGATCTATGAAGAAGCCCAAAGTAACGAGGATTACCGGGCCCGCGTCCAGGAGGCATCTGCCAAATTGAACGCAGAGGTGCGGTTCTTTACCGATCTTAAAAAAGCGGAGGAATGTATAGAGGCTTGGCGCAGTATATGACCTCTTAAAAACTATCCGTAGACCCGCCCCCTCCAAACTGCCCTCCTCCTCCGGTCTCCGTCTGACTGCTTGATGCCGACACATCTCCTCCAAGAGTTTGTGAGATAACAAAGGCTTGCAAGTTGAGATTGCCCCATTTTTCGGCCAAGTGATTTTCCCGGGTAAATCCTCCGCGCATTGTTTTCAAATAATTAAACAACAACAACGCAATACCAAATAACAAAACACCCGCCACCGTCAGCGTGATCTCCGGGTGACCAAATCCATAATAATATTTGAACGTAAAGACAGTGAACGCAATCGCCACTAAACTAACGCGAAGTGCTAAAACATCTTTCCTTTTTATTCCAATGTATAAGCAAGCAACGGGTACTATAATCGTCAGCGCATAGAATAGAAACGCGAAAGGGATGTTTTGTCCTTCTAACAACTTCAAGCCCATAAGATTTATACTTAACTCACGAACTACTAAATAGTTTCCGGCTGCATAGACGAGCAATAAACTTATCACTTCAACGATCACCATATTCAAAAGCCAGGATTGCAAGCTAGCCTGCGCTTTTAGCTTTCGCGTGATCACATACACAAAACCAAACCAAAGAATAAATACAAAGGGAATGACTTGTTGAAAAATGCCACCCGCCTCGTAACACATGTAAAACAAAAGCCCGGCAAAAGATCCGATCGCAGCAATCGTAGTAAGTAAATCAAGGTAACGAAAAGCAGCATAGACAAACACAAACAGGCACGAGGCTAACACTACATAGGTGTTAAAATCAGCCATCCAACTTAGTCCAATAATGGAAAAGGCACACGCGTGATACAATAACGCTTCGGTTACACCCGATTTATAGTGACGATGTTGATTAATCAGGATGCGATCTAGTATGGCAAAAGAGACCACGCCATAGATCAAACACGCGAGAGGCAAAACTTGCTCTCCACCATTTCCAAAAAGCAGCGCGAAAAAACCGGTGGCTCCTGAAAGTGCAAATAGTGTTGCTACAAAAAGAAGAATGCGGATGATGATATTGGGATGATAAAATTCACAACGATACTCTTGCTCAATATTTTTCAATTGAGGGTCTTCCATCAGGCCTTGACTGCACCACCTTTTCGATTCTTTGATCACTGCCAGGTTGTATAGACTAATTTCGTTATAGGCGTGCTTCATTAGTTTTGCTTAAAGTAGTTTTTGAACTTAATGATGAAATAAATAAAGCCCCCACATGAAAAAATAGAATACAAAAACCAAATTTCAATAGCATCTCTCAAAATAGTCTTTTCTAAAAAATAAGTGGTGCCTATGTAAGCGCAAATAAATGCGTATAGCAAAAACAAGAATGACTTTCTTTGTTTCGCCATTACATAGGCGAACACACATCCACCATAAATCAACAGCAAGTAAACAAACCACCACGTTCCAATAAAAAGACCCGTAATTGCCCCGGCAAAAAATAGAAGAGAGCAGAAATTCAAATAAGTAAATGTAAAATGTGTTTTGATTCGCTTCTTTTCTAGCGCCAACGCGATGGCTGCTACTGATACACCGAATACAATCGCTATCAGGTGAAGATTAGCGGACTCAAAGAAAGTGCCACTATACCATTTCTGTGGCGAAATGCTCACGCTCCAAAACGAGGCAAGCGCAGTGATTGCCAGCGATAAAACACCAATGTGATCAAACCGATAGGCGATATAAAAAAAGAAAATAGAAGTAATCAGGGTAACCAGTTCAAGATTATCATTCAAGATCCCGAATTGAAATTGCAGATACCCCGCAACAGAAATGAAAACCAATGCCCCTAATAGCACAACATAGTCAAAATAGGGCGTCACTGGTTTTACTGGGTCATTCGTATAGGCGACTCCGTTCTTAAACGCATAGTAGAAACAACCAATTGTGAGAAGGGTCAACGCAATAATACTTAGGAGATGGCCGAGACTACCAATATTTAAATAAATGAGAATACCCACTCCTGTAGTAAAAAGTAAAACACCCAGATAAAGCAGCGTGCGGAGTTCGTAAAAAACAGAGATCACTTTTCCTGAAGTAATGACGTCTATTTTGTTGAACTGATCTTCTCTGATGAGTCCTTTCTCGAAAAGTTCGCGTGGCGTATTTTTTGTCATGGGTTCTATCTACACTGATATTTTTCGCTTCCTGGCGACTACATTCCAACTACCAACCACACGGTTTTTTTCAACCACTGCTAAGGTTTCATGCAGTGCCACCGTTGGGCAAATATGGAAGGGAACGCCATATAAAACATCTCCCACTTTATAGGTATTCCCTTTCTCTGCTTTTAACATGAGATGTTCTTCGCTATGACTGATTGGCACCAACTCGGGGGCGTTTAGAAAATGAATCCGATTGCTGAGCGGATTTTCAGAAGCCACTGCTTTGTGCCCCAGGTCGATGCAAATGGTTTCGTCATCTGTTTTGGAAATGATCCGCGTAACCAACATAGCCGCAAAAACGAAAGGCTGTTCGGTAAACAATTTATGATAGCCATAATCCCAAAAGATAAAAGTGCCGGGACTACACTCCACATTCCTTCTCTTGGCATGAATAGAAATAGTAGTGTTTCCGCTAGTAACAATGGTAGCCGAAATTCCTGTTTGCTCTAAAATGGAATGGTGCAATTTCTCTACCCTCGCATAACCTTCATCTGCTCCTGCAGTACGAATGCCCAAATCTGTATCACGATTATGTCCGTCATAAGCATGCAGGCCAATAGGCGCAATACCCTTCAGAGATTGACAAAACAAAAAAAGTGGAAGGGCCTTTTCCGGAATAATACCCGTTCGATTCATGCCTACGTTCAAATCCACAAAAACATTTACAGTGATTCCATGCTCGCTAGCAGTCAAGGCCAGTTCTTTTGCGGTCACTTCATTGTCTATCAAGCACGAGAATTTTGTGGACGGAAATTTCTGGATCAGTTGGATCCATCGAAATCTCCGCGGCCCTACCGGTTGATAAGCCATCAATACATCGGGGGCACCAATCATTGCTAACATCTCTGCCTCAGCAATTGTCGCACATTTGAATTTGGCGATGCCTGCATCCATCATCAGCACACAAACTTCTGGACACTTATTAGTCTTTACGTGCGGACGTAGCCTTGTTACATCTGGAACAAAGTTTTTGAGTATTTGGATGTTTTCCTTTACACGATCTGGAAATACCGCTAAAGAAGGTGAGTCCAGTTCGTCAACGTTGTCTATCTCAAACCAGTTTTTCATGCGCTACTTTTATTGCCATAAAGGTAATTGGATAGATGGAATTTTTATCAATCAACTTTTAAAGCCACACGCTGAAAATTACTTGCTAAAGAGTAGTTGTTTGATTAACGCCATTAAGACTCGAGACATTACGTTCTCTCATTTGTCAGATGCCGCAAAAGCTAACTCTTGCTTGAGAGAATTCTGCCATGTACTTTTAGCTAAACATTTCAATAGATGAAAAAGCTTGTTATTCCCTTTATCTATCTGTTTCATCTTTCTCTTTATGCCCAAGAAGACGTCAAAGTGTTTACAGAGAAAAAAGATAATGGCTACGTCCTTTATGGGAGTAATTTGGCTTTTTGCCCTATATCCCTAACTCTTGAGGTAGATTTGATCAATCTGCGCTTGACTCCAAGTGAACAAAAACTATTTGTTCTTCCCGCCCGAACAGAGAAATACAAGATAGGCGAGCTAACGATCATAAATAAAAGTGAGGCGTCTAAATATTCATCCCGTTATCTGTTCACTCTTGGGGACGTAACCAAACGCGATTATGACAGCGCTTACACTTATGATTTGCCTTATCAAAAGGGGAAACAATACATGTTGTTCCAAGGCTACAATGGCCGTTTGTCCCACCAAAATGAAAATGCATTGGACTTTATAATGCCAGAAGGGTCAGAAGTTGTGGCCGCAAGAGATGGAATAGTTATCAAAATTGTTCAAAATAATAATGAGTCATGTTTGCAGGAGGAATGTAAAAAATTTAATAACTATTTATCAGTTTATCACGCAGATGGAACATTTGCTGACTATGTGCATCTACGAATGTATGGTGCAAAATTTAAAGTTGGAGATAAAGTTCGAAAAGGAGAGTCGATTGCTTACAGTGGTAATACAGGTTGGAGCAGCGGCCCTCATCTCCATTTTGTTTGTAGTTTACCCAGTTTTGAAAAAAGGCCAACTATCAAAACAAAATTCAAGGTCAACGAAGAGTTTGCTTCCATTTATCTACAAGAAAAAAAGCTGTATTTGAAGGAGTATTAGAAAGTTAGAAGCATTTAGACAAATCAACAAAAGGCTTATTACTTAGAAATTACAATTGTAAGGCTGTTTTAAAAAAATCCCTGATCGAATGTCAGGGATTTTTTGAGGAAGACTTTTTCGGAAAACATGTTCACTACTTCGTAAACGCTTAATACCCTACGATAAAATCCTTACAGTTAACTGGGATAAGCGATCAAAAATCTGCTTCTAAAACTGCTCTACCTCGGTCGATCCTTTCAACGCAATTGTAGAAGCTACGCCTGTAGTGACGGCCTCTTGTACAGCATCGAAATATCCGGTGCCAACGAAGGATTGGTGCTTTACTGCCTTAAAGCCTCTGGATTGAAGAGCAAACTCTTTCTCCTGCAATTGAGAATATCCAGCCATACCTTCCTCGCGATACAACTCCGCCAATTCAAACATACTTGTATTCAATGCGTGGAAGCCGGCCAGCGTAATGAATTGAAACTTGTATCCCATATCGGCTAAGTTTTCGCGAAAGGTGAGCATGTTGGACTTGGAAAGTTTGGACGCCCAGTTGAATGAAGGCGAGCAGTTGTAAGCTAGCATCTTCCCCGGAAATTCCTTATGAATGGCATTTGCAAATTCTTTTGCCGCGCGCAAATCCGGGTGAGATGTTTCGCACCAGATAAGATCCGCAAAGGGGGCGTACGCTAACCCGCGACTGATCGCCTGCTCTATCCCATTCCTCACCTGGTAAAATCCTTCTATGGTTCTGTCTCCATAAACAAAGGGTTTATCGCGATCATCTATATCGCTCGTGATTAGGTTCGCTGCATCTGCATCGGTGCGAGCTACTAAAAGTGTGGGCACTCCCATCACGTCAGCAGCAAGTCGTGCGGCAACTAACTTGTCAATTGCCTCACGCGTTGGCACCAATACCTTACCGCCAAGATGTCCACACTTTTTGGCAGAAGAAAGTTGATCTTCAAAGTGTACTCCGGCTGCACCGGCTTCAATCATCATCTTCATCAATTCAAAGGCATTTAAGTTCCCGCCAAAACCTGCTTCGGCATCGGCAACAATGGGTGCCATCCAATGAACATTCCCCTCATTGTTAACCGTTTGTATTTGGTCTGCACGCAGTAAGGCATTGTTGATTCGTTTTACTACCGCAGGAACACTGTCAGCAGGATACAAACTTTGATCTGGATACATATTACCTGATAAATTAGCATCGGCCGCCACTTGCCATCCACTGAGATAAATAGCTTTAAGTCCCGCTTGTATTTGTTGTACTGCCTGGTTGCCAGTAAGCGCTCCTAGTGCAGCAACACAATGTTCGTTGTGAAGTAGATTCCATAAGCGCGCAGCGCCCAGTTTTGCTAGTGTATAATCGATTTTTACCGAGCCGGAAAGCTTTACTACCTGCTCAGCTGTGTAAGGTCTTTCAATTCCTTTCCAGCGAGGATTGGTGGTCCACTCCGTGATGAGACTATTTATTTTTTCTGTCGTTGTCATATTAGTAGGGGTTAGATGGTAAAGTCAATTGATGTGTTTATAAGCAAGTGTGGTAAGGAAGTTTTCAAAGTCATCGCTCAGCACGAGCTTCTCTAGTATTTCCTCCGCTTTGCGTAAATATTTTATGTCGCGCTGTTCCTTTTTGAACTGTTCCAGTAAAGCATTCATCTCTTCCTCTGCCCACTGCAGGTATACTTCAAGTTTGAAGGCACGGCCGTCTTCCAAAATAACACCATCATGGTTGAGCCATTGCCATAATTGGGCGCGTGAGATTTCTGCTGTGGCCGCATCTTCCATGAGATTGTATAGTGCCACCGCACCGATTCCACGCAACCATGATTCCATGTACAGTAGAGCAACATTGATGTTGGTGCGAACTCCAAGCTCTGTTATTTTGTTGCCAGCAGAAGAAATAGCAAGCAGTTGCTGTGCATTAACAGAAAACTCCTCGCCTAATTTATTTTTTTGATGTGGAGCGTCACCCAACACTTTATCAAACTCTGCTTGCGCAATAGGCACCAGTTTCGGGTGGGCTACCCAAGTTCCATCGTAGCCTATTGTCGCTTCACGTATTTTATCATTACTAATTTTTTCGAAGGCGGCCTTGTTGATTGCTTCGTCTTTGCTCGGTATAAAAGCGGACATCCCGCCAATAGCATGCACGCCTCTTTTGTGGCAAACTTTCACGATCAATTGTGCGTAGGAACTCATGAAGGGAGCAGCCATTGTTACATTAGCGCGGTCAGGCATGACAAATTCGCGGTGGTTTTTTAGTTTTTTGATGATGCTAAAAATATAATCCCACCGACCGGCATTGAGCCCGGCTATGTGCTCACGTAATTCATAGATGATTTCTTCCATTTCAAAAGCTGCCAGAATGGTTTCGATGAGCACAGTGACTTTGATAGTGCCCGGGGCAAGACCTAAACTTTTTTCAGAGAATGTGAAAACATCATTCCACAACCGCGCTTCAAGATGGCTTTCTAGTTTAGGTATGTAAAAGAAGGGGCCTTTCTTTTGAGTAGCCAACAGGCCACCGTTGTGGTAGGCGAATAAACCAAAATCAAACAAGGAAGCAGACACAGGCTGCCCATCAACCAGCAAGTGAGTCTCCTCAAGATGCCAACCTCGAGGACGAACTTTGATAATGGCTTGCGTTGAGCCTAGCGAGTAGACTTTACCTTCTTCCGACTCGTATTGAATCTTGCCCCTTACCGCATCCATCAGGTTTGATTGCCCCTCCACAATGTTACGCCAAGTCGGAGAGGTAGAATCTTCAAAGTCGGCCATGAACACTTTCGCTCCTGAGTTGAGCGCGTTGATGATCATTTTACGATCGACCGGACCGGTGATCTCTACCCGCCTATCTTGCAATACTTCTGGAATCCCAGACACCTGCCAATTGCCTTCTCTGATGTGACTCGTTTCGGGTAAAAAGTCAGGGAGCGTTCCTCGGTCAAGTAACTTCTGTCTTACTTTTCGAGCTTCCAGCAATGCAAGCCTTCGGGATGAAAACTCGCGATGCAAACAGACGATAAACTCCAGTGCGCCTTGGGTCAATATCCGCTCGTCACTTGGTAATACTGGTGCCGCAAGTTGCAGCCCATTTTGTAGTTGATTTTCTATAGTTGTGATCATCTTTTCTTTGTTTAGCTGAACAAACCTAGTTCAGCGAAAAATATTAATCAAGCGAATTTTCGCTAATTCAATTTATTCGCTAATTTGCATGCTTTAGCGAATGCCTTATCGGCTTAAAAAAAGCCAAAAGCATATTTTAAACGTGAAAAATATATTTTCATTCGCCAGGCAGCGAAGTACGAAAAAAGAGGTTTACGACTGATTTGTGAACAAAAAGAAGGAACTAATGAAAACGAAAACAAACCTAAATGAGGCAAACCTAAGGCTAATCTTTGGCCTTAAGATGAAGCAACTACGCCTCGAAAAGAACCTCACATCACAAGCCTTGGCAGATGCCGCTGGGCTTTCAGTTTCATACCTGAACGAAATAGAAAAAGGGAAAAAATACCCGAAGGCGGAAAAAATTGCCAGCCTCGCGCATGCATTAGACGTAAGCTATGATTGGCTTGTCTCCATACAAATGAGTAAGCAATTGGCCCCAATCGCCAAGCTGTTAAACAGCAAACTCATCAACGAACTACCCCTGGAATTTTTTGGCATAGACAAAACCCAACTTTTTGAATTATTGTCAGGGGCACCTGTAAAACTAAATGCCTTTATAAATACGATCATTGAGATAAGTCGCAATTATGGAATGCGAGTGGAAGACCTGTACTTTTCCACACTTCGCTCGTACCAGGAAATGCATGACAATTATTTTGAAGAAATTGAACAAGCCGTGGATGGGTTTATTGAACAACACTCGCTTGATCCATCTAAAGCGATTAGCGCAGAATCGTTGGTTGAAATTCTTTCCAAAGAATACTATTACATTATTGAAGAGGATGGACTCACCAACCAACCAGAGCTTCAGGAACTCCGGTCAATTCTCATTCCGGGTAAACAGCCGCGGTTATTGCTGAATAAAAACCTTAGTAAAACACAGCGCGCATTTATTCTGGGTCGTGAAGCTGGATTTAATTTTATGAAAATCGAGAACCGTTCACACACTACCTCCTGGGTTTCCTTTGATTCTTTTGACGAAGTGGTGAACAATTTTAAAGGGTCCTATTTTTCCTGTGCCTTGTTTTTAAACAAAGCGCACCTGATCGAATGGTTAAAAGAAACTCTTTCAAGCAAAAGTTTTAGCCTATTGCGGTTCCAAGAACTCATGGATCGCTATGCGGTTTCACCAGAAATTTTGTTGCATCGGCTTACCAACATACTGCCTCGTCATTTTGGCATCAATGAATTATTTTTTCTGCGCTTTAGTACTCAACAAGGTTCTGATGAATATGAGCTGACAAAAGAAATGCACCTATCAGGCTTGCACAACCCACACTCTTCCATGTTGAACGAACACTATTGCAGGCGCTGGGTAAGTCTTTCCATTTTAAAGGAGTTAGAAAAATCCGTGAAGGCTGGCACCTATTCACAATCGTTGTGTCGCATACAACGCTCTAAGTATTTTGGCACCGATAAGGAATACTTGATCATCAGTTTTGCCAAACCCATTGTATTTGGCTCAGACAAACACAATAGCGTATCTATTGGCTTACTGCTTACGGATCAGCTGAAGAAAAAAGTAAAATTCTGGAATGATCCCCAGATACCGATTCGCATGGTAGGAGAAACCTGCGAACGCTGCATCGCTACGGATTGCCAGGAACGCAGCGAGAAACCGCTTTATATTGCACAACAACAAAAGGTAGACAACTTGAAATTGGCCTTGACAGCTTTAGGGGGTTAGCGCGACCCTAAATATTGCCACTATCACTCAAGCAAACTTTTTGTTATGTAGTGAGGTATGCACCAGAAATATTCTTGATGTTTGCTGTCCCAGCATGTTTCATGGCAACCGCTAATTCATCTGTGAGGATACGTAAAACAGCCTCCACACCGGCCTGTCCAAAAGTAGAAAGCCCCCAGATGTAGGGTCTGCCAACACACACTGCACTTGCACCAAGTGCCAATGCTTTGAATATATCAGTTCCTCTACGGAAACCGCCATCAATGAGCACTGGTACACGGCTTTTCACGGCACTCAACACTTCAGGCAGGCATTCTAAGGTTCCACGGCCTGTCTCACTCGCGCGTCCGCCATGATTAGAAACTATGATTCCATTTGCCTGATGTGCCAAACATAATTGTGCATCTTCAGCCGTCTCAATTCCTTTGATCACCAATTTCATTTTTGTGGCATTCTTAATCTTGTCTACAAAATCCCAATTGAGATCGGAAGCAAACTCAGCATTTTTAGTGGGAGCAACCATCGGCTTCCGTGCAAAATAATTATCTGAATGACAATTGGCGCACGTTCGTGTATCCAGTTTTTTCATCCGCTGTAATGTCTCGCGGTTATCTGTGCCGCCAGATAGATCAACAGTAAACACAAGAACTTCCGATCCCGCATCTTCGGCCCGATGTATCATGTCTAACGTGCCGTTCCAATCTGTAAGTGCATAAAGTTGATACCACACTGGTCCTCCACGAGCTTGTGTTACATCCTCCACGGATGACGTAGTCACAGTTGAAAGGATTTGCAAATGATTGCGCGCCTGCGCAGCTCGTGCCGTAGCTAGTTCACCCTCCTCATGAAAAGCACGCTGAGAACCCACCGGTGATAGCACGATTGGCGTTGGCCACTTTTTCCCAAACAGATCAACTGACATATCGACATCGGTTACGCCTGTCAGCCTTCTCATTCTCAATTTATACTTCGAAAATGCTTCTCGATTTGCTCTTAACGTAAGGTCATCATTAACTCCTGTTGATAGGTATCCAAAATGAGCGGGCGGAAGTTTTTGCTTTGCAAATGCTTCAAAGTCAAAAATGTTAATAGCATCTGAAGGTTGGCTTAGTAAGTCTATTACCTTGTCTATCTCTTTCGCCTTGGTATCAGAAGTTGCACAACCGGTCAAAGCCAGAAGTGGGCTGCCCAATAGAAATTTCAGAAGCAGCCTTCTGTGTTGGTGGGCAGTAAGTGAGTCCATAGATTTTAGGTAAATGTTTAAAACGAATCACAAGCTAATGAAATGCTTTGGATATTCTTACCACCGTTATAATACCACTTGCAGCTATGCCAGCTATTCAATAGATTGTTCCGTATAAATCCTGATGCTATGAAAATGTGTTTTCGAATACTTGTTTTGGTAAGCATTTCGTCACTGGCACTTGCCCAAACCAAGACACCCATCGTGGCTGGTGATTTGATGAAAATCGTTACCACCAACCAAATACAAATCTCACCCGATGGCAGCCGTGCAGCATTGGTAGTCAACCGCAAAGCTGTTAAAAATGAAAATGAATATTACTACACACGCCATTTGTATTTGCTCGATCTGACGGGCAAAGACGAACCGCGCCAACTCACCTTCGGTGATAAAACCGATGGTCAGCCCCGGTGGAGCCCTGATGGCAAAACGCTTGCCTTTGTACGAAGTGAGAATGATAAATCTCAAATCTGGTTGCTGCCTTTGAACGGTGGTGAGGCGTACTCCATTACCAAATCAGAATTTGGTGCCAGTAACCCGCGGTGGAGCCCCGATGGAAAAAGGTTGTTGTACACCGCTTCGATTCCTTTTTATGCTATCGAAGGCGCGATGCCTTGGACGTATGAACGGCCAGGCCGCACCTTAGGCGATGAACCTAATTGGAAAAAACTGAAGCCCGAAGAACGGAAAAATATCAAGGCCAGTCCCGATGGCGCACTAGAAGACGTGCGCGCCTGGTTGAGTAAAAATAATTTTGAAAATAATCCGCGGGTGCTGAACCGCCAACAACTGCAAGGTGAATTGAACCTTCAACCTGAAGAAGATTTTACCCATCTGTTTTTGAAAACTATTGGGAGCGATGATAAGCCGATTCAACTCACCAGTGGCTATCAGGATTTTGAAGGTGCCGAGTGGAGTCCTGACGGAAAGAAAATCATTTGCCACTCGCGTATTTACAAAGTCGCGCCTGATGACGAGCAAGATACCGACTTGTGGGTGATAGATGTAGAAACTAAAACCGCGAAAGAATTTTTGACGTGGAGTGGTTACAGTCTATCTAATGCCAGCTATTCACCCGATGGCACGCAACTTTTGTTTTATGCAGAAGTATTGGCCAATCGACATGCTACGCAGACACAACTGGCGGTGGTAAATGTGAATGGTGGAACTCCCATTTCATTAACAGCAGCTTTGGATAGAGACGCTGGCCAAGCAGCCTGGAGTGCCGATAACAAAAACATTTATTTCACATCGCAAACCGAAGGTGACATTCCGCTATTTGTGGTTTCTGCCAAAGGTGGAAATGTAGCCAAGGTTTTTGGTAACGACAACGGCATCAATGATTTTGATTTGCAAGGCGACAAAGTGGTGTATGCTCTTACAGAAACAAACAATCCGTGGGAGGTTTATTCCTACAATCTAAAAACCAAAACAAATCTACAACTCACCAAATTCAACGAAGGCTGGTTGAAAGAAAAACAAATCAGCACTCCGAAAGAATATTGGCTCACTCGCCCTGATGGAAACAGAGTGCAATACTGGGTGATGGAACCGATTGGCAAAAAAGAGGCGTTGAAGTATCCAACTATTTTAAACATCCACGGTGGACCTACTGCCATGTGGGGGCCGGGTATCTTTAGTATGTGGCACGAGTACCAGGTGGAAAACAGTTGGGGCTATGGTGTGGTGTACAGCAACCCGCGCGGCAGTGGTGGCTATGGCGACAAATTCAAAAAAGGCAATTACAAGGATTGGGGCACCAGCCCAGCGGGTGATATTTTAGCCTCACTGGATGAAGCCATGAAACAACATGCGTGGATAGACAAAGAAAATTTATTTGTGGAAGGTGGAAGTTATGCAGGTTATATGGTGGCGTGGATTATTTCGCATGATAACCGTTTCAAAGCAGCAAATGCTCAACGAGGAGTGTATGATCTTACAACCTTTTTGGGCGAAGGCAACGCCTGGCGATTGGTGCCAACTAATTTTGGCGGATATCCATGGCAGAAAGAAACGAAAGCGTTGTTGGATGCTGAATCGCCCTACAGCTATGTCGATAAAATCAATACACCTTTGCTCATCATCCATGGCGATCAGGATTTACGCACGGGTGTCATTCAATCAGAGATGCTTTACAAGAGTTTAAAAATTCTAAACAAGCCCGTAGAATATATTCGCTATCCAAAAGAAGGACACGAACTAACACGCAGTGGAAACCCAGGACGGATGATGGATCATTTACTAAGAGTGATTGAATTTTTTGAGCGATATGCCAAGCATGCAGAAGTTCCGCCAGCCACGTTGCCAAAAAACTAGAAGGCACTATGTCTCGAATACCGCCAAAAATGGAGCAGAAGGCTGCTATCAAAGCAAAGGTCTATCATGTGTTACCCGTTTCAGCTAATGGGAAAGTATATTCTGTAGAAACATTGGCATTTCAAAACGGAAAAGGTCAACTGCATGAGGTGATTTGCCAATCGGATCGAGGAAAAGAAGTTTGGCGAACCCGAATATATGAGCGCAAGTACGAGCCCATGTTAGAGACCGATGTACAGGATGTGTTTGTGGTCGATTTGTATTTGCAGGAAGAAAAACTTGTTGTCAAGTTGGAATATCACGAACCGATAGCATTGGCCGCAGCCAACGGCCAGCCGACAAAGTGAACGGGCTCACAAGTTTATTATTATGGCATAAGCTAACTACTTTCGAGCCACTGCAGCCTTCCTTAAGTAAAGACTTGAATTACTGGGCTCGAGCTCTGCCAACCGCTCGTAGACGAGCACCAATGTAGTATCTTGTTCGACTGCCTCTTTGTAAAATTGAATAGCTCTTTTGTTTTCCTTTTGGTCGTAACTGATGTCACCTAAGTTTTGCAAAAGCCCGGGATCCCTTACTCCCAAGTCATAGGCCTTTTCAAAAAAATACAAGGCGGAATCAGTTTGGTTTATAAATTTAAAATCATCGCCCAATAAATAATAGGCCGGCCCGTAGTCAGGATTGGCCTCAATGCAATAGTTGACCAACGAAATAGACGTTCGATAGTCCTTTTTTGAATAGTAGACCAAGGCCTTGTTGTACAACCCAAATTGATTGGTAGGATCAACTTCCAGGACCTTATCGTAATAGCTTAGTGCTGATTCGTACTGACCACTGTTGTATCTTTCGTTGCCCAGGTCAACCAACGAATCAAGATTTACGGTTTGATCAGCGCTTGGCATAAGGTTTTCTGAGTTATTGCTCATGAGGTTTGGCATCAATACCGTTAGCACTACCAATAACACGAACGCTCCAATGACCCATTGGATCGGCTTTAATTTCGTAATTAATCGAAAAAGAAAAACAAGTGGATTTACCTCTTGATCCCCCAATTTCCCAGAAGTCGAGTTCGGCCTTTGAAAAACGGGTGTGGCCTTCGGTTGATAGTAATAGGAAAGGAAGGCAAAATAGCTGATGAACCCCAGCATGATCCAAAAAACAAAATTGCCAAGAGGCCACAACAAGGCAAGCAGCACGCAACTGACAATCGTCCACTTTAAGTAGCGCGAAGATTTTCTACTCTGGTCTGATCCTTTCATATCGTTCATCTAAAATAAAAGATTTGAAATTAGTAAACAGGAGTTTTCCGAACTTTTTTGAATCATGTTTGTGGGCAAAGTGTTTTTTGCGTTGGATACAAAAGCAAGAAGACATCTTAAGAATATAACGTCATTAGGAACGAAGTAAAGTAATCTCGCTACCGTCATTGCGAACACCAGCGGTGGCAATAGAGGAAGAGTGAAGCAATCCCCCTTTCGTAGCCTGAGATTCTATACTGGAGATTGCTTCGCGCCACCCACAAAACGCCTCGCTCGATGCTCGCAATGACGATGATTTTTATGTTTGAGATGACTAGTAATTGATCTCCACCACTTTCTTTTTTTGAAGCTTTTGCATTGGCTTTGGCACTATGGACAGTATCTCTTCTCGTAGCGCCTTTAGAAGTTTCGTTTTGATGTGATCGCGATGCGTAACCAGACTCACCTCGCGCGCAGGACTGGGTTCCTTCAATCGTTTTACTAATTTCAATTGTGATGGGCTGAATTCCATCACGGCAAGTTCGGGCAAAATGGTAATGCCATCACTTTTATCAACCATCCGTTTTAAAGTTTCGATGTTTCCGGTTTCATATTTAAAATGAAAATCAGCGCTCTTTCGTAATTCGCACAAGTTCAAAATCTGTGAACGAAAGCAATGACCTTCCTCTAAGAGCCAAAGCTGGTCGGGATTGATCTCTGTTGCCAGTACATATTTCTTATCATACAGTGCGTTCTTTTTCGATACATAGACAAAAAGTTCCTCGTAGAAAAGCACATCTTCTTTTATGGACAAATCCTGCAACGGGGTAACGACCAATCCACAGTCGAGCCGATTATTTTTTAGTTCGTGCACCACTTCCTCGGTGATCGTTTCTTTGATGACAAGATTGAGTTGCGGATACTTTTCGCGCATTTGCTTAAAGAGCGGGGGCAACAGGTAGGGCGCCAAAGTAGGAATGATACCGATACGCAATTCCCCCGTGGTGGTATCCTTTTGGTCGTCAATAATTTGTTGAATCATCTTCGCCTCTCGCAAGGTGATCCGCGCCTGCGCAATGATGCTGGCGCCAATTTCCGTTGGAATGACGGGCTGTTTCGTGCGATCAAAAATTTTGATCCCTAACTCTTCCTCCAGTTTCTGTATCTGCATACTCAGGGTAGGCTGTGTAACAAAGCATTTTTCAGAAGCGAGCACAAAATGCCGATGGGTGTCGAGGGTAACAATGTATTCCAGTTGTGTTAAGGTCATAGAGAATGGCTATATCTTTATAAAGATAATCAATTTGATTTATTATCTAGTCTATTGTAATCTTGAACACTGGAAGGAAACTAGAGTTAAATCTTGACGATCTCTTTACCGCAACAAATAACTATTAATTAATAAAGAATGGAAAAACACACACAAGATCCTACAAAATTAGCCGACATGAACCCCAGCGAAGCTCAGTGTCCGTTTCACGGGGGCGCATTGAAACAAAGCGCAGGCAATGGCCCGCGCAATTACGATTGGTGGCCCAACCAATTGAAACTAAACATCCTTCGTCAGCACTCATCCCTATCGAACCCGATGGATAAGTCGTTTGATTATGCCAAGGAGTTTAAAAAACTTGACTTGAAAGCAGTGAAGAAAGAAATCTTCACGTTAATGACTACCTCACAAGACTGGTGGCCTGCTGATTTTGGTCATTACGGTCCATTCTTCATTCGCATGGCCTGGCACTCAGCTGGTACCTATCGCATCTCAGACGGACGCGGAGGTGCAGGCGCTGGAACACAACGTTTTGCACCTTTGAACAGTTGGCCAGATAATGCCAACCTGGACAAAGCCCGGTTGTTGTTGTGGCCTATCAAAAAGAAGTATGGCAAAAAACTCTCGTGGGCCGATTTGATGATCCTCGCTGGCAACTGCGCGTTGGAGTCCGCAGGTTTCAAAACGTTTGGTTTTGCCGGAGGTCGTGAGGATGTGTGGGAACCACAAGAAGATATTTATTGGGGTCCTGAGGCAGAATGGCTCGGTGACAAGCGCTACAGCGGTGATCGCGATTTGGAGAATCCGCTTGGAGCAGTACAAATGGGCTTGATTTATGTCAACCCTGAAGGGCCTAACGGAAAACCAGATCCAATAGCTGCTGCACGCGACATTCGTGAAACATTTGGTCGCATGGCGATGAATGATGAAGAGACTGTTGCGTTGATTGCAGGTGGACACACGCTTGGCAAAACACATGGTGCTGCTGATCCTAGCAAACATGTGGGTCGCGAACCCGCAGCTGCGAGCATGGAAGAGCAAAGTTTTGGTTGGAAAAATACATATAGCACAGGCCATGGTGCGCATACCATCACCAGCGGACTGGAAGGTGCCTGGACTACCACACCTACAAAATGGAGCAACAACTATTTCGAAAACCTTTTTGGCTACGAATGGGAATTGACCAAGAGCCCTGCAGGTGCACAACAATGGAAACCGAAAGGCAACGCAGGTGCGGGCACCGTGCCCGATGCACACGATTCGATGAAGCGTCACGCACCAATTATGTTGACTACAGACCTGGCGTTGCGCTTTGATCCCATCTATGAGAAAATTTCCAGGGACTTTTTGAAAAATCCAGCAAAGTTCAACGATGCTTTTGCGCGTGCGTGGTTTAAACTTACTCACCGCGACATGGGGCCGATCGCTCGTTACCTCGGACCAGAAGTTCCCAAAGAAGTGTTGATCTGGCAAGACCCGTTGCCTGCTTCTAAGGCAAAGGCGCTAACTCCAAAAGACATCACAGAACTAAAGACCAAAATTCTTGCAACCCGGTTGACCATCGCAGAACTTGTATCAACGGCTTGGGCTTCGGCATCAACTTTCCGTGGCTCTGACAAACGCGGTGGCGCCAATGGCGCTCGTATTCGGTTGGCTCCACAAAAGGATTGGGCTGTTAACAACCCAGCTCAATTGGCAAAAGTTTTGAAAACGTTGGAAGGCATCCAAAAGAAATTCAATTCCAGCGGCAAGAAAAATGTTTCCCTTGCTGACCTGATCGTGCTTGGAGGTTGTGCCGCTATCGAGAAGGCAGCCAAAAAAGCAAAGGTGGATGTGAAAGTGCCTTTCACACCCGGACGAGTGGATGCTACTATAGGGCAAACCGATGTAGAATCATTTAGAGTATTGGAGCCAGGAGCTGATGCGTTCCGTAACTACATCAACAAGAAGCACAAAGCAAAAGCAGAAGACTTGCTCGTAGACAAGGCACAATTGCTTACGTTGACTACTCCGGAGATGACCGTGTTGTTAGGTGGCATGCGCGTATTAAATACCAACTTTAATAACTCGAAGCACGGTGTGTTTACCAACAAGCCCGAGACACTTACTAATGATTTCTTCTTGAACTTGTTGGATTTGGGCACCACTTGGAAAGCAACTTCGGAAGCACAGGATACCTTTGAAGGTCGTGATCGCAAGACGGGTGCCATTAAGTGGACAGGCACACGTGCTGATTTGATCTTTGGTTCCAATTCAGAACTTCGCGCTATCGCAGAGGTGTACGGATGTGCCGATTCACAAGAGAAATTTGTGAAAGACTTTGTGACTGCGTGGAACAAAGTGATGAATCTGGATCGATTTTGATTTGAAGTAAGGATTGATCAGACAATATCTGGTTGTCAGATTTAGTAAAAAGAAAAGGTGACTCGGGAACGGGTCACCTTTTTTGTTTACTACCGGTCTGCTATTTGTCGAATTCCTTATAGTCAATAGAAGGGTCGTAGTCATTAGTCGTAACGATCGAATGCAATTCGCTTCTGGGATCTTTCGACCTAATGAACGGAAACATTAGCTGGGTATACCACGGTTCTTTAACTTGATTCCATGCGCCAAATCGAGTGGGATACTTACGTGTAATCTTTGCGGTCCCAAAAATTACATCCCATAGAAATAGAAGATTTCCAAAATTTCCATTGGGATGCGACACACCATCTTCCGCAGTAAGACCATGATGAGCGAAATGGGTACTCGGTGTTGAAATAATTCTTTCAACAATCCATGCTAATGGATGTAGAATAGGATACTTGTACAGAAATCGATCCCACTTTGTTTCGCTGTGAGCCAGCAGTATGATCACCAACTTTATAGGTAAGTAAAACAAATAGGTATATCCCATTCCTAAAAAGATCAAAATGGCCGAAAACCAAATCCCCGGCATCAAGGCGTAATAAAGTATTGCGTTTCTATACGTAACAAGCACACCCATTTCTTCTACCACATGGTGTGGTCTATGAAGCTTCCACATCTTGCGATTGACATGCGAAAATCGATGCCACCAATATTGTGTCATGTCGTCCAAAATGAGAAAAGCAACAAGCTGTCCCCAAATCGGCAGTGCAATAAAATAGTTTTCATATTGTGGGGCCCAGGTGCCAGCTAGTAAGAACGTAAATACAAAAATGCCCGGCTGTACCAATGTGGGCAATGTAACCAGGCTAACTAACTCGATCGTTAAATCATTTTTGGTTCTCTTGTCGTGAAAATAGAGTCCACCTACTGCTTCGATAATTCCTAAGACTAGCAGGGCGACTGCTGGAATCATCTTACTGACTATTTCGGCTGACATTTCTATTCGAGTTTGTTTTCTAATCTCTGAATGATCCTATTGCTGAAAACGAGTTTGATCAAAGAATATAAAAATCGTATTCTTTGCACTAAACGAAAGTAAGTAAACCAGCTGGGAAGAAAAAGCAAAATTATTCAACCTTCTTTGTCAGGTAAAGCGCATGCTTTCCGTCTGTCTCCTTCTTGTGATAATACACCGTCTTGCCATCAGGTGAAATCGTAGCCGCTTCTACAAAACCAGAAATGCTTTCGATTTTTGATGGCGTACCAAATGATTCATTCGCGGTGTTTCTGGACGATACAAAAATCTGGGGCGGTGAGGTTGCCGAGATCGGTAAATCTAATCTCGTAAAATATAACTCCAGATCATTGGCCGAAATGCACGCAGCATATTCAAGTTGATTGGTGTTTATGTTTTTAAGAATTTCATTGCTGTTGACCAATCGTTGAAATGTTGTATTGTTTTTCTTCCCTATCACAATGTCAGCCTCGTAGGGCCCTCCGAACTGATCAAACCGTCCATCTACAAAATAAAGGTATTGCCCGTCAGCCGAAACTTCTACATCGAAATTCAACCAGCCCGCCTGATTTTTAGAAACCCCGGCCGTTTGTGTAACATTGGTTGCTGCTCCATTCGAAAAATTCGATTGGTAAATGGACGCCAGCGTTTGATCGTAGTCACGCGTAGATACGAAATAAAAAGCTCCATCTTTATCCATGGTCGGCACGCCCTCTAGTTTTGGAGTATTCACCCCCGCCACTTCTCCCTTATATTCAAAGTTGAGGTCATCTACCCTGACAGCCCAATGAAGATTTGTGTTGACAGAAGGGTCGTTGGAGTTATTGAAGAGCAGGATTTTTCCATCTCTCGACAGAAACGGCTCCATCAAATGGTCTGTATAGCCGATTACGTTCACTTTTTGTACACCTTCAAACACAATACGCTTTGAACCACCGCTATCTTGTTTACTACACGCATAGAGTATTGCAGTAAAAACGATTCCAGACAGCAAAGCAAATGTGAAGTTTTTCATCCCGTCTTGCATAAAAATTCTAGTTTCCCTCTTGCAACGAAAATAGGGAAATCAGTCTACACTTCTCATTCGTGGACGAAATCGGGAGATCAAAATAGTCTCCTCTCGTTTTATCCAATGTTTCCGATAACATTCGGAGATTTTCTTGGGTGGGCTTTAGCTCCACATATTTGTCAATGATACTCCTGTGCTTATAAACGATAAAGGTATTTTCAACTTCCGGATTAATTCTATTCAAGTTCGCTTCAGTAGAAGCGTCAGAAAAAGAGGGCACAAAGGTGAGGGCCACCCGTTTGATATTCAATTCAACACCCAGTTGATTCAGTTCGTTTTGTCGCGACACTTTATCATATCCCTTTTCATTGCCGTACACAAAATAGGCTTTTAGATACTTCTCTCGCCTTGTACTTTCTTGTTCGAGAAATACAAGCCATTTTTTTACTTCATCCCAATTTGGATTGTTGCCGACAAAGTAGACGATGCCGTGGTAGCGTCCATATTTACACACGGGGCAAGTTTGTGTTCCTTTGTCTGGCCCAAACGCATGGAAGGGAATAAACGAAGGTTGGTCTTCTCCAATGCTCAAGCCCGATTGCTTTTTGCTTGTCACAGTTTTTGGGTAATTGGGGATATTCAATCCCAGCACAAGATCATGCTCTGCAATTTGAATATCATCTTGTTGCAATAGTCTAACAACACCGCTACCTCCCCGATTTTCCTGCGGATACTTTCTAAAATAGGGAATCAGTAGTTTGTCATCATCAAAATTAAGATCATCGATATAGTATTCGTTTTTTATGTCCGGCTCTACGATGGAAAAATGAATGTGAGCAGGTATTGCGTCATTTGGATAAGGCGCTGGCCTGATCGTATGGATGGCATACTTTCCATTCTTGTCTGTTTTTATCCATCCACGAATGTGACCGTGTTTTACAGCGGCTTGCTTCATTCCGGGTTGAGGTGAATAGTAGCCGTTGTTATCGGTCTGCCAATAATAAACAATAACATTTGGTGCGGGTGTTCTTCCATCCAAATGGTAAATGGTCCCTGTTACGAATAGCCGCTGGCCTTTCTCCATCCACCCCGCACTGGTATCAACGGAATTAATCTCCTTTGGCATACCTACAAACATCAGCTCACAGCCATCGCAGCCACCGCCAACAATTTTGGATTTTTCACTAGGGGTTTCGGTCATGTCTGCATTCTGCTTATTGCCCTGCCCGGTACAATTAATCAAACAATGGGTGCCTAACATTCCCACCATAAAAACAATAGTTGCCTTGTTCATCTTGTTACGTTTTGACGAAAAGAGTTGTTAGCAAAATTTCCTTTATTGAGCCTTAAACAATTGAATTGTGTAATCCAACAATTTACCATCTCCCTGTTCCCCGTGGCCGGGTACAACAATTTTCATATTGGGGTATTCCTTTTTAATCCGTTCAACGGTGCGTGACCACTCTGCAATGGTGGCATCTCCCAGATAGCCTTTGCTTGCATCTAGCTCTTTTATCAGGCAGCCTCCAAACAACACATTTTCGCTTGGGAAATAACCGACTACATTATCTTTGGTATGGCCTTCACCAAAATATTTTACAATTACATCTTGATCGCCCACTTTTAACGTGAGTGGTTTGCTGAAGCTATTTTGGGGGAGAACTAAATCGCTCCCTTTAGCAAGTTCAATCGTTTTGAAATAGGCGTAAGAGGGAACTTCATTTTCATGAAATGCTTTTAGCCCCGCCAGACAATCGTTGTGGAAATGAGTTGGAACAATTGCGTTTATTTTGCAGTGCAGTGTTTCTTTTATCCATTCGATCAACTCTGCTGACGTTTCGTTACTGGTGGGTGTATCAAAAACAATGGCTTCATCGCTATTTCTTACAATGAGGCCGTTACAGGGCACGTTCCCAAAATCGTTGGTTTGTAAAAAGGAGATGTGCTTAAAAGAATTTTCGGAAATCTGGATGATCACCAAGTCCTTGGACGTATAAACCTCTTTGGGTTGAAATGCTTCTTTCTTTTGCGAACAACTTAGTATTGCCATGCTGACAGCAATGAGCAGCATTTTTTTAGTCACCTTCATTTTTTCCATTTTGTTTGGGTACTCTGACAAGCTGTGCATCGACCAAGAGTGACGCTTATGCCAGTGGGGTCTTGTATACTAAACCAAAATCGAGTATGCCGATGTAAAAACGAGGTACACTCCGGCTATAAGCCCGAATACTGTCTCGATACGAAGTAGAGCGCTAATAAAGCTTGTGCGCTTGCTGTTCTTTAGCAATAACCAAATGAAAGTGGCAGTGAGTCCTAGCCCTACGATTAACTTGAAGTATTCCATCTTATCAGTTATTTATTTATGAGTTAACGAGAATCTGTTAGTTGTAGCCGACCGAAACTAATAAATTTATAGTTCAACTCATGTGCGGGCAGGTCTTTCCCTCATTCTTTTGTCGAATCTTTAGATTTTTGTCCCGCCTACCCTCCTCAATGGAGATAAGCTGCTTCAGTTATCCAATGAAAACGTCTTTTCATTAACCTGAAGTTTTTTATATCAAGCGGTTTTCGTTTGGCGGTTATGAAAACAGAATCGTTTTTGATCATTCCTTTTAGCTTTAGTGTAGTTGAATCAGGGAATTCGAAACGCAGGCTGCTTTCTATTTGTCGTGCAATGAGTATCGAATCCATTTTGGGATAAATATCCATGCCTTGTTCATTGTATATCTCTTGCATTTTGGTTTGTAAATCGGTTTGATCTCCAGACACGATCATTTCTTTATTAGTAACGGATACATATAAGTAAGCAATGCTATCACCAGTAAAACGCGCTGCCTCAACCATTTTATCCCCAATGACAATTTGTTTCCACCTCACTGGATTATCATTTGACAAAGTATCCATATTTGTAACAAAGGTATCGACATCATAAACCCCGGATATTTCGGATTTAGCCTTGCGCCTTTCTTCAGCGTTTTTCTTGTAACCAAAATAGTCCATCACTGGAAGGACGGTGAAATAACCAATCACTAAAACTTTCAGCACCATTTTTGAAATGTTCATCCATCGTTTTTCAAATACAGGCGCTTTGATAACCGGAAGCGAAATGGCTTGGCCTGTAAAGAAAAATGTCATTAATCTCTTGATATCTTTGAGCAACAGAAAAAAGGCCATCACAAACAAAGCCGTTGGATACATTTTAGCATGAACATCATAATTGTAGTTTACTGCCATCACGTTGGCAAGGGTCGCCAATGTGAGCAATGCACCGAATGTCGTTGTTCTACGGAACAGCAGGAGCAATGCAGCGCTTTCGGCTAAACCCATAAAAACGTTGTAGCCATAAGAATATCCAAAAAAAGCCCAAGCCAAACTCATGGGCGACATATCTCCTAAGGGTTCGGTCAATGTATAATACCCAAGGTCAGGAAATTGCATTTTAAAGAATTTCTCCAGCGCAAAAACGAATAGTGTGAAAGCCAAATAGTAACGGACGATAACTGTTAGCCAATAATAAAGCGTTTGGTAGTTTGTTCTTTTTCTGTCCAATACACTCCAACTAATTGCGCCCAATAGGCCAACTATTGCCATAGTGAAATAAAGCAAATAGATATAAGCCCTATCGTTGTGTTGCCCATCGTAGGGTGATATTATAGTATATGGAATGTGAAAGAGATGTTTCCCTGTCCAGGAAATAACTATATCTAAAAATTCTGCGACATGTCCTTCATAATAGAAATAGGACAAAATAGAGTTAACAGACCAATCCAGTAAAACGATAAACAGGATAAAAAAAATAAAAACAAAACGGAATGCAAATTTTTGGTAGACGTTCCAAGGCGAGGTTTGTGATAAATTTTCCATGTTCAGTAGCTTGTATACCAATAAGTCAGTGGTTACTTCTTATGTGCGGTCAGGTCGAACTGACCCACCTCTCAGGAGTAGACACTCGCCAAAAAAAACTCTCCAACTTTCCTACTTCGAAGTGCCATAGAACTAAGGTAGTAAATTTATTGATCGTCAGGTCGGAAGACCTGACGGCACGAAAAAGAAAAAAGATAAGTGCGAACAAGCCTGATAAAAGAAGATCCTTCATCACTCCATCAATTTTTTATTATTCCAGTCATTGCTGCCAACCTTTAGTCCCGCGTTGAAACTGGGTTCTGAACACAACCCATTTGTTCCATATCATTCAAAAAACTAAATTTATTGTGTGAAAAATAAAAAAGTGTCTCTGTTTTTAGGAGCCTGTCTGCTGACAAGCTTTGTGGCGCGGGGTCAGGAAGTCTGGACGATTGGCCCTATGCTGCAGATCAATATAGGAGGGGGTGAAAAACGAAGTACCTCTTTCGCTATTGAAACAGCCTACTGGAATCTTAAAGGCTTTCCCTACAGCGCAGACTTTGCGATTGAATTTGATCGTGGCAAAATAAGGTTGTATTCAGAAGCACAAACAGGTATTGGTGTGGCCGGCATTTCGTTTGGACCCGTTGTTGAATTTAATCTGAAAGAAAGCAACACGAAACTCGGCATGCAGGGAACCCTGTGGGCCAACTATTTTCTGGGGCTGGATTATCGATTTAGATCCATCAATAAACATACCTATCATGCCTTTGGTACGTACGGCAAATTGCCCATCGCCCGGTCTGGTTTTAAACGGAGCCTTGGCTCTGGATGGGGAAGTTCCGATGATTGGGACTGACTCCTATTTAATAGTTGCTAAGAATTTTTAATGCAAACTCAGGTGTGTGAGATCAGATCGATCTGACCCTTTTCTCAGGAATAAACACTCGATCAGAAAAGTGCCATAGAACTAAGGTAGTAAATTTATAGATCGTCAGGTCGGAAGACCTGAACGGGGGAAACCACGTTTTATATTTGAGAGAAATTGTGGATGAAACCCTAGCGCAATAGTCGCTTCGCATTTAAAAAAGCAATAGGCAAATCAGTTTTTCCTTGGGTAGCAAGGTCGGCCATGATCTCGCCCACTACCGATACAAACTTAAACCCGTGCCCGCTAAAGCCAGCCGCTATGGCCACGCGCTGGTCGTGCCCCGGCAGAAAATCAATGACAAAGTGTTCATCGGGTGTGTTGGTATACAAGCACGTCTTCATGGTATGCGTAGCCGCGAAGGCATTCGGCAGAAAGCGATGGAGCGCCTGCACCAGATGTTCTTCATCATTAACGGAAGTAACACAGTTGACGTGATCGGGTTGCGAGACATCGCCCGGATAATGATAGGCGAGCTTCATGCCGAGGGGGGCGCCAAATTGCGCCACGGGCAATTGCGGAAATCCATAGTACATGCCCGGCCTGGTGTGATCATCGATGAGCCAGCACGGAAAATTTCCCAGCTCATACGAAGCGGGTTGTTGGGTATTTACCCATGCAATGGCCTGCCGCGTAACGGTGAGCTTTGCATGCAGCGATGGAATGAGTTGCCCCGCCCACGGCCCCGCAGTAATCACCAACTTTTGACATTGGTAATTCCCTTTGTTCGTCTTCACTACCATACGCTTTCCCTCCTTTTTCCACTCGAGCACTTTTTCTTTGGCGCGCACGGTGGCTCCCAGCCGAATGGCCTGATCGGTATAAACAGTAACGCAACGCTCGGGCGTTAGAAATCCGGCATCGGGTTCAAACAACACCTCATACGAATCGGGAATTTGAAAAGCGGGAAAGCGCTTCTTCGCTTCTGCTCGTGAAAGTGATTGCACTTCGAGTTGATACTTAGCAGCAGAGGCACGGACGCCTTTGATCAATACATCGTCTGGCTGGCCGGCATACAGTAAGCCTGTTGGAAAATAGACTTGTGTGTTGGCGGCTGCTTCGAGTTGTTTCCAATTTTCGTAAGCGCGTTGCAGCAGCGGCACATAGTCGGGATGCTCGAAATACGCTTTGCGAATGATGCGGCTTTGCCCGGCATGCGAGCCCTGGTCATGCGGAATGTCAAACTGCTCGAGCCCTAATACTTCAAAACCTTGCTTTGCCAATTGATAACAAGTTGATGAGCCCATAGAGCCCACACCGATAACGATGATATCAAAATTGGTTTTCATAACTCTTCCGCTTATGTGAAGCTAGTCTTTTTTTCACGCAAAGTCGCTAGGAACGCAAAGGGAAAAGAATCCAATTTAAGCTTCACGCCTCTGCGCCATTTTCTTTCACTCTAAGGCGCAAAGACGCAACACCAAATGGATCAAAAGCAAACTGAACCTGATCTAGACTTTGCGTCTCTGCGGCTTTGCGTGAGAATGTATTTCAATCGTTTGCAATTGTAATTTCTTTCCTACTTTTGGTTTTCTAAATCCAACCAACATGACCCATAGCACCATCCTTGACAATGTAAAAAAACGCAACCCCAACGAACCTGAGTTTCTACAAGCAGCCGAAGAAGTGATTGCTTCCGTGCTTCCCGTGCTGGAAAAAAATCCGGAATTCGCGCGACTTAAATTATTGGAGCGCATGTTGGAACCGGAGCGTTTGATTTCATTCCGTGTAACATGGCTCGATGACAAGGGAGAAGTGCAAGTGAATCGCGGCTATCGTGTACAGATGAATAGCGCGATCGGTCCGTACAAAGGTGGGCTGCGTTTTCATCCTACCGTAACACCTAGTGTGTTGAAATTTTTGGCGTTCGAACAAGTTTTTAAAAATGCACTTACGGGCATACCCATGGGCGGTGGAAAGGGTGGAAGTGATTTCGACCCGAAAGGAAAATCAGATAATGAAGTGATGAAATTCTGCCAGGCATTTATGGGCGAGTTGGCGAGGCACATTGGCCATCGGTTGGATGTACCCGCTGGTGATATCGGAGTAGGCGGTCGTGAAATTGGTTTTCTATTTGGGGCGTACAAAAAAATCAGGAATGAATTTACGGGTGTGCTCACCGGCAAAGGAATTGGTTGGGGCGGTAGCTTGATTCGCACGGAAGCAACTGGCTATGGCTTAATTTATTTTGCGGAGAACATGTTGCAAAATGTGGGCAGCTCTATCAAAGGAAAAACGTGTTTGGTGTCAGGGTCAGGAAATGTTTCTCAATATGCCATTGAAAAAATAATTCAGCTCGGTGGCAAAGCCATCACCGCATCTGACTCTAATGGAGTTGTCATTGATGAAGCAGGTTTCACAATGGAGAAATTGGAGTTTCTCAAAGAGTTGAAAAACAATCGCAGAGGGCGCATTAAAGAATATGCAGACAAATACAAATGCACGTATCAGTCCATCGATGCAAAAGCAGATCACAACCCATTGTGGAATATAAAAGCTGATTGCGCTTTCCCTTGCGCTACCCAAAATGAAATCAACGCCAAAGATGCGGGCAACCTGGTAAAGAATGGCGTTAAACTTTTAGCAGAGGGCGCGAATATGCCCACTACGATTGACGGGATCAACATTGTGTTAGACAATGGAGTGATGTACGCACCGGGAAAGGCATCGAATGCGGGTGGCGTAGCTACTTCTGGATTAGAGATGACGCAAAACTTCATGGGCTCTAACTGGACACGGGAAGAAGTAGACGCAAAGTTGGTGGGCATCATGAAAGGCATTCATGATACATCATTGGCTGCTGCGAAAGAATATGGCAAGCCCGGCAACTACATGTCCGGAGCAAACATTGCCGGATTTATCAAAGTGGCAAAAGCCATGCAGGCACAGGGGGTGATTTAAAGAGTCTAAGTTCATTAAAGGGAATCTTCCATTAATTAAGACTAGTAAAATTGCTAACGCAAAGTTTCCGCAATTCCAGTTTTATAAGAAGTCGCTGTGATGCCAAACGCCTTCTCAAATTTCGAGCTATCAAAAAAGTAGTCGTTCTCGTATTGATACATCATCTCTACAAACTCACGCAATACCGGCACAAATAATCCAAGTGTTCTTACTCCCCATTTAGGCAAGTGTTGAATTTTGTAAGGTTGACCGGCTATCTCACAAGCCATCCGAACATACTGCTCCCCAGTAATACTTTCTTGACTGGTCAATGCATGCCACGTTTGATTGAATGCAGAAGGCGTGTTTCCTAAGATAGCTACCGTCTTTCCGGCATCAGGTGTATAGGTAAAACTATGACTCCTTTTCGGATCACCTATCCACTGGGCTCCCTTCTTTGCCTTCAACTTTTCCGTAACCATTGTGTGCGTTAAACTCAACAACACATTCGGTCCATAAAAATCAGCTGCCCTTACGATCATGCCTTGCAAATTACCTTCTTTGATTTCATCAAGTAGCATCATCGCTATTTTGGCGCGTACCTCGCCCTTCTTACTGCTCGGATTGAATGGAGTTTCTTCTGTCATTTTCCCTCTCACTAATCCATATGGATAGACATTATCAAAAAACACCAACTTACTATTGTGCTTTTTACAAGCATCAATTGTATGCTTCATCACTTTAGGCCATTGATCTTGCCATGTTTTAGTCTCATACTTTAGTCCTGCCACTAAATAGGTTACTTCGCTGCCGGCCACCGCGTTTTCTACTTCTTGGTAATTCAACAAGTCTGCGGAAAACAATTCATCACTGGCGTTTGCCTTTTTTGGGTTACGACTTACCTGTCTGATTTTATCCGTGTATTGTGGAAGGTGCTTCGAAAGTTCCAGTGCGATTGTTCCGTTGGCTCCGAGGATAGTTTGCATAAAGAGGGTTTTTAAGAGGGACGTATCTTCTTTAAAGTTAGTCTAAGGTGATGGATTTAAATTACTTTTGAAGTTCTAAGCTAATGAATTCTAAAGACCTTCGCCTACAAACAGGCTACAAACAAATTCTGGGGTTGGCAATGCCGATCTCTTTGGCATTGATTGTTCCTCAAATCAACTTCATTACCAATAATGTGTTTTTGGGGGGATTGGGCGAAAAAGCGTTAGCCAGTGCGGCCATCACAGGAGTCTACTATTTGATTTTTGCAGTTATCGGTAGTGGCCTAAACAATGGATTGCAATCGCTGATCGCGCGTAAAGCCGGAGAAAATCAACAGAAAGAAATCGGCAAGCTATTTTATCATGGCGTGTGGGCTGCCCTGGGAGTTTCGTTCATTGGAATTTTGATCAGCTACACGCTGGCTCCTATGATTTTGCGCGCCACGATACACAATCAAGTGATTGCAGAAGAAGTGATTGGATTTATTTTTATCCGTATCTGGGGTTTACCTTTCCTATATCTGTATGTCATGCGCAATGCGCTTTTGGTCGGAACAAACCAAACAAAATTTTTAGTATGGGGTACGCTAGCTGAAGCCATTGCCAATATCTTTTTTGACTACGCATTTATTTACGGTCACTTTGGTTTTCCGAAAATGGGTTTCAATGGAGCAGCTTATGCTTCCATCATTGCAGAAGCAACCGGCTTGCTCGTAATCTTTGCCGTCATCCATGCAAAAGGAATAAACAAAGCTTTTGGACTATTTGAAAGTTGGAAATTAGAACTCAGCTCCATCAAATTAATTCTGTTTAAATCAACGCCCCTCATTTTACAATTTGCCCTGAGCATCGTAACGTGGGAATATTTTTATATTCTGATTGAACACCATGGCGCGCGCGATTTGGCTGTGTCGAACACCATGCGAAATGTTTTTGGTTTGGCGGGGATTTTTTCGTGGGCATTTGCGGCCACCACCAATACGATGGTAAGCAATGTGATTGGACAAGGGAGGCAAGAAGAAGTAATGCCAGTTGTGAAACGCATCGCAAAGGTGAGTGCGGCTTTTTCACTTACGTTGATTGTCATTCTCAACATCTTTCCAGGTGCGCTGCTCTCGATGTTTGGCCAGGGCGAAGATTTCATTGCCTATGCCACTCCTGTATTACGAGTGGTGTCTTCGGCCTTATTCCTTCAATCCTTTTCTGTGGTGTGGCTCAATGCTGTCACTGGTTCTGGAAATACAGTAGTAAATCTGATGATTGAAATCGTAACACTATTTGCCTACATACTCTATGTTTATCTCGTGCTGGAAGTATGGAATATGTCCATCACGTGGGGATGGGTGAGCGAATGGGTTTATTGGATTTGCATGTTCTCGATGGCCTTTTGGTACATGCGATCAGGAAGGTGGAAAGAAAAATTAAAGCATGGAATCCTTAGTTAATCGAATTATACAATTTCATTCTGATAGGCAAGAGCCAACCCTCAAACGCAAGTATGCGCTGATGGCAATTGACCCCTTCACGTTTTACCGGGCAACTTGTTTTTTGTTTTACGAGGACCTGGCTAAAAACCCAATCATCAACAGTGGCCCGCTAGCGTGGATATGTGGCGACTTGCATTTGGAGAATTTTGGAAGCTACCGTGCCACAAATGGGTTGGTCTATTTTGATATCAACGATTTTGATGAAGCACAATTGGCGCCTGCGCTTTGGGAAGTACTGCGATTTTTATGCAGCATCGGAATGGCCACAGAGTCGTGGGGTTATTCTCAAAAAGAAGCATGTAGTTTAATGGAAACTGCCTTATCAACGTATGTCGATTTGCTCCGTGCCGGGAAGCCGTATTCGATTGAGCGCGAAGTAAGTCCACCGCTGATTCAAGCTTTTTTTGACAAAGCAGAGCGCGAACGCGAAAAGGATTTGTTGAAAGAACGTGTCGATAAAAAGAAACTGAAATTGCTTCTTATCCAAGATAAGACGTTCGCGTTGGATCAAGAAAAAAAAGAATTTGTACAGAATACATTGAACCAATTTTTCAACCAAAAAGGTGAATCGTTGAAAGTAGTGGATGTCGCTTTTCGCATTGCGGGCACGGGCAGCCTGGGTGTGGCACGGTATGTGGCGCTGGCGTGGGATGAAAGCAAGGAGAAATGGCGACTGCTGGACATTAAAAAATCGACCCCTTCTTCTCTTGCTCAGCATTTAAAAGTACGTCAACCCATATGGGAATCGGAAGCACACCGAATTGTAGGCGCACAACGTTTTATGCAATATGCGTTACCGCGATTTATTGATCCCATTAAAATAGGCGAAGAAGACTTTGTCATCAAGCAACTTCAGCCCAGTGCACAAAAAATCGATCATCAGCTTTGTAAAAGTAAATTGAAGAATTCTGAGACGATCATTATCACTATGGCGCAAGCATTAGCATCTGCGCAGCTGAGAAGTGCTGCGCGATTAGGTTCGGCCAATACTGATGAATTGATAGCGTTTGCTTCAGTCGACAACTGGCAAAAAGAGTTGACTACCTTGGCGATTCAATATACTGAGACAATGAAAAACTACTTTAAAGATTACAAGAAACTCTATAAGGTTGGAAGTTTTGTTTCTCGTTGACACTATTCCAGAGCCCGTTTCAAATCTTCTATTAAACTAGCAACATCCTCCAGCCCGACACTCAATCGAATTAAATTATCGGGTGTAGGTGAATCCGGGCCTTCTACACTCTTACGATGTTCCAATAAACTTTCCGTGCCACCCAAACTGGTGGCGTTGGTAAATACTTTTACGCGCTGCGCTACTTTGATGGCATCTTCTTTAGTTCCTCTTACTAAAAACGACACCATGGCCCCGAAATCGCTCATTTGTTTTTTTGCTACTTCGTGGCCCGCGTGTGTGGGCAATCCAGGATACAATACTTTTTCTACTTTGGGATGTGTCGATAAAAATAGTGCCACTGCTTTTGCGTTGCTCAAGTGCTGCGTCATGCGTGGAACAAAACTGCGGATGCCACGCATCAACAGCCAACAATCAAATGGACCCGGTATTGCTCCTTGTATGTGTTGAATGTGACGAATGCGTTCCCACATTTCATCTTTTCTTGCTGTAACCAACGCGCCTCCCGTCATATCACTATGTCCGCCTAAATATTTGGTAGTGCTGTGCATCACAATATCTGCACCCAGCACTATTGGATTTTGTAAGGCGGGCGTAGCAAACGTATTATCGACAGCTACTTTGATATGATGTTGCTTGCAAATGGTGATCACTGAAATCAAATCGACAACTCGAAGTTGTGGATTGGTGGGCGATTCAGTCCATACCAACTTGGTGTTTGGTTGAATCGATTTAGGTAGATTGCTGATATCACTCAGGTCGACAAATGTTACTTGCAATCCCCATGGCATAAAGATATCTTTGAGCATACCTCTAATACCCGCGTACGCATCGAAGTTGATGATCACATGATCGCCAGGTCGCAAACTTAGAAAGACAGCATTGGCGGCCGCGCTGCCACTGCTGAAAGCGGCAGCGTCTTCGCCTTGTTCTAATTGTGCCAGTATTGTTTCAAGAGAGGTGCGTGTTGGGTTTGATTCGCGACTGTAAATATGCCCACTTGGGTATTCGCCCGTGGGCGTATAATGAAATGTAGATGAAAAATAAAGCGGAGAAGTAACAGCCCCTGTTGCAGGATCGGGTGTGGCGCCTGCATGGGCGCAAATGTTCTTGAAGTGCTCTGTCATTTCAATTTCTTTTTTCAAAGTTAATTTATTAGTCAGTATTGATTGGTCTATTCATTTTTATTCTTCCTCAAAAAATCACAACTTGGGTTTGTTAAGCAAAACACAAACCTCTGTAAATTATGAAAAAGGTTATTCTTCTCAGTTTATTCCTATTCTTTGGGTTAGGTATTAAAGGCTTTAGTCAAACTGTATACACTTCCAAGGGAGGTGAAAAGTATCACACTGCCGATTGCAAACTTTCGGGCGATGCCGATGGAATGATGTTGGCGGCTGCAAAAAAAGCAGGCAAGGGTGCCTGTGGTGTTTGCAAGCCAGACGAACATGCAAAAGATAAAGTCGCTCAATGCAGTGGAAAAACAGCCGATGGCACCAAGTGCAAACGCATGACGGCAAGCAAATCCGGCAAGTGCTATCAACATAACAAGTAACATGAATAGCCAACCGCTTCATCCCAAAGGGCCAAGTTTTTCGCGCATCATCACTGGTGTCTGGCGCTGGCACACGTTGTCTACTGAAACGGTGGAACGGTTAATTCATACTTCGCTAGATGAAGGCATCACCACTTTCGACCATGCCGACATCTATGGAGATCATAGTTGTGAAGAGTTGTTTGGCAACGCATTGAAAAAAGACGCGTCTCTTCGTGAGAAGATTCAGATTGTCACGAAGTGTGGCATCAAGTTTAGTTCTGCCAAAAGACCCACCACCTGGGTAAAACATTACGATACATCGGAAGAGCATATCACCTGGTCGGTTGAGAATTCATTAAAGATGTTACATACCGATCATCTTGACTTGCTTTTGATTCATCGCCCCGATCCACTTATGGACCCAAATGAAGTATCGGAAACATTTGTGAAGTTGAAAGCAGCAGGAAAGGTCTTACACTTTGGCGTTTCTAATTTCACGCCCTCACAATTTGAAATGCTACAACATTTTTTGCCGTTCCCATTGGTCACTAATCAAATAGAGATTTCACTTTCGCGGATTGATCCACTATTCAATGGAGATTTGGACTTGATGTTGAAGCATGGGGCAAGCGCAATGGCCTGGTCACCATTGGGTGGCGGAAAGCTCCATTTTGAAGAACGTGTTTGGTTTGCAAAAGCCGCCAAGTACAATGCTTCTTATAGTCAGTTGGCATTAGCCTGGTTGCTTAAACATCCTTCCCATATTTTTCCCATCCTTGGCACTACCAAACCAGAGCGAATCACTGAAGCGGCCAAATCGGTTGACATCAATTTAGACAGACAGGATTGGTTTGAAATGTTGAAGTGGGTGATGGGGAGGGAAGTAGAGTAACGCATGCCTCCACAAATTGGATATCTCATTCTACTAACAGTTCTTTTTGTTTCGGTTGTACTGATACTCCGACTCATCAACAAAAGAAGACTAAAAAAGAAAAAGTTAGAGCTCCGCGCCCGTTGGGCGAAGCCTAAATCTGTTCCGTTCGACTTCGACAGAATTAAAAAGTATTCCGATTTATCGCAAGGTGATCCGTTTCATCGGCTTACCGAGCAGACGATAGAAGATATTGACTTCTATAGTATGTTTTCATTTATCGATAGAACAGCCAGTCGCGTAGGGCAGCAGGTGCTATATGCAAAAGTCGTGCAGCCTACTGATCAGTTGCACAATCCATTGGATGCGTTCATTGATGTTTTTAGAAAAGACGAACGGCTGCGCGAAGAAGTTCAATTCGAACTACTAAAACTAAACCACACCGATGCCTATCACATCGCCTCACTAATGGGTGGCGATCTATTAAAACGACCGAAGTGGTTATGGGCTATTTACTTGAATCTGGCGTTGTTACTAGTGCTGGCGTTGCTGGCGTTTAGCTATCCGTTTTGTATCATTCTGATGATTGTGCCTTTCACGGCAAATATGTTGGTGCACTACTGGAATAAAGGAAATACCTATCAGTTTATACGGTCTTTCCCTCAGCTAAACGTGTTAATCCAGGTATCGAATTCGTTACTAAAAAGAAGAAAGCTCTTTTCGAATGCTCAAGCGAGCGAAGCCATTGCAAGTTTGCGATCCTTTCAACGGAAATCTAGTTTTATTTCCTTAAGTGGGCATGATGGGTTAGGTGCAGAACTAAGCCAAATCGGCTTATACTTTGTCGAGCTCATCAAGATATTTTTCCTGGTGGAAGTCATATCCCTATTTCGAATTATCCATGAACTTGAAAAAAAACAAGAAGCCATTTCCGAGTTATTCAAGTACGTGGGAAATATTGATATGGCCATTTCAATCCTATCTCTTCGGGTAGGTTCATTGAATACCTGTCAGCCAAATCTCACTGACTCCAAAAAGAAAATTATCGCCCGGGGCATCTACCATCCGCTGATTGAAGCGTGTGTAAAAAATGACCTGACTATTGATGGGAAGAGTATTCTGATTACCGGCTCAAATATGTCTGGCAAATCAACTTTTCTGCGAACACTTACGATCAATTCCATACTCGCACAAACCATCTATACTTGTTTTGCAGATGAGTTCGCCTCGCCTCCGATAAAGCAGTTTTCGTCTATCCGCATTGACGACAACTTATTTCAAGGCAAAAGTTATTACTTCCAAGAAGTGAAAATCATGGCCTCTTTATTAACGGAAGCTGAAAGTCCGCACCAGAACCTATTTGTATTGGATGAAGTTTTTAAAGGAACCAACACGGCTGAGCGAATTGGTGCAGCAAAAGCTATTCTCTCTTACTTAAATAGAAAAGATAACATTGTCATCGTGTCCACACACGATATTGAGCTGGCCGAGATGCTTTCTTCTGAATACGACCTGCATCATTTCACTGAAACAGTGGAAAGCAAAGAACTACACTTCGACCATAAACTTAAATTCGGTCCGCTGACCACACGAAATGCCATTAAGCTTTTGGAACTCGCCAACTATCCGAAGGAGGTAATTGATGAGGCGAAAAAAGTGAGTAGCCATTTAGGAAGAACTTAGTGTTTGACAAATAGTACTGATCAATGCTACTATTTCCTTTTCCGATATTTGATCATCGTATACGCAAATGCCAGCAATCCAATTAAGGGAAAAAAAGCCGACCACGTAAATGGACTTCCAATAGGCAACACACGTGGAAGAATTAGCAGCACCACAAAACAGATTCCCGTAATTATCCAAATTGGGTCATTCATAAATAGATCTTCGGGTTCGTTGGTCAAATCCATTTTAATGGTGTGATCTCGTTGAAACACAATAATCAATTTTTTATAATCCCACAAGAGTAAAAAAATGGTTCCCAATAACATGAGACTTGTAATAATAGGAGTGCCCATGCCAAAATCAATAGCGTTTGTAATCATAAAAACATTCAATATGATTGGAAGGAAAGCCATCGCTCCAACTGTTGCAAAACGTTGGGTCATCAATAATGTTCCAGCAATAAATTGACTCCAGCCAAGAAAATTCCAATAAAAACCGGTTTGATACATGGCTTCAAAAAAATATCCAACCGGTTCGGTGGTTGGAAGCGTTGTGAAGCGCTCTCCTTGAATTTTAATAAACGAAGCAAATACAAATGCGTAACCAATCAGGTATCGCAAATAAATAACCACCAGCTTAAAAAATCGAAACTTTCTGAGTGCGTAAAACCAATCGAGCATGTGAGCAAGACGATCAATAGACGCTGTTGTTACACCAACCTATTCGAGCTCTACAATAATTTCAATCTCCACAGCCATCCCCATTGGCAAAGCATACATTCCCACAGCTGAGCGGGCATGTTTTCCTTTCTCGCCAAAAACGGCCACCATCAAATCAGAAAAACCATTGATCACTTTGGGCTGGTCACCAAAAGTTTCTGTGCAATTCACCATGCCTAACACCTTCACGATCCTTTTTACTTTATTCAAATCACCTATTTCAGCTTTCAACGTTGAGAGAAGAGATATCCCGGTCTGCCGTGCTGCATCATACCCTTGTTCGATGGTCAAGTCTTTGCCCACCTTGCCAATAATGTTGCTGCCATCCGCCTTCGTAGGGCCGTGGCCTGACAGATATAATAAATTGCCTGTTCGTACGGCCTTCACATAATTGGCAATGGGCTTGCCTGGCGTGAAGAGTTCGATGTTTAGGTCTTTTAACTTCTTATCGAAGTCAATATTTTGGGCAGCGCAAATGCCTACGATGAATAAGAAAACCAGAACGAGTGTACATGCTTTCATAGGTGAGTTTTTTTAGGCTAAGTTTGATTTATCTAAATGCCAATTAGCTCGTGAATGGAATAAATCTCGTCAAGAGCTAAAAAGGAAAGATTCTCGCCATCAATAATCTCAAAATCTTCCTTCTGCGATGGTGTCAGCGATTCAATTTGCTTGAACTTTTCCAATGGCACAATACAAGTTCTGTCGTTGGATAGAGATAGTAGCATAGCACTGTTCCCAACAAATTTTACATCAGTAATTTCAATTTCTGTTACAGTCGTTGTCATCTTCGAATGGCTGTTACTTTTTCGTGGCGATAGAAAATAGCGAGCTGTTCTAAAAGAACCTCTTTGTTGTCCAGGATCAGTTTTTCAATTTCCGTCAACTCTTTCGAGCTAAAATCACCTTTCTTATTTTCGTCAAGCATTATTTCTGGTTCTAACCAAAATTTACAAGCCCTTTTAAAACCCCGCTGGTTATAGGTAACGTGAATATGCCTTCTGGTTTCGTAAATATCAGAGCCGTAAATGAGAAAGATGTACTTGGCAAGAATAAGAAGCTTCCCCATCAATTGCTCGTCTGTTGTGTAAATATAGCTAGAGTAAGCTATTTGAAAAAGTGCATTTATCCGACAAGAACGACATCAAAAACTATGCCTTCAACAAGCCTTTATTTTTCAAAATGCTAGTTAGAAACTTCCGTTCGTTTTCAGTGGTAAATATTTTGAAGGGTAAATGAATCAATTGCGCTTTATTGACAAAAAGAACAAATGCTTCTTTGGTGACCTTTGCACTTTTGATTTGATCCCACTTCATCGGCATGCCTTCGCGGGCATTCAACTTCATCACAATTTGTTGGCTCGTTATCTCATACGAGAATCTCTCAAAAAGCATCTTACCTTGTTCTAATTGCGTGACCCCGTAAAATTGGATCCACCAAAAAAGCAAATACAATCCCGCAGCTGTAAATGCGCCAATGAACCACCAAATGCTTGGCACCCACAAATACAGAAGACAGATGGCTACCACAATTAAACTTACCCACCACTGCTGAAGCAGGATGTTTCGCAACGCCATGCGTATATAGTCTTTCTTTTCTAGGCGATAGTTTTTGGTCTTAACAAGCATAATTTTAGATGAATGGGTCGCAAAAATAGCTGATTTTTTGGAAGGATGTATAGTTAGTTTTAGGCAAAGAAGAAACTGCCCTTAGGTCATTTAACCACCTTTAAACTCAGGTCAAGGCTTTTAGTAGAATGCGTCAGCGCGCCCATTGAAATAAAATTTACGCCTGTTTCGGCCACCGCGCGCAACGTATTTTCAGTAATTCCCCCACTCGCTTCCGTTTTGTATTTGCCATTAATCAGATGGACAGACTTTCGCATATCATTTAAGCTCATGTTATCCAACATGATTGTATCTACACCTCCCACACGCATTACCTCTTCCACTTCGGTAAGGCTACGCACCTCGATCTCAATTTTCAAATCCTTTTGCTTCTCCTTTAGGTAACGATGTGCATTTTCAATGGCTTTTTGGACACCCCCGGCCATGTCAATGTGATTGTCTTTGAGCATTACCATGTCATACAAAGCAAAACGGTGATTCTGGCCCCCTCCAATCGCCACCGCCCACTTTTCCATAGCGCGAAAATTAGGAGTCGTTTTGCGGGTATCGAGCAGTTTGCTAGAAGTGCCTTCGAGCAGTTGGCAAAGCGTTCTTGTGTGGGTAGCTATACCGCTCATTCGCTGCATACAATTGAGCACCAAACGCTCGCCCGATAAAATGGACTGTGCCTGACCGTTGACTTCAAAAGCAACTTCGCCCCGGTGAACCAAGTCTCCATCATGCTTGAAATAGGTTATTTGAAGAGCGGGATCAACTTGCTGAAATATTTTTTCTGCCAACGCAAGGCCGGCAATCACGCCTTCATCTTTCACCAATAAACGCGCCTTGCAGGGAGTATTTTTCGGGATGGCGCCTAGAGAGGAGTGGTCTCCTTCACCAATGTCTTCCGCTAAAGCGGACTGGATAAACGAATGAATGGCCTCTTCCGTGAGATAAGTAGGCGAAATCATTCTTTGATAAAGCTGATCTCGTGGACAAAGTATTTCTTGTCAGATTCTTTTACACGCATAAGCACGCTGTAGCTATCGCCTCCGCTTTGATACTTGCCAATAGCAAACTTAAGCCCGCTCGGTGAAGAGCCTGTGTGGACAATGTTGAAATCTGCCACGGGATGCTTTTTGAAAAAATCGCCCAGTACAAACTCGGCCTGAGCCTTGCTATAATTATTTACCTCCCCCTCAATGTTGATATCAGCCGATTGATTGAAGTACTTTACTGCTTCTTTGGCATTATTAGCCTTAATGGCGTCCTTGATAGGCGCGAAAATTTCAGCCTGACCCCACACGTTTGCAAGAGGAATAGCCAAAAACACAATCCATAACCACTTTCTTGTTCTCATAGGTTCTAAGATAGGCCAAAAGTATGCCATAATCGGGGTTTGAAAAAAATATTACAGGTCAAATTAGCAGGAACATTTAGGAATCACATCGCATCTACTCATTGGCATAGTTTTGATCATCAATTACCATGAATGCGGCTATATTTGAGACTTATTTTAAATGACTATGAATAAAAAAGTGCTATTGATGATATTGGATGGCTGGGGCATTGCTAGAAACCTAAAAGTTTCTGCCATCGACCACGCCCAAACTCCCTACATCAACTCTTTATACCAGAAGTATCCACATAGTAAATTAGAGGCCTCTGGTTTAGCGGTGGGATTACCGGCCGGACAGATGGGCAACTCGGAGGTTGGCCATATGAATATTGGTGCGGGAAGAGTAGTGTACCAAGACTTAGTGCGAATCAACAAAGCTGTTGAAGAAAAAGAGTTAGATGAAAATCCAACGCTGTTGGCCGCGTTTGATTACGCAAAAGCAAATAACAAATCCGTGCATCTCATTGGTCTGGTTAGTGACGGTGGAGTTCACTCACATGTACAACATGTCAAAAGACTGTGCACGATTGCTAAAAATTTAGACGTAAAAAATCTCTTTATCCACGCCTTTACGGACGGACGAGATACCGACCCGAAAGGTGGATTTGGATACCTGTCTGATTTACAAAATCACCTCAAAAAAACAACTGGCCAATTGGCCAGTATTGTGGGCCGTTACTTTGCCATGGATCGCGACAAGAGATGGGAACGCGTGAAGTTAGCCTATGACCTTTTGGTAAAAGGCGAAGGCGAAAAGTCGACCGATTTATTGGCCACGTTACAGAAATCGTATGAGGCAGGTGTCACCGATGAATTCATTAAACCAATTGTTTCTGTCGATACAACCGGCAAGCCGATTACAACTATACAGGAAGGTGATGTGGTCATTTGTTTTAATTTTCGTACGGATCGCGGAAGAGAAATTACCATGGCGTTGACCCAACAAGATTATCCCGAGCAAGGGATGAAGAAATTGAAACTCTATTATGTAACACTCACTAACTACGATGACTCCTTCAACGATGTGAAAGTGATGTTTGATAAAGATAACTTGGAGAATACGTTGGGGGAAATCGTTTCAAAGGCAGGCAAGAAACAAATTCGTATTGCTGAAACAGAGAAGTATCCACATGTGACATTTTTCTTCTCGGGAGGACGGGAAGATGTATTCGAAGGCGAGTCGCGATTAATGTGCCCCTCACCAAAAGTAGCCACCTACGATCTAAAGCCGGAGATGAGTGCCAACGATATCAAAGACAAAATCATTCCTGAATTAGAAAAAGGATCAGCTGATTTTATTTGCTTAAACTTCGCTAATCCAGACATGGTTGGCCACACAGGCGTATTTTCAGCAGCCGTTAAAGCGGTGGAGACAGTTGATAAGTGTAACGAGGCGGTTACAGAAGTAGCACGCAAAAACGGATATGCTGTTATTATTATTGCCGATCATGGCAATGCGGATATTATGATCAATGAGGACGGCAGCCCAAATACTGCACACACCACTAACCTGGTACCTTGCATTTTAGTAGATGACTCCAAGACCTATTCTAAAATCAATGACGGCAAACTGGGTGATTTGGCACCTACTATACTTACTCTAATGGGAATTCCGATTCCAACTGAAATGACAGGTAAGGTGTTAGTGGAAAAATAGGCTATCTGGAAACATGACTAAGTTAAAATTTGTTGCGTGCCTTTTTGTGCTAGGCGTTATTTCGTTTTCCTGTCGGCAGGCTAATCTAAAATACGACAAGTCATACTTCGACTTTGACAGTCTGGTCAATGTGCAAATCAGCTATTTGGCTAATCGCAAAGATTCGATTCATAAAACAGCGAGCATCGATGGTAAAGAAGGTCAGTCATCCTTCCTGGCGGATAGTGCACAGCTGGCTCATGAATTGGATGTATTCCGGCAGTTAGATGTGATAAACAAACCGACCTACAAAGGTCATTACGTTGTAACTGAAGAGAAGGATTCAAAAAGCAACCTAACTGTAAGGCGTTATACCTGCGACATCAAATCGTCTGTGCCGGTAGTTCGGTTCTATTTTCAAGATGAATTGCCTAATCTCAAACGCATTGAATCACAGTACATCGAACAGAATGCACTTTACTATACGACAAGGGAATTGACATTATCACTGGAGGGAGCCAAAGGGGAGATTTATGTTTACGATTATGCGATTAAAGGCGTTCAAAAAATGATCCTGAGCGACTCTGTTCAATTTTCCATACATGCATATATTTTAAAGTAGACGATGGCCAAGCGCACATTTTTAGAGGAAGGTGAAAAGAAGAAGCTGAACAGAGAGGGAATCCGCAAGCTCCTGGGTATTTTCAAATTTGTTATTCCCTATCGAAAAACGTTTATTCTTGGGCTCGTTTCTCTCGCGCTTTCCAGCGGCACACTATTGTCCTTTCCCTACTTTGCGGGAAAACTATTGGACGTGGCTCAGGGCAAAGGTGGGTTTGTACTTACCAGCATAAACCAAATTGCTCTGGCACTTGTAGCTATCTTGGCTGTTCAAAGTGTTTTCTCCTTCATCCGGGTGTACACTTTTACTATTGTGAGTGAGCGCTCATTAGCAGACCTGCGCCATGCAGTCTATTCCAAAATGATTTGGTTGCCGCTTACTTTTTTTGATAGTCGAAGAGTGGGTGAGTTAACGAGTCGGATTACCTCCGATGTGGGAACGCTTTACGACACGTTCACTTTTACATTAGCCGAACTGCTACGACAAGTATTGGTGTTACTCATTGGCATTCCTCTCATCTTTATCCTCACCCCCAAGCTGACTATTTTCATGCTGCTTACTTTTCCGGTGTTAGTGATAGCCGCATTGTTTTTTGGGAAGTTCATTCGTAAACTTTCTAAGAAAACGCAAGATCAGCTGGCCACAGCGAATGTGATTGTGGAAGAAACGTTGCAGTCTATTGCTGTTGTAAAATCTTTTACAAATGAATTGTTTGAGATCGGCCGTTATGAAAAGTCATTAACTGAAGTCGTAAAAACATCGATTCATGCGTCAAAATACAGAGGCCTTTTTATCTCCTTTACCATACTCGCCCTTTTTGGTGGAATTGTGGCCGTCAGTTGGTATGGGGCCTATCTTTTACAAAACGGCCAATCCACAGTGGGCGAACTATTCTCGTTTATTTTATACACTTCATTTATAGGTGGTTCGATTGCCGGCTTGGGCGATATTTACAGTTCATTACAACGTTCGATTGGCGCTTCTGAGCGGGTGTTGGAAATACTAGAAGAAAAAGATGAGAGCAGTACTTCTGCACAATCGCTGAAACTCAAGGGCAGGGTGGAGTTTAACAACGTGTCGTTTACCTACCCTACACGAATTGATTTTGAAGTTCTTAAATCGATTCATTTCATTGTTGAGCCAGGGGAAAGAATCGCATTGGTCGGACCAAGTGGCTCAGGAAAATCAACCATCATCAATCTACTAATGCGCTTCTACGCTGCCTCATCTGGTAAAATAGAAGTTGATCACCAAGAGATATCGCAATTTAGTCTCACGGATTTTCGAAGGAACATTGGTATTGTGCCCCAAGAAGTAATGTTATTTGGCGGAACCATTCGAGAGAATATCGCTTACGGAAAAGCGTTTGCCACAGAATCTGAAATAATACAAGCCGCTCAAAAGGCCAATGCCATGGAATTTATCGAGAGCTTTCCTGAAAAGATGGATACGCTGGTAGGCGATAGAGGCGTAAAATTATCGGGAGGCCAAAAGCAGCGAGTTGCTATTGCACGCGCCATCCTGAAAGATCCTTCTATTCTAATTCTGGATGAAGCCACAAGTTCTCTCGATGCAAAATCGGAAAGCCTGGTACAAGAAGCGTTGGAAAAACTGATGGAAAACCGAACCACCATTGTGATTGCCCACCGCCTTAGTACCATTCGAAAAGTCAATCGAATCCTCGTCATCAAAGACGGGCAGATTGCTGAAGCCGGCACCCACCAGGAACTTACTCAGCGCGACAATGGTATTTATCGTAACTTGCTTGAACTTCAAATGGACAATTAAATTTGGCTTATTCAATGAAAGCCGAGCAAAAAATATTGCAAGATTTTGACCTTCGTAAAACCAGCAGCAGAACGGCCATCCTTAGCCTTTTTCTGAAGAAGCCTTTTGCATTGTCCTATTCCGACCTGGAAGAACAAATCGCCAACGACTATGACCGTGTAACCGTCTATCGTACCCTAAAAACTTTTGTTGACAAGGGCGTAGTTCACAAGGTGCTAGATGATGGAGGAAGCCTAAAATATGCCCTTTGCAATGATCTGTGCTCTTCCTCAGATCATCACCATGAGCATGTACATTTCAAATGCTCGGTGTGTGGAGAAACCAGCTGTCTGGACCAGGTGAGCATACCGCGGATTGAGTTACCCGCGGGTTATGAAGCAAGAGAAATCAACTTGCTGATTCAGGGAAAATGCCAAAAATGTGCCTAATTAGCCGCAATTACTGGTTTCCTTTTGCTTTGATTTGATATCAAATTCAACCTTTGTTTACTTCTGAAATATATTTGTAGATTTGATATTGTTTTAGTCAAAACCCGCTTGAAAAGTATCGCTTGTCCTTTCTTTTTTAACCTCTAACCCTGACCATTGTTCGATGCTTCTTTTCTCACTGTTTAGAAACCAAAGCCAGGAAGAGACAATATTATTTGGCGTTTTTGCGACCGTTATCCTAGTTTTCCTGTTGATTGATTTAGGGGTTTTCAACAAGTCTGCCCATAAAATCACCACCAAATCTGCCCTTTATCAGTCTATTTTCTGGGTTCTTGTCTCAACGGTTTTCGGTGTTCTGCTTTACTTTTTCGATCCAGGAAAAGAGGTGGCAATGGTCGAGTACTTCTCTGCTTATTTGACCGAGTACGCTCTTTCAGTAGATAACATTTTTGTGATTCTTCTTATCTTAAAATACTTTGCTGTCAAGGAGGAATATTACCACCGCATTCTTTTCTGGGGTATTTTGGGTGCCGTATTTTTTCGGGGTATTTTCATTTTCGTGGGGGCATTGCTCATCGCCAAGTGGCATTTTATTCTTTATATTTTTGGCGTATTCCTTCTATACTCAGGTATCAAGATTTACTTTGAAGACAGTGATGAAAAAATTGATCCTGAAAAGAATCCGATTCTTAAACTTTGCAGAAAGTATCTGCCCATTACAAACGATGAAATGGGTGGAAAATTCCTAGCTAAAGTGGGTGAAAAATGGATGTTCACACCACTTTTTCTGATCATTGTTTTAATCGAAACTACTGATTTAATATTTGCTGTTGACTCGATTCCGGCTGCTTTTGCGATCACGCAAAACGAATTTTTGATTTACACGTCAAATATTTTCGCGGTTATGGGGCTTCGCGCAATGTTCTTTTTGCTTTCGGGGATTATTGATAAGTTTTATTTGCTGCAAAAAGGACTGTCAATTATTCTTTTCTTCATTGGAGCAAAGATGTTGTTGGAAATAATTCCTTACGAAATTTCTCCGGAGCTTTCTTTTGCGGTAATCATCGTTACATTAACTCTTTCTATCGTCTTTTCAATTGTAATACCCCGCAAGGCGAAACCTTCAGAAGAAATAGGCTGATTAAACTTCAGCAAAAAAATTTGTGGGTAAAATTCTCATTAGAACAGGAAGTGTTAAAAAACGCTGAGGTAGAGATATCACGACAAACGTGGGTATTGTTTTCAACACCACGACTAACAGTTCTTGCATTATTTTCTTTTCCTTTTCCGTTAGTTCACTCGATTTCGCTTTCTTGAGAACTGCGTGCAATTCTTTGTTGCCCTGAATTTCCTTGATCAGCTTGCTTTTATGATTGGCTGTGACGCGAGAGAGTCGTTTTATAAATCGCTCACTGACTTGATTGTAGTCTTGCTTATTTTGCAGATAGTTCAATTTCTCCCAGTGCTCTAATACAAATCCTTCGATGGCCATCATGCTATTCTCGAGATCATCTTCTGAGAATCGAAGATGCGAACACAATCTCTTCAAGAAGTCCTGTTCATTCCCATCTATTCTTTTGTCTGCCCAAATGGTGAGAATGGCCATCTCAAGAAAATACTTTTTCAGTATCCATGAGTTGTTGGTCGGTAAGTTAATTTCTTCTACCTCAATACCTTTTTCAAAAATAGTAACAGCCTCTCTCTTCTTTTCTGCGGACAGATGGGCACTTTGAAGAAAATACTCCAACAATTTCCGTTCTTCAAACTCCACTGCTTGGTTTGCATGCGCAGCCGCGGCAATGACTTTCACAACCGAAAAGCGGAGTTCTTCGCGCTCGTACTTAAAGAAATCGGAAACGATCCGATCTGCATTGGTATGAATCCATTGCCCAAAAATAAATACGTCCAAAAAGAGCAGGCTATTGTGAAAGAACTGTACCCAAAAATTTTCCTTAAACTCGTCTGTAAACTCAATGCGCTTATCTAATATTTTCTCGGCCAGTTCTAAGGGTGTTTTTCGTCTTCCAAAAAGTGTTTTTGCAGGCGTTGCCAATTCTGGAAAAATATTGTTATAGAAGTTTCCGATGCTATCCAAGGTTTTCAAAATGACCTCAGAAAGCTCCTCAGCATTATTGATTTGCTTGTCATAAAACAGAAGAGAGCTGCTAAGAAGGCTCTCAGCCAAGAGAATTTTCATTTTGCCCTTGTCGTTCCATCGATCAGAATTTGGATAGTCAAGAGAGGCGATCGACTGTCCATACATTAGGCCGGTGGGTTGAATCACCCGATACAAAGCCTGCTCCGGATGAGCCGTTTTTACAGTGCCCAATTGAACCTCTTTAAGAAGGTCCTTCCTAAACTCAAGAAATTCTCTTAGCCAACCTTTTTCGTTCGGATTCATAACGCCATTCAAATGGTTACGTCAATTTAGTCCTGTCAATATTGGGTCAAATGCTATTTTATCAAATCACTTTTCCATCCTTTTTGCTCCCATTCTTTTACCTGCATTTCAACTCTATCTCGAAGGCTTTCTTTATAAGTATCAAGCTTTGCCGAAACTACTTCGCTGTTGGTTCCAATAATCTGCGCAGCTAATATGCCTGCATTCTTGGCTCCATTGAGCGCTACGGTAGCTACCGGCACACCGCCTGGCATTTGGAGAATGGACAAAACAGAATCCCAGCCGTCAATTGAATTTGTTGATTTGATGGGTACTCCAACAACAGGCAAAGAAGTAAGCGAAGCAACCATACCCGGCAAATGGGCTGCACCGCCTGCTCCTGCTACTATCACTTTTAACCCGCGCGCCTTGGCAGAAGATGCATACGATACCATCCGTTCGGGCGTTCTGTGAGCGGAAACGATAGTTATCTCAAAGGGGATTTCTAACTCCTCCAAAAAGTCAGCGGCTTCCCTCATGATTTTTAAATCAGATTGACTACCCATTATGATTCCCACTACCGGTTTACTCATGCTATGACTTTTAGAGTTTGTTTAACAAAGTTGGCTTTCTTTTTTAAACTTTCAATGTCTACGTCCACTATGGTTACATGGCCCATCTTGCGAAATGATTTCGTCATTCTTTTCCCATAAAGATGAATATGCGTGCCCGATACGCCAAGAACTTCTTCTAAACCAGCGTATTTGGCTTCGCCAGAATATCCCTCCTCTCCCAGTAGGTTGACCATCGCACTAGGCAGATAGGAATCAGTACTTCCTAATGGGAGATTCAGAATAGCCCGAAGATGTTGTTCATATTGCGAGGTTGCATTCGCTTCAATTGTTTGATGTCCGCTATTATGAGGCCTGGGTGCAACTTCATTAACTAATACTTCTCCCTCTTTTGTCACAAACATCTCCACAGCCAAAAGCCCAATCATATTCAATTTTCCAATAATCGATCTGGCAATAGAGTCTGCCTCAGCCGCAATTTGAGAAGTAATGGCGGCAGGTGAGAAGAGGTATTCCACCAGATTTGCCGTGGGGTGAAAGACCATCTCAACAGGTGGATAGCTCACCACTTCGCCACTTTCGCTGCGCGCAACAATCACAGCAATCTCTTTGTCAAAATCAATCAATTTTTCGAGAAGGCCAGGGGCATCAAACGCCTTCTCTAGGTCAGCTTCTGTTCGCAATAACTGAACCCCTCTCCCATCGTAGCCTTCTCTGCCCAATTTATTAACAGCGGGCAGGAAAGATTTATTGTTTATAACCTCCTTCCTGTTGGCCGTGAGAATAAACTTTGCGGTGGGAATTCCGTTTGCCTTATAAAACTCTTTTTGCGTTCTTTTGTCCTGAATCAACTCAATCACCTCTGGCTGAGGAAATACTTTTTTGCCTTGCTTTACCAATTCCTTGAGAGCCGTTACGTTTACATTTTCAATCTCGATGGTAATTAGATCGCACGCACTTCCAAAGTCAATCACCGTTTTATAATCTGACAGCTTGCCCTGTGTAAAATTTGAAATAGTGCAGCAGGGAGCCGTGGCATCGGGGTCGAGCACGGAAAAATTAATGTTAAAATTAATTCCCGATTGGATAAGCATGCGACCAAGTTGGCCGCCACCTAGAATACCGATGCGTTGGTTTATAGATTCAGGCATTTTTCACGTACGATTTTCGAGGTACAAAGTACGATTTTCGAGTGCGGTAGGATAATCATCTCGTGCTTCGCAAATCGTACCTCGTACTTCAGCTAGTTTTTCTTCAACTGATCAAACTTCGTCTCTATTGGTTTTTTAGGAAACACATTATCACTTAAATTGACATCAGCCGTTGATCCTGTTGGATCTATGATCACATTCGTGACTTCCTTCTCTTTCAAAAATGTTTTCTTCACTTCGCTTTCGTTGATTCTCCATATTTCAGCAGGAATAGTTTCTGTTTCCTTCGACCCGTCTTTGTATGTCCATTCGATGACTACCGGTGTTACCAAGCCCCCCTTATTTTTTAACGTAATCTCATACAAATTCTTGTCGGTCAGTTTTTTTCGTACGTCCCCATCGTTGATTTTATTCTTAAACTCTCCGTAAGCTCTATCATCTGTGTTAACAAGAGTGATCTCTTGAGGGCCGGCACTAAAATCGGTCGCTTTCTCCTTGGTTTTCGCCTCTGCAGCAAGGTCGCCAGCTTTTGTTTTCACGGTTTTATTCTCAAGATCCTTCTGTTCTGATTTCACTTTAAACCATTTCACTTCAGCCAACTCAACATCTACATTATCTACCGTGTAGAACCAACCTCTCCAAAACCAATCTAAGTCTACTGCTGATGCATCTTCCATTGTTCGGAAGAAATCAGCTGGTTTGGGATGTTTAAATGCCCAACGTTGCGCATACTCTTTGAATGCTTTGTCGAATAACTCGGCACCCATTACCGTTTCTCTCAATAATGTTAAAGCAGCAGCGGGCTTTCCATACGCGTTGGGGCCAAAGTCACCGCGGGGGATGTTATCTGAATCCCACATGATAGGGCGCATCATGTTTTTATCGCCCTTCATATAGTTAGCCATTCCTTTTGGAGAGCCCCAAGATACATCTACTGTTGGATAGCGCTCGCGTATAGTTTCACGTTCTAGAAAAGTATTCAATCCTTCATCCATCCAGCTCCATTGGCGTTCGTCTGAATTGACAATCATCGGAAAGAAATTGTGACCCACCTCATGAACGATGACACCAATCATTCCTTCGTACGTTCTATGCGAGAAAGTTCCATCCGCCTTCGGACGTCCACTATTGAAACAAATCATCGGATATTCCATACCCTGATTAGCGGTGTGAACTGAATAAGCGGTAGGATAAGGATAATCAAAGGTACGGGCAGAATAAACCTCCAGTGTGTTTTTAATGGCCATCGTAGACTCTTTCGCCCAAAGTGGATTCCCTTCTTTGGGATAAAGTGACTGTGCGAGTGGCGTCTTGTCGTTCAGCTTAACCGCCATCGCGTCCCAAATGAATTTGCGGGAAGACACAAATGCAAAGTCTCTCACATTTTCTGCATAAAACTCCCAGGTGCTTTTTTTCTTCGAGCGTTCTTTCTCTCTCTTCTTAGCTTCGTCTTCTGTTACAATAAATACCGGTTTGTCAAACGTCTTTTTTGCTGTTTCAAATCTCTCAATTTGTTCTTTGCTCAATACCGCCTTAGGGTTCTGCAGCATGCCGGTCGCACCAACAATATGATCGGAGGGAACAGTAATACGGACTCTGTAGTTTCCAAATGTTAATGTGAACTCACCCTGACCCAGGAACTGTTTATTTTGCCACCCTTCGTAGTCATCAAACACGCACATGCGTGGAAACCATTGGGCTTCGGTATAAAGATAATTCCCGTCCTCGGGGAAAAACTCGTATCCTCCTCGTTCACTAAACTTAACACGGTCTTTTTCAGTAAAACTCCATTCAACTCTAAAACTATATTTGTCTCCAGTTTTCATGGCCGTTGGCAGATCTACCCTCAACATTGTATTGTTAATGGTAAAGGGAAGGTCTTTGCTTGTTACTGCGTCTTTCACCGACTTGATTTTAAAGCCACCTTCATAGCCGTAGGTGTCTCCCGCCAAGGGAAAAAATTTGGCGGGTATTGAATCGCGAACACGATTAGTGGCTGACTTATCCGACATATTGTCTTTGGACAAATTATTTTGATCTAATTGCAACCATAAATATTTCAGGGTCTCTGGAGCGTTATTAAAATAGGTAATTGTTTCTTTTCCTGTTACTACTTGAGTCTCATCATTCAATTCCACATCGATATCATAGTCTGCACGTTGCTGCCAATAATTTACACCTGGCGCACCAGAAGCAGAACGATAGCTGTTTGGCGTGGGCAAAACTTGGTCAAGCTGCTCAAACTTGCCTTGCCATTTTTGTTGGGCAAAGGTGGGAACTGCAAAAATGACGAGCGTCAAAATGATTAACTGCTTCATGAATGTGGTTTTTAAAGGCCTCAAAAGTAACCAAAGTTGTTAGAATGCCGAATGGCTTTTATGTGGGCAGAAATCTTAAAAAAAGTGCATAACCAATATCTACTAGAAATAGAGCCAATGAAATCGAATACCGCGCGTAGAAATTTCAATGGCTGGAGCAGGGCATTTAAACATAGTGAGTAAATAGACAATACCCTTAAGCCATTTGCTCGAGGGATCGAAAAAATTCGGGTTCAAATCCAGGGATAGAAAAAACTTTCGATAGGGTGAAAGGTTGTGCAGTGCGTTCTCTGCGTCTCGTCCATAGATCATGCCTTCTGCTCCGATCCCAATGGCAATCGATAGAAAGGAGGGCCACCATTTTCTTTGCGGAGACCAAGTGTACCAAAATGTCTGACCGTTATAGTCCTTCAGAATTTCTTGAAAAAACCCTTCCCCCAATAGGCTAGGTCGCAGTATGGCGAAAGAAGTAAAATGAAAAGAGAATTTTGGGAATATAATAATGCGGTTCCAGAATTTAGTTTGTATCAGAAACAACAAAGCTCCAAGCGCATTGGCAACCAAATCAAAAATCGATGCACCGTAACCCACTGAAAAACCATCAAACACTTCGATAGAAGACACGATTAAGAATCCAGTTATCACACCGACTGTTAGATGCTGATCCAGTCCGCCCCACTTCAATAACCTGGAAGAAATTGCACACACATGAAATGCCCAAAGTGCATGGGCGAATTTGTCCAGTTGCTTCCATTCCGGCAAGTCGTTAAAAAAATGAAACGGCTGTAGCATTTGATCGGCATACCAGGCAGTGCCAAGCAGCAAAACGATTACTCCGTAAGCAACCGCAATTCCTGCCAGTACCCAAGGCAATTTCTTGTTGGTTTGTTTGCGTGTTTTTTGCAAATTATTTCCGGATAACGGCATTGTCTGCCAAGATACAAGAGCCTCCCGAATAATTATTATTTTTAGAGTTGATTACTGTTCCTTTATGAGCCAGCGTATTTTCACCATCATCTTCTTTACCCTATTTCTATTCTCTTGTGGTAATAAACATGAGTATTCAGAATTGAGCGCAGTGCCCATTATTCCGCAACCCGTCTATGTCGAATCGGGGCGGGGCGTTTTTGAGCTGACTAAGAACTCGATCATTTATGTTGATACTGCCACGCCAGAATGGCTTTCAGTAGCAGAAGCATTAGCTGAAAAAATCAGGCCCGCCACCGGCTTTGCCATGAACATTTCGGTCGCACAGCAGCCAACATTATCCGGCATCCGTCTTACGCTGGTGAATGAGCCCGAACTCGCCAATGAAGGTTACCATCTAGACATCACTGAAAAGCTTCTAACGGTTTCGGCCAATACGGCACAAGGTGCATTTAGAGGGATACAAACGATCCGACAGTTGTTACCAGCCAGCATTGAGTTGCCCTCTCGTCAAGATATCGCTTGGCAAATACCTGCCGGTGTAATTCGAGATTTTCCAGGCTATGCCTATCGTGGGGGAATGCTAGATGTTGCGCGTCATTTTTTCTCAGTAAATGAGGTAAAGCGATTTATTGATCTAATCTCGCTGTATAAAATTAATTATTTACATCTGCATTTGTCGGATGATCAGGGCTGGCGAATCGAGATAAAATCATGGCCCAATTTAACGTTGCACGGAAGTAAAACAGAAGTGGGTGGAGGCGAAGGTGGCTATTACACACAAGAGCAATACAAGGAAATCATTAAGTACGCACAAGAGCGATACATCACGATTGTTCCTGAAATTGATATGCCCGGTCACATTAATTCTGCACTGGCTTCGTATGGCGAATTAAATGGGGGAACCATCGTTCCGGTAGAAGGCAGACTAACAAATGTTGCAAACTCCAATAAAATCTTAGATGGAAAATCAAAACCGACAGAACTCTACACAGGGATTGAGGTTGGTTGGAGCACTCTTCGTCTTGAGAAAGAAGCAACTTTTCGATTTGTGGAAGATGTGATCAAAGAGATCTGTGCCATTAGCCCAGGGCCCTACTTTCACATTGGTGGTGACGAAGCTCAGGTGACAAAAAAAGAAGATTACATTCAATTTATTAGCCGCTTCCAGCAAATTGTAAAGGCCAACGGAAAGACGATGATGGGTTGGGAAGAAATTGCACAGGGCGAAATTGGAAATAATACAATTGTACAACATTGGAACTTACCCAAGTATGCAATGATGGCTGTTGAGAAAGGAAGTAAACTACTGATGTCTCCCGCGAAAAAAGCCTACCTAGACATGAGCTATGATTCAACGTCATCGTTCGGACTTCATTGGGCTGCCTACATTGAAGTTGATAGTGCCTATAGCTGGGACCCAGCTACTTGTGTAGATGGCATTCGAAAAGAAAACATAATTGGAATTGAGGCACCGCTTTGGTCTGAGACAATTTCAAATATGGATGAAGTCGAATATTTATTGTTTCCACGACTACCAGGGTATGCAGAAATTGGCTGGTCACAAGAAAAGGGAAGAAACTGGGAGGAATACAAACTGCGGCTAAGCAAACACGCAGCTCGATTCAAAGCACTAAATATTGACTTTTATCGATCAAAGAGAGTTCCTTGGGTAGAATAAAAAAGGTCAATTTAATCAGTGACCTTTTTTTCATGTGTTAGATTATTTTTTCTTCTTCAACTCATCAAACTTACTGGGCTGCGCTACTTTCGGAAACACATTATCTTCAATTATAATATCTGCCGTTTCCTTTTGTGGATCTAATACAACGCTCACCACTTCTTTTTCTTTAGCGAACACCTTGGTCACTTTGGTTTCGTTTATTCGCCATATCTCGGCTGGCAAGCGTTCAATTTCCTTGCTGCCATCTTTGAATGTCCACTCAATAATAACAGGCATGACTAAACCACCTTTGTTCGTAAGCGTGATCTCATAGAAATTTTTATTCTCCATTTTTGCCATCACTGCTTTATCATCTATGCGGTTTGCAAACTCTCCGTAAAAACGATTGTCTGTAGGGATCACCGTAAAGTATTCGGGGCCTTTGCTAAAGTCGTCTGGTTTTTTATTCCCATCACCCTCCTTAGGAAGATCACCTTTGGCGACTTTTTTCTCTTTGTTTTCAAAGTTCATTTTCTCGTTGCGAACCTTATACCATTTCACATTATCCAAAGACATATCAACATTATCTGTGGTATAGAACCAGCCCTTCCAAAACCAATCCAAGTCAACAGCCGATGCATCTTCCATCGTTCTGAAAAAATCTGATGGCTTTGGATGCTTGAACGCCCAACGTTGCGCATATTCTTTAAATGACTTGTCGAAAAGTTCCTTTCCCATAACCGTCTCGCGAAGAATAAATAGTGCCGTAGCAGCTTTGGCATATTGCTCAAAGCCTGCTTGAACTACCTGCTCGCCACCTGTCATCAGTGGCCTCATAATACTCTTATCGCCTTTCATATATGGAACAATGCCTGACGGTCTTCCGCGGCTCCAATCTAAAGTTGGGTAGCGTTCTAGTTCTGTTAATAGCTGTACAAAACTGTCTATGCCTTCGTCCATCCAGGTAGCTTGACGTTCATCACTGTTGATAATCATAGGGAAGAAATTATGCCCCACTTCATGAATAACTACACCTAACATTCTTCGCAGTGTTGCGTCATCATAGGTTCCGTCTTTCTTTGGCCTTCCAAAATTGAAGCAGATCATTGGGTATTCCATACCTATCGAAGCAGCATGAACAGAAGTAGCATGTGGATACGGGTAGTCGATCGTATATTTGGAATAGATTTCTAAGGTGTTCTTTACAGCAATAGTCGATTCCTTTTCCCAAAGCGGGTTACCCTCTTTTGGATAGTAAGACATGGCCAACGGAGTTTTATCTCCGATTTTTACCGCCATTGCATCCCAAATAAATTTACGTGATGACGCAAAAGCAAAGTCGCGAACATTTGTTGCTTCAAACTGCCAAGTCCTTTTCTCAGAAGATTTTGTTTTTTCTTTTGCCGTTGCTTCCGCCTGAGTAACAATGATGACTGGCTTATCGTAAGTGGATTTTGACTTTTCAAAACGCTCAATTTCTGTTTTCGTTAGCACTTGCTGAGGATTGGCCAATGATCCTGTTGCACCCACAATATGGTCAGCAGGAACGGTAATGCTCACTTTGTAATTGCCAAACGGTAATGTAAACTCACTTCTTCCCAGAAACTGTTTATTCTGCCAACCGACAAGATCGTCATAGACGCACATGCGAGGGAAAAACTGAGCGATGGTATAAACATAGTTGCCATCTTCTGGGAAAAACTCAAGTCCACTCCTTCCGCCAAATAAATTGCGGTCGTTTACATTGAAGGACCATTCCACTTTAAAAGAAACCTTGTCACCTGACTTCAGTGGCGTGGTCAAATCTACCCGCATCATGGTTTTGTTGATCGTATGCGACAACGCCTTGCCATTTACGTCCGTCACCGATTTCACTTTATATCCACCTTCATAGTCGTAAAGGTTAAATTGGCTAGCCATCGATTTAGCAGACGAAGAATCACGAATAGCGTTTGTTTGTGTTTTCGCTGTGTTGCTTTCTTTGTCTAAAATGTTTTGATCGAGTTGAACCCAGAGGTATTTCAGTACATCGGGAGAGTTGTTGGTATAGGTAATGGTTTCCTTTCCGCTGATACTTTGGTTCAAATCGCTTAATTCCACAGCGATATCATAATCCGCTTGCTGCTGCCAATATTTTAGTCCTGGTGAGCCCGATCCGGAGCGATACTCATTCGGAGTGGGGAGCATCTGATCGAGTTGCTCAAATTTGCCTTGCCATTTGGGGGGTTCTGGCTTTTGTTCTTGAGCGAAGGCGCCTAGCGATAGACAAAGCGAAAGAAATAGTAGCGATTGTTTCATATTTAATTATTATTCAGGGTTCAAAATTCAATATTCAAGGCAGTTAAAAAAAGGTGCAATATTCTTAGAGACGATCCTTCATCAGTATCAATGCAATCCCAGCAATCGCTGACGATAATACCATTTTCCAATCTCTTCGGTTTACTTTTAAGAAATCGACCAAAAGAAAGCTAAAGATTAAGAAAATAACTACCACTATTATTTGGCCGAACTCCAAGCCCAGATTAAAGGCCAATAACTGTGATAGAATACTCTGATCTTTACCCAGAATTGCTCGCAAGTAATTGGAAAATCCTAGCCCGTGGATAAGTCCAAAGAAAACGGCAAATAGATAGTTAACTTGAAATCCTTTTTCGTTCGTCAACACTTCTTTCTTAAAAAGGTTTGAAACGGACGTAATAAAGATGGTCAGTGGAATCAAAAACTCAATAAGTTTGGCATTGACGTAGACTATTTTGAGTGTAGCCAATGCCAATGTAATGGAGTGACCAATAGTAAATGCAGTAACCAGAATAAGTATCTTTTTCCAATCGCGGATGAGACAAACTGCACACAAAGCCAGTACGAACAAGATGTGGTCGTAGCCATTTATGTAGTCTAAGATGTGATCTTTACCCAGCTCAAAGTATAAAGAGAACTCACTCATTGCACGCGATTGAAACATGCAAGTATAAAGCTAATTTTGAATTAGGGCAATTAGGGGTAATTTTACTGCTCGATGGGGTTATCTGTTTGCATGAAAAATTTATTAGCCGTTGTTGGTTGCTCGTTATTCGTTGTTTGTTTTTCTTTTGCGAACAACAGTCAACGAACAACGAACAACGAATTCCACCCTATCCATATTTCAGTTACCGAAATTACTTATAGCGAGAAAGATAAAGCGCTTCAAATTACTTCTCGTCTGTTTATCGATGACTTAGAACTCTCGATCCGTTCACAACGCAAAGAGGGGGAGCTTGATATTCTGGAACCAAAGAATGGCCTTACCACACAACAACTGGTAATCAATTACCTCACTGAACATATTAAGATTAAGCTAGACGGAAAATGGTGTAAGCTTGTGTTCTTGGCGGTGGAACGCGAAGACATATCCTTAATTGCTTACATCGAAATAGAAGGCATAAAAAAAATAAAAACACTAGAAGTTTTTAATGATGCCATTATTGGCACCCACGAAGACCAATCGAATTTGGTGCATGTTACATTTAAAAGCCCGGTGAAGAGTGCTCGACTTACTTCATCCAGCCCGTCCGAGAAATTTGTATTCGAAAAAAATAACCCTTAACCCTTATCCTTTTTATGCGTCAGAAAATAGTAGCCGGCAACTGGAAAATGAACAAGACTTTGGAAGAAGCACACATCTTAACTGCAGAGTTGATAGGCATGGTAGCCGATGAAGTTAAAGGGAGTGTGATCACTATTTTGTGTACCCCCTTTCCTTATCTCGTGCCTGTTAAAAACCAATTGGGCAACTCGTCTATAAAAGTAGGTGCGCAAAATTGTAGCGAACATGATAGTGGGGCATACACAGGAGAAGTCTCTGCACCTATGTTGAGATCTATGGCCGTCCCTTACGTAATCATCGGCCATAGTGAACGAAGGCAATATTTTGGAGAGAGTGGAAAATTACTTGCTACTAAAGTAGACAAGGCACTGGCCAATGGCGTTACTCCTATTTTTTGTTGTGGCGAGCCATTGGAAATTCGGGAGAAAGGAACACATGAAGCGTTGGTAAAGCAACAGGTTGAGGAGAGTTTATTTCACTTGACCGAGGAAGCTATCCAAAAAGTAGTGGTCGCCTATGAACCCGTGTGGGCTATTGGCACAGGCAAAACGGCAACTTCACAGCAAGCCCAGGATATGCACGCAATAATTCGCAAGCATATTGCCGGAAAGTATGGTTCAGCTACAGCCGAGAAAATTTCCATTCTATATGGTGGCAGCGTTAAAGCGGATAACGCCAAAGAACTTTTCGCTTGTGCGGATGTGGATGGTGGATTAGTTGGAGGAGCATCACTCAAGTCAAGAGAGTTTGTCGAAATTATAAAGTCGATTTGAAAATGAATCGATTTGAAAATTTGAAAATGAATGTCCCCGCTCAAGACAGCATTCATTTTCAAATTAGTTAATCTTCAAATTAGAAAAATGTACTATACTCGCCTTCAAGTAGTTTGCGATCCGGAGTTTTCAGAAATTCTCATGGCCGAAATTGGAGAAGTTGGCTTTGATACATTTATGGAAAACGACAATGGTTTTGAAGCGTATGTGGAAGAACGAAAGTTTAACGAGCAACGATTAGAAGAAGTAAAAGAAAAATACAAGTCAGTAAATCCACTACTCTTTTATTGGGACAAAATCCAAAAGCAAAATTGGAATGAAGAGTGGGAAAAAAGCCTAGAGCCTATTATTATTGATGATCGCTGCTTGATACGCGCAGAGTTTCACAAGATCGAAAAAAGATATCCTTACGAAATCATCATCACTCCAAAAATGTCATTTGGCACGGGCCATCACCAGACCACCTACTTAATGATCAAAAACCAGCTGGATATTGATCATTCGAATAAGCGCGTGATGGATGCCGGCTGTGGCACCGCCATTCTATCGATCATGGCCTCAAAGAGAAAATCAAAAGAAGTGGTGGCCTTTGACATCGATGAATGGAGCGTGATCAATGGCAAAGAGAATATTGAAAACAACGCGTGCTCCAACATTGAAATCTATCAAGGAACGATTGCTGAAATCAAACCTTTGGGCATTTTTGAAATCATCCTGGCCAATATCAACAAGAACGTACTTCTTCAGGAAATATCTGCATATGCTAGCTATCTTGCACCATCAGGCGTACTGCTATTAAGCGGGTTTTACACCAACGATATTACCGATCTAAATGCTGAAGCCATTCGGTATGGGCTAAAAGAAGAGAAACGCGATGAGAGAGAAGGTTGGGCGTCTCTGCTACTAAGGAAATAATAACCTTTTCCAATCGTTAACTCTCATTAGAACTTTCGGTATTTATTTCCGAATTTTCATCTCTTAATATTTACTTTTAATGCCAAATACCTGACTGTTGACAGATTGGGAATGGCCAAAATTATTATGCCGTTGATTGTTGACCTTTTTTGTCGCCATTTCAAGCCATCTCGCTTGTGAAAAAATCTATCTCGGTCTTATTGCTGGCAATTGGTTTACCGCTCGCTGCTTTTGCACAAAAGGGCAATCCAACAGAGCCTATCCAACAGTTGACATTTCCCGACAGTATTCGGATTCTACTAAATAATACAAAGCTGGTAGATGTAATGGCGGTTGGCGATGGGTTTGGCTCGGTGTGGGCAAATATCGGACCGGTCCAACAAACCCAAATTCAGAAGCAAACTAAATTGATGAAAAAGAAGGGCTATAAACTGCGCCCACATTTCGTCAACTATTATGCAGCGATTGTGGCTGCCCAAGCAGTTGAAAAATTGGATCTCGACCGCTTTAGCACCTTTCTTCAAATTGTTGATAAAGTCATTGCAAAAGAGAATAACAATCAGGCAAATATCATGTTTCAACAAAGCCGCGATTTCTTTGAGCATCATACGCTTAATTTTCAGAAATATTTCCGCCTCAAAGCGTTGGACGATGAATACTCTTTTGCCTATCTCGAACCCAAAGTAATTGTAAGCGACACCGCACAAAGCTATATTCCACCTTCAGAACCAGATACGATTTCATTTATACCCTGGAAGCAGCCCATTGTACAACCTGAAGTGTTGGGAGCAGCGATCGTTTTCTCAAAAGTGACGCTCAACTTTGTTACACTCTATGATTCTGCATTTCTAAAAGATACAAAAGGTACGTTCTCGCTGCGCGAGAGACTTTTTGTAGGCGAGCGCGGGCAATTTGATTGGAGTCCTGCAGGGCTTTCGCGCGACTCCGTTAACTATGAACTGACCAAGTATAGTTTCAGAACCACACAACCCTACCTTCGGGCCCAGCAAGGAAAACTTCTTTACCTGGGAAAATTGCCGGGTCGGATACCAGGTCAATTTGAATTCAAGAGCATCAGCCACAAATCGAAAGCCACTGCACAGTATCCACGTTTTAAGTCATATGAAAATAATGTTGCCATCTTGGGGCTCGGTGAGTTTATCAGCTACCAGGGTGGGTTTGGGTTGATCGGTAAAAACATAAACAGCCTGTCGATTAACGGTGAACCTGCTACGTTGGAAATTCGGGGAGCGGCCGACAAGCGTTTTAAAGCCCAAGCTCCTTCAATCGCGTTCAGAGACTCATTGATCATCGGTGCTAACGCAAAAGTGACAATTTATCAAGGTAATGACTCCATTACACATCCTTCCACGCAAGTACGCTTTGACAGGGCGAAACAAAAGATTGTGATTTCAAAAGATCGATCGTCCTTGCGGAACGCCCCCTTCTCATCCTCCTTTTTTGGAATTGATTTTAGTGCGGACCTCATACGGTGGGATCTTCGATCAGATAGTTTGACAGTAAACATTGAAGGAAGCGGTGGCATCTCGCCCATGGTCATTGAGTCTCATGACTTTTATAATCCAGATGATTTTGAGCAATTAAGAGGTAAGGGACTAGGGTTTAACGCGTTCCTCATCTTTACCAACTTTGCCAAAGAAATCAACGCACAAGATTTCTCCATTTTTGAACTTGTCACAGGCAATAGAACCATCGAAAGAATCAAAATGGCTGCCGACTTTCTTTCTCAAAAGGGAATGATTTTATACAATGCCCGAACCGGAAAAATACACGTGCGGGATAAGGCCATGCACTTAGCTCAAATAAAAAAGGGAGGTGTGGATTATGACAACATGAAAGTGCAGTCGCTGACCGATACCATCGCCAACGCAACCATCAGTCTCACTAACCGAACCATGGTAGTGCATGGTGTAGAAGAGTTCAATGTGAGTGACTCTCTCAATGTGATCATTAAACCAGACAGCAGTGTCATTACTTTCCTTCAAAACCGTGACATCAAATTCAACGGAACCATCAACGCTGGTAATTTTGAGATAACCGGTAAAGACTTTACGTTTAAGTATGATAGCTTTTTTATCAACTTAAATCATATTGATTCTATTCGTTTTTACATCACTGAGAAAAATGGCACCCGTAGACGAGTAAACAACTCATTGGTTGGAGCCGATTCAACTGCTGCTGCTGCGGGGGGGCTACAGGCCAGTTCTAACAAAACCTCTGGCACTCTTTTTATCAATCGGCCCGACAATAAATCTGGCCGGGCGCAAGTGCCGAATTATCCAAGACTGGACGCCACTGCTGGTGGTGTCATTTACTTTGATCGAGAGGAAGTGCTGGACGGTGCCTATGATAAATCCGTTTTCTTCGTCATACCACCCTTTAAACTGGATAGCTTGAACGATGCCGATCCGGGATCAATTAATTTTGAAGGAAAATTTATCTCTAGTGGCATGTTCCCGCCATTTCACGAAAAGTTGCACACTATGGCTGACAAGTCGTTGGGCTTTAATCACAACGTTCCAACAAAAGGGTATAACCTTTATCAGGGTGAAGGAAAGCTTTTTGGTGGTTTAAATTTAGACAACGCTGGGCTTCGTGCCACTGGCAAAATTGAGTACCTCGCAGCTAAAGTAGAATCAGATGATTTTGTTTTCTATCCCGACTCTGTTCTTTCGAGGGGAAAATCAGGGGAGTTAAAGGAAAAACAAATCGGCAATGTCACCTTTCCTCAAGCTACGTTTAGCGACTACCAGATGAAATGGTATCCGAAACAAGATCGCTTTCGATTGAAAAACTTACGAGAACCATTTTCATTTTACAAAAACACCGCGACACTTAACGGCATTGTGACTGTTTCAAAAACTGGCCTCACGGGAAGTGGAAAACTCAGTACTCGTGGATCAGAGGTTTCATCGAAAGAGCTCAGCTTTGCATCCAAAGATTTTGGTGCCCGACATGCGCGCTTTGAGGTAAAGACAGGAAACCCAGAGAAGCCCGCTTTGGCAGGAAACGATGTGCGATTGAAATTTGATCTAGACAAAAACGTGGCCACCATTAGCCCGGAAGTTGAAGGGGTAGCGGCTATTGAATTTCCCTACGCGCAATTCAAGACTTCGATTCCACAAGCGAAATGGGATTTGACAACTCAAAAAATTGTAATGAGTAAGGCACCCGATGTGCCCATCGAGAATTCGTATTTCTACACGACACGAAAAGAATTGGATTCGCTTCATTTCAATGCAGAGAAAGCGGAGTACGACATTGCCACGCAGCAGTTAAAAGTTAGCGGCATTCCTTTCATCATCGTAGCTGATGCGAAGATTACTCCCGAGAACAATGAAGTGTTGATTTTAGAAAATGCTAAAATAGGCCAGCTCAAAAACACGACCATCGTTCTTGATACACTAAATGGCTACCATCGATTGACACAAGGGGTTGTTGATATCATTTCGCGAAAAGAATTTACAGGCTATGCTACCTACCAGTACATCAATTCTGTGAACGACACATTCAATATCAAAATGACTGACTTCCATCTGGAAGCTATTTCTGCCGAAGGAAAATCACGAAAAAAAGAAAACGTCAATGCCACGCAGCAAACGGTTGGAAATGGGTCGGTGGCTGACACCGATAAGATCTTAGTTGCTCCACGCATTTTTTATAAAGGCGACATGGTGATGTACGCTACGCGCCCGGCATTACAGTTAAAAGGCTTTGTTAAACTGGATTTCAAAAAATTAAAAAACTACAATACCTGGCTCGCCTATAATCAAAGTGGTGATGAAAAAGATATCTACTTGGATTTTGACAAAACGGTAACCGAGGAAGGACGAAGGGCCACAGCTGGCCTACATTTTGCTCAAGATAATAGTCTTTACATCACTTTCATCTTTGATAAAAAAGATGAAAGTGATGAGGATTTTTTCTTGCCCAGCGGTTCACTATTCTTTGACAAAGAGAGCGGCCAATTTAAAATTGAGGACCGCCAAAAAGCAGCTGGCGAGAAACTATCAGGAAAAGTATTTGCCTACAACGAAGAGAAACAAGAAGTTAGTTTTGAAGGCCCCATCAACTTCTTCAAAAATACGAATAGCTTCAAACTAACTGCCTCCGCCATTGGGTCGGGGAGTTTGACCACCAATGAAATAAAGATGAACTCATTCATTATGGCCAATATGGCGATTCCAGATGCCGCCTATCAACTAATGGCAAACAATCTCTTGGAGGTCATAAAAAGTGAGGGCGTTCCCGAAGGACTGGGAGATCAAACCGAGCTCTTGTATAAAATTAGTAATCTGATTGGCGAACGAGTAGCAAAAGATTACGAGCAGAAATCGCAGCAAGGTTATGTCTCGCTGGGCATTGTGCAAGGCTTAATTCAACCCATCGTTTTTTCCAATGTCAATTTGAAGTGGTCGCAAGATCGAAAAGCTTTTTATAGTGAGGGAACCATCGGTATCAGCAATAGCAATCGGCTGGATATCAATGGCGCTTTTGAAGGCTTCATGGAAATTCGAAAAAATGAAGATGGCGCTCCTGTCTTTCACGTTTTCTTCAAAGCATCTCCTGAATCATGGTATTACTTTGGATTTGAAGACAACCGCTTAATGGTTCATTCGGCCAATCAGCCTTTCAATGAGTTGATCACAAAAAAGTCAAACGCCAGGAAAGCGAAAGTGGGTGAACTAGTTTTCATACCGGGAACGGACGAAGAAGCGCTTTCGTTTGTCAATCGTTTTAGGCTTCAGTACTACGGCCTTGAGGCGCCTTATGATTTGACAAGTGGCACCTCTTCAGCGAAAAAGAAGGAAAAGAAAAAAGAGGAAAAGAAAGAAGACGATGGCTTTTAAGCTTCAGCCGAAAACAAAGTGGTTGTTGTTCTCAAGCAGTGGGCTGATGCTCGTGGGGCTTGGCTTATCGATGGCAATTGATGCGGGATTCAAACGATATAGTGGTGAGCCTTGGTTTTTTTATGGAACCATTGCTCTTATTGTGTTTAATTCCGGAATCAGTTTGTTTGGTCAGGCGGTGATCGAATTCATTCGGTGGAAGGATACTCGCTAGTCAAAGGGAGTAGCGTTCTTTGAATCCAATTCAGCCAACAGCCTCTTGCGATTTCTATCCACACGCTTGCCAAATAGCAGCATGATGGGCGTGTACAAAAAATAAGTCATGCCCGATACCAACCCCGCTACCCAATGACTGTGGAAGATCACGGCCATTAACACCGACAGCAATGGAACAGCAGCCATTAACGTGTTTGACTGGATTTTGGCACGAGTGTCAAAAAGCTCAATTTCACTTAGCTGTAGCGCGTCCGCTTGCCGATAAGCATATGCATACATCCATCTCAAGACAAGGAAGACTGCGGCCGCTCCTAGCCCATAGATAATCATCAGATCTGCAACATCTTCCCCCTTAATCATTCCCTTCATTTCAATAAGAATGTTGTCTTGCCCAGCAACAACAGCAATTGGAAAGAGAATTAGCTTGGTCAGAAACTTCAACGGATAAACATAAAACAAAACGATCACAAGAAACAGTGTATTGAGCACTACGATCTTGCCGTTTCTCAAACCATACCGTAAAAAGAAAACATAGTGCTCATACCAAATGGTAATAATCAAAATAATACATAGGAGAAAAGGGATCAAATCGAACGCGAAACGTTTGATCTGTTCAAAATTACTAGGTGGTGAAGTTGAAATTAAAAGAAGGGTAATGGCTAAGGCAAAAACAGCGTCACTGAAATTCTCTAGTCGCCCCGGCTCATGACCACGAAACCGAAACTCTTGGTTTAACCCTACGTGGTTTTTTGTAAGCATTTCGCGCATCATCTTACTAAACTGATTCGGGGTAATCAACCATATTTTTCTTGTAAAATAATTTCAAAAAAACGAGCACTAGATTAGTATGGTCGTTATCGCTTTTATTAGTGAAGAACTCATCAATATCCGAAAAACCCGAGAATGATTCAAATTGCTGACTTCCTAATTTCTTGAATCCCATTGACCATCCCTTGAACATTCGTTCCTTTGAATCACCTTCAATTACAATCGTAACTTTTTTATGTCGGCCGTCTCCGACAATTTTAGTATAGAGTTTGTTGACAGCTGTTTTTTCACCTTCCAATACCTGAATGAATTTACCCTGGATATAGAGAAGGATACCGGTGATGTCTGTCGTTTTGTTTGAGTTGCGACTTTGTTCTAATAGTTGAACCAAGTCTGCCTCTGAAAATGGGCTAACCGCGACACTCGTATAGACCAAGTGATACATGGATCGAATTTACACAATAAACCATCGTCAGCCAAGGCCCTCGTCAGATGTCTTCCGTATAAAGGGAGAAGCTTGTTGGTGAATGTGTATTGCCCTTCGGGACAGAATGATACCAATGATCAATGATATCACAGCTCCGATCCAAATGCCTGGTACATAGGAAATGAACCAAAAATAGTCATAGGCACCATGAAAAAGTGTGGCAACACCTAACGCATAAATTGCATAATGACCCTTTTTATGTTCAAACTTTGCCTTGCCTAAAAAATATCCCATCAACACACCAAAAGAAGCATGAGCAGGTACAGCCGTAAACATTCGAAGTACGGCAGTCTCCACGCCACCATCCATTACATATAAAATATTTTCAAGTCCGGCAAAACCCAAGCTGACGGTTACCGAATAGACAATACCATCAAAAGGTTCGTTAAAGTTTTTATTCGGATACAAAACCCACCTGACAAAGATGAATTTACTGAACTCCTCGATCAGTGCGACTAACAGAAACGCGTGGACCGCTTGCTGAGTTAGGCTGGTAGGATCTAGCGGAACAAGTCGGCTAATCGGCCAACTAATCAGCAACGTGATAAGTGTGCTGATCACTCCAAAAAAGAAACTCTTTACCAAAAGACCAAGAGGCTCACGTTCATGTTGGTCCTTCCAATAGATATAAAGACCTATAGCTGCACCGGGAGCCAAAGCAATCGCTAAAAGAAAGAAAACATTCATTGTACGTGGTTCAATAGTTAGGACTCGGGTTTAACTGTGTTAGCAATGTAACGCAGCCCATCTAAAGTCAAAGACGGGTCGATGGCATGGAAAAACGTTCGCAACGGAGCAATCACAAAAGATAGCCCACCTGTAGCGATCGCAGGGCATTCCATATTTAATTCGGTACGAATAGCTTCTACCATTTTTCTCACCAAGCCCTCGTAGCCTATTACAATTCCTGACTGAATGGCTGTAACGGTATTTGTCCCCAGAGCAGAAGTAGGCATTTCCAATGGAACATCGAAAAGTTTTGCGGCATTTTGGGTGAGCGCCTTGAGTGCGGTTCGCAATCCAGGCACGATTGAAACTCCGAGAATTTTTCCTTCGCCCGACACAGTTGTAAACGTGAGCGCAGTTCCAAAATCAACAATAATGCAAGTCTGTTTGAACTTAATAAATGCGCCCATTGCATTCGCGACCAAATCTGAGCCTATTTCATAGGGGTTCAAAACTTCAATTGGCAATGACCCATATATCTTAGGCCCTACAACAATAGGCTCTTGATGAAACAGTGTACGAATAACCCCTTTTATCTTTTCGTTCAACACGGGCACTACGCTGCTCATCACCACCGTTTCTACTGAATCAACCTTTAGGCTGGATTCAAAAAAGAATTCTCTGATTTTTACCCCATAAAAAATTTCTGGCTGATCGGGCTTAGAGGGAATGCGCCAGTGATGAAGCCAATTGTCGTTCACCCACAACCCTAGTGTGATGTCACTGTTGCCGATATCTATCGCAAGGAGCATGGGCGAATATAGGTTATAAGTTTCTGACAATCATCTCCGCCCCCTTCTCCGCAATCATTATCGTTGGCGCATTGGTATTACCACTGCTAATTGTCGGCATGATCGAGGCATCAATAACTCTGAGATTGTAAACTCCTTTTACTCTAAGCTGTGGATCAACCACTGCCATTTCATCAACGCCCATTTTACACGTGCCTACCGGATGATAGATGCACTCAGCCGACTCCCGAATATGTGCCAACCATGCCTCGTCCGAATCGCGTTGCTTGGGTAAATGGGTTTTGATACGGATGGAAGCAAATGCCTCGGCCTCTAAAACCTCCAATGCCTTCCGTCCTCCAGCCACTTGTATTTTTTTGTCCAGTTCTTCACTTAAGTAATTCGGGTCGATTATTGGGGCAGCGGAAAAATTAGCCGACTGCAACCCCACATACCCGCGACTTTCCGGTCTAACTTGTGCTGGGAAAATCGAATAGCCATCTGCTGAAGGAAAAGAACTCATGTCGTACATATTTGCAATTTTATCCGTACCCGCATTGGTAGGGGTAAACTGAAATTGAATATCGGGTCGGGTTTTTTCTGAAGAAGATTTTAAAAAGGCCACTGCCTCCAATGGGCCAATTGACATGGGGCCGCTTTTTGTAAAAAGAAACTCTACGAGTGCTGCGGCTTGTCGATACCAAGGCAGGTAATAGTTATTCGATTTGATAGTGGTTAAACTGCTAACAGGATAGAAAATGTGATCGTGGAGATTTTTCCCAACGCCTGGTAACTCTTTTTTCAGTTCGATACCATGTATTCTTAATTCTTCCTTGTCACCGATGCCCGAAAGCATCAACAACTTTGGCGACTCAAAAGCGCCAGCACTTACAATCACTTCTTTATGAGCGCGAGCTACCAATGTATTACTCCTGCTTGTCATAAACTCAACGCCTACCGCCCGATCGCCCTCCACTACAATCCGTTTGCAAAGTGCACCCGTCATCACCGTAAGGTTTTTGCGCTTCAATGCAGAAACCAAAAAAGCTTTCGCTGCGCTAAACCGCTTACTGTCTTTCATCGTGTATTGAAACCAACCTGCGCCCTCTTGAAGTTCGCCATTCACATCATTATTTTCGCGGATTCCTTTTTCAGCACACGCATTGATAAAGGCTTGACCCATTTGAGTATGGTACCAATAAGCTTGCGTCACATTGAGCAGCCCATTCTTAGCATGAAATTCATTTTCAAACTGCTCGTTATTTTCTGATTTCTTAAAATACGGCAAGACATCTTCATAGCCCCATCCTATGTTTCCTAAACTCTTCCAATGATCATAATCTTCTCGTTGGCCACGTATGTAAGCCATGGCATTGGTGGAACTGGATCCACCGAGGACTTTGCCTCTTGGGTGATATATTCTTCGGTTGTCTAGATGCTTCTGCGGCTCCGTCCAGTAGCAGTTCCAATCGACATTGCTGTGGTGCAGCTTTAGATACGCCTGTGGAATATGGATTTCTGGTTTGCTGTCTTTACCTCCGGCTTCAATGAGCAAAACGGTTTTGGATGGATCTTCCGAAAGGCGATTGGCCAACACACATCCGGCAGAGCCGGCACCGATGATAATAAAGTCGTAGGTCATGCTGAATTTGAAAATGCATCAATTTGAAGATTTGAAAGTGGAAATGCAAATCTGCCTTTCAAAGGATTTCATCCAAAAGATTTGAAATTAAGAAACAGAAGCAATGGCTCTTGCATAGTCGCTTTGCAAGTCTTCCGGCAACTTTGCAACGATCGCACTAATTTTTTTAAGTTGTCCCTGATAAAGATTAAATAGAGTGGCACTTGTGGCTAGTGGAATTTTGGCAGCTTTTACTTTCTCACAAAAATAAATTCGCAATTCTAAGTCGGTCTCGTCAATGGTAGAATACTTAATGTGTCGATTCGTGTAGCGAAGTATCTTACGCAACATCTTTTTTACGATGTACAAATTGCGATCTTTCAATTCTTCAAATTGCAGGTCGATGCCTTCTTTTATTTGCCGAATGTAGCTGGACTCGTTTAGCGATTCAAACAGCAAGTAGCCCAACAACTCTTTGTTCTCTTTCTTATACTTTGCTATGCGGAGGCAGAGTGTCTGTAACACATGCGCATCTGCTTGTTGCAGCTCTTTTTTGATTTCGGCAAGCGTGGCGAAGGTCATAATTGAATTTGAAAATGCATCAATTTGAAGATTTGAAAATGCAGATGTCTTTTCTGTCGATTAGTTTCAGTTTTCTGATTTTAACATATGAGGAAGGCGTAATCATGAGGTGAAAATACCCTAAACTGCGGATTTGACAAAGATAAAGCAAACGCTCATTTTCAAATTAACTCATTTTCAAATCTTCAATTTCTTTAAAAAACTCCCATGCCACTATCCCTACACACACCGATATATTGAGCGAATGCTTCGTGCCACTCTGGGGAATCTCTAGAGCTACATCGCCTAGTTCAATGGCTTCCTCACTCACCCCATTGACTTCGTTTCCAAATACCAAACAATATTTTTTGCCTTGTTCGATTGAAAAAGATTGAAGCGGTTTGCTTTCACTGGTTTGTTCGATCAACACAATGACATAGCCCGCTTGCTTTAATTGATGAATAGCTGCAGATGTGCTCTCAGCATAATCCCACGCTACCGATTCTGTTGCGCCCAATGCTGTCTTTTGTATTTCTCGATGGGGTGGTGTGCCGGTTATTCCGGTGAGGTAAATTTTTTCAATTCGAAAGGCATCTGCCGTACGAAAAGCCGAGCCTACATTATGTAAGCTGCGAACATTATCCAACAAGATTGTAACCGGAATTTTTTCTAATTCCTTAAATTGATCAACTGAAATGCGGCCGAGCTCTTCGAGTTTGAGTTTCTTCATCAAAAAAACTTACCGGTTTGGTTGAAGACTAATCCCTTGCAGTTTTTGATACTTCCGCGGAAGCAAAGCCGAACGATTGGCGGCCATCCATGCAAATGAAGCGGTAATGACTGCATTGTGTTTCAAATCATCTTCCAATACTTTGTCATAAACATCCATAGTAGTATGATGGGTGCGCGTGGAGTATTCGATAGGATCCTGAATAAACTGAAAGCCAGGAAGACCAATCGCATCGAACGGCACATGATCGGTGCTGCCTGTATTTTGAAGTGTTAAAGTCGAGGCCCCCGCGGCTTCAAATGGTTTTAGCCAGGAACGAAATATCGGGCGCATCGCTTCGTTGCCTTGCAGGTAAACCCCGCGATATTTGCCCGTACCATTGTCCATATTAAAGTAGGCAGAAAATTTTTGGGCGGCTGGTTTAAGCACAATCGAATCATAGGGTTGCGTCTTGTCCAGGCGCTCGCCCAAAATACGCTTTACATATGAGCGTGATCCAAGGAGCCCTTGTTCTTCACCGCCCCACAAGGCGATGCGAATGGTTCTGCGAGGCTGTACACCAAGTGATTTTATAAGCCTCATCGTTTCCATCATCACGGCCGAACCGGCAGCGTTATCGGTTGCTCCTGTTCCTCCATGCCAGGAGTCGAGATGTGCACCAATCATCACTACTTCATCTTTCAAATCGGTGCCAGGAATTTCACCCACCACATTAAATCCTTGCGCAGCAGGAGTAAACTCTACATCCAACACCAACTCAAGTTTTACGGGTGCACCATTTTGCAATTGCCGCACCAGGCGATTGTAGTGTTCCGCAGACACTACAACTTGTGGTAGAATTTTGGGCGCATTCGCACTGCGTGAAGATTCTCTTTTATTCTGTGCTACTTCAGGCGGATAAGGAACCGTTGCCGCACCCACTAATATTGTACCGTCTTCTAATCGTATGCTGGGGCTTCCTTCCAACACAGCCAGGGCGCCTTCCCTCATGCATAAATCCCATTTTGCAAAGGCGAGCTTTTGAGCCTCGCGATTCATTCCTCCGCCAAAGCCACCTTGTCCTCCTTCGGGGGGTGCACCGGCATTCGACATTTTCAATAAAGTAGAATCATTGAAGCGTCTGGCATCAGCCGTGAAACCGGGCTTTATGGCAATGGTAGCACTTAACAAGATAATTTTGTCCTTTAGTTTACCTTTGTATTTGTTGAGATCTTCTTCCGTCTTTGCATCTAAATAAATGACGTCTGCCATCACCGTTCCTTTAATGCCGGGTGACCAGGCTTTTGGGTAAGCAATCAGTGGTGTGTTGCTGGGTTCAATACTTTGAAGACTAAACTTTTTTAACTGCCAGCCTCTGCCAAATTCTTCACCCCAATTGTCGATCTGTACATTTTGAACGCCATATGATTCCAGGGTTGCTTTCGCATAGTCAGCGGCCTTTTTATAATTGGGTGAATTCGTAAGACGCGGGCCGTATACATCGGTCAGCATACTTAAGTTGGTCATCAATTTAGACCGACTGAAACCCTCAGTCTTTATCCGCCTAACAACTGCCGTATCTACCGACTCTTGTTGCTGTGCGAAGATGGTGGTGGTGAAACAAATGAAAATACCTACTAATAAATTTTTCATAGCTACGATTTAGTAGCTAAAAGTAATCAGTATTTCGTTCCATTTTGATACGACTACTCAATTAATATCAATTAAAGTAGGGATAGGCAAACGCAAAGGCAACAAGCGAATAAGAATAAGACAGGGTTCTACAATTCATCAACCCGCGCTTTCAATTCTTTCAAGCATTTGCCGAAGGGGATTTGTACGTCCATGAAGCAAGCCTGTGACTGAGAAGGGTTGAGATGGCAATGGTGATGACCACGGATATTAGCACTTATTTATTCTGCATCATCATATTAATATTTCCTTTGTCAATGGCACCCCCATCACAAAACCGTCTACACCTGCGATGGGATAAATGTACTTTCTGAATACTCCCAAGAGACAGACTCGGTGGCGCCCAATGCCGTTTTATGAATTTCACGGTGAGGCGGTGTGCCGGTAATTCCTGTTAGAATTACTTTCTCTATTCGAAAGGCATCAGCAGTGCGAAAAGGCGGAGCCAACATTATGCAAGCTGCGCACATTGTCCAACAGAATGCACACCGGAATTTTGTCGGTTTCTTTAAATTGATCTAGAGAGATGCGACCAAGTTCTTCGAGCTTGAGTTTTTTCACACTGCAATTCCCTTAATTGGGCATTTCCAATTCTGGGTGCGCTCATTGTCTCTCTACTTCTTGATTTTTCCGAGTAGCCCGGCTAGAAACTGAGTCAGTTTTTCTCTGTCCCAATACAAAAGAATACCTGAAGCTATAAACACAACTACAGCGTAGGAAAAGAGCAATGCATCGCCACCGAAGAAAATACCGAGAATAGTGAGGTGAAAGAAAATTGCACCACTCATCAAACCAACGCCTAACCCTGCCCCAATCCAGCTTGTGGGAGGATACAAAATCAAAATGGCCGCTATCAACTCGCCCACGCCCGTTCCAATCCTTCCCCATGGTTCCATACCAAGCATACTAAATAACTGAACCGATTCAGGTTGCGCGGTGAACTTGAAGTAAAGCGTCTGAAGCATGATGACTGCTGCAACACTTCGGAGAACCCATTTTATAATTGTCATCAATTTCATAAAAATTTACTTAGGTTGAGGGTAGTATTTTAATTTTTAAAAATTTTCAACCAATTAATATCGGCCTTTTCTTTTAAACTCTTTTCGTCTTTGTTCCACGTTTTCAGCGTATTTGTAAAAAACTTATTGTAATAAAGGTATAGCTTCCCATCAATGATCTTAAATGTTTCGGGGTCTACTTCCACCTTCTGACCTGTGGCTCCCATCGCGTAGGCACACCAACCCCCATAGACCGGCTCGTATTTTTCTGGTGTAGCTTTAAAAAGGTCTCGATTAGTGACTGATGAAAAAAGATAGGTCACACCCTGATAGCTGGATGACAACTCCTTTTTTCCGGCAAGCGCCTTTCCTGTGGCAAAGTAGGCGACCGGATCATAGCCTTGAATGGCGACACTATTTTCTAAATTGAATTCCTTCTTACGCTTGGCACTAATATCTTGCGCATAAACCTGCCCGACAAAAAGGATCAAGACAGAAAGCGTACTAATTCTTAGATTGATCATAACCTGATTTTTTTAATGCCTAGTTCAACGGAAACCTGGTAAAAGTGATCATATGAATTGTGACCGAGTGTAAGCTAGGAGACAAATCTAAGAATCTACTACCTGTACTTTACTAAGCTCACTTCGTATGGCCAGTCTAACTCAATCTGTCTTGAAAAGATCAAATCTATTTTTAAAGAAACTTGAATGTCAGGTAACCGACCTACGTTGGCAACACATCCATCTAAATTTGTTCAACGCCAAAAAAAGCAAATATGAAAACAGTTAAAAATCTATCGGCCCTTATTTTGTTTTTGTTGTCTTTCGACTCATTCGCACAAACTAGCGAAGTGTTCGCTACCGAGAGCGGAGCCATCAAAGGGTATGACCCTGTTGCCTTCTTTGTCGATAGCAAAGCCGTGAAAGGATCAAAGCAATTTACGCACGAATGGAATGGTGCCACTTGGCACTTTGCAGCTAAGAACAACAAAGATTTGTTCGTTGCCAATCCTGAAAAGTACGCACCTCAATATGGAGGGTATTGTGCTTACGGAACGGCCGGTGGATACAAAGCACCCACGGAACCGGACACATGGACAATTGTTGATAACAAACTTTACTTTAACTATAACCAAAACGTAAAGACTTTGTGGAATAAAGACCAAGCTGGCTTGATCAAAAAAGCGGACGAACAGTGGCCTAAAATCAAAAAGGATTAAGGATGCAAGGAAACTTTCTCGACTTCGTTGGCGGTAGTGTTGGCGAGTGGAAAGTTACTCGCATGGAAACACTTATGGGTGATGCACTCGAGCCGGTCACTCACCTATCGGTTCTTTCGAGCGATGTTACCCAGCAAGACCATAATGGTCTATGGAGGATTAAAGCATTTACCAGCAACGTACGCTATGCTGAAATGAGAGAACGCACTAAACTTGCAGCCGTGCAAGCAGAACTAGGCAGACCAAACTCAACGTGTGCAGCTTTCATCCCTATTCGAAAGACAGAAGCGTGGTGGGCCCTCGCGCAAGACGAGCGAAGGAGAATTTTTGAAGCTCAGTCGCATCACACTGAAATCGGACTAAACTATCTTCCTGCCATAGCGCGGAAGTTGTATCACTGTCGCGACATAGGCCAGCCGTTTGACTTCGTTACCTGGTTTGAATATGCCCCAGCAGACGAGTCTCTATTTGACAAATTACTGGACTCACTTCGGGACACAGAAGAATGGAAATATGTCGATCGCGAAATTGATGTACGTCTGGTACTGAATCGGAATAGTCAGCTCTAATGCAGAACAATTCAGTTATTTACTATTTTTCAATACCCCTTTGTGGTCCCCTTCTCCACCGCTGTTATCCCCGTCTTCATCCACGTGGGCATAGATGCCCCTTTGAGATAGTGATCAAAGAACTGCATCATGCGAATGGCGAAGTCGGTGCGATCTTGCCTTTGTGTAAGGCCGTGTCCCTGTCCATTGTAATTCAGCATCCACACTGGTTTGTTCATTCTGCGCATGGCCATGTAATACTCAATCCCCTGGTACCACGGCACCGCGCCATCCGCATCGTTATGCATCATCATCAATGGAGTTTGAATTTTATCGGCAAATAAAATGGGCGAGTTCTCTAAATACAGTAGAGGTTTCTCCCAAAGCGAAGCTCCCAAACGCGTTTGTGATTTTTCGTATTGAAACATCCTACTCAAACCACTCTCCCAACGCACACCACCATATGCACTGATCATGTTCACTACGGGCGCACCAGCTTCTGCAGCGGCAAATAAATTAGTGCGTGTGATTAAATAAGCTGCTTGATAGCCTCCCCAACTATGGCCTTGTACTCCAATATGTTTCTCATCTACAAATCCTTTGCTGATCAAAGATGTAACACCCGGCAACACGCAGTTGTGCGCACTCTCTCCCGGATAGCCGATTTTGTACACGATGTCGGGTACGAAAACCAAATAGCCATTGCTGGCATACAAAGAGAAGTTAATAAACGACCGAATAGGCGCTGGTGCATAGTGTTGGTGAACATCTTCTGCATATTTTTCGTAGAAATATACCATCATCGGGTATTTCCTTTTTGGATCAAAGCCTTCGGGCTTGTATAACAAGCCTTCTAGTGGAATGTTGTCGAGCGATGTCCATGAAACTCTTTCTACAGAGCCCCAGAAATAATTTTTCATTTGCGGGTTGGCATCACTAATTTTCTTTGGCGTTGCGAATGAGAAATCGGTGGTCCACACATCGGGATATTCGCGGAAGCTTTCTCGTGTGAACAAAAGTTGATTGGAACTCTTTGCTTTCGCGGTAAACGAATAGCGATTATCGCTCATCATTAACTTAGTCAGTTGATTGGTTTTTAGATTGAGTTTGTAGTAGCCCGCAGCCTTAGTAGTTTCATTAAATGCGCTCAACAAAAGTTCTTTGTTGGGGTCGATGAAACGCTCTTCATTATCTAATCGAAGGTAACGGAAACGAATCTTTTCAGTGCGGCCTATTTTTGTAACATTGATGGGTGCCTCATTGCCTTTTGGATCGAGTGACCAAATATCATAACGGTCGTAGATCAATAGGCGCGCATCGTCTTTTGTCCAACCAGCCATACCATACGAGTTTGGAAAATCAGGGTGATCATCTTCTTCATCGCCTGCCCTAATGCCTTTTGAAACCAGGCTGGTTTTTTCTGTGGCGATGTGATAGGCAAACCAAGTTGTGTCGGGCAGACTATACCAATACACGTACTCGGCCAATGGCGAGAGATTGGCATTGCCTTTTATCTTTTCTTGCACCAATTTTCGAGTGTTGGTGGCCAAGTCAAACACATAAACATCTGAGAAATTCTGGGTGTCCCATGTGATCATCTTTCGGTGCTTTACATCACTTTCCCCCAACAGAATTTTTGAATTGCCTTCGTTTCCGATGGTAATCGTGGGCACCTCTTTGTTGCCAATCTGCCTGATTGTGCTTGTTACCAAATCATAGGCTACTAAATAACTGCGCTTCTTTTCGGTGTCGAGCTGTTTGTTTTGTTGTGGATAGATGTAATCGTCATTGCCACCCCACACCTCTACCACAGCCATTTCTTCTGGGAGCAGTGTGGTATCGGCAACGGCCGGAGTTGGTGCTGAACCAAAAAACAACTTGCTTCCATCTTTACTAAAGAGAGGCGTGTAATTCTCGCTTACCAACCAATTGATGGGTAACGCCAACGAATTTTCAGCATCGATTAATTTGGATGACGGTTCGCCTTGCTTCCACGTGTGAAGTTGGAAATGGCGCACAAGCGCCTTGGTCGTATCCGTATCAAGCAAGAAGGCAGCTTGCTTTCCATCTTCACTGATGGAAAGGCCTTTGTATTTGAATTTAGATTTGCCTTGATGCAATGGGGTAAGGTTGCCGTTGGTCAAGTCATACCAATACACACCCGCCTTCATGGTCGAGTCATTTCCTGTAGAGGAAAACAACAAGCTTTGACCAAATTTTGCAAAAGAATAGTCTTTCACATAGCCGAAAGTTTTCTCTTTGCCATCTGCAAATGAGCGCAGTACAAGAGTATAGCCGTTTTCATCAGTGTTAGCCTTTTTCCTTTTGGCCTTTTGCTCAGGTTTTTTCTCTTCTTTTTTCTCCTCGGGCTTTACGTCAGATTGTGACTTCTCTTCTACCTTTGGCTTTGCTTCTTTTTTTGCTTCTAACTGATAGGCCACCCATCCTCCCGCTTTCTCAGGGATTTTAAATGATTTTACCTCGGCTACTTTTTCAGTTTTTCTTGTGGTTATTGAATAAATGCCTAATGAATCTTTTGGTAAATCTTCTTTTTTCTTTTTCTGCCTGCGCAATTCTTTGACTACTTTTTGTTGTGGCTTGATTTTGAAAACGGCCTGCTTGCTATCGAAAGTAAGCCCGATTTCTGCCGCGCGCCTTACCGAATCTTGTGTATTCGTTTTTAAATGATAGAATACTATTTTGCCATCTCCATCTTGTGGGTTGATCGCCATCACGGCCACCGCACCATCGGGAGTTAATGATTTATATGGAATTTCTTTCCAGCTATCATACACTGAGTGGCTGAGCGGTTTCTTAATATTAGTTACTGTCGCATTCTTCTTCTGGGAATAGGTCGAAAAAGAAACCAAGCAAAGTACAACTAGTGAGTAGCGCATAGGGATGATGTTTGCGCTAAAGTTGTTTTAATTTCTGTTCGAAAACAACGCCCTTGCTAAAAGGTATCTGATATTCGTTTTAGACGGCAGCCTAAAAAGGTTAATCTGGGCGCTCCAATTCTTCAATGCGAGCTTTTAACTCTTTCAGGCACTTCCCATAAGACACTTTATACATCCACCGGGTTAAATAAAAGGCAAGGGGGGTTAAAACAACGCAAGAAACAACTAGTGCTACCAAGACTTCTTTCTTTTCCAACATCTTCATTACGTTGCCGCTTCCTTCAGAACCGCCCATTAAAAAACCGGAAGCTGTTGCAAAAGGATAAATAAATACTGCTACCCTTTCTTGAAAACGAATGTTCTCGGTTATAAAATTATACGTATGCAAAAGCGCTGTCTTAAGGCTTTTATCAATGGGTAGTGCAATGCTTACTTTTCGGTACATCGAAAAGTTGGTTGCAAAAAAGAAAATGTAACTACAGATCATAAAGACCAGTCCAACCTTAACAATCCATTCATCAAACAAAAAGAAAAGAACAACAAACGCAAGTAAAGACACAACAGAAAAACCGGTAGTAATCAGGTAGGCATTCTTCAGCTTTTGTACCGGATGCTTAGATTTCTTTTGAATATGCACGGCTCCTAGCACCGGCTTGCTGAGTTTATCTGAATCTAATTTTTTCCAAAGCTCCCCTAATTCCATACTATAAGGCTTTCAATTTTTTGGTTAAGGTTTCTTTGATGCGATGTAGCTTCACTGCTGTATTGTTTTTGGTCAGCCCTGATATCTCTGCAATTTCTTCGTTTTCATACCCATCCAAATGCAACGTGACAATCATCCGGTCTATTTCATTTAGTTCTCTGATGGCGATGTACAATGCCTCGGTTTCTTCGCTTGGAATCTTGTCACCCGAACTTGTCTTCAGCAACGACAAATCTTCGTGTGGCACCACCAACTGTGGTCTTCGCTTATATGTTAACACAGTGTTCAGCCCGACCCTATACAGCCACGTAGAAAACTTTGATTGCCCCTTGAAATTGGGATACGTTCGCCAGGCCTGAAAAAGTATCTCTTGAAACAAGTCGCGCTCATCCTCCTCATGGTTTACGTAGAGGCGTATCACCTTAAAGATGATCCCTCTGTTTTCTTCAATGAGGTTGGTAAACTCCCTTTCAGATGCCATACTTACCTTTTCGCGCCATAGCTAACATCTTCCGGTATCCAAATGTTTAAGTAAAACGATTAGTAGGATTACTGGTCTCAAAATTACAGCGGGTTATGAACATAAAAAAAGCCTTCCCACATAAATGGAAAGGCCTCTTCTCTTTACGTTTTTCTATTTTGCAGCGATCTGATCTGGACCAATTGTAACCCTCAAAATGGTTCCTTTCTTTTTCGTACTGAGCATAGCACTCAAGACCAATTGATGTACACCATTCGCAGCATCCGGGGCAATTGTTATCGTAGCAATGCTGGATTCAAAATTTCCTTCTTTAGGCTCGTACGAAACCGTTACGCCTGCGGGCAAAGCGCTTTGTAATCCAAGTATGGCCTTTTCTTTTGCATAGTACTTAGACCGAGCAATAGAGACCGTCACTTGCTTGGATTCGCCCGGTTTTATCATTAGGCTGGACTCCGAAAGATCAATAGTAAAATCCGTACGAGGTAATTCGGTTTTGGTTTGAGCCGAAACGAGCGCGAAAGCGAAAAGGAAAACGATAGTCAATGCTGTTTTCATAAAATAGTTGTTTAGTTTTTTATGAAAGACGTAGATCGGCTTTACTTCAGCCACTCATTATCTCCAATTGGGGCAAGGAACAAAGATTTTGAGGTCAACGAACGAATGAAGGGGCGAGTAGAGAAGAGTTGTGGCGAATGGAAAGGAACTCTATTGACTAAATCCGTTCCGCCTTTGGGCATTTTCGAATACGAATTATCCTACAAGATTATTAATCAATCCCTTTTTTTGCGAATCACGCGTCAAGATCGTCAGGAGTGTCAGACGCCTTTGTTTTCTCTTGGCCATTTCCAGGCATACCATACAATTGCAAGCGTAATGCAGCTCTCAACAACCGCATAGAATACATAGGCGGCTATCTCCGGAGTGATAGGGATTGACGTAGCAGCAATCAATACCATAATGCCTGTGAAGATGATACCGAAAATTATATTTACCCAACGTGCAAGACTGGGCCCTGCGATGATCGTTAAAATAATGACAATAGATGGAAAGGACATTAAAACAGAAGCGGCAAAAACTTTAGTTGGACTGCTAAGTAAGGTGTCGCCCGTGACGAGCTTGCCCGCTTGACCGGGTATGTACAGCGCGAAGTAATCGCCATAGATATAGAAAAACATCACCGCAGCCCACAAGGCGACCAGTTTAATCCGAATGTTGACATGGGCTTTGTCTAACGGTATGTTGTTGTTCATGATGAAATTGTCAATACGTTTTATAATGGGCCAATGGTGTAAGACGCCCAACTTACTTAAAAGTTACATTTTAGCTGATGGGAATTTTATTTCTTAGCAGTAACGAGGTGTAGAAGCTTAGTGGAAACTGTAATTACTGCAGGACGAATAAGCAGATATAATACTGCGCCCAATAAAATTAGAATAGACCCAATGATAATCGGAAGCACCCCACCAAATGTAAAGGTCATGCTAATGACAAAGCCAAGAAAACATTCTGCTCTATAGATGGGGAAGAAGAGGGCAAGTGCAAGAAGCCCCATCATCATATAGAATGGAAACTCCTTATTCTCAAGAGTAAAAAAAATTGAAAGCACTGCTCCAAATAACAGCGCACCGACAAAACCATAAACTACCTGAGAGGGTATGTTTGCTTGTTTTGAACCTTTATCCTTTCCATTATCAATTCTCCTTTGAATGCGATAAGATAGAAACCAAGCAAGCAGTGGAAGCGAAAGTCCGCCCCACCAATTAGAAAATGAGGGTAAATCTTTTTGAGCTAGTAAATGATGACTGGGTACGCCCCCATGATAATAATTCCAAATCAGAAGTGACCAGATGGCAATCGTTACTAATGCCGCTAAAAACAATCGGTACCTAAAAAACATCTTGTTATTCATGAATGGATATTTTCAGTAAAGCTGATACACCGCGAGGAAGAACCAGATGAGCATATATTGTTCGTAATTGCAGTTAATATACGAAAGGAGATCGAAAAAGTTGCTTTTTATTTGAGACCGCGAGTTGGCCTGCGAAAAATAGCTACTTTTTTTCTGACAATACTTCTCCGTTATTTCGAGGAGTTTGATTTTCTAAAGCCATCAGGAAACATCAAAAAGACAAGCACGCAGATGAGTAGAAAATTGTATTCCACACCATTTCTTCCTCCACCCACAACAAACCAGCCCTCTTTAAGATGTACCAATAGAATACCCATCACCAGAACAGAAATGGTAACGATGGCTGCCAATTTAATATACTTATTCAAAAGCAATAGTATCGCGCACACCACGTGAGAAATTTTAATTGCCCACGCCAGCGGAACGCCCAACGGAGAGAAGCCAACTTGATTGAGGTACAATTTACCAAAAGCTTGAGCGCCACCATCAAACATACCCGGCAGACTGTGTGTGAGAAGGATGATAGCCAGCGCTATTCGAAGTATAAATGTCTTTTCCAGATGTTTTTAGTTATCCGTACACTAAAGATAAAGCAGTAATTGTAAAACTCAACAAACGAAAAAGCCGTTTGCATTAGGCTCAAAAAGAGTTAACTCAACTCCATCATGTTTCTCAACTGACTGATTTTCTCCATGATCTCTTTTCCCTTGGGGCGAGAGACGGGAATCGAAAAATCCGAGCCATTGATTTTTAGTTTGTAGCCGTTGGTGTTTCCACTGATGGCGCTGATAGCATTAACGTTTACAATATACGAACGGTGGCAACGAAGCGTGAATGAATTATCTAGTTGTGATTCGAGGTTTTTAAGATTCACGCGCAGTAGTTTTTTTTGAATAGTTCCGTCTTCCTTCCACATCACAGTAGAATAATTATCATCCGCCTCTATAAACAGCAAATCCGGGAGATTAAATGAAAGGCTCTCGCTTGTATCTGAATAGAGAGTAATTTGATTTGCTGTCTTTATTGATTCTTTGGCCTCGCGCTTGAGCACTTGAATCTTTTGCAACTCTTGGTTGGTCCTAATGGCCTCACGCAAGCTCTGCTGTAAGAGTTGTGCTTTCAAAAACAAGGTACAAAGTGCAATGGGTATGATTCCTTTGATCGCAACCTGCACCACGGTATGTCGCGCGACAGTAAGCCATCCCATATCGAAAGGGCAGAAAAACATTTTTTCAAGAACCGTAGCTATCGCCCAAATCAAGGCTAAATGCAACACGTTGAAAACAATATATTTTTTGATGGTCCATGCCGTGGGATCCATCAACGCAGGAAAAATTCGAGGAAGGACCAAAAGATTAAATAGCAGCGCTCCAAATGTAATTAGCCCGTGAAGCCATTCTAGCCCGTTGGCAAACGCAAATTCAGATTCTGTCTTGAATAGATAAAGGAACAGGGTAACGAAAGCACTGAGAACCGTAACTAACAAGAAATTCTTACGGTCGTCATTTAGATAGAATGGGAAGGGAGCGTTGAGCCAATCCACAAATCGCTGCGTCCACGAGCCTTCTAACGAATTGCTTTCTGAAGATTTAATTGCCTGTGCGTGCTCCATACACCACAAACTTAGAAACTACTGTTTGGGTTGCAAAAAATTAGTGAATTGAGGGGTGAAGAGATGAGTTTTGGGGTAAAGTGTGGGCGCAATAACCAAAGGCCTCCTGAAATATATATGATCAACGAACCACCCAGGGTTTAAAAGTTCATAAAATAACCTCGGCAGCAATTTGCCTCAATTCAGGAACTACCTTTTTCTCAAACCATGGATTTTTCTTTTGCCAGATTCGGTTACGGGGAGAGGGATGAATGAGAGGTAGATAATTCGGCAAAAATTTTTGAAAATTTCTTACGTTATCGGTGATGGCTTCGCTAAACGCTTTTCCTAAATAGTATTTCTGTGCGTATTGACCAATGAGCAATGTGAGTTTTACGCTTTTCATCTGTAATAACATTTTACCATGCCACAGCGGAGCACACTCAATGCGAGGGGGGAAATCACCAGAAGAGCCCTTGCCGGGATAGCAAAAACCCATTGGCATTAATGCAAACAATTTGGGATCATAGAATTGCTCCTTTGTTACATTTAACCATCGTCTCAATTCATCACCACTTTTATCATCCCAAGGAATGCCGCTGTCTTGCACCTTTTGCCCGGGCGCTTGGCCAATAATTAAAATCTTTGACTGGCTAGATGCTTGAACGATTGGTCGAGGCGCGTTTGGTAAAAACTTTTTGCAGACTGTACAATCTCTAATTTCTGATAGCAGTTTCTTCATGGCTTATATAAAAACAAGGCTTCACGTAAGCTAGTTTAAATTGGGTAGTTAATTGTCGTTCAGAAGACGGAGTGGCCAAAATACATTTACATATTACCTTTGCTACGATGATCAATTACCAACAGCCGAGCCTTTTTATTTCGCACGGAACAATTTACGAGGCCTTTAAAAGCGAGCAGTTAAAAGCAGACTTCCAAAAAATCCGTGCATTACACTTCAAGAATCTTCCATCAGCCATCGTTGTTTTTTCGGGTCATTGGCAAACCGATATGATTGCTATAACCACAGGTTTGACAATGAATCAAATGGACGAGGGCTTCCCACCGGAATTTCAATCGGGTTTTACAACGAGCGGAAATCCTGACTTGGCAAAACGAATGATTGATGTGTTACGTCAAAGTGGCATAGAAGCAAAAGCTGAGCCCAATCGCACGCTTGATCACGGAGCATTGATCCCACTACTACTTTTGTTTCCAACCGATAAGATTCCCGTTATTCAGATTTCGCAGCAATATCTACTCGACCCGGTTATTCATCAACAAGTGGCGAAGGCATTGAACCCGTTTCGGAAAGAAAATATTTTGTTCATGGGTAGTGGTGGATTAGTTCATAACAGAAATGATATTCAAAAATTTGGAGGACATAGTATTGCTCCTGCCGATTGGGCAAAGGACTTTGATAATTTTATCACACACAAACTTGCCGACACCATCGACCCAAATTATCCGGCCAAACTCATCTCGGCTTATCAACATCCGCTATTCAATCAGTCGCATCCCACCTCCGAGCATTACTTGCCGCTAGTATTTGCCAGTTCGCTGGGCGAAAAACCAACTAAGATTTATGAAGCTTTTCAATGGAAGAATTTATCGATGAGTGCGTTTAAATTTGATTGAGACAAATCTTTCTTTTGCATAAATTTCAAGTAAAAATTAATCAAATTATGTGGATAGCCGTTTTCATAATAGTTGTTTTGCTTATCATCTTAAGCAGAACAAAATTTGAAGTTAGACATGAGATAACACTAGATGCCACAGTAGAAAAAGTCTGGAAGACTATTATCGACTTTGGTAATTATAACCGTTGGAACACTCAACTTTCATATTTGGGTGGTAAGGTAGCGCCCAACGAGAAGCTGCATTTGAAACTTGCGGTTGAAGGTGCTGCCCCTTATGAATTTAAGCCCATTGTTTCGCAATGGAAAGAAAAAGAGGTGTTCGGTTGGTTAGCTATCACAGGTATGCCCCGCGTGTTCGATGGCGAGCATTTTTTTGAATTGACCCATTTAAAAAACGGTAAAACGCATCTCGTCAACAGGGAAGAGTATCGCGGCATTCTTTCGTTAATTATGCAACAATTACCGATGATGAAATTAGCACCTAAGGGGTTTGAAAAAATGAATTTGGAACTTCAGAAGTACGTTGAAAAGACCTAAAAGTTCAAGTGCAACGGGGCTAGCGAATTACAATCACTCCATTCAACCTCCCATACACTGGCACCGGTATTTCCCCATCCCTGTCCTATCTTCCGCCACGCGGAGAAGGTGCTGACCTGCAAGACCTGTTGATGGCCTTCAATGTGCTTATGCAATGTCAGTGGGCGTGTAAATTATTAGTTTTAGTTTCTTAATTTCGTTGAGCAACGCAGACAATTATGCAGCTTCGAATTCCGGCACCGCACAAGCACTCACAATATTTATTACCTTAGAATTGCAGAAAAATACCCTCCAAACCCCTTTTGCTATGAAAAGCACATTGATTTTTGTTTCATTACTTCTAGTGTTCACAACATGTGCCGACAAGAAACCAACCTTTGAGGCTCCGATCCTCAAGAACATTGGCGACTATCAAGTGAATATCTCCACGCCATCCAAATATGCAAAACTCTTTTTTAATCAGGGTGTCATCATGGCCAACGGATTTAACCATGCGGAAGCGGAGCGATCGTTTCGCGAATCCATCCGTCAGGACTCCACCTTTGCGATGGGCTATTGGGGAATTGCCTATGTGCTGGGCCCTAACTACAATTCGGGTGGCCAAAATATGGGAGCCGTCAACGACATCAAGCAGGCCGTTCAAAAAGCAGTGAGGTTTAGTCAAAGTGCTTCGCCTTGGGAGCAAGCCATCATTAAAGCAATTGAGGTTAAGTTTCCTACTGATTCAATCGCAACCAATAGCGAAGGATATTCTGCTTCCATGAAAGCAGCCTATTCTCAATTTCCCGAAAATGATTTTGTGGCCACGCTCTATGCGGAGTCCATTATGAATTTACATGCCTGGAATTTTTTCGAGCGAAAGGGAGGCGCACCTCAACCTTGGACAACTGAGCTACTACAAGTGCTCGAACGCGCGATGGTGATCAACCCTACGAATCCGCTGTCTAATCATCTTTATCTCCACGCCACAGAAGCGGGACCCGATCTTGAAAAAGCACTGATCAGTGCAGAAAGATTAAAAACGTTGGTGCCATCGGCAGGGCATTTGGTGCACATGCCCTCGCATATTTATATCAATACCGGAGACTATCATGAAGGATCGATCGCCAATGAAAAAGCTGTTGTAGCCGATAGCATCTATATCGCTGAATGCAAGTCGCAAGGCGTGTATCCTCAGTATTACTACCCCCACAACTACCATTTCCTGGCCGCCACAGCCACGTTTGAAGGCAGAGGTGCAAAAGCAATTGAAGCCGCCTACAAGACCGTGAGCATTTTGGACAAAAAATATTTTCGTGAGCCCGGATACGAAACCGTTTTGCATTACACTACCATTCCCCTCCACGTGTTGGTAAAATTTGAACAATGGGAAAAAATAATAGCAACCACTAAACCAGATGAAGACTTAGCTTACCCAAAGGCCATTTGGCACTACGCCCGGGGAATGGCTTTTGCAAATCTCAACAAACTGGATGAGGCGCAGACTGAATTGGACTCGCTGGATAGATTGACCGACTCTGAGGGAGTGAAGAAAATTGTTATTTGGGCCATCAATCCGGCAGACCAGGTTTGTAAAATTGCATCGAAGGTTTTAAAAGCAGAGTTGATGATGAAAAAAGGCGACTACAAAACGGCAACCGAACTTCTCAAGCAAGCCATTGTACTGGAAGACAATTTGAATTACAACGAACCACCCGATTGGTTTTTCTCGGTACGACATCTATTGGGTAACGTGCTGATGTTGGCAGGTGACTATGCTGGGGCTGAAAAAATTTATACTGATGACTTGACCACTTGGCCAAAAAATGGTTTTGCGCTTACGGGGCTTTATGAATGCCTCAAGGCACAACGCAAACTAAAAGAAGCGGATGAGGTTAAAAAGCAATTGGACGTGGCATGGAAGTATGCTGACTCAGATTTGAAATACTCACGCATGGACGAAGCCAAAAGAAAAAACCTGACATTGAAAGTTGACGCGAATTCGCCCAATGAAGTGATTTACCTCGCAAGTTCTTTGTGTATGGCGAAGGTGAAATAGAAAATTCTTCAGTTCGCCATTGTCTCAAAAGCACTTCCCCGTGCTTATCCTTGAAAAAAGTTTGGGGGTTTTGTAATTCTTTTGCCAGAAAGCCTACTAACTGGAAAAAGATTCATGGAAACTAAAAAACCTTCACAATTCGGAAAGCATGCACTGGCGATCGGCATTGCTGCTGGCTTTGTCTTTCTAGCAGCCCTCTTTACGGTTCTCGATTCAAGTTCTGATATTTCTGATACGATGATTTGGGTAGCGATTGCAGCCAGTTCTATGTCCGTGTTTCTATCCTCTATGGAGACGCAAAAGAAAAAATCATGTAAAACTATTAATCCAAAAGTATGACCACCACAAAAGAAAACGACAAGCCTAAAGACCTTACCTTTAAATACAACCGATTTTTGTATGGAGCGTTTGTTGCGCTGGGACTTTACTTCCTATTGGCAAAAAAAGATATTCCCACGGCCATGTCAAACTTCGGCATTGCCTTAGTCTTTGACCCCTTTGATCAAAAAGTGATGTGGAACAACCGGCCTGCTTACCAACAGATTTGGCTAATTGTTCACTTGAGTATTGTGTTCGGTCTATTAGGAATAATGCTTTTTAATTGGCTGGCAAAATAAAGGAAGTGGCCACTGCAATTTTCGAATCGGCCGTGCCAAAATACAAAAACCATTTTCCATGAAAAGGCACTAACCCCTCCACAAAACAAACCTGATTGATTTGTCCGGATATTTCGTAAGGCTTATCAGGACGCAGAAAATTTTTCTCCAATCGGTCGATTAGTTTAGAAGGATCATTTTTATCAAACAAAGCCTGACCTGCACAGTAAGCACCTTTGGCAATTGTACTATCGCCACCCACATCGAGGTTCATGCCATTGTAAATCAACACAATTCCTTTATAAGTCAACAAAGCATAGGGTCCACTTTCCACTAACCGACTATCAAAATAACCTTTGCGTGGTTGAAGTATGGATTTGAATTTGCTATTTTCTTCAACTGGCTGCCAATGAATCAAATCATCTGAAGTAGCCAGAAATAAATCGGTATCTCCAAAATACATCCAGTATTTTCCTTTGATCTTTTGCGCCACTATTTTTTCATCCATTTGTTTGGCAACAATAGCCCCCGACTTACTCCACAAGTCAATATATTTTCCTTCAAGCACCAATCCGTGCTTTGTCCACTCGATTAAATTAGAAGAAGAGGCAATACATAAACGCGCTACTTTCCCGTCATAAGCGGTATAGGTCATAACGTAAGTCCCGTCTTCTCTTTCCACAATGCGTGGATCTTCAATCCCTCCTTCCCACTCATATATTTTCATCGCATCTTCAGCAGGAAACAAAATCGGTTCTTTATTACGAACGAAATGCAACCCATCTGTACTAACGGCTAATCCTAATCTCGAAGTGCCTGCGTATTTTCCAATGGTGTCCTCCGCCCTATAAATCAGAAAAACTGAATCGTTCCGAACTACTGCGGCTGGATTAAAAACATCTTTTTCTTCCCAGCTTACTTCCTTCTTTAAAATTGGGCAATAAAACTTTCCGTCTCCAGCAGCCAGTATAGGATTCAGGCTATCGACTTTTACAAATGGCAGAATGGCCCACGTAGTTTCGTTGATTTCTGCTGACTGATTTTCCTTTTGTGGTGAGCAAGAAAAGAGGAAAAGGATTCCAACAACGCTACTAAATAGAAGAAGTCTTGTAAAATAATGAAAGTTCATAGATGCGAATATAATGAGGATATATCATGAACTATCAAACTATATTAAACTACCCTTTTAGTTTCAAAAGTTGGATTTTCGCATTTTCACTTTTAGGATCTAACTCTAACACATATTCATACGCTTGAACTGCTTTATCTTTCAGTCCAGCTTTTGAATATGCTTCCCCCAAGCTATCCCAACAGTTGGCAGATTGCGGAAATAGATTTGCGTTAATTTTAAGAACGGTAACGGCTTCCTTCACATTCCCCTGGGCCATCAGCACATATCCACACGCGTTGAGTTCAGATTCATTATTGACGCGACTTTTTAATTGCATGGCAAGCCCACGGGCGCTCACATTCTCATCGGTCAGCAATCCGTCCTTCATCCACTGAATGACTTGCGGATAGCCAAAGTAATTTGGAACATACTCTTTTTTAGATAATATTTTGAGCAGGTCACGCTCAATTGTTTCTGCGGGATATTCTACAATACGTCCTACTTCTTTATTGTTTTCGTAAATAATAAAAGTAGGCACCCGAAAAACATTCATTCCCACTTCTTGCCGCTGGGGCGATTGTTTGTATAATTCAGTGGAATCGTCAACTCCAATCAGCGTAAGATTCTTTTGCGGAAAAGATAACTTTTCGAGAAGTTTTGTCATCTTCGGCAATTCTCGTTTGCTATCGCCACACCATGAGCCGAAAAATATTTTCATCGTGTATTTCGAGGGATCTGTTTTCTTAAGAGCTTCTACTACGTGTACATTGGGCTGGTAGTCTTCATTGTTTTTTGAGTACCAGGTTGCATAAGGCTCTTGCTTAAGTTGCGATAGTCCTACTTCATTCAACAGCTTGGTCTCTGTTTTCTGCGCAAGAGTTGGAATGGAAAGAAATAGGCAAAGAACTAAGAAAGTTAATTTATTCATAGGTAGATTTTTTTGTTTCCTAAATGTATGCTGAAACGTATTGAAGCCCTGTTAATGAAATCCCAACAATCTCTTAACTAAATGTTAATTGTGAGTTCTCTGTGGGAATAGCGTAGAAAGATCAGCTAATAGCCGTGTTAATTTCCCTCACTTGTTGATCAATTTGTTGCGCCAATACTTTCAGCCGGGAAAGTTGATCTGGACGATATCGATCAGGCTCTTTCTCCATCAAACTAATAAGCCCGAGAATACGGCATAGCGGAGCACGCAACATATGTGCATTGATAAAGGCATACTCAGCCAGCTCTTTGTTTTTCTGTTCGTTGGCTTGGGTTCTTTCATCCACGAGCGATTCTAAGTTTTCATTGATCGCCCTCGTTTCTTCTTGACGAGTTGCCAACTCTTGGTTTTGTTGGTGAAGTGTTTGAGCGATTTGATCGAGCTGGCGGTAGCGATTTGTAACCGCTTGGCGATAGAAAATAAACTTCCTTTTCATGTAAAGAATGAAAATGAGAGTCAATACTCCCATGATCAGATAGTCAATGAATTGTTGAAACGGATTTGTTTTTTCAGGTTCCCAAAGTGAAGTCATTCCAAATAATGAAGGAAATCCCATAAACAGAAAGATCAAAACAACCAGCGTAGCAAGAATGAAAACTCTCCAGAGGCCACGTGAACAAACGATGATAAACGCACTATAAATGCAAAGGAAACTGGGGATCGTACCCGCCAATCCTCCAAAGTTCATCCAGAAAAAAGCAAACCCTGCCACAGCAAGCCCATGCAACGCAAGCAATACGCCCGGGTGTGACCCCAGTCGTTGCGCCAAAAGGTAGATAAAGAAAATAACTGCAGTGATAAAGATGTTAAGCAATGCCATCGAAGGATTCACCACTGGCACCAGGCTCATCAGTACCATAAAGAGCTGGTAGCCGATGCTCACCAGTATTCCGTATAGCAGCAAGTCCTTTTCCAGTTCTTTGCTAACTGATCTTTGTTCGAGTAAGCTGTTCATTGGATTGTAACGTTTTTGAAATACCGCTCACTACTTCCTTCAATTCCAAGTGGGAGGCCAATAGCATTTTGTCTAGTACACCTGCATCCTCAATACTGTGAATGACTTCATCCAAACTGCTTAGGGGAATTTGAATTGCTTTTGTATTGAGGTGAATATAACGTTCGATCGCCTTCTGCTTTTCGATTAAGCCTGCTGATTTTTTGGAAACTTCCATCTCGAGATGTTGCTGAGCTTGTTGTAATTGTCTGCCTTGCTCTACCAAGTCTTGGTTGAGCACTTTGGCTTCTGCCACTTTACCATTTAGTTCATTTGATAATAATAGCAATCTTGCCACTTCATTTTCAGTGAGTGCCTTTAGATAAAATGCAAGCGCACCAAATACGATGAGAATAAAAATAAAGTCGGTGTAATCGAGATCATTCGTAATAAAAAAAAGAGTCTCCCCACCAGCGGAGAAAGCGGTAAATACCGAAAGCCCTATCATCAAAACGCATTGGAACAAAAGCAGCAAGATGAGTGGACGACTCGTGTAGAGTAAAATGACAAAAAAGAATCCCCCATAGAAATTAAACCGCGAGTTTCCGTGTACACCGCCAAACTGTAGAAAATTTAGACCAAGGAGAATGATAAGTACCACGCCAAATATGGGGTGAATCGATTTGAAATTTCCTCTCGTTAATGTGACATAAGCTAAAACGGTGAATACGGTCAATAATGTAAAATCCGTGATCAATTCAGCAAGCATTACCTGTTGACGCGACAGGTCAATAACAAGTGCGAGCAACAACCGTAAAATGGCCACCCCAGAAATCAAAAGAATGACTTGGGTTTCGTATGGCTTATCTCTGAATATTGGCAGGCGATTCAAATGGGGTTGTCTTTACAATCGTTAAAGTAATGAATTGCCTTTGAAAACAAAACGGAACTTATGTTTTGATTTTGTCACATTTACGCGAAGGCGGTTATCTTTGCCTTTTACATGGAGCTATTTGTCACGCGATCACACGCATTAAGTAGCCTAAAAAATACAGTAGGTAATATGGCAGGAACAGGCGCAATGGATACCCCATTAATGAAACAATACAACGCCATAAAGGTGAAATACCCGGGTGCTCTGTTGCTTTTTCGTGTGGGGGATTTTTATGAAACGTTTGGTGAAGATGCCATCAAGGCCAGTAAAGTACTGGATATCACCCTGACCAAACGAGGCAATGGGTCTGCTTCTGAAATTGAGCTTGCCGGCTTTCCGCATCATGCACTTGATACTTATCTTCCTAAGTTGGTTCGAGCAGGTCATCGTGTAGCGATTTGCGATCAGTTGGAGGATCCACGTTTTGTAAAAGGAATTGTAAAACGAGGGGTAACTGAACTGGTAACGCCCGGTGTTTCCTTTAACGACAATGTGTTAGAGAAAAGAAGAAATAATTTTCTCGCATCTGTACATGTTGGCAAAAATAATATTGGAATTTCCTTTCTAGATATAAGCACAGGCGAGTTTTATGCAGCACAGGGCTCAGAAATCTATATCAACAAGCTCATTCAAAGTTTTGGACCAGCAGAGATTATTTTTTCCAAAAGCCATCGAGAAAAGTTTGAAACACAATTTGCAGAAAGTTATGCCACGTTTGCATTGGATGAGTGGGTCTTTGCGTATGACTTTGCAAACGAAAAACTGATTCAGCAATTTAAGACGAACACGTTGAAGGGCTTTGGTGTGGATGGTATGAACGAGGCTGTCGTAGCTGCTGGCGCCATCCTGCATTACCTTGAAGCCACCGAACACAAAGAGACGGTCCACATTGCAAGTATCTCACGCATCGATGAAGAAAAGTATGTTTGGCTCGATCGGTTTACAATTCGTAACCTGGAGTTGATTCATTCGCCCAACGAAGGGGGGGTACCTCTCTTGCAAATACTTGATCAAACCATCACGCCCATGGGCTCGCGCCAACTGCGGCAGTGGATGATCTTGCCATTAAAAGAAAAAGCAGCAATCGAAGAGCGACTAAAAGTGGTTGAGCACTTCTATACTGAAACTGACCTTACGGAAAAGTTGGCGGAGCATCTCCATCAAATTTCCGATTTAGAACGACTCATTTCAAAAGTAGCTGTAGGACGAATCAATCCGCGCGAGTTGCTTCAATTGAAGCGATCTCTCCAGGCTATTCTTCCTGTCAAAGAGTCACTTTCGAAATCTATAAAATCAGAAATAATAAAACTGGCGGATCAATTACATCGTTGCGAGTACTTGTTGGAAAAGATTGAAAAGGAATTGAAAGACGATGCGCCCATGTTGATGCATCTGGGTGGAATCATTAAAACAGGCGTCAATGCGGAGTTAGATGAATTACGAACGATCGCTTTTGCGGGCAAAGATTATTTGTTGCAAGTGCAAAAGCGTGAGGTAGAGCGCACCGGCATCAATTCATTGAAGGTTTCGTACAACAAAGTATTTGGCTACTATCTGGAAGTAAGCAACGCCAACAAAGACAAAGTGCCGTCCGATTGGATTCGCAAACAGACGTTGGTGAATGCCGAACGTTATATAACTGAGGAATTGAAAGTCTACGAAGAAAAAATTCTAACAGCTGAAGAAAAATTGTCGGTAATCGAACAACGACTGTTTCTGGAGTTAGTACAGCACACAGCGGATTATATTTCGCAAATTCAGCAAAACGCGAAAGTGATAGCCGTGTTGGATTGCTTACTATCATTTGCACTTACTGCCAAAGTCAATAAATACAGCAAGCCCGAAATCAGTGACTCTACTCGTCTCGCTATCAAAGCAGGTCGTCATCCTGTCATCGAAAAACAATTACCCATTGGTGAGAGTTACGTGCCCAATGATATTTACTTAGATACCGAGACACAACAAATTCTGATTATCACCGGACCCAACATGGCTGGAAAGTCAGCCTTGTTGCGCCAAGTGGCCTTGATCGTGCTGATGGCACAGATGGGAAGTTTTGTTCCTGCAGAGGCCGCTACCATCGGCATTGTAGATAAGATTTTTACACGTGTAGGAGCCAGCGACAATCTTTCACGAGGCGAATCGACTTTCATGGTAGAAATGACGGAGACGGCCAGCATATTAAATAATCTTAGCGAGCGAAGTTTAATTTTGATGGACGAAATTGGTCGCGGCACTTCTACTTATGATGGGGTCTCGATAGCCTGGGCAATTGTCGAATACCTACATCAGCACAAAGACTACAAACCCAAAACCCTTTTTGCCACGCACTACCACGAACTTAACCAACTGGCAGAAGATTTTGTGCGCGTAAAAAATTTCAATGTGAGCGTGAAAGAGATTGGGGATAAAATCATTTTCATGCGCAAGCTAAAAGAAGGTGGCAGCGAACACAGTTTTGGTATTCACGTAGCGCAGATTGCCGGCATGCCCAACAAAGTGGTGCTGCGCGCCAATGAGATTTTAAAGTTCTTAGAAAAGGACAAACATCAGGACAAAGGCAAAAAATTTGACGAATTGCCCAAAGCTACTCAGCAAATGAGCTTGTTTGAGATTGATCCCAAATCAAAAGCCATTCACGAAATGCTTTCTCAAATCGATATCAATACGATAAGTCCTGTGGAAGCACTGCTCAAATTAAACGAAATTCTAATTGCCTTAAAAAAGTAGCATGGCAATCGATGCTGCTTTTTAAGTGATCTGGCGATGCGTTCTGTATAAACCTTTTCTACTGTTGTAATGAGTAGAGGAACATTATGAATAGCAGTGCCATAAAAATACTAAGTGCAGTGGTAAGATTAATTCTCTTTTTTACTTTCATTCCACGTGCAAATTTTACAGATTTCATTGTATCTATTTTAATGAGATGCAAATGTACCTTCTTCAAAAATCGATAAATGGTCAATTATTATTCGAGTAGTATGCATGTAAGGCTTTTGTCGAAAAGGAAGAAATTTGACCGCTCCTATCCAGTTTAGAAACCGTCTATACTCTATAAATTGTGGTTAACCATAAATTGGAATAAATCTCGGGGAAAGATGATTGATTTGTGGTAAACATTTTGAAATGAAATCAATGGCTAAGAATTCAATGAGGTTTTGCGTTGTCGCAACAGTAGTATTTTCATCGGTATTAGGTTTGGCTCAAGAAAGAGTGTTACCTGCTGAATCTGCAGTCAACTCCATGGGTCAAGTCACCATAAAAGGAAAAGCAGTACCCTACAAAGTAACAGCCGGTACACAACCTGTTTGGAATGCAGAAGGCAAGCCTAGTGCTGCGCTATTTTATACTTACTATGAGCGTAGTGACGTGTCCGACAAAAGCAGACGCCCACTTATCATCTCGTTTAATGGCGGCCCCGGTTCTGCATCTGTCTGGATGCACGTTGCCTACACTGGTCCCAAAGTCTTAAACATTGACTCCGAAGGATTTCCCGTTCAGCCTTACGGAATTCATGACAATCCACATTCTATTCTAGATGTAGCGGATATCGTTTATGTCGATCCCGTGAATACTGGCTTCTCGCGCATCCTTGACCCGAAAGCTGAAAAGACAACTTTCTTTGGGGTGAATGCCGATATTAAATACCTGGGTGATTGGGTAGACAATTTCGTTTCTCGGCAAGGTCGCTGGACTTCTCCAAAATATTTGATTGGTGAAAGTTATGGAACTACTCGTGTGTCTGGCCTGGCGCTCGAACTACAAAATGCGCACTGGATGTACTTGAATGGAGTAATCCTTGTTTCGCCCACCGAGTTAGGAATCAAGCGCGATGGCCCCGTGAACGATGCCCTTTCTCTTCCGTATTACACCGCTGCCGCGTGGTATCAAAAAGCATTGCCTGCCGACCTTCAACAAAAAGATTTAATGGACGTACTGGCGGAATCAGAGGCCTTCACCGTTAACGATTTTATTCCCGCCCTATCGCGTGGTGGTTTTTTAGAAGAGGCTAAGAAAAAACAAGTAGCAGCCAGTGTTTCACGTTATTCCGGATTATCAGAGCGCACCGTAATGCAACACAATCTCGCAGTGCCAACACAATACTTCTGGAAAGATCTATTGCGTGAAAAAGGATTCACCGTTGGTCGCCTCGACTCTCGTTATCTGGGTATCGACAAACAACAAGCGGGCAGCAGCCCTGACTATAACTCTGAACTTACTTCTTGGTTGCATTCCTTCACGCCTGCCATCAACTACTACCTTCGCGATGTACTAAAGTACAAAACTGATCTACAGTATAATATGTTTGGTCCTGTGCGGCCGTGGGACAATACAAATGATAATACAGGAGAAAATTTGCGCATGGCTATGGCTGAAAACCCTTACCTGCATGTGATGATTCAAAGCGGTTACTATGACGGAGCTACCACTTACTTCGATGCCAAGTATTCTATGTGGCAACTAGACCCGAGCGGCAAAATGAAAGACCGTTTACGCTTTGAAGGCTACCGCAGTGGACATATGATGTACTTGCGCGCAGAAGACTTGGCTTCATCCAATGAACATATCAGAGATTTTATTAAGAAGAGTACGCCAACAGGAGCGGCAAAATATTGATTATTACTACACCTAATTTAGCAATGAAAAAGCCATTGATTTTGGTCAAAGGCTTCTTTATTTAAAACGAAAAAACGTTTGTGACTATTTAAATGACAGTGTCAGGTTGCCAATCACTTTAGGATTATAAGGAGTTAACGTCTCGATACGCGGTGCCAAGGCAGTCCACCCTGCTCCTGGTGATGTGCCGGCAGAAACAAAACCTCCTTGATTGAAATAGCCGGGAGCGTTGGTATTGACCAGATACGCATCCAGATTATTTTGACTGATACCAGGATATACAGCATTAATCTCCCTGGTAAATGTGTTTTTTATGGAGTTGACTTTCAACAATACTGTTCGGTCGCTATTGTCCAACGTGCTGGCTGGCAACCCCACTTCTGCTACGCCTATGTTGTCGGGGTCTGAACCCGTTGCCACAAACGCCCAGTTAAAACCTTGTCCTTGCGAATTTGAAAATAACTTAGCGTTAGGATGGTTGCTGTTTCCATAAACATCCACCACATTTCCTTTTCTTCCAGCAAACATTTTTAGGTTATTAATTGAGAATTGATCGGTGTTCGGCCCGGTTGTTGGAAGACCAACAATGGTAACGACCATCTCGGCATCATACGAAGCACTTTTGCCCTCTGCATAATCGATTCGAAAAATGGCATTTGGTAGGTTAGCGTCTTTTGTGCGATTGCAATTATAAGGTTTGATAATTGCAATACCGTTTACATTTGTCGTCTTGTTCCAAAAAATCTGTAAGCCTTTTCCTCCGTCACTATTCTTCTCCGAGTCTGCATCTGTAATTGTCAATAATAGATCCCATGTAACGCCCTCGAAGGAGACCTTTTCAGTAACAACTAAATTCTTACTTCGCTTGTCATCATCGCTAACATAGTTTACTGAAATCGCCTTGTTAATATTAAACTTTCTAATGGCCGTTATAAAAGCCTGAACAAGTTGAGCAGATCCTTCGCCCACAGCTACAAAGGTGTTCAGGTTCTTGTAGATCGCATTTCCATTGGCAACATCATTGACGCGGCCATTTGATAATCGACCGCCCGTAATCCCAACATTGTTACTGATCGAAGAGGGGATATCAACGCCAAATGTTTTTGGCAACGCATCTTGCTGTGATGTTACGTCTGCCTGTTTGCAAGATTGAAGCACAATCACAAAGGCCAAAAAAGCTGCTATTGAGAGTTTTAAATTTTTCATTTCTTTTCTTTTGATTTATGCTCTGAATAACTATCTGCGAGAAAAAGTAATCATTAAACTGATCAAAATGTTGACTCCTTTCAGATGAAGAAGGATATCATTCCCTTCATTCCCTATTAAAATTACTGAAAAAACTCTTTTCGCCTTGACTCGTTCACAAAAACTTAACATCGATACAAGCCCATTTATTGCTACACGTCAGCAAATTCTTTCAACATCGATATGAAAATGCCACGAAGAGTAAAACAGGTTATTTCAACTTTCCCTTCAAAAATTCTGCAGTATACCCTTTTCCTTGTTTTGCCATCTCTTCGGGGGTCCCTTCAAACAAAAGATATCCACCGTTTTTTTCTCCTCCTTCCGGGCCCAAGTCAATGATCCAGTCGGCACATTTAATGACCTCTAAATTGTGCTCAATTACAATTACCGTGTGCCCTTCATCTACCAATGCATTAATGGCTTTTAGCAATTTTGAAATATCATGAAAGTGCAATCCCGTGGTAGGCTCATCAAAAATGAAAAGAATACGCTCGCTGGTATCGGAAGAATTCTTTCCCAAAAACGAAGCAAGCTTTACGCGCTGCGCTTCACCACCAGAGAGTGAGTTAGAGGACTGGCCTAATTTTACATACCCTAATCCAACTTCAAAAAGTGGTTTTATCCTTTCATAAATCGTCTTCTTGTCCCTAAAAAATTCAAGCCCCTCTTCCACAGTCATATCCAATACATCGGCAATTGATTTGCCGTTGTGTTCTACCTCTAGCACTTCTTGCTTGAATCTTTTTCGATGGCAGCTTTCACATTCAAGATAGATATCAGCCATGAATTGCATCTCAACTTTTATTTCACCTTCACCTTCGCACGTTTCACAGCGACCGCCCTCTACGTTGAAAGAAAAATGAGAAGGCTTGTATCCCCGTTGTTGAGCTAGTGGCTGATCAGCATAGAGATTTCGAATAGCATCGTATGCCTTCACATAGCTGATCGGATTAGAACGAGATGACTTACCGATCGGATTCTGATCGATAAATTCGATTTGTTTGATCTTAGAGTAATCGCCAGTCAATTGATCATACTTACCTGGCGTCTCCCCTACAGTACCATTCATTCGGCCGATAGCAGGGTACAAAATTTTCTTTATCAATGTCGATTTACCAGAACCACTTACACCGGTTACAACCGTCAATATCTCCAAGGGAAATTTGACTTTTAAGTTTTTAAGGTTGTTCTCGCGGGCGCCAATAATGTTGATCGAATCCTTCCATTTTCTACGAATGGATGGGATCACTATTTTTTCCTTTCCGCTCAGGTAATCCGTAGTGTGCGTACTTGTTTGGCTGTTTATTTCTTTGATCGTGCCCTGAAAAACTAACCTTCCCCCATGTGAACCTGCATCTGGTCCAATATCAATGATTTGATCCGCGGCTCGCATGATTTCCTCCTCATGCTCCACTACAATAACAGTATTTCCCATGTCGCGAAGTGATTTCAATACCTCAACCATACGCTCGGTATCGCGTGGATGAAGTCCAATGCTTGGCTCATCTAAAATATACATGGAGCCGACCAACGCACTACCCAATGAGGTGGCCAGTTTTATCCGCTGAAATTCTCCGCCCGATAACGTAGAAGTGACGCGATTAAGGGTCAAATAACCGAGCCCTACTTTGAGCATATAGCCAAGGCGCGATTTTATTTCTGTCAAAATGCGATCCGAAACTTTCTGTTCGTAATCTGGAAGTTTGAGTTTGTCAAAAAATACCAACGCATCTTCAATAGGCATTAACACTAAGTCTGTGATAGAGGTGTTGGCAATTTTTACGTAAGCCGCATCTTTTCGAAGTTTAGTGCCCCGACAATCCGGACAGGTTGTTCTTCCGCGAAAGCGCGAAAGCATAACACGATACTGTATTTTATGGGTTTTGGTGGTGATGTACCTAAAGAATTCGTTCAAGCCTTCAAAATATTCGTTGCCTGTCCAGATAATGTCTCGCTGCTTTTGAGTCAATTCACTATAAGGTCGATGAACAGGGAAGTCGAATTTAATGCCGCTCTTAAGTAAGGGCTTTCCCCATTCGCTCATCACCTCGCCACGCCAGGGAGCAATGGCCCCTTCATACACGGAAAGACTTTTGTCAGGGACTACCAAATCTTCATCGATACCCAATACTTTTCCAAATCCTTCACAGGTTTGGCAGGCACCAAATGGGTTATTAAAACTGAACAGATTGATAGACGGCTCGGTGAACGTGATCCCATCGAGTTCAAAGCGATCTGAAAATCGAACCTTTTTTTCCTCCACGTAAACCAAGCACTCGCCATGACCTTCGAAGAAAGCTGTTTGTATTGAATCGGATAGCCTAAAGGTGAGATCCTCGTCCAAGGCATTAACAGAAGCTCGGTCGATCAAAATTTCGTATGCTTTGTCCTTTGCCAGCGGGATTTTTGACGTGGACTTTGCTTTTTTTGTAGCTTTTGATTTCTCTGCGGTAGGCTCTCCCGTTAGTTCTTCTATGAAACTCATTTCGCCATCGACCAAAACGCGCGTAAATCCTTTGCTCAATAAAAGATTCAATTCGTCAACAAGCTTTCTTCCCTTATTGATCTGAAGCGGACACGTAATCATGATCCGAGTCCCTTCCTTAGATTTGTTGATAAAATCAACTACATCGCTTACGGTGTCGCGCTTCACTTCTTTGCCACTAATAGGAGAGTAGGTAGTGCCGACTCTGGCAAAAAGTAATTTTAGATAGTCGTAGATCTCCGTGGTGGTGCCAACCGTTGATCGTGGATTGCGTGTATTGACGCGCTGCTCGATGGCGATAGCGGGTGAAACACCACGGATGTAGTCAACTTCCGGTTTCTCCATGCGGCCGAGGAATTGGCGGGCGTAGGAGCTTAAGCTTTCGACATACATTCGCTGACCTTCCGCAAAGAGTGTATCAAAGGCGAGCGATGACTTGCCTGACCCCGAAAGGCCTGTGATGACCACCAATTTATTGCGAGGAATTGCAACGCTTACATCTTTCAGATTGTTAACCCTCGCCCTCTTAATGATGATATATTCTTTCGGATCAAGGTCGTCTAGGTAAGAATCGCTGGGTATGTTGTTCATTGGAAGCGGCAAAAGTAAAAAATTGCTCTGCCTTGTCCTACCATGCCTCCCTCTTAGCTTTGCCAAAAACAGAAACGCCATCTTCTCGATGGCGTTTCATAAAACTCACTTTAGCATTTTAATTGTCAAAGTCCGGATCATAGCTTGCTTCCTTTGCATCGCTGCCGTTTTCATCAAAATCGTCACCTCCGGCTGAGCTGTCAAAATCATCATCTTCGCCAACCGGCTTTAGGTCATTGTCTTCGCCATCAAACTCTTGCTTTTTGCCCGATTCAACATCATAACCGCCATCGCTATTTTTGGTAGCTGGCACTTTTACCAAGAAAACAGAATCTTCTGTCTCTAACGGAAATACGAAAATAGGCTCCTTTTTCGCATTCATAATTCGCGAAATGCTAGCCTCGTATCCGTTCGGATATTGTTCGCGCATCAGATCGTGCAGATCGCCCGAGAGGTTTTCGAGACTCTTAATTACTCTTTTCTTCATTACAGCCATATTTATCGCTTGATTTCAAAAAACGGTTCAATTAGCGAAAGAAATTATACAAGAGGCAAGATTTTTGTAAAAATTTTTTGGCTTTTCGAAAAATAGTTCTATTTTTCAACTCTTAATAATAAAAAAACTAACCCCCACACTATCGAACGACATCTTTACGTTACTTAAACGCAAAACAGATGATTGACAAAAGATGCAGCGACACAGAGTTAGTTTCGCTTTATCAGACGGGTAACGAAGCCGCGTTCGAAATGCTCCTTCACAGACACAAGTCCAGAGTTTATACTGCTATCTATTTGATAGTGAAGGATCGCTATGAGGCTGAAGATCTGCTTCAAGACACATTTATAAAGGCGATCAACACGATTAAAGCCGGGCGGTATAACGAAGAAGGCAAATTTTTGCCTTGGGTTTGCCGGATTGCTCATAACCTCGCCATAGATCACTTTCGAAAAGCGAAGCGTTACCCAGAGGTAACGTTAGAAGATGGAAGTCAACTGTTTGATTCCATGCGTTTTGCCGAAGAGTCTTATGAAGACAAGCAAATGTTCCGAGATACTCGCTCACGGATGCGGGATTTGATCAAAGAATTGCCTGACGAACAAAAGCAGGTATTAATTATGCGTCATTATTTGCAAATGACCTTTCAGGAAATTGCTGAGCGGACAGGGGTGAGCATCAATACAGCTCTGGGAAGAATGAGGTACGCGTTGATCAACTTGAGAAAGAAGATGCTAAAAAACAATATAGCCTATGACGAAAACTTTTACCCAAAACGATTTGATCAGGTTTCTATACCAAGAGACCAACGAGGACCAGACGAAAGAGATTAACAAGGCATTACTTGGTGATGCGGAGTTAAGAGCTCAACTGGCTGAAATGAAATCCAGCAAGAAATCGCTTGATGCAGCACAGCTTGAACCATCACAGGAATCAGTTTTGAACATCCTGAGCTATGCAAGGGGTCTTCAAGAACATTGAACGGGTGTTCACTCGCTTGAAGACAGCTCACCGCGGGCTGTGTTTTTTTGTTTAACTCATACTATTTACACATTTCTTGCCTTCTATTACCATGGAGAAGTTGCTTTCACTAATGCTTGTGGTGTACATCACGGGGTGTGTGGTTGCATTGCTCACAGGGTTAGCAGCAATCTTTAGTGTAAAGGGGAGTCCGACTCACCGACTGGCAGGAAAAATCTACTTTATTGGGATGACAACCGTATTCATTGGTGCTATTTTCACAGGCCTTGGCCATCATAAAGATTTCTTATTAATGGTTGGTGTGGTTATCGGGTTTTATTTCTGAGAAAACTGAACGAGGGTCAAAAGCCGGAATTGATTTACCGGGTGATCATAAATATATCTGCCATTTTTATATTTACGCTACTGGGTTGGGGTTTTTGGGCACTTAGGTTAGGAGCAGCCATTGGTATCGCTGCCCTCTTGTTTGGCATCCTTGGGTCTAACTTTTTACTGCGCGATATCAAAAACTTTATTCGTCCACCGAAAGAAAAAATGCATTGGTGGTATTCACATATCGGTAGCATGGGTGGTAGCTATATATTTGCGGTTACTGCTTTTGTGGTCGTTAACGTTGAGTTACCCGTCTACAACTGGGTTCTTTGGATCTTACTGGGTGTCATCGGGGGAACAGTTATTACTTTTACAATCAAGAAGTACAAACGTCAATTTGAGAGAGCTTGATAGCTTGTCTTTAGTGAATCAATGAATACTGAAACTACTACCCAATCAACCATACGTCAACGAGAAATCGTTCGCGATTACCTCGTCCAGCTCGACAATCATATTGCAGATTTGAAAAAAGGATCTGCAGAGAAAACATTTGAGATAAGAGAATTTGCTGACTTGCTGCACATTCATCCTACTCATTTAAGCAACACTCTTTCGGAGGTACTAAGTCAATCACCCTGCGATCTATATGAACAGAGGCTGGTGAAAGTCGCAAAAGAGTTATTACTGGAAACCAACCTGCCGATTGGCGACATAGCGCGCCAATTGTTTTACGACCCATCCAATTTCACTAAGTTCTTTAAACACTTTGAAGGAATAACTCCCAAACAATTTCGTCAGTCCCAGGCAAGAAACTGAAGTGTTCACCATTTCTTAGGAAGTGTTCACCATTTTTTGCCAAACAGTTAGAACACCTTTGTATCCTAAAATAAAATTCTATGAATAAAATTGCATTAGTTACAGGTGGTAGTCGCGGGTTGGGTAAGGATATGGCTTTAGCTTTGGCCAAAAAGGGAGTTGATGTGGTGCTAACCTATCGTACCAACAAAAAAGAAGCGGAAAACGTAGTGACTGAGATCGCGCAATTTGGAAGAAAGGCGATGGCACTGTCACTTGATATAGGCGATATCAAATCGCTCGATAGCTTTATTAGCAGTTTCGGTTCTACACTTGAAAAGAATTGGGGCATAAAAACATTCGACTTCCTGATCAACAACGCTGGTGTTGGAGCCACTATTCCTATCCCGCAAGTCACGGAAGAAGCTTTCGATAATTTATTAAACATTCATTTTAAGGGTGCCTATTTTTTGACCCAAAAATTATTGGCATACATGAATGATGGTGGCGCTATCATCAATATCTCAACTGGGACTACTCGGTTTTGCGTCCCGGGCTATTCTGTTTATGCATCAATGAAAGGCGCTATGGAGGTGTTCACAAAATACCTTGCTAAAGAAATGGGCGCAAGGGGCATTCGATCAAACATAGTCGCGCCTGGGCCGGTGGAAACTGATTTCAACAATGCGGCCATCCGCAACAATCCGCAAATGAAAGGGTTCTTGAGTAGCTTATCTCCTCTGGGTCGAGTTGGGCAAGCCGATGATATTGGCTCCGTAGTTGCTTTTCTTTGCAGTGACGATGCCAAATGGATAAATGGACAGCGCGTTGAAGTAAGCGGAGGGATAAATGTGTAATTGTTTAAATAAACAACGCCACTTGCTCTACCAGTTCTTTTGATTTTAAATTATGCCCCAGTCCGGTGGTAGTGATAAGTGTTGAGTTTTTCCAGGCTTGACTCATATCCAATGCTGTTTGATAGGGAGCCTCCTTGTCTTCCTTATCATGAATGATTAGTCCCTGCAAGGTTAGCGACTTGCTAAACTCTTTCATCTTGAAGTAAGACGGTGGATGTCCTATGAAGTTCTCAAAGTAACCATTGATCAATCGAATGGTTCTTTTTGACAACCGTAACAACTGTTGATAATAGAGAAAGAAAAACTCTACTTCGGCCGGTGCAGCCATCACCACCATTTTCGCCACTTGCAAATGGGGTAGTCGATGCAGTGTATAAACCGAAGCAAACCCACCAAAAGAGTGGGTGAGAATGGCGTGAATGGATTTTTGCTCGATGATAAACTGCTCGATCAATCCGCTGTAGTGGGGCAGGTTTAAGAAATCACCCTCTGACAATCCATGGCCAGGCGCATCTAATGAAAAAATTGTAAACTCTTCTTTCGACAAGCGATTGATCACATAGCGCCACCAATAGCTGTGGCTTTGCCAACCGTGCAAGAGCAAAACTTTTTTAGAACCATTTCCCCATCGGTAGGCCTGCACTTTCTTTCCGGCATAATCGATTTTGAATTGATCGTCTGCCTGATTCAAAAATTCCAATTGATGTGGCTTCATCTTGATTCTTCTAGGCCAGCAAAATAACTCAAACCCCTTTTTGGCGGCCGTCTTGGGTGAAAGTAACGCAAGCGTATTCAAGTATAAGCCGATTGACCGAATGATGATCTTATTCATTTTTATTTCTTCAGATTAAGAATCTAATTTTCTATTAATGTGATCGTTGCCTCCAAATGTTTGATAACGATGCGGATGTCGTGGTTTGTTCTGGAAAGTTTGCTCATCATGATAGCGCCCTCCAGACTCGCGATGATAACGGTAGCATAGTATTCTTTGTCAATGTTTTTTTTGAGCTGCCCAAACCTAATTCCGTTAGCTAAAATGGTTATGATGGACTCCTTCAGCACTTCCAAAATAGCATGAGCCTTTTTTCGCAAGTGGGGACTATTGTCATCTGCCTCGATAGCGACATTCAACAGAGGACATCCGCCCTTGATGGGTGATTTGGTCACATACGATTCAAAGAAAAAGATGATCGCTTTGAGTTTCTCGCTTGCGGTTTGCTGCTCTTTTATCTGGGTGCGAAGTTTTTCAAACATAATCCCCATCAAATAAACCAACGACTGTTCCTCCAGTTTCTCTTTGTTCTTAAAATGACGGTAAATAGCACCCTTCGTGTAGCCTGTAGCTTCTGTGATGTTACTAATTGAGGTCGCTTTGTAACCTTGCAGGTTGAACAGGCTACCCGCATGATGCAGAATGGCCCCTTTTGTTTCGTCTGGATTGCGCATGGCACAAAGATACCGATCGGTATCTAAATAAAAAAACGAAGTAAAAAGCAACTACCCAACTATGGCTCGTGTTTGCTAGAAAATACTTACTTTGATCTATGATTACAGACCTATTGAACGAGCTCAGACAAATACCTGAGTTTAAATCCCTGCCTGAAAATCAATTGCAATGGCTTGTTGAGAAAGGCAAGGTAGTTGCCTATAGCGATGGGCAAAAAATGTTTAGCAAGGGCGATGCCATTCCGGAAATGCGCATCTTGTTGAAAGGAGAAATAAACTTCTTCATCGAACAGGCCGGCAATCTTCGAAATGTAGGCATCGTTGAGAAAGGAGAAATCACCGGAAAATTGCCCTTCTCACGAATGAAAGCGGCTACGGGCGAAGGTATTGTAACAGGAGACGCATTAATGTATTCATTGCATCAGGATTTATTCCCTGAAATGATTCGCAATCACCATGAATTAGTGGAAGTACTTGTGCATGTTATGACTGATCGGGTAAGAGACTCCACGCGAATGCAACAACAAAACGATAAAATGATGGCGTTGGGCAAACTCTCAGCAGGACTAGCCCATGAACTCAATAATCCTTCTGCTGCTGTGGTGCGAAGCGCTCGTGAATTGAAAAAGCATCTTTCCAATATTCCAGATAATTTTAAACGCGTGATAAAAATCCGCGCAAGTGATGATGCCGTTGACAAAGTAAACGACCTTGTCTTTTCTAAGATAGCTTCCTACGGAAAAACGTCCCTTTCCCTAATGCAAAAAACAGCTTTAGAAGATGAGCTCACAGAGTGGCTTGAAAAAAATGAAATAGACAATGGGTACGAAATGGCAGAAATTTTTGCTGAGTTTGGAATAAAGACGGATGATTTAGAAGAAGCAAAATCATGGCTTAGACCAGAAGACAAATTGCCGGTTATAGGGTGGTTATCTCAAGTACTGACAACTGAAAAACTGGTGGGTGAAATTGAAGAAGCATCCAAACGAATTAACTCGTTGGTAACTTCGGTCAAAGGGTATACCCATATGGATCAGGCGCCAGAAAAACATCCAACCGATATTCACATTGGCATACGCAATACGCTCACTATGCTCAACCACAAATTGAAAAAAAATTCGATTATGCTAATCGAAAATTTTCAGGAAGATCTGCCGCTGGCCAATATCTTTGTTAGCGAGATGAATCAGGTGTGGACAAATGTGATTGACAATGCTATTGATGCGATGGAAGGGCGCACAAATAACACCCTCGAAATAAAAACCGAAAAGAGCGGCCAATTTATCAACGTTTCTATCATCGACAATGGCCCTGGCATTCCAAAAGAAATTCAAGACAAAATATTTGATCCTTTCTTCACGACTAAATCAATTGGAAAGGGTACCGGCTTGGGCTTAGAAGTGGTACGTCAAATCATCAATCAACACAATGGGAAGGTGTATGTCAACTCAGAAGTGGGGAAAACTGAGTTTGTAATTTGCTTTCCGATAGGCTGAGTTGACTCAAAGAGATTCAAAAACAAGAACTAATTAAAGATGTCAAAAAAGCCAATCATATTAACCGTTGACGATGATCCACAAGTTCTCAGGGCGGTGGCGCGAGATTTAAAAAATCAATACGGCAAAGAGTATCGGATCTTAAGCACCACTTCAGCGAATGAAGCACTTGAATCGTTGCTGGGTTTAAAAAACAAAAACGAAACACTCGCCCTCTTTCTTTCTGATCAGCGCATGCCGGAAATGTTAGGCGTGGAATTTCTGCAAAAAGCCAAGGAACTTTTCCCTGATGCTAAACGGGTTCTACTAACGGCTTACTCCGACACTGAAGCTGCTATTCGAGCTATTAACGATGTACAGCTCGACTACTATTTAATGAAACCATGGGATCCACCGGAAGAAAAACTATTTCCAGCGCTAAATGATCAATTGGAAGAATGGCAAAGCCGGCATGTTCCGTCTTTTCAAGGAATCAGAATTGTGGGTTATCAATGGTCGCCACGATCGCACCAAATAAAAGATTTCCTTTCGGGTAATTTGATTCCTTATCAGTGGCTCGATATAGAGTCAAGTGAAACCGGAAAAGAATTAATCGGCCTAAATGCCATCGACTCTAAGGAACTGCCCGCTGTCTTCTTTGAAGACGGCTCTCATCTTCTAAATCCTGATTTGCAAGCTGTTGGTGAGAGGACTGGCATGAAGGCGAAGGCGTCAAAGACCATGTATGATGTGGCGATCATTGGAGCGGGCCCATCTGGATTGGCGGCCGCTGTCTATGGTGGCTCCGAAGGATTGATCTCAGCACTTATAGAAAAACGGGCGCCTGGTGGGCAAGCAGGCACAAGTTCACGCATTGAAAATTATTTGGGCTTCCCCAATGGCGTGAGTGGCGCTGAACTTTCAAGAAGAGCGATTGCACAGGTTACAAGATTTGGTGTAGAGCTACTTTCTCCCCAAGAAGTTTCAGCCATTGATATCAAAGACAATTATAAAATCATCACACTGAAAGACGGAAGTGTAATCAATACGCGCAGTGTTATCATCACCACCGGTGTTGACTACCGAGCACTGGAAGCCACTGATGTAGATAAGTTTACCGGTGCGGGAATCTACTATGGAGCTTCTACCACCGAGGCACATGCCTGCAAAGGAAAAGACGTGTACATTGTGGGTGGAGGAAATTCTGCCGGACAATCTGCGATGTATCTTTCCAATCATGCTTCAAAAGTATTTATCGTCATTCGAAAAAAAGATTTGAGTTCAACAATGTCTCAATACTTGATTGACCAAATTAACGCGACATCAAACATTCAACTGGTGCCAGAGACAACCATCGGGCAGGTTTTTGGAAATGAAAAGTTGGAAGAAATTTGTCTGGAGGATATCAACACCAAGAACAGAAAGCAAGTGAAAGCGGCAGCACTCTTCATTTTTATTGGTGCAAAACCAATTACGGATTGGATCAAACTGGATATAATTAAAGACGACAAAGGTTTTATTGAGACAGGCCGCGATCTTTTAAAATATGAGTCGTTTAAAAAATCGTGGAAATTGACACGTGAACCGTTCCTATTAGAGACGTGCAGTCCGGGCATTTTTGCGGCAGGCGATGTGCGAGCTGGTGCCATGAATCGCATAGCTTCTGCTGTGGGCGAGGGTGCTATGGCCATTAAATTTGTGCATGAGTATTTGGCCGAAAACTAATGTTTCGAGGTTCAACATTGCAGTATGCACTTCTAATCTATAATTCAAGACTATGAAAAAAGAAATTTGTTCCCACCTTGTTGAATGGAGCAAGAAAGAAATAAAAAAACTAAACAAACACGAATGTGAAGAGTGCATGAAAATGGGAGGCAGGTGGGTACATCTGAGAACATGTCAAACATGCGGTTCTACTTTGTGTTGCGATTCATCCGACAACCAACACGCTTCTAAGCACGCAGAAAAATTAAATCATCCTGTTGCTATCTCAGCGGAGTATGGCGAACTTTGGGCATATTGTTATGTAGATCAGCAAATCATAGGGTACTAAGCGATCTGAATCCTTGACCAACTTGTTTTACGGTAACTCAAACTACTTTTAATCGCCAGCCGTTCCCACCAAAATGACTTCAAAAAGGATCTTCAGATACGTTCTCTTTTTTCTATTATTCATTATCACATTCGTTGTTGTCTGCTTCTCAATTGTTTACTACAAACAACAGGAGATTACGCAATGGGCAATAGAGCAAGTCAACAAGGATTTTAATGGCCATTTAGAAGTAAAATCAAGTAAGGTTTCTCTGCTTCACGATTTTCCCTACCTCGATCTTGACTTGCGTGACATTTCTTTTTACGAATCAAAGGACAAAGAAGCAAAGCCGCTATACCAAATCAATCATCTCTACTTGGGATTTCGTTGGGTCGATGTTATCCGCTCGGTCTTTGATATTCGACTAATTGATGTGAAAGGAGGTCATGTTGATGTGGTACAATGGGCCAATGGAGATATTAACCTACTGCACGCAAAAAAAATAAAATCCTCATCTGGCGAAAGCTCCTCTTCATCCATTCAAATGCACTTGAAGAAACTTGCAGTAGAAAATTTTAAGATTTCTTTCCTAAAAGTAGTCGATTCTACCGAGTTCCAAGCTAATATTATAAAAGCGGTAGCGGCTGTACAGATTGATTCCGCTCAGACAAATCTTTCACTTCAAACAGAACTGCGCGGTAGCCTTGTAAAAAACAACACCACAACCTTTTTCCACGATAAAAACCTAAAAATCAAAACCAAATTTAGTTTTCACTCACGAACCAAGACGGCAAAATTTGTTGATACTCATATCCAGCTTGAAAAAGCGTCTTTCGCAATTGATGGAACGGTTCAGGCCCTCGATGATTTAGACTTCAATTTGACGCTACAGGGAGAAAAACCAGATTTCAGTCTTTTTACATCTCTTGCCCCCGCAGAGGCAGCTGGCTTGATCGCGCAATATGAAAATCAAGGACAGATTTATTTCCTGGGTACCGTACAGGGAAAGTTGACTTCTACCTATCAACCAAAGTTGAATTTTCAATTTGGTTGTAAAAATGGTTCGATCGAAAATATTGAAGGGAAAAAGAGTATTGATCAATTGGGTTTTGTTGGGTCATTTACAAATGGTGTAGAGCGCAACCTAAAAACATCTGTTTTCGAGATGCGCGATTTTTCCTTTCGCCCTGCAAAAGGTTCTTTCCGTGGAAGCTTCCGCATTCAAGATTTTACCAATCCGCAGGTTGCCGTTAGCCTTGTTTCGAATTTAGATCTTGATTTTCTAGCGGGTTTTCTGGGAATCAAAAATGTGGAGGGCCTAAAAGGTCAAGTTCTGCTAAACATGAATTTTAGCGAGCTCATTGATTTTCAAAAACCAGAAAACTCCTTTGCCAAACTAAAAGAAGGTATTGAAAGTGAATTGATTGTAAAAGATCTTGGTTTTTCACTGCCCAATAAAATGCAAAAGGTAGATCGAATGAATCTTCATGCCTTTATGAGTGATGGAAAGTTCACCCTTGACTCGCTTACTGTCTATTCAGGAAACTCCGACTTTAAGATATCGGGTAGCATCAGTGATTTACCTGCTCTCTTTCATCGCCCCGATAAAAATGTTTCGATTCGATTTGATGCGGCCTCAAATAGAATTGACTTCCCTGAGTTATTTCGCTTTGATACTGCATTGTCAAAAATGATAGATGGGGAATTGACAGATTTTCGCCTCCGTTGTGCGCTACAGACTTCGGTCAACAATCTAAAACAAAGCCCACTGCCCGTTGGTGAATTTTTTATCGATGACTTATATGCAAAAGTCAAAGGGTATCCACACGCTCTCCATGATATACATGCGGATGTAATTATCACTGATTCTTCCTTTCAATTAAAAGACCTCAGCGGTGCTATTGATCAGTCTGATTTTCACTTCAATGGCAAACTTACCAATTATGCGATTTGGTTCGATTCAGTAAAACGGGGCGATACTCGTTTTGACTTCGATTTGTATTCAGAGCAATTAAAGCTACACAATCTTCTTACCTATCGCGGGGAAAGCTACCTCCCAAAAGACTACCAAAGTGAAGTGATCAAAGATCTTCGCCTGCATGGGTCAGCTGACCTGTTTTTTGATTCCCAATTTCGCTCGGCTGATTTAATTGTAAGCAAAGTAGAAGGCAAGATGCGGGTGCATCCGCTCAAGATCGAAAAGCTAGCCGGTCGCATTCATTATGAAGATGACCATTTGACGGTTCAAAATCTCGCGGCTCAGATGGGCGCCAGCGACTTTTTGGTTAACCTCAACTACTACACTGGCAAAGATGTGAAACTAAAAAAACGTGATAATCAATTTTCTTTTCAAGCTGACAATCTCGACTTAGACCAACTGCTCAACTTCAAAAAAGATTCGCTAAAAACAGCTGAACAGCACAATAAAGCCTTTAACGTCTTTGAGATTCCTTTCACCGACATGCGCCTAAAAGCAAACATTACTAAATTAACTCATCATAATATCAAGATCACTAACTTAAAAAGTGATTTAAGATTGCAGGCAAATCATTACATGTTTATCGATACGCTATCCATGGAATTGGCTGGTGGATCAATGGCGATGAACGGATATTTCAACGCTTCTGATCCAAAGAAAATCTATTTCAAAAACAAAACCGATTTTTCAAATATCAATCTTGATCAGTTACTCATTAAGTTCGACAACTTCGGCCAAGATGTAATGGTGAGCAAAAATCTGCATGGTACTCTATCGGGCAAGGTCACTAGTTTGTTTCATGTCCACCCTGATCTAACTCCAATTCTCAGCGAAGGAGAAGCCCACTTAGACGTCCGCATTATAAATGGAAGCCTTGTCGACTTTGCTCCGCTGGAAGCGATGGCCGGTTATTTTAAAGACAAAAATATACGATTGGTTCGCTTCGATACCTTGCAAAATAAGTTAGACCTAAAAAACGGTTTGCTTAAAATTCCAACTATGACGATTAATACCTCTCTTGGCTTTATTGAAATGGAGGGCAGTCAATCACTGGATCTGAACATGGATTATCTCATTCGCGTACCTTGGGGCATGGTTACGCAAGTGGGCGTTCAGGCTTTGTTTAGTGGAAAGAAGAAGAATGAAATAGATCCGGACCAAGTTGATGCCATTCAGTATCGAGATAAAGACAAACGAATTCGATTTTTAAATGTACGTATCACAGGTACGCCTGAAAAGTTTGATTTTTCACTTGGGAAAAGATAAACCTATTTAACGCAAATGCTTAGGTACCCACCACTTTTCTAACAAACTAAATCCAAACTCAACAAGCAAAGCAAGAATCGCTGCCGGGATAGCACCTCGCAAAATCAATTCGGTATTGTTGAGTGCAAGGCCTGTAACAATGAACTCACCAAGACCACCTGCTCCAATGAAGGCCGCAAGTGTCGCAGTGCCCACATTAATTACGGCAGCGGTACGAATGCCAGCCAAGACCATTGGCACGGCTAGTGGAAATTCTACGAATCTGATCTTTTGAAAACGATTCATGCCAATGCCATCGGCTACTTTTTTCAATAATGGGTCGACAGACTGCAACCCCGTAAGTGTGTTCCGCAGAATAGGTAACACCGCATACAAAAACAGTGCAATCACCGCTGGCACCACACCGATCCCAAAAAGTGGGATCATCATAGCCAGCAGCGCAATGGAGGGAATAGTTTGTAATAACCCTGTTAAATACAAAACTGATTTTGAGATGCCTGGATGCCAGTAAAGCCAAATACCAAGTGGAATAGAAAAGCAGATTGCAAGTATCAGTGCACTAAAAGTTAGCAAGAGATGTGTGCCGGCCTTTTGTAGAATATCATTGATCGTTGATTTCCTTTCAGCCTGTCTTTTCAAGATGAGTCCCTCATAAGTTAAAAAACTTGTTGCTACTTGTTCGAACGTCTTTTTATCGTACAACACAGAAGCATTCATGCTTTGCATTTTTTGTTCATCTATTCTTCCATTGAGTTTTGATAGGATATTCTTTATTCGTGTATCGATCCCTTGTCGATAAAGGGATGTGGCCTCGTACTGAGGGAAAAAATGTTGGTTGTCTTGCAGCACGAATAAATTGTACTTGGCAATTTCACCATCGGTAGAATACGCATCTGTGAGTTCGATTTTGCCTTGATCAAGGGCCTGGTAGGCGAGGCCGTGTTCGAGTCCAACAGGTTGATGTGGGAGGGAATATCTGGTAGCAAGGTTGTCCCAGCCATCTTGTCGTTTTAGAAATTCGTAACTCAAACCAAGTTTTAGTTCAGTGTGTGTTTTTAAATCAGAAATAGTACGAATGTTTTTGGCTTCGCTCAATTGCTTCTTGATCACCAACGCGTAAGAATTGTTGAACCCGTAGGGCTCTGCAATTTCCAGTTGAAAATTTTTCTGCAGCGCAAGATTGATTGCTTGATAACTAAGTTGCGGTCGCTTGAGGATCTCCGCGGATAAAGTGCCGCTGTATTCAGGGTAGATATCAATGGCATTATTTTTCAATGCTTCAAAGCAAACCAGTGTGCCCCCCAGGTTATACTTTCGCTCTACGGTGTAACCTTCGCTTTCTAATAGTTGCGAGATGATCTCGCTAAGAATATATCCTTCGTTAAAATGTTTGGCCCCTACACGAATCGACTGCCCCTCAGTAAAAAATGCAGACAGGAAAATGCACAGGGTAAAATACGTTTTCACCATACAGACGCCTCAATTAATTTTTCCACCACTATGTTAGCTGGATTTTTCAATACCAATTCTTTAGTATCGTACTGCTGCACTTCGCCTTTGTCGATAACCAGAATATAATCAGCCAATATTTTTGCCTCCCGCATATCATGAGTGACCAGCAAAATCGTTCGCGGCTCAAGCTGCTGTAGTTTCAGAATTTCAGATTGAATTTCCTGGCGCGTAATCGGGTCTAGTGCACCTAATGCCTCATCCATTAACAAAATAGCAGGATTGAGAAACAATGCGCGACAAATCCCCACCCGTTGTTGCTCACCACCCGAAAGTTCGAAAGGGTATTTTCTCTGAAAGGAATCAGGTAGCCCGACCAATGTCATCAACTCCCTCACTCGCTGATTTACATCCAATGGATAAGAGGAAATTCTTGCTGCGATTGAGATGTTTTCAGCGATCGTAAAGTGAGGAAACAATCCGGTGCCCTGCACCATATAGCCCATTCGCAAACGAGTGGCAGATATTTCTTGGTAGTTCAATCCTTTGCCAAAAACGCTAATGGAGCCTGCCGATGGCTTGATCAATCCATTTATAAACTGTAACAATGTAGATTTCCCGCTTCCGCTCCTTCCAATAATGGCCGTGATCTTCTTCTCTTCAAAGCCAAGAGAAATGTTTTTTATAGCCGGCTGGTCGGAATAGGAATGACTTACGCTATGTAATTGGGCAATCTTCACAATTAGCAAGATATGTGATTTGATCCATTTGTGGGTTCACAAAAATCCATATCTTGAAACCATAAATCATAATTATGCAAAACCCATTTTCACTAGAAGGAAAAGTCGCACTTGTTACGGGTGCATCAAAAGGCATTGGTCAATCCATTGCCGAATATTACGCGGCCGCAGGAGCGAAAGTAATAGTCAGTAGTCGTAAGCAAGATGCGGTAGATGCTGTGGCTGCTGAAATAAAAGCCAAAGGGTTTGAAGTGACGGCCATTGCCTGTCACATGGGCGATATGGCAGATGTACATCGGTTGGCAGATGCTACACTGGCCAAGTATGGCACCATCGATATCGTGGTGAACAACGCTGCAACAAATCCTGTATTCGGCCCGGTGGTTGATACAAGCTTGGAAGCTTTTGACAAAATCATAGCGGTGAATGTGAAAGGTCCCTTTGAACTCGCAAAGAAGCTCTATCCAACTCTGAAGGCAAAAAAATCCGGCTCGGTCATAAATATTAGTTCTATCGGTGGATTGCGACCAGAAGGCGGACTAGGCATCTATAGCATGAGCAAGGCAGCTCTTATTTCTCTTACAAAAGTGATGGCCAAAGAATGGGGAGATGATAATATTCGGGCTAATGTTATTTGCCCCGGATTGATTAAAACAAAATTCAGCGAAGCGTTGTGGAGCAACGATAAGATGATGGCGATGATGATGAAAGTACTACCAATTAAGCGAGTAGGTACGCCAGAAGAAATTGCAGCGCTCGCGCTATACCTGGCTTCTGATTCCTCGGCTTATTGTACTGGCAGCGTGTTTACTGCGGATGGAGGGTTTACTATTTAAAGGTCGATAGTCAACAGTCAATAGTCCACAGTCGATAGTCCATTGCTAGAAGATTGAAACTTACCAGCCATGGACTATAGACCATCGACTTAACTCTATTTAATTCCCGGCACGCCTACAGGAACCGCTTGATCTTTGGCGAAATCAGGAGCTTTTCGAACGGTAGGGTACAATTCATCTAACGTATTTCCATCATACAACCTTCCGTTCTTCATCACCTTATTTACCGAGTTGGTATTTCTTAAATTCTCCAACGGGTTTTTGTCCAAAATAATGAGGTCAGCCAATTTACCGGCTTCGATACTTCCAATGTCAGTATCCAACCCAATGGCTCTGGCTCCATGAATAGTCGCCACTTTCAAAGCATCAATATTGCGCATGCCGCCCGAGGCTACACTCCACAACTCCCAATGATAACCCAGCCCTTGCAATTGTCCGTGTGAACCAACTCCTGCATTGCCACCTGCCTTTACTAAATCATTCACAAACTTAGCATGGTCTTCAAAAACATGTTCTTCTTTCATAAACCATCCTGGTCTTCTTCTTGATTTTTCGTCTAGTTCAGACTTTGCTGTGAAGTGATTCAGTTTCGGGTCGCCATTGACATTTTCAGTCGCATAATAGAAATTTTCGGCCCACGGGCCACCATATGCAACTAGCAAAGTGGGGGTGTAAGTCATCTTTGCTTCCGCAATAGACGTTGCTACATCTTTGTACAACGGATAAATAGGTAATGCATGTTCGTGACCCGGATATCCATCAATCAGGTTTGTCATATTCAATTTAAAATCGAGACCCCCTTCTGTTGTTGGCATTAGGCTCTGTTCTTTTGCAGCTTGAATAATCCATTGACGATGTTGTCTGTTTCCGGTCAAATACATTTTGATGGTCTTCGTATTGTAGTATTCTGAATACTGTTTTAAAACATCCTTTGCCTGATCTAAATCTTTGATGTTATAGGCCCAGTACCCAACGCCAGGTCCGGTCGAATAAATCCGAGGGCCAATGACTTGGCCTGTCTCAACCATGTCACCATAAGTCAGTACGTCTGTGGTCGCAGTCTGAGGATCCCTTGTCGTAGTTACTCCGTAAGCTAGATTGGCTGCATACACCCATACTTGATTTTTGTGAATGCCCCATGCAGGCCACATGTGTGCATGTGTGTCTACAAATCCCGGAACGATGGTCTTTCCCTTTAAATCCATTTTTTGAACCGAGCCATCAACCGTTATCGAGCCAGCTGCACCAACTTGCTTGATGCGCGCATTTTCAATCAGCACATCTCCACTTTCAATTACCTCATCACCCTTCATGGTTACAATGCGCGCATTCTGCAATAAGATTTTTCCTTGAGGCACATCTTTTTGCACAGTCACTTTTATTCTTACTTCAGTTGGCTTGTAGCCTTCGTCTTTCTTCTCATCTTTTTTGTCATCTTTCTTGTCATCCTTTTTGTCGCCCTTTGCCTCTTCCAGCTCTTTTGCTTTTTCCTCAGCCGCCTTCTTTTTCTTTAAGGCATCTTCTTTTGTCTTCGCGGAATCCAAATTATAAGTGAAGAAAGCATTGCCTAATGTAAAGTATACTGTCTTTGCATTGCTACTCCAGCTGGCGAACTCACCTCCAAGTTTGGTTAGTTTACGGGAGGGAAATTGTGCTTTGTCCGCTTCTGCCACAGATACTTTTGGTGTCTCACCACCTGTCTTAGGGATAGTGATCACATAAATTTCATTATTGATTTGAGCCAATGCCTTGTCACCTTCGGGAGCAATTTTTATCACGTCAGCAATAGATGGCTCTTGGGCCGGCTCCATTTCAGACTCATTCAGCATGCAATTGTCAGCCATGAGCACCGAGCCATAAACTGTGATGCCTGTTACTCGCAGGTGGGCTTTCTCATCCGTACCATCCCAACGAATAGAAAGCAAACCCTTTTGACCATTATATAAATAGATACGATCTTCTGATTTAGTGAAGTGAGGATTACTTCTGCCTTTCGCTTTGGCAATGAAATTGAGTTGACCGCCATCACCAGAAATCCAAACTAAGTCTTCTTGCGCTCCTTGAAAAAATGGGCTATCCGCGTCTTTGAATGTTTGTGTTGCTCCACGGAAGAAAACAATCTTGTTGCCTTGATAGGACCAAACAGGCTCTGTATATAATCCGGAAACGGTAGTAAGCCGAACCGGCTTGGCATCTTTCAATTTCAAATTTAATTTGTAAACATGCCCTGCGTTATTTTCCCAAGTAACCCATGCTAACTGACTGCCATCCGGGCTCCAAGTCGGTTGTGCTTCGGTAAAATTATTAGATGTTATTCTTTTGTATGTCGCCTTTTGAATATCGTACAAATACAATCGATTCAATACGGTTAGCGCCACTTGCTTTCCATCTGGAGAAACGACCGCATCGCGGATTTGTGTCGCAATCATGTCCTTGTCATCTTTTATAGGATATTTAAAATCTACGCGTGGCCCAACTAAAAATTCTGTCTCCATATCAAACGGAATATTGATGGCGTTACCTCCACCTACTGGGATACGATAAAACTTGCCTCCATAGGAAGCCACAACCTCTTTGCTGTCGGGGGTAAACGACATCGCTGGCAACACACCCAGCGGAGCTATCGACTCTTGTTCATCGCGCTGCACCGGATAGGCAAGCCATTTTTCGTCACCTGATTTTATATCCCGAAGTATTAATCCTGTTTGATCATTGTGTCTTGTTCCATACACCAGCCACTTGCCATCGGGTGAAAGGGTAGGCGTAAAAGCAGAACCATATCGCTGCGTTTTTCTTTCAATTTCTCCGTTGTCACGATCATACGTGCTGATTTGGTATTGCGGTAATTGCGCGTTGTAATTCCATGCCCCTATGCGATGTGCAAACCAAACAAATCGACCATCGTTGCCAAAAGCAGGCTCTACCGTTTTCAAATTATCTGGCTTGCTGATGAGCTGCGCACCAGAACCGCCTTCCTTATGAAACATCCAAAGTTTAAAATTTCTAATTCCACGAGAGGCAACAATGTAAGTTCCATCTGGAGTCCATTCCGCAGACTGATAGTGTTCTGTATTTCCTTTTGTTATCTGAAGTGAATCCTTCTTATCCAGATTGAACCACCAAATATTTTCACCTCCACTACGATCGGAGATAAATAACAACTTTGTACCATCCGGGCTAAACTTCGGATGAGAGTCAAAAGACATTCCCTTTGTAAATTGGGTAGGCTTCCCTCCTGTGATGGGCATGGTAAAAATATCCCCCAAGAAATCAAACGCAATGGTTTTTCCGTCCGGACTTACATCCAGCGACATCCAGCTGCCTTCGTTTGTTTTTATTGGGATACGCCTGGCTATCTCTAACGGAAGATCTTTCTTCTTTTTAGATTTTTCCTTTTTGGTTGAATCTGCTTTTATGTCTTTCTTCGGCTCCTGAGCCAATGCAAATTGACATGTTAGGGTGAACACTAAAAAGTAGAGAATATTGATTTTTTTCATTTGAATGGTATTTGTTGAATTGAAAACTGGTTTCGAAAGGCAATATAATAGCTTTTCAATCCAGACAATTTACCAATTTACATGGTCGGCAGAAGCAGATCAAAATTTACAACAAGAGTAGTTAGGCTGATAGACTAATTGTTCTTCTTTCTAAAGAACTTATTTAGCTTGTTCTGAAGTGCCTCTTTTACAGGATCTGCTTTTGTGGTATCTGTCTTCGTAGAGTCCTTTTTAGTGCCCCCACCCAAGATGCCATTCACTAAATCTTTAGCCGGTGTGTCTTTAATGACATCTTTCAACACTTCTTTCCCTTTGTCAACAGCCACATTGGTTACAGCTTCTTTTACTTGCTGTTTTTGCTCTTGCATGAGCAAAGTGGTTTTGGGGGCACTAAACAAACCCGTCAATCCAATCGTAACGGGGATTTCCGAAGTTGAATTTTGAGATCCAGTTGCCTGATTCAAAAAGCCCTGAAACTGCGAACCTAGTTGCCCAGCGGGCACCATCATCTTCAACGTATAGTCGATGGATTTGTCTAAGCCAGAGCTACCACTGATTGTAGTCACATAGTCGCCAAACTTCACATTGAATGGCTTTACACTAAGTCTTCCGTCTACAATAGTTGCTGACATAAGTACATCTTGAAGGCTAACATTATCCGTATTGTTTAACTTCGTAAGAGAAGTAATGCTGGAAACTAGGTTTGATTTGGTCAATGAAGCCTGTGCAATTTTTATCAGCCCTGCACCTACTACTGTACTTAACTTGGGCATCATATCTTGTCCCAACTCTCCATTAATTTTAAAGTCGGTGCCGAAATTACCATTGACTAATCCCGCAATGGGTGCATACGTCTTAACAACCGAAAATGAATTGGCCGCTTGCTGAATAGATAGGTTTTCAATCTTCAACGCAAAGTCATACTTGGGATGATTTATGTCTTTCGTATTGTACGCCCCATTTACACCAAAAGATCCACCTAACATGTTGAACTTAACGCCACTGAGATTGGCCACCCCTTCCTTTAAAACAACATCGCCATTTGCGTTGGTGAGCACGTACTCCATCATTTTTACTGTCTTGATATCAGAGTGTAGGGTAAAATCAATGTTTTGTGGTATCGGAATCACGCCAAAAGAAGCGGTATCCTTTTTAGCCGGTTCGGTAGATTCTGTCATGAACTCATTCAGGTCTAATAGCGTAGAATTGAAATTCATATTTCCTTTGATGGTCTCCTTGCCAAATACATAGCCGATATAGTTACTCACTGAGCCGTCTACGCTAAAATCACTTTTCCCGATTGTGCCATTCGTGTTTTTCAACTCAATTTTTTGGGGATTAAATGTGGCCTCCGCTTGAGATATGCCTACCGCATAGGCGAGTGTCTTTGAATTAAATTTGAAATCTTTCAATGAAGCAGAGCCGCTCGTTGGTAATTTATCATATCGCTTTGCATTCACATCTGAAAATTTTCCCCTCGTCTCTATGTTTGCTTTTACTTTTCCGGCAAGCGCCATTCCCTCAAGAGGGAAAATTTTTGTCATTTTCTCGATATCAATCCCTCCATTCACTTTCAAATCCCAAGTGTAGTCGTCAAGGTTCTGTAGCAGTAACTCTGCGGCAAATTTTTCGCCTTCCATCACCATTGCGAAGTCTTTTACGGTAATAAATGTCTCCGCCATTTTGCCGGAGGAATTTTTTACCGTTGAAATGAAATGAATATCCTCCAAGGGAAGAGGAAACTGACTGGCTTTGGCGTATCCATCATCTAACCGCATCGACACATCAATAGCCGGAATAATTTTGCGAACGCTATCATAAACCCCTTTTGCATTTGCATCCACAGCAAAAATACCCTTGAGTTCCATTCCCTGTGTGGGCACCATTTTAGTCAGCTCAGCTAGGTTCAACTTCGCCTTTACGTTGGCATCCATTCGGAAATCCTTCAAGTTTTCAATCAACAATCGCGCATCCACTGGATTGGATCCAAAATCCAGGTGTAGTTTTTTCAGATCGATCATGGTATTCTCGACAACACCTGTTTTATTGTCCACCAACAGATCCATGTTAATATTGGTAACTGCGGAAGGCAGATCAGGATACTTGAACATGGCATCATTTACACGCAAGCCAAGATTAAAGGCAGGCATTTGCGTCTCGCTATACGTTCCCTTTACGAATCCGTTAAAAGCAAGCTCTCCCTTTGTTTCGATTTTCGAAAAGTCTTTTGAATACATACCCGGCACCAGAGATAGCAAGCTCTTGAATGAAGTCTCGGGGCTTTTAAAACTGATATCCATGCCATAGTCCTTTTCATTCATTTTAAACCAACCATCAAAATTGACGGCAAAGTCATTCAACTTAGCTGTATTTTCTTTGAACGTGTATTTCGTATAGGCCTCGCTGATGCTGATGGTCATTTCAACCTCTGCATGTTTGTTGGAGAGGTATTCAACTCCTCCATAAGAAACTGTTAGTGAATCGCCAATACTTGTTGTTTTTAAATCAAACTCAACCTCATTAAAGTTTCCACTTCCGCTGTGGTCCAAATCTTTAATCGACATAAAGTAAGGCATGGTTTGGTCATCATAAATGAACGAACCATTTATCACCTCCCAATGATCAATTCCAAATGAAAATTTGCTAGGCTCTGTTGATTGCTCCTGTACCGTATCAATTGAAGGAATAACAATGTCATAGTTTGCACTACCATCCTTCAATACCTTAATGCTGATTTGTGGGCGAGTCAAGGTGATCCCCTTCACACGCAATTGATCTCCAAAAAGAATATCTCGCAAGTTGATTTCCACCTGAAATTCCTCGATAACAAACAGCGGATACCCCTCAAAGGGGGCTCTGTTGAAAACGCCCAATTCTTTTACCTCTACCGTCATGTTCGGAAAGTTGCTGAAGAGTGAAAGGCTAAAGTTATCAACGTCAAAAATGACATCCGCATTAACGGTCTTGGCTATTTCTCTATCAATGGCACTTTTAATATCATCTTTAAAAACACCCGGTAAAATAAGGGCTGCTGCGAATAGTAAGCCGAAGAAAATAGCCAATCCGATCAATACTTTTTTCAAGATCTTCATAAGGGAATCCATTAATTTGACAAAGGTAGCAAATCGTAATCCATCGTGATGAGCACGGCATTATCATTAGATCTCCACAGCTGAGTTCTTTGTTAAAAGTATTTTAGCATCAACCTTACCATCGTCTGCTTAAACTTTGAGGAGAATGGAGGATAAAGAAAACCAATTGACGAAAAACGACTCATTTGGTAAAGTATTGGTTTTTGGTTTGAGAATTCGAGAAACCCATAATAGCCATGCGATTTGCCAATCCCGCTATTGTTTACTCCTCCGAAAGGCAGATTTGCATGGGTAAACTGAATCACACATTCATTGATACAAACCGATCCCGCGGAAGTAGCCGCCAACACTTTGTTTCTCGAACTGCGATCATGGCTAAATATATAAAGCGCTAACGGCTTTGGCTTGCTATTGATAATTTCTATCGCTTCATCCTCTGTGGAGTAACTGACAATCGGTAGTACAGGGCCAAAGATTTCCTCTTCCATCATCCGAGACGAAGCCGCTACGTTAGTGAGGATCATTGGATGAATGAAGTTGGTTTGTTCATTTACAAAGCCGCCCAGTTCAATTTTCGCACCTTGTGAAAGGCTGTCTTCAATGAGTGAGCTAAGTCTTTTAAAGTGGCGTTGATTTACAATTCGCGAATAGCTCGAACTTGCTTCATCGATCTTTTTGTTTTCTCCGAACAGAAGGAGTACTTCCTTTTTTAAGGCCTCTACAAATTTGTCCCTTATTTCGTGCTGCACCAATACATAGTCTGGCGCGATACAGGTTTGTCCGTTATTTAAAAATTTGCCAAAAGCAATTCGTTTTGCGGCATCGGCAATTCGCGCTGTTTTATCAACGATTGTGGGTGATTTGCCACCTAGCTCAAGTGTAACAGAAGTCAGGTTTTCCGCGGCTGCTTTCATAACCACTTTCCCAACAGCCGGGCTACCCGTAAAGAAAATATGATCAAATGGCAAGCGCAACAATTCGGTGGAAACATCCTGCCCTCCTTCAAATACTGTTACCAAATTTTCATCAAAAAACTCACGGACTAGTTCTGCAATTAGCCGAGCCGTGTGAGGCGTAAGCTCCGATGGCTTAATGATCGCTGTGTTGCCAGCAGCTAAACAAGAAACCAATGGCCCAAAACATAAGCTGAAAGGATAATTCCAAGGAGCAATGATCAAACAAGAACCCTTTGGCTCTACTACAACTTTTGAACGCGTACCCAAATAGGTAAGGGGTGTATCAATCTTTTGGGGCACGGTCCACTGATCTAGCTTCTCAATCGCATGGCGCAATTCACTCAAAACAGGATAAATCTCTGAGAGGTCTACTTCCATCAATGGCTTCTTAAAGTCTTGATGAATCGCATTTCCAATTCGATGCCTGTTGGTTAGAATAAAATCACTAAAGCCTCGAAGTAGCTTTTTTCGATCGGCAACAGATTGTTTACGAAGTTGAGTGCTTTTAACCTGGTGCGACCTAAAAGCCTTTTGGATTTCCTCTTTGGTAGCGAAAATGGCCTGATCTATCATTTTTGGCGGTTTTCTACAAGATATTGAAAATTACCAAAATATCGAATGTTAAGTTTTCTGCCATTTATTTGGTCAATGTTATCAAATTATTACCTTTATCATAACAATTTGGTAACATTTGCTTAACATGAAAAAATGGCTTTGCCTTTTCTTTGTCCTGATCCCGCTGCTTGCTGCTGGCCAGAGTAATTTATTGCCTATGCTTCTCAAGACGACCCCGGCAGCCAATTCTGAGCTCATTCAACAAAAGGTAGTCGACTTCGTTTCACTGCAGCGGTCAAAACAAGCCAAATCTAAAAGCGAGGTCAAGTTCTTGCACTCTCTGTTCAATGAATCACACAGAAAATTCCTTAAGCATTACAAACCCTATAGCCAGTTCAGCGAACCATTTGAGAGCGGCCATTACGATTGCTTGAGCGGTACCGCATTCTTTAGCTTAATGCTGGAGTCACTGCAAATGAACTACAAGATCATTGAAACCAATTACCATATCTTTTTACTTGTAGAAACACGGGAGGGGCAAGTGTTACTGGAAACGACCGATCGTCTTTTTGGATTCAAGACGAATCCGCTAGAAATTGACAAATGCCTCAAGGGGTATAAGGAGAATCTACTTGCAACCTCCAACCGCAAAGTCTACTACTACCAATATCAGTCAAAGCTCTTTCGGGAAATAAAATCTACCCAACTCAGTGGCCTTCTTTACTTTAATCAAGCCGTTGTATCCTACAATAATCGCGAATGGGAGCAATGTGTTTACCATTTGGAAAAAGCACGATTCATTTACGACAATGCAAGAGTGTCAGAATTGACTCACCTGTTGGTGGAAACAATATCTCGTGCTGATCTGAATGAAAAGTCAAAGCAAGAACTGCTAATACATCTGAGCCCTTTCGTAACGGATTTGCCGGTGCTGGCTGGTCGCTAGTTTTCCAATATCCGCAACTCCACTCTGCGATTCATTTTATGCGCCTCCTCGGTGTTTTCTCTGGTAAGCGGTGACATGCCCCCAAAAGCCTTTGTTTTGATTTTCGATTTGGCAGAACCCTTCGAAACTAAATAGGCCTTAACAGCATCCACTCGATCTTGTGATAACTTCATGTTCAATTTTGGATCACCCTTGATATCTGTATGCCCTTCTAACTGAACTACCATATTGGGATTATTCTTAAGCATGGCAACTACTTCGTCTAGCTCATCATGCGATTCAGTTGAAATCCTAGCGGTGCCTACTGCAAAAATCAAATTATCCAAACGCATGATATGGCCCGCGCGGTGCGAAGTCGTTTCTGAATTTTTGGCAACCGTTGCAGGCAACGTCAGCTCTATGTCTTTGACCACTTTTCTTTCTGCATTAGCCTCCGCAGGATCCAATAAATACTTAGCGGGCGCGAAGCCGGGGGCCTCTATGGTTATTGAATATTTCTCTCCTTCAAAAAGAGGGAACGAAAAGGAAGACCCATTTAGAGATCCCACTACATTTGCATAGGGTTCACTTTGATACGATATCTTGGCGGTTATTGGTTCTTTCGTTGTTGCGTTAAGGATCTTTCCTTGAGCATAAACAAGCGTATCTGTCGTTTGAGCACCAGAGAGTATGGCGATGAACGAAACAATAGCTGTCAAAATGAATTTCATAGTTTACTATTTAAAGTAGTTCACCAGTAGGGCATGCCCAACAGTTACATCTTCACAATCTTGAATTCTACTCTACGATTTTTAGCATTCCCAGCCTTTGTATTGGTTGTGTCAACAGGTTTTGATTCCCCAAAAAAGGTTGTATTAATCCGCTCTTGAGAAACACCTTTTTTCACCAAATAATTTGTGACTGCTTTCGCTCTTCTTTCAGAAAGCTTCATGTTATACCTATCCGGTCCTAAATTATCTGTGTGACCAGCAATCTCTACTTGCAGGGTTGGTCGTTCGCTCATTAAGCCAACAATTCGATTTAACTCAGGAAACGACTCCTGGCTTAATATTGAAGTGTCGAACGCAAAGAAGATATTGTTTAGAGGAATCTTGGCGTTTTCAGCTATTGGTGTCACCTCGATTGGAGCTATATCTACAGGCTTACCATCCACAGGTTTGCCATCCGAAGGTTTACCGTCTACAGGCTTACCGTCTACAAGCTGTGTATCGGTTGGCGCCAGCTTTACATCCTGGCTTATTGGACCATAGGCAATCCTTCGAAGATCAAGATTTTGATTGGTTGAGAGATGATCTTTTGCTTCTGCTCGAACGCCATACATACTCCCCACTGGTAACTGAATCTCGTATTCTCCAGTTACTGGGTCTGATTGCACAGTGCCCACCTGCTTTCCATCTGGTAAACTTTCATAAATAACTTTCGCCCCAATCGGTTTGCCTGTTTTAGCATCGATCAGTTTTCCTTTTACAAGAACAACGGGATCCGGCAACATAAAAACAGGAATCTTCAATCGAAAAATATCTACGTTATTCTCCGTAACTCCTTTTGAAAAATAGGCGAACTCGCTACTGGCCGGAATGTTAAAGAACAAATCGTCAAATTTTGAGTTGACCTCTGATCCTAAATTTTCGGGTTCGCTCCAATTCGTCCAAGTGTCATCAAGCCTTACGGATCTGTAAATGTCAGAGCCTCCATAGCCACTAAATCCCTTCGATGAAAAGTACAGCGTCTTATTGTCAGCGGCTAAGAAAGGTGAAGCATCTTCAGTAGCCGTATTGATCGTTCTACCCAAATTAACGGGCTCAGACCAAACCGAATCATTTTTTGGGAAACTGACGTACAAATCACGATCGCCATAAGAGTCCTCCCGCTCCACCGACATCAACAGCGCCATGCGTGTATTGGCCAGAAAATAATGCGACTTCTCATTGAAGTTATAATCATTTTCAATCTTCACTGCTCGAGGTGCTGTCCATTCTCCGTTGACGTTGTTACTGATTGACATACCGGCCAGCATTTTTTTGCCATCCTTCAAATACTGATTGCCCAAAACCATGATGGCTGATTTCCCATCGGGGGTTACAGAGGAAATAGCATTAATAAAATTGGGATATTCGTTGTTAAACTTTGGCCCCATATTTTCGGCAAGTGACCATTTTCCGTTGGCATCTAATGTCGAGTACCAAATATCTTCTTTATCGTTTATCCCTCCTATGTTTCCTGGGTGGTTGCGTCTGCTAAAATAAAGCGTTTTTCCATCTGGTGACAAAATCCCATTCAAGTCGTTATATTCACTATTCACATTATTGTCCAAACGTTCTGAGATCAATCCTTTTGCTAACAATTCGGGAATATTAATGATGGCCGCGATGGGAAGATTGGAATCAGTAATGGCGATGGCATCAATGGAAAAATAATCCGTGAGAGCAGCTCCGTCAAATTCCAATTTAATAGAGGCCACTTTGTAGGACGTCTTTTCAATAAAGATGTTTTTCATCCTTCCTTTTACAGGTATTGTCTGTGGCACTAGCGATTGAATAATGTGCTCTTGCCCATTTTCTTCATATGCATACACCTTGTAAAGGCCACTTGGGTTGTTCGACTCCGCGATTGCTACTTGTTGAATCTGCATCGGGTTTTCAAATCCCACTTTAATAGATTCCTTTCTCTTTGGCCTGTCGGGGGTCCAGGCATTTGGGTTTTGGCCTGCGGACGGCAATACGTTGGGCTTACCTAGAATTTGTAGTGCAGAGTATTGAACCGGTGTCAATTCGGAAGAAAAATCAATGACTTTTGAGGCCCACTGCACCACCTGGCTTTCAGCCATGGTTATTGACATTACGGAAATAAACAATGCGAACAATTTCTTCATAAAAGCAGTATAGGCGGTGTATGTCAATCTTTCCAAGGTTTAAACTTAGCTAAAAATTGAAAAATGCCGAAAAAGTCATGCAAAAAAGAAAATGTTAGTTTTTGACTCGCAAACGATTGAAAAAATACTATTCCAACGAGGTCTTGTTGAACAACAAAAATCCGATGTGAACAAGTACTCCCAATTGACGTCTTTTATCATCATAATAATTAGCACTAATACTGATTGGACCAACTGAAGTGTGGGCAACCAAGCCTGCGGTTGCGGCAAAATAGATTCTTGTTATATCAGAATCGACTTTTGCCTGTTGATCTGCACCATTTGAAATTCCAGCGAACGGTTTAAATGCATAAGCCTCAAGCCGCGCATCCAGACTTTTGCGAAGCGAAAAAACATTGCGCCACCCACCCGCCACATAGTTAAACGCCCTAAAATTTTCCAATAATAGCGTCCTGCTATCCTGCATAGGATTAAAAGCAGGGGCGTTAATGATTGTACCGAAATAGTTAGAAAAGGTGGGCTGGTTGGACAAAACTCCCTCAAGCATGTATCCCGAACTATACTTTCCAGCTCTGAAATATTGCTCAAGTGTTATTTTCCCTTGAATCCAAGACCGAGAAGTCGAAGATGTTATTGTCATCAACGAGGTAGTTCCAGGATCAAGCCTTTCATCCAAATTAAACCAGTTAGCGCTAAAGGAATAGGAGCTACCCTGAGAAGCGTACTGCTTCCGGTTCATTGAATTGGAAGAAAAATTAATGCCTAAACGATTCCCTTGGACTTGCAATGCATCAAGCGTATCTGTTGAAATCAAGACTTCCCTATCGATGTATTGATCTTGATTATTTACGAACGCCCCATTCAACACTAGCTTAAATCGATCTCCAACGGGAAACCCAACATTTACACCGTATCGTCTATCTACCCGATCTAATACGGTTGGTGTAAATTTTCGTTGAATAACATCATCTCCTTGTAAAAAGCTCCAACTATTGATAACCATTTCCGGTTCTACATAAAACTGCCCGAAAAAAGGAAAATTCATTCGCCCTTTAACCAGTACAGATTTGTAAAAATTGCCGGTGAAAAAATTTGCTGTTAAGTGTGTAAGCGCGCGATTGAAGTAGTAGTAATTGATGCCCAAAAAAATGTTGCTGATACTCCGCGTGGCAATTACTCCACCAAAATCTACTTGAAAATTGTTTTGCGGTCTCTTGGTTAAGATGAAATCAAAATTTTTCGTGGTCATATTACAATCAAAGCTTGGATAGACGTTATTGAAAAATGATTCGGAGACCAACTTGTAGTAGCCTGTTTTGATATCATTTTGATAAAGTGGCCGCTTTCCACTCTTAAAAAATCGATTGAGGTACAGTTGCTGGCTTCGCCTAAAGCCCTTAAATCTGATCTCATCTACTACAATTGGTGATGCCTTGCTATTAAACCTAGTGCGCCTCTCCGTTACCTGCTCTCGTGTTCTCCGGCTTAGAATTTTTGATTTTATCTCTGGCATTTGGCGCAAGGTTTGGCGGTAGCCGCTGTCAATCATTGCCCGCGCGCTCGTGAAATCAAACGCTGTGTAATTTTGCAAGTCCGGCTGGATATATACGCCATTGCCTGGCACATCACTGGGATTTGATTTATCCAATAACATGTAAAGCAACGAGCGCGAAATCAACTTCTCATCTTCTCCGTGCGGGTAGGTACTGTATACTTTGGATGACACATTCGAGCCAATAATCACATCGGGTTGAAACTCGCGCTGCGCTATATCGATAGGAAAATTATTGTAAACCCCGCCATCGAAAAGGTATTTACCATCTACGCGGATAGGGTTGTAAAAAAACGGAGCTGTTTGTGTGGTCCTCAACGCATCGCTCAACACACCTTTAGAGAGAACCACTTCTGTCTGTGTAAAAATATCAGAGGCCATCACTCGCAAAGGCACAAATAAACTATCGAAATTATTTTTGGAGATGGCCGATGGTTGTGCCATCTTTTCCGCTAGCGCAAAATTTAAAGATAGGTCGCTAGCAATAGTAGAATTGATTAGAAAATTGAATGTCGAATCCAACGAAAGATTGAGCTTTAAAAAAGAAGCATCGTTTTCCTTTTTAAAATAATAATAGTCTCTTCCTAACTCCAGGCGTCCATTTACCAAGTCCAGAAATTCGCGAGATAAGGCAATCTCTTCGATTTGTTTTGGGCTCATCCCTGCCGCATAATAGCCGCCTACAATACCGCCCATAGACGTACCTGTCAGGTAATCTACTGGAATGTCGTTTTCTTCCAACGCCTTTAATACACCAATGTGTGCAAGGCCCTTTGCTCCACCGCCACTGAGCACCACTGCCACTTTCTGTGAATAGCTGACGGATGTTGCCAAGAAAAAAAAAGCAAAAACAAACCTCACTGATTTGTGCACGTTATTTTTTACTAAAGATAGAAAAGTAAAACCTAGGCTGGCTAATTTCTCGCCACAATTACCTCACTGGAAGCGGGCTGAGGAAATGAAATCAATTGCAAACGCTTGCTAAACGTTTCTTTGACTTCAGTAAATCTTTCAACATATTCTTCTTTTACTGGCTGAGACGGAGGTAGTTCAACACGCAAGGCGTCTATTTGAACCTGGTTCCTCCAAAAACGGTAACATAAATGAGGCCCTGTTGCCAGTCCTGTGCTGCCCACATAGCCGATCGTTTGCCCTTGTTTTACTTTAGAACCAGCAACAACGCCTGCGGCAATCTTAGACATGTGTAAATAACCTGTTGTGTAAGTGCTGTTGTGATGAATCTTGACATAATTTCCGTTGTTTGCAGTATACCTCGCCTCTTCTACATTCCCATCACCCACGCTACGGATGGGTGTCCCTGTTGGCGCAGCAAAATCGGTACCGAGATGTGCACGAAAAACTTTTGATACGGGATGAAAACGATTTAAATTATATCGCGAACTAATGCGTGTAAATTCAATCGGGTACTTGAGCAATGCTTTTCTCAAACTGTTACCTTCTTCATCAAAATAATCTAGCCCTTCGCCCTGGTCAAACGGAAAAGCATATTCTCCTTTACCGAAATGTTCAAAGTATATGGCCAAAACTCTTTCAATGCCAATTGATTTCCCCTCCACCAGGTTTTCCTCATAGATCAATTTGAATTGATCCCCTTTCTGTAGTCGCTGAAAATCTACCTGCCATCCAAAAATATCTACAAACTTATTGGTGAGTTCGTGCGAGATATTCATCTCTTCAATGGTTTCCGAAAGTGAGGACTCTATTCTGCCGGAAATAGATTTTTCAAGCGTGACCACCTCTCGTTGGCAAATTTCAACCTGCAATGAATCTTTCAAATGAAATATTATATAGTCGATTGCATTTGGTTCATAAACTAAGGCGCGTGCCGTTTTCAGCGAATCATTGTCATGAATGAGCGTGTACTTTTTGTGAGCTCCTACTTTGCGGAAGTCAAAAATATTTCGTGACAGGGTATTGAGTTGCTGAAAAATTCTTGGCTGTACATGAACCGTCTCAAATAGATCAAAAAAGCGTTGATTCCTTTTTACTTGGTCTTCAATTACCTGTAGATTATCGACAACCATTCCATAAAGAACAACAGGCTTTTTTATTTCTGTTTCTACTCGTGTTGAATCGATCTTCTGAACATAATCACCCGATTTTGTAAAAAGAGTGGTGTACGAATCCAACAGAGAAAGTAGTGCAATGAAAACAGCTGCACCCAAAACTAAAATCAGAATCTTTTTTGACAATTTGAACAAGATAAAGTGGGGATTCAAGGCTATATCGGATTAAAGCGATACAAGATTAGGGTAAAATATCGGCTATGTAAAATAACTAGTTGTTGGCCTTGAACCGCTTTTTTCCTTCTTCTAAAAACTTGACAAAATTTTCAGCACTCAGGTTATAGGGTTTTGGGGACACCAAAACCTTTTCATCGGTACCTACCAACACGTAGAAGGGTTGCGCATTATTGTTCAAGCGCGTGATTTGCAAATCAGCATTTTGTTTGCCTATGGTTTTCTTCACTTTTTTATCGTACGTAGAAGTATACCATTCACTTTCTGGCAACTCTGTTTTGTCATCGACATATAATGCCACCACGACAAAATCATTTTTTAATCGTTGCAGAACCTGTGGATCGCTCCATACACGTGCCTCCATCTCACGACAATTGGTACACCCATGTCCGGTAAAATCAATAAACAGTGGTTTGTTCTGCTGACGAGCGCAGGCAATGGCTTGCTTGTAGTCAAAATAACCGTTGATGCCATGCGGCAAATGAAGAAACTCATCAAACTTGGGCGTATCACAAATTTCATTCGTCTTTGTGTTTCTACTTGCTGATAGTAAATCAAAATCATGCGTTGATTGCGGTGGCAAGTAGCCTGCCAATGCTTTCAATGGAGCTCCCCACATACCAGGAATCAAATAAATCAAAAACGTAAAAGTCACAATCGCCAACGAAACACGAAGAACGCTCACAGTTTTGACTTCCGCATCTTTTCCAGTATCCCCTGGCATTCTGAACCCCTTCATGAGATAAATACCTATCAAAGCAACAATCACAATCCATATCGCCAAGTTTATTTCACGATCTAATATTCGCCAATGAAAGGCCTGATCAGCAATACTCAAAAACTTAAACGCAAGTGCTATTTCAACAAACCCCAACACAACTTTTACGGTATTCAACCAACCGCCCGACTTAGGCAAAGATTTTAACCATCCCGGGAAAAAAGCAAAAAGCGTAAACGGAATGGCAAAGGCTAATGCAAAAGCGAACATGCCAACAATTGGCTTAATGAATTCTCCGCCAGCCGAAGAAACTAATATGCTCCCTACCAATGGGCCCGTGCAAGAAAATGAAACAAGCACCAATGTAAACGCCATAAAAAATACGCCCAGCATCCCGCCTTTTTCAGCTTGCTGATCTACCCTATTTATAACAGAACCAGGTAATGTAATTTCAAACAGTCCAAGAAAGGAAAGTCCAAAAACAATAAACACCAAAAAGAAAATCAAATTAGGAATCCATTCGGTTGATAGATGATTGGCCGTCTCGGGACCCATCAGCGGAGCTAATACGGCACCGATAACTGTGTAGATCGCAATAATAGATAGCCCGTAAATTAACGCCTGTAACTTCGTCCCTCGTCCGGTAAAAAAACTTACCGTCATTGGAATCATTGGGAAGACACAGGGAGTAAGTAGGGCCGCAAGACCGGCTAAAAATGCCAGGAGAAAAAATCCCAAAAGTGATTGCCCTTGTACTTGGTCTCTTACTAGTGCAGAGTCTAAAATAGGCCCGGAAATGGTTGCCGGTTGCTTGTTGAATGTTGAATGTTGAATGTTTGAATCGGGAAGCGAAAGTGCATCAGCTTTCAACTCTGGACTTTCAACTTTAACTTTATCAAACACAAACTCCCCATTGCCGGGAACACATTGTCCTGTTATTTCTGTGCAAACTTGGTATTCATATTCTCCTTCGATTCTAAATTTTGTAGAAAGCACTTTTATTCGCTGTCGAAACTCGGCAGCCCCTTTAAAAATCTTCACATCACACTCAAATATTTTGTCGTGCTTATCAATTGGGTTGATGGCTTTTAACTTCCCCACGGGTTGATAACTCGAATTGGGTTTGAACGTGAACGCTGTTTTGATAGGACCATCTTCGCAATCAAACTCAGAAGAATATAAGTACCAACTGTTATCGATGGTAGCTTTAAATATCAGATCTAACTCGTCTCCAATTTTTGCAGATTCAGTTGTCGTTGATGTGGACCATTTGGCCGGATTCAGCACTTGCGCTGGGACCGAGAAAGTAAAAGCAAGCGCTCCAATAATGACTAAAACCCAATTCTTTGACATCTTTCAGATTGATTTACGCGTAAAAGTAGTGAAGCCAGCCGAATTAGATTAGGTAATCATCAACGGAGTCCTTTTAACGACAAAAAATTCCTGTAATTTTCGAACCATATCGGCAACATATTGTCTGTATAAAACGTGTGATAACAGAATTTTAACAATTTAAACCCTATCCAATGAAGAGTAAATTGATGATGTCCCTAATTGTGCTGCTTTGTGCATTTGCCTCACAGGCTCAAACAGCTGATGAAATTCTAGACAAGTATTTTGAAAACACCGGTGGTAAGACCAAATGGGAGGCTTTACAGGGTTTGAAGTACACTGCCAAAGTAAAAATTCAAACTATGGAATTGCCAATGACTATGATTCAGTTAAAAGATGGTCGTCAAACCAGCAGTGTTTCTGTTCAAGGAATGGAGTTCCGTCAGGAGGTATTCGATGGAAATAGCTTGTGGGGAACTAATCAAATGACAATGAAACCTGAAAAAAGTGACGCGGAAGCCACAGCCAATTATAAAGTTAACATAGGAGGCGATTTTCCAAGCCCCTTTTTAGACTATAAAAAGAAAGGCTATAAGGTTGAACTATTAGGAAAAGAAACGGTGGATGGATCTGAGACATTTAAAATTAAGCTCACCAAAAAGCCAATAAAAGTAGATGGGAAAGAGACAGAAAATGTTGAGTTCCATTATTTCGACACTGAAAATTTTGTGCCATTGATCGTTGAAACGGAAGTAAAATCTGGTCCAGGCAAAGGAATGGTGGGTCAAAGTAAACTGAGCGATTACCAAGATGTGAATGGCTTACTCTTTCCGTTTAGCTTAACAGTTGGTGCAAAAGGACAACCCGGGGGACAAACTATTGTTTTTACTGCTGTCGAACTAAATCCAAAAGTAGAAGCTTCCGCTTTTGCATTCCCCGAAGGAAAATAATCTTGTTTTTTATGAAGCTTCAACCGAATAACTATTTTGGTTGAGGCTTTTTTATTCCCTAAACAAAACTGTTTTATGAAAAAATCTATCATTTTATTTTTTGTCATTTCTTCTTTCGCTTGCTCTGCGCAAGATGCCATCACGAAGGGAAAGGAATTGTTCGGAGACTTGCGCGCTCGACATATTGGCCCAGCACTAATGAGTGGGCGCATTACTGATCTAGAACTTCACCCAACCAATGACCGTGTTGTTTATGCTGCTACCGCTGGTGGCGGTGTGTGGAAAAGCAGCAACGGTGGCGCTACTTTCAATCCTATTTTTGATGAGCACTGTCAATCAATCGGATCAATTGCACTTGATCCTACCAACCCAGATAATGTGGCTTGGGTAGGAACTGGCGAAACATGGACACGCAACAGCGTTTCCGTTGGAGATGGCTTGTATAAGACAATTGATGGTGGCACCAACTGGAAAAAAATGGGCTTTGAAAAATCAGAGCGAATTGCTGGTATACAGATAAATCCAAAAAATGGAAATGAGGTCTATGTGGCTGTATTAGGTGCGCTTTGGAGCGATAGCGATGAGCGGGGTTTGTATAAAACCACAGATGGCGGTGCAACCTGGAATAAAATATTGTTTGTAAATAATACAACGGGCTGCAGCGACATATTCGTTGATCCAAAAGATCCCAATCTGGTTTATGCTGCCTTTTGGGAAGTACGAAGATCGGCCTGGAATTTCAACTCAGGCGGAGTAAACAGTGCTTTGTACAAATCAACGGATGCCGGTAAAACGTGGAACAAAATTCACAAAGGGTTCCCTGCTGGAAAATTAGGCCGACTGGCAATAGCAGCAGCCCCTTCAAATACAAACATCTTGTATGCTGTTGTTGAATCAGAACAAGATAAAGACAAGGGTCTATATCGCAGCGATGATGGAGGAGCAAATTGGAAACAATTGAACAATGATTTTGGAATTGTAGTGCGTCCATTTTATTTCTCCCGTATCACCATCGATCCGAGAAACGCAGATGTAATTGTAAAAGCCGGATTGTCGGGTTCCATTTCTCGGGATGGAGGAAAAACTTTTAAAGATCTTGGCCCTATGCACTCCGATATTCACGATATCGTTTTTGATATAAAGAATTCTGACCGAATGTACTCTGGTACTGACGGTGGAGTTTATCGCTCCTGGGATGGCGGCACCACCTTTGAAATGGCCGAGAATATTCCCGTATCACAATTTTATCACGTAAGTGTAGACAACGAAGAGCCCTATAACGTATATGGTGGGCTTCAGGACAATAATTCGTGGTATGGTCCGTCCAGTTCACCTGGTGGTGTAGAAGCTCGTGACTGGAAAAAAGTAGGCGTGGGAGACGGTTACAGGGTATTGCCCCATCCAACTAAAAAATTAATCTACTCTGAAATGCAAGGCGCTGAAAATGTTTGGCGCTTCGACCCTGAAAAAGATCAGGCGAAAGCCATACAGCCGTTGTCTGCAAAGGGAGATCCCAAGTTGCGTTTCAATTGGAACGCTCCGATGGCAACAAGTGCTATTAAGCCAGACCGCTTTTATATGGGCAGTCAGTTCGTTCACCGGTCAGAAGATATGGGCGAAACATGGGTAAAAATTTCCCCTGACCTAACGACCAACGATAAAGTAAAAACGGAGCAAGGAAATTCTGGTGGCTTATCGCGGGATAACTCTGGTGCAGAAAATTATTGCACAATATTCACTATTGCCGAGTCACCCCTTGATGAAAACATTGTTTGGGCCGGCACCGATGATGGGAATTTACAATTGACTAAAGATGGCGGAAAAACTTGGGTGAATACAACGCCAAATATTATCGGTTTGCCAAAGAATACGGCCTGTTGGCATATTGAGGCGAGTACGTTTGGTAAGGGCATTGCCTATGCCGTTTTCACGGGATACCAAAAAGGAGACATGAACGCTTACACTTACAAGACTACTGATTTTGGTGCAACCTGGAAATCCATTGTAAGCAGCGACATTGTTGGTTTTGTGCGCAACATCCAAGAAGACTATGAGAATGAAAATCTTCTTTTCTTAGGAACGGAATTCGGTTTATACATTACTGTAGATGGCGGAAAAAGTTGGCTGAAGTTCACCAACAACATGCCATCTGTCTCCCTACACTTTATTGACTTGCATAAAAAGACGAACGATCTTGTAATGGGCACGCATGGTAGGGGAGTTATCATCATTGACGATATTAGTCCAATGCGCCAATTGAACGAGCAAACGTTAAATAAGGATCTTCACTTCTTTACCTCCAGACCCGCAACAATTCCTGAGTCAAACGGTTTTGGAAGCACAGCCACCGAAACACAGTTTGTGGGCGAGAATGCGAGTCCGGCCGCGAAGATTGTTTATTATCTAAAAAAACGCCACACGCTTGGTAGAATGACTGTTGAGATTCAAGATCAGGCTGGCGTTAAAATCACAGACCTTGACGCCAAGAAATCAAAAGGCATCAATGTGCTAGAGTGGAACTATAGAACAAAGCCTCCAAAAATTGCAGTTGCAAAAACAATGTCGTTTGGCGGATTCACAGCTCCTCGTGTTCCTGCGGGAACTTACAAAGTCGTGATCCAAAAAGGCAAAGAAATGTACACCAATGACTTGGTTATACAGTATGATCCTAAATCAACCATTCCGCTGGCCGACCGCAAGCAAAATGAAGAAGTAACCAAAAAGTTATTTAACATGACTCAAGATTTGGCCTACATGGTTTATGAATTGGACGAAACATTGAAGGCAGCAGAGGATTTGAAAGCGAAAAATCCCGGTGCGGCTAAAACTGTAACTCCACTGATCAACGACTTAACCAAGCTTAAAGAGACATTGGTGATTACAAAAGGAGACAACTATGTGGGGATGGGCGAGCCTCAAATACGTGAAGACCTTGCTGAATTGTATGCAAAAGTAGCTGGCACGGTTTTCAAAGCTTCGAAAGCTGAGACCGATAACTTAGAAGGGATAGAATCTCGCTTCACTATTGCTAAAGCTGATTTCAAAAAAATCAAAGAGAAACATTTGGCAAAGTTTAGTGAAATAAGAAGCAAGAATAAACTTGAGCCAATCATTATTAAATCGTTTGACGAATTCTTGCAGACTCCATAAAAGAGCGTAAACCTTGAATAAAAACCCCGAACTTATCATTCGGGTTTTTTATTGTCTTGGTATTGTTGGGCGCGAATATTATTCTTAGCTAATCGAACGGTTTCTTCAATTCGTTTTTGGCGTGTCTCTGGTCGTTTGGCACTCAGTATCCATTCTAAGATTCCACGTTTGGCAGACCGGGAAAAGGCTTCGAAATACCCTGCTGCTTTTTTATTTTTTGCGAATTCTTGTTGCAGATCTGAAGGAACAAGAATCTGATCTACGTCATTGAGGGCATCCCATGTGCTCGTTTGTTTTGCCAATGCAACCATTGCTAAGCCTTCCTTTTCCATCAACCCAAGTTTCGTCAACCTGGCTACTTTATTTTTGTTCACCAGACTCCACTTGCTTTTGGGATTGCGCTTTGCAAAAAACTGATAGTAACTTTCATCGTCTCGCTTGTTGGGTTTGCTATCTACCCACCCAAAGCACACCGCCTGATCGACCGCCTCCGGATAGTAAACACTTGGAGTGGTAGCGCTCTTCTTGTAGATGATAAGCCACACGCTCCTTTCTTTCAAGTGATTTTTTTCAAGCCAGGCGCGCCAGGCTTTTTCACTTTTAGCATAGAAGGCTTTTACTCCATCCCTCTCTTCCACAAACTACTTTGAATAATGCTTATAGAAAGATACAATCGTTTCAATGCCAATCAAAAAGTTTTTAATGCCATAGTGCTCATTAGGCGAATGGATCGCATCGCTGTCCAGACCAAAGCCCATCAAAACGGTATCTAAGCCAAGTTCCTTTTTGAACAACGAAACAATAGGGATACTGCCACCATCTCTGGTGGGAATCGGAGCTTTGCCCCATACCTCTTCAAACGCACTACTGGCCGCATGAAACGCCTTTGAGTTGGTGGGAGTTACGGCAGGCTCGCCCCCATGGTGTGCGGTCACTTTTACCTTTACCGATTTGGGAGCAATAGATTGAAAGTGTTTTGTAAACAAGTCTGTTATCTCGGTGCTATTTTGGTTGGGAACCAGACGCATGGAAATTTTAGCAGAAGCCTTTGACGCCAATACCGTTTTTGCGCCTTCGCCTGTGTAGCCTCCCCAGATGCCGTTGACATCTAAAGTCGGGCGAGTACCCGTGCGCTCCAAAGTAGTATAACCTGCTTCTCCTTTAACGTCATCGATCGCCAATTCCTTTTTGTATTCATCAAGATTAAACGGAGCTTTATTTAATGCCTTTCTTTCCTCGGCCGTTAGCTCCGCAACTTTGTCATAAAATCCCGGGATGGTGATCCTTCCGTTTTTATCATGCATGGAAGCAATCATTTCGCTCAAGACGTTGATCGGATTGGCTACTGCTCCCCCATAAACGCCCGAGTGCAAATCGCGATTTGGCCCAGTCACTTCTACTTCCATATAACTCAATCCACGCAAGCCAACCGTAATCGAAGGTGTATCAAGTGAAATGAGGGAGGTATCTGAAATCAAAATCACATCTGCTTTTAGCTTTGCTTTATTTTCTTTGACAAATGCGCCTAAGTTGTCCGAGCCCACTTCCTCTTCGCCTTCAATCATAAACTTTACATTGCACGTAAGTTGATTCAGTTTCATCATGGCTTCGAAAGCCTTGATGTGCATGTACATCTGACCCTTGTCATCGCAAGAACCACGTGCATAAATTTTACCGTCTTTAACAACTGGTTCGAAGGCAGGTGAATCCCACAAGTTTAATGGATCAGCAGGTTGAACATCATAATGACCATAAACCAACACTGTTGGTTTTGACGGATCAATCATTTTTTCACCGTACACAATCGGGTGGCCTTTTGTCTCGCACAATTCTACTTTATCGGCACCAGCATCTTTCAGTTTTTGAATCACGTACTCGGCCGCTTTGCGCACATCTGGTTTGTGTTTGCTATCGGCACTGACAGATGGAATTCGCAATAGATCAAATAATTCTGAGAGAAAACGTTCTTGGTGGGTTTGGATGTATTGCTTGATCATTTAAAGTATCTATATGTTGTTTTTAAAAATAACAAAAATTTCCATAATCCAGTTGTAATTGTGGAAACAATAAATTTTTTATCTTGCGAGCAAACAAATTTATTTAACATGAAAAAAATTATTCTTTCCGTTGTTTTTGTAGGTGCTGCTTTCGGTGCTGCCTTTTCACAAGGTAGATTTTCTGGTGGACTTGAATTAGGATTGCCCGTAGGAAGTTTTGCTGACATTGCAAACATTGGCTTGGGTGCGTCTGCACGTTATGAAGGTGTCATTCAAAATAATTTGAATTGGACAGGAACAGTGGGGTTTTTGTCTTTCGGTGGAAAGAGTATAACAACTGGTTTTTCTTACGGTTCGTCCCTCATAATCCCAATTCAAGGCGGTGTCAAGTATTATTTTACAGAAGGTTTTAATGGCTTTTATGCTTCAGGCGAGTTAGGATTCTCTGTCGCGACCTTCTCAACACCCAGTGTTGTTTTCTTTGGTCAAACTATTAGTGGTGGTTCGGTTTCTGAAACCCGATTCAGTTTTGCTCCGGGCGCTGGCTACCATTTGGGAAACTTTGATTTCTCGGCACGTTTCCAATTGGTTTCAGATTTGAATTATTTTAACGTAAGAGCCGCCTACGTTTTTGGTGGAAAGAAGTAATTTTTATTTTTTAAAAAATGCCGCTTAGTGCGGCATTTTTTTTGTTTTACACTTTTAGCGGTGTAACCCCTATACTTTCAACCGATTCCACTACTGACCGTTAGGGGAATATTATTATTTTTTCAAAAAACTTTCTTTATTGTCGCGCAAAGCTCCGTTGCACTCTTTAACTTTATTTCTTTAAGTTACCCAAACAAGGAATTTTCAAGAAGTGAACAATCAAAATAGCCAAGGATTATACCGCGAAGAGTTCGAGAAAGACTCGTGCGGTGTTGGATTCATCGCCAATATCAAGGGAAGAAAATCGCATCAGGTAATTACTGATGCACTCACCATGCTCGAGCGCATGGCTCACCGCGGAGCGTGTGGCTGCGAACCCAATACCGGTGATGGTGCGGGCATACTCATTCAGGTGCCGCACGAATTTTTTATCGGTGAATGTGGCAAGCTCGGTTTCAAACTACCAGCCTATGGAAGTTATGGCGTGGGCCTTGTGTTCTTGCCTCGCGATCCTAAAGTACGTGAAGAATGTAGAACTTTACTCAATCGGCAAATCAAAAAAATGAAAATGGGACTCCTCGGCTATCGGGTGCTCCCAACAAACAACAAGGAACTCGGAGAAACCGCACTGTTGGCAGAGCCCGTGATGGAGCAGGTTTTCATCAGACGGCTGGATGCAGGAGTTAATCCCGAAGAATTTGAACGCAAACTTTTCATACTCAGAAAATACGTCACGCATTTAATCACCGAATCGATCAAGGGTGTCGACAATCAATTCTATTTTTCTACGCTTTCTTATAAAACGATCGCCTACAAAGGCATGCTCACCAGTGGTCAATTAAAACCTTATTTTCCGGATTTAGAAAATGAAGAAGTGGTTTCAGCGCTTGCCGTTATTCACTCCCGTTTTTCTACGAATACTTCTCCCTCCTGGCGACTTGCACAACCGTTTCGCTTTATTGCGCACAATGGCGAGATCAACACGGTGCAGGGCAATATCAATTGGCTAAAATCCAAAGAAGCATTTTTCTCTTCGCCTCACTTTACACGCGAGGAGTTGAACATGATTTTGCCAATCTGCAACCCCAAGCAATCTGATTCCTCTAATCTTGATAATGTAATTGAGTTACTCGTTCATGCTGGCCGACCATTACCTCATGTGATGATGATGCTGATCCCAGAGGCTTGGGATGGCAATGAGGCAATGACGGAAGAGAAAAAAGATTTTTACGAATACCATGCGAACCTAATGGAGCCTTGGGATGGCCCGGCCTCTATCACGTTTACCGATGGAAAAATTGTGGGCGCTACCTTGGATAGAAATGGGTTAAGACCTTCTCGCTTTGTTGTAACAGACGATGACTTTGTTGTGATGGCTTCTGAAGTAGGCGTGATTGATATCGATCCCGCTAAGGTAGTTTCGAAAGGTCGCTTGCAACCGGGGAAAATGTTTGTGGTGGATCTTGAAGAAGGAAGGATCATTAGCGATGATGAATTGAAGAAAGATATTTGCACGCGCCAGCCTTATGGAAAATGGGTAAAAGAAAACAAAGTTCGCCTCATCGACTTGCCAGAACCGGGTGGAAGTTTTCATAAGTACGACCCAATCACTTTTCTTAAGCGCCAAATTTCTTTCGGCTACACATCCGAAGACCTGCGGATGATTTTAGCACAAATGTGTGAGACGGGTAAAGAAGCATTGGGCTCCATGGGTAACGATACTCCATTGGCGGTGCTTTCGCGCCAAGCGCAACATTTGTCGAGTTACTTCAAACAACTTTTCGCTCAAGTTACCAATCCACCCATCGATCCGATTCGGGAACGCTTGGTGATGTCGCTCGCGTCACATGTGGGTGGTTCGCTCAACTTGTTGGAAGAATCTCCCGAGCATTGCATTACGTTGGAATTGCCAACTCCTATCTTATCCAACAATGAATTAGAAAAAATTCGATACATCGATCATCGCCATCTACAAACCAAAACGATTTACACGTACTTCAAAGCAGATGGGGAACCCGGATCATTAGAGAAAGGATTAAACCGTGTCTGTCAATACGTAACGGATGCCATCGAAGATGGGTTTACCATTATCATTCTCTCTGATCGAAGCTTTGATAGCGGCCACGCACAGATTCCGTCTTTGTTAGCAGTATCTGCCGTGCATCATGATTTAATCCGAAAAGGCCTTCGCGGAAAAGTAGGTTTATTAGTAGAAGCTGGTGATGTATGGGAAACACATCACTACGCTACGCTTGTCGGCTTTGGTGCTTCTGGCGTTAATCCCTATTTGGTGTATCAAACCATTCACGACATGAAGAAGCGCAATCTCTTCAGTGAAGAACTCACCGAAGAGAAAGCGCTCTACAATTATAAAAAGGCAGTGGCCGGAGAGTTATTGAAGGTGATGAGCAAAATGGGCATCAGCACGTTGCAGTCCTATCATGGAGCGCAAATTTTTGAAGCGCTGGGTATTCATCAAGAGGTCATCGATCCTTATTTTACGGGAACGGTTTCTCGTATCGGTGGATTAAAATTGGATGACATCGCCAAAGAAGCATTGGCAAAGCATTCACTTGCCTTCCCGAAGACAGCCAATTCAAATCCAAAATTAGAAGTGGGCGGAGTGTATCAATGGAAGCAACGCGGTGAAGCACATTTGTTCAATCCGCAAACCATTCATTTACTCCAACATTCAACCAAAACAAAAGACTACAATCTTTTCAAAAAATACTCCACGCTCATCAACGACCAAAGCGAAAAGGCAATTACACTTCGAGGTTTATTGAAATTTAAAAAGGGAAAATCTATTCCACTAAGTGAAGTAGAATCGAAAGAAAGTATTTTCAAACGGTTTGCTACGGGTGCGATGTCGTTCGGATCTATTTCTCATGAGGCTCACAGCACCTTGGCCATTGCGATGAATCGCATTGGTGGAAAAAGCAACTGTGGCGAGGGCGGTGAAGACGAAATTCGATTTGTAAAAAAGGCAAATGGTGATTGGGAAAACTCAGCCATCAAACAAGTAGCCTCAGGTCGTTTTGGTGTGACGAGTCATTACCTGACCAACGCTAAAGAATTGCAAATAAAAATGGCGCAAGGTGCCAAGCCGGGTGAAGGCGGCCAATTGCCGGGCCATAAAGTAGATGATTGGATTGGAAGAGTACGTCATTCCACTCCGGGCGTTGGTTTGATTTCACCTCCACCCCATCATGATATTTATTCTATCGAGGATTTAGCACAGCTCATCTTTGATTTAAAAAATGCCAATCGCGAAGCGCGCATCAGTGTGAAATTGGTCTCTGAGGCCGGAGTGGGAACTATAGCATCGGGTGTGGCCAAAGCACATGCAGATGTGATTTTAATTGCCGGTCATGATGGAGGCACCGGTGCATCGCCTATCAGCTCGATACGCCATGCCGGATTGCCATGGGAACTTGGCTTGGCAGAAGCGCATCAAACATTGGTGAAAAATAAGTTGCGTGGAAGGGTTGTATTGCAAACCGATGGACAAATTCGCACGGGAAAAGATTTGGCCATTGCTGCTTTGCTTGGCGCAGAAGAATGGGGAGTAGCAACGGCCGCATTAGTGACTTCCGGCTGCATTATGATGCGCAAGTGTCATTTGAATACGTGCCCAGTTGGCGTGGCCACTCAAAACAAAGAATTGCGCGCGCTCTTTACAGGTAAGCCGGAATACGTTGTCAATCTGTTCGAGTTTCTGGCAGAAGAGTTACGTGAGATCATGGCGGAGTTGGGCTTTAGAAAAGTGAGCGAAATGGTGGGGCAGTCCGATCGACTTGAATTGAGTGAAGGAGATGCCCACTGGAAAAATCAACATTTGGATTTGTCTCCCTTGCTTTTCAAAGGGCCAATGAGTTTAGATGTAGCCTTGTTCAAGCAAGAAGAACAAGATCACGAAATTGAAAATGTGCTCGATCGGAAATTAGTCGCGAAAGCACAAATTGCCTTGAAGAATGTAGAGAATGTAAATGCTGGTTTTTCTATTTCCAATCAAGATCGGGCGGTGGGGGCCATGCTCTCTAACGAGATTTCAAAAATTTATGGCGGGCCGGGTCTGCCAAAAGATACCATCCATTATAAATTCACAGGCACTGCGGGGCAAAGCTTTGGAGCCTTCACGACAGGTGGTGTAACCTTTGAATTGGAAGGAGATGCCAACGATTATTTCGGAAAAGGTTTGTCGGGAGGAAAATTGATTCTCTACCCAAATAAAAAATCAACCTACAATGCAGGTAAAAATATTATCGCGGGGAACGTAGCTTTTTTTGGGGCCACCTCCGGTGAAAGTTATATCAATGGAATGGCCGGTGAACGTTTTGCCGTGCGTAACTCGGGAGTACAAGTTGTAGTAGAGGGCGTGGGTGATCATGGCTGCGAATACATGACAGGAGGTACTGTAGTAATCTTAGGGGATACCGGAAGAAACTTTGCTGCTGGGATGAGCGGTGGTGTTGCCTACGTGTGGGATGTGAATAAAACCTTCGTGAAAAACTGCAACATGGAAATGGTGTTGCTGGATACATTGGAAACCGAAGACGAGTTGCTGTTGAAGAAAATGATTTTGTCGCACCATGAGTTTACACAAAGTAAACTTGCGGCACACATCTTAAGTTACTGGCAAACCGCATTTAAACATTTTGTAAAAGTGATGCCAACAGATTACAAAGCTGTTCTTCAAAAAGCTGCAAGCCGCAAACTTCAGGCAACAGGCTTGTAGCGTGCTGCATGTAGCATTGAACTAAAGAATTATTTAAGTATGGGAAAGCCAACCGGATTTTTAGAGTTTGATAGAGAGTTACCAAAAAAGCGCGATCCAAAAGAACGTATCAACGACTATAATGAAGTAGACGCTGCGATCGATACGAAGGTTGGTGTCAAACAAGCTTCGCGTTGCATGGATTGCGGTACTCCATTTTGTCATTCAGGTTGTCCGCTTGGAAATATCATTCCTGAATTCAATGATGCGGTGTATCAGGGCAATTGGAAGCTCGCGTACGAAACGCTTGTTTCAACCAACAATTTCCCTGAATTCACGGGAAGAATTTGTCCGGCACCCTGCGAAGCTTCTTGCGTGTTAGGGATCAACAAACCCCCCGTTACGATTGAGTACATCGAAAAGATGATAATTGAAAAGGCATTCGAAGAAGGTTATGCAAAGCCCCGAATGCCGGTCTCTCGAACAACAAAAAAAGTTGCGATCATCGGATCTGGCCCTGCAGGACTTGCGGCAGCCGCACAACTTAATTATGCCGGACATCATGTAACCGTTTTTGAGCGCGCGGATGAAGTGGGTGGATTGCTTCGCTATGGAATCCCTGATTTTAAACTAGATAAGCAAGTGCTCGAGCGCAGAATCAACTTGATGAAAGAAGAGGGTGTCAGATTTATTGTTAATACAACGGTCGGAGAAAATATTTCCGTTCAACAATTGCAGGATGAATTTGATGCAGTGCTTCTTTGCATTGGCTCTACCATTCCAAGAGATTTACCTATATCCGGAAGAAATTTAAAGGGTGTGTATCCCGCTATGGAATTTCTCACTCAACAAAACAGAAGAGTGAGTGGTAAAAAAATAGACGAGGATGAAATTTGGGCCACCCACAAAAATGTGATTGTAATAGGCGGGGGAGATACCGGTTCAGATTGTGTAGGCACCAGCAATCGCCATCACGCCATGTCAGTTACGCAAATTGAAATCTTAGCCAAGCCACCAAAAGAGAGAACCGCTACCATGCCCTGGCCCAGTTGGCCGATGATCTTGCGCACCTCCTCTTCTCACGAAGAAGGCTGTGAACGCAATTGGTCCATTGCAACAAAAGAGTTTGTCGGAGATACAAATGGCAATCTAACAGGTTTAAAAATTGCCGAAGTAGAAGTAAAACAGGAAGCAGGCAAAGCACCTGCGTTCATTGAAATTCCAGGTACAGAAAAAATAATTCCTTGTGAGTTAGCTTTGTTGGCAATGGGATTCCTCCATCCACAACACAATGGCCTCCTTGATCAACTAGGAGTAGACTACGATGACCGAGGAAACATCAAGTGTCAACGATATCAAACATCTATAGAAAATGTTTTCGCTTGTGGTGATTCAAGGAAAGGTCAGTCATTAGTGGTTTGGGCCATTAGTGAAGGACGTGAAGCGGCTCGGGCCGTGGATGAGTTTATAATGGGAATATCCATTTTAGAGGCAAAGGAGCGCGGAGTGTTGAGTTTGGCTCAATAGCAACTCTTTCCCTATAGTTTCGCAGCTTGTCTTCCACAGGGTGCTTTGCTCACCAGAGTGTCCCAAGCGAAATCGCAAAACGGAGTGGGGTTGACATCCTTCCCCAACTATTTCACTAACTTTGCCTCCCAAGGTTTCAAAAAACTATTTTTATGTCCATCCAAAGCAGATTTAGTCAGCAAGAGTTAGAGCGCATCAAAGCAGCTGTTCGTACGGCCGAAGACAAAATATCAGGTGAGATTGTGCCCGTTTTTGTGGAACGTAGTGGAACCTATTCCATTGCCGTTTATCGTGGGTTTCTGTTGCTAGCAGGATTGGCATTTCTGGCGATCATTGTTTTTGACAGATATATTCCCGCACTGGCGATCTACGATCCTTTATTAATCTTTTTATCAATTACTCTTGCTGGTTTTATTGGCGCAGGGGCCACTACTTTTATCGAACCGCTGAAGCGCTTGCTCATGAGTCAATCGCACATGGACAAAGTGACCCGCCAAAGAGCCGAAAACGCTTTTTTGGAAGAAGAAGTATTCAATACACGGCACCGTACGGGCATCATGCTTTTCATTTCGTTTTTTGAGCACGAAGTAATCGTGATGGCAGATCGCGGCATCAGCAAAGTTGTTGAACAGAAAGAGTGGGACAAAATGGTGCGCGCCATTACAGAAAACGTGAGGTTGGGCAAAGTAACAGAAGGCATAGAAGCTGCTATTTTACGCTGTGGTGAGATTCTTTTAGAAAAAGGGTTTTTGAAAACAGTCGATGATGTGAATGAACTCAGGGACGATTTGAGAATCGAATAGTGAATCAATTTTTTCAATGAGTCAATTTTTAATGAAGCCTAACCGCATGCATCTCTCCCGAAGATATTTTTTAGTTGCTATCGTTCTTTTGTTTACTGTGTCTGCGTTTGCGCAGCGAGCGGTGCCACCACATGGTGGCGTGTGGGTTCATGACGAAGCCAATGTATTATCTCGCGGAACGGTCGCTCAACTGGAACAAATTTTAAAAGCCGAACGCGACTCCACCTCTAATCAAATTGCTATTCTTATCGTTCCATCATTGGAGGGAGAAGACATTGACGGCTTTGGCATTAGAGTGGCAGACACCTGGAAAGCCGGAAATGATAAGAAAGATAATGGGGTGATCTTCATCGTTTCTATCCAAGACAGAAAGATGCGGATCGAAACCGGGCTTGGATTAGAGGGCGTTCTGACAGACGCTTTGTCAAGCCGAATCAATAGAAATGAAGTAGCACCACAATTTAGACAAGGAAATTATGATGCGGGGGTTTTGGCGGGCACAATCGCCATCATTCAGGCCATCAAAGGAACCTACGTAAATGAAAATCCGCCTCAACGAGGAAGACGCAGTGGCCGGTCTCCATGGAGTACATTAATTTTCATCATAATAATTATCATTGCTATGGCTAGTCGCAAAGGCGGTGGCGGTGGTGGGATAGGTGGCTATTGGGCCGCGGGTGCTCTTTTAGGTGGTTTAGGTGGCGGGGGACGCTCGGGTGATTCATGGGGTTCAGGTTCAGACTTTGGCGGGGGCGGAGGTTTCGGAGGCGGGGGCTCAAGTGATTCCTGGTAGTTGCTTTCGAAATGAAACTCATCTGCACGGCCGACAAGTAATGTAAAGAACAACCCATCAAAGATTTCACCTCATCATGAAATTTTCTAAAACTTGTTTTGCTTTTTTTCTTGTCAGTCTAATTGCCCTTTCTTCTTTCGGTCAAAAAGTCGTTACCGAACTCTGGGGTCAGCGCATACACGATGACGCGCATATTCTTAGACAAGCGACTGTTGATCAACTCGAAAAACAATTGAAGCAATATGAAGACTCTACCTCCAATCAAATAGCAGTTCTTATTAATCAATCGCTGGAGGGTGAGGTGATCGAAGAGTACTCATTGAAAGTGGTGGAAAAGTGGAAGCTCGGCACTCAATCAAAAGACAATGGAGTACTTGTTCTGATTGCGATTGACGATCACAAAATGCGCATTGAAGTGGGCCTGGGTCTTGAGGGCGTATTAACAGATGCTATTTGTAATCGCATTATTCGAAATGAAATGGCGCCTACTTTCCGGAGAGGCGACTACGATGCAGGTATTCTTGCCGCCATCCATTCTACCATTCAAGCAATCGGAGGCGAATATTCTTCCACAGATAAGGAAGGCGATGACCTTGACAATATGAGCACTGGAGGAAAAATTGCTTTGGCCGCAGGGCTTTTTGTTTTTCTGGGAATCTTTGCGAGCATCGGTCTATTTTCAAAAGGCTACATGGCTTGGGTATTGTATGCTTTTATGATGCCGTTTTATGCCGTGTTCATGGGCTTGATGTTTGGTTGGTGGATTTTCTTTGGTTATGTAATCCTCTATCCCTTGCTTCGTTTTTGGGTGATAAAAAGCGGGCGAAAACTAATGGAGTGGCAATCGGGCGGAGGTGGGTCGGGAAGTGGCTGGTCATCATCTGGTAGTAGTGGTAGCAGTTTTTCAGGTGGCGGTGGAAGTTTTGGTGGTGGTGGAAGCAGCGGTGGGTGGTGAACTCCCGTATTTCATAATATAAAAAACAGTTGCCATGGCAAATTTGCTGAATGTGCGTCTTTACTGTATCCTTTTGCGATTCGCATTCATTTTTTTCTTGTCCATTCACTCCTCGCTCGCACAGACTTCTATTCCTGAATTATGGGGTCAGCGTGTGCACGATGAGGCCCATGTGCTAAACCAAAAAACGATTGACAAATTAGAAAACGAGCTCAAAGCTTTTGAGGATTCAACCTCAAATCAAATAGGTATTCTTATCATTCAGTCGTTGAACGGGGAGGTCTTGGAGGCATACTCGTTAAGAGCGGCAGAAAAGTGGAAACTGGGTACAAAAGCTAAGGACAATGGGGTACTTTTTCTGGTTGCCGTGGACGATCATAAAATGCGCATTGAAGTAGGGCAAGGATTACAAGGTGTGCTGACTGACGCGTTATGCAACAGAATCATCAGGAACGAAGTAGCTCCTGCTTTTCGCAGAAACAACTATGACGAAGGCGTGATGACAGCAATTGTAGCAATCACGAAATCGATCAAAGGCGAATATCATGTTGAGGAAGTCGCAGAAGACAAAACGGGTTGGATTGTATTTGGGGTAATTTTTGGATTGTTTTGTATTGGCGCTTTGGTTCATGCTTTTGCCAAAGAATGGAGAGATATTTCCGACTATCAAGCTACTGGCAAATCGGGCTCTTCGAGGAGCTCAAAAGATTCATCGAGTGTGTCGTCTAGTAGTAGTTCATTTGGTAGTTCTTCTGTGTCCCCGAGAAGTAGTTTCTCAGGTCGTGGTGGCAGTTTTGATGGCGGAGGAAGTAGTGGCAGTTGGTAATTGTAATTATCCGCGAAATAGCTGAACAATTGAGCCCCTTCGCTTATTTTTGCCCATCTTTTTAACGATCCCCTATGAAACGCGACAAAGTCATTTTTGACCTCATTGAAAAAGAAAAGCAACGCCAGGAGCATGGCATCGAGTTGATCGCCTCTGAAAATTTTACTTCCGCCCAAGTCATGAAGGCGCAGGGCTCTGTGCTGACGAATAAGTATGCAGAGGGTCTTCCCGGCAAACGTTACTATGGTGGTTGTGAAGTGGTAGACGAGGTAGAGCAGCTCGCAATCGATCGTATCAAAGAATTGTTTGGCGCAGAATGGGCAAATGTGCAACCTCATTCGGGTGCGCAAGCCAATGCAGCCGTGATGCTTGCCTGCCTAAAGCCGGGCGATAAAATTCTGGGATTTGACCTTTCGCATGGTGGTCACCTTACCCATGGATCGCCTGTTAATTTTTCCGGCAAGTTATATCAGCCTTCTTTTTATGGAGTCGAACAAGAAACCGGATTGATTGATTTTGATAAGGTGATCGAAATAGCGCAGCGTGAAAAGCCTAAGATGCTGATCTGCGGAGCTTCTGCTTACAGTAGAGACTGGGATTATGAAAAACTTAGAAAAGCAGCAGACAGCGTGGGTGCTTTATTGTTGGCCGACATCTCGCATCCTGCAGGTTTGATCGCACGTGGCTTGCTGAATGACCCACTTAAACATTGTCATATTGTGACCACCACCACTCACAAAACACTGCGTGGCCCCCGTGGTGGATTGATCATGATTGGCAAAAATTTTGACAATCCCTTTGGTTTGAAAACGCCAAAAGGAGAATTGCGGAAAATGTCATCCTTGTTAGATTCAGGGGTGTTTCCAGGAACACAGGGCGGCCCACTAGAACATGTTATCGCAGCCAAAGCGATTGCCTTTGGCGAAGCTTTATCGGATGAATACCTTGAGTATATCGTTCAGGTAGCGAAGAACGCCAAAGCAATGGCGGATGCATTTGTCGCAAAGGGGTATAAGATTATCTCTGGTGGCACCGATAACCATTTAATGCTGATTGATCTTCGCTCCAAAAATTTGACTGGTAAAATTGCTGAAGAGTCGTTGATCAAAGCAGACATTACCATCAATAAAAATATGGTTCCTTTTGATACACAATCGCCTATGATCACTTCAGGTATGCGTATAGGCACACCCGCAGTGACCACGCGTGGGCTAAAAGAGAAGGATGTTGTGAAGGTTGTTGATCTGATTGACGAAGCATTGGCCAAGCCACAAGACGAGAAACACTTAAAAGTAGTGAAGCGCAAAGTAAACGCGTTGATGAAGAAATTCCCCTTGTTTGAATAGTCCTCGAATACACCTTATACCTTCTCACGGTTGGCAATTTTTCGATGATATCGTGGGGATTTTTTGAACTATGGCAGAAGAAAAAGAAATGGCTTTCCTCGATCACCTGGAGGAGTTAAGATGGCATGTGGTGCGATCAGTGAGCGTGATATTCGTGATGATGATCGGAGCCTTCTTTTTTATTGAAGAGATTTTCGACCGAATTATTTTCGCGCCTGGGAAACTTAATTTTCCGACTTTCCAATATATGTGTAAAGTTGGAAAACTGTTAGGAATTGATGAGTTGTGTGTGACCGAACTGCCTTTCAAAATCCAAAGTAGGAATATGACTGGGCAGTTTATGATGTCACTCACGGCTGCATTCACTATCGGATTGATTGTCGCATTTCCTTATGTGGTGTGGGAACTTTGGCGCTTTGTAAAGCCTGGGCTGCAAACTAAAGAGCGAAAGTTTTCTAAAGGAGCCGTGGCAGCCATCTCCTTCCTTTTTTTGTCTGGCATTTTCTTTGGCTATTTTATTTTGAGTCCCATGACGATCTGGTTCTTGTCAAACTATTCCATTAGCCCGATGATCGTCAATGAGTTTGATATTACCTCTTATGTATCAACATTGGCTAGCTTAATTTTAGGCTGTGGTCTTTTGTTTCAATTCCCAATGGTCATTTACTTTTTGTCCAAGATTGGAATAGTAACACCCGAGTTAATGCGTAAATACCGCAAGCATTCTATTGTTGTCATTTTGATACTCGGTGCTGTCATCACACCATCCGGTGATCCTTTTAGTTTGACAGTAATCTCTTTACCTTTATATGTACTTTTTGAAATTAGCATCTACATTTCAAGTGTCGTTGTAAAACGTAAGTTAAAACAAGAAGCGGCCGAACTCCGTGCCGACCAACAAAACTCATGATTACAAAAATTGCGATCGGGTCAGACCATGCCGGATTTGAGTACAAGGAGATTCTCAAAAAATGGCTTCAAACAAACGGGTTTATTGTAAAGGATTTTGGCACGCACAGTGTGGAGTCGACCGACTACCCCGATTTTGCTCACCCTGTCGCCAGTGCGGTAGAAAAAAATGAGTTTGATTTGGGGTTACTGCTATGTGGAAGCGCCAATGGCGTGGCAATGACCGCCAACAAACATCAGGGAATTAGAGCCGCCATCTGCTGGAAAGAGGAATTGGCAGAACTCGCCAGAACACACAACAATGCAAACATCCTTTGCATCCCTGCTCGCCATGTAAGTGTAGAATTGGCCGAAAAAATATTAGATAAATTTTTACACTCTAGTTTCGAGGGTGGTAGGCACGGCCGGAGGGTTGATAAAATCAGTTGTTGATTCTATAATAAAGGTCCCCTTGCCGCCTGAGTTGACTTTTCATTCGGGGGATTTTTTCTAAAAATGGCTGCAATAGATTTTGTTTGTCAATAATGACATCGGGAGGATCTTGTTGGAAACACTGATCAACCAAAACAATGTTTTCGAAGAACTCAGGATGCTCAAAAATATTCTTAGATAGTTCCCAATTTAAAAAATAGCCTGCCATTTTATTTTGGCTGTATACACCCAATTCATTTCCCAAAACAAGCACTTTTTTTTCTTTGGTGGCGGAGTCCGGAGCTGAGGAAGGAAAGAGTGGGGCGAAATTCACCGTTGAAACTTTACCTTTTCTGGTTACCCAATTCATCGTCAACAACCCAACAAGAAAAATCCAAAGCACCATTTCAGCTATTCTCTTTCTACGAATAAGTAACAGGTAGTGACTGATAAAATAAGCCAAGGGAGGAACGAACGTAAAGAAACTATGTGGTGTACGTGCGCGTGTTGCAACGATTTCAACAGCAGCCACGAGCAGCCACAGAAACATTACCTGTAGCAACTGCGATTGGTACTTGGTAAAATGTGCTTCCCGATTTACCATAAAAAGTGAAAGAACAAAGTACAGGATAGGCACAATCCCCAAGACTAGAATCGAACGGAAACTCACAAGAGCCCAAGTCTCCAGCGTCAGATTTGGAAGATAAAAGTACTCTGCCAAAGCAGCCTGATTGTCCCAAAAGAAGTAAAATGAAAAAATAATAGCGTGCGGCAACAGAAACCCAAAAACAAGGAGGAACGCCTTGCGAAAAGTAACTCGTGTAAAAAGCATGAGTATCGCCAACGTCCCAACTAGAAAAATGGTGTAGCTAAAAACCAATAAAGAGGCGACTCCCAAATAAACTCCCAAATTTAAGATGATCTCATCTCGCTGAACTTTGAATTCGATCTCCTTAAAGAGATTATTAAGTGCAAACAACAATGCCGTGGAGGCCAGCAATTCGGGAGAAACCGATAACATGTCAAACGAGTAAAAGGCAAGTAGTCCAAAAACCAGCGATGGCAAATAGGTGTTTTCGTTGTAGGCTTTGTTGTTGATCAGCAAAATCCCAAAAAAAGAAGCTTGGAAGAAAATGACCAGAAGGGACAACAGATGTCTTGCCGTCAACGATCTACCAAAGAGAGCTTCTAGCCCCTTGAAAATCCACGCAGTGAAGGGGGCGGTGTCATCCACCAGCTGTACGTATAAAGACTTTCCGCTATTAAGTGCTTCTCCCACTAAAAAGCTCTTCAACTCTTGAATGGTAGCAATAGCTGGATCAAGCAACAAAGGCAAGCTGATTAGACATAAGATCAGCAACAATGCCAATAAGCGATACGGGTCGTTCAGACGAAAAAAACGAAGCACTTGTTTTGTTTAGGTTGCAAATAAATCAAAAAATGTCTGATTGCGGTTCTTTCTTAACCGCAGGCTAGCTACTAAATTTCATTAGTGTTAGACTACGCACAAAGACTTTTGTACTTTTACTCTATGAGCGGCACCATAAGACAGCAAAAGTATAGTAAACTGATTCTAAAGGAATTGAGTGATATTTTTCTCAAAGAAAAGTTCAATATTCTTGACAATGCGTTTGTCACCGTTGCAGATGTAAAAATGAGTCCTGATTTAAGTGTGGCAACTGTTTACATCAGCATGACATTGGCAAAAGATAGAAATGCAATTTTGTCGAAGATCAACGCAAAGAAAAGTGAGATTAGAAAAGCGCTTGGTACCAAGATACGCAATCAGGCTAGAATCGTACCACACTTAAATTTCTTTATTGATGAAATTGAAGAGAATGCTCAACGCATTGAAGACATCATAAAGAATCTGAATATTCCGAAAGAAGACAAGTAGCTTGAATCTTCCCCTTTTCATAGCCAAACGATATTTCTTTTCTAAGAGGAAGAAGAATTTCATCAACTTGATTTCCATCCTATCCATGGTAGGCGTGGCTTTCTCAACAGCTGCATTGATCATTGTTCTTTCCGTATTCAATGGACTAGAAGACTTGCTTCGCTCACTTAACTCCTCGTTTGATCCCGAACTGAAAATTGAAATTGCTAAAGGAAAATCATTCGAAGTTGACGATGCCCTTCGGAAAAAAATACAAGAAATTGAAGGTATAGAGATCGTAACAGATGTCATTGAAGACTATGCCTATATGCGGTACCGAGATGCAGACATGGTAGTCACCATCAAGGGGGTCAGTGACAATTTTCTGGACCAACATCGGCTGGACGGTCATATTGTGGATGGACGATTGCGACTAGTAGAAAACGGTGTTAACTATGCGATCATCGGTCGTGGCATCCAATATGCTCTCTCCATCGGCATAGAGAATAACATCTATCCACTTCAAGTCTTTTACATAAAAAGCGGAAATGCCTCCACATTTGATGTTTCAAAAATTTACATGCGAAAGAATATAGAGCCTGGTTCTGTATTTTCCATTGAAAAAAATTATGATGAAAATTTTGTCTTCCTACCCCTTTCGTTCGCACAAGAACTGCTTGACTATGGCGACAAAAGAACTTCGCTGGAGATAAAAACAATTGCAGGTGCGAATATCAAGAAGGTGCAATCAAAAATTAAAGATCTGCTGGGCGAACGTTTTTCAGTGCTTACGAATGAGGAGCAGCACAAGGATCTTTATAAGCTACTAAAAATGGAAAAGCTCTTCGTCTTCATATCGCTTACGCTCTTGATTTTAGTGAGTTCGATCAATATCTTCTTTTCACTGATGATGCTTGTGATAGACAAGAAAAAAGATGTTGCGATCCTGTCGGCAATGGGTGCAAGTCCAACGCTCATTAAGCGGATTTTTTTAAGCGAGGGGGCTCTTATTGCGTTCCTAGGGGCGAGTTTTGGCTTGCTATTGGGCGGAGCGATCTGCTGGCTTCAAGATCAATATGGGCTTGTTGGTATGGGCATGGAAAATGCACTGGTGGCCACCTATCCGATTAAACTCAAGTCAATTGACTTTGTCACCACCTCTTCTGTTGTCATTGCCATCACTTTCTTAATTTCTTTTTACCCTGCGTCTTTGGCGGGCAAATCCTTTTCCACAAAGGAGCTTTAAGATGTAATGATCATGTAGGTTATGGGCGAAATTCCGAAAATATTATTCGCTTAAAATAACTACTTTGCAAATCCGCTTATTCTGAAAGTATCAGAAAATTGGTTTTCTGGTGTCTTTTCAAAGGTTTTTTGCCAAAATCAGCATAGGCGGCAATAAATGAAAGTATCAGCTGCCCAACCTTTTCAAATCATTTACTCGCTCTACCAGCACGAGTACTTGGGCTATATTTTCGAGTCTTTTATAGTTCACTTAGATGAAAAAGGGAAGCTCACCTATCAGCACCAAAACATCTCTGCAAAAAACGCGAGGGAGTTTTCAAAAGGCCTGGATACAAAGGATTTTGAGTTGATTGACATGATGGACAGCATGAATCAGGATGCTGTACTCAGGCACTTTTCAAAAAAAATAATGAAACCCGATGAGTTCTTTAGTCGGGTTTTTCATAAAGAAAAGGGCGATGAACTACTTCAAGAACAAATCGAAGCCTACATGGAAAAACGTAGAGCTGCTGTTTTGGAAAAAATGAAAGGCAAGTTGCTTTTTGAAATGGGCAACGATGGTGAACCAACCTGGAGAAAGCTAGAAGTACTGGAAAAACGAGCAACCATTCAATTCCATTTTCAACGAGGTGAAGAAAGCACAAATTATTTTCCCACCATCACCCACAATGGCACCAAAGTAGAGATACCCAACCCAGCGGCTTACCTCATTTGCAAGCAGCCTGCGTGGATGGTCTTCAACGGGAAACTATATGGATTTGAGAAATTTGTTGATGGCAAAAAGCTACAGCCCTTCCTAAATAAGAAGCATGTAGTGATTCCAAAAAATCTGGAAGAAACATACTATAACCGATTTGTCGCCCCGCTTATTGCTTCTTTTGATGATATTGAAGCACATGGGTTTGAGATTGCCAAACATGAATACGATCCGCATGGATTACTTACTATCTCAGAGTTGCCTCCGGCAAATGAAAAAAATGTCCCCACGTTATTTGAGTCGGGCGATTCACCAGAGAGTCACAGCGATGAGGCAGGAAAGATAGTATTTGATCTATCGTTCCGATACGGAAAGTACAAATTTCGAGGAGATGCTTTCGGCCCAGTAAGCGTAACGGTAGAGAAGAAAGACAATGACTACGTGTTTCATCGGATCAAAAGAAATACAGACACGGAAAAAAAAGCTGCCCAAACGTTGATCAAGCTTGGGTTGCCCTTGCGTGGATTTCGGTGTGCGCTGGAAAAATCACAAGCGTTTTCATGGCTGAACGAAAACAGAGTCAATTTGCTCAACCTTGGCTTTGAAGTAAATCAACCTGAAAACAGAGACAAAAAGTACTTTGTAGGGAAGGCTGTTATTGAATTGGAAGTAAAAGAAAGCATTGATTGGTTCGATATTCACGCAAAGATTCGTTTTGGAGAATACGAGATATCGTTTAAAGAATTACGAAAGCTTATCCTGAAAAAGAAAGTAGAATTCAAACTGCCGAATGGTGAAATAGCGATTATCCCTGAGGCGTGGTTAATCAAGTATGGGGATCTTTTTGCCCTTAGCGAGACGCATGGCGATCATGAAAAGCCCGTACTAAAAAAACACCATATCAATTTAGTCACAGAATTGGAAGAAGGACATTTGGCCAAAGTGCACATCAGCGATCGCCTCCGAAACCTTCAGTCTTTTACCGGCATTCGCGACTATGCGTTGCCAACACAGTTCATTGGTACGCTCCGCCCCTACCAAAAAGCGGGCTATAATTGGCTTCGCTTCCTGAATGAGTTTCATTTAGGCGGCTGCCTTGCAGATGACATGGGGCTTGGGAAAACCGTACAAACCCTGGCCCTTTTACAGTCGGAGAAAGAAAAAGGAAACGCTGGAACTTCATTATTGGTCATGCCTACTTCGTTGATTTACAACTGGGAAATGGAAGCTGCCAAGTTCACACCGGATTTGAAAATACTCACCTATACGGGCACCTTGCGAAATAAGGACATCGTTCGTTTTGGAAAATATGACCTGGTGCTGACCTCTTATGGCATCACACGATTGGACATTGACGTACTTGAAAAATTCTATTTTAATTACATCATACTGGATGAATCCCAGGTGATCAAAAACCCTACAGCAAATATTGCCAAAGCAGTGATGCAGTTGAAATCGCGATTCAAGTTAACGTTGACGGGAACACCCTTGGAAAATACCACGCTCGATTTGTGGTCACAGATGACATTCATTAATCCTGGCCTTTTAGGGGGTCAAACGTTCTTCAAAAAAGAATATCAACAACCCATCGAGAAAAAAGCTGACGAGGCAAAAACGAAAAAGTTGAATGGCATCATTCGGCCGTTTATGCTACGCAGATTGAAATCGCAAGTGGCAACGGATCTACCTGAAAAGGTGGAAAATGTTTACTACACTAACATGACCCCCGAGCAAGAACAAAAGTATGAAGAGATAAAATCTTTTTACCGTCACAAGATTCTAGACCTAATCGATAAAGAAGGGATAGGTAGTTCTCGCATTCAAATCTTGGAAGGACTTACCAAGCTACGTCAAATCTCCAATCACCCAAAAATGGTTGACAGTCATTATACTGGCACATCGGGCAAATTGGAAGATGTGTCGCACATGATTGAGAATGCCTTATTGGAAGGGCACAAACTTTTGGTTTTTAGCCAGTTTGTCAAACACCTGGATATCGTCAAAGAAATGCTCAAGGACAGGAAAATTCCTTTTGCCTATTTGGATGGGTCGAGCACAGATCGCAAGGAGCAAGTAGAAAAATTCAACAAGAATCCCGATCTAAAGGTATTCCTGATTTCGATTAAAGCAGGGGGCCTGGGCCTCAACCTAACAGAAGCGGATTATGTTTTCATTCTTGATCCTTGGTGGAACCCAGCAGTAGAAGCACAGGCTGCTGATCGCGCCCATCGTATCGGGCAAAAGAAGAAAGTTTTTACTTACAAGTTTATCACTAGAAATACCGTGGAAGAAAAGATTCTCACACTGCAAAAACACAAGTTAAAACTCTCTGAGAATCTGATACAAAATGAAGAGAATGTTGTGAAAGCGCTCACCCGAGAAGATATAGAAATGTTGATGAGTTGATTCCTTGGATTTTTGGTGCACCTCTACTATACAAGTGAAGATACTTCCCAATAACAGGTTATTAACGGGCATACTTTTAGCGCTTGTTGGTGCGGTGCTTTTTTCTACCAAAGCCATTTTTGTAAAGTTAGCGTATCGCGATACGAACATTGATCCAGTCACTTTACTTGCCTGGCGAATGATCTTTTCTGTTCCGTTTTTTATAGGCGCTGCGTTTGTTTCTTCTAGCCACAGCAGCAACACAAAATTCACAAGTAAAGAATGGGTACTTATTGCACTCATTGGCTGTCTGGGTTACTACATTAGTAGCCTACTTGACTTTCTTGGGCTTCAGTTTGTTTCCGCTAGCATTGAACGACTCATCCTATTCATCTATCCTACCTTAGTGCTCATCATGTCAGCTCTATTCTTCAAAATAAAAATAAAGCCCATGCAATGGTTAGCCGTAACTGTTACCTACGTGGGCCTTGCCCTTGCCTTTGTGAGTGAAGTAACCGGACAAACAGTAGAGAATGGAAACTTTCTTAAAGGTGCTGTCTTCATCTTTATCTGCGCTTTCACTTATGCTGCTTACATTGTGGGAAGTGGAAGGATGATCCCCAAAGTTGGCGCCAGCAAATTTAATAGTTATGCAATGAGCTTTGCGTCAATTGCTGTTTTGCTACATTTCTTTATCAGAAGCGAAGTTTCCTTATGGCACTTGCCTTCTTTGGTTTATCTGTATGGCTTTCTCATGGCCGTTTTTTCTACCGTACTCCCCTCGTATTTCGTAGCTGCTGCTATTGATAGAATTGGATCTGGCAATGTAGCTGTAGTGGGCAGCGTGGGACCAGTCTCTACCATTATTCTAGCTTCTATTTTCTTGAGTGAACAGATTACGATTTGGCAAATTACGGGAACGATCCTGATACTTATCGGAGTACTTATTATCGGCCACCAAAAATGAATCAGTACTTCATTTATGCTTTAGGATTTTTTGCACAAAGTCTTTTTGGTGCTCGCTCTATCGTGCAGTGGTATCTCTCGGAGCGTGAAGGCAGGGTGGTGTCACCCACTTTATTTTGGGTGTTTAGTCTTTCTGGATCTTCATTATTTCTGCTTTATGGTTTGATCCGGCAAGATGTCGTGATTTTGATAGGGCAATCAATCTCATTCTACATCTATGTGCGAAATCTTCAGTTGAAAAAGGTTTGGTCTGCAATACCTTTATTCTTTCAGCTTCTATTATTGGCCATACCTCCATCTATCCTGCTTTTTTGGTTTCAGCAAGAACCTACTTTCGCGTTCGAAGCCAACTTGTCTTTTACATTTATGTTTGTTGGCATTACTGGCCAGTTGCTATTGAACTGTAGATACCTCTATCAATGGTATTTTTCTGAAAAAGCAAACGAGTCTGTTTTGCCGTTGGGTTTCTGGGTAATCAGTCTTGCGGCTTCAGTTATGGTCGTGATCTATTCTATAGCACGACAGGAGCCTGTTCTCCTAGTCGCGCAAACACTAGGGATTGTGGTTTATGTGCGTAATATCATTATCTATTTACGAAGGTCTACAATCCACTAAGTCAGGTTACTGCTCGGACCAAATAATATTGAATTTTGACTTTTACCTTACTTGATGCTTGTCCCCTTGGCAAGAAGAACTAATTTTGTCCTTCGTACCTATGCAAATTCTAAACTCGATCCTCGCTTGGGTCATGAAAAAACGCATCCACCAGATGGAGCTTTTCATGAAATACCCACATGAAGTACAGGACGAAGTACTCAAAAAACTAATAGCCTCGGGGCGCTACACCCAATTTGGCCAGAAATACTCATTTGAAGATCTGGTCAATTATGAGGATTTCAAAAAGCGCGTGCCTGTGCATACCTATGAGCAACTCTATCCCTACATCGAGAGATTGCTGCATGGCGAACAAAATATTTTGTGGCCATCAGAGGTGAAGTGGTTTGCCAAGTCGAGCGGTACTACGAATGCCAGAAGCAAGTTTATACCCGTTACTTCCGAAGCCTTAGAAGATTGTCATTTTAAGGGGGGAAAAGACCTTTACTCTATTTTCATTAACAACTACCCAAATACAAAAATATTTTCGGGGAAGGGATTGGCCATCGGTGGAAGTTGTCGGGTAAACGAGTATGATCCTACTTCTACCTCTCGATATGGAGATGTCTCTGCGGTGATTATGCAAAATCTCCCTCCTTGGGCGGAATTTATTAGAACACCTAGTTTGGAAGTCGCTCTGATGGACAACTGGGAAGAGAAAATTGAAAAGCTGGCTCGCGAAACTGCCCGAGTAGATGTAACCCAAATTGCTGGCGTGCCTACGTGGACCGTCTTGTTGCTGCAATACATACTGGCACTCGAAAAAAAGCAGTCTATGCTAGAAGTCTGGCCAAACTTGGAAGTATTCTTTCATGGAGCTGTTGCTTTTGCTCCTTACAAGAATTTATTCAAATCGCTTACTCCCGGAGACCAGATGAAGTACTGGGAAACTTATAATGCGAGTGAGGGTTTTTTCGGTATTCAAGACCAGAAAGATTCAGAAGATCTTCTGCTTATGCTTGACTATGGCGTGTTCTATGAATTCATTCCGATGGAAGAGGTCGATAAGGAATTCCCTGATGCCATCAGCTTGCAAGATGTCGAGATTGGCAAAAACTATGCAATGGTTATTACGACCAATGCCGGGCTTTGGCGATACAGCATAGGTGATACGATCAAATTTACTAGTACCTCTCCCTATCGCATCCGAATATCAGGAAGAACAAAACACTTTATAAATGCATTTGGAGAGGAGGTTATTATTGAAAACGCTGAAACGGCCATAACTCGTGCCTGTGAACAAACGGGTGCTGTGATCGATAACTTTACGGCTGCTCCGATCTACTTGGAAAAATCGAAAAGAGGCGGTCATGAGTGGATCATTGAATTTAGAACTCAGCCTGCAAGTATGAGTGAGTTTACCGAAGTGTTAGATAATACGCTTCGAAAGGTCAATTCAGACTATGATGCCAAACGAGCGCATGACATTGCTTTGGTAGCCCCAAAAATTCATAGTGTTTCTGAAGGTACCTTTTATAATTGGATGAAAAAGCGAGGAAAACTAGGAGGTCAAAACAAAGTGCCTAGGTTAAGTAATTCGCGTGAGTTTGTCGATGATATTTTGGCAATGGTGGCAGAAAGGTAGATTCACTTTTCGAGGACAGAACTGATTTCTTCAATACAAGTTATTCTAACAACAGGCCCTACCATACAAACGCTGGCTGACTCTGTTACCTCGTATCCAATCTTTACTTTTTTGCTTGTGATAAAAACAAAGTCGAGTAAAGGATCTTCGGTCAGCTCTTTTGACAATGGTGGCGTTCCACAATAATATAGCCGAAGGGGCACCAGGCGCGTACCGTCTTCTAATTCAAAAACAAAACCACATCCATCTAAACCAGTAAGATCTAGTACGGTGGCTTGTGTTGTGCACCCTGTTTTTTGAATTCCCTCCTCTTTTTTGCAAGAAGAAAAAGTAAGGATTGCAAACAAAATTAATCCGAGCTTATTCATATGTGTACGCTATTTTTTGCTTTAGACACCGTTAAAAAAAGAATGGTTGTAATGAAAGTCAACTATTTTCAAACGGGAAATCCTAAGACATCAAGGTCTAAATCTAAAATCCTCCTTGACAATCGATCAGGATTCCTAAAATATTTTATACCTTCCATTGTTTATCAATACTATTCCCCGACATCATCTTTGGAAACCTCCGACTTTGCAAAAAATAAAATCCAAATTGCGTTACCTCCGTGGCAACTGGCAGGTAGCGGCTACATTCTTCTGTATCACTTTACAAAATCATTCATCGCTGAGCACGGGTTTCTAGCTGGCTTTCAAAAGGAAAAATTTGAAAGTGGCTGGGGAGCAGTGATGCTCGTGGACTATCAGACTTCTCCGGTTGGTCCTTACCACGAATTGCTATTTATTCCAGGACTTTTTTCATTCAACAAGAAAAAGGTGTTCTCGATTTCGAAAATTTATGTCTCCACTCAAAGCAGTGTGGTTAATGGTATTGAAAACTGGGGTATCCCAAAAGAGCATGCAGACTTTCATTGGGGGGGAAAACAAATTAGTGAACACATAGATATCTTAAAAGATGGTGTTTCCTTTTTTCAAGCAGATTTTATTAGAAGGAGGTTTTGCTTTCCTATTTCAACAACTATACTACCGCTCACGATTTTTCAGGCTCACAACGAAAGATTGATGTTAACCAAGCCTAAAAGTAGTGGAATGGCCTACTTGACCAAGTTGCAAAATATGAAAGTCAATAGTAAGTTCTTCCCTGATTTAACAAAAGTAAAACCGCTACTTGTGCTTCGCGTGGATAATTTTAAAATGGAGTTCCCCGTTCCTATCCACCAATCATTTCAGAAATAATAAGTGGGTACAATGAATCGTGGATTGTTAAATATCGGTAAAGATTTTATTAGCCTTTTCTTTCCCAACTATTGCTACGGCTGTAAGCGAGCATTGGTAAAAGGAGAAGACACACTTTGCACGATCTGCCTGATTGATTTACCAAAAACGAATTACCACTTAGTCATTGATAATCCGATAAAAAGCCGTCTCACCGGGAGGTTGCCAATTGATCATGCAATAGCCTACTTAAAATTCAGAAAATCCGGCATCGTGCAGCATTTGCTACACGAACTAAAGTATAACAATCACCCAGAGATTGGGGTAAAACTCGGATCTACCTATGGAAACGAGCTAGCCCAAGCAGGGTTTCAAAAAGAATTTGATGTTATCGTTCCCATCCCATTGCATCCAATTCGTTTGCGAAAAAGAGGATACAACCAGAGTGCAAAATTTGCAGAAGGGCTTAGTCATGGCTTGGGGATTCCGTGGGCTGAAAGCATCTCGGTGCGAAAAATAACAACGAGCACCCAAACCAAAAAATCAAAACAAGAGCGCTGGGAAAATGTAGAGGGAGCCTTTGGAATTCAATCTGCTGAAATGATCGTTGGTCAACGGATTCTACTAGTGGATGATGTTGTCACTACTGGCGCAACATTGGAAGCCTGCGGCCAACATCTCATCAAGAACCAATGTCGCTCTCTTAGTATTGCCTGCATTGCGGAGGCGCAATAAAAAAACCCTCCGAAGGGGAGGGTTTTTTTATTAATGCCTAAATTTTTGCTAGTAGTTTGAACCCGCGCGAATCATCGCACAACGGAATCCAATGGTTGCTGTTGCTGAATCTTCATCCAAGAATCTGCGTGTTCCAGGAGACATCCAATAAGCTACGTCTTTCCAAGAGCCGCCTTTGTACACCCGAACTTTGTCAGAAACTAGTGAGATGAATCCATTCGGATTTTTAGTATACTCAAAAGTTCTTACTGTCTTAGAAGTACCATCAGGCATTGTGATGGTCGAATCTTTAGAGACTTTCTCATACCTGTTCTTGTAGGAACTGTGGCTATCAATAAAGTCATCTCTCCTGATCGGATTCAAATCATCAAAATCCTGATGAGAAAGTGGACGATATACGTCCATTACCCATTCACTTACATTACCTGCCATATTGTACAAGCCATAATCATTCGGAGGATATTCATAGATATAAGAAGTAATAAGTGCTCCATCATTTAATCTACCGGCAATACCGCCATAATCCCCACGACCTCTTTTAAAGTTAGCCAAGAAATAACCCATTTGTTTTCCGTAAGGGTTACGTAAGGCGTGACCATCCCAAGGATATAAACGTTGATGTGTTTGCATTTCCTCCAGCCATTGCGTTCCAATCATAGCTTGAGCAGCATATTCCCACTCAGCTTCGGTTGGTAAACGGTAGGCAGGAATTGAATACCCTGATTCAATAGGGACTCTGCCAGCACCTGTTAGTTGCTCAGGAACAGGCTCGCCTGCTTGCTCGGCAAAATTTGCATTCACTCTAGCTGTTCTCCAAACCGCGTAGTTGTTTGCCTGCTTCCATTTTACACCTACCACAGGGAAATAACGGAAACCCGCATATCTTAAATAATAATCAACGTAGGGGTCATTGAAAGCAAGTTTCGATCTCCACACTAAGGTATCCGGCAATGCGGCAGTGTAGGCCTTACCACCATCCACCTTTGTAGAATCAGTTGTTAAATAGTACAGATACTCAAGCCAATGGATGTTGGCTATTTCGGTTTCATCCATATAGAAAGAAGCGACAGAAACCGTTCTCTCAATATTGTCACGAGTAGCCATAATATCTTCTTCAAAAGAACCTAAAACAGCTCTGCCTCCTTCAATAAACACCATATTGGGGGCATCTGGTTGCTCATTGTAGGGTTGCACTTCAAACCCTTCCGCTTTATCGCGGGTGTACTTCAGCCCAGTGGCGGTACTCAATGCGCCAGGGTTTTGGGCGGTAGGCTTTCCACCCCGCTTCAAGAAGCAGGAGGAGAACAAAAAAGACAGCGCAACTACGAATAAAAGAGACTTGGAATACTTCATTTGCTTTACGTTATAGATCAAAGGAACCGCTAATATAATGAGATAAACACATGTTTTCCAAAGCGTAGCCATTTTTTGATAAATCCTTAATGGAGGTGAATTCTAACACTTTTCGAACTAACGGGGCTAAGTTGCAAATATTGCAAAGCCAAATTGGGACAAAAAATCTCCCCTTGATTCACTTTGCAAGCCAAAAAGGTTGAGAATATGGCTGGAATGCGCTGGCACGGTCTTTCCTTTCTACACCCCAAAGCAATTGCATGAGAAATATTGAAGATTTTAAGATGGCGTCTTTTGAAAAAAAGTGTGACTTGGTGATTGCCGATTCCAACTACATCACTTCTCGCAAATTAGCTGACACAAAAATCTATCTTTATCATACGGGCGAGTTCTTTATCGAAGTCTACTACTCTTCTAAGTACAAGAAAGTACTGATGATCAACGCCTTTGATGATATGACTGGAATGGAACCTTACGCGGACAATGTTTCCTTGGGGGAATTGGCATTATAACGTGTTGTTATTGGCAACAGAACTTCGATCGCTGCCTCGACATTTGTGATTTCTTCTACCGTCAAAATCGGCTTGCCTGCTGTCTCTTTTACTCTACACTTTTTTGGATGAGTTTGCACAAACGCTAAAATTCTTCCAAACACGTCTGATTTGAAATAGTCGTCTTTGCCGGAAACGAAGTAACCTCTGAGTTTATCATTCTTTAAACTAATCTTCTCAAAGCCCAATTCTTCGCCCATCCACCGTAGGCGAACGGTGTTGATCAATTGCTCGACCGCCACGGGTAGGGAGCCAAATCGATCGACCAACGAACTGGAAAATTTTTGCAACTCCTCTTCGTTCTTGATATTGTCCAATGATGAATACAGCTGCAACCTTTCGCTGGTATTGTTGATGTAGGTGTCTGGTATTAGAATCTCCAAATCAGTTTCAATAATACAATCTTGAACAACCAGCCTCGCCTTGGCGGTTAACTCCTCGGCAAACAAATCTTTAAATACCGTTTCTTTCAGTTCTTGAATAGCATCATCCAAAATCTTATGATAGGTGTCGAAACCCAGGTCGGTAATAAATCCGCTTTGTTCACCACCTAATAGATTACCTGCCCCACGAATATCCAAGTCTCGCATGGCCACCTTAAATCCGTCACCCAATTCAGAAAATTCTTCGAGTGCAGCTAACCTCTTGCGTGAGTCTGAAGACAATACTGATGTCGGGGGCGTAAGTAAATAGCAAAATGCCTTTTTATTTGATCGCCCCACTCTACCTCTCATCTGATGCAGATCACTCAAGCCAAATAGATTTGCATGGTTAATAATAATGGTATTAGCGTTTGGTATATCTAATCCTGACTCAATAATATTTGTTGACACCAATACGTCATACTCGCCTTCAATGAACTTGAGCATCACCTTCTCTAGTTTGTCCCCATCCATTTGTCCGTGGGCAATGCCTATTCGTGAATCGGGCACCAATTTGAAAATTACATTGGCCACATGATCAATATCGCTGATTCTATTGTGCACAAAAAAAACTTGCCCTCCTCTTCGTAACTCATAACTGACTGCATCACGGATGATCTCTTCGTTGTAGGTATGAAGTTCTGTGGTTACCGGTTGACGATTGGGTGGTGCAGTCGCAATAATGCTTAGGTCACGCGCTCCCATTAACGAAAAATGAAGTGTGCGTGGAATTGGAGTTGCCGTAAGGGTAAGTACATCCACGTTAACTTTCAGTTCCTTCAGTCGGTCCTTTACTTTAACTCCAAATTTCTGCTCCTCATCTATCACGAGCAATCCCAGCTCTTTAAACTCTACGTCTTTGCTAACGACTCGATGCGTTCCAATAATAATGTTGACAGTGCCCTCTTTGACCTGCTTAATGATTTCTTTGATTTCTTTTTCCGTCTTGAATCGCGAGACATATTCTATCTTCACCGGGAAGTTTGCCAGGCGTTCAGAAAAGGTCCGATAATGTTGCATGGCCAGAATCGTGGTAGGCACTAGCACCGCCACTTGTTTTCCCTCAGTCGCGGCCTTGAAGGCGGCACGGATGGCCACTTCTGTTTTTCCGAAGCCAACATCACCACACACCAGTCGATCCATTGGGTGTGGTTGTTGCATATCGTGCTTCACGTCTTCTGTGGCTTTGGCCTGATCTGGCGTATCTTGATAAATAAAAGATGACTCTAGCTCGGCCTGCAAAAATCCGTCTTCCGCATAGGCAAAACCAGGTGCTTGCTTTCGCTTGGCGTAAAGCTCAATCAGTTCTTTGGCGATGTCTTTTACTTTCTTCTTTGCTTTTGCCTTTTTCCCTTCCCATTCACCGCTACCCAACTTGCTGATAGAAGGTGCCGCCCCCTCTTTGCCTGAATACTTTGAAATTTTATGCAACGAATGTATACTCACGTACATCATGTCATCATCGCGAAACACAAGTCGAATGGCTTCCTGTTCTTTGCCGTTTACCTCCTTCTTTTCCAAACCGGCAAACTTGGCGATACCGTAATCGATATGGGTAACAAAGTCGCCCGGCTGAAGCGTCTGCAGTTCTCGGAAGGTAAGGGCCTTTGACTTTGAAAACTTTTCTTTGCTGCGGTAGCGATGGTAGCGTTCAAAAATCTGATGATCCGTATAGCAGACAATCTTTAATGTTGGATCAACAAAGCCTTGCCGTAAGGAGAACTCCAGCGTTTGAAATCTCAACTCTGGGTGTATCTCTTCAAAAACTCCGTGCAAACGTTCTGCTTGCTTGGGTTGCTCTGCTGCAATGAAGTTCACAAATCCTTGCTGTTGGTATTCCAACAAATTGGCAGCGAGGAACTCAAAATTCTTATTGAATGACGGTTGGGCTGATGATTTTAGTTCGAATGTCTTCTGTGGCTCGAAGAAATAACGAGAGCCAAACTCAATTCGTCCAAACTTCTTGAAATGCTGATGCAAACTTTCGTCCGTGTCAAAAAGCTGACTCGGCTCCAGCACTACTTTTGTTTGTCCGCTTTCGCGCAGAATTTTATCAAAGTTTTGAGTGGCTTTTTCAAAACATCGGGCGATAATATCGGTGGTGAGTACCACATCTTTAATCCAAACTCGTGAAGAAGGAGAAATAAAATCAAAAAAAGACTGGCGCTCTTCCTGTATCAGCCGCGTCTGTACGTTAGGCATCAAGCTGATTTTTTCCTGCACGTCAACTGACAATTGAGAACCCGGATCAAAGCTTCTGATGCTATCTACTTCATTGCCATATAACTCAATTCGGTAGGGGCGCTCGTTGGCAAACGAAAACACATCGATGATTCCCCCGCGGATAGCAAACTGACCCGCCTCGGCTACGAAATCTGTTTTCTCAAAGTCGTAGGTATGCAGGTACTCTTCCAAAAATTCGCGATCAAGAACCTCTCCTTTTTGAATCACAAATGTGTTGGACGCCAATGATTTTTTGTTGATCACTTTTTCAGATAGCGCCTCGGGGTACGTAATGATGATGTTGCCTTCCGGATGATTACTAAGCTGATTTAGTACTTCCGCCCGCATCAATACATTCGCATTCTCTACTTCGTCATACTCATAAGGGCGTTTGTAGGACATCGGGAAAAGGAAAATCTCCTTTTCCCCAAGCAAGTTTTGAATATCATTTAAAAAAAAGGAAGCTTCTTCGCGGTCATGTAAAATGACAATATGGTTGGCTCTCACACTTTTGTGAATTGCCGCTAATAGCACGGCATCTAGACTCCCATGAAGGCCTTTAACCTGAATAACGTTTGAGGTAGACGCACGAATCCCTTCGGCCAGGGTTTGGATATAACCATCCGCGCGATAAAGAGAAAGAAAATCAGATGCCTTCACAAAAAGTGGCGCAAAGATAGAAAAGTTTCAAGCTGCTTTTTGTCATTATCTTTGCATTATGTTTTACGTCCGAAATCTACTGTTGTTATCATCGATCAGCTGCTTTATTGGCCTCGCTATTGGACTGGTAAAGCCATGGATAATGCTCTGGTGGGAGGATACGCAAAATCGAAAAAAAGTGATTAAGCTGTATGGTACGCTGGGCCTACTCTTTTTGGTAGTGTATTATCTACTAGAGTTCATTTGATCCTTGTGGCGATCACAACAGATTTGCGATTTTCTTCCGAAAATCCAATTACAAACTTCTCTCCACCATCTTTCAAGTGTAACTTCCGTTTTAACTCTTCGGCCGATAGTGGGTAATTGCGCGTAGCCACGTTTGCTTTGCCTTCCGGCAATAACATTCTCAACATTTGCAAAGTGGGATTTAACGCTTCTATTTTGAAAACACGCCCTGGAAAATCAGCGAACAGTAAGGTAGACGTGTGAAGATGTGTATTGGCTTGCAGCTTGCTAAGTCCAAATTTTTCTGCAACAAGTTTGAATGCGCCTGATTTCAAGATGGACGCGTTTGGCTCGTACAAATAATCAAGAGGTGATGAAAAAAACACGGTCGCAGCCTTTTCTTCAGAGGCAGTAAACAAAAATCTCTCAACTACCGCCCCTTCGTTTGAGAGGTTAATTGCTTCAATGATCGGCTCGCCCTCGAAACCAAATTTCTGCAAAAACAACAACTCTTTGCATTCATTCTCTACCGAAACCACGGCTACCTTAGTGACATGTTTTAACTCGCGTAGCGCTTGTTGAATATCGAGCAGCGGAGATGCTTTGGTCAAGATAAAATGGGAAAAGGAAAATAATGCATCTTGCAGAGCGACAATATTAGGTTGGCAGTCGGCCAGCTTAAATACTTTTTTCGATTCACTTCTACGAGAAGGGTCAATAAAAAATAGGTGAACTTTCTTCTTATTAGCCTTCAAAAACTCTTCTGCTGTTTGTCGCTCATGCAAAACGTTGGTGCCCAATAGTCGGTGATTGTGTGCTGTTATGATTGAAAGGGTTTCATTTGGCTCAATATGAGTGGCTTCTGAAAATAACTTGCCCAGAAAAAAAGTGTCGACACCAAAGCCACCGGTGAGGTCAACCAATAAATTAAAATCAATCAATTCAGACTGTATCAACTCTGCCTTAAACTTCGCTGTGGCCTCCGAAGAACTCTGTTCCAGATTGACAGTAGGTGGGTATACTATAGACTTTGTCTGGTACCAGGTTGGAAATTTCAATTTTGCTTTCCGCCTGCCTATAATTTGAATGGCCATTTCGGAAGTGGGGATGCCTAAAATTTCCTTTTTTGCAAGTACTAATTTCTTCTCATCAATGCTTTCGTTTGCACTGAGGTATTCTTGTACCTCAGGAGTAGATATTAGAAGCAGTTCGCTTGATCGCATGAAAGCAAAGTTGCAAATTCGCGCGCGTTTAATTTAAACAATGAAGAAATCTCCTCTCTTTGTTCTCTTCGTCACTATTTTTATTGACATGCTCGGATTCGGGATTATCATCCCGATCCTACCCATCTTCACAAAAGAATTAGGCGCGCAAGACTATCATGTAGGGCTGATCGCTATGATATTCCCCATCATGAATTTTCTGTTTGCTCCTTTTTGGGGAACACTGAGCGACCGACACGGGAGAAGACCCATCATGTTACTCAGCATTTTCATTACCGGCATAGCCTATTTCGTTTTTGCTCAGGCCAATGTTCTACTCATTTTGTTTTTGTCACGCATGCTATCGGGCATTGGCTCAGCCAACATCTCGGTTGCACAAGCCTACATTACAGACGTTACCTCGCCCGAAGAGCGGACAAAGTCGTTAGGGTTTTTAGGGGCGGCTTTTGGCATCGGCTTTATCATCGGCCCGTCATTGGGTGGGTTTCTGAAAAGTATCTCATCGCCTGGAACAGTCGATTGGGTAGGTTATGTCGCTTCTGCTATGTGCTTTGTTAATTTGATAATGGCTTACTTCCTGCTTCCGGAATCACTTAAAGAAAAAAAGAAAAATTTACCGTTCAATTTTAAAGTAGTAACAGGCATAGTCACCGAATTAAAAAAACCGCTGGTCAGTCATTTACTTTGGATCAATTTTATCTTCATCACTGCGTTTATGCTCATGCAGATTGCTAGTTCTTTAATGTGGAAAGAAGTAAACGGATTAAATGAAAAAGAAATAGGTTACGTATTTGGTTTTGTGGGTGTAGCAACAGCCATCGTGCAAGGATTGTTAGTGGGCAGAATGGTAAAATGGTTAGGCGAAGTAAAAATGATCTACTACGGAATTTTCTTTATGGCGATAGGGCTGGCCATACTGCCCATCACCGGAAATCGATTCTTTATGCCTTTTGAATTTATAGGTCTTGCCTTAATTGCGTTAGCCAATGGATGTCTTACGCCAGGAATTACTTCGCTGCTTTCAAAATTCGCCAACCCCAAAGAAGTAGGTCAAGTGCTTGGTGTGAATCAGTCTTTTGGTTCTGTCGCGCGCGCAGCAGGAATGGGTCTTAGCGGCTTTCTGTACAGCTTCAACTTCCATATTCCTTTTTTAGTGGGTGCTGCAATGATGCTGACTTCCTTATTTCTCACTACCGCTTTCGAGCGAAAGAATTCTGTATCGCAAGGTTAAGATTACTGCTTTCCGAAAAGTTCTTTAAAGACCTCTGTCAGCTTGCCAAAAGATTTCACTTCTATTTTTGATTTTTTTAAGTCAATAGATTTTTGGCTGTATTTTGAAATATAGATTTGTTCGAAGCCCAACTTCTCTGCTTCAGAAATTCGCTGGTCTATTCTATTAACAGCTCTTAGTTCTCCACCCAACCCAATCTCCGCAGCAAAACAGATTTTGTCTGACACGGGAATCTCTTCCATCGATGAAATAACTGAAATACAAATGGCTAAGTCAATGGCCGGATCCTCCACGCTAATCCCGCCAGCCATATTTAAGAATACGTCTTGAGTCCCCAGACGAAAGCCGCAGCGCTTTTCCAATACAGCCAATAACATATTCAATCTCTTCTGATCAAAGCCTGTAGGTGTACGTTGTGGCGTTCCATAAGATGCCGGACTGACGAGCGATTGTATCTCAATCAACAAGGGTCGATTGCCCTCGATGGTCGCACCAATCGTAGCTCCAGTAAGATTTCCGTCTTTCTGTGAGATCAATATTTCAGAAGGATTGGAAACTTCACGCAAGCCGGTGCCCAGCATTTCATAAATGCCAATTTCAGACGTGGAGCCGAACCGGTTCTTAGTTGTTCTCAAAATCCGGTAGGCTAAATGGCGATCGCCCTCAAACTGCAAAACGGTGTCAACCATATGCTCTAACACTTTTGGACCCGCAAGCATGCCGTCTTTGGTGATATGTCCGACTAAAAAAACGGGTGTATTTGTTTCTTTTGCAAACTTCATCAGCTCTGCTGCACACTGACGAACTTGTCCTACGCTCCCGGCTACAGAATCCAATTGATGCGAATGCAACGTTTGAATGGAGTCGATGATCAACAACTGCGGCTGAATCGTTTCGATAGCTTGAAAAATGTTCCTCGTATTTGTTTCGGTTAGGACAAAAAAGTTCTCATTCACCGTTTTCGTCAGGTCGCTTAGCCGTTCAGCTCTCATCTTTATTTGCTGATCACTTTCCTCGCCCGATACATAAAGAACCCGCAGTTTGTTTAACGCTAACCCAACTTGCAGCATCAGTGTTGATTTTCCGATGCCCGGTTCACCTCCAATCAAAACCAACGAACCATACACAATGCCTCCACCCAATACTCGATTTAACTCTAGGTCAGACGAACTAATTCTAATCTCTTTGGTCGATTCTATCTCACTTAGCGTTTTTGGCTTTTCTTGCCTTGTCTTTCCTGGCTCCGGTCGCCATTCATTTTTTGTGAGTTCTTCTTTATTGACAATCTCTTCTACAAAAGAATTCCAGGAATTGCACGAGGGGCACTTACCCAACCATTTGGCAGATTCGTAACCACAGCTTTGGCAGAAGAAAGAAGTTTTTGATTTGGCCAATGGATTACTTTTTAATGAAAACTAAATCTGTTTGTCTTATTTGCACGATCCTGGCAAAAAGCTCCTTTAAATAGGGATATTCTTGCGCCTCATAAATTGCTTTGGACAAGCTCAATGTATATGTAATATTCAACTTGTTGCCAATATTACCACAACTAAATGTAAAACGGCCTCCTTTGTTTGGCAAAGCCATAGCAATTTCTTTGGGCATTTCGTCCAAAGTAAAACCGGGTGGATATTCGACAACCACCAAAACGGTCTCTTCGTGTGGAGTACCAAAGTCAACCGGAAAATTTCGCTCCTTTAATTTAAAAGGATTGGTAGTCCATCGGCCAACAACAAATGGATTGAAATAAATCCGATTGACATTGGCGAGATCATCTCTGTTAAATTCTATCTCCATCGTTTCGGTCAGTGGCTTTTCTTGTTCGCCAAGATTCTCTATACTCATATTTCGTACAGTCTGCAAAGACCACTCTCTTTCCAACGAAGCAGAATAATTTTCTATGTTACCAAATGAATGAATCTGCCTCCTTTTTTCAAGTGCCTTGTAGTCATAAGAAATGATGCGCATTGTTCCGGCCAATGTTCCATCTTCTTTCAAACCAATGTTCAGCGAAGAGACACTTTTCTCTTTCGCCTTAGATATTAATTGTACTTCTTTCGAATCCTTCTTTGCTAACAATCTACCAGTACCATTGAGACATCGCTCAGGCAACAGCCCAAATCCCGAAAAAGGTTCTGTAGCATCGAGCAGGTAAACTTGCTCACCCACTTCGAGTTGAACAATGACATAATTGAACTCGCTTAAAACGGGGTAAAGTGAATTGGGAAGCCCATTGGAGCGCGTAGAAAGTATAACCGGATGCGCGTCCAATTTGGCAAGTTGTAGCGCTCCTAATAGTGAAAGGTTGATGTCGCCAACATTGCCCCTACTATTTTCAAGGGCGTATTTCACCCCTTGTTCTGCATACTTCCCGTCATAATCATTCCATGTATAATGTCTCTTCACCCAATTGAAAATTAGCTTTGCTTTTTGCAATGGATCATCCGTGCCATTTGTTATTTCCTTAATCTTATCTTCTAAAATGTTTCTCGCTTTTTTGATTTGGTTTCCAAAGTCCTGATGTTCAAACAGCTCTTGCTCAACATCTTTCCATTCTTTAGTAACCTTGTCATGGCGACCGTCAAAATACCTGATTTCTGAAAGCTCAAAATTTATCTTCGAAAGAAAGTTGCTTTTGGCTGTCATAAACTCCTCTTCATGAAAGGCCGGAATGTCCTTCACCTCAAAACGTAGAAGGCTACAGTCGGCTTTGCCTCCTCCTATAGAAAAGCAATCTTTGATCACCTTGGTTTCGTTAAAGCTAAGTTTTAAATAACCTCTCAGCGAAGCGTTGTAGATATAGTTGGCGGGTATTAACGCCCGAAAACCTGATTTAATTTTAGGGATATCTGCTTGAAACTCCCACGGATAAAGAACCAAAATAAAAGGGCTGCTAAAGACATACTTTACCTCCACAATAGCACCAACGGTTACATTGGGTAGGCTGAAGCTAACCTTGGTATAACTTCGATTCTCATCACGAAAAATATCTTTTTTGTTAATGTCCAACCGTTTTATCGTGCCCAACGACAAAAAATGAGTTGCCCCCTCAACCGATTCTAGTTTCTCAAAATCATTTTCGTTTTTTCTAAGTGTAAAAGAAAAATTACCATATCGAACACCTTCCGACTTCAGAATCTTTATCTTCTGATGAAATTCTACTACCATATTTCCGGTACTCTCATTAAAATAAACTTCGCCAAACTCATCTAACACAAGCGCAGTTGCTAATGAATCAGCCGCATAGTTGGTCATTGCCAATTCCTTGCTAGAAACAGCTCCAAACGGGAATCCATTTCCCTGACCAATGCAAGAATGAATGGGCACCAATAAAAGTGCGAGAACGACAAGAGACTCAACGCTCATCGTAACCTTAAGTAACTTTCGGTGCAGACATTCTGATGCGCCAACTTTAAAAGCCATATCATCAAAATAAATACATTAATTAGAAAAATACGTGGAAAACCACGTTGCTTTTAGAAATAATTTGTTAGACTTTTGGCCAAACCTATTTCTATCAACATGAGATTAATTATTCTCTTTCTTTTATTGTCCTCATTTGTATGCTCGGGGCAAAAGCCACCCATTAAATTTGGCAACATACCCATGGAAGACATGAAGATGACTGTCTATAGCAAAGACTCATCGGCTTCAGCGGTGGTATTGGCAGATTATGGAGAGTCTACTTTATCATACAATGAAACAAACGGGTTTCAGCTTTTCTTTGAACGCATAAGGCGAATCAAGATCTTAACAAAGGATGGTTTGAAATGGGCTGACTTCAGTATTCCGTTGTACCACGATGGTAGCTCGGATGAAAAAGTTTCTAACCTAAAAGCGGTAACCTACAATTTAGAGAATGGTAAGATTGTGGAGAGTAAAGCAAAGGGCGAAGCCATTATCAAAGAAAAATATGACGACAACCTGAACTTCACAAAGATCAGTCTGCCAAATGTAAAGGTGGGTTCAGTCATTGAAATTTCGTATAAGGTTACTTCCGATTTCGTTTTCAATTTTCAGGATTGGGAATTTCAAGATGAAATTCCAACCGTTTGGAGTGAATACCGAGCACATATTCCAGAGTACTACAATTACCAAAAGTATATGCAAGGCTACATCACATTGGCAACTGTCGAAAACAGCAGCAAACTAAATTCTATTATAATCACGTCCAAAGAACGTGGTGGTTTTTATGTTACAAAAACGACTTATGAAACTGACAAAATCGAATACACAGAAAACAGTAATCGGTGGATCGCTCAAAGTGTCCCCGCTTTTAAAGAAGAGCCATACATGACATCAAAAACTGATTTCATTTCAAAAATTAATTTTGAACTTTCTTTTACCAAGTTCCCAAACGGAAATATTAAAAACTACATGGGGAGTTGGGAAGATATCAACAAATCCTATTGGGAGCGCTATGAACCGGAAATCACCGGGAATAATTTTCTAAAAAAACAGGTAGAGGAAATTACGGCAGGCAAGATTGCTCCAGAAGAAAAGGCAGCGGCTATCTATCAATTTGTTCGTCAAAATTTTGTGTGGGACGGTTATAAAAGGCGCTACCTATCAAGCGATCTAAAAGATGTTTTTGAAAAGAAAAAAGGGAATTCGGCAGACATCAATTTGCTACTTGCCTCGATGTTAGAAAAGGCTGAGATCGCTGTGTCGCCCATTTTAGTAAGCACACGAGATCATGGTTTTATTCGTGAAGGTATACCTGTATCCTCGCAGTTTAACTATATCATCTCTTCCGTTAAAATCGGTGACAAAAACCTTCTATTGGATGCTACTGAAAAATTATTGCCGATCGGGATGCTTCCACAGCGATGCCTAAATGGTAGTGGGCTCCTGATTGCTAAAGAAGCTCCCCAATGGGTCAACTTACAATCACAAACTAAATCACGCATGGTAATAAGCGCAGATTTGAAGTTAGCAGATGCTTCAGATCTGAATGGCAGTCTCAATGTGGAGTCAACCGGCTATTTCTCTTCAGCCGCACGGAAATCGTTTCTGGCAAAAGGTGAAGCTGAGTACATTAAAGAATTTGTAGGAACTAAAAGCTGGCAATTGGATAGGAGCAATTTCGAAAATGCGAAAGAAATTCAGCTTCCCTTCAAAGAAAAACATGGCCTCACCATCAGTGAGCACATTACGACTGCCGGTAATACATTTTACTTTAGCCCTTTTGTGATGGAGCGCGAATTGGAGAATCCATTTAAAGTTGAGAAAAGAGAATATCCAGTCGATTTTGGTTCTCCCTTTGATAAACTATACATGGTAAAAATCACGGTGCCTGCCGATTATCAGGTTGACGAACTTCCAAAAAATAAAATCCTCGCTCTTCCGGGCAATAGTTGCAAATATCTATACAATGCAACTCAAGTTGGAAATATGATTAGCATCACCAGTAGCTTAAGCTTTAACAAATCAGTATTCAACCAGGAAGAATATCCTGCTCTTCGAGATTTTTATGGACAAGTAGTGGCAAAACAGGCCGAACAAATTGTATTGAAAAAAAAATAAATTGAATGAGAACACTTTCTCTTGTTACCCTACTTCTCGCTAGCTTTTCTGTTATCGGCAAAGATGAAAAGTACCCTGTAAAAGACATCCCATTGGAGCTAATGGAAAATGTGAATGTGGTGCTTCGTGAAGATCACATGAGGTACACTATTTTGGCAAAGGACAAAGGCGTTCTACATACTCATCTTGTTGTCACCATTTTGAATGAAAAGGGAAACTACTATGCCTCACAAGATTTAGGTTACGATAAATTGACAAAGATTCTACAATTTGAGGGGCATGTGTATGACGCCACTGGAAAGCAGATCAAACGACTAAAGAATTCTGAGATTAACGACCGCGCGGCTTTTGATGGGTTCAGCTTGTTCAGCGATGATCGGATCAAAGAGGCAGACCTAGCTCAAACCACTTATCCCTACACGGTAGAGTTTGAATATGAGATTGAATATCGTTTTCTTTACTTCATTCCAGGCAGTGTATTTGGTGGACAAAAAAGATCTACACAAAACGCATCCTACCAACTTGTGTTTCCGGCAGCATTAGCACCACATTACAAGTCAACCAATCTTGATGTGCTGCCAAAAAAAGAAATTTTACCTACGGGTCTTCATTCAATAACTTGGAGTTTAAATAACCTAAAGCCCACTATCGCTGAAGCATATCGGGGCGAAAGCGATCTGCCTCGGATCATGGCAGCACCCGCAACGTTTGAGTATGATGGTTACGCTGGCGAGATGAACTCGTGGGAGAATTATGGAAAGTGGAACTTGCTTTTAAACAAAGATAGAGGATCATTGCCCGAAGCCACCAAACAAAGAATAAAACAGTTGACCAGTAGTGCAAAAACACTAGAGGACAAAACAAAATTAGTTTATGAATATGTTCAAAACAAAACCCGTTATGTAAGTATTCAATTGGGTATAGGGGGTCTTCAGCCTTTTGCCGCTACAACGGTTGACGAAGTTGGATATGGCGACTGCAAGGCCCTATCTAACTATACAGTTGCTTTATTGAAAGAAATTGGCGTCAAGTCATACTATACAATTATCAATGCAGGGTCGGATGCTGCAGAGGTAAAAAAGGACTTCCCCAGTCACCAGTTTAACCATGTAATTGTTTCCGTGCCTAACGGAAAAGATACCTTGTGGTTGGAATGTACTAGTCAGACAAATCCGTTCGGGTATCAGGGCAAGTTCACGAGCGATCGCTGGGCGTTGCTTATCACTGAGGAGGGCGGTAAATTAGTACGTACCCCTAAGTTAAAAACCGAACAAAATACACAAATACAGAAAGCGGAAGTGACTATTGACAAAAACGGAAACGCAAAGGCAAAAGTAACAACTGTTTACTCCGGTCTACAGTATGAAAATGGCGGCCTCCACTTTCGGATCGCAGGCCAGGCTGATGAACAGCGCAAGTGGCTTGAAGAAAATATTGACATTCCGAATTTTGAACTAGGTGTTTTTTCATTTAAAAATGTTAAAGACAAAATCCCCACCGCAGTTGTAAATGTTGAACTCACATTGAATCGACTAGCCTCCGTCAGTGGAAAAAGAATTTTTATCACACCTAACTTGATGAACCGATCCAGCAGCCTACCGCCTAAAAATGAGAACAGAAAAAATCCAATCGTTTTAAAGAGCTCCTATGTAGATGTGGACAGTATAACCTATTTTGTCCCGGAAGAAATCTATCCGGAGTTTGTTCCGCCTGCCGTGAAATTGCAAAGCCCATTCGGAGAATATGAATCTTCTATTACGTTTAGCCAAGGAAAGCTTCTTTATGTGCGAAGATTAAAAATGAAGCCGGGAGAATACCCGGCCTCCGCTTACTCAGATCTTGTCGATTTCTACAAAAATCTAAACAAAGCTGACAACGCAAAATTGGTCTTTCTCAGCAAAACCTAGTGTCACTTAAAAGGCGAGTCAGGCTCCTTCGCCATTGTTTTGTAAACAATTTTATCCATAAAACCGGGAGCGATCTTATTCAAGAAAACGGTGAGTTTGCCTTGATTGGTCATGACCAGTATTTTTTTTCGTCTAACGGTCGCCTTGTAAATTCGCTCGGCACATTCTTCTGCGCTCATCATACCGCTTTCATCTCTAGGCGATTCTCCCTGTTCTTTCCCCGAACTGTTTAGAGCGCGCTTACGCGTGTTGGAAGCTGTAAATCCCGGGCAGGCGGTCAGCACATGAACACCTTTGTATAATAATTCGGTTCGAAGGGTCTCTAAAAAACCAACTAGAGCAAACTTTGACGCAGAGTATCCGCTTCGACCCGGTAAGCCGCGGTATCCGGCAATGGATGAAATGCCTATGATCGATCCTTTGTTCTTCAATATCTCGGGCAAACAAGCTTGTGTGGCATATAGCACCCCAAAAAAATTAATCCCCAATACCGTCTTCATGACATTCAAATCCACGTCCTGAAAAAGTGCCCGCATCGTGATGCCTGCGTTGTTAATCAAAATATCTATGCGCCCAAATACTCTCAACGCCTCTTCAGCCATCTTTTTGTTGTCGTCTTCGACACTGACATCCGCTTGCAATCCGTGCACTTGAATGCCTTGCTGCTGCAGTGCTGAAACCGTATTCTGTAATTCTGTGTTGTTCCTACCAGTGATTAAAATTCGTGATCCGTTTCTACCAAAAACTTCTGCCAATGCCTTGCCTATTCCGGAAGAACCTCCGGTAATCACGACAACTTTATCCTTCATATTTCGTTTTTTGCAGAGCAAAAGTAACTAAACATACACTAATCTTAAGCCATGTTATTGCTTCGAGTGTTAGCGAAACTTCCGTTCTCAGTTCTCTACCTACTTTCTGATTTTCTTTTCTTTGTTGGCTTTCGTGTCATCAAATATCGCAGGGCTATAGTTTGGGATAATCTCAAAAATTCCTTTCCCAACAAACATCATGAAGAGTTACGAATCATTGAACGAAACTTCTATGCAAACCTCTGTGATTATGCGGTTGAAACATTGAAGCTATTGTCTATTTCCCAAGGTGAGCTTTCAAGACGTATGTTGTATACAAATCCCGAAATCCTACAGCCTTATGCCGATCGAAATCAGTCGGTAATCTTGATGGCCTCCCACCAATTTAATTGGGAATGGCTAATGGTTTCGGGAAATGTCAACCTGCCATTAAAATTGGATTTCGTTTACCAGCGTGTAAGTAGTCAATCCTTTGACCACTTGATCATGCAATGCCGTACTCGATTTGGTGGCTATCCGATTGAGCGAAAACAAACCGCTCGGGAAGTAATCAGAAGAAAAGAGATAACCCGGGCAATCGCAATAGTAGCCGATCAATTTCCTAACCACGAGAAAAAACATTGGGTTCCGTTTTTGAATCACGAGACTGCTTTCTTCCTTGGACTCGGCCAACTAACGGTGCTTACACAATGTCCTGCTTTTTTCGTTCGATCGAAAAAAATTAAGAGGGGCTATTATGAAGCAGAGATTATTGCCCTCACGGTTCCACCTTATGAAAAAGGTAGTCAAATGGTGGTTGATAAATATGCGGGATTAACTGAATCATTTATCAACGAACAACCAGACAACTGGCTGTGGTCACACGCCCGTTGGAAAAACAAACGTGAAGCTGATCAGCCGATAAGCACCTGAGCAAGTTTTCTCATTTCGCTTTCTCTATTATACACGTTTGGAGAAACACGGATGGCATCACCACGAAAAGAAACGGAGATGTTATTTTTTTGCAATCTCCTTTTCAATTTTTCGCGATCAATTCCCGCTGGCAACCGAACACCAAACAAATGATTTGCGCGATTATTTTCCTCCTCAACCCAAAAGCCATTTTCTCGGAGTTCGGCAATGGTATCGCCAGCTATTCTAGAGCAGTAGTCCTGAATGTTTTTGGGTTTCCACGCATTGATTTGTTTTAGTGCCGCTAGTAGCATGGGTACTAAAATGAAATTGCTATGTTCACCGACTTCATAACGAAGTGCCCCAGGCTGGTATTCGTTTTGATAATTCACCAAGCTCGCAAAATTTTCACTATGCTTGCGGTTGATCCAATTTTCCTCAACCGGCTTGCCATCATTAAAATAAGAACCGTAATAGGCTAATCCCAGCGAATATGGCCCCATCAACCATTTGTATCCTCCACAAATAAGAGCATCGGGTTGAATTTGTTCAACATCAAAGGGAAGAGCACCTACCGATTGAGTGCCATCAATAACCAATAGAGCCCCAACTTCTCGTGTTCTCTTCCTGATTTCAAGAAGCTGAAAAAGTGTGCCGTCTGCCCAGTGCACATGGCCTAGTGCGACCAGCTTTGTTTTACTGTTAATGGACTGAAGAATACGTTCGTTCCAAATCTTCCCCCTACACGCAAGATCCGATGGTGGAGAAATCACTTTTAATTCAGCCTGTTTTTCGGATGCCAATATTTGCCAAGGATAATAGTTGCTCGGAAATTGTTCCGCTGCCACAATCATATTCTCGCCTTTGCCAATGATGAGATTGGCCACCACATTGGCCATGCCGTATGAGACAGACGGGATTATTACGATTTGTTTTTTGTCAGGCGCGTGGATGAGTTTCGCAAATTCAGCCCGCACTTTTTCGGTATCGCCAAAAAAATCGCTGGTTGAAATTGAAAATGGATTTCTTTTTCGCTTGATGCCTTCTATACCTGCCTTTTCCACACTCTTTAACAGTGGACTCATGTAGGCGCAATTCAGATAAATACTATTGGCAGGTAGTGAAAACTTAGAGCGTTGATTGGAAAGCATATTAGTAGTTTTTGTGCGAAAGACCCAACGAATCGCGCAAGTTAATAAACTCATTTTTGTTCTTACTCCAATAGTCTAACCGGATACTCTTTTCTAAACTGGCCTTTGTTGAGACTGACTTGCCTCGTTCAACGAAGCGCTCTTCCCAGCCTACTATGGTATGGGGAAATTTCTGTAGGTAGGTTACAACCAACATCCGGTTGAGTAATGGCATGTGAATCGAATACTCTACTTGATCATTCCTTTTCTCCGAGGTAATCATCGCTTTTTGTTCTTTCATCGGAATGTGCAGCAGGCGAGTAAAGAAGAAACCGGGAATAATAGTTACTTCCCCAACTGGCAATCGCTCCGGATCAAGACGAATCAGATTCCACAATTCATCTTCTAACCATGAAGCTTTGAGCTCCTCAGTTTTATCGCCCTCGCTTTCAAAGTAAGAGTTGGATTGAACTCGGTAAAGATTACTTTTCAAATTGAGTTGACCAAAAACCTGCCCGCACCATTCCTGCGAGCTAAAAGTAACTTTTAGTGTGTGTTGGGAAATGTGCCGCTCTATAGGTGTAAACACCGACAACATCATCGAATAGGGATACACGCCTGTTACAAAATTCTTCGTAAAGTTCATTTTCAAAACCGAAACCTTATCGCCTCCGGCACCTGCCGGATTATCTAATTTCACCTGTTTCTTTTGAGAAAAGTCTTCGCTGACAAAAATAAGAACAGCACTTCCATCGCGGTCTTCGCCATACCTCGATTGAGACAATCGATAGGTATTGATTTCTGCCTTTCCGTTGTACCAATAACTTTTAAACTCTTCACTTTGATAAAGACGAGGTCTGCTATTCTGAGAAGGCGTGGGCGAAGTACACGAAAAGGCGATGACTCCGAAAAGGAATAGAAATGATTTTAACATATTATTTGTTTTTCCATGTCTTGAGAACCATTAATCAAACCAATTGATTTCAAAAATGTCACTATTTTTTTCTCTTCTTAATTTATTGGGTTACCATCTTGTTCGTTGGCTGATCAAATCAAAAGATTATCTCTATGAAGGTCGCCTGTGAACAGTACAAAGGAATTACATATATTCGAATTGCGGCATTACCCGAAAAACAAAAACAGCAGTTTTGGGTTTCTTTCGACCAAGAAAAAATCATCAAGATTTTAAAAGACGATACGTTATTGAACGATTGTGTTTTGTTTAACGACTATACCGAATGGCTGAAGTCTGTTTTCAAAGAAGAAGTGAGCATGCAGGTGACTGAATCCATAAATGTCGTTCGTCAGGTAGCCTAGTCCCAAATCCCTTTAGGCACAATTTCTAAAACATTTCCAATGGGGTCATTAAAGTAAAATGACTTCTGCCCATTGCCCCAAGTCACTTCATCAATCACTTCGATATTATTTAATTCAATTTCCTGTTTGGTGCTTTGGTAATCATTGGCTTCTACTTCTAGAGCGAAATGATATTTACCGCTTGAGTAGTGCGCTGGCGGACTCTTCTTCATGGAGGAACTGTTTAGATTAAAGCAAAGAAGTACAGAGGTGCCTGCTCGGAAGAAGATGTGCTTATCTTCGACAAAAGAAATGACTGGCAAACCCAATTTGTCATGGTAAAAATGATGAGCTTGTTCTAAATCTTCAAAGTAAAGGCAGGTTTCCTTTACCTGTGTAAATTGAGTTGTCAACATGGCGAAAAAAGGGGCTGCTAAAATTACATGAAAGTGTTTAACGATCTGTTTCTATTCAACTGAAAATTAGGTTGTTAGCTTGAGACATCAAAATGCAATCTCGTCAGTTGTCCACAAAGAAGTGATTAACCAATTCGCACTTAATATATTGATAATCAAATTATTAAGTCTTAACCTACTAATAATGTGGATAGAACTTCGCTTTTGTGGAATTCTTTTTTGGTTGGTTTTCTTGTATTTAATCAACTATTTGTGATTAAACGATTCCGTTGAAATGGTAGACAAAACTTACATCCTCAAAGATCGTACAAACCAAGGGATTGTCTGTTACATTTGCTGCCCTTGACAACTACTTTCATGAGACCACTAATCCTCTTTTTCCTGTTTTGTGCAAGCTCCGTCTTTAGCCAATCTGTTAAGCCGGTGAAATTGGTCGATCTGCAAAAAATCATTCAGGGTGCTGGCGAACGTGTTCTGGTGATCAACTTTTGGGCCACGTGGTGTGCGCCATGTATCAAAGAACTTCCGTATTTTGAAAAGCTTAACGCAGAAGACAAAAATGCAGAGGTGATTTTAGTGAGTATGGACTACGACCTTGATCCTAATACTGAGAAAGTCAATAGATTTGTAACACGAAAGAAAATAAAGTCACGGGTTTTGGTGTTAACAGAGAGTGACCCTAATTCGTGGATTGATAAGATTGACAAACGCTGGTCAGGCGCCTTGCCAGCAACACTTGTCGTAAATGCTAAAATAGGCAAGCGAGAATTGACACAGGGCGAACTTGGGGAAGGCGAACTAGAAAAACTGATAGCTAAAGTAAAAAACCAATAGTTAAATAATAGACAGATTATGAAAACAACTTTTGTAATAATGCTCTTTGCGCTGCTTTGGGCAGGTGCACCTGTGAAGGAAGGTTATGAGATAGGCGACACAGCTGCTGACTTTAAGCTTAAAAACGTAGATGGTAAAATGGTTTCGCTGGCTGATTTTAAAGATGCCAAAGGGTTTATTATTGTGTTTGACTGCAACACATGCCCATACTCAAAAGCATATAGTGAAAGGATCATAGCCTTGAACAAAAAATACACTTCTCTTGGCTTCCCGGTGATCGCCATCAATCCAAATGATCCAACTCAATCGGGAGGTGATTCGTTTGATGAAATGGTAAAAGTGGCAAAAAAGAAAGGCTATGACTTTCCGTACCTGGTAGACGAATCTCAATCTGTTGCAAAGTCATTTGGAGCAACCAACACGCCACACGCATTTGTGCTAACAAAGGAATTGAAAGTAGCCTACATTGGTGCCATTGATGACAACGCACGTAAACCACAGGAAGCAAACAAACACTATGTTGAAGATGCAGTAAATGCGTTGTTGACTGGAAAACCTGTTACCACAACAAAAGTAAAAGCGATTGGTTGCGGCATTAAATGGAAGAACGCTTAATCAAATAGCAATTCGAAAAAAGAGCCTGCTTTTTTAGCAGGCTCTTTTTTTTGACAGGAACTTTATAACCAGTCCAATTGTGTTACTGTCTTTTCTGTGACCAGCTCGCCTGTGTGTTTTGTCTGCTTTGGTTCAACTAGCATAATATAAACATCCTCCCCATTTGTACGCGGTCGATGCTCGACCCCTTTAGGCACCAATAGAACTTCACCCGTTTTTACTTCCACTGTTTTATCACGAAAGTCCATGATGAGAGTACCCTTGTAAATGATAAATAACTCATCCTCGTGGTCATGCTTATGCCAGACAAATTCATCTTTTACCTTGGCAAGCTTCAAGTAGTTCTCGTTCAACTCCCCAATAAGGTAGGGATGCCAATATTCCTTGATAGCCTCAAACTTTTCTTCAATATTAATCGGGTTCATTCGTGAGATTACTTGCTGGTATACAATTTTTCATAGTACTCTTCAAGCATACGCTTAACGGCAAATTGTTCTTTCGTACTTAGAATGCTTTGCTTCATCATTTCTACCCACTTTTTCTGATTGGTGTAGTAGCATGGAATAACTTCTTGGAGCAAGACTTTGTAAAATGCTTTTTGGTCGTGGGAGTCTAATTTTTCTTCTTTCTTGTTCTCGTAACCGTCACCAATTTGCCAGCCGTTTACTCCATGTTGGCAGGCTTCCGGCCACCAACCGTCCAAAATGCTTAGGTTAAGCACTCCATTCATGGCGGCTTTCATGCCCGATGTGCCACTGGCTTCCTGTGGTCTTCGAGGATTATTTAGCCATACATCACTACCACGCACTAGCATCGAACCGATCGTCATGTCATAGTTCTCCAAGAATACCACCGAGTTGGGGTACTCTTTAGTTAGTGCAACAATATTTTCTACAATTTCTTTTCCTCGATCATCTTGCGGATGAGCTTTACCCGAAAATATAATCTGGAGTTTTCCACTGCGAAACAATCCATCAATCTTGGGTCGATCTGTAAAAATAAAATCACTGCGTTTATAAGGCACAGCTCGTCTAGAGAATCCTATGAGCAGTGAGTCTTCCTTTAATTGAACGCCTGTGCGCTCCTTAACAAAGTCAAGAAGCTTTTTCTTGTTTGCCGAGTGAGCCGACCTCAAATCGCCTCCTCTCTCCGCAGTTTCGATCATTCTGGAGTCAACCCATGTGAGTAGGTGGATGGCGTTGGTGATTCCAACTATCTCTGAGCGGTCTTTTACTTTGCTCCACATCTTGTTGGCAGTAACGGCATGCAATTGAGCAACGGCATTTGCTTTTCTCGAAAGCCGCAAAGCGCCAACCGTCATATTAAATGGCGAACCACCGAGCTGCTTCAATTGCTTTTTAGAAAAGCTGCCATTATCTGCACCCATGTACAAAAGTCGATCGATATAATGCGATTCGTTGCCTTGTACTACTGGAGTATGTGTGGTGAAAACTATTTCGTTTCGTGTTTTTTCAAAAGCTTCCTCAAAGGTCTTGCCGCCTTCCAATTTTTCGCGCATCAATTCAAATCCTGCAAAAAGTGCGTGGCCCTCATTAAAATGGTACACATCCGTCTTAATGCCCAATGCCCTCAATGCTTTCACACCACCGATACCTAAGACCATTTCCTGTGCTATCCGCTCTTCGCCAAACCAACCGTAGAGCTGTCCGGTAATCCAGGCATCTTCATTGCCGTGTACATCTGTATCTAGCAAGTATAAGGGAACATTGCCATGCGTATCGTCTAACCAAACCTTGCACTTTACTTCTCGCTTGCGAATAGTAACGCTAACCATTACACCCGTGTCTTTCAGAAAATCATATTTGTAAATGGGATACGCGTCTAGTACCCTTCCGTCTTTTGTGATACGCTGATCGGTGTACCCTTGCTTCCACTTGATGCCAAGTCCGACCATAGGGTATCCGTGATCTTTCGCCCCCTTCAGGTAATCACCAGCCAAAATGCCCAGGCCGCCCGCATAAATTTTGAAGTCGCTGTGCATTGCATACTCCATACAGAAGTAAGCAACACGGGGCGGTTTTGATTTCTCGAGTGCCATGGTTTTCAACATTTAGTGAAAAATAGAATGCAAGTATAGTCGTAACGGGTCAAGGTTAGTCCACTGACGCCTAACAAATGTAGTTATTTAAGAATCGCAAAAGATCTGAATTTGAAGTGGATCCAGAAAAAAAAGAGTCGGTTTATTCCACGTAAAGCACAAGTCCTTTCAGATACTCACCTTCCCGATGGAAGATCGAAACGGGATGATCAGCCGGCTGTGAGAGATGGTGCAGAACCTTGATTTGTCGGCCAGCTTGTATTGCCGCTGAGACAACTGTATCGTAAAACAATTGCCTATCCACTACCTGCGAACAGGAAAAAGTAAACAATATGCCACCCGATTTGATGATTCGCATTGCCTCTGCATTCAGGCGTTGGTAGCCTTTCATAGCTTGATGTTTGGCTTCTTTATGTTTGGCAAATGCGGGGGGATCCAAAATAATCAAATCATAAAAATCTTTCTTGTCCTTAATAAAGGTAAACGTATCCAAAGCTATGCATTCATTTTCAGCTGGATCAAAACCATTCAGCTGTAGGTTTTTTCTCGTCATTTCAACAGCTTTCTCTGATGAATCTACTGAGTGAACCAAGGCAGCCAGATTCTGTAAGGCGTACACTGAAAAGCCACCGGTATAACAAAAAGTGTTAAGCACCGTTTTTCCGACTGACATTTCTCCCAGAAGCTTTCTGTTCTCTCGTTGGTCTAGAAAAAAGCCCGTCTTCTGCCCCTCCTCCCAATCCACAAAAAACTTGTTTCCATGTTCAAGAATCGTGTGTGGCAACACAGCCATACCATAGAGATACTCGTTCTCAGTTGTCGGCTTAAGCGTGTTCTGACTTTTATAATAGACAGCTGACAACTGATTTTTTAAAACTTCTTGAAGGGCCAGCGTGATGAGATGCCTGTCGTTGTGCATCCCTGCTGAATGTGCCTGCATGACTGCGACCCCTTGGTAAATATCTACGATGAGCCCGGGCAGGCCATCGCCCTCTCCGTGTACCAGCCTGTAAGCGTTTGTGTTTTCATTCAAAACGCTTGTACCGACTCGTTGCTGAAATGCTGCAGCTATTTTTGTGCTATACAAGTCGCTGCCGGGCAGAATTTCTGAAAAGCACAGCACCCGAACGGTGATCGTCCCTTTTTGGTAGTGTCCGAACCCAACTGTCTTCTTTGCTTCATCTTTTACTTCCACCCAGTCCCCTTCATCGGGCGTACCCTCAACGGATTGAATTGCACCCGAAAAAATCCAGGGGTGAAATCTCTTCACAGAATGGTCTCGTCCTTGCTTTAATCCTACTACCCCTTTAATTATCATTATATTTTTTAAAAATATGCTCTTGACAAAAAGTAAAGTTACTTAATATATTTGGGCGTGAATCAAATTTATAAGGACATGAGAATTCTATTGATGGCCGTATTGATAACATCGGTCAGCTGCTCAAAACCGTCACCTTCAGCTGACGCAACCACACAAGCTAATCCCTCCGAAGATGGGGTCATTCCACCAGGCGGTGCAAGGGAAGAATTTGCCGATACGCCCGGATTGGTAAGAGTAACTTTTACGGATAATGGCGTGACCAAAACAGCCGATGGTACCTATTTGAATGGGGAAAAGCAAGGCGCTTGGTCAGAGTATCATCCGAATGGCCTGCTGAAGAATATTACCACCTATGTAAACGGAGAAAAGGAGGGAATCTCCCTAGAGCTGAATAACAATGGCCAGTTAGTAAAACGTAGTTATTATCACAAGGGTGTTCGACATGGGGAGTACAAAGAGTTTAACTACTCTAACTTGAAGGAAGAGCGGGCTTATAGCTATGGAAAAATAGAAGGACAAGTAAAAATCTACTATGACAATACCAAACTAATGGAAGAAAGCCTCTATAAGAATGGTGTGCGAGATGGGGTCTCTAAGTGGTTTGATCAGGAGGGAAACTTAACCATCGAATATGAATATAAAAATGGCGAGCTTATAAAAAAATAGTGCGTGTGCTCGTAATCAGAACTTTTTAAATGGGTTTTCGTTTTAAAGTAACATAGAACTGAAGTGGTTGATCTTGTGTTAGAAAATTGTTTAATTCTGTCCAACTTTTTTATCGGAGCGTTCATCTTAACCACGCTCTTTTGTAAACTATAAAAATTTATCTTTTTATGAAGCAATTTGCATCTCTATTAGCAGCGGCTATACTAGGAAGTGTCGTGACCTTAAGTGCCTACCAGTGGTTCAATAAGAACCAACAACAAAACGTAAAAATTGAACATGTCAATGGCGTACCTTCCGCACAGGTAGCCTACCGCATCAATGAAAAAGGAGAAGCGGTCGCTTTGGATTTTACCGGTACGGCCGAAAAAGTAACCAAGGCGGTTGTTCACATTCGATCCTCTCAAAACAGCAATTCGATCGCCCGTGAGCGCGATGCCAATGATCCTTTTCAATTTTTCTTCGGGCCTAATGGCCCCATCGAAAGAGGACCTAGTCAAAGCTCAGGCTCTGGGGTTATTATAAATGCAGATGGATACATTGTGACAAACAATCACGTGGTGAAAGACGCTGATATTTTAGAAGTTACCTTTAGCGACAACAAAACGCTAAAAGCTGAAGTTGTTGGCACAGACCCTGACACAGATTTGGCGGTAATCAAAGTAAATCAAAAAGATCTGCCGTATCTGTCTTTTGTCGACTCCGATAAATCAAGAGTGGGCGAGTGGGTTCTTGCGGTGGGCAATCCCTTTAATCTCAACTCTACTGTTACCGCTGGAATTATTAGTGCAAAGGGAAGAAATATCAATATCATCAATTCAAACAATCCCGCCACGCGGAATGGCCAGCAACCCAGTAGCGCCATCGAATCTTTTATTCAGACGGATGCCGCGATTAACCCTGGTAACAGTGGTGGCGCACTTGTTAACTTGGATGGTGGATTACTTGGTATAAACACTGCTATCGCAAGCCCAACGGGATCTTACTCAGGTTACGGCTTCGCGGTACCTTCTAACATCGTGAGTAAGATTGTGGAAGACCTTCTTGCTTTTGGAACGGTGCAGCGCGGATGGTTGGGTGTGGAGGTTCGGAGTATTGATAACGACTTGGCAAAAGAAGAAAATCTTTCGTTGAACGAAGGCGCTTATATCAGCGGATTTGGAAATGCCGAAGACAAAAGTGCAGCTAAAGATGCCGGTATTAAGCCAGGAGATGTGGTTGTTAAAATTGACGAAGCTCCCATTAAATCAAGCACCGCACTGATTGAATACATTGGAAGAAAACGTCCAGGCGACAAAATTACCATGACGATTGATCGCAAGGGAAAGACCCTTCTTTTTCCGGTGACCTTGAAAAACAGAAAAGGAAATGTTGAGACGGTTAAGCGTGAAACAAAAGATGCTATCTCCTCATTGGGAGTTGAATTGGAAGATGTTGATTCGAAGGTATTGAGAAAACTTGATCTAGAGAGTGGTGTGCAGGTAAAATCATTGGAAAGAGGTAAGGTTGAAAAGTACACGGACATGAAGGCAGGTTTTATTATTACACGTATTGATAACATTACCGTAAAGTCTGCCAAGGAAGCAATCAATATCTTGTCCAAGAAAAAAGCAGGAGATTTGATTACCTTCGAAGGTATTTACCCGGATTACCCTCGTGAGTATATATATGCGTTAAGAATGTAAAACTAAACCCCTTATTGGATGAGAAGATTGTTTAAAAAAGGTGAGCGTGTTCGCAGCAAGATGGACGGAAAAGTGATGGAAGTTTTAAAGTACATCAAATCAAATTGGATTCAAGTAAAATCGTTCGACCTCGAATCAAAAGAGGTGCGAACGAAGAAAATAAAAGAAGACCAGCTGAGTAAAGCAGCCTAAGAAAAGCCCCACTTTTACGTGGGGCTTTTCTTTAGCCGGAAATGGATGGGTTGATCTGTAACAATTCCACTACTTTTGAGTTCCTAAAAAAAGAGATTATCAAAAAGTTCGAAATTCCAGCCTACTACCGATCCTCCATCACGGGTCGGATAAAAGAGTTCCGTAGAGTTAAAGATCTGCGTAAACAAGATTTTGAGCCTGCCGTACTAGACTTCGGGCCGATAGTATTTTTAATACCCCGCCATTTTGGGTTCTGTTATGGTGTTGAAAACGCCATTGAAATCAGTTATCGGGCGCTCGAAGAAAATAACGGAAAGAATGTCTATTTACTTAGCCAGATGATCCACAACCAGGAGGTTAACAGCGATTTGGAGAGTCGTGGAATCAAGTTCATTATGGATACCGATGGATCGCACTTCGTTCCCTGGGATAGCATTGGCAAGGACGATGTGGTGATTATTCCTGCATTTGGCACAACGCTTGAAATCGAAAAATTGCTTCTTGACAAAGGGGTAGACGTTCAAAAGTACAATACCACTTGCCCATTTGTTGAAAAGGTTTGGAACAGAGCTGAAAAATTAGGCAGGGATAATTTTACCGTGATCATTCACGGAAAACCAAAACACGAAGAGACAAGAGCCACGTTTTCACATAGCGCAGGTAAGGGTCATTCTATCATCGTTCGTGACATGGACGAGGCCATCGAACTAAGCAATTACCTATTGGGAAGTAAAACATCTGCCGAATTTTACGAAACGTTTGCCGGAAAACACTCGGATGGCTTTTCTCCCGAGTTGCACTTGCAACGTGTGGGTGTGGTAAATCAAACCACCATGCTGGCGACCGAAACACAGGGAATCGCTGATTTCTTTAAGCAAGTAATGATTCAAAAGTATGGCGAAGCAGAAATAAAAAGTCACTTTGCGGATACGCGCGATACCCTTTGCTATGCTACCAATGATAACCAAGACTCAACCTACGAATTACTGAAGCAAGAGGCAGATTTTGCTGTTGTTGTAGGTGGCTACAATAGTTCAAATACTTCCCATATCGTGGAGCTCTGCGAACGAAACTTTCCCACTTTTTTTGTCAATTCCGAGAATGAGATAAAATCGAAAGGAGAGATACACCATTTCAATTACCATCGAAAAGAACTGCTCACCACGTTTTCTTTTATCCCCGAAAAAAGTCCGCTAAAGGTTGTTCTTACAAGTGGCGCCTCTTGTCCTGATACAGTGGTTGACCGGGTTATGTTGAAACTAGTTAGCTATTTCAAAGACGCCAAAAGTGTGGAAGAGGTCTTAGCTTCGTTTTAACGGAATGCGTTTCTTATCCTTCTGTGTTTTCATTACGTTTTCCCCGATAGTATTTTCCCAGGTCAAAGACACAACCCGCAGTTTACGAGAGGTGATTGTTGAAGGTTTTGCTTACCATCGGCCAATTCGAGAAGTCCCAGCTTCTATTTCCCTTTTAAGAGGAACAGAATTGGAAAGATTCAACAACACTTCGCTCCTGCCTGCACTCAATACAATTGCTGGTGTACGGATGGAAGAGCGTTCGCCCGGCAGTTTTCGATTGGCTATTCGTGGTAGCTCGTTGCGTTCACCGTTTGGCATCCGTAATGTAAAGTTGTATTGGAATGGCTTGCCCCTGACTGATGGCGGAGGCAACACCTATTTGAACCTAATCGATTTCAAATCAGTCAATCAGTTAGAGATAATAAAAGGCCCAAGTGGCAGCTTATACGGTGCGGGCATGGGCGGTGTGCTGTTGCTGAATTCTTTAGTTCCCACCAAAAATGAAGTTCAACTTTCAGCAGTCGTTGGCAGCTACGGCTTGCAACTCTATCATTTACAAGCATCTGTGGCTGAGAGAAAACTAAAAGCAACTATTCAATATGCCCATCAACAAGCTGATGGTTATCGTCAACAAACGGCCATGAGGCGCGATGCGCTGAATTTAGAGCTACAATTTCAACTGAGCAGTAGAACAATTTTGCGTTCTACTTCTTTCTACACCGACTTGTTCTATCAGACACCAGGAGCGTTGTCAAAAACTCAATACGAACAAGATCCTCGTCAGGCACGATTGGCCACGTCTACACTGCCAAGTGCGATTGAACAACAAGCTGCCATTTACAATCAAACGTTTTACTCGGGGGCGATGCTCGACCATCAGTGGAATAACAACTGGTCGACAACACTAGGGTTTTTTGGCTCCGTCACGGGTTTGAAAAATCCAGCGATTACCAATTACGAAATGCGCTCAGAAAAAAATTGGGGTGGTAGAATGGAAAATCAATTCTCTTTTGATTTGTCATTTACGAAAGGCAAAATGACGTTTGGGGGAGAGTTTCAATTTTTCAATTCGCCAATACAAAATTCTCAGAACCTGCAAGGTGTGCTAGGTAATCTCCAATTTAACGATGAATTGAAATCTTCGTTGGCTACCATATTCGCACAAAGCGAATTTGACTTACCCCACAATCTTTATTTGACGGTTGGCGCGAGTGGTAATTTTATTTCCTATCAGTTCAATCGCACTTCGATGATTCCGGCTATTCAACAAACCAGAAAATTTGAACCTGTGTTGATTCCGCGGGTAGCCTTGCTGAAAAAATGGAGCCAGCATCTTTCTACTTACGGAAGCATGAGCAAAGGCTTTTCTCCTCCTACGTTGGCAGAGGTTCGCCCATCTACAAATACCTACAATGATAGTTTGCGAGCCGAAACAGGAATCAACTATGAATTGGGAGCACGGGGAAATTTTTTCAAAAATTTTTCGTTTGATGTCGCACTCTTTTCATTGCAACAAAACGAAACCATTGTGGTGCAAACGCAAATCAGCGGAGCAGATTTTTTTACAAATGCTGGTGGCACCTCGCAATTGGGTGCAGAAATAATGCTGAGTTATTCGAAACAGTTTTCATCGCCTTTGATTTCAACCCTAAAAGTTTGGTCGAGTTACACACGAAACAATTTTGCCTTCAATCGCTATATCAAAAACCAACAAGACTATTCATACAAAAACCTGACGGGCGTTGCGCCCATTGTGTTGGTTTCAGGTATTGACTTAAAATCGAAAATTGGGTTTTACCTCAACTCAACTTTCAGTTATGTAGATGCCATTCCGCTAAATGACGCCAACACCGATTTTGCGGCTTCTTATTTTCTAATCGGAAGCCGATTGGGGTGGGCATCGACCGTTAAAAAAATGCGAATTGATATTTGGTTAGGCATCGATAATGCAACCGATGAAACCTATAGTCTGGGAAATGACTTAAACGCTACAGGCGGACGATACTACAATGCTGCTGCTAGAAGAAACTATTACGCTGGCGTTACCATTAGAATTGGGTATTAGCGCGAGGTTTTGGCTTTACCACCTAAGCCCAAATGCCTAAGTCCCGAAATAATCATCTCCGCATGTACCCTTGAGTTTTCAATAAACCATTTGTTCGTTTTCAAGCCTCCGCACACCACCCCTGCGAGGTAAAGATTCGGTACGTTGCTTTCCATCGTTTCGGGGTTAAAAACAGGCGTATGAAATTCATCGTTTTGAAATTCGATGCCTATCGACTTCATAAAATCAAAGGGTGGTTGGTAGCCCGTCATGGCCAACACAAAGTCATTCTCTAAAATTTTATTCCCTTCTGGTGTTTTTATTTCTACCGTGGTTGGTGTTATGGCTTTGATCTCTGAATTAAAAAATGCGCGAATGGAATTTTCCTTGATTCGATTTTCAATGTCGGGTTTGGCCCAATATTTTACATTTTCTCCGATACTAGATTCACGAACAACCATCGTTACTTCAGCACCTTTCCGCCAGGTTTCCAGGGCTACATCTACGGCAGAATTAGCGGATCCAACCACAATTATTTTTTGTCCGAAGTAGGGATGCGGTTCGTCATAGTAATGTTTTACTTTCGGCAACTCTTCGCCCGGAACATTTAACAAGAACGGCAGGTCATAAAATCCAAGCGCAAGCACTATTGCCTTGGCTGAGTAAAAAGACTTGGTTGTTTTGACTGAGAAAAGTTCCGCGTTTTTAGTTACGCTCTCCACTTTTTCATAAAGTCTTACATTCAGCTTCCAACTTGAACAAACCCTTCGATAGTATTCAAGTGCCTCGGGGCGGGTAGGTTTTGCGTTGTTGGAAATAAATGGAACGCCTCCAATTTCTAGCTTTTCTGATGTTGAAAAAAAAGTCATGTTGCTTGGATAATTGTAGAGAGAGTTGACCAGGCAACCTTTCTCGATAATTTGATAAGTGAGCCCCGCTTTTTTCGCCTCGATTCCGCAGGCTAAGCCGATGGGTCCGGCACCGATAATTATCAAATCAGTTGATTCCATTCTCAGAAGTTTTTGAACAAGATACTCAGTTAACCGTGTTTTTTGTAACCCAATTGGTTAAGATGGCTCAATCAAATCCCATAAGTTGCCATACAGATCAGCAAAGACCGCTACCCTCCCGTAACTTTCCTGGATTGGCTCGCGAACAATCTTGACCTGTTGATCAATTAGATTTTGATAATCAGCTTGGAAATTGTCGGTATATAAAAAAAGAAAAACGCGCCCACCTGTTTGATTGCCAATATGCTTTCTCTGTTCTTCGGTTGCTGCTTTGGCTAAGAGCAAGGCACATTCGGTTGCTGCTTTTGGTGCCACTACTACCCATCTTTTTGTTTCACTCAGAATCGTATCTTCCAATAATGAAAAGCCCAGTTTCTTTGTGTAAAATTCGATGGCGTCATCATAGTCATCTACCACTAAAGCAATTCGCGCAATATGCTGGCTCATGTTAGTTTTTCTATTTCGACAATGGCGCTTTTGTTCAGTTTTCCGAATACGTGTGGAAACCATTCACCATTCGTTGCCAGTTCAAATTTCAATTCGGCCAGCAGGCCCGATGAATTGATATGTAGCAAGAGTAAGTCTTTTTGATTGCTGTAGTATTTTTCCAACGTATCCTTCACTTGTTCTTTTGTGGAGCAATGAATAAAGCCTTCTTTATCCAAAGACTCTGTTGTGTAGTCGTCACTCGCTAACTGAGCAGTCCATGCGGATAACGTTGTGATGTGAAAAATGATGTTGGGCTTCGTGTTCATTTTTTGCTGCTTTCCAAGACCCAAAATTTCGCTAGTTCGTTGGCGGGTTTCTGTCAACAACTCTTCATTCTTAGAAAGGGCGAGACCAAAAGAAGGCACCATCTGTTTCAACTTCATCTTCCAATAGTCGGAGTGACTTCTTTTTTTAAAACACCTCGAAACGATATCTAACATGACAGATGCCGCTGTAGAAGCACCTGGCGATGCGCCTAGCAATGCCGCCACAGTTCCATCTGCGGAAACAACTAGTTCCGTTCCAAACTCTAACACTCCGCCTTTCTCTTTATCTTTCTTTATGACCTGAACCCGTTGCCCTGCTTCGAGCAATTCCCAGTCTTCCAGTTTGGTAAAAGGAACATATTCACGCAACGCAAGCAATCGCTGTTCTGGCGTCTGACGAACCTGCTCGATAAGATACTTGGTCAATGGCATATTCTTCATACCCGCAAACATCATGGGAATGGCGTTGTCAAAACGAATCGACTTCGGCAAATCTAGCAATGATCCATTCTTCAAAAACTTAGTTGAAAATCCCGCAAAAGGGCCAAACAGCAATTCCTTTTTGCCATTGATGATTCGCGTATCAATATGTGGCACAGACATAGGTGGAGAACCAACGGTTGCTTTGCCATACACTTTTACATGATGTTTTTGTATTAACTCTTCGTTGAGACACTTCAACCACAATCCACCGACTGGGAATCCGCCATATCCTTTCCGCTCTTCAATCTCTGCTCTTTTTAATAAATGTAGGGTAGCACCACCTGCGCCAATAAAAACAAAATTAGTGTTAACCATATTCTTCTTACCAGAGCTAAGATCTTTTAGAAATACATCCCAACCCCCTTTGCCATCCGGATCGAGATCAAGTGCCTCCATATTGTAATGGATGGTAACACCAGGCATGGTACTTAGCTGATGAATAATTCCTCTGGTGAGCGATCCAAAATCTACATCCGTACCGATCTCCATACGTGTGGCTGCCACAGGCTGCTTTGTACTGCGACCACGCATTACCAGCGGTGCCCATTGCGACATCAAGTCACGGTCTTCCGTGTAGACCATGCCTTTAAAAAGAGGATTGCCTTGTAGCAACTCATACCTCTTTCTTAAGAAATCCACATTCGCCTGACCCCACACAAGGCTCATGTGTGGCATGGGGGAAATAAACTCTTTAGGATTCGGCAAATACCTTTTTTCTACCAGGTAGGACCAAAATTCCTTTGACACTTCAAACTGCTCAGAAATCTTTATGGCTTTTGTTATATCGACCGAGCCATCTGCCTTTTGGGGTGTATAGTTCAATTCGCAATAAGCCGCATGGCCTGTGCCTGCATTGTGCCAGGCGTCAGAACTTTCTAACCCTGCCTGATCAAGGCGTTCAAAAATCTGGATTGTTATAGAGGGATCCAATTCCTTCAAGATCATTCCGAGGGTTGCGCTCATTATCCCTGCACCCATGAGTATCACATCGGCCTGTTGAGCGAGTGGTTTACTTGCCTTTGTCATTATTGAAACGCTTTTAAAATCCCGAAGTTAAATCATCAACAAACGCCTACCAAATTTGAGTTGGAATACACGGTATTGACGCTTCGTGGCATCCACGATTAAATGGGCGATTTGCAGCAACCCTTTATAGTAAATGATTCGTAGATTGTATTTTTACATTGCTATGCCAGTAAAAAATACCGAGTCCATGTTTCAGCGGTCAAAGGATATCATTATAACTTCGATGATTTCCATTGCCATCGTATTTGGCTATTACTTTTTATATATCGGCAATCGTGAACGCAAGCCGACTTTCTACCTGGACCCCACCCGCACCACTATTCTAGATAAGAAAAACGCAGGCAATGCACCGTTGCAATTGTTGAAAGCTAATGGCGACACCATCAAGTCAGATGTAACGTCCGTCTACTTTTACTTTTTTAATCAAGGTTCCGAAACCATCAAACAAGAAAATATCTATGCCCCCTTGCGGATTGTGTTGGGCGACAGCGCACAAATCCTGGACTTCAAAATTCTTAAAGTAGCGCGCCCGGTGTCGGGCGTGTCGGTGATTCAAGACACGTTGAAGAACTCTTTGCAAATTGATTTCAAAGCGTTAGAAAAAGATGACGGCCTGGTGGGACAGCTTATTTTTGAGGGAAATAAAAATGCCTCCATCACCCTGGAGGGCGGGGTGGATGGCGTAAAGTTTTTTGAAACCCATTTAACTACTATCAATCCACTCTACTTGATCGTGGCCGTTGTCATCTTTTTAATAGTCGCCTACATTTTCTTGGTATTGAGCAAGCGCAATCCAAAGAATTCGCCAAAGCTTATTTTCTATTTCTCCGCCATTCCTATCTTATACCTGTTGCTCATGCTCTATAAAACCGAGTGGTTTGTAAAACACACGGTACCTGAGACACTTCAGTTGTATCAATACTCGGAAAGACCAAGTGACCAATTGTTTAGTCTTCCGAGTTGGCTAAAGTAGCTCTACAATTCTTTTCTTGTGAAAACAGTGATTTCGCATTCAATCTGATTTTGTTTCATTGAATTCGTCTATCATTTTGACAGTCAATAACAGATCCAGCAATCAACGATGTGATAGCATCGAGCAGCTGCTTCCAAACCAAAAAAACAAAAAAGAAATCGCGAAACCTCTACGAATTGTGTATGTTAGCATGTAAAGTGTATCCCTATGCAAATACGAGTTCCTAAAGTAAATCTCCCAAGGGTTGTAATTGTTGGAGGTGGTTTTGGAGGCATTGAATTGGCCAAGCAGCTAAAACACAAACCCTTTCAAGTCGTTTTGCTTGACAAAAATAACTACCATGCCTTCCCACCGCTTCTCTACCAAATTGCAACAGCGGGCTTAGAATCTGCTTCCATTGCCACTCCTTTTAGAAAAATTTTTGAGGGCCATACTAATCTTATATTTCGGTTGGCTGAGGTGAAAGAAATTGTTGCTGAAGAGAACCGAGTCGTCACTGATATCGGTGACATCACTTATGACTATTTGGTAATCGCGACTGGGTCTACGACCAACTTCTTTGGAATGAAAGATGTGGAGCAACATGCCATGCCCATGAAGTCCATACCTGAGGCTTTGGATATTCGAAGCATGCTGCTTCAAAATTTTGAAACGGCTGTTAATTTAGAGGCAAAAAGTGATGAGCAGGAGAGCCTCATCGATATAGTTGTAATTGGTGGTGGCCCTACCGGTGTTGAGTTGGCTGGAGCTCTTGCAGAACTTCGCAACCATGTGTTGCCTGAAGATTATTCAGAACTTGATTTTGGTCAGATGGATATTTATTTGGTCGAGATGGGCCCACGACTTTTGCCACCCATGTCAGAAATTGCCTCCGCAAAAACGAAGGAGTTTTTAGAAAAGTTGGGCGTACAGGTTTGGCTAAACACCGCGCTTGTCTCGTTCGATGGCTACAAAGCAGTTTTCAACAACGGCAAAACAATACTTACTACTCACTTGATTTACGCTGCAGGGGTAGCTGGGTGTGTTCCGAGCGGTTTTAATGCGGACTCATTAGCTCGAGGGCGGAGGTTAACGGTAGATCATCAACTCCGTGTCAAAGGGCACCATAGTGTTTTTGCCATTGGCGATGTGGCCGCATTTGTTCCTGAAGGCAAGCAAGTTCCCTTGCCAATGGTTGCACCTGTATCTATCCAGATGGCGGCACATCTATCAAACTATTTTAAGGCGGGCCTTCCCGAAAATTTTAAGAGTTTCAGCTATGTAGATAAAGGCAGCATGGCAACAGTCGGCAAAAATAAAGCTGTTGTGGATTTAAAGTTTTGGAAGACACAAGGGACGCTAGCCTGGCTGATCTGGATGTTTGTTCACCTGATGTCGATCGTTGATTTCGGGAGTAAGATAGGGGTGTTGCTTAACTGGACGCAAAGCTATTTTAGTTCCGATAAACGTTTTCGGTTAATCATCAATCGTTACAAGAAAAAAACCTAATTCTCTTGTGCGCCATCTTCCACCCAACAAGAGATTAGTTGAATTTGGTCATCGGGCAATTTCCCATCGAACGGCATTGACCTACTAATTACTCTCGCCCTTATTTGGCCAGCATGTAGTTTTACATTTTCAAACGTAGTTAAATCAACCCTTCCAGTACCGGCCACATGGCAACCAGCTTTTGCACATGATCTATCTACAATGCTTTTTATTTGATTTGACCAACTCACGCCTGTAGTCGCGCGAGGAATAGTAACTCCAAAAGAATACTTGCACTGAAGCGCGTCAGTAACCGACAAAGTGTATTGTCCTTGATTGAGATTATTGAATATCGAATCTTTGGTGGGTGCTTGCTTTTCAAATGCAAATGTAAATGGAGGCACACCACCTGTCGGACGGACCTTTACAAAACCGTTGCCTTCTTCGCATTTGCTATCAGCGGATACTATAGTCGTTGCCCTAAGTGTACTCACAAAATTAGCAATTTCGAAAGTCATTGTATCTGAGCAGCCTTTGGAATCTCGAATTAGTAAAGAATAGAAGCCTGCCGAAAGATTTGCAAAGGTATTACTTGATTGTTCATTTTGTCCGTTGATAAAATATACGTAGGGAGGAACTCCCCCTTCAACGAAGACTTGTGCGATTCCATTATTTAAAGAGCAGCCTGACTCGTCTATTTTTTCTACCCTAGTAATCGCTAACGAACTTTTCGAACAATCAGCAGGGCGGGGAGTATCGTTGTATTCACAAGAGAGGGCAAGAATAGAGATAGCAGCAATGAATACCCTATTTTTAATATTCACCCCCAATTTTTCTTCGATCAATCTTTTCATCTTTGAACGTGGGAAGTCTTTTAGGTCTGGATGTTAGATTTACTGTATCAGTCAACGCGTGAATAAACAGGATGATTTTACCTTGTTCGTCTTTACTTAGCTGGAGCGGATCAGATGGTAGCGTCTGATTGTAAAGCTCGATACCTATACCCGCTCCGCCTCCTCTGTTATAGAAATCAACTACTTCTTCTAAGGTTTTATAAACGCCATTGTGCATATAAGGAGCAGTAATGGCTGCATTTCTTACAGTTGGTATTTTAAATGCATTTTTGTGCAATTCTCTATTGAAGGTATGGAACTTGCCCAAATCAGCATCCACAATAGCGTTGGCTGTATCTGCTTTAGCAGGTACTCCAATAATTTCAGATTCTGTTTCGCTATAGATGGGAGGAATAGAGCCATTGAACAACGGCATGAAATGGCATGTAGCACATTTTGCTTTACCCATAAATAGATTAAAACCCGCCAATTCATTTTGATTTAATGCTGTTTTATCGCCCTCTAGGTATTGATCTACTTTTGAATGCAAGCCGTTGAGTGAACGGATATAATTGGCGATGGAAATCTGCACTCTTTCTTTAGTCACCGAATTTTTAGTGGTGTCATCAAAGGCATTAGAAAATAACTCTTGATAGTCTTGGCTTTTTTGAAGTTGTTTTGCAGCTATCGCGATTTGCCCGTGCATCTCCTTTTTATTCGAAAGGACATCTGTAATTTGATCCTCTAAAAATTGAAATCGTGAATCGGCAAACTGAGCCTTTTGAAAGCCCGAGTTAACAATGGTAGGGGCGTTTCGTTCTATGTTTCCAACTGAATTAAACGCTAGACTTTTTATCTTTCCATCAGTAAAGCCCTTTTTGGGCTGATGACATGAGGCGCACGACCGTGAGTTGTTTCCAGATAATATGGGATCAAAGAAAAGTAGTTTTCCCAAGGAAGCAATCGCTTCTTTATTCTTCAATTCTCGGTTGTAAGTAGGTGCAAACCACATCGATTGAATGGTTGATGCGCTCGCAAAATTAGTCTTATTCATATCCACAGCTGCGAGCCATTTGTTGTTGGGTATATTACAGCTTATTTGAAACTGATAGATGCTTTCTGAAAGGGGATTCACGAAGTCCACAATGAATTCGCCTCTGTTAAAAGCGTTGAAATCGGTATTGGATTCAAGGTACTTATCTATCGCATTGAAGCGTGTTATTAACAAATCAACCAGTTCTTTCTTATCGGATTGATTTTCAAAAAAAAGCAGGGTTTTCTTCATTCCACTGAATGCTGCTCTTACCTCTTGTATGGATTGAAATGCTACTGGCGAATCAAATCCTGTAATACCCATACTCATAATTCTTAAAAGCTCTAAACGAGAAGCCTCAAATATATTTTCTGCTACCCAAGAGTTTGATTCTATTTGTCCCTTTAATCTGGCCATCATTGAAACAAACAGGTCCATTTCTACCGCTAATTGTTCATAGTTAGCCGCGTCTATAGTAGGGAAAAGCATTTCTTCTACCACTTGAAAGCCACTAGGCTCAACTACTTTATCATCATATTCTTCTGCTTCTGGCAATGCTGGCCCATTGATGGCTTCGGCAACTCCAGGAAAATGGAATTCCACAATGGCTTCCATTTTTTTATAATGAGCACGTGCATGATTAAATAATTGTTGAGCTTTTGCAGATTCTGCATTTTTGCTAGCAACGACAACCTTTAAAGCAATAAGACTTTGCTCTACCGAATCGGCTTCAGCAGCCATATACTTGCTAACTTCAACTAGCGGATCGTTCGTATTTTTTTGTTGACAAGAAAGAAATACTAAGCATGAAAAAAATAGTATAAGTCGAATCATGTATGAGTGTTTTATAACGAAAACTGCCCGAGCCAAAAGCTCAGGCAGTTTATAAAAAAGTTGTTAAAAGAAGTAAATCAATTACTTAGCAAGTCCTTTAATTACTACAATTTGACTGCCCTGATTTTCATTTAGCCTTCCAGAACCCCCATCAACACCTTTAAAAGAATCGCTTCTCCAGCTGTGTGGTTGTATGGCTAACATAAATGTATTAGCGATACCGATGGTACTAGATAAATCGATCAACGCACCGTATTCCCAGCTGCCTTTAGCTGAGTTTTCGCTTAATAAAACTGACTTTAGAGTAGCGTCCGTTCTATAATGATTTAGTTCAAATACTTTTTTTATAGCCTTAGTAGATAAGTCGTATTGGTAGATGTAACCATCATGTGTTTCACCTCCGTAAGTATTAGAATCTTCTTGTATATAGGCAAAATTTTGCGTGACCGTGATATTATCAGGATTTTGGAATTCGCTTGCCGGGCCTGAATCGTTGTCACCATCCAAAATAACTTCTAGCGTACCTTTCAACGGATCGGCCGCATCTAACACTAATTTATAAATTCTTCCATATTTTGTTCTGTTCGCATTTGCGTCTTGGCCGGTAACTGCAAAATATATTTGTCTTCCGTCAGCACCTTCGGTAACTGCCGAACTACTCTTTTTGTAATCGATATCTTCAACACGCCCGAAAGCAATGCTTTTGAGCACAGTTGATTCGGCATTAATTTGAGCTCCTGTTAGCGTGGCCGCATTTGCCACCTCTACAAATTCAACATTAACTGCAGTACCCACAACAATATTTTTCTCAATTGGGTCTAAGTTTGTTTGTCTTAGCACATACACTTTCCCTCTGCTAGTGGTGTTAAAGATGTCGCCAACGGAATTGGGAATATACATGGCAAGTTGACCTCCATCCGCGCCTGAATCATCATCTCCGATTAAAATAACAGATTTGTTTGGGTAAGCACTTTTTGGAAGGGGAACGGCATTTTCTGCGCTCCAGCGTCCAAAGTTTGCCACTTCTTTTGATATACTTGCACCAGAAACTGCGGCAAAAGGATTGATGGCATGTGTTCTTGATTCGGCACCGCTTTCACCGCATGTTAAAAAGAACGGACCAAAGCCATGCTCTTCGGGTGTAGCTAACGTAGCAGAACATAATCTCCAAATACCTCCGTTAGAATTTAATACATATTCTCCAGCAATTGGCTTAAGTGAACCGTCAAGAGTAACCCGCGATACGGCAAAGTTGTCCTCATGGTTAACTAACAAGGAGTAGCGTGTTGGGCTAATTTTCATAAGACCTGCTCCATCCGCTGAACCGCCAAACTTAAAAGGCGATGGAGAGGCGAAATTGTCAGAACTGCTTATTAAAGAAAAAACCTCTAAACTTTCAAAGCCTGCAAGTTTGGTTATCAAGGCAGGGGTTGAAGAGTGATTAGCAAGAACAACAGTTGTAGGTTCTGTAGGGGTTGGACCCGTTGAGCCTATTGGGCCTGTTGTGCCTGCTGGACCAGTAGGGCCGATCTTGCCTTCAGGACCTTCGCAAGAACTGAAAACAATTGAAAGCGCGACAATCGCGCTTATGAGAACAGTAAATTTTAATTTCATAAAGGTGTTTTATTTTGAAGTAAAAGTAATACTCGAATAAAACGCCAGCATTACTGCTATGTTAACAAAGGTTGAATTGTAACAGCCTTTTTGGCAAGATTTAGAAACACATGGGAAAAATTGACAATTAGCTTATCTGCTAAACGGATCTGACCACTTATTATCTGAGTACAAACCAGTCCCCGTTAGCGTTTTGATAAATGCAACCAACGCATCTTTCTCATTTTGAGTAAGCAACAATTTTTGAAACTGTCCTTGAGGCCGCAGCCTTGGGTCTAAGTTCGTATTGCCCGTTATAGTTGGAATAGTGTTATAATGATTAATGACCGCCTCCAGCGTAGCCAAACTACCATCATGCATGGCTTGTGAATTCAATGTGCCATTGGCATTTAGTAAATCGCGCAACGAAGGAGAACGTGTATTCGACACATCAATGGTTGTAGAGCCGACTACCCCAACTATCCCATTGTTCCTGCTGTTGGGGTCAATGTCAAATTCGGGTGCACGATGACACCCTTGGCAGCCGGCTCCTCCTCCTGTACGTTCCCCATTGGCATTGAATTGTGGGGGTGTTAGGAATAAGTTTTTACCTTGATTTTCCAGCGCTGAAAAGTTAGCAAACGCGGCATTGTCATTGGGCGCGGCTGCACGACCCACATCATACTTTGAATCAAAAGACTGAATGCTTCTTACGAACTGCGCAAGTGCTGTTTGCAAGCGAGGCTCTGTAATTTTGCTATCACCATAAGCTAATTTGAATAGCTCTTGATAGTAAGGCAGCGCCTCTAATTTTGTAATCAATGCTGCTAAATTGGGGCTGCCATCAACTCCACTAAATCCCATTTCTTTGTGATCTTGGATGGGTTGCGTTGTTTGGTTTTCTAATGACGTGGCACGCTCGTCCCAAAAAAACTTTTGTTCATTCCCAAAGCGACTATTGACCAAGCGCATCGAGTGCCTTCCTGTAACTCCATTTACTCCGGTGCTGGCTAATTTATCATCTCCAAAGGCAAATTCTCGCTTGTGGCAACTGCTGCAACTGATGGTGTTATCTTTTGATAAGTTTTTGTCATAAAACAAAACTCGGCCTAAGGTGGCCCCGGAGTTAGTGATGGGGTTGGTGGTGGTGTTATCCTTTACAATGTAGGCGGGCTTTGTCTGCGTGGCATAGTTGGTCAGATTGGCTGGGTCGATAGTAGCTCCGAAGGTGGATTGGATCGCGGTATACTGGTCAACGACAGCTGCTTTTTCATTTGAACAAGAACTAATGATTGCAATCAGGAGAATAAAAATTGGAAGAAGCCTTCGCATCGGTTTGTGGATAAAGATGAATAATTGCTGTTAGACTGAAAGAAACGAAATGGTTTAATTCGAAGTGTTTTTCTTTGAGCCTAAATTTTTGATTTATTTACCCAACAGTCAATTCCCGCGGTGTGAAGCCTGCCTTCTAGTTTAATGTTGCCAACCACCTATTCATCCTCCAAAGCTTCAGTGAAGGAGGACTTATTTATACCTCTTCCCTTTCTTCACCACAATCTTCACATCCTGAAGCAAATCAATATGTCGAAGCACATCGCCTTTCACGGCTATGATGTCAGCATACTTGCCTTCGCTTACGGTGCCAAAATCTTTGTCAACGCCCATCGCCACCGATGGCCAATAAGTCGCAGCGCGAATGGTGTACATCGGATCAAAACCAAACTTATTGACCCACACATCCAATTCGTTCCACGTGCTCTGACTATGAAACTTCATAGGGATGCCACTATCGGTTCCTATTAGCAAAACCACCCCGGCTTCTTTCAGTTGCTTCACTTTGCGTTCCAGGGTTGGCTTTCGAATGGGGTTCAGTTGAAAATAACTTAACTGTCCGGGTTTGGCGATGGATTGTTTGATGTCTTTGATAATCGAGTCGGGCAAGTCCAAGTGCCAACTCGTATTGTCGAGGTGTTCCGGGTTGTCGCGCACATTCTCAAAATTGTATAGACCTTCTACGGTGGGCGTCCAGAAGAGTGGACCGAGACTCATTTTTGCGGTGCGCTCTTTGATCATTGCCATAATATCTTCTGGATATTCCGGAGCCGCAGCCAGCCCTGTATGTTCAAAACAATCTACGCCTGCTTTCATGCCCTTGCGAATTTCTTCCGGGCGATGAGAATGACCCACCACTTTCAATTTGTTTTTGTGAGCCTCATCTACTACTGCCATGACTTCATCCATTGTCATGTCGTCTTGATCAATAAGTTTGATACAATTCACACCTGCTTTAGCCAACTGTTGCACTCTGGCTCGCGCATCGGCAACTCCGTTCACCCCCCATCGAAAAGCTTCGGTGCCTGGATAGGGAGCGTGTTGGATGAACGGACCGCTCATATACATGGTCGGTCCGGGCAGGTTTCCTTTGTTAATTCTATCTCGGACCGACAAACTCGCTTCGAGGGGACCACCTAAGTCGCGCGCGCTAGTTACACCCGCCATTAGCAACTGATGAGCACCTGCTGGCATAATGATATCTCTAGCCGATTTCAAATATTTTTTATCCCAATGAGTGTAGTTGCTGTGGCCATTAATGTAAAGGTGCACGTGCATGTCCCACAGGCCGGGCATCACGCTCATGCCTTCGGTGGAGATAACCTCCGCGCCTTTAGGTATCTCGATATTGCCCACCGTGCCGATGGCTTTGATTCGCTCGCCTTCAATGATGATGACAGAGTTTTGTAACGGCTTGCCTCCGTAGCCATCGATGAGTGTGCCGCCTACCAGGGCTTTGATTTGAGCTTGTGAAAGAAGCGGAACAGCAAGCAGAAAGAGGAACAATAACTTTCTCATAATAGTAAGCGCGTTTAGGAGGAGAGAAAGGTAGCGAAAAAAATACTTGCCACGAAGGCATAAAGACACGAAGTAAATTTTCTTAGTGGTGATACGTCCTTTGATTTTTATGCATCCCCCTCGTTAAAGCACGAAATTGAAAAAACGTTTAGATGACTTCTTCAAATCTTCTAGTCGGATATTCGTTATATGAATGCAGATTCCATCATACAAACCTCTATTGATTTTATTGATTCTAAACTGTCGGCATTGTCCGATGATTGTAAAAAGGACTTTGCAAAGAGGCTTCGGCTCGAGTCGCAACCGGCAAATACCACATTAGTGAAAGAAGGCGAATTTTCTGACAAACTGTTTTTCATCTATGCGGGCAGTGTACGCGCCTACTATGTAAAGGATGCTAAAAACATAACTGATTGGTTTGGATTCGAAAATGATTTTATCTGTGCCATCAATAGTTATTTTCTTAATATTCCCAGTCCCCATTATATTGAAACCATAGAACCGGCCACACTACTACTAATCAATCGCCAGGACGTAAACTATTTGTGCGACACCTATCACGATTTCGACCGGTTCGGCCGACTGGCCGTTACTCAAACCATGTTGCAATTGCAACAACGCGTTGTCTCACTCCAGTTTGAATCAGCTCAACAGAAGTATGAAACTTTAACAAAATTGCGGCCTGATATCACGCAACGTGTTCCTCTCGGTCACATCGCTTCGTACTTGGGTATGACATTAGAAACACTTAGCCGTGCTCGGCAACCCAGAAAATCGAATTTGATTTAAATCAAATGGCATTGCCAGATTTTGCGTCATCTTTCGAAAAAAAATGACTTATGAATGTGGCTTTACTTGCAGCAAACGCGTTGGTGCTACTTACGTTTATCGCTCACACTTTTTGGGGCGACAAAGAATACAAAATACTTGAGCCCGTGGATGGAAGCACTGACCATCGGGAAAAATGGACAATGGGTCGAGGTGCATTTCATATCGTATCCGCTGATTTTTTATTGGCTTTTATCGGGCTAACACTCATCAACTTCACAGAACACGTAAAAGAGAAGTCGCTCATCCTGACTTTGCTGGCACTTTACTTTTTTGCCTACGGATTGGCGTTCTTATTTACTCTATTCTTTTCCAAAAAATTTAAAAATAGTTTTTTTAGGCTCGGACAATGGTTGCTTCTGTTTACCATTGCAGGATTAATCTATTGGGGAATCGAATGAGTGACGTAACGATTCGTAAAATTCATTTTGTCAGTGGCATAGCGCTTACCATTTTCATTGGCCTTCATTTATCTAATCATTTAGCGAGTATAGCCGGTGTGGAGAGGCATATTGAATGGATGAATGCATTACGTCACTTCTATCGCGCACCCATCATTGAATTTTTACTTTTAACGACTGTGCTGATGCAGATGTGTTCCGGCATACGGCTCTTTTTATCGAAAAGAAAAACCACAAAAATTGGATTTGAAAAGCTACACGTCTTCTCTGGTTTGTATCTGGCTGTGTTTTTAGTCATCCACGTAAGCGCGGTTCTTGCGGGAAGGTTTATCTTCACGTTGATACAAATTTTTACTTTGGTGCTGCGGGTCTAAATTCCTTTCCTGTCAACTTATTTTTTATTCCTTACTATAGTCTTGCTATTCTTTCTCTTTTCGGTCATATCGCAGCTATCCATCATTGTAAAATGAAAAACGCTATATGGGGAGTATCGGTGAATGGGCAAGCCAAAGCTATTTTGATTTTGGGGGCATTGGTTATGCTACTCATTCTTTATGGAATGACCAACAGATTTATGGGTGCCACAATACCTGAAGAATATAGACTTTATTGAGTTCTCCTTATGAAATTTATCAATGTCCACCAGCGAATCATTCACCAACCCAAATCGGCTGTAGTTAAATTGTTCAATACGTTGGCCTCTAAAAATGATTTGGTGTTTGCCACCGATAAATGGCCGGCTATGAAGTTAGATCGTGGATTAGCGGTAGGGTCCAAAGGAGGACATGGGCCTATTCGCTACACAGTCGAAGCGTACTCATCTGGAGAGTTTATTCAATTTCGATTTTCGAAGCCTCGTGGCTTTCATGGCTTTCATCGTTTTGACATTGTTGCTTTGGATATTCACACAACTGAAATCCGACACATCATTGACATGCATACTTCCGGATTCGCTTTGCTAACCTGGCCGCTGGTCATCCGGTGGCTACACGATGCGCTGATCGAAGATGCTTTTGACAAAACGGAAAATCACTTTCTATCACGAGAAAAAGTGACCTCTTGGAGTGCTTGGGTAAAATTTCTGCGGTGGCTTTTGAAGTAGGCCGTCAGTTGATTTTCAACTTTTCAAACGCTTTGCCAATACGGCATCTGTTCTTCCCTCAAAATTGAATGGATGATTAACGTCACGTCATCGCCTTCTCCACCGGACTTTTATCCCCCGTCATCTCCCAATGGCAAAGTGATGTCGGGATGCAGCCGATGGCATTAAGCTGGTTGAAAAAGTCTTTCACACGAACGGTTTCGAATTTTTTTTAGAACGCTACTTAAATAGTCGCGCGTTTCAAAATGTTGACTATATTTTAGTATCTTAGTTGTTTAATCCACAAGCCTATGAAAGCAATATTGATCTCTTGCTTATTGATCTCTGTAGCCTGCTTTAGTCAGGATGTACCCATCCCAGAATTTACTGGACGTCCTTACTTTCTCAAAGAAAATGTGCTTAATAATTTTGAAAGGGTTGATGGAGCATTGTCAGCTACTGCTGGCCTTAAGGGTATGGTCACTTTTTACGGTGTTCCAAGTGCCAAATCAGAAGTGCGCTTTTCATCAACTTCAATGCCTATTATTTTGATCAAAGTTGATGCTGGCGTTGATCCGGCCGAAGTTTTTTCAGTTGTTCGCGCAGACGTCAAAAAAAAGGGTAGGGAGTTTATTGTGAGGAAGACCGACAGAAGAAATGCCGTTCAGGACATGAGCGATATAATAGTGAAGGCCAGCTTCAAGAAGAAATCCGAGGGCATTTATGAATTGAGTTTCGAGGGCGGAATTACAGCGGGTGAATACGCTGTCATTTCATCCGCTGAAACCAACAACAGTATGGCCTTGAAAAGTAAGATCTCTTGCTTTGGTATAGATTAGTTTTTTAACGTAATAGACGAGTTTGCTTTAGCCGTTACTAAAACGGATCCGAAAAGAACTTATTGATTGATTCCCTGTTGACTGAGCCGTCTAATCAAACCACCAATCCAGAATAGAAGGCATATTATGTCATCTGGTTTTTTCCGTTTGAGAGCGTGCTGATGTTTAGCTAACTGATTTGTTGGTATCTAGATTTTGACATAGGTAAGCTGTTACGGTAATAAAATGAACATACTACGATAAAGGTGGAAAATAGAGGATTCCCCGGAAAATATCCTCCGTGTTGAAGCAACGAATAGAAAATCACTTCATCGCCTTCTCCACCGGACTTTTATCCCCTGTCATCTCCCAATGACCGAGCGAAGTAGGTATGCAACCAATGGCATTAAGCTGATCAAAAAAGTCCTTTACGTGGAACGGTTGCTGCATCGATTCTGTCTGTCTGGCAAATTCTGCCATAGCGGCTTCGAGCAAATACTTTCCGGTGATATAGCTTGACCCGTAGCCTGGCTGGCGCATGTAGAGGTGTTGTTCAAAAATCAACAAGTCTTTTTCTGTTTTCATCCAACCACGAGGTGTGTAGTCGGCATGAATTTTTCCTGCCTCTTCCATTGTCAAGTCATTTGCGTGAGCATACAATGAACCGAGTCCGCGTGCGGCACGCTGCGCAATCATGATGTACACAATTTCTTTTACGCGTGGATCATCGTTGTACAAACCCGCTTGCATAAACATTTCTTCCACGGCCGTGGCGGTGCCTTCGTTGCGTGAATCAAAAATGTTGTACAGCAACGGCTCTCTGCGAATGATGCTGGTGTGGGGTTCGGTGTCCATGCGGGCCAATTCAAACCAATGGTAGAAATGTGAATAGAGCGGACGCGGGTCATGATGAAGGCCAATGATGAAAAAGTTGCGCTTCTCAGCCGGAACAAATTTGCCGAGGTGTGCACGCAGCGCAGGCTCGAAATATTTTTTCACCGCTACAATCGAGTCCTTATCCAGAAAACTCAACAGGCTCTTGGCTGCGCGTTCGGTTAGTGCCGCAAAAGCTTCGGGGGTATCGGCCGGTTTTAGTTCGGGCAAGTTTCGGTTGCGATGTTCTTCTAATTTCAAACCAGTCCAAGCGCGGGCAAGTTCGCGTTTCAGCAGCAGCACTTCGTCTTCCCACGTGAGTGGAACTAAATGTACATTTTGCTGATACCACGTGTAGTTTTCTTTTCCAATTCCGGAGGGACCTGTCTTAGATGCCGATTCCTTTTCTAGCCAAGTCGCTAAATCATTCGTAGACACAATCGCTTCTTTTACCACCGTCACCACATCCTGTTGCTCGCTCACACCGGGCATTGAAAGAATGCTTTCCAAATCTTTGCTTTGCGTTTTGATATCGCGAATGCCAGCAATCCACAAATCTTTGGCATTGCCTGTAAGGTTAACTTTTGCTTGTTCATTCAAAGGCACTATCACACGAAGTTGATTAACCAGTTTGTCTTTGCTTTCGCTTGTGAGCGGAAAGGCATACTTCCACACATCGATAATAGCTGCATGGGTAGGGCCTTCGTGGGCGGGCACATCGCTGCGCTCCATGTACAATGCTTTGTAAAAAGCGGGGTCACGCTCCCACGGGCGCATCACGCGATGATCGAAATCCAAACCATTCATCTCGGCCTTCACGATGTACCAATCTACTTGTTGATTGATTGCCCAACCCGTGGTGTCAAAATTGTCTAGCCGTTGTTGCCACTTACTCAATTCCTCTTGCTGTTTTTTCATAGCAGCTATGGAATAATCTGGCGTGCCGTCTTTGAATGGTGGGCGTTGAAACTCGCGCCATTCTTTAAACAAAGTTTCCAGCTCGGCATAGCTCCTAGCTTTCGGAGCATTGCTGGTTTCAACTGGCTTTGAACAACTGATGACAATAAGTATCAGCAAAAGAGCGAGAGCAGATTGTTTCATAGTGACGTTAATTGGTACTTTCGTGGTCGGCGACAAATTTAACCGAATAATTGATAGTCAAAACGGGTTGTTCTATAACAGGTTATAGTTAGAATGGAAATCAAAGAATTGATGAACCAATTTGCACAACCCGGAAGGGTCGCGTCTATTTCTATCCGACCCGAGCGGATGGCTCCTGTAAAAATTGTGGATGCTGTGTTGGCCATTCAAAACAAAGGTTTGGAAGGCGATAGAAGTAAAGGAGGCAATCGCCAAGTAACCTTTATTCAAAAAGAACATGTCGTAGCCATTGCGTCTTTTCTGGGTAAGACAGATTTAGATTTTACACTCACACGAAGAAATATTTTTGTCGAAGGGATAAATTTGCTTTCGCTGAAAGGCAAAAAGTTTCAGATTGGCGAAGCGGTCTTCGAATATTCAGGCGAGTGTCACCCTTGTTCGCGGATGGAAGAGGCTTTGGGCCTTGGTGGATACAATGCGATGAGGGGCCATGGTGGTATTACTGCAAAAGTTATTTTCGGGGGAGTGGTAAAAACTGGTGATGTCGTTGTTCCTCGAATTTAATTTACAATTGATTTTTCCTCTATAAAATCTCCTCTCAAATTTCTAAAACGCTTCCGGGCTTCGGCTGCATAAACACTTCCTGGGTATTTGTTTAAAAAATCGCGGTAGATCTCCATTGCCTGGTCTTTGTTTTTTAGGTGTCGCTCGTAAATATCGGCTTGTAAAAATACCGCATCATCGGTCAAAATTTCTTCTGGATATTCTTTGATGATTTTTTCCAAAAGGACAATCGCCTGATCAAATTGTCCTTGTTTCATTCGAATGTTCGCTTCGAGCCAATAGACATCATCTTGGATCGTGCTTGCCAACTTTGTGTCAGCAATCTCCACCAACGAAAGCCCATCCTTTGTCTGCAGAATTTTTCCTTTATAATTCAGCTCTAATAGTTCAGTTGTTGTAAGCCATGCGTTTTTCTTTGGCTGAAATGTTTCTAATCTGGCCAGCGCTTCTGTCATTTTGTTTTGAGCCAATAGCAACTCGATGGCTGCAAATTCTTTTAAGCCTGCCCCCGTGGAATCAAAGGCGGTATTTTCTTTTATGCGCATGCTTAAGTCAAGTGCGTCATTGGCAATTTCGCGGGTTGTGGCTTGTTTTAAAATATCTAAGTGTTCTTGCGCCAATTTGAAATCGCCCTTGTAATAAGATAACTTCGAGTTGCGCAATTTCGCCTCGTAGCCAAGTGATGTCTCGCGCTGCGATTTTTCGACTTGAGAATAAAGAAGGGTGGCCTCCCATGGTTCTTCTTTCAGCAAATAGATATCGCCCAAATCAACCTTTGATTGATTGCGCAGCTGGCCCGGTGTTTTCTGATCTGCGATAAGGCGACTAAGCACTATCACTGACGAGTCCAACTCGTTGAGGTAGTAGGCGTGAAGTAACGCTTCGCTCAGTCTAGCTTCAAAGGAACTTGGGTGATCAGGATAGCGAGTTCGAAACTGAGCGAATTCTCTAATGAGATAACGAATAGAGTCCTTGTTGACCGGGAAGCTGTTTTTTACCTGCGCTTCTCTAGTTTTGATCAGCCCAAGTTGAGCGGGTAAAAAGTTAGGCGTGTTAGCAAATTCTCTGATTACATACAGAAAAGCTTTGTCCGCATTTTTATAATCCTTGTTGTTGAGTGCTATCTGAGCTATCTCCAATGTTTTTGATTGTTCTTTGCGAAATCTTTTGTCGTAAGCTCGTGCTTGTATAAAAGCTCCATAGAAATTTTTGGACTGTAGGTTTGTCCATATCAGTAGGTCACTGAAAACTTCTGAGTCTTGATTTTTCTGCACTCTGTCTGTCAATAGTTTTTCTAGGCTTTCTAGTTCTTCGGGCTTGGTTAGCAACAATTGCATCAAATTTTTGATGTAACCAATGTTAGTGGGCGTTTGGGTAACATAATCCAGATATTCCGACACCATTTCATCCCGTTTTCCCTGAATCCGGTAAAAATTGGCCAATTCGAGAGCAAAAACATGTTGGTTATTTACTGCTACTCGGCTTTGCTGCAAAGAAAAGATGCTGTAATCAACCAAATTTCTAGTCGCGAGGTAATCGGAGATTGTTTTCGCCTTATAGACGTCTTCTGCATTTGCCTTAATGAATGTTTTCAAATATTTGTCAGCTTTCGTTACATCGCCTGACCTTACGTAAAGTATTCCCAAATCTAGGCGATAGCTTAATCGGTCCTCGCGCCTGATCAATTTTTCGATATAATCTTCAGCTTGTTTAAAATTGCCCAGCTCAACCATCAGGCTGAAGTAGCTGTTGTGGATAGCTAACGCATTTTGTGGATTTTTTGCAAGTTGTTGAAAAGCCGCTAGCGCCTTATTTTTTTCACCTCGAAATAAATATTCATTTGCAATTTGAATTTCTTGATTTTCTTGCGCAATGGCTAGTTGTGCACAAAGGAGCGCTAGTACTGTATTAAATATAAATATTTTAAGTTTTTTGTAGTTGTAGTTATCCATGTGGATATGTTGAGAACTTGACCAAGTTCACGGTTAGGTTGATTAAATATGGGAAAGTTTTTTGTTGCAAGTTCGTTTGTAACGAGGTGTGGCTAAATTAACATTTTGTTGTGGAATGTGAATAACTTCTTTGTGCTTGGTTTCTAGTTGGTAGATTGTGTCGGGTTTCGCATTTATCAACGTTGGAACTGTGAGTTTGTTTGGTTTCTCAGAAATGTGCGTAATGAGGAAGTAATCCACACGCTGCAGTGACATTATTCAGAACTTTATCAACAATGGCCCGACTTCCCAGTTAGCTCGTACTGGGACAAGCGTTTTGCCGTCAAATGTTTTGTACTGTATAATACGTTCGGGTTCCATCCCCGTTTCAAAACTTCCGGGATCCCATTTGCCATTGCCATTGCGATCGATGATGATTCGTAGTTTGTATTCCTGAGGACTAAGAAATGAAAACGTATGCTTTTTAACATTTAGTTTTGTTTCTAAAAGATCACCCTTGGCGGTTAAAAGTTGAAGGATGTAGTTTTTTTCTTTGGTTGAGATGTCAACAGAGAGTGACCCTAGCGCATCCTTTTTTTCAATTCGTATTACTTCATTTCGTGCTTTAGAAGAGTCTCGTTCTATGGAGACAAACGCTCCTTTGCCAAGTACTAAAATCGGAGCGGAGATTGGATCGTCTTTTTCCGGTTTGGGTGGTTTCAGATCTGCTGTAAGTATAACGCGATGGTGCAGGGTGTCGATGGCAATGTTTTTCCTTTCAATTGGCTGGAAATTGGTCGAGTCAATCTGGATGTAAATACTGTCGGTGTTGACAAGGGTAATTAGCTTGTTGAAATTCCCGGTCGTTGTGATGGTGTTCGCCTGATAGTCATACTTTACGGGAGTAAAACTGATGGTAAATTTTTCTTTGATTGTTTTAACTTTGGCAGATTTGATATAGGCGATGGTGTCAAGTTTGTTGCCCACGGAGTCTAGAAGATGAAGATTTATTTTAAGCGAATCTTCAAGTGGTTGTTCTTCCAGAATTCCGTAAAACACGATCTCGTTTTGTTGATCTCCGAAGTATTTGATAAAGTAGGTTTGGAAATCCGATTCTACATGAACGCTATCGATCGCTTTGTTAAGCCGGATGCTTGATGTGCGAAGTGTGTTTCTGATGCTAGTAATTTTAATGGGTCTTGCATCTACTTGCATCAAGGGAATTTTAAGAGTATCAACTTTGTCAGCAGGGTTGAACTGCTTCGTAAGGAAACCGAATCGTTCAGATTTGCTTTCAACTTTGAGGTTTTTGCTCTTGTCGTCAAAAGCGTAAATCCTGTAGAGACCGGCTTTGAGATTTGTGATCGTAAAATTCCCTTTCTTATCCGTTCGCGTAAAGTAAATCGGTTGATGGTTGAAGATGTTGAAAGTATCTGCCTGGTAGAGTGCAACAGTTATCTTTTCTGGTGGCTCTTCTTTGAATAATTGGTATACATTTCCGGAAACGCTAAGTGAGTCGATCTCGTTTCCGGTGCTGAAAGCGAGACGTAGATTAAAAGCAGGATTGCCTTCATTGATATCTTGAACGGCATCTCTAAAGGAAATATTGTAAGTTGTATTTTCGGCAAGCTTTTGCTTAGGAACGATCACCAGTTTGTTTTTCTTGACTTGAAACTTTGTTTCCTTTCCCACAGTCGGGCTGATCATTATTTCTTCCGAAGGATCCTTCAGTTTGATGTATTCGTCAAAAGTCAGTTCAATCTTTTCTCCTTTAAAGTTCCGCTGATTGCTTTTTGGATTGGACGATAACAGTTCTGGCGGTTTCTTGTCTTGGGGTCCCCCATTTGGCGAAGTTTGGTTTGCGCATCGGGCGAATACTGTTAAAACAAAGAGGGCGGCAAAAAGTCTCATTTTTTTACAATGTAAATAAGACTAGAGTGATTTGTTTTTCTTGCCCCCGCAAAGTTGGAGGTGACACCAGACACAATCGCTTTTAATAGCCCAAGTAGTTTTGGTTGACCCGGATTTTTATAACCTTCGCTAAGCATCGAAACGTAGAAAGCATCGAGTCGCATGGGTTCGATTTTTCTAACATGTAAGCCATTTCGGTGGAGGAGTTGAGTCATTGTATCCTTCGAAAAATGCCAAAGATGCCTGGGAACATCATAGGCAGCCCAGTGTTTTTCATAACGCTTCGCATCAGCCGATTCATAATTGGGCACAGCAATAAAAATTGTGCCGTCTTTATGCAAGAGCTTTTTCAATGTTTGAATTGTTTCGTTGAGTTCGTGTATATGCTCAAGAACATGCCACAAAGTAATTACCTGAAATTCCTGAGTCGGAATATCGGCCAGGGATGGAGCCACTTTTTGATCGAGCAAACCGTTTGCTTTTTGCCTGGCAGTATCTGACGGTTCGACACCCTGTACGATCCAATTTTTTTGTTTCAGGTAGTGAAGAAATTCGCCGGTGCCACAGCCGTAGTCAAGTACCGAGCCGTCTTGGTGATAGTCAGAAAGCAATTGGTATTTCCAATTCAAAGTAAGCCTCCTTGCTGCAAGGTAGAGTCTGTCGATGAGTGTGCGTCCGCGCCCGGTGTGAGATATGTACTTTTCGGATTGATAATACCGCGATATCGTTTCGCTGGTGGGTCGAGGACTGGTGATCAAAAACTGACAAGCCAAGCATCTGACAATTCTAAAAGATTCTGCTGTAGTGGTAAAATCACTCGTCTCGATGTAGTCATCAAAAGAGGTGCTTGAGCAAATAGGGCAAACAGTTACACTTTCTAAACCCATTTCACTTGCCCATGTAAATAGTTAAGATCGACACGTCAGCGGGAGAAACGCCACTGATTCGGGATAGTTGTCCGATGGTTTCCGGTCTGATTTTTTTTAACTTTTCCCGTGCTTCGGAAGAGAGAGCTTTTACCCGATCATAGTCAAAATCTGACTTGATAATATAGTCCTCTAAGCTCTCAATCTTGTCAGCCATTTTCTGCTCGCGCTCAATGTAGCTCTCATACTTCGTGAGAATTTCTACTTGTTGCAAAACGTCTTCGTTGTATTTACTCAACGTTCTATTCACTTCAACATCGATTCTTTTTAGCTCTGCCATCCCTATGTGTGGACGCTTTAGTAAATTTTCAACCGGAACCTTTTCAGTGATCGTAGCCGTGTTCAATTCGGTGAGCTCATCATTCACCACGCTTGGCTCTACCCGTAGCAATTTTAGCTCTCTGGTGAGACTTGCCATTTCATTTTTCTTATCGAGCAATTTTTCTAATCGCTCATATGTAGCAAGACCAAGTTGATGACCCATCTCGGTTAGTCGCAAGTCAGCATTGTCTTGGCGCAACAGAATTCTGTATTCTGCTCGCGAGGTGAACATCCGATAAGGTTCTTGGGTGCCTTTGTTTACCAGGTCGTCTATCAAAACGCCAATATATGCTTCTGATCTTTTCAATACGAAAGGTTCTTTTTCATGAACCTTGTTATGGGCGTTTATACCGGCCATTAGTCCTTGACAGGCTGCTTCTTCATATCCTGTTGTCCCATTTATTTGACCAGCAAAATACAGATTATCAATTAGTTGAGTCTCCAAACTCATCCTTAATTGAGTAGGTGGGAAGTAGTCGTATTCAATGGCGTAGCCGGGTCTAAACATCTTTGCATTTTCGAACCCGGGTATTTTTGTTATGGCGGAATACTGGATGTCCTCGGGCAGCGAAGTCGAGAACCCATTCACATAGATTTCAACAGTCTTCCAACCTTCAGGCTCTACAAATATTTGATGACGTTCTCGTTCGGCAAACCGATTGATCTTGTCTTCTATTGATGGACAGTACCTAGGCCCAAGGCCCTTTATTCTTCCCTGGAACATGGGGGATCTGTCAAACCCTTTTTCTAGTTCTTTGTGTACAGCTTCGTTAGTATAGGTGATCCAGCAGCTTAGTTGATTTTCGAGTGACTTGGTATCTGAATATGAGAACTTGCTAGGATTCTCGTCCCCCTTCTGCTCTTCCATTAACGAGTAATTCAGGGAGCGACCATCAATGCGGGGTGGAGTCCCCGTTTTCATCCTCCCTGATTCAAATCCCATTTCAATCAATTGTTCGGTAATTCCGGTAGCAGCTTTCTCTGCGGTGCGCCCACCCCCGAAGTTCTTTTCTCCAATGTGTATTTTTCCGTTTAGGAACGTGCCGTTTGTTAGCACAACGGCTCTGCTCCTAATTTCTATTCCAAGAGCTGTCCTAACGCCAACAACCCTTTTGTCTTTAACCAATAAGCCGGAAACCATCTCTTGCCAGAAATCAACATTAGGTATCGACTCTAGAGCCAATCTCCATTCTTCGGCAAAACGCATTCTGTCGTTTTGAGATCTAGGGCTCCACATAGCTGGACCCTTAGAAAGGTTAAGCATCCGAAATTGTAGCATGGATTTGTCTGAGACAATTCCAGAGTATCCGCCCAGCGCATCAATCTCTCTTACAATTTGACCCTTGGCAACGCCACCCATTGCCGGATTGCAGGACATTTGAGCAATAGTGTTCATATTCATGGTAATCAAAAGCACTTTTGACCCCATGTTTGCTGCAGCCGAAGCGGCCTCACAGCCAGCGTGCCCAGCCCCCACCACTATTACATCGTATTCTTGAAACATATCTCTTGTTCTTGCCAGAAGCCACGAAGCCTCAGGCAACTTTTTTTACTACCAAAATTTGTTCCACGTGAAACCCACTACTGATCTTACGCTCTGGGGTCAAACCATTTTCTTTTTGATCAAGTGCTTCAAGCCCTTTGCCATGGAGCCTTGCCCTAAAAGTTCCACGTGAAACCTTTCTCCCCGCTCCTACCAACCCGCAATTGGCTTGAGGAATCATTCAAAAGGTCTATCTCCACAAAGATAGGCAAGCTTCTTCTTTTTTGCGCATCAAGGTTTTTTCTGAGGGTTTTTTGTCTTTATAGCCTATGAGGTGGAGAACACCATGGATCATTACCCTTTTGAGCTCGACTTCAAAGGCAGCCTTGAACTTTAGGGCATTTTCACGAACCCGATCAATGCTAATGTAGATCTCACCTTGAAGGCTTGTCTTATCCTCGGAATTATCAAAGGTGATGATATCGGTCAATGTCTTGTGCTTAAGAAACCCATGGTTGAGTTGGAGGAGGTATTCGTCCGAGCAGAAGATATAGTTGATTTCTTTGATGGTTTTCTTTTCCCTTCTGGCAACTTCTTTAATCCACAGAGTCTTCTTCCGTGGCAAGTCTATTTTAAACGAAATATCCTCTGAGAAAAAGCGAATGGTAGCCACCTCTAATTCATATAGAAACTCAACTCAACTACTTTGCCTTTCTCGCCAAAAGCAACTTCGTCAGCTAGATGTTTCATCAGAAAGATGCCTCGACCGCCTGGTTTCTCTAGGTTTTCTGGTGAGGTTGGATCTGGCAGGTGCTCGTAGTCGAATCCATTGCCTTCGTCTTCGACCCTAAATTTTATTACGCCTTCTTCCAATGCGAGGGCGAGTGAAACATTTTTGCCCGAGTTATTTTGGTTGCCGTGCTTGATGGCGTTGTTGACGGCTTCGGTAACAGCAATCATGATGTTGCCATAGATATCATCATTTAAATGGTATTTCTCCCTAGCATTATCAATGAAGCTTTCAATCATCCGAATGTTTTCGGAAAGTGAGGGAATTTCGATACGGATCTTCTTCATGACTTAAGGCTCGTGAGTTTATTCTTTGGTGCCCATTCTCTTAAAATATTCATTGACCTCCTTTTTGTAATAGGGAAACAATTTAGGAGGCATGGTTTGCAACAATTCTAGTTCTTTTTCTTTTAATCTTAAATACTCTTCAAACGCGCGGGGCATTTCCTGACTATAGTCTTTGGCTGTTTCTCCTTTACGTTCTTCTTCCTGGTTTTGTTCACGCATTGATTTTTCGGATTCCAGTAAGCGGGTGATAATTTCGTTTTGTCTTCTTATAGTTTGCTCGGTAATCTGCTTGTTAACCAGATCCATTTCTGTTTGTTCCATTTTGCCCGGAATATCTCCACCCGGTATTTTACCACCCTCTTTCTTCAGCTTCTCTTGCATTTCTTGCAACGCTCTTCTGATGCGTTCTTGTTCGGCTGCCATCTTTGCAAATTCCTCAGAAAGCTGTCGACCTGATTTTCCTCCATTCTTAATGTCTTGCATTTGTTGATTCAGCTGCTGCTGCAATTTTCCGAGATTCGGCTGGCCTCCTTTTTTCTTTCCTTTCCCCTTGCCAGATCCAGGCTTAGCGTTGGCCATCATATCCATCATCATGTTGAAGTGATCATTCAACATTAAAGCAAGGTTATTAATGCTTGTCATTGAAAATTGCATCTCTGAACTTGCATTTGGTTTTCTTCTTTCTTTTACGTTCAAGGATGCTTTGTCCAGATGATCGTTGAGCTCGCCCACTTCTTTGGTAACAACAGATCCCATAAAAGGATCCTTCTTGGACAGCTCTAACAAGCTGTCTTCCAATACCTTAGCATCATCTTTGATCTTCAGCTGGTTCTGTGAAAGTTGAATATACCTGGGATCAGTCTGCTGTACTTGGTTAAAATCTTTCATCACGGACTCCTGGTCAAACGACAGTTTTATCAGCCCGTGCAAGATTTGGCGAAGACTTTCAAGATTGGCCATATCCATTTCCATCTCCATCGAGCTCTGCATCCCTTCCAGTTTTTGCTGCATTTGCCTCATCTTATTGATCGATTTCTTTTGTTGCTCTGCAGATTTTTTGGGCTTGTTTTGTTCCAATGATTCTTTACTTTCTTCCTGCGACTTCTTTAACTCCTCTGTGTCCTGGTCACTGGGCGTGTCTTGAGATTCTTCTAACTCCTCGCCCATTTTTTCTAACTCGTCAATTGTTTTTTCAAACTTCTCTGTTTCCTTTTTTAACTCCTCCTGTACTTGGGCTAACTCTTGCGCATCAGGTTTTTCATTCCCAGATCCCTCTTTCCCCTTTTCGTTTTGACTGCTTTTTTCTTCCCCCGACTTGTCGTCTTTTCCAGCATTATTTTTTTCTGGTTCCTTTTTTTCTCCACCTAACTCCTGTGTTTTTTCAAGTAGCTGCTCTTGTTTTTCTTTTTGTTGCTTCAGGTCGTCAATGGCTTGCTCTAATTTGTAGTCGTATTGAAGCTGCTTAAAAAGTTCTAATGTGCGCTCTAATTCTTTCTCCATGTTGATTTCCTTCCGATCCATCTTATCGAGGAGTTTCTGCATTTGAGAAGGATCCGCATTCTCTTTCAATAACTTCTCCAGTTCCTGAAAAAGCTTTTTTGTTTCTTCATCGAGGAGCTCATTCATGAGTTTTTGAATCTGCTCCGACTTTTCTTTTATGCGTTCACTCTCCTCTGAGAATGACTCTTTTTTCTGTTCCAGAAAACTATTTTCCTTTTGCAGATCTTTGATGGCCTGATCCAGTTTTTGCTTCTGTTCCACCAAATCTTCTAACATCTTTTTGTCTTGCCAGTCAAGCGCTTGTTTTCCCTTCAGCTTTTCTTGCGCTTCGTCTATTGACCGTTTCAGGTCTTTAGCTTTTTGAAGGCTTTGATCAATTTTACTTTGTGCGGCCTGCTGCGATTTTGAAACTTCCGCCTTCAGTTCTTCTTCACCAGGCAGTGAGAAGATATAGTCGGAAGAGCGGGTGGACTTTCTACCATTGACGCCATCATTATCCCACACTTGCAACTGATAAGTAAGTTTGTCACCGGGCTGAAGCTTAAGCGAATCTATCGGCCAGCGGTAGAAAAAGTTTTGCTGGTTGCGTGCGGACGCCAGAGGGATCGGTACTGTTTTAGCGGCTTGTGATCGAGAGCCTTTTATAATCTGATAGTTTAGCCGAAGCTCAGTGATACCATAATCATCACTCAGGGCTCCGCCCAGCAGAATGCTTTTGAATAAAATAGAATCCCGCAGGTTGTCCACGACAATTTGTGGAGGCTGATCTTTGATAGTGGTAATGGAGTAGGAGATTTGATCTTTGTTTTTGCTTTTTTCGTTTTCCAATACAATAGAGTATTGATCAGGATCTTTCATATTTCTACTGAATAGAAAGGACTGGTCATCCACGAGACGCATTTCGTTACCTATGCCTGAAGACGAAAAGGTTAGCGTTGCCTTTGTAGTACTCGATGTCCCTACCAGCCAACTCACTTTTGTTCCTTCTGGGATTTCTAAATTTCCAACATTTGTCAGGCGCTCTGGCTTTTTACCTAGGTAGCGAGGGAAGAGCAGCTCAACATTGATCTTGATCAGTTCGGGTCGATTGATCAACTGTATTCTATAGGGAGAAGAAAAGAAGCCCGAAGCTTCGAATTGCAGATCGACTTCGCTCTGCACTTTTTCAAACAAATAAGAGAATTTCCCTGCTCCAAGTGACGCCATTCTCCATCGCTGAGTGCCGGAGACAATGTAGGCGTTTTCAGGAATCGCACTTCCGTCTATGGCTAGCCGAAGGGTAAAGTCCTCATTGAAAAAAGCTGTTAGGGATTCCTTTTCGACAGAGAAAGTAAAAGGGGCTTGTGGTGAGAACTCTTGATTGAATTGTACGATGCGTTGAGTGCTTTGAATGAAAATACTACGGTCAATAACAAGGAGAAAAATACATATTGCTACAGGAGCCGCGAGGTATTTCAGGTATTTGGTGTTCGCCTTGAAATCGATGGCCGATTCAAAAGAGATGTCTTTGAAGGTATTTGCTTTTTGGAAGATACCAGCCTCTGCCAGCGCTCCGGCATTTTTTTCGGAAAGCTGTAATACGTTTAACAGTCGGTCTCCCACGCCAGGAAAGTAATTGCCGATCAATTTGGCGCTGTCTTCTTCCCCTAAGCCTTTTTTGTAAATCCACCACGCCAGCGGTTCTTTCAAAAACTGAAAGAGACAAAAAGTCACCACGCCAAAGAAGGAAGCGAGTATCAAAAAACGTGCTTCTCTTCCAAGCCACAGATTATATTCCAGCAGCGCTGCTATCAAGAAATACCCTAGGACAAAGGTTAATGTCAGTAAGCTCCCCTTGAGAAAAAGGTTGGCATAATACTTTCGTTTGAAAGCAGCTACTTTTTGATGAATCTGGTTTATTCCCTCACTCACAATACCTGAAACGCGTTGACTGGAAAGATAGTTTTAATCCACCAAGATAGGGAGCGAGTAACACTATTTCAACAATTTGATCACCACCAGTCAAGCGTTGAAATCTCCAACAGTTATTTTTCAGTTCTCCAGGTTATCAGATCCTTCGCTCGCCACTGAAATCCTCCACTCATACTCCCTTTCAAAGTACTCGATCACATGCATCTTCAACAACTTCTCTTGTTCGAGCATATCGAAATGAGGAAGCTTTTTTACAAGTTTCCAATGCGGCCAACCGTCCTTATCTAAACCTTCCAGTTCATAGTAGCCAGCCAGACTCAGCACTTTGCAGATGGCAATGTGCATCAGATCCTGCTTTTCTTCCTTCTCGAACCGCTTGGCCCCTCGCCCCAGTTCCTGCACACCCACCAAGAACAGGACTTCATTCAGGTCTTTCGGCTTTTTATCAATCTGTTTTTCTATCTCCAGCAGTAAACGGTTCCACTGCCTGTCTAAATCTAAATCGCGCTTAAACATGTCATTTCGAAAGTTCGTCCCAATATTCAAACGCCCTGCGCAGGTGGGGAACCACAATCGTGCCGCCCACAAGTGTCGCCACACCCATTGCTTCATGTACCTCGGCTGTGGTAAAACCTACCTCTTTGCACTTGCCCAAATGATATTTTACACAATCATCGCAGCGGAGAACCAACGAGCAGGTAAGCCCAATCAGTTCTTTTGATTTTACATCTAACACGCCCGCTTGGTAGGCGTTTGTATCAAGATTAAAAATTCGTTTTATAATAAGGTTATCGGCTTCCATGATCTTCTCGTTCATCTGGCTCCGATAGGCATTGAATTGCTCTACAAGACTCATAGTAGTTGGTTGAAATTTGTGTGTAAAAGTAAGGACTAATCAACGCGCGAAAAAGTGCTTAGCTGGGTTGATCTTTAGCTTGCCACACCAATTTAAGAGGCGCTACATTCGTTCTTCTTCCACATCAAAATATTCGTAGAATGATCAATCTACCGAATTTTTAGTAGTTTCACCTTTCAAATAAGAAGCTATGAAGTTTAGTTATGCACTGATTGTTGGTTTTCTAGTGTGGTGTTTGGTTGCGTCACAATGGTACCTGTCGAGCGTAAAAGGACTCCGTACAGATCCCACCTATTTTAATCCCACTCAAACCAGTTTGGCGATTGTTGAGATTTTAACAATGCTATTGGTAGCTACCTTAATTGGATTTGGCGTTGCTTGGTTTTTAAGACAGGGATCGGAAAAAACGCAACACGCTCAGTCATTATTGTTAACGCAGTATAACGAAATGAGTCAGCAGGCAAGTACATACAGAGAGCTCTCCGACAAAGCAGAGCAGAAACTAGCAAGAGCTCAGCAGACCTTTAAGGCAGATTTTCAACAGCTCAGTTTGGAAAAAGAAAAGCTGAATGCAGAGATAGAACCAGAAAGGAAAGAGGCAATACGAATGCGAGAGGAGCTCCAGTTACTTAGACCAAAAGTTCAGCTGGCCGACATTGAGTTAGGCCGCATCACTTTTCAAATGAAACAGATGGAGAACCAGCTAGTGGAGGCAAAGGAAATCAACAAAAAACTGTCCGTTGAATTGGAAGAAGCTAAGTTATCAAAGGCGCCAAAACGACAACCTATTGAGCCTACATTCTTAGGGCACGCTATGTTCACCGAAAAGCATAAGGATAACCTTAAGATGATTTCAGGGATAGGGCCAGTACTTGAACAGAAGTTAAACGCACTGGGCATTTACACCTTTCGGCAGATAAGCGAATTCACGCCTCAAACAATTGAGCATGTTACTTCCTCGATCAAATTTTTTCCAGATCGTATAGGCAGAGATAATTGGATTGGTCAGGCGGCTGCTCTTGCGAGGCATAGAAAGTAAACCAGTTATAAAAAAACCTAGCTAATGAACTCGCTAATTAATTGATTTACCAAATCGGGTTGCTCCACACAGGCACTGTGTCCGGCTTTTGAAATCAACTTAAACTTGGAATTAGAAATTGCCTGATGAATTCGTTCGGCTTTCGCGGGAGTCGTAGCTACATCTTCATCACCCACCGCGATTAACGTTTTCGTGCTGATATGGGAAAGCTCTTCATATACTCCCTTTCGATAAATGACCCCTGCGACCGCTTTGGTTATGTTTTTTGGATGACCTTCAATTATATTTTTCCACATTTCAAGAGTTGATTTTTTAGACGGGTCTAACAGAGAAGATTTTCCAAAAAGGATGCTAATTACTTTTTTGCTTATCAACTTAGCGCCCCCCCATCCAAACAGCTGATTCAGCAAGATGTATTTTATCTTGCTAGGTTCAGGATCGGCAGAGGTATCTAGCAAAACAAGACTTTTCAGCAAATGCGGCTTACGTGCCGCCAAACGCATTCCAACGAAGCCACCCATACTGAGGCCAACGAAATGCACTGGTTTGTTGGGACTTAATAATTCTAGCAGAGCAGCCGCATCTTCGTAGAGTGTATCCATGTCCACAGAACCAACAGATTCACTTTGCCCCTGCCCACGATGATCATAAGCAATACAACAAAAATTATTTTTGAAATAGGCCACCTGAGCATCCCACATATGGTGATTGAAGAGTAGTCCGTGCGAGAAGACAATGGTTTCGTCCCCTTCACCAGAGCGTTCAAAATAGATGTGAGCGCTATTAACCAGGAGTTTCTTCATTCTGTTTTGTAGACTCTAAATTATCAAAAATCGTCATCTAGTTTGAGCACCAGCTGAAACCCCACATTTAAGGTTTGATCCACCTTTACCAGACCCATCATCCGGGTTGGTGTTTCTAGGTTAAAGTCGGAAAAAAGAAAATCGCGCGCACCCGATAGGTGGATGAGACCAGAAGGTTTTGGTTCTATCGAACAATCCATTTCAAACACCTTTGTTACACCACCGATTGAAATCTTAATAATACCGCGGAAAACCTCTTTGGGTTTCCTGTAAGAAGGATTTTTTTCAAAGGAGATAAAATCAATAACAATATTTGGATAAGATTTTGAATTAATCGTTTTGCGAAAATCAGAGGTCATCATGGCCATGCCACAGTCGAAGCTGGTGGCGTCAAGAGAAACCGCACCTTTAACAAAAACCGGGCGGACATTTTTTCCGCCCTCTTGAAGTACAAGCGTATCTTTTCCGATGTATTTTGGGATGGTACACCGAAAGGAATTGACATTTGTTTTTCCGTTGATGATTAGTTTGCTTTCAGGAAGCACAATTAAGCGATGAACGAGAAAACCATCAGACACGCGCATTCCGACAGAGAGCAGCGATAAGGTGATAACCAGAGACTTAATCATTTGAGCTTAAAGATATAAAAACAGGGCAAAAAAAACCGGCCAACCCAAAGGGTCGGCCGGATAAGTAAAACAAGCACCAAAATTAGAAACTGATTGCGCCTTGGATAACAAAGCCATCAAACTTGCCATTATAGAAGCGGTTGTTAGCACCGGTAGCCAGAAAACCTCCATAGTTCTGGGTTACATATTCGCCTTTTAGCAAGATACTTGGCGTAATAAACCAACCCGCTGCAATTGAGGTGCGGTCGATCGTTACATCAGTACGAGTTCCGCGTACAGTAGCGGAATAGCCTTCGGCAATAGTAGCTGCTACGGTTATGTAGCGAGCGCCAACATAAAACTGTTCAGTTTTTCCGAAGCGGTATAATGCTTCAACAGCTGTTTGTGTGGCTATGCGATCAGGTTCTTTAGAATAAGCGGTTACTCCTTCTCCGTTTTCCAACGAACTTAATCCACTAGCCGACTCAAATGTTCCAAAAACTTCCAGACCACGGAATTTCACGAATGGGTTTATTACAAAGGCAGTAAGGTTATCGCGGAAGCCTGGATTAAACCGACCGGATGCAAAGTTCCCAGATAGGGTAACAGGCGCATTTTCCATTACATATTGGTAGTTGGAGCCAGTACGATCGCCACCAAAAAGTGTGTTGCTGGCAGATGATGAGGTTGTCACGACCGAACCGGTAAGTCTTACGCGCAGGTTTTCTTTCAATTGCTTATCGAAACCGATTTTACCGTAAATCGAGGGCGCACGTTTTGCACCAGCAGGTGTAGATGGAGCTCCAACATTGCCTTGTATTTCGCCATCTGTATATCCACCCATTATAAATAGGCCATCTTTCTTCCAGTATAACTCGGCACCAATTTCTGTGGTAAATGCATCCATGATGTTGTTTTCTATAAAGGGGTTCCACAGGGTGTGGCCACCATCACTTCTGCGGAAGTGCGCATCACCATAATTCACTTCCATGTGACCGACTTTCAAAGTCAGGTTTTTCCAAAGTTTATCAAAGAATTCGCTCTTCATAAAGCCTACTTTGTCAATTTGCAGATACCCACCTTTTACCCAAAATTCATTGTGGTGGTGAGATGACATGTATGACACCAAGTTCAAGCTCACGCCATCATACAATTGCACATCGATATTGAAGTTTGCCTGCGCAAGTGGAAAGCCACCTCCCATTTCATATAATGCCGAGGGACCGGCCAAGCCATTGCTGTGATTAAGGCTTTGATAGCCCTGTGTAAAGCCCGCGCCAAAACGAATTTTTAAACCATCGTAGGGAATGGTATCTGTCTTCGAGGTTTCAAATACGTTAATACCACGTTTATCATAATTCCTGAAATACTGAATAGCTGGCTGACTTTGTGCCCATAGCCCAAGTGAACTAAAGAGCAACAAGGCCGTCAACCCATTTGCAAAAAGTGATCTTGTTTTCATAATAATTGTTTTTTGGTTATACATATACATTTTACTTTACTAATTCTTTACTGCTTGTAAATCGATGTTAAAACTGATGGTGATTTCATTGCCCGTTTTTACGGTGCCGAACATGAATGAGGGTGCTTCCACCTGAAAGTCACTCATTTTAATTGCTTTGCTCCCGGTGCATCTAATTCCTTTGTCTTTTTGCTTACAGATAGCGTCAAGGCTTATCGACTTAGTTACGCCCGCTATCGAGAGATTGCCCACACATTGAAACAACTCATTTTGAGTAGAGGCGGAGGACAGCGTGAAACCAATATTTTTGTACTTATCCACCTTTAAAGCAGAGTAAGCATTTTTGTCCATCGCCTTGTGTGCACTTTTGAGGCTTTCGCCCGGTACGGTTACACTTAACGATTTAATCTGAGTGGGAACACCCTTCTCATCCATTTGAAAAGTTGTTTGAATAGCGGCCTGTAGCGAGGTCATTGTCCACTCATGTAATGTGGAGGTGCCGGCAATGGTAATGTAGGACTCACCGGTTTGCTTAAAACTAGTCTGCGCTGCAAGCGTGATGCTTATAGCAAGAAAACTGATCGTGAATGCCAAATTTTTTGTGTTTTTCGTGGACTTCATAGAGTTCTGTTTTTGTTTGCTCAAATGTGGGATAAGGCTTACACTAGATTCATGACATTTTACTCCCTTCACTATGATTTTTGGCATCTCCGTAGGCGCTGACCCTCATGTTTTTTGAGGATTTGGAGCCACCAAAAAAATATTTCAGAAAATACTCGGCATGCAGAATAATTTTTTTATACCTTCGTAACCGATTGAAAAGAGAAGAAACCATAGACTTTCATATTAAAACTGCCTGGCATGCCATCGCGCGCATGTACAATCAGCAAGCCATGAAGTATGATGGGACCATGTCTATAGGCTATGCGTTGCTGAATATTTCTTCGGAAGAAGGAACGGCAGCGATGAAGATTGGGCCATTGATGGGATTAGAACCAAGAAGCCTCACCAGGCTATTACAGTCAATGGAGGAGAAGGGCCTGATCTTTAGACAAGTCGACAAAAACGATAAACGTTCCGTAAAAGTCTTGTTGACAAAGGAGGGGAAGAAGATGAAAGAGAAATCGCGGGAGACTGTACTGCGATTTAATGACGCAGTTCGGGAAGAAATCTCTACACAAAAACTGAATGTGTTTTTTGATGTAGTACAGAGTATTAGTCAGTTAGTTGAAAAAAATAGTATTTACGAAACCAAATTAGTCAATTAGCCAATTCGATGATTTGTCAATTGGTATATCAACGAATCAGCACATTAAATCAAGAATTATGAACCGTACCATTCGCAAAGTCGCAGTTTTAGGATCAGGCATTATGGGCTCACGCATTGCGTGCCACTTTGCCAATATTGGTTGCGAAGTGCTGCTGCTGGATATCGCACCCAGAGAGCTGACCGATGATGAGAAAAAGAAAAATCTTACACTCGATCATCCTACTGTGAAGAACAGAATTGTGAATGCTGCGTTTGACGCTACTCTAAAGGCAAATCCGGCTTCACTCTTTAATAAGAAGTTCGCCTCGCGCATCAAACTCGGTAATTTCGCAGACGACATGTCTAAAATCAAGAATGTTGATTGGACGATCGAAGTTGTGGTTGAGAATCTGGATATTAAAAAGAAAGTTTACGAAGAGGTAGAGAAATACAGAACACCAGGAACGTTAATTACTTCCAATACTTCGGGCATCCCAATCCACCTTATGGGCGAAGGCCGCAGCGAAGACTTTCAAAAGCATTTTGCGGGCACACACTTCTTCAACCCTCCCCGCTATTTAAAATTGTTGGAGATCATCCCGACAGCAAAAACTGATCCCGCTGTCACAAAATTCTTAATGCACTATGGTGATCTTTTCCTAGGAAAGACCACCGTATTATGCAAAGACACTCCGGCTTTCATTGGCAATCGTGTAGGAATTTTCGGTTTACTGAAAGTGATTGATTCCATGCGCAAGTTTGACTTGAATGTAGATGAAGTTGATAAATTAACCGGACCAGTGATAGGCAGACCGAAGTCTGCTACTTTCCGCACTTCGGATGTGGTCGGGTTAGATACTTTGGTGAAAGTGTCGAATAACCTCTTTGCGGGATTGGTGAATGACGAGGGAAGAGAAATGTTTAAACTACCGGAAGTAGTTACTAAGCTTGAGCAGAATAAATGGTTGGGAGATAAGACAGGCCAGGGCTTCTACAAAAAATCAAAGAATGCTAAGGGAGAAACGGAAATCCTTACACTCGATCTAAAGACATTAGAATACAAGCCAAAGGCTAAAGCAAAATTTGCAACGCTCGAAACAACGAAGACGATTGACAATCTCAAAGATCGCTTTAAAGTGTTGTTGGCCGGAAAAGATAAGGCTGGTGATTTCTATCGCGATTGTTTTTATGGATTGTTCCAATACGTAACGAACCGTATCCCTGAAATCAGCGATGAGCTTTTCCGAATTGATGATGCGGTGAGCGGTGGCTTTGGTTGGGATCTCGGTCCATTCGAAACATGGGATGCCGTGGGAGTTGAAAAATCAATTCCACTTATGGAGGCAGTTGGCTACAAACCTGCGCAATGGGTGTATGACATGCTTGCTTCCGGAAACAAATCCTTCTACAAAGCAGAAGGCGGTCAGAAGAAGTACTATGACATTCCTACCAAGACATATAAATCAATTTCTGGAAGAGAGAATTTCATTATTCTAGAAAATAGGAGTGAGAACATCGTTTGGAAAAATGCTGATTCAAAAATCATTGACCTCGGTGATGGTGTACTCAATTTCGGCTGGCACAGCAAGAGTTTTACTCTCGGTAGCGCAGTGATTGAAGGAATGAACAAAGCCATTGACATGGCTGAGAAAGATTATAAAGGTCTGGTGATTGGCCATCAAGGCGCTGACTTTTCGTTGGGCGCAAATTTAGGTTTGGTATTCATGTATGCCATCGAGCAGGATTATGATGAGATCGATTTCATGATCAAAGCTTTCCAACAATCGGTGATGCGCATTCGTTACTCTGGTGTGCCAGTGGCAGTTTGTCCACAAGGCAGAACGTTAGGAGGCGGTTGTGAAATGACGATGCATGCAGACATTGCGCAAGCAGCGGCAGAAACGTATATCGGATTAGTAGAAGTTGGCGTTGGACTAATCCCGGGTGGAGGTGGAACTAAGGAATTCACAAAACGCGTTAGTGATGCGATGGAAGAAGGTGATGTCGAGTTGAATGCACTTCAAAATGCGTTCATGACCATTGCAACAGCAAAAGTAGCTACCTCAGCAGAGGAAGCGCGTGAGTTTGGCATCTTGAAAAAGCTCGATCGCGTGTCGATGAATAAAGACAGACAGATCGCTGATGCGAAGCAAGCCGTGCTTGATCTCGTAGAAGCGGGTTACACAATGCAACCACAGGCAAAAAATATTAAAGTACAGGGGCGTACTGGTCAGGCGTTGTTCTTGGCCGGGTTGCAAGGAATGAGAATGGGCAAATATATTTCAGAGCACGATGCCAAAGTAGCGAAATGGATCTCTAACATTATGTGCGGAGGGGATTTGACTTCTCCACAAGAAGTGAGCGAGCAATACTTACTTGATTTGGAACGTGAAGCATTCTTATCCTTGACAGGAGAGAAAAAAACTTTAGAGAGAATTCAGGCAATATTAACGGGAGGGAAACCATTGAGAAACTAGACGTTAGACGAAAGTAGTAAGACAAAAGATTTGTATCTCTTTAATCTTACTACTTGTGTCTTGATACTTGATACTTATGTCTTACTACTAAAAAAGAAATATGGACGCATACATCGTAGCCGGATTCCGCACCGCGGTAGGCAAAGCAAAAAAAGGAGGGTTTCGTTTTGTAAGACCCGATGATCTTGCCTCGGATGTGATTAAACACTTGGTGAAATCAATCCCAGGCTTAGAGAACAAAATGGTCGATGATCTCATTGTTGGCAATGCGGTTCCCGAAGCAGAGCAAGGAATGCAGATGGGAAGAATCATTGCACTGCTCTCCATGGGGTTAGATACACCTGGCTTGGTGATCAATCGCTACTGCGGATCAGGTGTGGAGTCGATTGCTATCGCAAGTGCTAGAATACACGCAGGGCAAGCCGATGTAATTATTGCAGGAGGAACAGAGTCCATGTCTTTAGTTCCCGTGATGGGTTTTAAGACTGCCTTAAATTATGCGATCGCCAAAGACAATCCCACCTACTACACCAGTATGGGCTTAACGGCTGAAGAAGTATCAAAACAATTTAAAGTAACGCGCGAAGAACAAGATCAGTTTTCGGTAGAGTCGCATCAAAAAGCAGCAGCAGCATGGCAGGCAGGAAAATTCAAAGACGAAGTAGTGCCGATAACCGTGAAGGAAGTGTTTGTCGATGAAAATATGAAAAAGCAGACACGCGAATACGTGGTAAATAAAGATGAAGGCATTCGTGCAGACACAACCTTTGAAGGTCTCTCGAAATTAAAACCAGTGTTTGCCGTAGGTGGATCAGTTACTGCTGGAAACTCGTCACAAACTTCAGATGGTGCTGCCTTTGTAGCCGTGATGAGCGAGCGAATGGTGAAGCAATTGAATTTAAAACCGATTGCTCGGATGGTGAGTTACGCAACCGCAGGAGTTGATCCACGCATCATGGGCATCGGCCCGGTGGCAGCAATACCGAAAGCACTTAAGATTGCGGGATTGAGATTACAAGACATCGATTTGATTGAATTGAATGAAGCTTTTGCCGCACAATCATTAGCAGTCGTAAAGGAGTTAGGAATCGATCGATCGAAATTAAACGTAAACGGAGGTGCTATTGCAGTGGGTCATCCGCTCGGTTCATCAGGCGCACGCTTATCAGTTCAATTGTTTAACGAACTCCGTAGGCAAAATAAAAAATATGGAATGGTGACTGCCTGTGTAGGTGGAGGACAGGGAGTGGCGGGGATTTATGAACTGCTGAATTGAAAGATTCATAAATTATTATTAAAAGCAAACGACTAACCAACTACCATCAACGATCAATGAAATACTACAAGCATATGGAAACAACGACAGCAACTAAGAAAGCAATCAAAGGCGGTGAATTCCTCATCCGCGAAACACAGGCTCATGAAATTTTCATTCCTGAAGAATTTACAGAAGAACAAAAGATGATTGCGCAGACGTGCAAAGACTTTTTGAAACAAGAAGTATATCCGCATTTGGATTTAATTGACTCGCAGAAAGATCCTAAGATAATGCCAGCATTGTTGGAGAAAGCGGGGGCTTTAGGTTTACTAGGCACATCAGTCCCTCATGAATTGGGTGGCTTCGGAATGGACTTTAATACTACAATGTTGGTTGCAGAAGCGGTGAGCGCAGGGTATTCGTTTGCTGTTGCAATTTCAGCACACACCGGCATTGGCACACTTCCGATTTTGTATTATGGAAATGACGCACAGAAAAAAAAGTATATTCCCAAGTTGGCTTCCGGTGAGTGGAAGGCAAGCTACTGTTTGACAGAGCCGGATTCCGGTTCAGATGCCAACAGCGGTAAGACCAAAGCAAAACTAACAGCCGATGGAAAGCATTATTTGATCACAGGTCAGAAGATGTGGATCACCAATGCAGGCTTCGCGGATATTTTTATAGTGTTTGCAAAAATCGACAACGACAAGAATCTCACGGCTTTTATTGTTGAAAAGACGTTTGGTGGCATCACCATGAACGAAGAAGAGCGGAAGATGGGAATCAAGGGTTCCTCTACCCGCCAGGTTTTCTTTAATGATTGCAAAGTGCCCGTAGAAAATTTATTGAGCGAGCGTGAAAATGGTTTCAAGATCGCTGTAAATATTTTGAACATCGGTCGAATAAAACTTGGCGTAGGCGCGTTGGGTGGATCGAAAGGCACCATCAGCCAGTCGATTAAATATGCCAACGAGCGCAAACAATTCGGTGTAGCTATTTCCACCTTTGGAGCGATCAAGCATAAGATAGCGGAGGCAATAACAAAGGTTTTTGCATCAGAGTCTGCACACTACCGCGCTTCTCAAAATATCGATGATGCTTATAATGCCTTTGTCGCAAGTGGTATAGATTCAGGTCAGGCGAGATTGAAAGCATTAGAAGAGTTTGCCATTGAGTGCGCTATCTTAAAAGTACATGGTAGCGAAGTTTTGGATTTCACCGTTGACGAGGGCGTGCAGATTTACGGAGGCATGGGCTTCTCGGCCGAGGGCCCGATGGATCGAGCGTATCGCGATGCACGCATCAACCGCATCTTTGAAGGCACGAATGAAATCAACCGACTGCTTACGATCGACATGTTGTTAAAGCGTGCGATGAAGGGCACGTTGGATTTGATGACACCTGCGATGGCCGTGCAAAAAGAATTGACTTCCATACCGGATTTTGGTGCGAGTGACGACACCGCCCTTTTTGCAAAAGAGAAAAAAGCTATTGCGAATTTGAAGAAAGCGGGTCTGATGGTTTCGGGTGCTGCCATTCAAAAGTTTATGATGAAGCTATCCGAAGAGCAGGAGATATTGATGAATCTGGCCGATATGCTCATTGAAGGATATGTGGCTGAGTCAGTGATCTTGCGTGTAGAAAAATTAATTGGCGTGCGCGGAGAGAAAGCGTGCGAAGTTGAAATTGCCATGGCCATGATTTATCTGCACCATGCGATTGAACAAGCAGCAAGTGCGGGCAAGCAAGCCATCTATGGATTTGCCGAAGGAGACGAGCTACGTTTTATGATGCTCGGCCTGAAGCGCTTCACGAAAATTGACGCATACAATTTAAAAGAAGCCAGACGCAAAGTAGCGAACCATGCAATTGGTAAAGGAGAATATCCTTTCTAAACGTTAGACATAAGTAGTAAGATGTAAGAAGCCCGGGAGAAATTCCGGGCTTTTTGTTTTGTCCTCCTAAGTTTTAGCGGACAAACCCTAACCGACATTCCGCTTCTATCGCTCACGGGGGTAAAGTGCCCGTAACAAAACGGTACTTACAATTATCACAACCCATCCTATTCCGATTTTCCAAAGCATTCCATCAATCAACATTGGAAAAAGAAACGTATCTACTTTTCCGGTTTTCCAAAAAACCCACTCGCTGGCCAGTTTTGTAGCAAGTGTAGAGTTTCCCGTTTCAAGTACAATTATCCCGTCACCTGTCTCCGGGTTCAAGCGAACGGCTGTATTAATGGGTGGTGTGCTCTTTCCATCGTGACCGATGATGAAATCATTTCCGTCTGTCGTTGCATAAAGCACAGTTCCCAATCCCCAAATATCTACCCCCATTGCTTTTCCATGAGGCTCTCGCATTTTTGCAAGTGTTTCCGGCTTAAGCATATTTCTGCCAAAAGGTTCGTTATTTTTTCCTTTCAAAAATGCCTGAAAGAGTAATTCTATATCCGCGAGAGACGTGTACAACGAAGTAGCGGCAAGTGACGTATAGCGGTAATGGGCAGCCTTGCTTTCATCACTATTGTAAAATTCAGCCAGCGCGAGACCAGATGAATCTTCCCACACATACGAAGAGTGCGTCATGTTAAGAGGAACAAATACGTTTTCCTTCATGTAAGATGCAAAGGATTGCCCGCTTACTTCTTCTACCAGCAATTGCAGAAGTGTATAGCCACCACCGGAGTATTTAAACTCGCCTGACTTAATACCTACACGTACCTCTCCACTGATGCCTTCATCAGCATCGGCTGCTTTGGTTAAGGATTCTTCTAAAGATTGTATCCGTGTGCCTGTTTTAAAACCCGAGTATCCAAGCCCGTCTGTAAGCCCAGCTGTATGACTTAACAATCTCCGCACGGTCACTTCTTCGTTATTGAATTTACTGGGCGGTAATTGCCATCTCGTTAAGTAGTTGCTTACCGGTACGTCTAAATCGAGCTTTCTATCTTCTACCAGCTTCATGATTCCAACAGCAGAAATCCATTTGCTCAATGATGAGACCTGAAACACTGTATTTTTATCTACTGGTTTTCCTGCGGAATAAAATTTTTCATATTCAACATTCCCATTCATCATTATAGCCATCGCAAAATTTCCTACGAATTGTTTATTCATTTCTCTGTTTACGGCCTCAAGAAAAGATGCGGGTGTTTTTGATTTAGCAATAGGTTGATGAAACCAACCGTCTACCGTACCAAAAAGGGCCATGCCAGTCCATAGAAGCATGAGCAGGATGGTACTTAGAATAAAGAGTAGTATTCTTTTCATAGCATGAATAATTTGGTTGTTAGCTACTGTATGCCATCCAAAAACGCATACACCTTATCAAAATGATTGAGTGGTTCGATATGCGTGCCCTTTACCACAATGTGCTCATACCGATGTGCAAAATCTTTTCGCTTCAACCGTTCAACCAATTGCTCGGACATTTCCTTAGCCGGCCATTGTTCATCTTGGTCAGCAGAAAGAATAAAGATTGGTCCATTGATTTTCTCTACTTCAATTTCAGCTTTCGCAACGGCTTCCGTGTTTTCCAACATCATTGAAAAAGCACCAAGCAAATCTCCCTTCAACGCGGGCCATAAAGTTTTGAATGGAGCCGGTACATACGTTACTTCTCGTTCATTGTGCATCCACGAAGAGGTATTGGCTGAAATGGTAATGGCGGGAAAACTGATATGTGAAGTAGAAAGCGCAATCACGCCTTTGAAACATGAATAGCGGCTGGCCAGATTCAGTACTAACTCACCTCCCTTGGACGCGCCCACCAAGATAATACGGGCAGTGTCTATTTGCGGTATTCGTTTGGCAATGCTAAGAATCGTATCAGCAATGGCGTTGAGCGAAATGCGGTCGAGTGAACCGGGTGAATTCTCGGTTTTAAAATAGCCAATGGCCAGCACAGCAAAGCCATGAGCCAACAATGAATCGCGTTTGTCTTTCAAATAATTTCGCTCCCAGTCATTCCCCCCCGAGCCTCCTCCAAAAGCAACGACCAACGGCTGCTTTGCGCCATCACTCAGATACAAATGCGTATCCATTTTTCCATGATTATCCGATAGCGAAGGCGTACGCCAACTCAAATAGAAAAAGATAACGACTAAAAAGAACACACCAATCCCGGCAATTTTAAGTTTCATAAAAAAGAAATAAGTTTTTGAAAAAGTATTATTGAAGAAACTTCGTTAAGCTTCGTTGACAGCTTCTGGCGATTTAGAAAGATATTCATAACCACGATAGAGCACCAGTATTTCTAACACAACGGCTGGTATCAATACCACGTAGCTGATAAAAAACAACACAACGGTAATGAGCATACAGCCCATCACTATTTCCAATATCCCCGCCATGCGCGATAGCTCGCCCATGCTATCTTGTAACCGAAGAAGGGCCACTCCGAATACAATACCCAACGCGCCCATCACCACAGCGATTGCTGCATACGGAATCCAAACACTCTCCACGGCGAACTCACATCAAAAATGCCCTTGCCAAAGGTGACAACCATGAGCATATAAGCCGCTACTTTCAACAACGAGTTTTCAAATACCGTGCTTAGCACGATAAATCCACGCGCAAAAAGCACAAATGAAATCACCATCACCACCGTAAGGCCGGTGTAGATGGCATTCATCCGGAATCCCCATTCGCGACCGTCCGTTAGCCAGGCAATGTCCATCGTGCCGAGAATAATTTCAGAAATCAGATAGACCACTCCCGCCACCACGGCTATCAAGAGCGTGTTTCGGTGGGTGGTAGGTAAAGTACTTTTTTGTGTTTCCATCACTTGGTTTTGTTTGGTTGAAAATGACTCATAACTTTCTCCAAGTGCTTCCAATAAAATTTTTACAGTAATCGTCCGGGGCAATACCTCGCCCGCCTCGATGCGCTGAATGGTGCGCACGCTCACATGGCTTTTTTCCACCAACTCCTCCTGCGTCAGGTTTTTTTCTTTGCGTAAAGTGGTCAGTCGCCTGCCTAATTCTGGTTGTTGCATAACAATTTTATTGAAGCACAATGTTACGCGTTTAACGGGCATGGTGGAATCAGCCGTTGCCATTTTCACCCGTCATTCGCCCGTCATTTGATGGAAATGGCACGACAGGTCAAGATTTGTGGTGAATTAGCGAAGTTGGAAGAGTTGAATTTTTGAGCCAGGCCTGACTCGAGTGGAGGAATGTAACAAACCCACTTTTGGAAAGCCGGAAAGAAAAAGCCTTACGTCAAGACTTTCTTATAATCAACCTCATCAAACCCCAACAAAAGAACCTTGCCGTCTTGTTCGAATAATGGCCGTTTTATTACGCTGGTTTTGGCAATCATCAATGTAATAGCAGCTTTTTCGTTGGTCACTTTCTGATCTATTTCGTCTAGCTGTCGCCACGTGGTACCGCGTTTGTTGACGAGATTCTCCCATCCAACTTGTTTGCTCCACGCGCTCAACTTTTCAGCGGTTATGCCTGATTTTTTGTAATCGTGAAATTCAAATTCTACTTTGTTTTTATTCAGCCAGTCTATTGCAGATTTTACCGTGTTGCAATTTTTGATGCCGTAGACGATCATAGTTTTTCTGCCAGTTGAAGTTTAGACGAAAAATACAAAAATTCACAGAGAGGCGAAGTCACAAGTTGTAGGTGCACTATTCCATCTTTAATGTTTCAGCTGGATTTGCATTTGCTGTCTTAACGGTTTGCGATGCAATGGTAGCTATTCCCAAGGCCAGCAAGAAGGTACTACTCAACAAAACATCCCACACGGTTAACTGAACGCTGTAGTACTGTAATTGAGTCAAAAATTTGTCAAAAAACACCACGGTCAACGGAATAGAAAGTGAAATAGCCCAGAGCATTAATTTGAAATAGTCTTTCGAGAGAAGATAAGTAATGCTGCTTGTGCTTGCCCCCATTACCTTGCGAATGCTCACCTCTTTAATTTTCCCTTCTGATGTATAAACAACCATGCCCAACATCCCCAATAAGGAGATTGTGATTGCCAGTAAGCCTAAAAATCCTACCATCTTTAGTAACACTTGATACATCTTATAACCTTCATTTAATTCTTCTTCAAAAAACTGCGCTTCTAATCTTAACGGGCTTACACTTTTCCACGTTTGCTCAAATTGACTAAACATGGTGTAGGCATCCGTTGAAGATACCTTTAAATTAGCGTAAGCGAATTGAGCCGGATCCATACGAAAGAAGAACTTTCCTATGGGAAGGCGAAGGGTAGCAAAGTGGAAATTTTTTAGCACGCCAATGATCTCAAGATCTTTTCCCTCCACATGATAGGTTCGCCCGATTGCCTCTGTGGGACTATTGATTTTATAAGCTTTTAGAAATTCTTCGTTTACAATAATGAATCGCTCGCGCTGCCAAGCCTCTTCAGGAAAATTTTTACCGGCCAAAAATTGCAAACCAAAATTGGGAATGTACTGCGTATCTACAAAAACTTGTGCCACTTCTGTTGAGTCTTTCTCATTGTTCTTGATCCAGGTTTCCGAGTAGCTAAGACCCAGTAACGATGAAGACATCGACATGGTTTGCACAGAAGATAACTTGGCAAACTCAGCTTTCACAAGTTCTGGCTTTACACCCTGCAATTGCAAGTCTACCATATTTTGCTTGGCAAAACCAAAGTCAAAATTGAGCGAATACTTGTACTGCCGACTAAATACAACCAACGAGAGGATGAAACAAAAGGACAAGGCAAACTGAAAAACAGTTAGCCCTTTTCGGATGCGCATACCTGCTGAGCCTTTACCGGCAATTTTTGTTTTCAACGCTTGAATAGGATTGAGACGGGCAAAGTAAAGAGCCGGAAAGACGCCCGCGACTAAGCCAGTTCCAACGGCAAAGGCAAAAAACAGCAAGAGTGTGAATGGCGTTAAACTCAGATCGAGCGAAGAAGAAGCAACCATCATCATTTGAAATTCTTTGCGAATTATGAAAAAAATCAACACTGCGCCTGCCAGCGCGATTAATGTAATGACAACGGTTTCGGTGATGAATTGAAAGAAGATTTGATTTTTGACCCCGCCCATCGTCTTGCGTAGTCCGATTTCTTTGGAACGCTTCAGAGCGCGGGCGATAGAAAGATTAGTGTAGTTAAAACAAGCGGGCAGTAAAATCAGCGCAGCAACTATGCCAAAGACAATCACGCCAAGCATATCCCATTTCGGACCTATTGCATTGTTATAGTCTGGGCCCATCGTAATATCATCGATATGTTCTGTTGCGAAATCAACCTTAATAGCAGACTGAGCATACTGCAAATTCGAAACATTTGTTAGATAGTCATTCAATTTTGAAGGTTTCGCACCGTCAACCAATAAAGTATAGAGGTATTGGTTCCGGTACTTCGTCCATTGATCATTTGTAGATTTTTGTATAGCTGGCAGCGTACTGTAGGAAACTAAGACTTCAAACTTTAAGTGAGAGTTGATAGGATGATCTTTCATTAGGGCGGAAATTTCCAAAAGGCCACCCTGTTTCAACTCAAGTGTTTTGCCAACCACATCGGTTGAATTGAAAATCTTTAATGCAGCGGACTCTGTGATGATAACGCTATTTGGTTTAGCCAACACATTGTCTCCATCTCCTCTGAGTATGTTGTACGTAAATACACTGAAAAAATTTGGTTCAACGTAGTATCCCCGCAAGGGAATATCGCCTAGCTGCATTTTTATCTCTTCGTTAAAACCAGATTGAATGCGAACGACTTCTTTAATTTCCGGATAATCTTTTAGCTTGTCAGCCAATACAATTGGTGCGCTTGCATACTCCGATTCCTCTATGCCTTCGTGCCGGGTAGTAACAATCGTATAAATGTTATCTCTGTTCACGTGAAAGTTATCATACGTTTTAATGTAGCTAACCATCGAAATAAGCAATAGGCTAACCGACATTCCCACCGCTAGCCCAAATATGTTAAGTGTAGAAAAATATTTGTGTTGGTAGAGGTTGCGCACCGCCACCTTGATGTAATTTTGTAACATATCAAATGAAAAATTTGAAGTGGAATAAGATCCAGTACTGGCTTCGCTCTTGCGTTTGTGAATGCCGTAAGAAAACAGCAGCGAAACAACATCACGCCAATACTTCAGCTTTGCCTTAAAGGGAGAGTTGCTTTCTAGATAGAGATAATACTTCTCGTCCAGGTCTCCTACTAGATCTTCCACTTTGGCATGCCCACAATACCATTCAAAAAGGGCACGTGCTAATTTTGGTGGTTGAGATTGTTTCATTTGGCTGCGGACAGTTTTATCTTAGATAGATTCCACAACTCATCGCGTAAACTTTTGCTCTCAGACACAGCTTTTTTGCCGGACGGTGTTATTTCATAGTATCGCTTACTACGTCCACCTCGTTCTTGGGTGGCACCACCTAACCAGGATTTCAAAAATCCCTTTTCCTCAAGTCGAGCGATGGTGGCATGCAAAGCGCCAATACTGATCGATCGCTTACATCGCGTTTCAATGTCTTGTTGGATGGATACACCATAAGCTTCCTCGCCCAACGATGCAATCGTCAGCAGAACCAACTCCTCAAATTCTCCTACGTAAGTCTTCATTATTCAAAATTTGGTTTGTTTAACGAGGCTCGAAACCTATTAGTTTCGCTTTTTAAGAACAAATATTCAAACTAACAGGCCTTTATGAAAAAGGCATATATTTGTCTTACCTAAACCGTCACGCTTGCCTTTTAAGTCTTTTAACAACTTTCCCGAACAATTATTCTCGGGGGTATTGAACCGAGTATCGGATCCTCTTGACAGGAGACGAGTAGTAATAGCGATCAATATGGCCTTGGCTCAAATTGCCATCTACCTCTCCCTGTTCTTTTTTGCTACGCTAAAAGGGTATAACTCGGAATCCACGTATTACACATTGATATCGGCCGGCATGATATTCCTCATGCTTTTAGCCACCTACCACGGACACCCTAAGTTTGGGATGAGTTTCGGATTAATACTGTCCTGTCTTTCAATAATCTTTATTGCCAAACGCGCAGGTCCTGCTTCTGGTGCTGATCATTATTATGTCTTGCTGGGTATCGTTCCATTTGTGTTTTTTGGTTACAAAGATCGCTACATTGCCATTGCACTATTAGCTTTTTCATCTATCTGCTTTTTGATTACTCGTACGATCGAATTTAAATTTATTGAACCATTGTTGATGACACCGCAGCAGGCTCAAGTTTTCTTGATAGTAAACACGTTTTTTGTTGCGGTCCTGTGCGCATATGCCTTGTTGAATATTCTTATGATCAATCAGCTGGCAGAGAAGGAAGTGTTGAAGAAGCAAGCGATCACCGAAGAGCAGAATGAAGAACTAAAAAGAGTTAATCACGAGTTAGATAAATTTGTCTACTCTGCCTCACACGATTTGAGTGCGCCATTAAAGTCGATAGGGGGGCTTATTCAAATCACAAAGATGGAAAGCCCACCCCCAGTAGTAAATCAATACCTGGATTTAATGCATAAAAGCGTTTCCAAGTTGGAGACATTTATTCATGACATTGTGAATTATTCACGCAACAGCAGAATGCCGATCAAGCATGAAAAAATCGATGTTTCCTCATTGGTAAAATCAATTTGGGAAGATCATTTATACTACACTAATCAACAAAGCAAAATAGAATTGCAAATTGAAGACCAACTATCGTCTTCATTTTACTCTGACGAAACGCGCCTTCGCATTATATTTAATAATCTCCTTTCAAATGCCATCAAATTTCACCTGGAGGAGAAGAGAGAACGGCCCTACGTAAAAGTGTTGGCGCAAGAGCATGATCGAGCTTATGTTTTTGAAGTTGCCGACAACGGGCGTGGGATGAACGCAGAAATAAAGAACAATATTTTTAAAATGTTTTTTAGGGGTAGCGCCAGTGTTCCGGGTTCTGGTTTGGGTCTATATATCCTAAAAGAGTCGGTGGAAAAATTGAATGGCGTGGTAGAAGTAGAAAGTGAGGAAGACAAAGGATCTAGGTTTAAAATTCGCATTCCTAAGAATAACAAACCATTGCTTTAAAGGATCATTTTTGCCCGAGTAGTTTGAGCAAATCTTCTTCCAAAGAAGGATCGCTTGGTCTTTTTGTGGGTCGAATCATTTCTCCATCGCGTGTTAGCAGCATAAAGCCTGGAGCTTCTGCGATCGCCAACGAAGCAGCCGTTTTCGAACGACTTCCTATTCTGTAGTTGATCACTCCATCTGTATACAAACTAAATTTTTCTACGACTTCTTTCCATCTTTTTTCATCGTCTTCCAGGGACAAGAAGACGAACGTCACTTTATTTCTGTACTTTTTCTGTAGGCGCTTGGCCAACTCCACATCAACCAGATACGCTTGCAAATTACCGGTCCAGGCAAGAAGGTACAGAATGCGATTCCCCTTGCTATCGGCCAACAACCAGTTGAACTTTTCTTCGCCATTTACACCACCATCACGGGTATTCATTTCAAATTGATGGTATCTCAAAAACTGCTTGTCAAGGGAAAACCCGCCCCCCAGATCACGAATAATGTCGTCTTCCAATGGAGTGGTTTTCAAGATGGAGTTACTTTTCCAAAAGGTAGAATCATAGGGAATACTCAATAAAGCTTCCCGGCTAGGTAGTTGGCCAACGATTTTGACGGCTGGATCTGTTTTGATTTCCATCGACATTAATTCCAGATGCACAGAATGGACTCGCTTATCTGCGTATTCACTTTCACTCTTCCGTATAAAATGATAGGGATAGTAGCGATCATTCACTTTTCGATAGAAGGTAGAGGTAAGGAGGAAGTTTGTCCCATACGATTTATTCTCTTCCGTTCGCACAAAGGCGTAGCCTGCTGTGGTGATAAACAATGTGCCCTTGATGTCAACCAAATCCAGATACTTTCCGGTGGTAGTCAGCAACGAATCTTTTTTGTTTTGGTAGGTAATCTCATATACTTCTAAGCCATCGTAATAGGTAATTCCTTTGCATACAAAATCATACTTATCAAAGTCGGTTCTTAGATTGCTCACATCTGTATAGAACGACATGTGCTCGCTCCTTTTGTCCGTTTGATAGCCCACGATATCGGCTTGCAAAATGTTTCCCACAGAAATGGGATCATGACCCTGGGCCATTTCAGTTTTATCCAAACTTCTTCGCAATTGCGTCACTCGAATCTCTTCTTTTTCTCCCGCTAAGTGCTGAATCGTGCGATAGCCCGAGGTCTTCCACACATCGACAGCGGCCTCAATCAACCGCCCATAGGCTGTGCCATCTTTGCAATAGTGCCGATAGAAAAATTGTTGAAGAAAGGGACGATCGTTGTAGTTGAGATCAATGTTGGCGAAAGCTTTGCGCAATACTTTTCTGGGATTTATCGCTCTATCTAGGATGACAATTTCACTTAGCTGTGTAACGATGGGGACTAGGACAATGAAAGGTAGCAACTGACCAGACGACAATGATAGAGATTCATAACCCACACAAGAGATCTTCAAAGAGTCTGCTGCACTTAGGGAAACAGAAAACTGCCCATTCAGGTTGGAACTCGTTCCCTTGGAGGTTCCGATGATTCCGATGGATACAAATGGAACTGGCTTTTTTGTTTCCTTATCAACAACGGTACTCTCCACCAATTTTTGAGAAAATACGGTCGAGTTGATCATTAAAAGAAAGACAAACCAGCGAATCATCATAAACAGCTTAGATCACCAAAGACGAAGGTAAAGGAATTTGCAATGGTGAAAAAAACGGAAACGGATAGGTGGTATTAGAAAGGCATTTTTCGGTAGGGTTTTAATAGGTAGTGTTGGCAAGGCACAAAAAAATCCCCGAGTAGTGACCCTCGGGGATTTGTTCACAAGTTGCGAAACTTTAATTGAACACGATGTTCTTTACTTGTTCCCACGACACATAGATAGGGTCGCTTTTACCGGCAAATATCAATACACCCTGATTTTTTTCATTTACGTCTTGCGTATCGTCTAGCGTGATTTTCTTGCCAGACTTTAACTCAATACTACATCGATAGTCATTGATCGGCTCTACTTTTTTAATATCTCGAAAGGGCGTAGTTAGTTCGAACTCGCCTTGCTTTCCCTGAAGCAACTCATAATTGCTTTCTTCGTCTAGGTCAAACACTATTTTCCCTGATAATGTCTTTCCATCTTTGGTGACTACGAAGCCATCTAGTGATTTTTGATTGGCAAACTCAGGGTAGGCAGGCAGTAAGTCAGTTGCTTCCGAGAAGGTTACTTTATCAAACTCACGCCACGGCACGTCAACTGCTATCATTTCCTTTGTCATGATGATAACACCTCTGTTTCCATTATCTACATCATTGCTTCCATCCATGACTATTTCTCTCCCCGATTTCATTTTTATGAGACTTCGCCCACCTCGCCTTTCAATAGAACCAATTTTTAAGAACTCAATGGAAATATTTCCATCATTTGCATCGCCATCTAATTTGTCAGTGGTCAGTCGTTCGTCATGGTCCCATTGGATATAACCAGTAAATTTTTCACCAAAAGCCTCCACTGTACCAAAGAGCGGTTTACCAAATTTGTTAGGTAGTTCCTTCGGGGTTTTAAGAAACTCTATTTTTCGGATTCTGCTCCAACTCATGTCCATCTCTCCCATTTCCGGATCCATAATCCGAACTTCTTCGCCCACGTCATTATAGCCTTCGCCCTTCAATGAAATCTTATCTCCGTTTTGCATTTCAAGATCAACATACCTGCGCCCGGAAGGCACAAGTGTTCTTATCTCACCAAACTGGCAGGAAAATTGGTGCTCGTAGTCATTGGAGTAACGATTACGATCGTCACCCCAGTTTCCAAACCAACGTTGCCAGTTTCCATTAGTCCAATTGGTCCAGGTATGCTGGCGCTCATCCAAGCGTTCGCGATCACGCGAAGAAAGGTACCGAAGGTTTTGATTTTTCTCTTTCCCTGCATTGAAGATATCCGCCCAGTAGACTTCTTCTTTTCCCCAGCGGATAGGGCCTTCATACACCTTGTCATCAATAGTGTAGATCTTTCCGTAAATAAACCCTTCGTCTTGCGCATTCACAACGGTAATGGACAGTGCGAAAAGAACCAGGATAATTGATTTTCTAATTGTTTCCATACCAAGTTTTTTTGAATTATACTGCTAATGTCGAGCAGGGTTACGGTGTAAGGAAACGGAAAGTGCTGAAGCGTATGAGGAGCTGACTGAATCGGGATAAAAGACCACTCAAGTTTTTACTGATCAATCCAACTTTTGAACTCTGGAGTACGCTCGGAGCTAATGATCACTTCTTCTGTAGTGGAGGGAGTGAGGTTAAGTTTGATTCGCCCCTTAAAATACGGATGGATCTCGGCAATGCTCTGAAAAGTAATGATAAACTGACGGTTGGCCCGAAAGAAAATATGAGCATCCAGCTGACCAATTAATTCATCTAAAGGCTGGTCGAGGGGATAGCGTTTATTTTCAGGGGTAACAATAAACGAAAGTTTATTTTCGCTGTAGAAGTAGGCAATTTTTTCTACGGGGACAGCTACAATTTTTTGCCCCACCCGAATCATGAATCTTGCCTTGTATGCTTTTTTTGAAGCTTGTAATTGCTTGGCCAATTCCCGATAATCGATCGGTGTTTGCGTTGGTGCTTTGCGACTTCGCGCTTTTTCTAACGCAGCCCTAAGTTTCTCGGATTGAACAGGCTTCAGCAGGTAATCGATGCTATTCAATTCAAAGGCTTTGATTGCATATTGGTCGTAAGCAGTCGTGAAGATAACTGGGCTATCCGTTTTTATCTGTTGAAAAATCTCAAAGCAAAGCCCATCCAAAAGGCGAATGTCCGAAAGAATCAGATCAGGATGTGGATTTGTATTCAACCAGTCGAAGCTCGCTTGCACGGACTTAAGATGAGCCATCACTTCTATTTGTGGATCGATGTCCGTAAGAAGTTGGCGCAATCGGTCAGCTGCAAGGGTCTCATCTTCGATTAGCAGTACTTTCATTTTTGAATTTTTATTAAAATTATCTCTCTAATTCCAAAAGAGGTACGCGCACTTCGAAATGATTTTCTGTCTGATGCACCTCTACTTTCAAATTCGTGAAGTGTGTGTAACGTTGCTCAATATTTTTTAGGCCGGTGCCACTGCCCCTTGTTGCTACGGCAGACTTGGCAAACAAACTGCTGCGCACGGCTAGGTGGGTGGGGGTCTCCGATATTTCGATCTTAAGCGGTCTGGCTTCGGTTATAGCATTATGCTTGATGGCATTTTCTATCAGCATCTGAAGTGTCAGTGGAGGAATCATTTTTGCCCGTGAGGCGCTGCTCAGATCAGTTGTAAAAAGGATATGATCCTCAAATCGCATGCGAATCAAGTACATATAGTTGTGAATAAATTCCAATTCTTCAGAAAGCAGAATAAGGTCATCGGATTTTGTATTCAGCAGCGCACGGTATACGTCCGCAAATCGTTCAATGAATTTTTTGGAAGCGGTAGAATCTTTGTCAATTAGCGAAGAGAGAATATTTAAGTTGTTGAAAAGAAAATGAGGATCGAGGTGGTTCTTTAACGAATTCAGCTGCATGCGCATAGATTCTTTTTGACTTCTCGCCACTTCTAATTCAGAGGTGCGCCAGTGTCGTAAAAAATGCAGACTGAAATACAAGGAAAAAGCCGGAATGAAAATAGCGGCTCCCCATACATTCATTACGATAACCTGTTCGAGGGTGGGGGCATCATCAGTTAAGAATACCTTAATTGCATAATAGATGCCGTTTACTAACGAGAGTAGATACGCTAACGCCAACAACAATTGCACGAAGAAACGCCAGTTGCCAAAGCGACTCCACGGCAATATTCGATCAAGCCGTAAAGTAAGTTGTCGATTGCCAACCCATAAAAGCAGCGCGATCACTATTAGCCATCCGGCCGTGAAATAAAAAATTGGGCCAAGTTCAAAAAAATACAAAAGGCAGGTTACCAGTAATAGTAAACAACCGACCACCACCCATGCACGAATTGATATTTTTTTCACGACACCGTTAAAGATTATTTGAAGATAATCTCATTTACCTTTTTCCAGGCGATATATGTGGGATCTTTTTTACCCTGGCGGAACAACAGCACACCGCTATTGTTCTCCGACACATCACGCATGCCACCCAGAAGCAGCCGCTGGCCTGATTTTAACTCTATTTCTGAGTAATCGAAATTTTTGGGGCGTATTCGGGCGATCTGGCGGATGGGTATTTGGTATTCAATGTCGTTTTCTTTTCCCTCGATCATTTCGAAATCAAGGGCTTCGTCCAAGTCATATACGATGCGACCCGATTGTTCGCCACCATCTACAAGCGACACGGTGGCTTCCACAGGCATCGGTGGGGTAAAACTGCTATAAGCCTGCCCCGTGCCCGGTGCGGGAGAAAATTTTATACTCTTAAAAGCCTTCCACGAAAATTTGATGACACCGTAGTCAGGGTTTATTACCCAAACTCCGCGATTACCACTATCAACGTCATTTGAATCATCTAAAAACTGGCTACGACCAGAGCGCAGCGTTACATCGCAGCCATCGTCTCTTTTTTCGATCATCGCAATTTCGGAGAACTTAATTGAGACATCGCCATCTTCTGTGTCGCCATCCAGTTTATCTGAAGAAAGCCGTTCGTCATTATCCCAAACAATGTAACCGGTGTAGCTCTCTCTGCGCCCACCCTGCACAGTTCCGTAAAGAGGTTGACCAAAAACGCGATCTAGTTTGACAGGTGTGTTTAAAAATTCAATTCGCTGAATTCGATCCCAACTAATATTAACAGTACCTAACTCCTCGTCTAAGACTTGCACTTTGCTGCCTAGGTCATTGTAGCCTTCACCATCTACACGTAGTATTTCACCATTCTTTAATTTCAGCATGACATCCTCTTCATTTCGAACAACAATCTCCTTGAGGTTTCCAAACTGGCAGGTAAACTGATGAACGGTTCCTTTGTTTTCCCAAATGCTTTCAAACGACCAATCATAGTTCGACCACCCATCTTTATTTTCTTTTTCTCTTGGAACAAGCTTCGCGTAATCGTTTTTGCGTTTCGCAGCGTTGAACATATCGGTCCAAAAAACCTCTTCGCCACCCCATTGGATGGGACCAATGTAGGTGGCCTTGTCGGTGTAAACCTTCGCATACATGTATCCTTCATGAGATTGAGCGGGTGCAACAAAAGCGATGGCGATGAACGCCACCACCAGGCCAATCACTAATAACACAATTCTAGAGAAGCTTTTTGGTTCCATGCCAGCGTATACGAGTCGCACGCTCAAAGTTGATAAAGTTTATTTCTATGGCCAAGAATAGATGTTCTGAATCGGGTGAACATCGGCCTGAATCGGGAAGGTTACACCGAGTAGGAGCTCATTAATGTGAAAACCGCAAGGGCGGTATCACTCTGCTCTTCTCCATAGTGGCCGCGTCAGGCACGTTGGACCACCTCCACCCTTGTAACTTATTTCCTGCCCTTCATATTCCAACACAGTACATCCAGCTTGCAAGAGTCTTGCTTTGGTTGTTTCATTTCCCTTTACCATGATGCACTGGCGTGGGCCGATAGCCAGCACATTGCAGCCCATACTTTCAAACTCCTGATCGGGAACTTCGACTAGTTGATAGCCACGATTTTTTAACTCATCACGAAACACAATTGGCATCAACGGTGAGTAAACCACTGCCAGGTCTTTTGCCACGGGACTGAAAATGGACATCAGATGAAATACATCTGATGGACCTTTATAGTGAGGAAGTTGAACCTCCACTACGTCAACATCGCTTGGCTCCAGCAGAGCACGCATCTGCCTTATGCCTTCTGCATTGGTTCGATACGTTCTGCCAATGGCCAACGTATGTTTATCAAGCCAAGCTACATCTCCACCTTCAACAGAACCAGGAGCTTCAATTCTACCCAAGATAGGCAGGCCCATTTCTCGGTAGATTTTTTCGGCAGCAGCAGGTTCATTCATTCTTCCGGCTTTGCCCATAGTGCATAGAATCATTCCCTTGTCGGTGGCAATGCTTGCATCGCGACAGTAAATAGAGTCCATTGTTACCGAGGCGTTCTTTTCAAACTTTTTTATTTCGGCATTGTTCGTTTGCAAGAGTTTTTTAAAAAGCATGTATTCGCTTTGAGCCATGGTGAAATCGGGTTCGCTTAAAAAATTTAATTCTTTCCACTGGTTGGAAATAGTTTGCTGGTCAACAAAGGCATCAGGCACATTCTTAATAAACACACTTTGTAATGTTCCGTATTCGGATTGACAGGTTAGGTTCATTTGCTGTTTTTGTTTTCGATTGGCTTATAACATTTGATCATTTAATTTTTTCTCATTTTACTCCACCCGTACAAAGGCACACCTCCCATGAGAAGCAAAAATCCCCAATAGACCGTTTCTTGTCCCGAGCCACCCACTGCCCACATAGAGTATCCGAAAGCGAGTAGTGCGATCGTGAGTTTAGTAGCGCTATTCCATTTTAGCTGTTTGGTTCTTACCGCTAAGATGGCGAATGATACAGCTGAAAATAAATAGGGAACCAACACCGTCATGGTAGAAAGTAGAATGATAAACTGATAGGTATCCGCCAGGCTTCTGGAGAAATTCATCAGGAGTAGAAAGGAAACAAATACACTTCCTGCAATGATACTGATGTAGGGAGAACCGAATTTGTTTTCAGTTTTTAAAATAGAAGGGAACAATTTATCGACAGCAGCAGCGGCAGGTATTTGGCCCTGCATGAGGATCCAACCATTCAGCGCACCAAAGGTCGACATCACAGCACCGCCCGCTACGAGATAGCGAGCCCACTCGCCCCACATGGCTGCTGCTGCATCGGCAAAGGGAGCCTTAGATGTTTGAAGCGTTGAAGGAGAAAGCAAGCCCATGATTACTACCGTTCCCAAAATGTACATAAGTGTAACAGCGAGTGTTCCGTACAACGTGGCACGCGGAACTGTTTTCTCCGGATTTTCAACTTGCCCGGAAGGAATAGTAGCGCATTCTAATCCCAAAAAAGCAAAAAGGGTAAGTGTGGCGGTCGTGGTGATGGCGTTGATGTTTGATGTGCCACTGCTGTTGAAAGGAAAATAGTTTTCTGTGTTGATGTAAAATAAACCACCGATTGTGACTAGCAAGAGTGGTGCAATTTTTAGTATCGTAGTGATGACTTGCACAGCTCCGGCATTTCTGATTCCACGCGTGTTTATCCACGTAAGAAGCCAAATGGCGGAAAGACCTACGGCAACTGCAAACATTGAATTTACTCCCAGTGCCGGAACAAAAACAGTGAGGTAACTAAGAAAGGCAACAGCAATGGCCGCATTCGTGCTCCAGATAGAAAGCCAATATCCCCACGCAACCAGGAAGGCCGCAAAATCGCCAAGACCTTCACGTGTGTAGGCATAAGGGCCGCCATTGGCCACAGGCATTAATTGACTAAGCCAACTAAATACAAGAGCCAAACAAATTGCGCCCAAGCCGGATACCACCCAACCGATCAAACTGATGCTACCGTACGTTGACAATGTGGCGGGTAACATAAACATGGCAGAGGCAATCATGTTGCCCATCACCAAAGAGGTGCTTGTCCAGATGCCAATTTTTTTTGGTGAGGCCATTGTTCAAGCAACGAAATCGGCATTGTAAATCCAAATTTCCGTTGCTTGCTCACCGCTAAACCTGACGGATATCATTCTTTGGTGGAAAAACAGATTGTACCATTGTTTAATAAATACCACCAATATGAAGAGAATGCTAATTTCCCTAAAGAAAAAGGTAGACCCATCGCACCGATTGATCGCGACTCAGTATGTGACTGATGAAGAGTTGGCAGAAATTCGCAAGAAGTATGGCAATCAATTTGACCCGGAGGATCCCATCATTCAATACTTTAATGATCAGTTAATGATGGTTTCTTTTGTAGTGTGGGTACAGGATTAGCTGTTCATTTTTGCATAACCAACTGTTCAGAATTAGACAGTTTGCAACACAAATTATGTGTGGCCTCTAAATAGAAACGCCAAAACAAACGAAATTCAAGGGTCGGCAAAAAACTGAACGATTATTGCTTCATGCAAAACAAAACAAGAATAATATGGCGCGCTCTTCGTCCGGATCATCTACGTTATTAGTTGTTGTACTTCTGGTTCTCACATTCCCGATCTGGTTTGCCCTGCTTGCTGCACTCTTTGGCGTAGTTGTCGGCCTGTTTGGTGCAGCGATTGGTGTTATCGCAGCCATTTTTGGTGCAAGTATTGCCATCATCGCGCTTCCATTTAAACTCCTTTTTGGATTTGGCGATTTTCATTTCCCCTTTTTTCAAACGGGTAATGGATTTGTTATTCTATTGTTGTTGATTGTTGCCTTTGTGCTAGTGCAAAGGGGAAGGAAGACAGGAAAGGCCTAAGCTGTTCAATCTGTTTCTTCTATTTGTTTCCCGGGCCGATTTGCTGATTTAGTTTCAATGCTTCTATGTGATTTCGTAAGGCGTCCTGCCACGTAACATCAGCGTCCCATTTGGTGCCCAGGAAAAGGTCACCATATTCAAGATTTTTAAAGAAGAACTTGTACACTGGTTGCTCCGCCAGTATAGTTTTAATTTGAATCTCATTGTTAACCACAATGGCGGAAGGCAACGAACGCGCTTGTTGCGTCATGTCAAAGCCCAATATCTCCTGAGCCAGCAATCCACGTGTGTGGACATAGCGTAAAATGGTTCGAAAGCCCTTGGCCGATAATGCCACTTCATCTGCTTGTGGATCTACCAGTTCATATTTAACGGGAAAATTTTCTTTGAGGTAGGCCTCCAATTCTGCATCGGCAACTGTGTTTCCAAAACGAGGAATGGCCGTTTTAAATGTTTTTACCTGTAGGGAGAAGTTTTGATTGATGCGCCCTTTGAAAACATTTACGGTGAGGTCTGTCTCAGGGAGATCATTAATAAGAAAATTCGTTTTCTTTAAATTGCTCACCGCAAAACGATAGACGGTTTTCAGCAGTTCGTTCAGAGATGCGTTCTCTTGTTGCCACACCAAGCTGTTGTTTTCTACAAAGTCCGGCTTACCATTGAAAGGGCAAAATATAAATCGATGTCCTTTTTCATTTTTTTGAAATAGAATCAAATATTTTATTCCCCTTGCCAATAGGTTAGCGGAATAGGCCTTTCTACTTTCATGCCCGGCTAGTAAACGGGCTACATCAAAATAAGCAACAGCATCAATGCCTGTTTGTTGAAAAAAGGTGTGTGCTTCTTGCAACTCCTTCGGAGTATAAGTATTCTGGTAAACAACTACCGAGCGGGCTGAAACCAGTTCGGCAGGTATGGTATTTTTGGGCGCCATTCGTGCCATTAGCTCAGACTCTTCCACAGAGAACTGAGCACGGCAAACAAAAACGCTCATCAGACAAAAAACAAAAATGGATTTCAAGAATAAAGAGTTTATGCCCGAATAACGAGTGAACGAGCAAGCTATTGTTTTCAATAAAATATACATCAGAATGTTTGAGCAGTAGAAAGCTCCCTATCAATGTCACTCAAATATACTTTGTGCATGGGATGTGTGTAGGAGTCAAATCGTTTATATCCTTTTAGATAGTACGCTTTTGCTTTTTCCATAGATGATTTGTGTTCCGCTGTCAGATTTTTGGATTTATAGATGAGCCCCAGATAATAGTAAGGTTCGGCCAGATAATCATTAAGAGCAATTGATTTGGTAAACGATTCGATACTTCCATCGATGTTTCCTGTTTCCATTTTTAGCACACCCAGGTGGAGATAATCATAGACCATCGGTGAATACCCCTTCTTTGCTAGTTGAGTTTCTAAGATTTCGATGGCCTTATCCTTTTCACCAATGGCGCTATAACAAAGAGCCTTGACAATGGTCAATTGATAGTCTCCGTTTATGGAATAGCCGATGTCATGGGGAAATAGTGTATCCAGTCTTTCAAAGTCTTTGATGGCTCCTTTATAGTCTCTCAAAAATTGATAGCGACACCAGCCCCGATACCCCAAGTGAAGAGTTGGATTTAACTCCACAGCCTTGTCGATCAATTTTTTCCAGGTAATGAATTCGCCACGTTTCAAATAAGGCACAGATTTTTCCATGTAGGCATAATCCAATGTGGGGCATTGCTCAATAGCCTTATCAAACTTTTCTTGCGATCTTCTGGATCCCTGTTCTCCTCCACCTGTCGTTGCCAGAACGCACGCCTCATAGCATGAAATGTTATTCTCCATTTTGTAGATGTTGCAGTTAGGCTCGGCATAAGCAACCAACGCAAGCGATGCTAGTAAAAAAACAAAAATACATTGGCCGACAGGCACCATACTCTTCATCATGGCATTATCTCAATTAATTTTCCTCCCTCGATTTTGAAAGTAAGGTATTGATAATAGTCAACGGGATGTTCTGGATTTCCACCGAAAATCCAACCACTTAACTCTTTCGTCAAAGTCAAGATCTTCTCTACCAATTTTTTGTCAAACGACATAGGCTGGTAGTCGTTATTCATTTCTTCTATTCTGTAGCGCCCGGTCTTCCCTTCACAATTCACAATGAAACGAATGGTAATGTAACCCGATTCTGCTGTTGGTTCATTCTGTTTTAGAATTTCAAAGTGTTTGTCGATGGCGGGTTTCTCTCCTTTGTATTGAAGACTCTTACCAAATTCGTAGTACTGGGGAATCCGTCCATTTAAACAAATTTTAAAGTTGGGATCATCAATTTTTTTATCGAATGCAATATCGCCCACGTGATCTGGGTAGGCTGACTTTTGACCTTGGGTGTTTTGGCAAGATGCCGACACAACAATTAATAGAAGGAGCCAACTCGTTTTTCCAGAAGCCATCCTAAAAATCATTTTTGCTGTCAGCTTGAGGTTGTTGAAAACTATTTGTAACTCCACGAACAGGTTTCGACAGGCTCAACCTAACACTGGACCTATTTTGGAGATAGCTTCTAATCATACCTACAAAGCTAAAAAAACCCCTTCGTCATTTTCTTTGACTTGGAAAATCGTTAGATCTCGGGATCGTTCACTCGCTTCTCTTCCCGTTTTCATATTAAAACGATAGCCGTGCCAGGGACATACAACTTCACCCAAAAAATTTACTACCCCCTTACTAAGTTGCTCCCCATTGTGCGAACACTTGTTTTCAACGGCATAAAAAGCTCCGCCTCTCATCACTAAACAAAGAGCTTGTCCACGAATAATCAATAACTGCGGCTTGTTTTCCGTCAACTTTTTGCGGGCTTCGTCACCAGATGAAAAGACTTTGATCCACTCCATACAAATTAGTTGGGCAAAGTACCGGTTTTTTCTACCTTGACCATCACATACTGCTAAAACAAACCATGAGAAATAATCTTGCTTTTTTACTCCTGCTAGCGGCTTCCGTTGCTGCGGCTCAGGTCAATTCAAAACTACAGGCAAAGATAGAACAAGAAGCAAAAGCCATTGAGCCGAAGTTAATAGAATGGCGTAGGCATTTTCATCAAAATCCGGAACTATCGAATCAGGAAATAAAGACGGGTGCATTCATTGCAGCACACCTTAAATCGTTGGGCATAGAAGTTCAATATCCCGTGGCTAGAACAGGTGTTGTTGGTTTGCTGAGGGGAGCAAAGCCAGGGCCGGTGATTGCGCTACGCGCTGACATGGACGCATTGCCAGTTACAGAACGAAACAGCTTACCCTATGCGTCTAAAGAAAAAGTTTTATTCAATGGGCAAGAAACAGGAGTCATGCATGCATGCGGGCACGATGCCCACATGTCAATTTTAATGGCCGTAGCGGAGATCTTGGCAAAAAACAAAAGTGAGTTAAAGGGCACAGTAAAATTTATCTTTCAACCCGCAGAGGAGGGAGTGGCCGCGAGCGAAGGGACAGCTGGTGCTGAACTTATGATCAAAGAAGGAGTGCTCGAGAACCCGAAAGTGGATGTGGTGTTTGGCTTACACGTGCAGTCGTTGTTGCCTTCGGGTCAGTTGGCCTATCGGCAGGGAGGGTTGATGGCCGCAGTAGACGCTTTTGATATAAAGATTATAGGGCACGGAGCGCATGGCGCTACACCGTGGGACAGCGTTGACCCTATTGTGATTTCTAGTCAGGTGGTGCAGGGGCTTCAAACAATTGTCAGCCGACAAAGCGAATTAACCAAGGGCGCTGTAGTGATTACAGTAGGAAGCTTACATGCGGGTATTCGAAGAAATATTATTCCTGAAACGGCAACACTCGAAGGAACCATTCGCACATTCGATGTTGCGATGCAAAAATTAGTACATGAAAAGATAAAGCTCACGGTAGCAAAAATAGCTGAGGCATCGGGTGCCACCGCTGAAGTGAAAGTAATGACCGGATATCCTGCCACCTATAACGATCCAGTATTAACGCGCCAAATGACTTCGAGTCTGGAGCGAGCCGCAGGCAAACAAAACGTAGCGGAGATAGCGGCCGTTACCATGGCGGAGGATTTTTCATTTTTTCAGCAAAGGGTGCCCGGTCTTTTCTTTTTTCTAGGGGCCTATCCTTCCGAACTAAATTTGACTACCCCTCCGATCCATCACACAGCAGATTTTATGATTGACGAAAAATCATTTATAACTGGAGTGAAAGCATTGTTAGCATTGACCACGGATTATATGTACATGAAGAAGTAACTAGAAATTATGAAGACTATTATTGCATTCGCACTTCAGTTGTGTGGCCTAGCAGGACTTGCACAAACCGGCTCTGAAATTTTACTGTTTGATCTTTCGATCAAAAAAGATAAGCTAGTTCTTTCAAATCCGAAAAACATTACCAATCATGTTGGCTATGACAATCAACCTTCGGTTCATGCTGATCAGCCACTCATTTTTTATTCCTCATTCAATCCTGAAGGACGTTCTGACATTAAGAGTTATGACTATAAAAGAGGCGAAACAAGATCACTCACTCAAACAACAGAACGTGAGTATTCTCCCACCCTTACCCCGGACAAACAATTTGTTTCGTGTATAATTCAGCGAGATGATGGCGCGCAGAATTTGGGTAAATATCCAGTTGGAGGTGGACAACCTACTGTTTTGATCGATAACCTGATTGTTGGATATCATGCATGGATTGATGAAGATAGACTACTTTTATTTGTTTTGGGAGAACCCCAAACACTCCGTGTGTACAACATAAAAACAAAGGAAGATAAAGTGCTTGCGGAAAAGATAGGTAGATCACTGCACAAAATCCCAAATCAAAATGCGATGAGTTTTGTGCATAAAATTTCTGATTCAGAATGGCTCATTAAAAGATGGGATGCGGCAACGTCTGAAATAACCACTATCATAAAGACCTTACCCGGCCGTGAAGATTTAAGTTGGACACTTAATGGAAGAATTGTAATGAGTGATGGGGCAAAAATTTATTCGATTGATCCAGCGAAAGAAAGAGAATGGAGTGAAGTAGTTATCAAATCAGGAGGTGATCTTTTGAAGGGCACCACCCGAATGGCAATTGATCGAAAGGGAAACAAATTAGCAGTTGTTGTTGCGGAATAAAATCATTTTTCGCAAAATGACCCCTTCGCCACATACAAGTCTTTCGACCAAATTTCCAGTAATCCCTCACGAACGGCCGGGTCATTTTCGATGACCTCTGATTGCACTTTCCCTTTCATAATGAGAATTCCTCCTTCACTTTCCCCAAACGTTCCCTCGGCAATAACATTACCTGTTTTCTTAATTTCTTTTAAGTACTCATCATGCCTGCCAAAAGTTTCGGGCGCAACCTGCACATTGAACTTAGCGATATTTGGGATATAGCGAACAAAACTATACATGGTCATTTCATAAGGCTCTTTTACAGCGCATACGGAGCCAGTGCGGGGCGTGTATAGAAGTTTTTCCAACTTCCATCGGTTAGCTTGAATGCCTGGGTCGGCTTTCATCCACTCAGTCACATCATCGACAGAAGTTGTGTTGAAAATAAAAATTCCACCGCCCCCCTCAAAAGGTCCTGCGGCCAACAACTTGCCTTCTTTGGACATTTTGTTAATGTTGGCCATGTGGCCAGACATAATTTTATCAACTTCTTCTTTGGGTAACTCCACTTTATCGCTACGTGTATGTAGAAAAACGAACACGTATGGTTTACCGCCTTGAGCAAAAACGCAACAACCCATCGTTAACAAGATCAAGCAGGCAAGGAAATGTTTTTTCATTTGAGCAATATTTACCGACTCCAATTTAGGAAATGCCTTTGGCTTTTTTCACTCTTCAGTATTTTTCAATATCGATAAAAGAGCATAGGTGCCCTTCAAGACAATTTTTCTGCCGGCAATGGAAGAAGGTAAAGCCACTTCGGTAAAGTCTTCTTCAGACTTTAGTTTACTGATTTCTACCATTTCGTATTCAAGTTCACCACTTTTTTTCTCAACAAATACATATTGTTTATTGTCAAAATCTACTATCGCCTCGTTGGGTACGGTGGTCACTTGTTGAGGATCTGTTTCAATTAGGGCCTTAAAATATAATCCTGGTATTAACGAAGGATCTTCCCCTTCCAAATGGCAATGGACACGCACTGTTCTTTCCGGTGTAATTTCCTTGCCTATCAAAAAGACTTTAGCTAGTCGTTCTTTGTTTTCATTCGATAAATATACCCGCACCAATTGACCAATCTTTAATCGAGGAACATCTTTTTCAAATACCTGGGCTTCGGCATGGAGGTGTTCAGTGTCAATAATTTTGAACAACACATCTGTCGGATTTACATGCTGACCAATGTTCACATTCACTTCTGTTACAAAACCCGAAATGGGCGATGGGATGCTGATCGTATTTTGAATTTCGCCATTCTCAAGTTCTTGTGGATTTATATTGATTAATTTGAGCTTTGCTCTAAGCCCCTGTACTTTTGCCTTGGTTCCAAAGTAGTTCGACTTAGCCTGCTGTAGCGCTTTGGCAGCCGTCACATTTTCTTTTGCTAGTTCTTCCTGGCGTTTGTACTCGAGATCTAAAAATTCTAACTGATTTTTACTTGTCAAGTAATCTTCTTGTAATTGAATGTAATCAGGATGTTGCAGCACGATAATCGTCTGACCCTTTTTTACCTTCATCCCCTGTAGCAACTCCGTAGATTTCACAAATCCCCCCAATGGAGCAGAGACAGTGACCATGTTTTGTGGAGGCACATCTAACATGCCATTGGCTTTAATTAGCCCATTCATACTGCGCAACGTAGGCTGGCCTAAGACAACCCCTAACAGTTTGTGTTGTTCTTGACTAAGGGTTACATGGGCAATTTCAGTTGGTTGAGCTAATGAAGTTTCTGCGGCTTTATCTTTAGTGGAGCAACCCGTCCATAGCGTGGTGATCATTAGAAAGAGAGCTATTCTATTTTTCATTAAATTTTTCATTTAAAATTTTCCTAGTAGGAATTCTATTTTGATAATTGATTGATTGTACTGAGTAAGCGATAGGAGGTAATTATTTTTGATGGACAGAGCGGTTTTTAAGGATTGAAGATATTCGATATATCCAATTTCTCCGGCTCTATATGCTTTGCGTGATTGCACGATCAACAAGTCCGCGTTCTTCAAAGCGTTGGATTCGTAGTACGAAAGACTCGCTAAATTTTTATCTAACTCGCGCAGCGCTTGGAGATAGTTTCCTTGCAATGTCGTTTGAAAATACTCCGCATTTTTTCTTGACGCTTCTTCCTGGTAGGAAGCCGCTTTAGCACGCGCAAGATGCGGACCGATCCACAGTGGAATATTTAGCCCTAACTCAAACCCTTGAAATGCCTTGCTGCTAGGGAAATAAGTATCTACTCCATCCACGTTTTGAAAGCCAGTTAAACTCTGAGCAAAATAACCAACCGAAATATCTGGTAGGATTTTACTTTTTTCCACACGTTTTATTCGGTCGCTAATAATAACCTGTTGTTGTAAGAAGCTGAGCTGAGGATTGTTTTTTAAAGAGATGGTATCCAGGTTATCTGGCAACACCCTTTTGGTAAGCTTTTCAGAATTATAAACAGGGACTTCGTTTTTCAGTAAAGCCTGTAAATGAGTGGCCGAAATTTTTATATCAGCCTCATTTAAATTCAACTGATTTTTTACTTCATAGGATTGAGTTTCTGCCGTTGTCTTTTCCAACAGGTTACTTTCTCCAGTTTTAAAACGAATAGATGAAGCTCTGGCAAAATCTTGATAGAGGCTGTCTTGTGATATTAACAATCCTCTCAGGGCATCCTGATATAATAATTGTTCGAATGCAGATTTTACCTGAAAGACAATTTCATTTTGGATAGACACCAGGTTTTTTTGCCCACCAATGACTTGTTCTTTGCCCAGTTGTACTTGATTGGCTAATGTGGTAGGAAATGGAATAGTTTGCGATAAATTTAAATTATTGTCTTGCTGTATTGAATTGTACTGCCCGCGCATCCAAACAGCAGAAAGTTTTCCAATATCTGTTCCTGTTTTTTTTAACTCTTTGTAGTATTCAATACTATACTCAGCTGATTTAATAAGCTGGTTGTTTTTGAGTGCGATTTGAACAGCTTCTTTTTGGCTAATCATTTGAGCACAAATGGAAAAGGGAGTGAGTAAGAAAATGATAAATTTTAAATGTTGAATTTTGAATGGCATAGCTTTAATTTGTTTGTGATGACCGTTCTTCTTTTTCAAAATAAGTGTAGAGGATAGGAAGGAGAACCAATGTTAAAAGAGTAGCAGTGATCAATCCGCCAATTACAACTGTTGCGAGTGGGCGTTGTACCTCTGCGCCCGAGCCATTTGATAAAGCCATCGGTAAAAAGCCAAGTGAAGCCACCAGAGCTGTCATTAGCACAGGCCTCAAACGCACTTCTGTTCCTTTCAGGACAATTTCATGAATGGATAATTTTCTCTCTTTCTTTAGGCGATTGAACTCCGCAATCAAGACGATTCCATTCAGTACGGCTACTCCAAACAAGGCAATAAAACCAACGCCCGCAGAAATACTGAAGGGCATATCTCTGATCCATAAGGCAAAAATTCCACCAATGGCAGAGAGAGGAATGGCAGTGAATATCAGTAACCCTTGTTTGAACGAATGGAACGTGAAGTAGAGTAATAAGAATATCAACGCCAATGCTAATGGCACGGCCACCAACAATCGCTGCTTTGCTTCCTCTAGATTTTTAAACGAGCCTCCATACTTTAAAAAATAACCGGGTTCAAATTTCAGCTGGGTGTTGATCTTGCCATCCAATTCTTTTACAATAGTCTGCACATCGCGACCTCGAATATTAAAACCGACAGCAATCCTTCGCTTGGCATCATCGCGTTGAATTTGATTGATTCCCGAACTCAGCTCAATGGTTGCCAACTGTTCTAAAGGAATTTGCCTACCCAATGGGGTGGTAACATAGAGGCCTTTGATATCTTCAATCCCTTGTCGCTTTTTTTCATCTAACCGAACGACCAGCTCAAACCGCTTTTCCTTTTCGTAAACCATGCCGGCAACATCTCCCGAAAATCCTGCGCGCAACACTCTGTTTACCTCATCAACACTCAGTCCAAACTGAGCCAATTTATTGCGATCGAACTTAACCACGTACTGAGGCAACCCACCGATTGGTTCTATGTAAACATCTTGGGCGCCCTCAACCTGCCTTGCAATTTTTCCGATTTGCGCTGCGTAAGAAGCCAACAGCGCTAAATCTTCTCCATAAATTTTAATTACCACATCTTGCCTTGCGCCAGTCATCAGTTCATTAAAGCGCATTTGTATGGGTTGTTGAAAGCCATACAATACACCGGGCATTTCTTCTTCTAATTTCTTAGACATTTTATCAGCGAGCTCGTCACGCGAACTTGCACTTGTCCACTCATCTTTGTCTTTTAAAACAATAATCAAATCACTCGCCTCGATGGGCATCGGATCTGTTGGTATTTCTGAGGTACCAATTTTACCAATCACTTCTTTTACTTCCGGAAAATTATTGAGAAGGATACGAGAACTTTTCTGAGTAGTCTCAATCATTTGTGTAAGTGAACTGCCCGTTAGTAGTCGCGTCTCTACGGCAAAATCACCCTCATCTAACGTAGGAATGAATTCTCCGCCTAGTTGTAGGAACACAAAAATACTGGCAATCAACACAGCAATTGAGCTACCCACTACTAATGCCCGCTTTTTTAGTGCAAATTCAATTGTCGGTTTGTAGAGCAAGTGAAAGAATTGAATGATACGATCAGAAATGTTTTTCTTATGACCTGTTTTTTTGCTGAGGAATAGAGAAGAAACCATTGGCACATAGGTAAGCGAAAGCACTAGCGCGCCTACGATGGCAAAAGCGACAGTTTGTGCCATCGGTCCAAACATTTTGCCTTCAATGCCAACTAATGAAAGAATGGGAAGATAAACGATGAGAATGATGATTTGCCCGAATGCCGCTGAGTGCATCATGCTATTGGCAGAATGATGAACCTCCTCATCCATTTCTTTTTGTGTAAGGGTGCGAACCAATCCCGATGAAGCTAAGTGGTGTAAGGTAGCTTCCACAATGATTACTGCACCATCGACAATTAATCCAAAGTCGATTGCGCCCAAGCTCATGAGATTTCCAGATACACCAAATAAATTCATCAGACTAATTGCGAAAAGCATGGCCAATGGAATTACTGAAGCGACTACAAGACCTGCCCGCAGATTGCCTAATAACAAGACTAAGACGAAGATGACGATCAATGCTCCTTCAGCCAGATTTTTTGTTACAGTGCTAATGGCGTTGTTCACTAATTTTGTGCGATCTAGAAACGGCTCAATCTCTACGCCTTCCGGTAATGTCTTTCTTATTTGTACAATCCGTTCTTTCACCTTTTCAATTACCAGAGAAGAATTCGCTCCCTTCAACATTAAAACGAGTGCTCCAACAACTTCACCCTTGTCATTGTAAGTCATGGCACCATAGCGCATGGAATGGCCGTAGCGAACGGTAGCTACGTTCCTTATTAGTAGAGGCAATCCGGTTGGCGAATTTTTGATGACAATTTTTTCAATGTCTTCCAGATTTTCGACTAGGCCTTCACTGCGAATGAAATATGCGTACGGTTTTTTATCAATGTAGGCTCCACCGGTATTTTGATTGTTTTTTTCAAGGGCTAAAAAAAGTTCACCGATACTGATGTTCATGCTTCGAAGCTTCTCAGGATCTAGTGCGATTTCATATTGTTTTACATGTCCACCAAAGCTGCTTACATCTGCAACACCTTCGGTCCCCAACAATTGTCTGCGCACAATCCAATCTTGGATGGTTCGCAATTCAGTGGCATCGAATTTTTCTTCATACCCTTTTTTGGGTCGAAGGATGTATTGATAGATTTCGCTTAACCCGCTAGATAGTGGTGCTAACTCGGGATTGCCCGCACCTGGAGGGATGGCATTTTTAGCTGCGGAGAGACGCTCGTTGACTTGTTGTCGCGCCCAATACACATCAGTATCATCTTTAAATACAATGGTAACAACTGAAAGGCCAAACCGCGAGAAGGAGCGCATCTCTGTGATGCCTGCGATGGTGGCCATCGTCTGTTCGATGGGAAACGTAACCAATCTTTCAATCTCTGGCGCTGCCAATGAAGGTGAGACTGTAAGCACTTGCACCTGATTATTGGTGATGTCAGGAACGGCATCGATAGGTAATTGAGTAAGCGAATAACTGCCCCAAATAATAAGAGCAAGGGTAAGCATACCCACAGTTATTTTATTCTTTATAGAGAAAGAAATGATGCTGTTAAGCATTTGAAAACAATTAAATTAAAAATGAGATTCGTGTGAGAATTCACAAAATGTGAATCCCAGATAAAAAAAGGAAGGAGACTGTTAGGCTAGTTTAGGAGGCTGAAAGATGGCCTGCAGCGAAGAAGAGAAGAAAGATTCCTTGTAATCGAACGTATAACTCAACGTGGCGCTGGGAGTTGCTTCAGTTAGACTTATTTTCAAGGCGGGCAATACCATCGAGATCGCAATAAACGAATGACCGGGCACTTTAAAAGGAAGCTGCTCATCAGTGGTGTCATGATTGACATCGCTCTCATAGTGCATCTTTAAAAAATCCCAGAAACTTAGGTCAGCCACCAACGTTTTGTGTTCAGTAAAATGCTCGAATAAAATGGGCAGGCGAAAAACCTCGTGTAACTCAGTATAAGAGTTAAGGTAGAGAGCAAGCAACGATATGGCCAGAAAACGTTTCAATGAATGTCAAAGATATAAAAAACTTAGTTCCTAACCACTTCGAAGAAAGCACTGTCGCTAGCGAAGGCAGAAAAAACTCCAAACGCATTGTTAATATTCGATGGGGGCTCGTTTAGATCTCTTGAGTCTTGAGCTTGATTTTCATACAAGTCAGCATACTCCTTGTTTACGCGATATACTTTTACACGGTACCGCCCGTAGGTCTCCAAGCTGAGGCCGACAATTTCATAAGAACTATTGCGATTAGGCGCTGACACAAATCGAAATGTGCGAAACAGTGAAATAACTCCCGGAGGAAAATTCGCTGGAAATATAGGGTCAAATTTATCAAGGCTCTCAATAGAAATGAAATGTAGTTGATTTTCCGCGTTGTCCCAATTTACCATGAGTCGTGCATTGGTAAACAGAAAAACAATCTGATCTCTAGTTTGAAAGTTGAGATAAATCTGTGGAATGAGAATTTTTGTGTCGGAGAGATTCAATCCTTCTGTTGCCAGTGGTACAACGGTGGAGGCTGTGGCTGTCCTCTCTTTATTCTTGACCATAATTTCAAAAGCATCATTCGGTTTCACTTCCAAGTCGGCACTAGGATAGAAATAGGAACTTGATTGATTGTCGTATTGTAGTTGGTATTCTTTGTTAAGTTTCTTTAAAATGACCGTAGCGTCTTTTATGGGTGGTGCAATTGTGTCAGTACTTTGGATGGGAAGCGTTTCAGTTATTCTAATATTTTTTATTCGTTCATTTGAATAGAGGTAGGCTTCGACAACATAATTGTCAGTTATTTTTTCTTCCTGCGAACATTGTAAGCAAAAAAGACATGTGACAAAAATGAGTAGGATAAATAAAGGAATTCGTTTTATCATGTTGTTAAAAATCTATCGCAAGTGAAATATTTGGCGTAATGTTTAAGTAGGTTACTTCCGTGACTAGTGCTGGCTTTTGAGTGAAATCATATTGATTGTACCAGATGTTAGTGCGATTGTAGGCATTGAAAACGGACAGCCCAAGGTCACCTTTTATTTTACGTGCTTTATCAAACATAAATTTGTGATGGATAGAAACATCTAGCCTGTGATAGGGAGCGAGTCGGGATCCATTTTTGGTGCCTACGCCAATGTAACTCAAATCACGACCGTCTAATAGCGAAAGAGAGTACTGACCGGCTGGTTCTGAAAATGGTTTTCCTGATCCATAAATAAATGTTGCTGCAAAATTCCAAGCCCCTAACGTATAGTTCTGCGTTACTTTAAACTCATGTAATTGATCATTCAACGCAGGGAATTCTTTTCCGTCATTGAAGTCAGCATATGTGTTGCGCACCCTTCCCACTGTGTAAGAGGCCCATCCGGTATAATTACCTAGTTTTTTTTGAAGGAGAAAATCAATCCCTTGTGCGTAGCCTTTCCCCGAAAAGAATAACTGGTTTGCGCTGGTTATCTGTGCACCGGTGCGAAAGCGCAACGAAAACTCAGAGATGTTTTGAAGGTCTTTGTGATAAGCCTCTACATCAAAAAGCCAACCGTTAGTTTCATGGCTAAGGCCAATAATATAATGCTGCGAGCCGCTTAGTTTTACCTGATCGCCATCGGCCATTAGCCAGAAATCGCGTGATCCCTCTGATAAATTTTCGTTAATGATTCGATTAACAAACTGGTAATAGTTTCCATAAGCACCTTTGAATTTGATTTTATCGGTAATTAAATACGCAAAAGAAGCCCTCGGTTCGTAGAGATACTGATCGGTCAGCTGATAATAGGAGGCACGAAGTCCGCCCGTTATTGAAAGTTTTTTGGTGGCTTGCCAAGTGTCGGAAACATAAAGAGAGCTGTAAGACGAATTTTGTTTTCGTCCGAGGATGAGCAAGCTGTCGTTTCGCAGATTTTTATAATTGATATCTGATATTGTTATTGACATACCTAACTCCATTTTGTGGGCTGGGGAAAGTAGCCATTCAGCATCTAATCGTGCGGATAAGTCCCTTACCAGATTATCTTCTTTGGTCGCTTGACGAACTGAGAAGATGACGGAATCCTGCGCAGGTATTTCTAGTTTTAACCCTGCATCACGATTGTAGTTGCTAAAATAGTCCGAACCCGCTAATAAGACATTGGTATATAATTTTGGACTCCATTGCTTAGACCATTTCCCGGATAATCCTTGATTTCCCCAATTGGTTTTTTCCGCTACCACCCCATTGAAAAGGCGATCATATTGTCCGGGTATTAGCGGACGCGAATATTTTCTGGATTGATCTAAAAAATCTTGCCCATTGTAAAAGCTTAGCGTAAGCACATCTCTGTCAGAAGGACGGATAGATACCTTTGCGTTCCAATCATAGAAGTAGAAAAGAGGTTGAAGAGTATTGACACTGGTGTTTGTAAGGGCACTCGCATTGATTCCGGTTGTGTTCTTATTCTGTATGGAATTCTTCGATATATTTTGAAAAACGTTGCTCTGCAATACGTCCGTATATGATCTCCGGCCGGCAACTAGAAAAGATATCTTCTTTGAAAGAGGCATCTCGAAGTACCCATTTAGACTCAATAAATTCACACCCGCACCTCCTCTTATTTTTTCAAAACTTCCTGTTTTGCCAGTCAAATCAACCACGCTCGAAAGGCGGCCACCGTATCGTGCAGGAAATCCGCCTTTGTAGAGTTGTACATCTTTGACCGCGTTGGCATTGAAGGCGCTGAAAAAGCCAAAGAAGTGATCGACTTTGTAGACGGTCATGCCATCGAGCAAGACTAGATTTTGATCTGGGGTGCCACCACGCACATAAAGACCAGAGGAATTTTCATTGGTACCACCGACACCCGGCAAAAGTTGAAGGGATCGGAAAATATCTACCTCTCCAATGGACGGTAGTAGTGCTATTTGCTTGGTGGAAAGGGTGGCCTGACTAATTCCACTCGTTACATTTACAAATTGAAATGCGTCTGCCTTTACTTCAACTTCTGTGAGTGCAGCCACGGATGGCTCTAGCTCAATCAAAAACTTTTTCTGCTTAACAATCTCTGGGGACAACTTTACCTCCTTGGTATTGTAGCCAATATAACTTACTCGTATAGTGGTTGTATCTGAAGGGAGATTTGAGAGAGTAAAATACCCGTCCGCATTCGTGGTTGTTCCTTTGGCAGTATATTTCTGAATCAAACTAGCAAATGGGAGCGGCTCGTTGCTGTTTGCTTCTACAACTTTTCCGCTAAAAGTAAATTGAGCCAATGCCACGTGTGAAAAGAAAACTAGGCTAACAGTAAAAATTCTCATCATTCGATCTCTTAAAGATATTGAATTTTGTTCCGATCCCTCTTTTTTTTAGATGCGGATTCAACGATCGGTTAGATTGTCAGTACCAACAGCAAAAACGCTGGCACTATACCGTTAGGACAGCCAAGCATTTGATTGTAATTATTTGTCACAATTTGTAATATGTTAGGCATAAGCGGTAACTATAGTGGTCATCGGGCGTACCTTACAATGCATAACCAACTTTTCGTTTAATCAGCCACTCACCCTACAACTACTGTCTATGATCTTCAATTACTTCCTTATCGCGTTCCGTAATATCAGGCGGCAACGCGGCTACGCACTGGTAAATATGTTTGGCTTGGCTGTTGGACTTGCCTCGGCTCTCTTTATTCTGTTGTATGTAAACGATGAGCTCACATTTGACACCATGCATCCTGATGCGGCCAATACTTATCGCATGGGTTACAAGGTTCAATTTCCGAATGGAAATACGGAAGCTGCCCCCTATGCTCCAGCTGGCTGGGACAACTACATTTTAGCTAATTATGGTGGCATCAAAGGCATTACCAGTTATGCCTCATGGGGTATGCCAACGAGTATTAACTATACTGCTAAAGAGAGGATCATCCTTACCGAGGATATTATTTGGGCGGAATCGTCTATCACAGAGTTGATCTACAGCCCAATTGTAAAAGGCGCAGCCACTCAGCCACTCAAAGAAATTAATTCTCTTATACTCACCGAATCGTCTGCCAAAGAGTTATTTGGTAGCGAAGACCCAATCAACAAAACCGTCACCGTTTCACATCAGGCAACCAATGGAGAAAATGTGGAAATGATCGTAACGGCTGTTATGAAAGACCTTCCCTCCAACTCACATGTAAATCCTAAGTACATAGCCAATATTTTGGCACTTAAGCCCTACATCAAGGACCTCGAGAATTTATTAGGGACTGCCATGGGCGATGGGAACAATGGTTTTTGGACTCAGTCTTATTTTGTGTGTGAGGATCCAAATAAAATCCCTTTGATCAAAGCAGATCTTCAAAAGCGAGCGAATGAGTTGATCGCAAAAAATAAATGGGATATCAAATTCACACCCGTCATCCGGAAGATAACCGATATCCATTTTGACAAAGAGATGGATTGGACCATTGATCACAAGACAGCTGATATCAACTACATGTATGTTTTCATTACGATCGCTTTGTTGATATTAGTAGTTGCATGTATCAATTATATTAATCTCTCAACCGCTAAATCTGCGAGCCGCGCGCGCGAAATTGGATTACGTAAAACATTCGGAGGCATACGACCTCAATTGTTTTTTCAATTTATGATGGAGTCTTTCGTGCTCGTATTGATTTCAGGAGTAATTGCTGTTTTGTTAGTTATCTTTTTTACCCCACAGTTCAATCAGCTTACGGGAAAGACATTTACACTTTCACATGTACTCAATGGTCCGATGCTGCTGATCATTTTTGGAGTGATTGTATTTGTAACTCTTTTGGCAGGTAGTTATCCAGCACTATTTGTATCGGGGTTTCAACCGGCTTCTGTATTAAAAGGAAAGTTTGCCTTTGGCAAAGGCTCCACTATTTTTCGGCAATTTCTAACAACATTACAATTTGTTGTGGCTGTTACCTTGTTGACCGGGACAGTCATTATCGTTCGGCAGATGGATTTGTTGAAAAACTCTAAATTAAATGAAGCCGGAAAGCAAATCGTGTCTATTCGCTATGGCGGATTTAATGGCGGTGCTACCGATCAACAGTATTTAACTTTCAAAAACCAATTGCTATCCGATCCACAAATCCAAGACGTGACGCTTGCCAATCATTTGCCACGCTTAGATTTTTTCGGACCGATTGGAATGCAAATGCAATTTCCTGAAATCAATGAAGACAAGCATGAATGGTTTCAATTGAATGGCGATTTTGATTTCCCGAAAACCTTTGGATTGAAAATCATTGCAGGAAGAGATTTTGATGCTGCGAACAGAGCCGACTCAATGGCGGTGTTACTCAATGAGTCAGCTTTAAAAGTCTTAAAACTAACTCCTCATGAGGCGGTTGGCAAAACCATTGTTCGTCCCGATTATGTGATGGGCTACCAAGCACCGGATACTACTAAAGCACCTATTACCGGAGTTGTAATTGGGGTAGTAGAAGACTTCCCCTATCAATCCATGAGAAAGAAAATTGAGCCGCTAGCGATTTCGCCCAAGCCTCACTCCTTTGATCGGATCATTCACGTTCGTTTGCCTGCAGGCAAAATGCAAGAAAAAATTGCATTCATGGAGAAGACATGGAAAAGCAACTTTCCTCAATATGGTTTTGATTATTGGTTTGTAGATGAAGAGTTTGGCCGCATGTACGAGAACGAAACAAAAGTGGCGAACCTGACAGAGAAGTTTTCATGGTTGGCAATTCTTATCACCTGTGTGGGATTGTATGGCTTAGCTTCCTTCATGTCAGAACAACGCACTAAAGAGATTGGTATTCGTAAAAGTATGGGAGCAAGTAGTCTGCAAATTTTATTCCTGTTGCTTTCCGTCTTTGCTAAGCTGTTGTTGATCGCCTGTGTGATTGCGATACCTATAGCCTATTATCTATCAAGTCAATGGTTATCCAGTTTTGTCTACAAAACTAGTTTGTCGGTGTGGGTTTTTAGTGGAGCAGTAGGACTCATCATACTGATCACCTTGATTACGGTTGGCTATGAATCGTTGAAAGCTTCGCTCTCCAATCCGGTAAAGTCTTTGAGACATGATGGCTAGAATAAACTCAACATGCCCCCTTTTCGAAACTTAGTCAAATCATAAACAGGCATTGACTTTCCTGTAAAGTATTTTTTCTTGGACGAGCGAAATAGTTGATTGATGGCGTCAGCAATATGTCCTTCTCCTCGCATCCGTCTTCCGAATTGAGAATCGTTGACATTGCCATCATGTAGAGAACAGATTTGATTCCATACTTTGTCAAATCGATCGGGGAAATTTTTCCGTAGCCAGTCTTCGAATAGAATACTGATGGATCCATTCAATCGCACGATGGTCATGCCTGCATTTAAGGCCCCATGTTCTGAGGCCACTTTTAAGATAGCCGGTATTTCGTGATGGTTGAGTCCGGGAATTATGGGAGCATTCATGATACCAACAGGAACATTCGCCTTGGCTAGCGCTTCAACCGTTTTTAATCTCTTGATACTATTTGCTGTGCGTGGCTCCAGCGTTCTTCGTAACTCTTCATCTAGGGTCGTAATAGAGATATAAACGTGCACCAAATTATCCGAAGCTAAATCTTGTAAAACATCGAGGTCGCGGAGCACTAAACTATTTTTGGAAATGATACTGACGGGGTGCCGATATTGTGCGAGCACCTTCAACATATCGCGTGTGATTTCAAATTTTTTCTCTTGAGGCTGGTAGCAATCGGTGTTGCCACTTAGCATGATGGGCACTGCATTCCAACTGGGCTTTAACAGTTCTTGTTCTAATAATCGAGCCGCATTTTTCTTGACAATAATCTTGCTTTCAAAATCTAGCCCTGCACTAAAGCCGTAGTATTCGTGAGTGTTACGAGCATAGCAGTAAACACAGCCATGCTCACAACCTTGGTATGGGTTCATCGAGTAGCCAAACCCGAGGTCAGGGCTATCTACCCGATTCAAAATCTTTTTTGGGCTTTCATGAAAGATTTGTGTCTTCGGATTTTCTAACAATGGCTCGTCCAGGCCTTCGATGTGGTCAGTAACATACTGAGCCTTCAGGAATTTATTTCCACTTTTGATCTGCGATCCTCGTCCCCTAAAATAGTCATCCGCCATAAACCAATATTACTAAAAATATTAGTATTTTAAGTTAGATAACCGTGATAAATTACTTAAAAACACCTATTCAAGAATTAAAAAGCCAGCTATTTGAGCGACAGGGAATTCGTGTGTTGGTAAAACGCGAGGATCTTAATCACCCTTTTGTCTCCGGCAATAAATGGTGGAAACTGAAGTATAACCTGGAAAACGCGCTGCGACAAGGCCATGATACGCTTTTAACCTTTGGAGGAGCCTATTCCAATCACATTTTTGCTACCGCTGCCGCGGGAAGAGAACTGGGATTAAAAACCATTGGCATCATTCGAGGTGAAGAGACTTTGCCATTAAACCATACGCTCGCTTTCGCGGAAAGCTACGGAATGAAATTGCATTATATTTCGCGCGAAGCATACAGAAAAAAAGCGGAGTTGGATTTTATCAACCAACTTCATGATCAGTTCTATAATTTTTATTTGATCCCTGAAGGCGGGACAAATGAGTTAGCCGTCAAAGGTTGTGCAGAGTTTGCTACGCAACTTAAGAATGAAATTGATTTTGATTATTTGTGTTTGTCAATTGGGACGGGCGGAACGATGGCGGGAATCATTGATGGATTGGATGCATCAAAAAGAATCATTGGTTTTTCTTCACTAAAGGGCGGAGCATTTTTGGAGGAGGAAATAAAAAAAATCACCTTATCTGGAAACACTAACTGGTCTATCAATACTGACTATCATTTTGGGGGATATGGAAAGGCTTCATCCGAATTAAAAAGTTTTATTGATCATACAAAAGCCAACTATCAACTTTCATTGGATATTGTTTATACCAGCAAGATGTTTTTCGGTGTTGTTGATTTGATAGCAAAAGGTTATTTCAAAAGAGGATCAACAGTGTTAGTTTTACATACCGGAGGAATGCAAGGAAATTGAAATGAGACAGACAAGGGTTGTTGATTCGCTCATCGCGTTTTTATTCATCACTAACTCTGTATTGGCGCAAGATTCCTTAAAAAATAAAGCTCTTTTTAGCTATGGCTTGCAAGCGAACTATGGATTCGTATTCGCGCACTCTAATGATGTAGAAAATACAGCGAACTCTTTTCCTCGAGGCATCACTACCTCATTCAATTGGCAGCGTACCGATAAGCAAATTCTAGATCAATACAATTGTTTTCCCCGACAGAGTCTACTACTTGCATTTTATGATTTTGACAATTCCATTTTGGGGCAGGGCGTTAATGTTGCCTATGCGTTGGAACCTCATTTTATGATGAGCAGCCGTTTAAGTTTCTATCCCAAAGTTTCCATTGGCGCGGCCATTCTTTCAAATCCTTCTGATCCGATCAAGAATCCAACTAACAAGTCCTATAGCCTGCCAGTCAGTGCTTACCTTGCATTAGGTGTGGGCTTGCGCTGGCAGGTAAATAGGTCGTGGGCTGTCAATTTATCTACCGAATATCAACACGTATCAAATGGCGGTTTACGTGAACCAAATCGGGGAATCAATTGGCCAACAGTTGGACTGGGCGTTGAGTATTCACCGAAGGGGTTGAGGCTTCAAAAATACGTGCGTAAAAAAGAAAGCAGCAAAAGCCACCGTGTGCTTCGATTTGATCTGGTACTATTAGGCATCATAAAAGGCGGGAACATCAACGAAGTTCGAACGTATGAACCAATTGTGGGTATGAATTTTCTAGCGAGCAAACAGGTGAGCCGTCTCCACGCCTGGACGGCTGCCGTTGAAATTTATCAAGATCAATTTTTGATAGAGCGGTTGAATAGCGAGTCAATTCAATCGGGTGGAATGCGCAGTGGATTATTGGTGGGCCATGAGTTTTTAATGGGTCGATTTATTTTCAGCCAACAAATCGGAATTTACCTGCTCGGTCAATACAACAATGACTTAGTCTATCATCGTTGGGGTTTACAGTATTCGTTTTTGCCGCGCTGGGGTGTAGGTGTAAACCTAAAAGCGCATAAGCAGGTCGCTGATTTTACGGATGTTCGAGTAGTTTACAGGTTGGGGAAAAGATTGCCTACATCCAATTTCTAGTTATCCAACCTTGCTCTCTTGAGCCGAAAATTCTGACCCAGATAAACTTTTCTAACAAGTGGATCATCGGCTAGTTCTTGTGCTGTGCCGGCTTTAAATAATTTTCCTTCCACCATTAGGTAGGCGCGATCGGTAATCGCCAATGTTTCGTCTACGTTGTGATCACTAATAATGATTCCGATGTTTCTCTTTTTGAGTTTGGAGACAATACCCTGAATCTCTTCCACAGCAATTGGATCAACTCCCGCAAATGGTTCATCCAACAAAACAAAACTGGGATCGACCGCCAGTGCGCGCGCAATCTCTGTTCTTCTTCGTTCACCTCCTGAAAGTACCATCCCCAAATTTTTTCGAACATGAGTAAGGCTGAACTCCTCCAGCAGCGTTTCTACTTTTTCGATGCGATCTTTTTTACTCATTTCGCGCATCTCAAGAGGGGCAAGAATATTTTCTTCTACGGAAAGAGTACGGAAAACAGATGCCTCTTGTGCTAAGTAGCCAATGCCGCGTTTGGCACGTTGATACATCGGCAGGGCGGTGATGTTTTCATCGTTCAAAAAAATGTTCCCTTCGTTGGGTTTGATCAACCCCACAATCATATAAAAGCTGGTTGTTTTACCTGCACCGTTTGGGCCAAGCAAGCCTACAATTTCTCCCTGCGAAACCTGTACAGAGACGTTGTTCACCACGGTTCGCTTTTTGTATTTTTTCAATAAGTTCTCAGCTCTTAATATCATATCATGTCATTCAAAAATTATGTCTTTGATTCGGAGTTGAAGGGTGGTTGTGCCGTTGAAGGTGTTTTCCTCCAGCGTAAAGGCCATGCTGAAAAGTCCACCCTTCGTCAATTGGTCGTAGTATTGAATCATATCAAAACCCACTGCATTGAATATACTTTTGTTTCCTTCTTGTCCAGCTGAAAAACGGAGGTGCCGTTCTTTAAAATTGGTGAGATTACTTTCCACAAAAACATGTTTTGCTTCGAAAACCGGCTTTTGGTTTTCGGGGCCAAAGGGCGCCATTTGCTTAAGAATGTTATTGAATTTGTCATTCATAGAATCAAACTGAATGGGAACATCAATTTCAACAACGGGTATTAGCATTTCTTCGGTGATGGTTTGCGATACTACGTTTTCAAATCGTTGTTGAAATGCCACTAAGTTGGTTTTATCCATTGTAAGCCCCGCGGCATATTTATGACCACCAAACTTTTCAAGCAAGTCGCTGCAGGCACTGATCGCTTCATACAGGTCAAAGTCTTTTACGGAACGGGCCGAGCCTGTAATTTTATCATTTGATTCAGTGAGGATCACGGTAGGGCGGTAATACTTTTCCACACACCTAGCAGCAACTATGCCAATTACTCCCTTGTGCCAGGTATTCTTGAAAAGAACTGTTGATTTTGCTTCACGAAGTTTAGGATCCTCTTCGATCATGGCCAGCGCCTCGTCTGTGATGGAGAGATCGAACTCTCTGCGAAGATTATTTTTAAGATTAATTTTTTCAGCCAATTGATTGGCTTCTTCTTCTGTCTTTGAAATTAGTAACTCAACAGCTCCCCGAGCGTGAGCTACACGCCCGGCTGCATTGATACGAGGCCCTAATGTAAAAACGACACCCGACACATCTAGATCGCCTTTCGTGGCTGCAATCTCTTTTAATGCCTTCAAACCAGGCAACGGGTTGTGGTTTAGTTTTTGAAGGCCGAAGTGAACCAGAATTCGATTTTCGTCAACAATAGGAACAATATCTGAGGCAACGCTTACGGCAACCAAATCAAGGTATTCGTTCAACTCTTCTTCCTTTCGGTAAGATCGAGCATAGGCCTGCATTAGTTTGAACCCCAAACCACATCCGCTTAACTCTTTAAAGGGATAATCACAATCACTTCTTTTTGGGTCGAGTACTGCGATCGCGTTTGGAATGTCTCTTCCGGGAAGGTGGTGATCGCAAATGATAAAATCAATTTTCTTCTCCGTGGCTAGCGTAACGGCATCAATTGCTTTCACGCCTAGATCCAGAGCGATGATCAAACTAAATCCATTTTCTTCTGCCCATTTTATGCCAATTTCCGAAACGCCATAGCCCTCCGTATGTCGATCAGGTATATAAAAATCGCAAAGCGGATAAAAACTTTGGAGGTAGCTATACACCAACGCAACCGCAGTTGTTCCATCAACATCATAGTCTCCATAGATCAAAATTTTCTCACGGCTTGCAATAGCGGTGTGTAATCTAGAAACAGCCTTATCCATGTCTGTAAGTAGAAATGGATTGTGAAGCTCTGCTAAAGAAGGGCGAAAGAATTGTTTTGCCAGATCAAAGCTATTAATGCCCCGCTGAAGTAGAACGGATGTAAGCGTGGAATTTACGTTGATGTGTTGGCTAAGCGTTTCGATTTTGTCCTGGGCAGGAACAGATTTGCGTAACCATTTTCGTTGCATGTACTTATTTTTGTTCGATCGTAAAAGCTCCTGCTTTTCCAGCTATCCCATCCAGGCCAGCGATTCCGCGCTTCCCATTTTTTCCGTCTTGTGGTCCTAAGCCAGCCTGCCCGCCAATTCCACCAATTCCACCAGCACCGGCAAAGCCACCATAATTCTTAAACTGAAGTTTTGTCCCTTGAATCTTTGGGAGATCCGTACAAGATTTGCACGTCATTTGTAAGATGCCACCGTTTCCTCCTGTAGATCCATTTCCACCCTTTCCACCGTTTCCACCATTTCCACCCCTACATACCTGAGTTCCGGATCCCCCATCGCCACCCTTTCCACCCTTTCCACCACTTCCCCCATCACCACCATTTAAGTCGATGGTCAAGCCCCCATCAATTTTTAGGCTATTGATGTAAAAAGATAGGTTGAGTCCATTAGATCCTGGTTTTCCTTCTTCACCATCTTTGCCTATGTCACCATTACGGCATGGAGCACCTTGTCCTCGGCCAACAGCGCCTGTTTTCCCGGGTGTTCCATTTTTTCCGCGCCCACTAATAACACACCCGCTTCCTACAAAAATCATTTTAGCGGTGATGATGTTTTCTTTTACATCTTGATTGAGGATAATACGAGAGGAGTCCCTCATAACCAACGTGTCAACGACCAAGATATCGGAACCAATTATTTTGTATTCCTGCTTCGATAGAATTTCAAGTCGATCTAGGCGAATTTGAGAAAGTAGACTGTTCGTCAATAGGCAGAAAGATAAAAGCAAACAAAATCGAATCATGGAGCAAAATTAAACAATAGAAAATGAGTTAAAGAGGTTACCACAAAACTAACAAAGGAGTACTTGTTTCTTTTTTAGGATCATAAAAAAAGGGCAACCATGGGCTGCCCTTTTTTGACGTTGGAAAAAAGCTTACTTTTTTTCACCGGCCTTGTCGGCCACTACGCCTTCTAAAACATCTTTAATATCTACACGTTGCCGGTCCTTAAATGGGACAATCCAAGCATCCTTCACACCCATACCCCGCAAGTATTTTTTGAATTTATCAGCTTCCCAATAATCGCGAAAAACACCGATGGTAAACTTCTGTTCGCCCTTATCGGTTGCCTCTCCTCCAAAGTTTGGGTTATTGTCAAAATACTTTGCCAGGTCTTTGTTTTTGAAAGCTCCTATCTGCACTTTGAAAACTACTCCTTTTGAAAAGTCCATTGGATTGATAACAGGTGCCTCTTTCAATTGCGCCAATTCAGCTTTGGTCGAAGTCAGTTCGCTTCGCATCTTAGAAATTTGGTCTTCTAATTCGGCAATCTTGGCATTCTTGTCACTAACTTCGCCATTCAGTGTGCTGACTTGCCCCTTTAAAGCCGAATTGTCGGTCTCGATGATTTGCTTGGTTTCCACCAAGGTCTTCAGGTTAGCAGGATTTTTGGCGTATTCTTTGGCTTTCTTTTTCCATTCTTTCTTCTCCTTTTTGGAGAGTTGAGAGAAAACTTGCGTGCCGGAAAAAATCAGCGCCAGGCAGAGGAATAAAACTCTAGTTTTCATGTTTTGTGGGTTGGTTTAAAGGATAAAAGTAAGAAATATTTGGGAATTGAGATAGACTCGCACGTTTCGATTACCGTGTTGCCAAAACATCCCTTGGCAAGCCCCGAAAAAACAATACCGAACAATTGCTAAATTTGTAATTCGAAAACATAATTCGAACGGATATGAAAAATTCATGGAGGGGAGTTTTGTTGACAGCCTTTGTGCTGTTGGCATTGACATTGAGGGCTCAGCAATCGGACAATATTTTTGATGCAAAAATGCCGGTGACATGGTTGGGCCTTGACTTCACCAATTCAAAATTCATAGGGTTGACCGAATTGAATGCGTCTGAGAAGAATAGTGAGTTGATGGTTGCGTGGAATAACTTGTTGGCAAAAGAGCAGGCCAAATTCAATATTGGTCGCTTTTTTAAAAGAAAGGAAGTTTACCTTGATTTTGCACTTACTTCAACGAAAAACAGAACAATCGATCTGAAGTCTAGAATTGTTGCAGGTCCTCAAACCGAACTCTCAAAAACTGACATCGAGGAAGCAATCAGTAGTTATGATTTTACCGGTAAAAGCGGCTTGGGGCTAATGTTTAATATAGAGAGCTTCAACAGAGATATAATGAAGAGCGCTATTTGGGTAACTTTTATCAATATGAATACCGGTACGGTCATCTTCACTGAAAGAAGAACAGGAAAACCTAGCGGTATAGGTGTTCGTAACTTCTGGGGAAATTCTGTACTCAATATGATGGAAACGATCAGTAGAAAAGATTTTGACAACTGGACAAAGGGTAACTACCGCTTGAGTTCTGAACCAACTTCTACGGTAGCCAAGGCTTCTGAAAAACCAAAGGTAACGCGCGAAGTTCCCGCAAAGTCCGCACAACCAATTCCGTCAGAAAGTGTGAATGAAGCGAAAGTAGCCACTGCCATGGCGGGGAGCAAGTCAGTGGTGCCCGGAGGAAAATACTATGCGCTGTTGATTGGTGTTTCTAGGTATGTAGACGATCGACTGAATCTGGATAACCCCGTAAAAGACGCCCAGAAAATTAAAAAGGTGTTGACAGAGAATTATAGTTTTGAACCGGACAACGCAATCGTGCTAGAAAATCCTACGCGTGGCGATATCTTCTCTGCTCTATATAAGCTACGGAATAAGATAACGGTAAACGACAATCTCTTTATTTTTTACGCTGGGCATGGCTATTGGGATGAAAAAATCAAGCAGGGCTATTGGTGGCCGCGCGATGCAGATGCATCTGACCCGTCCAACTGGCTGTCAAATAGTGATCTTCGTGAGCAGCTTAGAGGCATTAGTTCGGCACATACGTTATTGGTGAGTGATGCTTGTTTCAGCGGAGGTCTTTTTCGCACCCGTGATCCTAACATGAAAACAGCATCTATCGATTATCAAATGCTGTATAAGTTGCCCAGCCGCAGAGCTATTACGAGCGGAACCTTGACGGCTGTTCCAGATAACTCTGTGTTTGTTGAATATCTTTTGAAGCGCTTGGCACAAAACACCGATCAGTTCCTTCCCGCTCAGCAGCTATTCAATACCTTGCGTATGGCGGTGATCAACAACAGCGCTACGGTGCCACAAGAAGGAGTAATAGCAGAGACGGGTGATGAGGGGGGCGATTTTATTTTCCTGAAAAATAAAAAGAAGTAGCTACTTCGCTGCTTTCACTAAAGACATTTTTCACGCCTACTATTTCCCTGCATTTCAATTTTTGCGGCATTCTCTGTGATCTCTACGCAACTTGCGGAAAACCCGAAACCATCTGACTTAAGCACTATGATGACATAGTATGTTTCGCCCGCTTTCATTTCTATTTTAGTAGGGGGATACTTGATGTCCGACTGAACTGCAATTGCGCGAAGTCCTGGTTCAACTTCATGCACCGAAAATTGCTTGTTCTTGAGTTTGCAAACCAGTGCGTCATCGATGAACATCCGATATGCTGCCAGTGTTTGGCCTACACCCATAGATCGAATGAAAAATACCTTGGCTTTATCTTGAGCAAATACCTGAATGCCCATGACAAGAGCGAACAACAGAAATCCGAGTTTCTTTCTTGCTTTCATTTGCTTTGGGTTTTGCTGTTAAAACGTTCTTCGAAATCTTCGAGTTGCGTCCGTTACAATCTTTTTTTGAGAGGGAGAGTTCTTTGCACCAGTTTGCTTACTTTGAGCCAGTAAACTATGCCAATGACAAGAAATTTAGTCGCTTTTCTTTTTGTCTTAACGCTACCTCTAGGCGGCATTTCGCAATCAAGAACAAAAGTTGTTTTACTTGGCACGGGTACGCCCAATGCAGACCCTGACCGATTTGGGCCTTCTGTTGCTGTGGTAGTAGATAACACTCCCTATGTAGTTGATTGCGGACCCGGTGTAGTGCGAAGAGCTGCTGCCGCTTTCAAGAAAGGGGTGAAGGAATTGAATCCAACTTTATTGAATCGGTTGTTCATAACCCATTTGCATTCTGATCATACATCAGGCTATCCTGATTTTTTATTGACACCAGCAGTACTCGAAAGAAAAGGACCGTTGCGTGTTTATGGACCAACTGGAACAAAGTCGTTGAACGACCATATCGTTCAAGCTTATGCTCCCGATTTTAACATTCGCATTTTTGGCCTAGAGAAAGGTGATTCTTTAGCTTATAAAACGATTGTCACTGAGATTAAGGAAGGAATCATTTATAAAGATTCACTGGTTACAGTGGAGGCATTCAAAGTCAGGCACGGGGGTTGGCCGGAAGCGTATGGCTTTCATTTTATTACTCCTGACAAGCGCATCGTTATTTCAGGAGATTGCACGTGGAGTGCACGATTGATTGAGATTGCTAAGAACTGCGATGTATTGGTGCATGAAGTGTACTCAGTTGATGGGTGGTCGCGCAGACCACCAAAATGGCAGACATACCACAAAAATTTTCACACGTCTACGTTGGAACTGGCTGATGTTGCGACAAAGGTTCAACCAAAGTTGTTGGTACTCTATCATCAACTCATTTGGGATTCTACCGAAGAAAAACTTCTAAAAGAAATTACAGACCATTACAAAGGCAAAGTTTATTCGGGAAAGGATTTGGATGTTTTTGAGTAAGCATTTAGTTCAATATTTTCTCTACTATCCTCCCACTCTTTTTGTTTTTTAAAATCACCTTCTTCGTACCATAGTGAGTCACTTCTTCTTTTATGAGGTAGTGATCTTCATCATACGATTGAAGGTGAGCATCTTTGGTAACACCCGTACGCCCTCGCCAGATGTCCAACTTCACCGGCTCCCACTGTTTGGTTTTCGCAGAGCGATAGGCCGCATCTAAAATGGAGTTGACTACATAGCCATCATAAAAAGTCTCTTTCGGTTGGATTTTACTTTCGATCGCATTAAACATATCCATGAACATGTGATTGTAGCCGAGTTCATTCAGCTCATCGCCCACAGGAAACAACCAGCCCGAATTGCTCTCTGCCTTTTCAGCCACATAGTCAGCACCTTTGCCCGTAGTGAACATTTCAAAACCGGTGCGCAAAAAACTATTCGTCCAGATGGTTCCTTCGGTGCCCATTACTTCATCACGCAAGTCAAGCCCACCACGGAATGTCCAACTAACTTCAAACTGACCGATGGCGCCATTTTCATATTTCACTAACCCAATCGCGTGGTCCTCCGCATCGATGGGTTTTACCTGCGTGTCGGCCCAACACATTACTTCCATCGGCTGGATGTCTTTGCCAATGTAGCTGCGCGCAATCTCTACACAATGACAGCCTAAATCTAAAATGCAACCACCACCCGCCTGTTCAATATCCCAAAACCAATCACTATGTGGGCCGGGGTGTGTCTCTCTCGATTTCGCCCAAAGAATTCTACCAAGCGCACCGTTTTTTACACTTTCATGAGCCTTGATAAACTTAGGTGTATAAACTAAATCTTCGAGATAGCCATTGAAGATGCCTGCTTTCTCAACGGCCTCTAACATACGCTTGGCTTCTTCTGCATTTCTACCTAAGGGCTTCGTAGTCATTACCGCTTTCTTGTGTTTGCAACAAAGCATCACAGCCTCTTCATGCAAATTATTAGGCAACGAAATACAAACTACATCTACTTCAGGTCGGTTGATAGCATCTTCAAGAATTGTAGTAGCAAAAGCCACTTTATAATCAGCCGCAAAATTTTTGGCGCTTTCTTTCTTACGTGAAAAGATGGAAACGATTTTGTCTTTGTTGCGGTAGCCTTGAATCGAATCGGCATAGAATCTGCCAATGAAGCCAGAACCGAGCATAGCGATGTTCATGGGTTGGTTGTTAGTTGTTCGTGAGTGGTTGTTCGTGAGTGGTTAGTTTGTCGCTGTTGGCTGGCGAACAACGAATAACCAACAACGAACAACCATTATGCTCCTTTAATCTCTTTCTTCTCTTTAAAGAATAAGATGAAATAAATCAATACGGCCAGGGCTATGAACGCAGGAACAAACCAAATTTGTTTCCATAGATGCATTCCGTTTTCCATATTTCCATCTGCCACAAAGCCAGAGAAACTTGTACCGATAAACATACCCAGGCCATAGGTCGCGAACGTAAATAAGCCTTGTGCTGCATTTTTGATTTTCTCCCCCGCTTTCTTTTCAGTGTACATGTACCCCGTGACAAAGAAGAAATCATAACAGATGCCATGTAAGATAATGCCTGCATACAACATCCAGGTATTAGCGCCCATATCGCCATAAGCAAAAAATACATAACGGAGAATCCAGGCAGTCATTCCCAATAGCAACATTTTCTTTACTCCGATTTGATTGAATAGAAAGGGAATAGCGAGAATAAAAATCGCCTCCGACATTTGACCCATCGTCATCTTGGAAGCTACGTTACTCATCCCTAGTTCATTTAGAAAGACATTCGCAAATCCATAATAAAAAGAAAGAGGGATACAGACCAAGATAGCCGCAATGAAAAATATAAGATAAGGCTTATCTTTAAAGAGCACGAAAGCCTCTGTTCCAATGGCTGAAGAGGCGCCTTCCGTTTTCCCCTTAGGCGGTGTGTTCGGTAAGAAGAAACTGGTAAGGCCTAATAAGATGGAAGCTCCACCTGCCATTTGAAAAGTGACAGCAGACTTATCTAAGCCAAATGAGCTGATGCAAACCCCAGCGACAATCCAACCTAATGTGCCGAATACTCTTATCCAGGGAAATTGTTTCCCCGGATCTGTCATTTGACCAAAGGCAATACTGTTAGACAAAGCGATGGTAGGCATATACAGCAAAGAGTAGAAAACGATGATCCAATAGAACGTGGTACTATCTGTAATTTGAGTGGCTAGGTAAAGGAGCAAACCACCGGCTAAATGCAACACGCCCATAATTTTTTGTGCTGAAAAAAAACGATCTGCCACCAGGCCAACAAATAAAGGAGAGATCATCGTGGCAATAGCCAATGCACCGTAGGCAGCTCCTATTTGCACACCACTCGCATGCAAAAATTCGGTCATGTAAGTTCCCATGGTCACATACCAAGCGCCCCAAATAAAATACTCGAGGAGCATCATGAACGAGAGCTTGGTGAAAATTGTAGGTTTCATTTAGGTAAGGGTTAGGTTTCAAAGTTACTATACCATCTTCTCCGGCCTCACCCACTCATCAAATTGTGAGGAGGTAAGTAAGCCCAATTCAACAGCTGCTTCGCGCAGTGTTTTGTTTTCCTTGTGTGCCTTCTTCGCAATCTTAGCAGCGTTTTCGTAACCTATATGCGTATTCAAAGCTGTAACGAGCATCAACGAATTTTCCATGTGTTGCTTAATGATCGGCAAGTTGGGCTCGATACCAATCGCACATTTATCATTAAAGGAAACACAAGCATCGCCTATCAGTCGCGCACTTTGCAATACATTGGCTGCTATTACTGGCTTGAATACGTTGAGTTCAAAGTGACCATTCGATCCACCAATGGTAACGGCTACATCATTGCCCATGACCTGAGCGCAAACCATCGTCATCGCCTCGGGTTGGGTAGGGTTTACTTTGCCGGGCATGATGGATGAACCGGGTTCGTTATCGGGGATTACGATTTCACCAATACCGCTACGCGGACCAGAGCTTAACATGCGAATGTCGTTAGCAATTTTCATTAGAGAAACAGCCACGCGCTTCAACGCTCCGGAGAGTTCTACCATGGCATCGTGCGCTGCCAGTGCTTCAAATTTGTTAGGTGCTGTGACAAAAGGAAGGCCTGTCAGCTCTGCAATTTTTTTTGCTACCAGCACATCGTAACCTTTGGGGGTATTCAATCCCGTGCCTACAGCTGTGCCACCCAACGCTAATTCTGCGATGACTTCCAATGCGTTTTTGATGGCACGAATTCCATTCTCTAGTTGTTGTGCATATCCACCAAATTCCTGACCAAGTGTAAGGGGAGTTGCATCCATAAAATGCGTCCGTCCAGTTTTTACAATGGATTTAAAATCAATTGCTTTTTTGCGCAATGTGTCACGCAGCTTTTGTAATCCCGGCAAGGTGATTTCTATCACTTGCTTATAGGCCGCAATGTGCATCGCAGTGGGATAAGTGTCGTTGCTGCTCTGCGATTTGTTTACATCGTCATTCGGATGCAATACTTTCTTCTCGTCCGCGAGTTTTCCGCCACTCAATACATGCGCCCGATAAGCAATCACTTCATTCGCGTTCATATTGCTTTGCGTGCCCGAGCCTGTCTGCCAGATCACCAAAGGGAATTGATCGTCTAGCTTGCCGGCTACAATTTCATCGCATACAGTGGCGATCATATCTTTTTTATCAGCCGCTAAAACACCCAACTCGTGATTGGCCATAGCTGCGGCTTTTTTCAAATACCCAAAGGCATGGATAATCTCTTTGGGCATGCTGGCCTCTGGCCCAATTTTAAAATTATTACGTGAGCGCTCCGTTTGTGCGCCCCAATATTTGTCGGCAGGTACTTGCACCTCGCCCATGGTGTCTTTTTCGATGCGGTAGTTCATAGGTATTTTGATTAAAGTCTAGGAGGGTAAAAATAAGCAAATGTGGGTAATAGACCAGCGATATTTCCGATGGGAAAAGCGTCAATAGGTTTCAAAAAACCTTTAATGTGATAGATGGCCACAAAATATTTGTTCCTAACTGGTAGAACAAATACTTCAATCTTCCGTATATTAGTTCTACAATCTAGTATGATATGATCGAAACAAGACTTGGCGAATTCGAAGAAGTAATTTTATTACTGAGCGGAATCTTAGGTGAGGAGGCCTATGCGTTTAAAATTGCTGAAGAATTTGAATCGCAAACTGGCCGCTCGGTATCCATCGGTGCAGTACACTCTACCCTTACTCGATTGGAAGAGAAGGGATTTCTAAAATCAGAAATGGGGAAGTCTACCGCTGAAAGAGGAGGTAGACGCAAACGAATTTACACCATTACCGCTTATGGCAAAAAAACCCTTGCCGCTGCGAAAGATTTTAAGCAGGCGTTGTGGGATCAGTTTCCCGGCTTTGCTACGGCTAAACTGAGTTTTGGAATTTAATGGAAGACAAAATAAATCCACCTAGGTTGGCGAGCCGCCTTCTAAAGGGGTTTCTGCGCGATGATCTTGCCGAAGAAGTGCGGGGTGATCTGGATGAGAAGTTTCAAACGGATTTGAAGAGAAAATCCCGATACAAAGCCAAATGGAATTACTGGTATCAAACATTTAATTATCTCCGTCCCTTTGCCATTAAAAAATTTAAAAGACTAAGCGCCATGAACAATCACCTACTGGAGAATTATTTCAAAATCAGTACGCGAAACATCTTTAAGCATAAGATGATTTCGTTTATCAATGTTTTTAGTCTGGCAATTGGGCTCGCGGCTTGCGTAGTCATTTATTTGTTTGTTTCAGATGAGCAAAGTTTTGATTCCTTTCATTCGAAAAGCAGCCATATCTACCGATTAGATGAAGTGCAAAAGTTTACCGGCACAAACGAGCAAAGGGTAGCGCTCTCTATGCCGGGAATGGGTCCCGCTTTGAAGCGTGATTTTCCTGAAGTCAATAACTATGTGCGGTTTTGGTTGCGCGGAAAGCAATTGATGACCAAAGATGAAACCAAGCAATTGATCGACAATGTGATGGTGGCGGATAGTACTTTCTTTGATGTTTTTGATTTTCCGCTGGTTCACGGAGATGTCAACACATGCTTGGACCGACCACTCACAATCTTGTTGACCGAATCTACGGCTCTAAAATTTTTCAAATCTACGGATGAAGCCCTCAACAATACGATTTTTTGGGACGGCCGCGATTATCAGATAACAGGTATCTTAAAGGATGTTCCGGAGAATTCGCATATTCAATTCGAAGCCTTGCTGTCGATGGTTACCTATACTAAAGGTGAGAATAATGTGAACAACTCGTGGGGTGGCAATTGGATGACTACTTATCTTTTGTTAGAACCTAACTCGAATGTCAAACGGATGGAAGAGAAGTTTCCAAAATTTCTTTCCAGCCACATGGATGATCCTCAAATCAATTCCAATTATAAATTATTTCTACAGCAACTTGACCAGGTTCATTTGGCTTCCAACGATATTGAACATGACTATATCAATTACCGAAAATTTAATGGATCGTATCTGATGATCTTCTATGTAATCGCGGGATTTATCTTAGTGATTGCAGCGGTGAATTTTATGAATCTTACTACTGCTAGGGCCTCGCATCGTTGGAAGGAAATTGGCGTGCGTAAAACAATCGGAGCCAAGAAACTTCAGTTGTTTGGTCAGTTTATTTTTGAGTCGGTGATGTTAGCAGGAATTGCATTGACGGTGGCTTTATTGCTCGACATCCTTTTCATACCGATCCTCAATGATTTGATAGGAAGACAGCTTTCCATCTTGTCACTGTTTCACAACGTTTGGCAGCTCGCAGCTGTTTTATTGGCTACGCTTTCATTAGGAATAATCACCGGAATCTACCCTTCGTTTTACATGACCTCATTTAACTTATCGCAGGTGCTAAAAGGAGGCAACAAAGGCGAGGGTAAATCGGTGCTGCGAAGTACATTGGTAGTGATTCAGTTTGGATTGGCCATCGCCATGATTGTATGTACGCTTGTAGTTGTGCAACAGCTGTCATTTATGAAAAATTCGGATATCGGTTTTAACAAAGACCAGATGTTGCTGGTGAACATGAATAACGAGGCAAACGAAAAATTTGAAACCATCAAAAAAGAATTACAAAAGCAATCGATGATCCGTGGTGTTACGGCCAGCGGTCAGCGCTTGGGGAACAACTTTCACCAAGGGGGTTTCAAAGTAAAGGCGGATACAGGCGTTTTATCTATTACACCTTCTAATGTAAATGTGGATTATGATTATCTAAGCGTTTATGGCATAGAAGTGAAAGAGGGTCGGGGATTTTCAAAAGATAACTCCACAGACAAAGGTTTTGCTTTTATCATCAACGAATCGTTTGCCAACGAACTTAGGTTGAAAGAAACCCTAGGCACGAAGGCCGGCCACGATTGGTATCACAATGATTCCCTAGGAACCATCATTGGCGTGGTGAAGGATTTTAACTTCAATTCCCTTCACTACAAAGTAAACACATTGGCCCTGGTCGTACATCCTGAGTGGGGGTATGAGGAACTCTCTGTAAAAATTGAGAAGGGCCGAACCGAAGAAGGAATAGCTGAGGTAAAAAAAGTGTGGGATGAATTGGTGCCATCCTATCCATTTGATTATACTTTTTTAGATGCACATTTTGAAGAAGTGTATCGTTCCGATAATCAAATGAGTTCAGTAGTGGCAATTATGGCAGGATTATCTATTCTAATTTCTTGTGTCGGTTTATTTGGATTAGCAGCTATTACGATCGAGAAGAAGACCAAAGAAATTGGAGTGAGAAAGGTGCTGGGGGCAACGGAAAGTCAAATAGCTATTCTGTTGTCGCGCAACTTTGCCATACTCATCATCATTGCTTTTGTGATGGTGAGCCCGATAACCTATTACGCATTGCATCGTTGGCTGGAGAGCTTTGCTTATCGAATAAATATTAATCTTCTGGTGTTTTTTGTAGGGGGTATTCTCGCCCTGGCAATCGGTCTGCTCACGATTAGTTATCATACGCTGAAATCGGCAAGGGCAAATCCGGTGAAGGCATTACGTTACGAATAGGAAATCATGAGGGTACCTTCACATACGCCACCCAAACTGGCAACTCGCCTTCTTTGTCGTTTTTTACGAAACGACCTAATGGAAGAGGTGCAAGGTGATTTGGAAGAAAAATTTTATGAGAGCTTAAAAACTAAATCAGCAATAAAAGTTAAACTGAATTATTGGTATCAAGTCCTAAATTATCTGAGACCATTTGCCCTTCGAAAATCAAGATTGAATTATTTAAACAACTACGATATGTTTCAAAGCTATTTTAAAATTGGGTGGAGAAACCTGCTCAAAAAGAAGGCCTATTCCGCCATAAATATTTTTGGACTTAGTCTTGGAATTGCCAGTTGCTTCTTGATTTTCCTATTTGTGCAAGATGAACTATCGTATGACAACTATCACGAAAAAGGAGATCGGATTTACCGAGTGATTCATGGTATAAAATCCACCACTGATTCAACATCTGCTAAGTCCTTTCCATTTTGGGTGTGGGGCAATGCGCCCATTGGCCCGGCACTTGGAAATGAGTTTCCAGAAATAGAAAGGGTGGTTCAGTTTTCAGGCAGAGCCGATATATTGTTAAGCATCGATGATAAACATTATCAAGAAGACGGAGTCTTCTTCATGGACTCTACCGCCTTTGATGTGTTTAGTTGGAAGTTGACAAAAGGTGATCCAAAAACTGCCTTAGTTGCACCGTACAGCATTGTGCTCACGGAAACTACGGCCAAGAAATATTTTGGTGATAGCGATCCAATAGGTAAATCGTTGAAAGGTAGCGAGTCGGCAGGAAGGTCTAATGCAGGTGATTACACAGTGACTGGCGTGGTAGCCGACTTGCCTTCCAATTCTCATTTTCGATTCAATGCTTTGTTATCACTGAGTACGTTCAAAAAATCTATACCAGAAATATTTACTGCATGGGGCTACGTAGATTTCTACACGTATTTTCTTGTCAATGAAAAATTTAACCGTGCTGCTTTCGAGCAAAAAATACCAAGCTTCCTATTGCGGGCACAAGGAGATCCAAAGTCAGAGTATGCCATAGCCATTGAACCACTCAAGGATGTTTACCTCCGTACGGACGCAGAACGACAGCCAGGGGAAACCGGAAGTCTATCTAATATTTATGTGTTCTCGGTCATTGGAATATTCATCTTAGCAATTGCCATCATCAACTTCATGAACCTAGCTACAGCACGGTCGATGGAGCGTGCAAAGGAAGTAGGTATTAGAAAATCAATAGGCGCTTATCGAAGCAGTTTGATTTTTCAGTTTTTAGGTGAATCGTTCATCATCGTTTTCCTATCGATGCTCGTGGCCATTGTTCTGGTCTTTGTTGCAATGCCCAGCATGGCATCGTCTACTGGGAAAGTATTATCGATCCAACCCGTTATTACATGGGAGAATATTCCAATCTTCTTTGGCATACTGTTGTTGATTAGTTTGATAGCCGGTTCGTACCCAGCGTTGGCATTGTCGGGGTTTGCACCAGCCACCGTTATAAAAGGAATTGCCAAATCGAATTTTGGAGGAGTTAATTTAAGACGAGCCTTGGTTGTTTTTCAATTCACTCTTTCCATTGCCTTGATTGCCGGAACTATCATAGTCTATACCCAAATGAATCATCTGCTGGATAAAGATCTCGGGTTTGATAAGGAACGCATGTTGGTGTTGGATTACAACTACGATGAATTGGTCAATCGCAAGTCCGAAGCCTTGAAGATTGAAATGGAAGCTAACCCAGCTATTTTATCGGCTGCTTTTTCCAGAAGCGTGCCCGGTAGTTATTTTCCAAATGCATTCACGGAGATACAAACCGCTGATGGCGAAATGAAAGGACTCGCTCAACCTGTTTTTCAAGTAGGGTTGGATTTCATTAATCATTTTGATCTAAAGCTGGTGGCAGGTAGATCGTATTCAAGAGAGCATCCCTCAGATTCAGGCAAAGCACTAGTTATTAATGAAGCGGCCGCTAAGCAATATGGCTATACAAATCCGGCTGATATCATTGGCAAAAAATTCAGTCAATGGGGAAGAGAAGGCGAAGTAATCGGTGTTGTTAAGGACTTCAACTACACTTCACTACACCGCAACATCGAGCCGTTAACCTTGCCGCTTGAGCCTTATGCAAGCAGGTATCTATCGCTGAAAGTAAAATCCACGGACATGACCAAAACTGTTGCAGAGGTTGGCGAGATTTGGAGCAAGCTCGCACCACACCGACCGTTTCTGTATAGCTTTCTGGATGAAGATTTCAATCGTCAGTACCAATCTGATTTTATTTTTAGAAAACTGTTTACAACTTTTTCTTGTTTGGCAATTTTCATAGCCTGTCTGGGATTACTGGGATTAGCCACCTATACAGCAGAGCAACGCACGAAAGAAATAGGAATTAGAAAAGTGATGGGTGCAGAAGTCTATAACATAGTAGCGTTGCTATCGAAAGATTTTATCATACTAGTCGTTGTTTCTATTCTAATCGCTACACCTCTTTCATGGTATGCGATGAATCAATGGTTGGAAGGTTTTGCTTACCGGATGGAAATTCAACCATGGGTATTTGTGTTAGCTGGCTTCGCGGCACTTAGTATTGCTGTTGCTACTATCAGTTTTCAAGCCATTAAATCGGCAAGAATGAATCCGGTTAGTAGTTTAAAGTCGGAGTAAAAGTCAAGTAAACAATTCTCACCGCGACCCTGAAACCAAAAGCCGTTCCAGTTCCTCTTTCTCTTTCATATTGATGCCCTTCGTGGCGGGTACAGCTAGAGGTTGATTAGTGGAGACCTGAATAATAGCTGGTGATGGGCTTGCTTTTAAATAGACAATTCTTTCACGCACAACAGTGTCAGGCTTGGATGCAATGTAGACAGTATCGATACGAGTTACTATTTGTGATTCTGCTTCTTTGAGTGAATTGAAGTTTGATCCTCCATACCAGCAAAGTACTCCCACTGCTAGCAAAAGTGTAAGTGTTGCATACGCTGGCATTGGAGTGCTTAGCCAATAGCTTCTAGAAGCAGATTTTTTAGCCATAGCTAAATCGCTTTTGATAGCGGTCCAAACTTTTGGACTTGGCCAAAGATTAGTCTTTTCTGAAAAATAATTACTTAATTGTTGATTCGTTTTGCGCAATGATTCGTATTCCGTTTCCGATTCAACGAAAAGTTTGACCAACTGTTTTTCATCTTCTGTCAACTCACCATACGAACGCTCTAGAAGCAACCGTTCAAACTTCTCAAATTTTTCCATACATTTTATTTTTCAAGTACTACCTTATAATGTTCTAGGGCCAAAGCCAATTTCTTCTTTAAATAGAATAAACGTGACTTCACTGTTCCTTCAGGGCAATTGATCACTTCGCTAATCTCTGTCACACTCATATCCAATTCATGACGCAAAACAAATAACGTGCGGGCTTCTTCCCCTTCCTTTGTTAACAGAACTTCCAATGTTTGATGAAAGGAAGAATGATCAAGTTTTAGAGTAATCGATTCGTCTATGTTTCCATTGCCATTGAAAGAATGTTGAATCGATGATCGGAATGCTTGTTTTCGATATTCGTTCTTGCACATGTTATGTGCTATGGAATACATCCAGGTAGAATATTTTCTGCCAGATTCAAATTGGACTTTCTTCTCCATGATTTTAATAAACAGATCATGCAAAAAATCTTCCGCCTTGTTTTGGTCTTGCCATAACATGCGATAGAAATAGCGAAGGAGGGGTTGGCTGTAGCGTTGGTAAATTTCTTCCAACGCTCGCTCATCCCCTCCACACACTTTGTCCATCAGATCTTCATCTGACAAACCGGTCATCGATTTTCTAAATAGTTTCAGCAAGGGCAGATACTATTTTTCGATGACGTCCATAAAGACCCTAAACCCAGTAGCAGCATTTGGTTTTGCATAGGTATTAATACTTCGCATGGTTGATTCTGCCGGAGTATGGTTCCAACTTCCACCACATGATTTTCCTTTTTCAATCGTCATCTCGCTTACGTTGCCGACAACATCGTATAAACCAATATCGTTAGGAAAATATGATTTGGCGGGCCCTGTCATTAAAAAACCATCGGCACCAATTCCTTTAAATTTATTTGCCCCAGGACACGCACCTAGATCAGGCACTTTGAAATTACCCAAATAGCAACCTCTATTGTTAATTGCAGAGTTTCTAAAAGCGAAGAATCGGAACCATGGATACAATATTTCGGGATCACTCAACGAAACCATCCTCCTCTCTAACACTTTTCCAAAGGGATCACTCGGAGGTGTAATTCTTACTTCTACTTTTTGATCATCCCATTTCCAAGAGGTAGGGTTTTTGATGGATGCAGCTGCAATTTGCCATTCATCGATCGAAGGTAATCGGAATAGCACTTTTTTAAATTTATGTTCAGGTGATCGATTGTATTGTTGGGTAAGCCACGCACAGTAGGCAAGGGCCGCTTCGTAGCTAACATCTATGGCCGGGTAGTTGTTGAAGTATTTGTTCTTTTTAGTTGCTACGCGGTTGGCCGAGTAATTCTTCATCAACGAAAGCGTAGGCTCTTCATAGCCACTAAAGTCAAACTTATATTTTTCATAGAGTTCTGTCAGCGAATGCGAAGATAGATAACTGAGAAATAAGTTGTACTGCTCATTAGTCACTTCGTTTTCCTGTGCATAAATTTTATCTGACACAGGGCGAAATTTACCCTCTAATGATTTTGCTGTGATGGAGGAAGGATAATAAGGAATCTCTTCCGGCACTTCATTTCCCAAGAATCGAGCAATGGCGGCTTCCTTGTCACTGTCATGCGCTACCCGCTCTATCAATTGGCGTAGCTCTTTCGCTTTCTCCAGTTGATTTTCTTTTAGGTAGGACTCATACAACAAAATCATCGGCACCAGATAATTGGCACTAAATACTTTGCCGGTTGCAAATTTCGATTCTCCATTGAAGTCGACTCGCAAATAGTCTAGCAAAAATTCCTTCTCCAGATTTTTTTTGATTTGAGCTACGTTATCAAAGTTGGTGATGCTGTGAACGGATGCCAAACCAACCACATATAAATTTTCTTTAATCGAAGAAAGATTGTCTTGGGAAAGGGTAAGGGCATAATAAAATTTCTTTCCATTATTTGCCAGTGGAAGTAGGGCGCATAGTGCAGTTCGTAAATTACTAGCGTCAATCGGACCGTTTAACGTAAGGCCGAGCGCTTTAAATTTCTTTTCCAGATAAGTGGCATTACCAAGAAGATCTAAGTTTAAAATACTTACATCATTGCGCACTTTCATTACGTCTTGCAAAGCAAAAAGAGGTGACGTTGTGCTTTCGCCTTCCGTGATCAAAATGGATCCAGGCTCAAGCGACATGAGAACGTTGTAACTATAGCTTAGTAACGAAGGTGATAGTTGTGCATGAGAAAGTAATTGATCGCTGAAAGTTGCTCTACTCGCTGCATCAAGATTAAGCTCTGAAAGAATTTGCAATAGCCCGTACGCTTCCGGCTTTTCAGGGCTCATGGTATAGGCTTCTTGCAAAAAGCGCAGCGATTCTATTGAGTAACCACTGTTCCAACCTTTCACAACGAGCAATTCATAGGAATCAGGCACCGCCTTTTCCATGTCTTGCACAATCTGATTTAGGTGAGCAGTTGCATCTTGACTAAAATAAGAAGCCGCATAGTAATTAAACCAACTCTCAGCATGAGACCGGTTACGATTTGTCTCTTCGTTCCATGCCCTGGCTTGTTGTGTGTACCAATCAATGGATTTTAGTTCTAACGTTTTGGGGAGGATTTTTTCTGGCGCAGCCAGGCCAAGCAACGGCAACAGTGCAAAAACAAGAAGGATTCGTTTCATAGGTTTCAATTTAGTGCTCTGTACACACGAGACCAGAGAACGTTCAAGAAAATAGATAATTATTTTTTTGAAACTATTTAGCTGCCTAAGCGTAGGAGGGCGTGCCCCCGATGCGCGCAGCCCGCGCTCAAGGCTATCGGGGTCAGGCTGTCACTACTCGCCACCAACCGCACGTCCATGTCGGGCCCCGATGAAACGAGGGCTCTCGCAAAAGCGAAGCTCAAACATGCCGCTCCATCCTTCACGCTAGGTTTTCAATATTGTCAATGTAGACCAAGGTAGGCGAGAATTGACGTGATTGAACACAGTATTTTTTTGCTTACTTTTAAGTATGTCGTTTGACTTAAAAGCTTTTGGAGATAAATTGATTCGATGTCGTACTCAATTAGAGTTGGAACAAGCTGAGGTTTCTACAAGAGTCGGTATTAAAATTGTAAGACTGAGAGAATTGGAAAGTGGACTGAGCGAACCTACTGGAGACGAAGTTCTTATCTTGTCGGACTATTATCTTCAGGATTACAATTTCTTTATAAGTAATGAACAAAAATCAGCTTCAGAACAAGTTGATATTCTTTATAGAAAATTTGGAAGTAACATATCAAAACAAGACAGATGGACAATTCAAGAATTTATTTTTCTCTGTGAGTGTGAGGAATTTGTTTTAAGAGAAATAGGTTTTGAAAGAAACAATTTTTCGTTTGAAAGCAAAACAAGCTTACATAAGACTCAAGGCATAGAAGCAGCTTCAGCACTACGTAAATCCTTAGGATTTGGTGAGGATAAAGTTATACAGGATATCTACTTTGAGCTGCGAAAGATTGGACTCCACATTTTTAGAAGGAGACTACAGAACTCAGATATTTCGGGTTTGTTTATTAATCACCCTTACGCAGGGAAGTGCATTTTAGTAAATTATGATGAGGATGTATTTCGTCAGAACTTTACAGTCTCACATGAAACTGGTCATGCTATCTTTGATTTCAGCAATATTGTCAACGTATCTTTTGAGAAGGTTGACTACCAAGATTATCGTGAAATACGAGCAAACGCATTTGCCTCAGCCTTTTTGGTTCCTACAAGTTTAGCATCGAAGTTTAAAAACGTAAGCTGGACGGAACAGATAATTAAAGACACTGCCTTAAAATTAAAGGTGAACCCGATAGTTCTAGCAATTTCACTGAAGCAATCCAAAATTCTAAATGAAACTGACTTTGAGAATTTGAAGGGTGTAAAAATACCTAGAAGAGAAAAATTGGATTCAGAATTAAATGGGGTTTCACCAAAAATTTACGATGCGAAGAAAAGCTGCTTTGAAATGGGGTTATCGTCTTTCTACGTCAAGAAATGTTTTGATGCCTATTCAAGCGGAAAAATCTCTTCTAATAAAATGGCGGAAATGCTTTTGACGGACAGTATCCAGTTACCAGAAATTTTAGGATTATTCAATTTAAAACTGACCAATGAACATTAACCTAACAACATTTAATAGGATTAATGTTATAGATACATGCTCTATCTGGAATTTAATCTCTTGCAACAAGCTTTACAAACTTGCTCTTGACATTAAATGTTTCTTTTCATTGACAAAATTTGTTGAATATGAATGCATTTATAAGCCACGAAAAAACTCGTCTGAGCCTGAGCTTTTTCTTCAGAGTAAATTAAGGAGCGAAATTGATAAAGGAAAATTCCTAAGTCATTCATAGTCAATTGCCGATATTCAGGATGCAGAAATACTTGGATTGCGTAAGTCATTAGGTATAGGTGAGTTGTCCTCCATTGCTTTCGCAAGAAAAATTAATCAATGCTTTCTTACTGACGATCAGAAGGGAAGAAAATTCGCAGCAACAATTCTGGGCAGTGATAGGGTGCAAACAACACCTCAGCTTTTAGGTTATTTAGTGTACGATAGACGTATCATAGATGGTGAACTCGAACAGATAATTAAAGACCATAAGGAATATGGTCGGCCTTTGGAAACTTACTTTCGTAACGTTCATGATGAAGCCTTGCGAATTAGACTAATGATTAAACCGCTTGCATAGCTGAATCTGCGTGACTGACTCTAGCGCTATTATTGTTTTTATCATTACAAGTCTTAACAAATAGTCATTTTGTCTTCCTCAGTGTCCACCTCAGCGGGGGGCATTGAGCTGCTTTCGCTTGTGCTGGTGAAGACCAACAATCAAATTTCACCGTAATCCCGCCAATTATTAAGTTAAAGTCTAAGTTTGCAAGGTCACGCTTTGTTTTTGATCAATAGTTTCCTTCCTTTAACTGAGGTAAAATACCATGAAGTTAGGTATTGCACCCTTGTTCAATATAGAATACAAAAAAGGAAATCTCCATGGCAAGTAAAAATTCTAGGCAGTTAAACACATTTGAACTTGTTGAGCATTTTTTAGTAAATGCTCTTGATATGAAAATTGATAAGTCTAACTACTTCACAATTCCCAAAATAGTATCAACCGAACTTAATATTGACAATTTTGATGAAAAAAAAATTACTAGTAGAAGCAATTCTTACAGAAACTTGTATTATAGAAATGAAAGAGATAGAATAGAACTAAAAGATAGAATAGTAAAAGAACTCATCACCAAAAAAAGATTAAAGTCTGACGAAGAAATCGCACTAGGCAAAGGTGGAGCGATTCCAAAAACGCAAATTCAGCAGAATGGTCAAGCCTATATAGTTATTGGACTTCCGGCTTCAGGAAAATCCGGTATATCAAATAGCATAGCCGATCTATTTGGTGGCATTATTTTAGATTCAGATTATGCTAAGAGAAAATTGCCGGAATTTAATAGTCTTCCGTTTGGAGCAACTCTTGTTCATGAGGAGTCAGTGGAAATTGTCTTTGGGGAAGAGTCAACAAACGGCTATAAATCTTTACTTAACCTTGCATCAAATTTCAGGATAAATGTCGTAATTCCGAAGATTGGCAATAGTACCGAAGGAATTCTAGATTTAGTAAAAACATTAAAAAAGCTCTCTTATGATTGTCATCTAACTTTAGTTGAGTTGGATCGCAAGAAGGCGACTAAGAGGGCACTTGACCGATTTTTGGAGACAGATAGATATGTGCCTCTAGGGCTAATTTTTGATAGTTATAGCAACAACCCTACAATAACCTATTACACTCTAAAACGAGATTCTTCTGTGGAATTTAGTAGCTTTGGGTTAATTAGTACGGATGTTCCCAAAAACAAAAAACCAATTAAGCGTGAAGCTCAGGTAGGTAATCCGGCAGATAATTATTAATTCGAATGGCATCAAAGAGAACCATAATAAAGAAAAGTGCAAAAAGGAAATCTGTTGAAAAGGTACGTGCTAAAACTATTGTAGGTAGGGTGAGGAAAGATGGGGCTCCTCCTCACAAAGCATCAGCCGATTTGAAGGTTACTTTTTCAGTTAACAGATTAGAACAGAAAAAAAATTACCCCCCTATATACACGTATATTTACGAGAGAGAACCAGAGGACATGAAGAGGATTTATGAGGAGTACAAAGGTGTCCAAACTGCTCCCAGAAAAATTCAACGAATTGCCGGATTTAGGGTTGTTGGTGGTGATCTTGTGGTTATTGAAAAGATTAACAATCCTGAAGAAAAATAAACATCTCATTTAATTTCGGCCTGAGTACACAATACCTACTTTGGTGAATACAAATTCAGTCTTCCCATTTCTTATCCAACTAGCGCAGGCGTCCGCTTGTGCATCTTCTCCGCAGAGCCTCTCGCCCCTGGAACTCTGGCGGTGAGCGTGTGTCTAATCGCAGAGTCCAGAGGCAGAGACTCTGCGTAGAAATGACGTTGCGATAAGCCGCCAAGCCTTCGACAAGCTCAGGCTACCAGGTTCCCTAAAAAATAGAAGACTCTGTTTTTTTGGTAAACTTTTCGAGCACGCGCACGCCTTTATATGAATTTCCTTTCGCGTTCAGCCGGGGGCTCCAAACGGCAATGGTATATCGATCGGGATTGACAGCGATGATGCCTCCGCCCACGCCACTCTTGCCGGGCAGCCCTACTTTAAATGCAAACTCGCCCGACTCATCATAAAATCCACACGTCTGCATGAGTGCATTTATACGTTTGGTTTGATGGTTTGTTAAAACTGGCATGCCGCTCAGGGTTTTGCCATCGTGCGCTAAAAACAAAAATGTTTCGGAAAGCTCGCGGCAATTCATTTCAATAGAGCACAGGTCAAAATAAAAATCGAGCACCACCTGGGGATGGTTTTCGATGTTGCCAAATGATTTAATGAAATTGCAGAGCGCCACATTGCGATACCCCACCGATTTTTCAGAGGCCGCCACCGTTTCGGAATAGTCAATGCCGGGGTTGTTCGAAAGGCTTCGCACAAAAGCAATAAAATCTTTCTTCGGATTCTTTAAATGAGTGATCAGGATATCGGCAATCACCATGGCGCCCGCATTAATAAATGGATTTCTGGGGATGCCCTTGTCGGCCTCTAATTGCACTAGGGAATTAAATGCCGTTCCGGAAGGCTCGATACCCACGCGCTTCCAGATACTCTGATTTTTTATTTTATACGCCAGCGTAAGGGCCAGCACTTTCGAAATACTTTGAATAGAAAATCTCTCGGTATAGTGGCCCACTCCAAATTGGTAGTTGTCAACGGTGGAGAGGTGAATACCAAATCGTTTAGGGTTCACCTGCGCAAGCTCAGGAATGTAGGAGGCCAGCTTGCCGCGATCGTCAATATCCTTTACCTCGCGGTACACGCCTTCAATTATTTCTTTAAAATTCATGGGATGTTAAATCAATGTAAAATACGGTGAGCGAATATAAGTCTTCGAACTTTAAAAAAAATGTCGTAATCCTTGCAACCTCTGGCGTTTTGTGAAGTATATCCTGTACTCTAAGGATAACCCTCACTAACGATGCTTAAAAACTACTTCAAAATCGCTTTCCGCAACCTAACTCGGCAAAAAGGCTATTCGTTTATCAACATTGCCGGCCTGGCAACCGGGATGGCTGTAGCCATTCTCATCGGCTTGTGGATTTGGGACGAGCTCTCGTATGATAGGTATCATCAAAACTATGATCGCATAGCACAGGTTTGGCAGCACAATACTTACAACGGAGTGGTGCAATCACAAATATCCAATCCGTATCTAATGGGTGAAGAGATACGAAACAATTTTGGGAGTGATTTTAAGTATGTATTGCAGGCATCGTGGAACAATACCCATATTCTCTCTTTTGGCGAAAAGAAGTTCAATAAAGACGGTTATTATTTTGAGCCCGAAGTCACCGAGATGCTTACGCTGAAAATGCTCAAAGGCACGCGCGATGGATTGAAAGAACCCTATTCTATTATGTTATCGGAATCAACTGCGAAGGCTTATTTTGGAGAAGCCGACCCCGTCAACCAAGTGATGCGTCTTAACAATAAGCACGATGTAAAAGTGACTGGAGTATATGAAGACTTGCCTTACAACACTTTCTTTCGCAATATGAACTATTTGTTGCCATGGGATTTATACATCATCTCCAACGAATGGATCAAAAAAATGGAGAATCCATGGGGTAGCAATTTCACACAGACATTTGCTCAACTCGCAGACAAGGCCGACATGACAACGGTTTCTGCAAAAATCAAGAATGTTAAATTCAACAAACTCAAAGATGATGGAGATCGGAAATACAAGCCAATCGTTTTTCTGTTGCCCATGAGCCAATGGCATTTGTATCGTGAATTTAAAAACGGAGTCAATGTGGGCGGACGGATTGAGTTTGTTTGGCTATTTGGCATCATCGGCACGTTTGTGTTGATGCTTGCGTGCATCAATTTTATGAATTTAAGTACAGCGCGTTCTGAACGAAGAGCAAAAGAGGTAGGCATTCGCAAATCTATCGGTTCCGTTCGCATGCAATTGGTAAGTCAATTTTTTAGCGAATCGTTAGTGGTTTCGTTTTTAGCATTCCTTGTTTCGTTGTTGTTGCAACTAATGTTGCCAACGTTCAATCAAGTGGCAGACAAAAAATTGGTTCTTCCTATGTTCAATCCGATGTTTTGGTTGGCTGGCATTTGTTTTAGTTTGCTCACGGGAATCATAGCCGGAAGTTATCCTGCACTTTACCTTTCCTCTTTCAATCCTGTTCAAGTTCTAAAAGGAACTTTTCGGGTAGGAAGATTTGCGTCCATCCCTCGAAAGGTGTTAGTGGTAGTGCAGTTTTCAGTTTCTGTTACCCTTATCATCGGAACGATCGTTGTGTTTAATCAAATACAGTATGCGAAGAACAGACCGATTGGCTATGAGAGAAATGGATTGATCAATATGTTTTTGACGACTCAGGATTTGCATAAGCATTTTGAGGCAGTAAGAAATGAGCTGAAGAGTTCGGGCGCCATTGTTGAAATGGCCGAGTCAGGCAGTCCCGTTACGCAGGTGTGGAATAGTAATGGAGGTTTCGAGTGGGAAGGAAAGGATCCTGCGTTGGCGGTAGATTTTCCGAATAATGGCATCACTCACGAGTATGGCAAAACGATTGGCTGGCAGTTCAAAGATGGCCGTGATTTTTCTCATGAATTTTCTACTGACTCCAACGCGTTTGTCATTAACGAGGCTGCCGAGAAATTTTTAGGATTCAAAAAAACGGTGGGATCAACATTGACATGGGAGGGGAAGCCCTATACGATCATCGGCATCATTAAAGACATGGTGGTAGAATCGCCTTATGAGCCAGCGAGAGCTTCCTTGTTCCATATTTCAAAAGACGATGGCAATGTCATTCTTATGAAGATGAACCCTGAGATGGCTTCGCGTGAAGCGCTAGGTAAAATAGAAACAGTTATAAAGAAGCATAATCCTGATGCACCCTTTGAATATAAGTTTGTAGACGAAGACTATGCTCGAAAGTTTGGTGATGAAGAGCGCATCGGAAAGCTGGCCAGCTTTTTTGCAGCACTTGCCATCTTTATCAGTTGCCTCGGTATTTTCGGACTGGCTTCATTTGTAGCAGAGCAGAAAGCCAAAGAAATAGGCGTACGGAAAGTAATGGGTGCCTCTGTATTTACATTATGGAAAATGTTATCACGAGATTTTGTGTTGCTGGTGACCATCTCTTTTTTGATTGCGAGTCTGATATCATTCTATGCAATGAACAACTGGTTGTTGAAATTCGAATACCGTACCGAAATTTCCTGGTGGGTTTTTGCCGTGGCAGGAACGGGAGCTTTAGTGATAACACTGGCTACGGTAAGCTACCAGGCCATCAAAGCAGCATTGGCAAATCCGGTAACTAGTTTGAGGACGGAATGAAATGAGTTGCCGGTTCCCAGTTGCAAGTAACCTGTAACTGGAAACCGGGTATCATTTATTTTCCATTCGAGTAATCCACTACCAAATTGCAAAGTGTATTCACACCAAGTGTGAGACCGCTGTCGTCAATTATAAATTGAGGAGTGTGATGAGGGCCTGCCTTTTTAGGGTCTGTTCCTTTTGGCATTCCGCCTAAAAACAAAAAGAGGCCTGGTACTTTTTCGGCAAAGTAAGAGAAGTCTTCACTTCCCGTTTGAGCGGGAACAAGTTTTACATTTTCTTTGCCCGCAGATTTTTGAACGGAAGGGAGCATCCGGTTCGTCAAGGCGACATCATTGACAGTTACCGGGTAGCGAATGCTATAGGGAAGTTCTACAATGGCAGTAGCCCCTGCTGCCTGCGCTGTATGGGTGGCAATTTCATTGATGCGCTGGATTACCATTTTTTCATCTTCGGCACTTAGTGTTCGAACAGTTCCCAACATTTCCACTTTTTCGGAAATGATATTGCTGCGATTGCCACCATGAATAGCACCAATTGTTATCACTGCGGGATTCTCTGTAACATTTACATTTCTACTCACAATAGTTTGAAGGCTAGTGATGATTTGTGCAGACACCAGAACAGGGTCTACAGACGCCCACGGCTGTGCCCCGTGCGAAGGCTTTCCATTCACTGTAATTTTTAGATCGTTCACCGAAGCCATCGTGCCGCCTGGGCGATAGTTAATGGTGCCAACTTCATCTTCCGAACTAATGTGAAGTCCAAAAATCACATCTACTTTAGGGTTCTCCATCACACCTTCTTTTACCATCAGTGCTGCTCCGCCTTCTTCTCCTTTAGGGGCGCCTTCTTCAGCGGGTTGAAAAATGAATTTTACAGAGCCTTTCAAATCTTTTTTCATGGAAGCAAGTATTTCTGCTGCACCCATCAACATGGCTACGTGTGTATCATGTCCGCAGGCATGCATCACGCCTACTTGCTGACCGTTGTATTCGGTAGTCACTTTAGAAGCAAAGGGTAAATCATTTTTTTCATAAACAGGCAGGGCATCCATATCAGCACGAAGTGCAACCACGGGGCCTGGCAAGCCACCTTTTAACAAACCAACTAAACCTGTTTTTCCAACACCCGTCTTTACTTCAATACCTAGTGATTGTAAGTGCTTTGCTATCAACCCTGCCGTCCGAAATTCTCGATTGCCCAATTCAGGATGCTCATGGATATCTCTGCGCCAGGCAATTACTTTCTTTTCAATTTCTGTTGCTTTCGCTTTGATCGCCTGGCGGGCTTTGTCAGATTGTCCATACGTGGAAATGGAACACAAGAATAGAAGTAAGAGTAACGTGTTTTTCATTTTTGAATAGCTGTTAGGTGAGTTGACTATTTGATTGGCAATATAGAAGATTTTGATTTGCAGTTATCAAAGAAAAGGAGGATTGGTTTAATGACTGGATATAGGATGATTTTAGATTACCCAACTTTATCGATTAGCCATCCGGTCAAACTTAAGCGCTCCCTTGTAGCTGGCAAGACTTCATGCTCCAATAAATCACTGCGAAAGCATACTAATCTTCCTGCTACGGGAAGAATATCTTGGGATTCATGGCCAATGAACATTCGTAATTGACCACCATCCGTCTCTTTCCAATCTTTATTTAAGTAGCAGATTACTGACAACTTACGATGATCATCTTTTTTGAACTGATCCAAATGACGTTTATAAAAACTACCAATGGGATAGATTGTTTGATGCACCTCGCAGTCTTTTAAACTTAGAAAGAGACTTTGGTTAACAAAGGCAATCACTTGCCTAAGTTTAGCAAGATAAGTTAGTAATGGAGGCTCGGCATTGTTTGGATCGATCCACTGAATATAATCACCCCGAATTGCTTCATTGATTTGTTTATCCTGATTTTTGCCAATACCAGCCTTCTTAAATTGTAACATCCCATTCTTGAATCCCTCCAGTGCAAGGATCGATTCAATTTCTTGCTGTGACAGGAAATCATCAATTACCACATAGCCATTCTCAGCAATTTGGTCTGCCAGCATGTTTAATTGAGAAGTAAGTTCGTTATTCACCATGTAAATTTAACAGCATGCTTTAACTTTGGGCGATATGCGAATAAGCAATAGTACACTTTTTGGATGCTTTTTCTTGGCTTTTTTGGTTTGGTCCTGTGTGCCGAAAGAGCAAGTAGTCTTTAGGTCAGTTAATAATTTAACGCTCGATGTTGGCCTTAGCGGAAGCCCTGTATTAAAAGGAGATGCTTTTTTCTACAACCCAAATAAGATAAAGGCTACGCTGAAGGAAATTAAAGTCGAGGTGTTGGTTGACGGGAAAAAGGCTGCTTTGGTAGATCAACAAATGGAATTGCTAGTTCCGAGAAATTCCGATTTTACAATACCCATTGAAGCAAAACTTGACATTAAAGGATTCGGATTAATCGATGCGGTGATCGGTTTTTTTGGAGGCAAATCCTACCAGATTCAAATGACTGGCTATTTACGTGTTAAAGCGCGTGGGGTAACTATAAAAGTACCTGTTAAATACAACCAAGAAGTGAAATTGAACAAATAAGTAGTCTGCTGTAGCAAACGAAAATGGAAAATTCTAGCCTGATTGTGATCATTGGCTTTTTGGTTGTGGCAATCTGCTGGCTTCTTTTTGCAGCCTTAACGCTGAGGCAAAAAAACCAAATCATTTCAAGACAGACTAGAGAGATAGGAGCTCAATTGCGACTTTTGGAACAAAGGAAAGGCGAGCTAGACGAACTCTTTCATCAAAATAAACAGATCATTAGCGTTGTTTCTCATGACCTGAAAGGTCCATTCAATCGAATATTCGCGTTAGTGCATCTGTTGAATCTTTCGGCAGAGAATTTTACGCCCGATCAAAAGGAATACCTCAACAAGATTCATCAGGTTGTGGCCGATGGGTTGGGAATGATTAGAAACCTTCTTGATAATAGGCGGCTGGAGGATAAAGGAATAGAGTTTTTCAACGAGAAACTAAATATGGTTACGTTACTTGGTGGTCTTGTAAAAAACTACCAGACGCTGGCGGAAAAAAAAGGAATCAAGTTTCATTTTAATACTCCTGCTCAAGCTATTCTTGTAGCTGATAAATTGTATCTCACGCGTGTCTTTGAAAATCTACTTTCCAACGCACTTAAATTTACCGAATCGGGACGACAGGTTTTCGTAGATATAATAGACCAAGGTGAAAGCATACGTGCGGCCATTCGCGATGAAGGGCCTGGAATTAGCGCAGAGGATCAATTGAAATTATACCATAAGCTCCAGCGGCTGGCCGCTCGGCCAACAGGCGGTGAGAGTTCAACCGGACTAGGATTGTGGATCGTTAAAGCAATTCTTGACAAGATGGAAGGATCCATCGAATGTGAAAGTAGTCACCTGGGGACCACTTTTATTGTCATACTAAAAAAGAAATTAGTTAGTTAAAAAGGTAATCGTCATCCTTTCCCTCAAGAATGGCAACTAATGATTCAATGACATTTTCATCTTTGATCACATAGTCTCTAACTCCTTTTTGAATAAAGCTAAGCACCATATTGCCGTCATCTATTGCGCTTAGCATGATCACTTTATGGGCATCATTTATCTTTTCTTTGATGCTCTCGTAGAGTTCAATCCCACTCATGCCGGGAAGCTTGTAATCAATCACCATGGCATCGGGGAAACTATTTTTTATCGATTTCAGCGCGTCTTCGGCCGATAAAAAATGGCTGATTTTATAGGCTTGATTTTGGGCAAGCGATTTTTTGATGAATTCAGCGTAAATAGAATCGTCTTCTACTAAATAAATGTTCATACCGCTTTTTGGACACCGCAATATAGTAAGCTTCTTCTTTTTTAATAAGAGAATTATCAATCTGGGGCTAAAAAGTCCGATTAATTATGTTTCAGGGGAGAATTCTTGGCGATCAAATTCCTTTTGGCTACGCGTCCGACTATTTTGTTTTTACGGTCGGCCAGTTTTTGTTTGCCTTTTCAATGAGTTCGGTTTGTCTCGCACGCCATTTCGCTAGTATATCAAGGCTATAGTTTAGATAGAGCTTGCCATCTACAATTGTCCAGGCATCGGGCTGGATTTCTGCTTTATACCCACGACTCATTCCAAAAGCGCAGTATCCACCGAATTGGGGAACGAACCTCTCGGGGTCTTCCTTGAATATTGAAAGATTTTCGGCAGAAGTAAAATGCCAGGCTGAATCTTGGTAGAGATAGGTGTAGTTTGTATTTCCTTTTTCGGGTCTTCCAATCTTAAAATAGCACACGGGATCATACCCTCGTAGAGCCCCCTCTTTCGTTGAAAAGACAACTGGCTTTGGAGTCTTCAAAAGCGCGTTACGGAAAAAGCTTAGGACAACCGAAATAAGTTTTTCCATATTTGCGAAATATAAAGCTTTGTTGACTTTCCGTAAATCGTTTTTGCCAACTACTAAAGCAAAAGATTCGGTTTCATACAAAGCTAAAGATGTTGGGTAGGTCGATTGAACCCATTGACCTAACTTGCCGTTTTAAACCGCTGGGATTGTTTCCAATCAAACCCAAAACTCTCTAATGAGGTATTCTTTTTTAAGTCTCTTCTTTTTTGTGACGGTCAATTCACTCTCGTTTGCGCAAGAGCAAGACACGTTGTTAGCAAAGAAAACAGACGTGGACGCCATTGATGTGTTGAGCAGTATTTTAAACACAAAGTGGGCATCCAAACATGACTCGTTGGATAAAAAATCAGGGCGTGTTTATTTTTCAGGTGCACCATCTGTTGGGTACTCACTTACGAGTGGAGCCTCTGCCATCTTTGTTGGTGACTTTGCTTTTTTTGCCGGCGAATTAAGAGATCAGAAGATTTCAATTATTTACACGGATGTTTTGTACACCCAAAAAGAACAGTTTGTATTTCGAGTTCAAAATAACCTTTGGACAAAAAATAATAAATTCAATATAGTATCGGATTGGCGCTACTATTGGTATCCACAAAAGACCTATGGCTTAGGCAGTTCATCCAGCCTGGCAGGATCGGTAGATCAAACGTATTCCTATATTCGTCTTCATCAAACAGTCTTAAAAAGTTTTCGCCCCAATTGGTATGCGGGTGTTGGCATTGCTTGGGATTATCATTATGATATCGTGCAAACAATCGAACCAACAAACGACAATCAAATTGTTCTTGCTGAGGTTAATGGGTACGGGGTTACTAAACAATCTAACGCAACCGGCCTACTTTTCAATCTGCTTTTTGACGATCGGGTTAATTCAATTAATCCACAGGGAGGTAAATTTATGAACGTAGTATACCGCACAAATTTTACTTTTTTGGGAAGCGATGGACCGTGGCAAATGGGTTTGGTAGATCTGCGTAAGTATGTGCCATTTCCAAAAAGGAGTGAAAATATTCTGGCTTTTTGGAGTTACAATTGGTTTACGTTTGGAGGAAATGCGCCCTATTTGGATTTGCCCGCTACCGGTTGGGACATTGGCAGCAACCTAGGAAGAGGCTATATTCAAGGGCGTTTTAGAAGCAAAATTCTAGTTTATCTGGAATCAGAATACCGCTTTAAAATATTGCGTAACGGCTTGCTTGGAGGTGTGATTTTCGGCAATGCACAATCAGTTAGTAACTGGCCGGCCAACAACTTTGATTCTATTGCCCTAGGTGCGGGGGCCGGTGTGCGGATCAAATTCAACAAATATTCAAGAGCCAATGTGTGTATCGACTATGGCTTTGGGCAAGGTGGATCGCAGGGTGTATTTGTAAACCTGGGAGAGGTCTTTTGAATTACTGCAGCTCTCGAAGATATAACTGTATTGTATTTTCGAGGCCAAGATACAGCGCATCGCAGACTAAGGCATGGCCAATGGAAACTTCATCCAAGTGAGGGATGGACTGTTTTAAATAGGAAAGATTCTTTAAGTCTAAATCGTGTCCTGCATTTATTCCCAATCCGAACTCATAAGCGAGGCTTGCAGCAGCAATATATGGCTTAACCACTTGTTCTCGGTTGGCATGATAGCCAGCGGCATAAGGTTCGGTATAAAGTTCAATCCTGTCTGCACCTATTTTTTTAGCTCCTTCGATCATTCTGGTATTGGCATCAACAAAAACAGAAACACGTACACCATTTTTCTGAATTTCTTCAACCACTTCTTTTAGAAATGCTTTGTGCGAAATCGTGTCCCAACCAGCGTTAGATGTGATGGCATCTGGTTTATCAGGTACCAATGTGGCTTGTGCCGGTTTTGCTGTTCGAATGAGTTCCAAGTACCGTTCGTCTGGATATCCTTCGATATTGAACTCGGTTTTAACTACGTTCATTAGGTCAAGCACATCACGAAATCGAATGTGTCGTTCATCCGGTCGTGGATGAACCGTGATTCCCTGTGCGCCAAAGCGTTCACAGTCCTTCGCCACTTGCACTACGTTTGGATTATTCCCTCCCCGCGCATTGCGTAGTGTCGCAATCTTATTAATGTTTACAGATAGTCTTGTCATTCCACTTCAAAGGTATTACATCTTTGAACGACTGTGGGAAATGACTTCTTTTTTCTTCGCCAATTCTTGATGTAACTTTGCCACCAAAATTAATTGATATGAGTTTAAAAACGCAAATCGACAGCGACATCAAAGCGGCCATGTTGGCAAAAAATAAAGATGAGCTGATGGCCCTTCGTAGCATTAAGTCAATGATCCTACTGGCCGAAACGGAAAAGGGAGGAAGTGGTGATATCGCTAGCGATGTAGAAGGGAAGCTCCTCATGAAGGCCGCGAAGCAAAGGAAGGAATCGGCTGAAATATTTCAGAAAGAAGGCAGAGAAGATTTAGCCCAGAAAGAGTTCCTCGAACTGAATGTTATCAGCCGCTATTTACCAAAGCAACTTTCTGAAACTGAGATAGCGGAAGAGCTCAAGAAAATCATGGAGCAGGTGGGAGCTAAAAGTCCGCAGGATATGGGTAAGGTAATGGGCATCGCTACCAAGCAATTGGCCGGAAAAGCGGATGGCAAATTGATATCAGAGCTTGTAAAAAAATTGCTTGCGTCTTGAGCAAAATTGATATCGCGCTTGGGCTTGTCCTAGCGTTAGGTGCTTTTCTTGGTTACCGAAGAGGATTTTTGATGGAGCTGTTTTTTTTGGTAGCTATTGTATTGGGCATTTTCCTCGGGTTTAAGCTCATGAGCATTGGCATGGAATTTCTGCAGCGCGAATTCAACGCTGACAAGAAATTTCTCCCCTATATCGCTTTTTCAGTTGTTTTCATCTTGGTATTAGTGCTGACTTTGTTCTTAGGCAGACGAATAAAGAACTCGCTCGATAACACTTTTTTGGGCAAAGTGGATGCTGCTGCCGGAGCATTACTAGGGCTGGTCAAATACATTTTTTGTCTAAGCGTAATTTTTTGGCTAGGTGATTCAGTACATATTAGTGTACCAGCTGACTGGACCAAAGGATCTTTTCTTTACCCTGCCACCAAAAATGCGGCTCAGCAGATGTCTTCGTATTTGAGCCAATTCATCCCTTTTTTCAAAGAAATTTTCAGGCAATTCTAAGGTTCGGGTTTTTTTTAGTTACTTTTCATCAAATAGACTGGTATGCCGCTACAGGTAAAAGAGGAAAATGATTTTAAATATGTAGACGAAGGCAAAGGGGAGGTGCTAATGCTATTGCATGGGCTTTTTGGTGCGCTCAGCAATTGGGAGGCTGTAGTCAATCATTATTCAATGCATTTTCGGGTAATTATTCCAATGCTTCCTATCTACGAAATGCCGATTAAGGAAGCAGGCCTAGAGGGTCTTCGTGAGTTTACAGAACGTTTTGTAGCGATGAAGAAGTTGGAAAAGATGATGATAATGGGCAATTCCCTCGGGGGGCATGTCGGGATACTCTATACACTAAAGAACCCAGAAAAAGTCACCAAATTAGTATTGACTGGCAGCTCTGGCCTTTTTGAGAATACGATGGGGGGTTCCTACCCCCGTAGAGGCAGTTACGACTACATCCGTGAAAGAGTGGCCTATACTTTCTATGATCCAAACGTTGCTTCAAAAGAGCTCGTTGACGAAGTTTTCGAGACTACCAAGAGTATTCCCAAATGTATGCGCATCGTTGCCATTGCCAAATCGGCTCAACGAAATAATTTGGCGCTGGAATTACAGAATATAAAAATTCCCACTCTCCTGGTTTGGGGTCTGAACGATACCATCACACCACCAATGGTTGGCTATGAATTTAATCGTTTGATCCCTCATTCTGAGTTGAAATTTATCGATAAATGTTGCCACGCTCCCATGATGGAACACCCCGAAAAATTTAATCAGATGGTGGAGGACTTTTTAGTGAGAAAAAACTAGAATTCACAGAAGCGTCAAATGATAGCGGAGGAGTTAATCAACCACATGATCCCACCACTCAAGGTGACAGACGATGCGCACAAAGCAATTGTTTGGATGGAAGAATTTCGTTGCAACCACCTTCCCGTAGTAAGAGACGGTGAATTGATGGGTTTTATTTCCGAAGAAATCATTTTGGAGTCAAATGATATCGAAAAAAATCTGCTGGACTTTGATTTAGCTGCCAAGGATTGTGTCGTGCCACTGGATGCCCATTTTTATGATATCCTCAAAGTGGCGGGTGACAATAAGCTTCAAATAGTGGCCGTGCTAAATGAAGAACGTCAGTATATCGGGGTCATCACCGTACAAGACATGATGATTTCTTTTGCGCAGACGGCTTCGGTTCAAATGCCAGGGGGAATATTGGTTTTGTCCATGGACTTGATTGATTATTCGTTGGCTGAAATAAGCCGCTATGTAGAGGAAAACAATGCGAAGGTAATCAGCAGCACCATGACAGAGGATCCAATGGACAAGGGGAAAATTAAACTGACATTAAAGATAAATCAGACTGATCTTAAGAGAATTGTGGCAACGCTGGAGCGTTTCAATTATAAAGTGATTGGACGTTATCAGGAAAATGCAGAGGCAAGTGGAGAAAAAGATAAAATTGATTTATTGCTTCGCTACCTAGACATTTAAATTAGCAGCGAATGACTCGCATCGGCATACATGGAAAGGACCTCCAAAATAAGTCATCTCGATTTCTTGAGAAGGTGCTGGACCATCTTAAGAAAAAGAACGTGGAAATTTGGGTTTCCGCAAAGTTTTTGAAGCAGTTTAAATCATCGCGCATTCAAGACTATCAACTAAAATCTTTTGATCAGGGAGATCATCTGAATCAACTTGATTTTTTTTTATCTCTTGGAGGGGACGGTACGCTGCTAGAATCAGTTACCTATATAGGGAAATCTGAAACGCCCATTCTTGGGATCAATACTGGTCGGCTCGGATTTCTGGCAACCATTAGCCGTGACGATGTTGAAAAATCTTTTGACGAACTACTAAACGGTAATTTCTCTATCGACAGCCGGTCGGTGCTGCGATTGGTTTCCACACCAAAGTTGTTCGGCAATTTAAATTTCGCGCTCAATGATTTTACAATCATGAAGAAGGATACTTCCTCAATGATAACTGTACATGTACATGTTGATGGAGAGCTACTCAATTCCTATTGGTCGGACGGGATTATTGTATCAACACCAACCGGGTCAACTGGCTATTCGTTAAGCTGTGGAGGGCCGCTGGTTCACCCAAAATCTGAAAGCTTTGTAATAACGGCCGTTAGCCCGCATAATTTAGGAACGCGGCCGATTGTGCTGGCTGATAACGCAGAGATTTCCTTTCACATCGAAGGAAGGAGCAAAAAGTATCTGGTCTCTCTCGATTCTCGATTTGAAACAGTGGATGAATCAGTCAAGTTAAAGATCAAAAAAGAGAAATTTCGTGTGAAATTAGTTCAGCTCAGTAGCCAAAACTATTTTAATACCCTACGGCAAAAGCTGAATTGGGGTGTCGATATCAGGAACTAAACCGGACGTTTGTACATGATTACCTTTTCACTATAGAAATGATAAAAAGACTTGTTGATTAACTTAATTTTTTAACTTTGCAATTGGCCTAATCGCCCTCGTTATGAGAAAGTTATGTTTTGCACTAGTGAGTGTTCTGTTTTTGGTGGGTTTTTCCTCCGATTCTTTTGCGCAGCTTAATAGGAAAATAATCAAGAAAAATAATAAGGCAATTTCAAAGTATCGTGGCAAAAAAGGTGGTTTTGGTAAGAAGAATGTTTATACGGGGGTAGGCTTCTCGGTAAATGCTCTAAATTATTTCGGTGATTTGGCACCCACGCCAAGCTCGTTTAGCACGGACATTTCTTTTACGGCACCTAGTTTTGGTCTTTCTCTATTCCATCGTTTTGGACCTCGCTATACTTTGCAGGTCCAATATCTATATGCCTCATTGAAAGGGTCAGATAGTGATTCTGCCGATGCGGGTGATTTAGACAACGGGATTTTCAGAAATAGACGAAACCTTTCATTTCGGAACAGGATGCATGAACTCTCCGCGGTAGCTTATTTTGATTTGTTTGAGAACCAAGCAACTTATATCAGCCGAGTTGGCTGGACGCCATACGCTTACATTGGGCTTGCTGCTTTTTATCATAACCCACAAGCACAGGCGCCAACAAATGATTTGAGAGGAAATGCGTTGGCTGAGGCGGGTCAATGGGTGGATCTGCAACCCCTTAAAACAGAAGGTAACTCTTACAGTTTGATACAATTTGCCGTGCCGTTTGGTGCCGGAGCGCGTTTTAGAATCAATGAAGTATTTGATCTTTGGGCAGATATTGGATTCCGCTACACCTTCACGGATTATTTGGATGATGTCAGTGGCAATTTTGTTGATTTGAATACGTTAAGTACTTTGGGGCAGGCTATGGCATATAGAACCAATGAACTAGCTGGGTATCCCACACCAGGTCTATCAATTCCGTCTGAATTGGCGGGAGTTAATGTTCAGGCAGGTTTCGGTAGAGCAGGCGACCAACGTGGAAGCCCAAAACAAAACGACATTTACATGGTAACGTCCATTCGGCTTACGTATATCTTAGGAGCAACTTTTCATAAAGCTAAGTTCAGATAATGCTTCGTGGTTTTGTCACGAGCTTTGTATTTTTCTACGCCAGTCTTTTATCCCCCCGCGTTACAGGGCAGATATCGCAGCGAACTGAGATTGGTGGGGGTTTAGGCATTTTCAATTACACGGGCGATCTTGTCAGTTCCTTTGATCTGGCTACCTCAAAGCCAGCCGCCACACTTTTTTATCGATCAAATATTAGCCGAGTCATTAGTTTTCGGACTTCACTTACGGGAGGACAGCTGGCGGCTAGCGACAAGAATAATCCGTCCGATCCATTTGCGGTAAAACGTTCGGCCTCGTTTGATTTATTTCTATTGGAGCTTTCTGGTGCGTTCGAATATCATTTCTTAGACTGGCGGGATGATAAACGGAAGCTTAGGTTTACACCTTATTTGTTTGCGGGGGTCGGCCTATTTGGAATTTCAGGAACACCCAATAAGAATTCGGAATATAGCAATATTCAACTTTCCATTCCTTTTGGTGGAGGAATGAAATATGTGCTAAACCCCCGCTATTATATTTCATTTGAATTTGGAGTTCGAAAGACCTTTTTTGACTATTTGGACAATATTTCAGGAGGGAATCCCTCGTTCAAGACATTTCAATACGGCAATCCCAATGACAACGACAACTACTTTTTTACAGGAATCACGTTAACCTATACATTTTACGACATCCCTTGCGCCACAAACCCTTACCGTTAAACTTTTTTCGCTCCGCATTCATCTTCATCGGGGGTGTGGTTTGATGGTTTAATGTTTGAAAAAAAGGCTACTTTTGCACCCCTGTGGCTTCATTTAAAGAACATATTGACACCCATAATTTGCCTGAGCATGTGGCCGTTATCATGGACGGAAATGGCAGATGGGCGAAAAACAAGGGCGCAGCCAGAATTTTCGGGCATCGCAATGCAATTGAAGCAGTCAGGCAGGTGATTGAAGGAGCTGGGGAAATAGGGATCAAGTATTTGACCTTATACGCCTTTAGCACTGAGAACTGGGGGCGCCCTAAAGAAGAAGTAGACGCTTTAATGGAGCTTCTGGTTAATACGCTGCAAAAGGAGATTGAATTACTTCATAAGAATAAAGTGCGACTAAAAACAATTGGAGATATTGGGCAGTTGCCTAAAGATTGTAGGGAAAATTTGAAGAAGGCAACGGAATCAACAAAAAATAACACCGGACTGACACTTCTTATTGCATTGAATTATAGTGGTAGACAGGAGATACTAAAAGCAGTGAGTGAGTTGGTCATGAAGGTAAAAGGCGGAACATTGGGAGTTGATGAAATAGACGAACAACTTTTTGCTTCTTTTCTTGATACCAAAAATATTCCAGACCCTGCACTGCTCATAAGAACGAGTGGCGAAATGAGAATTAGTAATTTTTTACTCTGGCAAATAGCCTACACTGAATTGTATATTACCCAAAAGTTGTGGCCTGATTTTAGAAAGGAAGATCTCTATGAGGCAATATGTGAATACCAAAAGAGAGAAAGAAGATTTGGAAAAGTGCTGACCCCTATTGCCTGATTTAATGAACCGTTTTGTTTTGATTTTTTTATTCCTGCTGGTTGCCTCCTCTTCATTGGCGCAATTCAGAAGAAGCCGTGCGACCGCTACGGTTGAGCAAGAGCCACTAAAGGAAGGTGAGCTGAACTATCGCGCTCCTCCGGAGTATATTATCGCTGGTATCGAGATCACTGGCCTGAATGTCCTGGATAAAAACGCAATGGTTTCTTTGACCGGTTTGAAAGTTGGGGACAAAATCAAAATTCCAGGAGATGGGATTTCGAGTGCCATTCGCAAACTTTGGAAACATGGTTTAGTGGGAGATGCTACGATATCAGTTGATCGTATTGAGGGGAAGAATGTTTTCTTGTCTATTAAACTGGCCGAACGGCCGAGACTGACAGATTTTTATTTCGAAGGGATCAGCAAGGGAAAACAAAGTAGCCTGAAGGATGATTTGACATTGATCAGAGGAAAAATTGTCAATGACGCTACCATCCGCAATGCAGAGATGGCGGTGAAAAAGCATTTTGTGAAGAAAGGCTTTTTGAATACTGTGGTTAAGATCACTCAGGAGCGCGACACACTGAATAGAGGAGGAGTTCGACTGCGAATCAATGTTAATGTTAAGTCAAAAGTCCGTATCCATCAAGTTGCATTTGAAGGCAATGATCAAGTTTCTTCTTCAGTGTTGAAAAGAAAACTAAAGAAAACAAAGGAACATGCGAGAATTTCATTGCATAGAGCGATTATAGGTGAGGCCCTTGCCATCAACCGTCAAAAAGCAAAAGAGTTCTTGACTGGTTCAGCTCAAAAAACAAGTTGGAGGCAAGTATTGGAGTTTATCAATAAAAATGTAAAACTCAATTTTTTCAATAGCTCTAAATTTATCCGCGCGGAATATGAAGAGGATAAAAAGAAGTTGTTATCCTACTATAACACCCAAGGATTTCGCGATGCAGAAATAGTCTCAGATACAATTGTTAATTACAGCGATTCGAAAATTGATGTTCGTTTCAAAGTAAGTGAAGGAAGAAAATACTACTTCCGCAACATTATTTGGACGGGTAATTATTTATATACGGCCAACACATTGAACAAAGTTCTGGATATTAAGAAGGGGGATATCTACAATCAAGAAATGATTGACAAAAAAACTTCTTTCAATCCAAAAGGTGCAGACATCAGTGGACTCTACATGGATGATGGCTATCTGTTTTTTCGAGTGACGCCCATCGAAGTTGCCGTTGTTGGTGATTCTATTGATGTGGAGATGCGAATTTTTGAGGGTGATCAGGCAACGATTGATGAAGTTACAATTGCAGGAAATGATCGCACTAGCGACCACGTCATCAGGCGAGAACTGACGACAATACCTGGTCAGAAATTTCGGAGAGCCGACATTATTAGAACGCAGCAGCAACTATCGCAAATGGGTTTCTTTAACCCACAGAAGATCGAACAGGACATCCGACCCAATCCCGCAAACGGAACGGTAAACATTGGATGGAAACTGGAGGAACAATCAAATGACCAAGTTCAGTTGTCGGGTGGGTGGGGTGGTTTCTTTGGATTTGTCGGAACGGTCGGTCTCACATTTAATAACTTCTCGTTACGCAACGTTCCTCATTTAAAAAAATGGAGGCCTTTGCCGGTTGGAGATGGCCAAAAACTATCGTTGAGCGTACAAGCAAACGGCAGGTCTTTCCAAAGCTATAACGTTTCTTTCACCGAGCCTTGGCTAGGCGGAAGGAGACCAAATGCTTTAAGTGTGAGTTACAATTACTCGGTTTCTCGCCTACCTGTAAGAAGCACCGGCGGGTTTCAGACGGACTTTAGTGATAATGCATCCTTACGCCAAACAGGTATTACAATAGGTTTTGGAAGACGACTTGAATGGCCTGATAACTATTTTTCATTAACCCATGCGCTATCGTTCCTTGAATACAATTACAGCAATTACTTCGGGTCATCTTCTTTGCCGGCTGTGGGTACAACGCGCAATATCAAGCTTAATACCACACTAGCCCGAAACAGTATCGACAACCCAATGTTCCCCACTGCTGGGTCTTCCATTTCGCTCAGTTTAGATTTAACGCCACCCTATTCGCTTTTCCGCGATGCTGATTATTATAAAGATCTTAACCAACGGTTTAGTTTTGTTGAGCTGCATAAGTGGATGTTTGACGCGCGGTTTTATGTCAAAATTGTTGGTAGCAGCAAACCCACGGGTAGAAGCCTAGTGTTGGAGACAAAAGCGCATGTTGGATATATTGGCACTTATAACGACAAGGTTCAGCCAGGCCCCTTTGAACGCTTCTTAGTGGGGGGAGCCGGGTTAGCCGGAGGATTTAACTCGTTTGTATTAGGGCAAGATATTATTGGCTTACGTGGCTATCCGGATAACCAAGTAACACCCCCTCTTTACGCTAGGAGGGGCTCACAAGCCGCCAATGGAATTGAGGGGGGCATTGTGTATAACAAATTTGGAATGGAATTGCGCTATCCTGTCGTCACGAGTCAATCAGCAACTGTTTATGCTTTCATCTTTGCAGAAGGCGGAAACAATTGGGACAATTATCAGAAGGTCAATCCGTTTAACTTGTATAAATCAGCCGGCTTTGGCGCGAGAATTTTCATGCCGGCCTTTGGACTAATTGGACTAAACTGGGCGAACGGATTTGACAAACTGGAGTTTGCTACCGAAAAGAGCGGCTCTCAGTTTCACTTCACCATTGGCCAGCAAATCAGGTAAAAAATGCGGCTTTTACTGGTAACTCTTTGCTTTTTCATTTTCGGCCTGACTTTTGCCAAAGCTCAGAAGTTCGGCTATTTTGATTCGGAATTTGTGCTAAGCAAAATGCCGGAATATGCCAAGGCACAAGGTGAAATTGAACAGCTTTCAGCGGCCTGGCAGAGAGAAATAGAAGAAATGCAGACAAAAGTGGATGGTTTGTACCGCTCGTTTCAGGCTGAACAAGTGCTTTTGACAGAAGAAATGAAGCAAGAACGGCTTGCCGACATAAAAAAGAAGGAAACAGAATTAAAAGACTATCAAAAAAAGGTTTTTGGATTTGGAGGCTTGTTTTTTTTGAAAAAACAAGAATTGATTAAACCTTTGCAGGACAAACTGTTTGATGCAGTGGGAAAGGTTGCGAAAACAAACAGATTGGCAATCGTTTTTGATAAGTCGGCAGAATTAGTGATGATCTACACGGACCCAAGACATGATTATACAGATTTTGTTTTAGAAGAATTAGGACTAGGAGACCCAAATGATAAAGTAAAATAAACCAGTAACTAAATTTAAAAATGAGAACACTTTTTTTGATCCTTTTTTGCGGAACCCTGTTATCCGCGCAAGCGCAAACTCAAAAAATTGGCTATGCCGATTGGGAATATATATTCAGTCAGTTGCCTGAATTTAAGCAAATCGATAGTGAGCTAAAAACTCATAGCGAACAATTGCAAAATCAAATGAGAGCGAAGCAACAAGATTTTGAGGCAAAATACAAAGCATACCAAGGCATGCCGGCAACTACTCCCGATGCGATCAAAGCAGACAAAGAGCGCGAATTGCAAACCTTACAAGAAGGCTTTCAAAAATTTCAGCAGGATGCACAATCTTCTTTGCAAAAGAAGCAAGCTGATTTAATGGAACCTGTTTATAAAAAAGTAGGTAAAACAATTGAAGACGTTGCTAAAGAAAACGCGTATACATTCATCATCAATCCACAAATAGTTGGTGGTGGCGATATACTTCTGTACCACGATGAAAGCTACAATATATCAGATCTAGTGTTGAAAAAATTAGGGGTGACACCAAAACCTCAAGCAGCAACGACAACACCTGCCCCGGTAAAAAAGAATTAGTCATACCATTATTGGATAGAAAGCCCCGACAGCTGTTGGGGCTTTTTTATTTCCCCCAACCTCCGCCTCCAGGTGTTTTGATTGTAATTTTCTCGCCCGCTTTTACAGTCAGCTGGGCCATGCCTTTTAGTTGGGTGATTTTGCCGGCACGTGAGGTGTGGATTTGTTCGCCTCTTTTTCCAGGCTGCCCATCCATTCCGCCAAATGGCTTTTCTATTCTATGTTGGGAGAGAATATTGACTTCCATTTTTTCATTGAATTGAATTTCTCTGACAGCGCCATTTCCTCCTTTCCATTTTCCTTTGCCTCCCGAGTTTTTCCTGATTTCAAATCTGTTAAGACGAACAGGATAGCGCAATTCTAAAATCTCAGGATCGGTGATTCTAGTATTCGTCATGTGTGAGTGGACTGCATCAGCACCATCAAAGCCATTTCCTGCGCCTGTGCCGCCACAAATTGTTTCATAAAAACCAAGCTTATCGTTTCCGAAAAGGAAATTGTTCATTGTACCCTGACTACACGCAGATAACTCAAATGCCTTAATCAAAGTATCAGTTAATCGCTGACTCACTTCTGTATTTCCGCCTACCACTGCCGGTAACTTGACCTTTGTTTCAGCCATGAAATCAATAAAAGGATTCAATAAACTCTTGGGTAAAATGAGCTTCACGTTTTGCATAAGACCTTCATTCATTGCAATGGGTTTATCTACCCATAACCGGAGGACGTACAACACCACACTCTGAACGATTGCTTCGGTGGCATTGAGGTTTTGAGGGTGAATCTTTGCTGACCCCGAGAAATCAAAGGTCAACTTAGTGCTGCGGAAATTGATTTTTACTTTTAGTCTGGATCCGTCATCCAAATATTCGGTCGCTTGAAATGATTGTTTCTTACATGACCTCATTTTTTGTTTGAGCAATTCAGTAGCATAGTTTTTGAGCTCTATCATTTGGTTGGTGACCGTGGTGGCACCAAACCGAACACAAAGTTCTTTGAGATTCTTTTCACCCAAATTAATGGAAGCCAATGCCCCGTTTAGATCAGCTATGTTTTCGTGAATAGATCGCGTAGGATATTTCGCAGTTAAAAATATTTTTTCAATCTCCTTCCATCTAGGCTTGCCGGATTTAATCAGAAAAGTAGGGGCTATGATAACGCCTTCTTCTTCCAGACAAGTCGCATCAACTGGCATCGAGCCGGGTTTCATCCCACCGATTTCTGCATGATGTGCACGATTGGCAACAAATCCAATCAACTTTCTATTGTAAAAAACAGATTTAATCAGAGTGACATCAGGAAGGTGCGACCCGCCAAAGGCGGGGTGGTTGGTAATCACTACATCGCCCTCTTTCATATTGATTCGCTTCATTACTTCGCGCACGCAAACGCCCATGCTCCCCAGATGGACGGGTATGTGTGGAGCGTTTACGATGAGGTATCCTTTTGCGTCCAGCACAGCGCATGAAAAATCCAAACGCTCTTTGACATTCACCGAAAAGGAAGTTCGTTGGAGCATTGCACCCATTTCCTGAGCAATGGATGTGAATCGATTACTAAATAGCTCTAAAGAAGCCACATGGCTAAAGCGTGTTTTGTCAGATTTTCCGCCTGATTTTCTGAGAAGGATGGCATTGTTACTTTTATCGAGTTTAAAATTCCAATTCGCTTCAACCAACGTTGTTGAGTTTTTGCTGGCAACGATGGCCGGCCCGGCAATTGTTGCTCCGGCTGTTAACTGTTCCCATTCAAAAACATTTATTTTAGCGATCTTTCCATTATCTAAATAGGTCGACTTGGCTTGTGCTTTTGGTTTGTATTTTTTAAGGCGACCCGCAATATTCTTTTCCAATTCAGCCTTAACGCAGAGAATGACTCGAATGGATTCAACTTCTATCTCCCTATTTTTAATCCAGTGGCCGTATATAGAAGCATACTTTTTTCTAAATAGACGAAAAATATTTTCAATGGATTCGAACTCAATCTCTAGTGTAGTCTCTTGGCCTTTGAAGCGGAGGAAAATTAATTTTTTCTCATTCGTAATGTCAGCCTCCGAAAAATCCTCTTGCAACAATTTCTGTTTCCCAATCTGGAATAGTTGACTGGTTGTTTTCTCTAGTGTGGATAGCTCTCTGTCTAACGAATTCAAGATTAATTTTTCTTCAAACCTTTCAATTTTAGCATGGCCTATTCCATAGGCACTAAGCAGCCCCGCATCGTATGGGATCAGAATCTTTTTCATCTCAAGCATTTCTGCTAAAGCGCATGCATGTTGGCCACCCGCTCCGCCAAAACTTAACAGCGTATAGTCTCCAGGATTATGACCCTGCTGGATAGAAACCATCTTAATCGTATCTGCCATTTTTTCATTGGCGATCTGCAGGAATGATTCAAGCAGCACGTAGCGTTTAATTTTTTTCTTAGTCGCTTGCTGAATCTTCGCACAAAGTTTAGTCAATGCCTCTTCCGCCCTGTTTTTGTAAACTGGAATAGAAAAAAAATCAGCACTCAATCTTCCGAGTAAAAGATTAACATCTGTAATTGTCAAAGGCCCACCGGCACCATAACATGCTGGCCCGGGTGATGCACCAGCACTATGCGGGCCAACTGTCAATCGATGCCCATCAAATTCACAGATCGATCCACCTCCGGCTGCTATTGTTTCAATCGAGACGGAAGGTGAAATAATTTTTGTTTGCCCCACCTTCGATTCGAAACGGTAATCAAATCTGTTATTGTATAGCGAGACGTCTGTACTCGTTCCGCCCATATCAAATGTAATGAGCTTTGAAATAGACGAGCGTTTAGCAGCGTTAGCAGCTCCCACTACGCCACCCGCAGGTCCGCTAAGAAGACTATCTTTCGGTTGAAAATGAGTGGTTTTGTTCAATCCCCCTGCGCTGTTCATCACTTTCAAATCAACATTACCAATTCCTTTGTGAATGTTCCCCAAGTACTCGTTGATAATAGGCGCGAGGTATGCGTTGGCAACCGTTGTTTCCGCTCGCGGCAGAATCTTTATTTGATTCGCCAAAGCATGTGAACTAGAAACATAGTTGAATCCGGCTTCTATCAAAGCCTGAGCAAGGGAAAGTTCGTGAGCGGGGTTTCTGTAGCTGTTCAGAAAAGCGATAGCGATGGAATCAACTCTAAATTTTTTTAGCCTGATGACTAGTAGTTGTATTTCAGCTTGTGAGAGAGGTGTAAGAATGTTACCATCACTAGAAATTCTTTCCTTCACCTCTAAGACATGTGAGTATAGCGGCTCCTCTTTTTCAATTTTTAAAGCGAAAAGATCAGGCCTTTGCTGAGTTCCGATCAAAAGCAGATCTTTGAATCCCTTGGTTGTGATAAATGCCGTTCTAGCTCCTTTCCTTTCTAATAATGCATTCGTTCCGCGGGTCGACCCCAATTTCATTTCGATGATTGGAAATTCTTCTGCAAGTGGGGTGTGAGTGATTAAACGGGCTGCAAAAACCGGTACTTCTTCGCGTGAAGAAATTTCGATGGCACAAGCATCAACGTTTTTGAGTGCTTTGTAGGTGCATACGATGGACCGTTCTAGATCAATGGATTGAATTTTCGTTTTAACTCCTCGATCTAGCAGGTGAATATCAAAGTCTTTAAAAATATCTTTGTCAACAGGCCATTGTATTTGCAATTGGAACGTGCGCGATGAAAGCTGACGGGTTATGGCTCCTCGTATTACGCCAGAACTTAACACTTTTAGCCGTTTGTATTTTTGGTTGGGATCAATAGCAATGCAGTCGGTGAACGTACCGCCTGTATCCATCCATATTTTCCATCTACCCATTTATTTGATCGTGCGAATGAGTTCTCGCTTGGCGATTCGTAAGCCCAGTGCTTTGGTAAACGCGACCGAACCATCGGGTCGCTCTCGCATGAGTGGTTTGGTATAAAGAATAGAATCCCTCCCCATTTTTTGAACATTGTCAGAGAGGGTCACACCCCTTCCACCTGAAGTGTAGGCTTCAATAATTTGTTTTTCTACAGTTCTCAGGGTCGAATCATTGGTTTGCAGGGATATGATTTCGACATGAAATGTATTTTCTAAGGAGTCAATGAGCTTTTGATTGCTCAATGTGTTGTCTCTGCGTTCGATTATCTCTGATATTTTCCTACCGTAAGAGAAAGCAGCCTCCGTAATATCTGCTTCCGATATCTTTTTAATCTTACTTTCTTCTCTCTCTTCACGGATCTTCCTTTTCTGTTCATCACTTAATTTTCCATTGCAGGAAACCAAGACTAAAAGACCCCAAAAAGCAACATATTTCATGTGTTAATTATATTTTTTTGACGGTCACATGGAATGGCCAAGGATTATCATTTCGTTGTGGGCAGCGCATCTTGATGGCAATTTCATAGCGCGAAGGTAAAGGAATTGCGACCAAGATGGAAGCACCAAAAGCCATCTCGTTTTTATTAACTTTGCCGTCATTTTAGAAGGATATGATCGAAAAGTTAATAGATATTAAGAACCGTTTTGAAGAAGTAGGGTTGCTACTGGTACAGCCGGACACTTTGAGTGACCAGAAAAAATTTGGGCAGTTGAGCAAGGAGTACCGGGACTTGCAAAAAGTGGTTGATAAATATGATGCGTACCAGCACGCGTTAGATGGAATGCAGCACGCCAAAGATTTGCTTCAAAAAGAAAAGGACCCAGAAATGCGTGAGTTGGCAAAATTGGAACTGGAAGAATTGGAACCCAAGCGAGACGTGTTGGAGGCTGAAATAAAGGAGATGTTAATGCCCAAAGACCCTAACGATTACAAGAATTGCATATTAGAGATCAGGGCAGGAACGGGGGGCGATGAAGCGGCTATTTTTGCAGGAGACTTGTGGCGCATGTATCAACGCTATTGCGATAGAGTGGGGCTAAAAATGTCAGCGCTGGATGTAACTGAAGGAACGGCAGGGGGATACAAGGAGGTAATTAGCAGCATAGAAGGTGAAGGCGCTTACGGTATTTTTAAATATGAATCGGGTGTGCATCGCGTACAGCGGGTGCCTGATACGGAGACCCAAGGACGCGTACATACCTCGGCAGCATCAGTAGTCGTATTACCAGAAGCTGAAGATGTAGATGTTGAAATCAATCCTGCCGATATTGAAGTAATCACTTCACGCTCTGGAGGTGCAGGTGGACAGAATGTAAACAAGGTGGAGACCAAAGTGCAGATGACCCATAAGCCCAGTGGTATTGTAATTACATGTCAGGTGGAGCGCTCACAACATGGCAACCGTGCCCGTGCAATGGTTATGCTAAGAGCAAAATTGTATGAACTAGAGGTGGAGAAAAAGAATGCTGCCATTGGAGCCTCGCGCAAGAGCCAGGTCCGGAGTGGCGACCGCTCTGAAAAAATTAGAACATACAATTACCCACAAAGTCGTGTGACCGATCACCGAATCGGCTATACACAACATAATTTACCTGCCGTGATGAATGGAGAGGTGGATGAATTTATCAATCAATTGAAGATTGCGGAGACGGCCGAGAAGATGGCGAATAGCACGAACTAATTTGAAAATGAATCAATTTGAAGATTTGAAAATGAAAGTAGATACCAATTTTCAAATCGACTCATTTTCAAATTGTTAAATCAGTTCTCTCCTTCAGAATCCTTTATCTGCTCATCAAGTATCTTATCAATGATGGCCATTTGTCGCTCGTCTATTTTTTGACTGACGCGTGCTTGTTTCTTCATAAAGCGAAACATGGCGTTCTTCTTTATTTCGTAGGCGACAAAAACAGTGTACTTCTTTTCTTTCTCGTTATAGAATTTTTTCTCGCCTACCTTGCGAATGTCTGCGAGATCGGTATTCATCACCTCGCGCGCCAGGCTTTGAAATTTTTCAGCCACATCGGCACCCTTTTCATTTTCAGTTTGTCCTTGATAGTTATCTGCTACCTGCTTCATTGTAGTGTTTACCTGCCCCGCTAAATAGGTCTTCGCTTCAATGTCTGCTTTCCCGCGGGCAATGTTGTCAGATGAACTCTCTCCTTTGCCTGAAGCGCGAAAGAAACGATTATTGGATTCATAAGCAGAGCCAGAAAAAGGCTCACTTACTTTTTTCCCATAAGGGCTATTAGCACACGAAGACAACACCAGAGCTGCAAAAAAATAAACAAAATGGATTTTCATAGAATGTTGGGTTAACCAGTTACGGAAAGTTAGTAAAAATTGTGCCACAAATTCCTAACTCGGAAAAATGATCAACTGCCACCGAAAGGCCCATTTCCATTTCAGTTGGTAGTTTTTGATGGCGGCCTTACTCATTATTAATTGCAGGTCATGTCTCTTAAAACCACGCAGTACGGACAAAGGGGCATCGTACTTTACCATGGCTGACTTCGAAAAAAGTTGAGTAAGCAATCGAATGGAGTAGTAAGCCAGTGGGTGGCGATGAAGATCATTGATAACTATTCCCAGATTGGCTTGGCCTTTTAACGATGAAAAAATTCCAACCAATTCATCTTCGGTAAAATGGTGTAGGAACAAGGTTGCTAAAACAATATCAAACTTTCTTTTTCCAAATTCTTCTGAAAAGATGTTCGTTGCTTCGATTCGAATGTTCTCAAACCCAGCCGTGTGCCTTTGTGCAAATGAAGTGATGTTTGGATTTGCATCCATTCCGATAAGATCAACTTCTCTTCCCTCATTGGTTGCCCGCTTCGCAATGAGCCTTAGCATTTCACCACTCCCGCAACCCAAATCCGCAATTGACATTTTATGATCTTTAGGAATTGTTTTCCAAAGCGAGCTTAGCCCATTTAGAGTAGCGGCATTTCCGCCCAACCAGTGATTAATAAAATCTAGCTCTCGAAGAGTTTGGTCAACCACTTCACCGCGACAGTCAAGGTTGTCCATGATTTCAATACCGGGCGAACGGTGCTTAAAATCAATAGCCATTAATGATTCTCGATTTCTAAGACCATACTTTCTAAGGTAAGACCGGGGCCAAAGGCAAAACTTAATACTTTTTTACCTTGATCATCAATCGTCAATTGTTTGCAGAGTTCACTCAGCACAAACACAACTGTTGGAGAAGACATATTTCCAAAGTTTTTCAGGACTTCATAGGCATACCGATTTTCGTTTTTTGTCAACCCAAGTTCGCCTTCAATGGTTTCGAGAATTTTTTTTCCTCCTGGATGAATGGCGAAATAAGAAATATCTGAAAGGCCTTTTGATATCTTCTCAAGCAATGATGTGGTCAATTTTTTTATACCGCTTTTTATCACATCGGGTACGTAGGAAGACAACCGCATTTCAAAACCCCAATCTCCCACGGTCCACGCCATATCGTGTTCTCCTTCTGTAGCAATCTCACAGTAAAAACTAAGTGGTTTCAAATTAAGGCCACTTCGTGGTTGGCTTTCTATCAATAATGCAGCAGAGCCATCGGAAAATAGTGAATTAGCTAATAGATTGTCTTCTGTATTTTCGCGTTGAAAATGGAGGGTACAAAGCTCGGTACACACCACTAGTACTTTTGTATCAACGTGCTGGTCGCACAGCGAGTGAGCCAATTTGATTGCATTGAAGGCGGCATAGCAGCCCATGAAGTTGACGCAGGTGCGTTCAATGGTCGACTTTAACCCGAGGGCTTTTATTAAGTCAATATCTAAGCCAGGTGCATACATGCCGGTACAACTCACCACAATCAAATGGGTGATTTCTGACTTTTTTTGATCGGCAACTTTCGCGAAACATTTTTCTGCTGCGGTAACACTCAAGTGAACGGCATGTTTTCGAAACAATACCAATCTTTGTTTGGTGGAGGGAAAGGGCTCATCTCCGTTTGGATAGAATTCAAAGCTATGATCTTTGCCATAGTCCGTCAAAACGGAATGACGAGATTCAATGCCACTCATTCTATGGAGCGCTCGCAATTTTCGTTCATCATCTGTATTCAACGACATGGCCCGTACCATGAAGTCAGCAATTTTTGATTGCGCTATTTTATTTTCCGGATTGGCGGTGCCGATCGAGGTGATGTAACTCATTGTCCAATACTAACAAAAAAGTTGGCCATAATGATTCGCTGAACAACGAAATAGTTATCTTCAAGCATGAAATACCTTCGCTCCATTCTATTGCACTTGCGCATCCCCTTTTCTTTTTTTCTGTTGCCTGTTTACCTTTTTGCACTCGCCATTTCTCCTAATGTTGGGGAAAGTCGGTTGATTTGGTCTTTTATCATTATTCATTTGCTACTGTATCCAGCCAGCAATGGATATAACAGTTACTTCGACAAAGATGAGAAAAGTATTGGCGGTTTAAAGAATCCCCCGCCTGTCAATAAGGGATTGTATGCGACTTCTCTCCTTTTAGACTTGATGGCAATCGTGCTTGGTCTGATAAAGGTGAACGTCCTTTTTGCCACCATGCTTCTGATCTATGGATTGGTGTCAAAGGCCTACAGCCATCCCTCGGTACGTATCAAAAAATACCCGATTTCGGGGTGGCTGATTATTGGTCTCTTTCAGGGAGTATTCACTTTTCTGATGTGCTATGTTGGGATCAATGGGTTTGAAATGGAAAACCTCTTGCAGGCAAAAGTACTCGTACCCGGCCTGTTGACGAGTGTGATGTTATGGGGTAATTACCCGATGACACAAGTATATCAGCATGAGGAAGACGCCAAGCACGGAGATACAACCATTAGTATGATGCTGGGTATCCGAGGCACATTTATTTTTGTGCAAGTTTTGTTTGCCGTGGCAGCTGTTTGCTTTGTTTTATATTTCAATCATTTCTACACGATAGAAATGGGATATACGTTTTTGTTCGCGCTGGGACCAGTAGTCCTTTTTTTTATGATTTGGTTCTATAAGGTTTGGAAGGACGCCTCGCAAGCGAATTTCACCTACACAATGTGGCTCAATTTTATTTCCTCGCTTTGCCTAAACGGATTTTTCATTTATTTCTGGATGGCGACCAGTCATATTGGGCAATATTTCTAGAGTGGAAAAGATCTCGAATACTTGCTATCACTATTTTTCCAAAAAGTGACGTGCAATTTCTTGCCATTCTTCAGATATCGATTTACTCGGAAATTTTCTCCCTGCATGAAGATACCAATATTGGGCATTTGCTTTATCACCTTCTTTCCGGTGAAGGTATCCGTGTATCCAAGCTGCATCTTGGGTGTTTATTTCTTGAACGATCTTGTGAGCATTGGTCCAGTCCTCGTTTGCATCGTGCCACAGGGCTTGAAGGAGTGGCGGAAACCCGTTGGGATTTCCTATTGACTTAAATTCATCTAGTGTCATTTTCCTAAACGGGTTTCTTGGCCAGTGAAATATTTGTCGGATGACTAAGTTTGAAATCTTTAGTGGTGTTGTTGATTTTGTATGTGCTGTTTTTATATCCTTTTTGATACTCTTTAATCCTTGCATCAAATTGTAAAACATCATCTTTGGTCAATTTTAGCTTCGCGAAACCTTTCGTTAGACTGAACCAGATGTGGTCGCACATTATTTCATTCGTTTCATCATCCACAACGTGTTCAATCAATACCGTTTCTTCTGAATGCCCTTTGTAGTTTACCTTTTTTCCTAGACGGCTAAACACGCCCCTGAATTTTTTTCTGATACCCGCTTCTTCCGCCAGCTTTTTTCTCATGCCCCCAAGTTAAGAATCGGATATCATTTTTCGGTGTTGAACTTCAAAGTGTATGGTGAAAAGGACATTTTGGAAATTCTAACTAAACGGTATTCTAATTGACTCTGTTTTATATTTGTACTAGTCATGGAAGAAAATGTTTCCAAAGAGATTCGAAAGATCATACATATTGATATGGATGCGTTCTATGCTTCTGTGGAACAACGAGACAATCCAAGTTTACGGGGCAAACCCATTGCTGTAGGCGGCTCACCTCAAGGCCGAGGCGGAGTGATTGCCACGGCCAGCTATGAGGCTAGAAAATTTGGAGTTCGGTCAGCCATGTCTTCGAAGCGGGCAGCACAACTTTGTAAGGAATTGATTTTCGTTCGTCCGCGATTTGATGCCTACAAAGAAGTATCTCGTCAGATACGCGAGATCTTTCATCGGTATACAGATTTGATAGAGCCTCTTTCGCTCGATGAGGCGTTCTTGGACGTAACGCACGATAAACAAGGTATAGGTTCAGCCATTGAAATAGCTAAGCTGATTCGTAGAGCCATCAAAACCGAATTGCACCTCACTGCGTCTGCCGGTGTGTCAGTGAATAAGTTTGCCGCCAAAGTTGCCTCAGATATGAACAAGCCTGATGGTCTTACTTTTATTGGACCATCAGGGCTTACCAACTTTATGGAAAAACTTCCTGTAGAGAAATTTTTTGGCGTGGGTAAAGTGACCGCTGAAAAAATGAAAAGACTTGGGTTGCACACAGGGGGTGATTTAAAAAAACTGACAGAGCGAGAGTTAATCAAACACTTCGGAAAACCAGGAAGATTTTTCTATAAAATTGTTCGTGGGTTAGATGATCGACAAGTGAAGCCAGACCGCGAAACAAAATCTGTCGGGGCAGAGGATACCTTTCCCTTTGATTTGACTACACAAGAAGAGATGAATCTAGAGTTGGAGAAAATTGCGCTAGGAGTTTACAGCCGACTGAATCGATACCAACTAAAAGGAAAGACGATTACTTTGAAAATCAAATTCCACGATTTTAAACAGATCACAAGAAGTCAGTCTTTTGAGCGTGGCATTGATGATTTGGAGTCGATCGAATCGGCAGCCAAACAATTATTATTCGATACGGATTTGTTCAACAAGAAAGTCCGACTATTAGGTATTCAGATTTCTAATTTTGCAGATTTTGTACCGCGGCCACACAGAGAAGAAGAGTTTCAGCTGAAACTCTTCTAGAAGCTATCTCAAAAATACAACTCGTGTCTGGTTGCGCTTGTTGAAGCCTTGATTTTCAACATAAATAACCTTCGACAGGCTCAGGCTGACAAGACTTCAGGTATTTTTGAGACGACTTCAAGTCAAATTAGTATTAGTCTATTGACGCGCCAGGCGCATTGATCGACCTAATTAACAATCGGATTTTTCTTTATCATCACCACTTCAATTCCTTTTTCTTTCGCCATATTATTGATCCGCTCGGTGTTTTGGTTGATCGTAGAGCGCAGTTTTTGCAATTCGTCATCGACCATTTTAGTTAACATCTCGCGGACTTGTTCGCCTTGTTGTGTTGGAGGGAAATCGCCAGCCGCTTGTTCGACCATCAGATGGGCCAGTCGATTATTCATCTTGATACCGTAGTTCAATGGATCTTGTACGCTGCGATTTTTGGTTTGATGAATATTGTTTTCATGGATAGTCAAATCCTCCTCAAACTTTTTTACCGCATCGACCAATTCTTTGTATTGTGCTTCCGTCCCGACTTTATTTTTCAGCGAACTTAAATCTTCTTTAATTTTTCGAATGTCAATCACTCCTTGATTGGCCTCGGTTACCTTGTCTCTTACTTTTGTCAGATAATCAAATTGTGCACGAAACTCTTCGGGTGTTGTAGCCACTCTAGGGTCTTTCAAAATTTCAAATTCTTGCTCTTGTGTTACGCCATTAGCAGTGAGGCGGACTTTATACATACCCGGCACAGCCTTTGGCCCTTGATTGGGGGATCCGTAGAACACCATGCCCGGGAATGTTTTGTATCCTGCATAGCGCATATCCCACACAAACCGATTGCCTCCTGCTTTCAACGTGAGTTGTTCGGGCCTCTCTTTTGCTTTATTGCCGTAGGACTTAATCACTTCGCCATTGGCGGTTAAAAATTCCAATTTAACGTCCGTCTTGTCATCAACGGACTTTAAATAGTAATGAACGAGTACACCACCGGGTCTGTTCTCCCCTTCTCCTTTGCGTGGCTCGCGATACCCACCCTGACTGGGCATGCGATAGGTGGCTGCTGGTTTGAACAATATCGAAGCATTGTTTGCAATTTCTGTTTTGAGTTGGTGTAGCGGTGTTAAATCATCAATCATCCAGAAACTTCTTCCATGAGTAGCAGCAATTAGGTTGTCCTCTTTCCAGGCAAGATCAGCAACCGGCACGGGTGGAAGATTCAACTGAAACTTTGCCCAACTCGCTCCGTCATCGAAAGATATCCACATCCCTTTTTCAGTACCTGCATAAAGCAATCCCTGGCGTTTAGGATCTGCGCGAACCACGCGAACAAATTCTTCTTTCGGAATTCCGGTGGTAATAACGGTCCATGTTTTTCCAAAGTCGCTGGTTTTGTAAATGTACGGTGTGTAGTCACCGAATTTGTACGAAGTAGCAACCGCATATGCTCCGCCTTTTACAAATGGATTTACATCGATGCTATTCCACATATTGTACTTAGGCGATTGAGGAGGTGTTACATTCTTCCAATTTTTTCCGCCATCGGTAGTAACATGGATAAGGCCATCATCAGATCCTGTCCAGATTTCGTCTTTGGTGTAAGACGATTCACTGATCACGAAAACATTGGCATAGTATTCTGCGCCCGTGTTGTCTTGAGTAATTGGGCCACCGGAAGATTTAATCGTTTCGGGTTCGCCTCTTGATAAGTCCGGGCTGATCTCTTGCCAACTTTGGCCGCCATTGACAGTAGAATGTAAATGATTGGATCCCGCAAATAATTTTTTTGAATCATGTTTGCTGAACACCAAAGGGTAATTCCAATTGAAGCGATATTTCATTACCTCTACACCAGAACCTGCTGGTAGATCAGGCCACACATTGGTACTTCGTTCCTGTCCGTTATCTAAATTCTGCATGCTCATGTAGCCTTTGTAATCGCTGCCATAGATAATGTTTGGATTTGTTGGATCAGGTGCTAGATGGGCACTTTCTCCTATGGAAAGAGCGGTCCAATCTTTATCAGTGATTGAGTTTCCATCGGTTCGATGTGGAATGCGCACACTAGTATTGTCTTGTTGCGCGCCTAAAATATTATACGGAAACGAATTGTCGGTAGTAACCCGATAAAACTGAGCTGTCGGTTGATTGTGATAGGTAGTCCAATTTTCGCCACCGTCATTTGATATTTGCGTACCACCATCATCGGCAATGGCCATGCGTTGATTGTTGCCAGGATCAATCCACAAATCGTGATGATCACCATGAGGTGCATTTTTCAATTCAAAAGTTTTGCCCCCATCTTTAGAAACGCCATAGCTCACATTCATCACCCACACCTTGTCTTCATTTTGTGTATCGGCATAAATGCGACAGTAATACCAAGCACGTTGAAGCAATGCTCGATCTTGGTTAATACGAGTCCACGTTTTTCCGGCATCATCCGAACGGTAGACTCCGGGAGCTTCAATATTTTCTATGATTGTCCAGATTCTATTAGAATTCACTGGAGAAACGGTAACGCCAATAATTCCGTTGATACCCTTGGGCATTCCGGGTTTGTCCGAAAGATTTTCCCATGTCTCTCCGCCATCGGTACTTTTCCAAAGTTTCGAATCGGGACCGCCACTATCCATGCGATACCCATTGCGTTTCATGTTCCAAGTAGCAGCATATAAAATGCGCGGATTGTTAGGGTCCATTGCCAGGTCGCCAGCCATCGCAGTCTCATTGATGTATAAAACTTTTTTCCAAGTCGTGCCGCCATCCATACTGCGATAAACGCCACGCATTTCATTCGGCTTCCACAGATTTCCCATTGCTGCCACATAAACTATCTCTGGATTTTTTGGATGGATGCGGATGCGCGAGATATGTCTTGAGTCGCTCAGGCCAATGTGCTTCCAAGTCGCTCCGGCATCTGTAGATTTCCAAACGCCCCACCCGCTCGATACGTTGTTGCGCAATGTCTGCTCACCCTCGCCTACATAAATGACATTTGGGTCGCTTTCGGCCACGGCAACCGCACCGATCGTTCCACCAAAATACTTGTCCGTGATATTTTCATAACTCTGACCAGCATCTTTGGTGCGCCACACGCCACCACCTACCGTGCCAAAATAATATAAGTTTGGATTTCCGGGAACACCTGTTGCAGTACTTGATCTTCCTCCCCGATAAGGACCCACTTCGCGCCACTTGATGCCGGAATAGAGTGACTGATCGAATGAAAGAGTTGTTGATGTGGAGGTTTTCTTTTGGGCTTCTGCCACGACAAATGAAAACAGGAAAGCAAAGAGTAAGATAAATCTCATGAGTATAGCGTTTAGAATTTCGAATTACGAAAAAAGCAGAAGATAGAAAACAGAAATTATACGAATGGGAGATGTATTCGCATGTACCAAAGTCCTGAATTTGGATACTTAAGCAATCTTTTTCTTCAGCTTTTTTGGCTTGAAGGGAGAATTTGATTGGTACAGCATGATGGCTTTTCTGGACAGCAGAAATGCCACGACCAATGAAGCCGCTGACCATAACCAGATGCCCGGGATGAATGAGATGAAAAGAAAATAATCATATGTCCCATGAAACAGCGTGGCAACAAGCAGCGCTAGTATACTGTAAAAAACTTCTTTTTTGTGTGTAAATTTTGCTTTCCCTAACCAATAGCCCATCAATACAGCAAACAGTGCATGGGCAGGTATTGCGGTAAGCATTCTGATAATGGCCGTGCCCCCTTCGCCATGCCATACATAGATGATGTTTTCGGCTGTGGCAAAACCCATCCCAACCATTACTGAATAGACAATTCCATCCAGTGGCTCATTGAAATTCTTATTTCGATAGAGTATGCCACGAACAAAAATGAATTTGCTCAGTTCTTCCAACAATGCAACAATTGCAAATGCGTTGATTGCTTGATCTTCTAGATTTTTCTCGTTGATATGAACAAGTCGATCGAGTGGGATGGCAGCCGCTAAATTTACGCCTAGACTTAAGATGCCGTAAAAAAAACTTAATAGAATCAATTTGACTGGTTCTGGCTCATCCTTATCGCTGATGTAAATAAAAAAGGCAATGGCAATACCAGGAGTAAGGGCAATGATCAAGAGAAAGAATATGTTCACAGCTTGTTGATTGAAACGTAAAAATTTATCGAAGAAGTTTTAGTGAGAACATCCACTCATTGTATTGTTTGTTGTTTTGATCTAAATCAAAGGCGCTCGCATACCCTACGGAGAACGTGGATTCAAGTAAAGAAAAAATAATGATCTTCACATCCAACTGCGACCCCACATTGACAAATCGATTATTCATGGACGAGGCGTCATGAGTGAGCAGACCCGATGAAAACACCGTTGCCTGCATCCAGTTGGAGTACAAATTTAAACCTCCCATTTCTCTGAATCGTATGGGAGGAAGTACAAATTCCACCATTGCTTTTTCAAACGTTCGTGCGATGATCGATCGATCAGCAATAAAGCTCAAACCCGGAAACGAAAAAATGTTCCGGTAGCGCCTGGCTGTCTGAAAGTCTATCGTGTTGTTACCAAAAGCAGCAAATCCAAATCGGGTAAATGGGTTAAACGCTTCGCTAAAAGAATTTCCAGCGGCCGTTCTAAACCAAACTGAAAAGTGGTTTATTGGCAATTGAAAACCGAAATCAAAAGAGGCTAGAATATTGGAATAAAATTTTCCGTTGGATGTTGCCGTCATAGATCTAAATGAACCCTTCAACCCTTTTTCAGAATCAACCGCTCCCAATGAATTGCGAAGATTACTAAAGGCCAATGTGCCATCAAAATTTACAAACAAGCTATCGCTGAATCCTTGGGTATCGATTTGCTGGAAGAAAGGTGATTTTTGCAAACCACGGAAACCACCGAGCCCCACAATAAGGTCAAGTCTCTTTGGCGCATCCCACAGTAATGATCGGTTGTACTCAATGCGCGCATTGGTTCCTTTGCGAGAAGTTTTAGTGGGGCCAAAAAGGTCGTAAAAATTTGCCTGGTTGTGTGTAGCGCTGAAAGAGTATCGACCAATTTTTCCTGATACAGAAAGGTGAAGTTGTTCGTCTGAATCTATTTGGAGATTCGTTGAATCACTTTTATCGGCAAGTCCATTCAGCCAGCTCGTAGGCGTGTAGGCCGCTGAGATCTCAAACTCTCTAAAATTCAATGGATCTCCCAGGTTGATGGTATACCCGACACCCACAAAATTCTTGTAGCCGGTAAGAACAGGATAGGCGGAATTAATTCGGATCTGTTTCCACGGAGAATATTTTCCCTCGTTGGTGACCAGGCTTTTCATATCAACCTCCTCGGGCGTGGGGATCGATAGCTCCCAGTCCTTTAATTCAGGATGTCGGGCGATGGTTTTGTTACCGAGAAACTGAATGGTTGAAACACTGTCCACCGCCTTGTTGTCAATAAACACAGGCTGAAATCCGTCACTGGTGAAATTGAAGGCAAATAGTTTTTCGTTATCAATTTGAATCGGACGAAAGAGACCAGTTGTCGCATTGCTCATTGCGGTGATTTCTTTGGTGAGCACATCCACTTTATAAATATTACTAACTCCTGAAAAGTAAGAAGAACCGTAAAGATGTTTTCCGTCATCGGTGAACCTAAAACTTTGAGGGGATGAAATTTCAAAATTAAATACCGTGTCTGCTTTTATTTTGTTTTTCAGTAAGCTGTCGATGTTAAAGAACAATAGAGATTGATTGCCTCTATAATCCGATACAGCCGCGCTTAATATTTTACCATCGGGAGAAATATCGATATCGAAGATATCTTTGCCATACTTCAAGAGCGATTTATTACTTGCTGGTGAACTGTAAGGTGCGGTTGCGTCATCTGGATTTTCTAAAGGTATTCGAACAATGCTTGACAATCCGCCAAGATGCTTGATACCCCAGATAGATTTGTCTTTTTTGTTAAATGCAAGGTCACCTGTTCGAAAATCCTTTTGTAAACGTTTTGTTTTACCCGTTTGCAAATCATAACTATTTAAATCGCGCCACGCATCATTGTCAGTAGTGTAATAGAGAACATCGCCTTCCTTATCATAGGTAACGGAAGAAACATAAAATAGGGCTGCGCCCTTTATGTCTGTCAATCGTTCTATTTTTCCATCGGCCAAATGGATCGCTGCCAAATAGGGAATCTTGCCAGGATAGTTGATGGCGACATACATCTTATTTCTCTTCTCGTCATAGTGTGGGTAAGAGACAGATCCAAGTTTTTTTTCTGTGATGGGCTTAGCTTCTGTGATGGGAAGCTTCCGAAGGCTATCTAAGTTTTTTTTCTGCCACTCTTTTTCAAAAGCGATCCACTGACTCCAGTTCTCATTTAGTGAACTGCCAAAGACTTGTTTAAACTGTCCTGAGTATGACCGTTTGCTTCCATCTTTTCGCTTCACCCAATCAATTAATTTTTGAGGACCGTGTTGATAAGAGAGGTATCCCATAAAGCGTGTCCCGTACAAATAGGAATTCGATTTGCCCTGAAAATCAGTTGTTGTACCTTCCGATTCCAGCCCCTGTGCACTGTAGATATGTGCCTTGTCTAAAACGCGTGTTCTGAAAACCATTTCATCATAACTGCCCATTGCCAAGCCAACCCCACCGCCCATCCAGGTTTCCAAATAAGAGGCAATCCCTTCATGATACCAGCGAGGTGAATATCTTCTTGGACTCGTTAGAAAACTATAAAAAGCGGTCATCGGATTTTCTTTGGTAGGCACTACTTTGCCAAAAAAAAGTTTGTGGTAGAATCTGTCACTGCGGCTGGAGTTATCGAGCGCCACCACATGAACTAATTCATGGTTCATCATGCTAAATATTCTTTCTCCGGCAGGGCTTGTTTCAAACGTATAACTAAAAGGCGAAAGGCCCATGCTGATGGCATTCTTCGGCACAGCTGTGGCTCCTCCGTTTCCGTAGTCTCCGAAATCCTGAATGAGCAGCGTCATTTTTTCAGAGGGAGAATAGTCAAATAGCTTTTTGTGAAATTTTAATGCGTTATGAAAACAGCGTCCCGTGTGTTCAAACACATATTGATGACCAAAATCATAATAAGCTAGTCGCATGTCTTTTGTCTCAATCATTTTTAATTGAGCAAAGGCCGGATTGGCAATGGCGAGTAGCAGTAAAAGTCTTTTAATCATTCTGTGCGCTGAAGTTTAAAAAAAAAGAGACGACATGAACGTCATCTCTTTTCTAGTGCTTTCAAATAGTTTCTATTCAAAAGACGCCATTTTCTCCAGATCAGAAAATCTAGATGACTTCATCAGTTCTGTAAAGGTTTGGTTTTTCATCAATTCACTGAAAGAAGGATTTTTGGCTAATTCAGCAAACTGTGCGTTTTTAGCCAGCTCTGTAAATTGAGGAGACTTAGCCAATTCTAAAAACTGCGATGATTTCATCAGCTCAGTAAACTGGGGCGACTTTGCTAGCTCTGTAAATGCAGGAGATTTAGCTAGCTCCATAAATTGTGCATTTTTTGCTAATTCTGTGAAAGCCGGGCTTTTTGCCAATTCAGTAAAGGCCGGACTTTTAGCTAACTCCAGGAACTGCGCATTTTTCGCAAGGGCACTGAAGGCCGGACTTTTTGCCAATTCTTGAAAGCCAGCGCTCTTTGCCAATTCTGTATAAGCAGGATTTTTTGCCAACTCTTTAAATTGACTCGACTTAGCAAGATCCATCATAGCCGGATTTTTTGCGAGCTCGGCAAAGGCAGGACTTTTTGCTAAATCCATAAACTGAGCAGACTTCATCAATTCAGAAAACGAACTTGACTTCGCCAATTCTGTAAATGCAGGCGACTTAGCCAGCTCCATGAATTGAGGATTTTTTGCCAGATCAGTGAACGCTGGATTCTTTGCTAACTCGGTGAATGATGGTGACTTTGCCAGTTCAAGAAATTGGGCATTTTTTGCCAGATCGGTGAAGGCAGGATTCTTGGCCAGCTCCATAAACTGCGCATTCTTTGCAAGTTCTGTAAACGCAGGAGATTTCATCAGTTCTCTGAACTTATCATCCTTTATCATTTTTTGGAATTGATCATTCTGAAGCAACTCTTGTACTTCTGAACCTTTCATATTCAGCTCCGCGGCAACTTTATCGCTCTTGTATTTTTCTGCTTTTTTAACGCCTCCAATGCCCGAGCCTTTTGCATCATCTGCTGAAAAGTTAAATGTGCCTCCGGCAAGATAATAGCCTACAATGGCCACGACTAACAGGACGGCAAGACCGAGGAATACCTTGGTTGATTTTTTCATAAAATAGGTGTTTAAATGAGTTTTGGGGACTTCACAATATTAAATATAAGGCATATTCAATAGTTATCCTAAATAATACGCAGGTATTACGCATCAGCGAGAAGGAGCTGGCGTATCGCTTAGCCTTTAATCAATTTCATTTTGAGCAAGAACTGCCTGTATCTAGGATCTTTCTCCAAGGCGGTCATCCAGGGGTTTCCAAGGAGACTTGTGAGACCGCCATCGCGCATCGCGTATGCTTTTTCCAGCCATTCAAAAGCTTTGTCTTTATCTTTTCTGTAGGCATAAACCTCGGCAATTTGAAACGCGCTTACGTCTTGGTATTCTTTGATAAAAGTTGTCAGCAGAGAATCTGCCTTGCTGTCCCTGGCTGTGCCAGAGTAGAAAAGCGCTTGTCCTTGCATCCGCCAGTCTTCCATTTTCTCTTTTTCAATTTCGACATTCGCTTGTTCCTCTTTACCCAAAAGGAAGTAGCAAAGGCCAAGGCGATAGTGTGAAGAAGGGAATTGAGGATTCATTTCGATAGCGCTGCCGAGAATTGTAACCGCTTCGTCCAGACGCTTTACATACATCAATGCCATACCAAGATTGACTCTGACCCCAACACGAAGCGGGTCTAGCACAAGGGCTTTCTTATACAATTGGATGGCCTCATCAAATCGTCCCATTGCTAACGCTAGGTTAGCCTCCATGTTGATGACACCAAAGTTGGATGGGTCTAACTTTCTGGCTACCTCCAATTCTTCTTGTGCGCCTTCCCAATTCCAGTCGTAGCTAGTTTGAATCGAAGCAAGTGCGTAATGCCCGGTTGCTAAGTTGCCGTCAAGGTCGATAGCCTTTTCTGCAGCCTCTCTTGCTTTGGCAAATCCTTCAGCAGGATTCAGTGACCCGTCATTCGCTTGCGATGCATACGCTAAAGATAAAGCTGCCCAAATAGAGGCTGAGTTTTTATCCAACTCCAGTGCTTGTAAAAAGTTCTCGGTTGCTTTCAATACATTCTCTTGTGTTCGCTTTGCCAAAAAATACTTTCCTTGCAGGTATAGTGTATAAGCTTCGGTGCTTGTCGTAACCGATTGTTGCAACGGGTCACCCATTAGTGTGATCCGCAATTCATTCACCACGGCTGTGGCGATCTCATCTTGCACGACAAAGATGTCATCAATTGTGCGGTCAAAGGTTTTCGACCAAACATGACTGCCATCATTGACGAGTATAAGTTGTGCCGTGATTCTTATTTTGTTTCCGGATTTGCGTAAACTTCCTTCTAGAATATGAGCTACTCCGAGCTTCTCTCCAATAGTGCGCACATCTTCGTTCTTCCCTTTAAAAGAAAAGGCAGAGGTACGCGAGATTACTTTTAACTCAGGAATGCGTGTTAGTAGATTTAACAATTCCTCACTCAATCCATCGGAGAAATATTCCTGATCTTTTTGAGGGCTCAAATCAACAAAAGGCAGTACGGCAATCGACCGGTCTACCATTTTTGAATTTCCTTTCTTTTGTTGAAAATACAGATAGGTGAGTGTTAGCACAATGAGCAATGCGAAGAGGGAGAAAAGAGCAACTCTTTTTTTATTGGTTCCGCTTGTAGGGGGACTTATTTCTTCCGTGAAAGAGGCGGCCGTTAACTTTTCAGTTTCTGAACCTTGCATCCGAATGCCAACAATGGTACGCTTGATGGTATTAGCCACCTTGTTGATCTGATCGCGATAGAAAATATGGTTGAGGTTTTCTTTTGGTTCATCTTCCAGGGCTCGCAAAGGCCTATTCACACCCGGTGTGCGATAAATGAAATCGAGAGAGCGAAGTGTTCCGCCTAATTCCTTGCTGAGTAGTTGTACATCTTGAGGCTCAAGCTCATGAATTTTCACCGGAAGAATTCGACTATTAACATTCCCATTGGCAAGCCGAATATAGAGGCCGAATTGATCGTCCTTGGCAAGTTTATTGAAGGCACAAAATTCGTGGCGCCATGCAAAACTCTCAGTATCGCAATAGGTTTGAGAAAGGATAGGAATGAAGATGAGGCATTTCAATTTCCCCTCGAGACTTTTATCCACATGTTGTGTTTCCAATAACCCATCCTGGGGGTTTTTATCAAAGTAGATGGAAAGCTCTTCTTTGAACGTAGCCGCAATTTCTTTTTGCAGGTTACTAACAAATTCAGTAACCCATCCATCATACTTGTTGTCTTTATGACGATAAGAGATAAAGATATCGTATTCGTAACCAGGGACGATTGAGGGCATTGTTCAAAGATAGTGATTAATGATGCGGCTAAGCAATAGAGCAGAAGGGTAATTAGAAATTTTTATCATCAATTTAGTAGGATAGAAACAAGTCAGTTAGTTACATTCTATTTTGAAAATTTCCTGGGTCTGAGATGCGTTGTCAGGTACAAACTTCCCTGCGTAGTCAATAGAATATTTTTCCAGATCCAGCGCCAACTCCATGGCGTAATTGGTGCTGGCATACATACCTCCAGGCGTGGAGTTGTTGTGCATTTGCACTAGCAGGCTTACCTCGCTGCCCTCCATTTTTTTGCCCATCGTATTCTTTGTTTCGTCAATATATACAGGACCCACGTGGAGGCTTATGCGTGCCGACTCTTTTTTGTGGTAGTGCTCTATTGCGTCCATAATATAATGACAAAGCTGCAGCGTGCCGTTTATGTTTCGATAGGCTGCCTGCAGCGTGTTGCCATCCCACAGGCATGCCGTTGCCATGGGCGATTGTCCCTCTAGTTTCTCATAGAGGAACTTCCAAATCTTTTCTTTCTCTTCTGTTGACAGCTTGGGAAAGTCGGCCATCAATTGGTAGAGTACCGATCTGTTTGATTTTTCAACCGCGGGCGTTTGCGCTGGTGTGTTAGTGCCCGTAGATGAAACAACATTAAAATTATCAGGATTGACATTGACGATTGCATCGCGATGAGGCCAAAGGCTAAGTGTATCTAGGGTGCCGCCTTCTTTTCTTTTCAAATCCAACCCCGACATGACGGTGATCAGATGGGGCTTTGTGTGTGTGGCATGGCCGCGCAAAGCCGTAGCCCCAAAAATGATCCCGCTTTGCAGGTGGAAAAGATCATTGTACCCTTCGTAGCTTTCGTGGGTGACGAACGTGACCGGAAACTTTTTGGTCAATGCTTCAAATCGCTCTACCCATTGCTCACCCGCAAATCGCACACTGATGTTCACGAAATCAGCAGCGGTAAACGGAAGAAATAGATTTAGTTCTCCTCCTGTTTCTACCATGGCCTCGGCAAAAAGAATATCGCCTCCACAAGCGAGCGAACAGTAACCAATTTTAGCGTTGAGCGAAACAATGGTATTCCGCAAGGCTTCTTTTATGTTGTGCTCAATGGAAGCCGGGAATCTGCTTTGTACCCGAGAAGGGTGATCGATCATATGCCCGACAAAGGCAGTGATTACCGGTGGCTTAAAAATTTTTAGTACATCATTGGACACCGCCAGGTAATGATTGAGCAACCAAAGCTGGTTGTAAATACTGTTTACTTTTCCCCAGTCGGTGCCTACAAGATTTCTTGCCAGCAGGTAATTCTCTTTTGCTTTGACCCGATCTTTCAGCAGGAGTTGTGCCTCGGCCAGTGTAGCTAGTTCCCAAAAATCAGCAGAGGCAGCGTCCAGCAAGTTGACTAACTCGCCCGCAATTTGTTTTGCCTGGCCTGACTGACCTGAAATGGCGGACATGGTGGCTGCGTTGATGCCGGTATAATAACTTTTGGTAGCTGTAAAGTTTTTAAGGTAGGTTTCTTTTGAAAGAATAGCATAGCGCTGATCTTTCGTTTTGATAAAAATCTCTTTGTAGATGCCTCCTAAGATGCCAGCTGTTTCAGGGTCGTCCGGGAATTCCTTGTAAATGGGTTCTAAGAATTGCATGGCTGCCTCGGGCACGCCACACTTGGACATCGCCAGCGCATAGAGTTGCTTTGAACGGATGGATGATAACTCACCCGATAAAGAAGATAGTTTTGCCCGCGCTTCAAAATAGCGCCCTTGCTTAATCAGCGTTTCGATAGCGTCAATTGACTCGGGCATAGAAATAGATCGATTTCAACAATGTATTGCAAGGTAAAGAATGGTGAGTAGAAAAAATAGGAAAGTGAAATCAGCACCAACCAGAATTGTTTTTTAGCGTTCAAGTCTCCACATTGTAAACCCTCACCACATCAACTTTGTTCTTCAGAGAGACTTCGCCCACAGACACACAGTTTGATCATTGAAAATGTAAATGAAAATTACTCTATCATTTTCATTTTCTCTAGTTCTCGCAGTTTTTCGAGAATTGTTGACTTTTTAATCTGAGCTTTTTGAACAACCTGTAGAAAATCAGGGAAGTATTTGCTTTCCTTTTTTAATTCATCAAACAAGGGGTCGTGTATAATATACCATTCACTTCCTCCATAGAATCCCTTATCAGCATATTGACGTAACCATTGGATAGATTCTTTGTAATTACCCTGGAGGGCATTGATGGCAGATAGGGAATACAAGGGTAATGATTGGAAAGCAGTATCATTCATATGCTGTTTGTCAAAATTTAGCTCGGCAAGCAGTAGCAAAGTAGAACTGTCACTTTTGCCTACTTTTTTAAGAACAAACGCGGGTAGCCGCCATGCTATTTTGCTATAATTTTTGAGTGCCTGGCGAATATAGGGTGCTGCTTCGCTAAATTTTTCTACATGCATCTTTGCACGCATCTGCCAATAGGGGCAATTCTCACATTTTGTAATCGCACAAATTGAATCAGTTGCCTTTTCAAGCGCCTCAAAATTTCCTTCACACAAAAGAATTCGCTGAAAGCTTTCTAAATCTCCGCAGGAAAATTCCTTATCATTTTGCTTTAGTGTCATTTGTCTTCGCGCTTCTTTAAAATCACCCAGATCCAGAAATAGGCCACTTAATAGTTCATGTAATCGGGTGCCTGAGACTTGCTCGTATTTTTGAGCATATTCCCAAGCGGAAAGATAATCTCTGACATTATACAAGTAAATAACACAGAGCATTTGTAGTGCATCCTTGTTTTTCGGATAGAGGGTTTCGACTTTTTTTAAATCTTCAATCGCCTGATTGTATTTCCTTTTTTCAAAATAAAATCCACTTCGTGCCAATAGCCCATAAACACTTACCGGGTTAATTCTAAAAATCTTTTTTATGTAATGATCAGATGAATCAGCATTTTCTAATGCCATTGATAGGAGGTAAAGCGCTCGCTCATTTAATGAGTCCTTCGCTAATACTTTTCTAATTGCGCTTTTAGCATTGTAGGAATAACGCTTGTCATCGAATCGACTAACCTCTTCAAGATTTTTTTCTGCGCGATCCAGTATTTGAGTATACTCATTGACTTCACTTACAATTATTGGCTGCCTTTGAAAGTAGAAGTAGCTAAAAGCCAAGATTCCAATGAGTACTGAAAAACTTACAAGAGCAATAGGCTTTATCTTTTGCTTCTTTGTGATTTTTGTCTCTGAAGATATTGATACTACTACAGGGCCATGAGTTAATGCGTAAATGGTTTCCTTGATCGCATTCGCTACTTTGTTAACCTGATTTCTATAATCTGTTTTATTTTGATTGTCAGTTTTACTGTCGGTGGGTTTTAATGGCCGGTTCACTCCGGCTTCTTTGTAGATAAACTCAATCGCCCTCAGCACACCACCCGTTTCACCTTCAAGCAATAATTTATCTTCGGTATCCAGATCATGAATTTTGATAGGAAGAATTCGACTTGCTACATTTCCATTACTCAATTTAATGTCTCTTCCAAACTGATCTTCTTTGGCTAGCTTATTAGACTCCACAAACTCATGTTGCCACGCAAAAGATTTTGTATCGCAATAGGTTTGAGAAATGATAGGTATAAAAATGAGGCACTTCAATTTTCCTTCCAAGCTCTTGTCAACGTTGTGTGTTTCGAGCAAGCCATCGTGTGGGTTCTTATCGAAGTAGATATTGAGTGGCTCTTTGATGGTGGAAGCCAGCTCCTCTTGTAGAGCATTCACAAACTCCGTTACCCAGCCAGATCTATTGTCATTATGACGGTAGGATATAAAGATATCATATTCAAAACCGGGTAAAATTGAGGACATGGCTTAAAGATAACGATTTGGCGTATTGACTGTACCGATACCTTAAAAAACTCAAAAAAAAGGTGTTCACATGAACACCTTAAAGATTCTGCTTTCAGTTATCGTGAACGCTACTACCAAACCAGATTTTTTGACTTGGCTTGTTCCCGTATGGCTTTGATCATGGCTGCATCCAGCATCGTGTCCTCGCTCTCTTTTTGACTTTGAGTAGCTATGTACCCCTGACGCTTTTTGTTCAACTCTTGAATTTCGTTCTGAATTTTTTTACGGTCATTGGCTTTTTGTGTTACATATCCTTTGCGCTGTTCAATAGACATTCCTTGCATTTCTGCAGGCAGTTGTTTGGCAGGGGCAGCAGCAATTACGCTTTCATCTTCTTTCGCTGCGTCCACTAAGTCCCACGAAGAATTTTTATAAGCATGTGAACTTTTAGAAACCGCTCTCTCTACTTTATTGGCCATGCCATAGCTTTCTGCATTCGTGTCTTGTGTAGATTGTGCTTCCTTCTTCTGTTCGCCTGTTGCGCCATAGTAGACATACGTTTTGTTTAGTCGTTCATTGCATTCAGCTATTTTTTGGTCATAGGGAGTGGAGATGTAAACCGTCTTCCGATTTTGTTCAATACTCATATAGGTTCCACCCGTTATATCTGCTCCGTCTTTCCAGTTGCTATGCATTCCTTCATCAAAATTTCCGCAGTATATCGTATTCACGATTACACTTTTTTCCTTTGCAACGGAACAGGCGATATGATAGGAAACAGAGCCTTGAGTAAACGGTTCATTACCGGCAATGAAAATCATTTTTAAATCTGCCTGGGCGGACGACCAGCCAAGCTGATTTAAGGAAGTCTTGATCACCTGCCCGCAAAATTCATTACCGCCATTGGTGGTAAGAGCAAACAATTTTTCGGAGATCAAATCTAAGTCATCTGTTAAGCCGCTCACCTGGCGAATGTATCCTTCCGATGATGGCAGGCCATCGTTTCCGTATTCATACAAAGCAATTTTAATACTGGGACGTGAACCGTCTCCACATTTTGCGGCTGCCAGTTCGTTTACAATTTTCCAAAGCTGGGATTTTGCCTGATCGATAAGTCCATCCATGCTGTTGCTTGTATCCAATAATAAAGCAATCATGATTTGCTGGTTCTTTGCTACGGTTTTTTCCGGGAAGAGCTCAATGGAATGAATGGATCGGAAGCCTGACGCAAGACAGATGACAAGAAGTACAATAGCCACTTTTAAAAAACGAAGGCCGAAAATGTTGATGGTTTTCATAAGATAGTTGTTTAAAGTTGCACATAGGATGCACGAGACTATCCGATTCCATAAAGTTTGGGGCAAGAAATCTTTTGAGTGCAGGAAGAGAGGATTTAACCTTAAAAATAGGTCAAAAGTGCCTATTTAATAAACATTGCTCACCACTCGACTGGCTCAGGTTGGCAATCGGTTATAGTTGTGGCGATAGGAGATGGAAATATCGTATTCGAAGCTAGGAAGGATTGAAGGCATTGGTCAAAGGTGGCAAGTTGTTCCACTATTTTTTTGTTCAAAACTCGCCCGCCAAAATTTGCATAAGCTCAATGCGCTCTCCGTCAGGACCGGCAAAAAACGCCTGCTTTGCTTCAACCCCTTTTGCTTTAACTTTTCGAACGGGAGATAATTCTTTTCCCCCCGCATGGATTGCTCGTTCAAACGCTGCATCGATGTCCTGAACATCTACTCCCACATGTTGAAATAAATAAGCAACTGGCATGGAGGCAGAGTCAGGCTTATGTTCAGTTAACTCAAAAACAAAATCCTGATCAGTAAACTTTAAAAACGCCATGTTAACACTTCTAGCAACCTCTTTCCCATCAGCATCAATTCTAATCAACGTATCCAACCGATTTGCTACACTTAGATCAAAGGCTTTTGTATAAAATTCTATGGATGCTTCAAGATTTGAAACATACAGCATAACATGATTAAAGCGGGGCGAAATCGGTTTGCGTGAATCATTATTATTGCATGACAAAGCAATCACCGATAAAAGTCCAACGAAGAAGGTTTTCATTTTCATAAAATTGAAAGGTAGTGTAATCTATTTATTGACTAAAAGATGAAACACTTTAGGTTCCGCACCATCGTGTGGGTTTTGATCGAAGTAGATGGAGAGCGGTTCTTTGACGGTGGCCGATAGCTCTTCGCGCAAAGTGTTTACAAACTCTGTTACCCAGTCGCTGAGGTTATCGTTGTGGCGATAGGAGATGAAGATGTCGTATTCGAAGGTAGGAACTATTGAGGGCATAACGAAAGTTACAGAAAAGTGTGCATTTGTAAGGTTATCTGCGTTACTTGTACTGTTAATTTTTAAAGCGCTACCTCACCCTTAAAGTGCCACCTATGCCACACAACTATTTCCGTTTCATTGCCTTTTTTCTTCTGATGAGTATCACAGTTTTTAACTGTACTCAGAAACCATCTCCAGCCAAGTTACCGGCATCATCCATTCAGGAAAAATATCCACATCCGTTAAATCCGTTGGATACCAATGAAATCAACTCCGTGAAGCAAATTCTATTGGCGGAGGGAAAAATTGATTCAACATTCCTTTTCTATTTGATCAATTTGAATGAACCTCCCAAAAAGGAGATGTTAATTTATAAGACCGGCATGGAATTTAGGCGTGAAGCCTTTGCCTCGGTGTATCACCGGCCTACCAATAAAACGTATGAAGCCATCATCGATTTAAAAGCCAAGAAAACAATTTCTTTCAACAATATACCAGGAGTTACTACCGGAATCTTTTTACAAGACACAGTAGGTGATGCACTGCTTCGGAAAGACCCACAATGGCTGGCTGGTTTGGCCAAGCGCGAAATACATCCTGATTCCGTTAAGGCGAATACATTCGTGCTAGCAGGAGAAATGGGAGTGGGACCTGCGGATCATCGAGAATTGATCTGTGTGCCTCAATACAAAAACAAAAAATACAGAGACCTGGGAATAGATGGGTTGGTGGCCTATGTAGATCTCACTGCAGGCAAAGTGTTGAAAGTGCTGGACGATGGGGGGAAAGGTTTTTACAAACCCGAAGACATCGGCTATTTCAATTCCGATTCTGGAAAGATATTACTTCCGGCAAATAAACCTTTAAAGATTACTCAACCAGAAGGCACTTCATTCACGGTAGATGGGTTTCAGGTGACAGGCAAAGTTTGGTCTTTCCGCGTAGGGCTCCACAATCGCGAAGGCTTGGTGATCTATGATGTAAAATATAACGATGGCGGAGTGATGCGTCCAATCATGTATCGGGCTTCGATGGCAGAAATGTTTGTGCCCTATGGTTCTACTGATTTAGGTCTTGCCTCCTGGAATTATTTTGACGGAGGCGCGTACCGAATGGGCCAGTGGATTCCCAAGTACATGAACAAACTCAAAGTAGGTGCCGATGTTCCTGAAAACGCTTCGTTCCTTCCTGGCTATTTTCATAACGAAAAAGGAAAGCCATTGCAGATCGATAGTATGATTGCCGTCTATGAAGAATATCCCGGACCCGTTACGCGCCATGGAAAATTTTCGCATGAAGCGCGCAACCTGGCAGTAAAGTACTTTACCAAAATTGGCAATTACGATTATGGATTTAAGTGGGTGTTTAGAGAGGATGGTACCATTGATTTGAAAGCAGAGTTAACGGGCATCGTTGGCATTAAAGGCGTGAACCGTGTGAATGATTTACCGGGTGACCTCGATGAGTCGTACAATGGAGTTTACTATGGCACATTGGTAGCGCCTCATGTAGAGGCCGTGAATCATCAACACTTCTTTTCATTCAGACTTGATATGGATGTTGACGGCACTGAAAATCTGGTGGAAGAAATGAATACAGTAGCAGTGCCTCCGGGCAAAAATAATCCATGGAACAATGCATTTGTAAAGCAGATGTCATTAATTAAAAATGAAACCGAAGGTCAACGAAATATCAATTCATCTTCTAACCGTCACTGGATGGTAGCTGATGCGAATTCAGTAAATGGCTTGGGACAACAAAAAAGTTATGTGCTCATGCCGGGGCATAGTGCTTCGCCTTTGGTAGGTCCTGCTTCTGCCGCATATAAAATGGCGGACTTTCTGGAGCATCAAGTGTACGTAACCGCCTATCAGGAAGGGGAAAAATTTCCGGCAGGAGATTATCCGAATTCACGTGGATTGAAAGATGGATTGCCAAGTTGGAATAACAATGAAGATCTTGTGGGCAAAGATGTGGTGATGTGGTACAACCTCGGAATCACGCACATCGTACGCCCGGAAGATTGGCCAATTATGAATGTCCACCAGATTGGTTTTTCGTTAACTCCTTTTAGTTTCTTTGACCGAAACCCTGCGGCCACTACCAAGAATGCACCGAAGCGAAAAATAGTGGTGCAGGGCAAGGCGCTACCTGATGTAACGCTTTGTGTGCCTTTGCCAAAGTGATAGGGCGATTAGTTACTTTATCTTTTCAGCGATGTAACTGCCTAGCTCCTTCCCTGCTTTTGCATACGTAAAAGATAGTCTAACACGCACATCGTAGTTTGCCATAGTGGAAGAATTGTAACTACCACCTGCCATCACATAGTCTCTTCCGGGAATTTTCTTCATGGTTATTTTTACGAGGGCTTTGTCAGGGTTGTTCCTGTCAACAATCCACGCTTCCCCATCCATCAGCGCAAGTTTATTGGTAGGCTTGGCCTCTTCATTGGGCGGTACCAGCAAAGCTTGGTCTTCAAATCGGGTAGCCCGGAAAATCAATGAATAAGTAGCGTTCTCGTTATTCACAGCCAGTTTAGAATATTTGACAAAAGTTTCTGTGAATTTTGGTTCAAAATAATCAAGACGAAATTGCTTCCATGTTCGCTCAAACTTATCTCCCCGTCCCGCTTCTTTGTTATTGAGGTATTCAATCTTCCTTTGCCTGTACTGTTTTTCAGTTCCAGCACCATCAATGGCAATGTTTTCATAGTCAAATTGAATGTGTATTTCTTTTTGGCCCTTTAAGAATCCGAGCTCGCCTTCAAGAATAGTTATATCCTGACTGTAACCACACAGCGGTGCTGCAAAGAAGAAAAACAAGAGTATTTTTTTCATAGTGTTATATTTTTAAAATGCTGAAATTATAGAATTTTCTGGGACAAAGAAAAATAAAAGGCGTATTCAAAACATGGTATTGTTTACAAAGCAATATGTAAAAAGTCGAAACGATAAAATTCCTTGACTTGTCAAAGAATCGGCTTCAATGAACTTAAACAAAAAAACACAGCCGTATAGGCTGTGTTTTAATTAATCTAACGGTTTTTTACTTGCCTGCGTTTTTCGAAACAAATTTAGCGATAGAAGCTCCGGCAGATTTGTAAACACCCTCCAAACGTGCTCCGGTGTCAAAGTCATAACCCCAAACCGCGTTGCCATAATTGATGATATTATCGGCAGTGATTTTTGCCAGTACTTTCGACCTGTCGGCAGTAAGAACCAGTGTTGCAATTCCATTAAGGGAAGCGTTTTTACGGCTCACATAGACGTTGTAACCCGGTTCAATAAACGTGGTATTAAATATTAGTGTATACTTTGAATCGGCTTTTGCCGTCACGCCAAAATCACTATAACCAGCAATGAATTTTGGCTCAAGTTTATTTGGGCGGTCTGATTTCCAGTCTTGCTCCCATTTGTCGCCTCTTCCCGGTTCTTTCTTATTGTACTCGTCTTTCTTCTTGTCGATGTAATCTTTTTCGTCCGCAAATTTTCCAACGCGAACTTCGTCATAAGCGAACTCGAAATTTAGTGTAGTCTCGCCTTTGAGTTCAGCGACACTGCCACTGATTAATTTGATGCCTCTTTGCCCATAAGCACTACATGCTAAGGCCAAGAATAGAGGTAGAAATAGTTTTTTCATAGGGTTTATTTTTGGTTTTCTGATCAGTTTAGTCCGATGAAGGTAGCTATTTATTGGAATACAAACCAAAAAAAATTCTGGTCCTGCGACTATAACCGTTTTGAGCCGAGCGCCACGCCTAAGTCAGTGAGATCTTGATCAAAGAATTATTCTTACTTTTAATGTGCCAGAATGAAACTTAATGTAAAGCAAGTGGGGAGATTGTGTGGTGTAGTGGTTCTCTGTCTGCTCTCATTTTCATCGGTTGCACAAGAGAAAAAGAAGGCAAAAATCCCCCTTTTTGTTTCGCACTTGAGCGAGGAAAATGCCGCCCTAACAAGGCGCAAGGGTGCGCCCAATCATTTTTTTCTTACCCGCCTAATCTGCTTTAAAAAGAAGTGCCGCTCTTTTGTAGGATGGAGAGAGGAGCAAAGAAGCAGGCGCTATGACTATAAGCAGTATGACAATAAAGTAGGCAAGCAACAACCGGTGCTGGACACGACAACCGTTTTTTTGGATAAGCCGATAAAAAAAATGCCGCCACCAAAAGCCAATCCAAAAGCCCCGGTTGTCAAATCAGATAGTACGATAACGCTCAGCGAGGTTTTATTTGAAGTCAATAGTTATCGACTAAAACAAGAACTGATCCCCACCCTGGACTCGATTGCTAACTTTTTAAGAAAAGAATCAAAATCTGATGTTAATGTTTCGGGGCATACAGACAATACAGGAAAGGAGGACTATAACCTGACGCTATCGTCTCAGCGGGCTGAAGTAGTTGCGGAATTTTTACTCGACCGCGGTGTGGACCCGGAGCGAGTTAATTTTCTGGGGATGGGGAGTTCGCAACCCGTGCTTCCCAATGATACTCCTGAGGGTCGAAGAAAAAACAGGCGAGTTGAAATACTGATTCGATGGAAGAACTAAAAAAATGTGCTAAGGACGAAATATGAAAGCACCATCGGTTGAAATCCTATATCCTGAATTTATCTTTTCGGCTTCTCGGAGTAGTGGGCCGGGCGGTCAAAATGTAAATAAGGTAAACTCAAGGGTAACTCTGGAATGGAATGTTGTCCAATCTTTGTTGTTTTCTGAAGAAGAAAAAACAGTAATTCTTCATAAGCTATCTTCACACATAACTAAAGAAGGAGTATTACAAATTACCTCGCAAGAAGCCCGATCTCAACTTCAAAACAAAGAGACAGTTGTTCAAAAGTTAGAACAACTATTAACAAAAGCATTCACGAAGAAAAAGATTCGCAAGCCTACCAAACCGTCAAAAGCGGCTAAACAAAAACGCATCCTCCAGAAAAAGCAACATGGTGAGAAAAAGAAGTGGAGGCAAAAGGGCGGGGAATAAATACACTCCACCCAGCAGTTTGAATTTTATCAAATAAACAGACTAACTGATTTTGATAGCCACCATAATAGGTTGGGTTTAGCCCGCAGCGTTAGTTTCCAGTATATTTGCCCCACAATTAGATTTAGATAACTATGAGACTTGGGCAGTTGTCCAGAAAATTGGGCATTCACACTTCAAAAATTATTGATTTTTTGGCTTCGAGAAATATTGTCATTAGCGAAGATTCGAACACTCGGATTGAGGATGAATATGTTACTTGGATCACTCAAAAGTATGCTCCTCAGTTGATGGCCGAGGTCAGCAATACGCTTTCTGAAGAAAAGATTGAGCCGACTATACACACCGTGTTTGTTGAAGAGGTCGTCCCAACCGAAGAACATCCCACCGCATTGGAAGCTGCACCGCTACCCGAATTAATAAAGGCCCCAAAGATCGAGCTATCGGGCCTAAAAGTTTTGGGTAAAATAGAAATTCCTGAAAAGAAGAAAGTAACAACTCCACAAGAACAAACCGAGTCAACTAGTAGCGATACGACATCCATTTCAGAGAGAAAGAAAAATCCCCGCAAGGAATTTGCACCACGCCCTCAAAACAATCCAGTTGCGTTGCAGCGTGAAAGGGAGGGACGAGAAGCTGAGCGAAAAAGAAAAGAAAAATTGCAGCGCGAAAAGGAGAAGAAAACGTACAACTATCTAAGTCGTGTAAAAATTAAGGCTCCACCAAAGAAGAATCAATTTTTAAAAGAGCAAATCGAGGAGGCATCCACGATCACTGAGGAGGTGCCGAAATCCTTGTGGGGCAAATTTCTCCGTTGGCTAAGAACCTAAAAAAAGGCCCGGTTTAACCGGGCCTTTTTCATTACTTCTTTTTTGATGGCCTTTTATACTTGATCGGTGCCGGTGGCTCTGGTTTAATTTCTACAGCTTGTGTTTTCAATAACTTCAATGCTTCGTCTACAGCACGCTCTAGTTGTGGATCACGGCCTTTAATAACTTCTGCCGGAGTTTGTTGTACTTCTATATCGGGAGATATTCCAACACCTTCCACGGCCCACTCTCCATTTACATCGTAAAATCCACCACGTGGCGCTACCATTCTTCCACCATCTACGAAGGGAGGCGTATCCCAAGTACCTACCAGACCACCCCATGTTTTTGTGCCTACCAATGGTCCGATCTTCATCTTATTGAATAGATAAGGTAGCAAATCCCCACCTGATCCAGCCCGTTCATTAATCAGCATTACCTTCGGTCCAAAAATACCTGCATTCGGTGTAAGGAATGGGCGATGATCACTCGCCTTGCTATTAAAATATCCATGCAGTTGGCGCGCCATGATATCCACCATGTAATCGGCAGCAGAGCCTCCGCCATTGTTTCTCTCGTCAATGATCGCTCCCTTTTTGTCTTGTTGTGAAAAATAATATCGATTGAAATAGGTGTATCCGGGATTGCCTGTATTAGGAATATACACATAGGCAAGTTTGCCGTTTGATAGCTCATCTACTTTCCTTCTGTTTCCTTCTATCCAATCAAAACTTCTTAACTGATTTTCGTTTTCGACTGGTATTACAGTCACGGTTCTGGGTGCCTCACCGTTTGACTTGTTACTTACTTTTAAGACCGTTTGCCGGTTGGCAGTTGCTTCAAAGTACTTATACAAATTTGTGGATGTTGTAACTGCTTGACCATTCACTTCCATCAAGTAATCACCAGCAGAAATACTGATGCCGGGTTCGCGAAGAGGAGCCTTCACGTCCGGATTCCAGCTTTCACCCAGATACACTTTCTTAAATCTGTACAAACCATTATCCTTTTCGAAATCAGCACCTAATAAGCCAACAGGTACATTTTCAATATTGGGGAAATCTCCACCACTTGTGTAGGAATGCCCAACGGCCACCTCTCCACCCAAAATATCAATCACATAGTTTAGATCAGTGCGATGACGAACATGCTCAATCCAAGGGCTGTACCATTTGTAAATATCATTCCATGGGGCGCCATGCACATTGCTCACATATAAAAAGTCACGCTGGTAGCGCCAACCTTCTTTAAAGATTTGCTTCCATTCTTCCATCGGGTTAATCTTCAATTTGATGGAGTTTACAGATTCTAATTTTCCGTCTCCTATTTTTTTGTTGGAATCGGATGCTCCTAAAATACCCCACGTTGCATTGCTCCGATACAGAATTGATTTTCTATCCTCTGAAACTGATATATCATTCACAGGTGAAAGGAATACCTCTCCTTTTCTATCTTTAAAATTATAGCGACTCAGTGTAAGTCCTGTTTGATTGACTACACTTTCAGTGTAGAACAAATGGCCATCCGGGCCACCATACAAAGCGGTATAGTTTCTCAGCGGAATATCGATCGCCAGAATGCGGTTGCTAATTCCATCCATATCAATTTTTACGATCGGTGTAGCAGTATCTTTCTTCTCCTCCTTAGGTTTGTCTTTCTCTTCATCGCTGCGCGGAGCAATAGGTGACGCATCACTTTTATTCAGAACAATAACATACAGCGCGCGGGTAACCGGTCGCTCGTACGAACTCATATCTAACCAGCCACTGTTGAGTCCATAGTTTGTACTTCCAAGAAAATACAAATACTTACCATTGACGTCCCACACCGGTGAAATCGCATCGGCCATTCCATCCGTTAACTGCAGTGTTTGCCCTGTCTCAACATTGTGTACTTTGATTACTTTGAAATGATTGTCGAGTAATCGGCTGTATGAAATCCACTTGCTATCAGGAGACCACACCGGATTGAGTGACCGATTGGGATGCGCGAATCGTTCTGTATCCGCTTTTTTAGATTGGCCAGTCGCTACGTCTACATACCACAAATTGTAATCGGTATCTGTGAATGAAATGTACTTACTGTTTGGCGACCACGTTGGTTTAAAAAAGAAAGTAGGATTTTGAAATGTAATTGCTTTTGGTTTCTCGAGTCCTTCTTGATCTCCAATCATTAATTGGTATTCACCAGAGGCATCACTAAACCAGGCAATTTTTTTTCCGTTTGGAGCCCAAACAGGAGAACGATCTGCCGCAGCTGAGTTGCGACTGATATTTCGCCAATCACCTTTTTCTTTAGGGGCGGTAAAGATTTCTCCGCGATACTCAAAAAGAGCTCGCTGACCTGTGGGAGAGAGTGAAGCGTTTGTTAGAGAAGCCGGTTTCACTTCCTCCCAACGCTCGCGTGCCCAATGAAAATCTCCACGCACATTAATTACAATTTTTTTGGTTGCAGAGTTAGCGGGTGTGAGAAGGCTTACATAGCCGCCTTGCTCGTAAACGATTTGCCCACCCGCAGCATCCAGGCTTTTCACATCGAAGTCAGTGTGGAAGGTTTGTTGTTTTAACTCATTGGTAGCAGGATTAAACGACCAGACGTTATTGGCATAGTCTCGCTCGGAAAGAAAGAACACAACACCATCCATCCATACCGGATCAGTGTGTCGTTCATTATCTGTCTGTGGCGTTGATTTTAGAGAGAAGTTTTTCAAGTCGATAATCCATATTGGCTTAGCTTGGCCACCCCGATAGTTGCGCCATTCGGCATCCCAAAAACCAATTTGTTGGTAGGCCAAATATTTCCCGTCTTCAGAAATCTCTCCTGCTACTGCCCGAGGAATATCCAACACCTCCTCCATTCCACCTTTGCTATTGATCTTGTAAATTTTGGATTCTAATGTAGGCACGCCAGCTCTGGCAGAAGCAAACAAGATGGCCTCACCATCAGGGGTCCATCCCGTTACATTGTCTGCACCGGGGTGCCAGGTTAACCTTTGCGGTTGTCCGCCTTCGGTCGGAATCAAATACACATCTGTATTCCCATCATACTGTCCGGTAAATGCAATTTGTTTTCCATCGGGTGAAAAATGAGGGTTGCTCTCTTGGCCCTCGTTACTAGTAAGTCTTCGCGCTTCACCACCTTCTTTGGAAACGATCCACAAATCGTTGGCGTAAACAAATACTATTTGAGTGCTGCTTAACGTTGGCTGTCTAAGCAGTTGGGTGCCTTGGGAAAAAGCAGTATTGAGAAGACATATTCCCAAAACGAAAACAACGACTATTTTTTTCATGCGAAATAGAATTTTAAGATACGAATGTAAAGGGTGGTGTCGACTAATCGAATACCGTTCAAGGAAAAAGTGAGGCTTGGCTAGGCCATGGATTCACTGTCACCCAATATCGATAGGCAACAATACCTTGCTCTAGCTCACCGTTGCAAAGGATTCAAAAAGTGGTTGAGGACTTAGTCCTATTTTTTCTTTTGAAATTTTACTCCAGCCAAAATCGCTACGTTTAAATCATTTTCACGTGGCACAATAGGGCAAGAATAATTACTACTGTAAGCGCAATAAGGATTATAAGCTTGGTTAAAATCAATGATTATTTCATCGCCCTCTTTCGGTATGCGCAACCCAATGTACCGACCACTTGGATAGGTCTCTTCACCATTCGTCAAGTCTGTAAAGGGCAAGAACAAATAATCTTTGTATTCCTCTGTTTTCATCAATTCTGATGATTGATATAATGGCAATTCATATTTATTTTCATTTATACTAAACGAGGCCATGGCATAAATTCTGTGATCTCTTGGTTGGTTAGTTGAAGTCTGCATTTTAAAAAAAGCCGCATCTGGCGTAAGACTTAACATAGCTTTCACTCGGTATTTCAAATCAACAGGAAAAAAATCATGACCTTTAAATTTCTTAACATTCTTTTTGGGAAGTGGGGAGGTTTTTGGATTTGAATATTCCTCGTTTAGTTCTTTTTGAAATTTCGATATCTCCCGTTCCGAATCACTTTGCGCGCGCAGTTCTAACGACAGCAAACTGAAAATAAATATTGTTGTAAAAATTTTAGTCATATTTATTCTAGAGCATTTATAGTAATCCAATACCTATACGCAACAATACCCTGCTCTAGCTTCGATAATTTTGTGATATCTTTTTTACTGTATCGGGGTAAGATAACTTTGTTGATCAACGCCAACGTTTTGAAAATGGATTTCTTCATATTCTAAACTATTCAAGTTCTTTCTTAAATAATGCAATGGTACGTGACCAGGCGAGCTTAGCTGCGACTTCACTATACCTAGTAGGTGCAGTATCGTTATTGAATGCATGTTGAGCGCCTTCATAAACAAAAATTTCATAACGAGTTCCCGCTGCTTTCAGTGCCGTTTCATAGGCTGGAATACCGGCATTAATTCGTTCGTCTAGTCCACCATAATGCGCTTGAACAAATGCCTTTATTTTGGGCACGTCAGCTGCCTCTGGCTGACGACCATAAAATGGAACAGCTACTTTCAAATCAGGCATATTAACAGCCAATTGATTGGTTAAGGCTCCTCCCCAACAGAAGCCGATGCAGCCCCATTTTGAGGAGGTATCTTTTCTTGTTTTAGTGTACTCGAATCCCTTGATGAAATTGTTCAAGTTTTTTGTTGCGTCCAATTTACCAAATAGTTCTCTGGCTTTGTCGGTATCTGCCGGGGTGCCTCCTTGTGCAGACAACGCATCGGGGGCAATGGCCAAAAATCCTTCTAATGCCAACCGTCTGGTCACATCTTCAATATGCATATTGAGTCCTCTGTTTTCATGGATGACCATCACAACCGGGTACTTCTTTTTTTTCTTTGGTCGTGCTACGTATGCTTTCATTTCGCCATCCACTCCGGGATAGGCCACATGTTCAGTAAACAGTTGATCCTCCTCAATGGTTTGAGCATGTGCATAATTCACTTCCAGCAAAGGCAGAACAGACATTGCTGCTGCCGTACTACCGGTGAGTCGCACGAGTTTTTTGAGAAAGGTCAGCCGGGTTAATGGCTTATGTGTGTACTCGTCAAAGAGATTAATGATGCGCTGATCCATGAGTTAATCATTTTAAGGTTTAGTATTTTTAAGTTTAATTTGGTATTTTCCTTCTGCAACGGCACGCATAAATTTTCGAAAATATAATTCGATTGGGAAAACCAGTAAAGCGACAAACACCTGGATAACGAATTGTACCACGGGCGAACTCTTTACCACAATAATTGAGTTAATGCTAGTACTAATGAATTGGATGAAAATAATGACTGTCAATAGGGACAAAATTTCGCTCAGATAACGGTACTTCGAATTGGCAACGGTAAGTTTGACGGAAAAGAAGACGAGTATTCCAAAGAAGATAAATTCTAAAGCGTAAAACCACCACCTTTTCCAATAAGGAGGTAACACCTCGAATGAAATGGTTTCAATTTTTGATTCATTTCCTAATAAATCTCTCGATTGAATAGCTATTTGATAATTGCCAGGAGGTAGGAACGGGAAACTCGCAATGTGATTTGTATTTGACCAACTTGTCCAGGCATTGGATAACCCCTTCACCTGGTACCGATATTGCATCGCATAGCTGCTTACATAGTCAGGTTGGATGAATTCAAAAGACAGTTCATTTTCTGGCTGATTAAGGGTGACTCTCTTGCCCTTGGAGAGGTTGATTTGTTGACCCCTTACCTGCCGAAGCATCAACGGATAGTGCAAGTCGTCATTCGTTGCGCGATCATTGTTAAACTTATAAAGTTCGTTGTTTGCCGTAATCACCCACAGACTCTGGCCATTATCGGCCGGAGACAAGAAACGTAAATTTGGAAAAAGACCCAGCCATTGAAGGTTCAATGATTTCAAACGCCTATCTACCGTTTGCCATTTGAAGCCATCATTAAACCAAAAATAACCTGCTGATGCGAAATACCGATGCGGGCCAGGTAAGGAATCATAGCGAACAAAAGAATTCTTGTGATCAAATATTTTAAACTCTTCTGATGCCGCCAGATAAACTTCATTTCCATACGCAACCCCCACCATCTCATCAAGCGATGGATTAGTGATGGGAAAAACAGAGGCATCTGTTATTTTTCCATCAATTGTTTCCAACCGGTACACAGCCGTTCTGCCACAGAGCCAGATGTTGTCAAGGTTATCTTCAAAAGCGTAACTAATCTGATCGGCTAAAGTATCCAGTAGATGCGTTTCGCTCCAGGAGGAGGAGCCGGCAACAACTGTTTTTACCTGATGCTGGGATGTACCAATCACAAGCTGTTGCAGGGCAGTTGAAAAGAAAATGGTCTTAACGGGGCCACTCGATATCGTCTTTACTTTGTCTTCATCTATTTCAAAAACTCCGGCCAGACCCGAGGCGATAAGTTTTCCATTAACTTCTATCAATTGAATAATTTTTCCCTCAATACCAATGACTTTTTTAAATGAATAGCCAAGATGTTTTATGATCTTAACTTCGAAAGTTGGTTTTGATGGACTCGTAAGGTTATTTTTTTTTCTCCAAAGATTAAAAAATCCCTTCGAGCGCGATTGATTATTCTGGATCTCTTGAATTGATTTTGATTCGATCAACTGTTCTCGTGTTAATCGATAAAGTCCAATGGATGTGCCCACATAAATCTGATCGTTGATTGACTGTACACACAGTAGATTTCCATTTAAACCGGGGAAGTGATTGTATGATTTAAAAGGTAGCGAAGGCGCTATTCTGGTGAACCCATACTCGTGCGCTACCCAAACACCGCCACTGTGATCGGTCGTCATGGCAAACACTTCATTGTCGGGAAGACCGGTGCTGAAGTCCAAATGATCGATGGTTCCCCCCGTTTTAGTGTCAACTAAAACGACCCCACCCAGTAACGTGCCCAAAGCCACCTGACTTTCGTTTATCCATACACCAGTTACTAATAGATTTTGTCGTACGAAGGCGACATCATCAAATTTTAATTCTGTCGCAGGTGATTTCGCGTTCATTAAAAAAACTCCTCCAGACTCAGTACCAATGATCATGTCACCTGTTTTTGGATGAGTTGACGCGAAAATGATTTCAGAAGAAGATGGAAGAAACACTTCAGCCTTTATCAGCTTGTCATCTTTTAATTGAAGTAGCGGTTGATCTCCGGCTCTTACAAAAAGTGTTTCATACGCCTCCAGCAGGCCAGAAAATGTATTTACTCCCTCCGCCTTTATTTCTTTTACAATTTTTTCATTGGATACTGTAAACAAGGAGGTTTCGTTGCAGGCATATACACGGTCCTTTGACACTGCACTGGAAAAGACGGGGTAAGAAAAAATGGGTTGGTAAATTCGTTCATTTCCTTTTTGCGCCAACTTCCCAAATCCAAAAACACCGCCCACGTAGACTTCTTCGTGAAGGAGGGACAATGTATACACGGCTCCCGGTGTTACTATTAGCTGCCAGTTTTTACCGTCAAATTCTAAAACTCCTTTTTTATTGGTAAAATATAGTAACCCGCGACCATCTTGTACCATGCCATTGCTACGGTAGTCAATTCGTTCATCACTAGGGGAAAAGTGAGTTAGGAAGGAGTTCCCCGTTTGCGCAAACGAAGAACACCAAAGTAGTAAAGTTGAAAAGGTCAGTAAACTTCTCACCGTTTTGAATTTTAGTATTTACCAAAAATACAAGAATTGTCAACTTATTCTACTCCAATTTACGGCCGACTTCTTGATCGATTCGATTTGGTGCAGAATCATGCTGTTTTCTGCCTGTTGAAGAAGTGGATCATCGGCTAAAATAGTTTGCGCTGCTGCACGTGCAGTTTTTAAGAGTTCTCCATCTTTACTCAAGTCAGCAATCAACAAATCGAGTGCTCCGCTTTGTTGGGTTCCCATCAAATCGCCAGGCCCCCTTAATTTCAAATCTGTCTCCGCTATTTCAAATCCATTGTTGGTTCGCACCATTGTCTCAATGCGTGTTTTCGATTCACTGCTTATTTTATGATCGGTCATCAAAATGCAAAATGATTGTTCAGCACCACGACCCACACGGCCCCGCAATTGGTGCAGCTGAGATAGCCCAAAGCGTTGGGCGCTTTCGACAATCATGACACTGGCATTGGGTACGTCAACACCCACTTCAATCACGGTTGTGGCTACCATTATTTTTGTTTCGCCTTTTGCAAATCGTGCCATTTCAAAATCTTTTGCTTCAGGCTTCATCTGGCCGTGCAGAATACTAATGGGCATTTCAGGGAAGGCCCTTGAGATACTTTCGTACCCATCCATCAGGTGTTTTAAATCTAATTTTTCAGACTCTTCAATGAGAGGATATACAATATACACTTGTCGCCCTGCCTCAATTTGAGTTTTGATAAAACCATTAACTTGCAGTCGATGAGAATCAAATTGATGAGTCGTTTTGATGGGCTTTCGGCCCTTTGGCAATTCATCAATAACTGATATTTCTAAGTCTCCGTACAATGTCATGGCCAACGTCCGCGGAATTGGAGTTGCCGTCATGACTAAAACATGGGGATAAAAATCTGCATTTTTTTGCCACAACTTGGAGCGCTGGGCTACGCCAAAACGATGTTGTTCATCAATGATTGCTAATCCCAATTTTTTGAATTTTACTTCCTCCTCCAATAGTGCATGAGTACCAATTAGTATTTTCAACGAACCATCCACTAGTTGTTCGTGAATTGGTTTTCGTGCACTTTTCTTAACTGAGCCTGTCAGTAACGCGATGGAGATATTCATTTTATCCGCATACTTCTTCAGATTTGCGTAGTGCTGTTGCGCAAGGATTTCTGTGGGCGCCATTAGTGCAGCTTGAGCATCGCCACCAATGGCTAGCAAAACAGAAATAAACCCTACAATCGTCTTCCCACTGCCCACGTCACCCTGAAGTAGACGATTCATTTGCTTTCCCGATTTCATATCAGAATAGATCTCTCGCACTACTTTTTTTTGCGCCTCTGTTAAATCAAAGGGTAGATGCCCTTTATAGAAGCGAGTAAGAATAGACGTATCGCCAAAAACAATTCCCTTAAATTTTTCCTGACGTACCAACTTCATTTTGATTAGCCGAAGCTGAATAAAAAGGAGCTCTTCGAATTTAAGCCTTCGTTGGGCTCGCTCCAGCCATTCCAGGCTTTTTGGAAAATGTATGTTTATCAGCGCTTCCTTCTTACCGATGAGGGATTGTTGTTCGCGTATTGAGGCAGGCAGCGTTTCGCGAATATGACTAATGGCGCCTTTGATTACATCTTGTTGCAGCTTTATGATAAACTTGTTGTCGATGTACCGATTTCGCAGTTTTTCACTGAGTGGATACACCGGTTGAAGATACCCTCCTTTCTGACTTTTTTCTGTGAGTAATTCAATCTCTGGGTGTGCTATCGATAATTTGTTTCCATATCGTGATGGCTTGCCAAAGACCACATAGTCAACGTTGGGTTTTAGTTTTTGCATGGCCCAATTGATACCCTGAAACCAAACGAGTTCTAATTGTCCTGTATCATCAGAAAGATATGCAACAAGTCTCCTTTTAAATTTGTCGCCAATGAGTTCGACATCGGAAATCTTTCCTCTCATCTGCACGAACGGCATTAACTCATTCACTTCGCTAATGCGATAAAAACGGGTTCGGTCTTCGTAGCGAAAAGGGTAATGTTGGATCAGATCTCCAAACGTAAACAACTTCAATCCTTTTTGGAGTAGAGCTGCGCGCTGGGGGCCGACACCCTTCAGAAATTCTAGTGAAGTATCAAAGAAGGACATTTTTTGATTTGAAGATTCGAAAATTAGTCAATTTGAAAATGCCACTCAAAATATTTAGTCGGCACATGACTTTGACGTGCGCTGCCTCATTTTCAAATCTTCAAATTAACTGATCAAACTAGTTTTTCCACTCTAGGGTGTTAATTAAATGCATCACTTCTTTTTTCATGAAGTCAATGGCAGGTGCTAGAGAGTCGTTTTGAACTTTTGTATTGAAGTACAAGGCACCTCGAAGAAAATTGCTACTAGAGTCAGTCATCGTAAATTGAAACTGGCTGGGCACCTCGCCACTTATCTCCGCAATCAGAGCCGTCTTCCCTAGCGGAGTTACTACCTTTACCTCATCAATGCCATAGGCTTTAATTTGTTGTTTGGAAGTTAGCCGATAGGCATCATTTAATAATTCCTTCAACAGTTCATCTCGGTTTTCTATTCGCTTGTAGGTGATGTGGATGTTTGCTTTTAAGGTGGGGTAGTAAATCTCTACCCAAAATTTTTCATTGATCCATGAAGTGTCTCGCAGCAGTTTTGCAGCGGTAGAATATTCAAATTGGTAAGGAAGCGAATCTGGTAGTGTGTGATATTTTTCCTCTGGCAACACCAGTCGGTTATATCCCTTTGGTTTGGGTTGGTAATTTTTGGAGCACGAAAAAAGAAAGAAACTTCCTAGCAGGATTACCAAAACAGAAAGAGCAATAGACCTATTCATCTTCGTGTGTAACGGGCTCAATGGTAACTTTTACCCGGTTGATCTTTCTTTGATCAACGGTTAAGATGGTAAAAGTGAAGTTCTCAAATTTGATTTGATCACCAATCTTCGGCAGAGAGCCATGCAATTCTAAAATTAACCCTCCCAAGGATTCGCTCTCGCCTTTCACGTCATCAAAGAGAGTGGGTGCCACTTTCAGCGCCTTACTTAGATCGTGAACAGACGTCTTCCCTTCAAAAATAAAAGTGGATTCATCTATTTTTTGAAAGTCAAGATTTACTTCGTCAAATTCATCGTTAATGTCTCCAATAATTTCTTCAATGAGATCTTCAAGCGTAACCAGGCCGGAAGTGCCCCCATATTCATCCACGACCAACGCCATATGGACGCGTTTACTTTGAAAATCTTTCAAAAGGGAATCAAGCTTTTTTGTTTCTGGGACAAAAAATCCGGGGCGCAACAATTTTTGCCAGTGGAATTGTTCATTCTCATCTAGAAATGGCAGTAGATCTTTTATGTAAAGAATACCCTGAATATGGTCAACAGATTCTTTATAAACCGGAATACGCGAAAACCCGGATTTGTTCACCTGCTCCATCAGCTCTTTGAAATTCAGTTCTACATCTACAGCTGAAATATCCATTCTCGACTTCATGATCCTTCTCACAGTGAGCGTACCAAAGTTTACGATTCCTTTTAAGATGCCTTTCTCTTCAGCAGTTGTATTATTGTCTAACGTGGTTAAGTCGAGTGCCTGATTCAATTCGTCAACCGTAGTGCTATACCCCTTTTTCTCTATCCTGCGTTCGATGATGCTGCTCATACTTAGCAGTAAGAATGAAATGGGGCGCCATACATTTTCTAAAACTTGCCATATACCAGCCATGCGTTTAGCGAATGTCCAGTTATGACGAGCGGCATAAACTTTAGGAATGATTTCGCCAAAAAAAGTAATTGCGAACGTGGCTCCAAAAGTGACTAATCCAACAATCGTCTCTGTTGGCTTGCGTGTTCCTGCCATTTCCCACATTAGAAAAGTAGAAATAGTTACAACGCCCACGTTGACAAAATTATTCATGATCAGAATGGTGGCCAGTAGCAGCCGTGGTTTTTTCAAGAGACCCACGATATTTTTCTCGGCAGGATCTTCTGATTCTCTGCACTTGTCGAGGTCATCTGCCCGCAATGAAAAGAAGGCAACTTCTGAGGCGGAGATGATGGCTGACATGAATAGCAATACAGCGATTGCCAAAAAGCTAAAAATGTAAAAATAGTTAAGCTCTGATAAAACATCAGCTAACAGAAAACTAGGAGGCTCTTCAAGAATAGCTTGCGTTTCCAAGGGTCAATAGATTGAGGCGAAACTAAAAAGGGAGATCATCGGTTGTTGGTGGCGATGTTCTTTCTCCGGGGTCGTTGGCAGCCGTGTTGGCGGGTGCGTGGCCGCGATCAGGTCCTGTCTCAGTGGTTGGCTTATTGCCGAGCAATGTCAAGTTATCTCCCACTATTTCTGTGATATAGCGAGTTATGTTGTCTTTCTCCCAGCTGCGAGTGCGCAGTTTCCCTTCAATATATACCTGATCACCTTTATGTAAATACTTGGCGGCAATATCCGCCAATCCACGCCATAACACCACGTTGTGCCATTCAGTAATTTCTTTGCGCTCGCCTGTCGTTTTATCTTTATAGGTTTCTGACGTCACCATTGAAAAATTGGCTACGGCCGCACCACTCTCCAAATTTCTTACTTCGGGATCCTTCCCTAGCCTACCTACTAAAATCACTTTGTTTACACCTGACATACTTTATTGCCGTTATAAATTACCCAGCGGGGAGGCAAAGTTACCAAAAATCTTTGTTATCGATTTCTGACATAATTGACCGGTGAGAATATCAATTTTTGTTTACGAACAGATGTCAACCGACAATTTTTTATTTTGATCTATCAACCATATAGTTGGCAATCAAAATAGGTTTTGGCAGCGCTGTTATTTCACGATCTGTGAACCATTTCAATTCCGATGGTCTCAAAACTTGGGTCTTTTGCAATTCCATCTCAACAAATCGTACCACTAATTTTTGATGCGAGAGAAGGTGTTTGTAAATTTTGCTTTCGTTTGTTTTAGTTGAGCCTTTTAATACTGAATCTGTCTTCAAAAGCTCCGATACCTTTTTGTTTCGCTTCGTTTCAATCAAATAAAAATCGTAAAGACCCTGCCAAATGTCTTTGCCCTCTCGCTTCTTCATCAACAATTTGTTTTTGTAGCGTACCACGAAATAATAAAAATAGCGATTCCTAACTTTTAGTTTTTTTGATTTTGTGGGTAGTAGATCCTGTAGCGTGTGCCTATTAGCCAGGCATGATTTACTGAAAATGCACTCCTCACATTTCGGATTCTTAGGCACACATTGCAAAGCGCCAAACTCCATCATGGCTTGATTGAAAAGATCAGGACGATCTTTCGAGATTAGCGCATTTGCTTTTTCTGTAAAGAGCCCTTTGCCTTTGGATGTTGCAATGTCTTCTTCCAATCCAAAAACCCGAGATAAAACTCGGAAAACGTTGCCGTCCACCACGGCCACGGGTTCTTTAAACGCAAAGGATGCGATCGCTGCCGCGGTGTAGGGTCCAATGCCTTTTAACGTAAGCAAGCCTTTGTAGTTATTGGGAAATGCTCCTTGCCATTCACTAACCACGGCCTTAGCACACGTGTGTAAGTTTCGCGCGCGCGAATAATAACCGAGCCCTTGCCATAGTCTTAATACTTGTTGCTGGCTTGCATTGGCCAAAGAATCAACAGTAGGAAACGATTTTACAAAGCGTTGATAGTAGGGCAACCCTTGCGCCACCCTAGTTTGTTGCAGGATTATTTCTGACAACCATATTTTATAGGGGTCTGAAGTTTCACGCCAGGGTAGTTGGCGTTTATTTTCCTCATACCACTCAATTATTTTTTTTTGAAACGCAGCACTTGTCATTTCTTTCAAAAAAACGAACTAAACCGATGAAAAACAGCATTCGAACCAGCCGAACCTTCCTTCTGTCGGTTTTTTCACTCCACTTTGTTGATAGTCAGTAAATTAATTTTGGAATTGAATCAACTGCTTCTAAATTTGCGATCCCAAAAAAGTAAGAAATCAAAACCAATCATTGTGACAAAAGCTGACTTAATCAACCAAATCGCTGACAAAACCGGAATTGACAAAGCAGATGTTTCGGCATCCGTAGAGGCATTCTTCAACATCGTAAAGAGTAATATGGCCTCGGGGCACAATATCTACGTACGCGGTTTTGGAAGCTTCATTAATAAAAAGAGGAAGAAGAAAATTGCTCGCAACATTTCACGTAATACTGCTATTGTTATCGAGGAACACTATGTTCCCAGCTTCAAGCCAGCTAAGATTTTCGTCAGTAAAATCAAGAACAGCGACAAGGTCAAGCAATTGGCTGAAAAGTAATTTAGACAATTGTCAATAGTCTATGGACCATTGACTGATTGCTATCGACATTAGATGTTAAAAACCCGGATCATTTTATTTGCTGCCACCGCCATCGTTATCTGGCTCATTTTTTTGCTGCCGAAGGCTGTGGTCGAAAATGATAGTCAGCTAAAAACGATAGATTCAACGCAGTCTGGTCAGGCAATTCCATCATCTGGCCATACCGATGTACCCATTACTTTAATCAATTCCATCAAAACCTTGAGAGCCCAGTACTTACCGGGCTCGTCAAATCAAAAAAATGCTATCTTTGCCGACTCTTTGCGAAGCCTATACACGCAAGCAGGTCAATTTGACAGCGCGGCATGGTATGGCGAGCAAGCAGCAACGTTCTTTAATACAACCGAAAGCTCTCTAAAAGCGGGCAATAGCTTCTACGAAGCCTATACTTTTGCCCTACAACCAGAAAAGCAAAAGGCGATGGCTGAAAAAGCGCAGCTTTGGCTAGGAAAAGCGATTCAGGCAAATCCAAAAAATCTGGAAGCCAGAACAAAAATGGCGATGACTTACTTGAGTTCATCATCACCCATGCAGGGCATCCAGATGATGCGCGAAGTATTGGCGGAAGATCCAAAAAATGAGTTTGCTCTTTATAACATGGGCATGCTGTCCATTCAATCAGGGCAGTATGATCGAGCCATTGAAAGACTGAATGAGTTAGTGGTTGTGAATCCCAATCATGTACAAGGGCAGCTTTTATTAGGAGTCGCGTTTCTTAACAAAGGAAGCAAAGAAAGAGCGAGGCTTCAGTTTGAAAAAGTAAAGAAATTGGATAATGATCCAGCGGTGCAAGCCACGGTAGATTCTTATCTGAAAGATTTAAATTAAGTTAATTGTTAAACCCGTCCCGACTTGTCGGGACAAAAACCAAAAAAGCATTATGCCAAGTGGTAAGAAAAGAAAGAAACACAAAATGGCCACTCACAAACGCAAAAAGCGTTTGAGAAAAAATCGCCACAAGAAAAAATAATGGTGTAATGCCGTCAACACGGCATTAGGCCAGTTGTATTGAGCGTGTCAATACAAAAGCAAAGAATTAGTCCTATTGTACAACATCCAATTTTTTAAGTTTTGAGTAATGAACTAATCATTAGTGCAACTCAGGACGGATGTCGCATAGCTCTACTGAAGGATAAACAGCTTGCCGAGTTTCATGAAGAACAAGACGGAAGCAAGTTTGTAGTAGGTGATATTTACCTGGGTACTGTAAAGAAAATCGTACCGGGCTTGAACGCAGCATTTATTGATATTGGGTACGAGAAAGATGCCTTTCTCCATTACCTTGATCTGGGGGCGCAATTTGCCTCACTGCTTAAATTCACTAAACTAGTCCGAAGTAAAAAAATCACCGGTGGTAAACTGGATAAATTCCAGCTGGAAAAGGACATCGACAAGCACGGCAAAATAGGCCAGCAGCTTGCGAAGGTTCAGTTGATTCCAGTGCAGGTGGTAAAAGAGCCGATCTCTACCAAGGGACCGCGACTTTCGTGTGAGTTATCTTTAGCCGGGCGATACCTGGTTTTGGTTCCCTTTTCATCCGGGGTGAGCATTTCTAAACGGATTTCCAGCAGTGATGAGCGTAAGCGTTTACAGCGCCTCATTCAATCTATCAAACCCGAAAATTTTGGTGTGATCATCCGCACCGTTGCCGAAGGCAAGGAAGTAGCTGAGCTCGACAAAGACATGAAGAGCTTGGTGAAGATGTGGGACGATGGCGTAGCGCGTATGGTTGATGCTAATCCGCGCGACAAAGTCATAGGCGAGTTGAATAAAACATCTTCTATTCTTCGCGATGTGTTGAACGAATCGTTTGACAACGTGATTGTAGACGACAAGAAGATTTATGACGAGGTCAAGAGTTATATCCACACAATCGCCCCTGACAAAGAAAAAATCGTAAAGCTGTACACTGGTAAAGTAAAAATTTTTGAGCACTTAGGTGTCGAAAAGCAGTTGAAAGCCGCATTTGGTCAAACAGTGAGCCTTCGCGGAGGTGGATATTTGATCATCGAACATACAGAGGCACTTCATGTCATTGATGTCAATAGTGGGAACAAGTCCAATCGTGAGGAAAATCAGGAAACAACAGCACTTTCTGTAAACATTGAAGCCGCTAAAGAGGTGGCTCGACAATTCAGATTGCGTGATATGGGCGGCATAATTGTGGTGGACTTTATTGACATGCGTGGCTTAGATAACAAGAAGTTGATCTATAACACCGTCAAAGAAGAAATGGAGGCAGACAAGGCAAAGCACACCATCTTGCCGCTTTCTAAGTTTGGATTAATGCAGATCACCCGCGAGCGAGTACGCCCGCAGATGAACATTGCGACCAAAGAGGTTTGCCCGACTTGTAACGGTAGCGGAAAGATAGAAGCTTCGATTCTGGTTACCGATAAAATTGAAGAGCACATTCGTCATTTGTTTGAAAAGCAAAACGAGAAAAAATTGGTGCTTGCCTTGCATCCTTTCTTATTTGCTTACTATACCAAAGGATTCATTTCAAAAAGGATGAAGTGGTTTTTCAAGTACAAACACCCGGTAGAACTAATTAAGGATTCATCACTTGCGATTACTGAATATAAGTTCTTAAATAGAGACGGTGAGGAGATAGAATTGGCACAAGAGAAAAGTACCCCAGCATTGGCTGGTGATTGACCTTCTACATCAACAAATGTTAAAAACTTCCAACCTACAAACAGGTTGGAAGTTTCTTTTTCCGCAGACTGTGATGTTCAAAATGCATTGAACATTTAGATGACAATACGGTATTCATTAAAAAATAGAATCTAAGGCCAATCCTCGTGAAATTGTTGGTACTTTTGTAACACTGGTGTCTTTATTTTAGGTTTGTCATGATGGTACGTATCTTCATCGTAGCAGCTCTGGTCTTCCTTTCAATCGCGGTTAAAGCGCAGCCTTCGAAAGCATTAACAGCGACCGGAGACGAGTTGTATGGAAAAAAAAATTATGCGGGTGCGCTGGCCAGTTACATGAAGGCTTATGAGATCAATCCGGATGACGCTTCACTCAATTTTAAAATTGGGCTTAGTTATTTGTATTCCGATACGAAGTCAAAGGCAGCTGCCTTCATCGACAAGGCGTATAGGCTTAATCCAACGGTACGTGCAGATATTGATTATCATTTGGGCATAGCATTTCAAAATACAAATGAATTCAAAAAGGCCATCGAGCACTTTGAGGATTTTAAACAAAAGAATACGAAGCTGGCATCCATTGCAGACGAGAAAATAGCTGAGTGCTTGATGGCTGATTCACTGGCTCAAAATGAGTTAAATGTGGTCATCGAAAACCTGGGGAAAGGACTAAACACCAGGTTTAGCGATTTTGCACCCATTATATCTGCCAATGGCTCGACTATGATTTTTACATCCAATCGTTCTGACAATGAAGCACGTGTAAAGGCTGGAGCGAACTTTGAAGATGTTTATATCAGCACGATAAACGGAAGAAATTGGACGGAACCCAAGAAACTAAGCGATAATATCAACACGAGCATATACTGGGAGACCAGTGCCAGCCTGTCAGCGGATGGAAAGAAATTATATTTTACAAGTAACCGGGAAGGTGGCTATGGTGAACTTGATATTTATGTAAGCGAATTGGACGGCAAAGGGCAGTGGGGCAGAGCTGTCAATCTTGGGCCAATCGTCAATACGCCTGAAGACGATGATTCTCCTTTTATTCATGCTGACGGAGTTACGTTATATTTCTCCTCGATGGGACATCGAAGACTTGGCAATAGCGATATCTTTTTTAGTGAATTGAAGGGTGGTAAATGGACGAAGCCTGAAAATATTGGCTATCCAATCAACTCATGGGAGTACGATGGCTTTTTTTCTATAACAGCTGATAAGAAAAAGGCATATTACTCAACCGTGCGTGAAGGAGGCAACGGGCAAACGGATATCTACTCCATTACTTTTTTAGAACCCAAGTATAAGCCGAAGCCCAAACCGGTAGTAGTGGCAGCGGCACCCGTTAAGAAAAAGAATAACGACTTTGTTGCAGCTTTCATTCAAGAAAAAAAGACAAAGAATGTAGTGACCATATTGAAGGGCAAGGTCATAGATGAATTAACAGCGCAACCTCTGTCAGCCACCATTACATTGGTGGATAACTTGACGAATACCGTAGTATCAAAAATTAGCACCGATGAGATCACGGGCGATTTTGAATTGACCATTCCGCATGGAGGCAATTATGGTGTAACAACCGAGATGCCGGGATACCTTTTTAACTCCATCAATTTTAGCTTGCCGGCTTTTGCCCAATATCAGGAGATTGATACGCATATCATTATGGTGAAAGCGGAAATTGGTTCCAAAGTTGTACTAAAAAATATTTTCTTTGATGCCCGCAAGGCAGAATTGAAAACCGAATCGATTGCTGAAGTCGAGAAAATAAAAGATCTTTTGATTAGCAACCCTGCATTACGTGTACAAATCAACGGACATACGGACAACGCGGAACTATCAAGTGCTGGCACCAAAGAGAGCTACAAGGCATTGTCCCTAAGGAGAGCGAGTTCTGTGATCGCGTATTTGGGTAAAGCGGGCATTGACAGTAGCCGACTAAGCGCTAAGGGTTTTGGTTTGGAACGCCCCATTGTGAGCAATGATGACGAGGAGAGTGGCCGTGAAATTAATCGCAGAACGGAGATAGAGATCATTCGGTAAAAGTGTAAAGTTGGCAACCAGTAGATTTACCTATGAAAAGCCAAGCACATGGCGATGAATTACCCCCGGCTTTTTCTGCCAACCTGACACGCTCCTCCCTTTGGAACAATCCTTGTCTACTAGGGTTTTCGCTAGTTAAAACCCTATAAACAGATTTACTATGGCAGAAGTGGCAGAAAAAGGCAGTATCTCCATCCATACCGAGAACATCTTTCCCATCATCAAAAAATTCCTTTATTCGGATCATGAGATCTTTTTACGGGAGTTGGTAAGCAATGCGGTAGATGCAACCCAAAAGTTAAAAAAGCTGGCTGCCTTGGGCGAATTCAATGGTGAGTTGGGCGATCTAAAAATTGAAGTAAGCTTCGATAAAAAGAAAAACACGATCACCGTTAGTGACAAAGGACTTGGCATGACGGGTGAAGAAATTAAGAAATACATCAACCAGATTGCTTTCTCTGGAGCCGCAGAATTTGTTGAGAAATTTAAAGATAAGGGTGACGCGAAAGACATCATCGGAAAATTTGGACTCGGCTTCTACTCGGCCTTTATGGTTTCTGAGAAAGTAGAAGTGATCTCTAAATCCTACAAAGAAGGTACTGAAGGTGCTCGTTGGGAGTGCGATGGGTCCACGGAATTTGAATTGAACTCCGACAGCAAGGAAACAAGAGGGACAGACGTCATCCTCTATATCAATAAAGATTCTGAGGAATTCCTAGATGAGTTTAGGCTAAAAGGCATTCTTGAAAAGTATTGCAAATTTTTGCCGGTTGAAATAAAATTTGGAACCAAGGACGATAGTGTTGAAGATGGTGTTGACAAAGACAATAAGCCGAAATACAAAACCGTCACTACCGATCGCATTATAAACAATACCTCACCTATTTGGGTCAAAGCGCCAGTAGAACTAAAAGATGAAGACTATTTAAAGTTTTACAAGGAGCTATACCCGTTCTCAGAAGATCCTCTTTTCTGGATCCATTTGAATGTAGATTACCCATTCAATTTGACCGGAGTACTTTACTTCCCGAAAATAAAGAATGATTTCGAAATACAGAGAAACAAAATTCAGCTTTACTCTCGGCAAGTATTTATTACGGATGAGGTAAAGGACTTAGTCCCTGATTTTTTGATGTTGTTACATGGCGTGTTGGATTCTCCGGATATTCCATTGAACGTCTCACGCAGCTACCTGCAGACGGATGCCAACGTGAAAAAGATAAGCTCACACATTACCAAAAAGGTAGCTGATAAGTTGGTAGACATGTTCATCAAAGACCGTAAGGAGTTTGAAAAGAAGTGGGATGACATCAGTGTGTTTGTTCGTTATGGCAATATCAGTGATGAAAAATTCTATGAGAAAGCGAAAGAGTTTTCACTACTAAAAAACGTGGATGGTCAATACTTTTCATTGAATGAATATGCCGAAAAAGTAAAGACAAACCAGACCGATAAGGAAGGCCAGGTCATCTACCTCTACACGACAGATAAAGCCAAGCAAGATGCATTTATACAGGCGGCCAAGGGAAAATCCTATGACGTAATCATGATGGATGGCGTGTTGGATAGCCACTACATTGGTAACCTTGAGCAGAAGTTAGAAAAAACACAATTGAAACGAGTTGATAGTGATATTATTGATAAGTTAATTGTGAAGACAGACGCTATGGCAAGCGTGTTGAGTAAGGAAGAGGAAGAAACGGTTAAAGGAATCTTTGAAAAGGCGATCAACAACAAAGCAATGACACTTGCCATAGAGTCGCTTTCTCCTGACGATCTTCCTATCACGATTACCATGAGCGAGTGGATGCGTAGGATGAAAGACATGGCCAAGACCGGAGGCGGTGGAGGCATGAGTTTCATGGGAAGCATGCCTGACAATTACAACGTAGCAGTAAACGGCAATCACCCGATTATACAACGCATATTGAAAGCAGAAAGCGAAGATCAAAAAACGAAGCTTGCCAAGCAGGCCTACGATTTGGGATTGCTATCGCAAAGCATGTTAACAGGAGCAGACTTGACCGCATTTATTAAAAGAAGTGTTGAGTTAGTGGGTTGATTTTTCAATGATATTCTAGAAAAAGGGTTTCTTGTTGCGAGAAGCCCTTTTTTATGGAAAATATTTTTACGTTACCTTCGTTAAACAACTATGAAGTCTGTTCTTTTCTGTTTTGCTTTTCTTTCTTACTCGATCCTTTTCGCACAAGGCACCGAGCCTAAGGTGCAGGAGGGTCAGTTTACGTTTGATACAGACAAACCTTTTACTCTCCTCGAATTGGAAAAAGAAGAGGAGCCGATTGTCACAAAAAAGAAAAAGCCAAAAAGAAGGGTTTACTACGGAATCAAAACCAAGAAGGCATTTACACGAAAAGGTTTTGGGGAGAAGGTGACAATTGAGTTATTCTATGTACTCAAGAAGCCCGATGTGCCCAATACATTTGCGCGTGATATATACTATTTTGACTTTGCTCAACGGCAAGTTAAGAAAGCCGAAAAGTTCGATCCAAAGAAGGGAGTACTCTTGCATGGCCCATATAAAAAAATGATTGGACAAGCAGTAGTAGAAGAGGGCATCTACTACAAGGGAACCCGGCATGGCCGTTGGATGCGGCATAACTTGCAAGATTTGCTGGAGGACAAAGAGAAATATTATAAAGGTTGGCCCAAGGAATCACGCATTACGTACTACGACCCTGCAGAACGGAAAAAGCTGAAGGAGATTACACCGGTAGAATACGGAGAGAAAGAAGGTTACTACTATCTACTCCATGAAAACGGGCAAGTAGCGGTACGTGGTGAGTATCGGTTTAATGAAAAAGTAGGCGATTGGATTGAGAACTATGCGAATGGAAAACGCAAACGAATCATCAGTTATCCCAAAGAGCCATTTGAAAAAGATATTAAGCCCTACATTAGAAAAGAGTGGGACGATAGGGGAAAGGAAATTTATGCTAAGTGATACGGAGGTATGAGGTACGAATTACGATGTACGAGTTTTCAGGTGATTAATCGTAATTCGTACTTCTTACTTCCAACTTAATAAAACGCGTCTTCAATCTGGATAATCTCGGTTTGGCCTTTCTGCAAACGAATTGATACGATATCGTAGCGTACGTTTCCCTGCCAATTTTTGTCATAGGTATATTGCTCGGCACCATCGACAATATTTTTTGCTTTTTTATAGTCGACAAAATCTTCTGGGTATCCGTAGGCATCTGAAGTTCTCAATTTGACCTCTACAAAGACAAGCCAGTTATCCTTTTTTACGATCAAATCGATTTCTGATCGCTTGTAGCGATAGTTGCGTTCCACGATTTCAAAGCCTTTTTCGATCAGAAAACGCGCTGCCATTTCTTCGCCCTCTCGTCCCTTTTTGATTTTATCGCTCACAGGAAATAATCTACCTTTGATCGAAGATACGAAAGAATGAAAAAATTGATTGAAGGCTTTACGCTGCAACTCGCCAGCGCACTAAAAATTGGTCAATCTGTTGACTTGGTACGCCCGGGAAGTGACATACGAAATGTGTTGGTCACCGGCATGGGAGGATCAGGCATTGGCGCGAACTTAGTAGAGTCGCTCACGTTCGGTCGTATTCCGATTCCAATCGTAGTTTCGAAAGGTTACAATATTCCACAATTTGTAAGCCCCCATACACTTTTCATTGCCTGTTCTTATAGCGGTGATACCGAAGAGACGCTATCAGCGATCAACAAAGCCATGTTGAAACGCGCTCATATTATTTGTATTACGTCAGGCGGAAAAATGTTGGAGTTGGCAAAGGAATACAACTTATTTTGGATTCAGATCCCAGGCGAATCCTCAAGTGCCAGAGGACAACTGGGGTACATGATTGTTTCACTCATGTATGCACTCTACCACACTAATCTGATTGGTGCCGCTTTTATCAAAGAAACCGAGAATGCCATCGAGTATCTTAACAGGGGTGAGAAAGCAGTTCAATCTGAAGCAGAACTAATTGCCAGAAAGTTAAAGGGCAAGCTACCTATCATTTATTGCGATGAACGATTGAAAGCAATGGCCATTCGTTTTCAAAACCAGATTAACGAAAACGCAAAGCAATTGGCCCACGTCAATACGTTTCCTGAAATGAATCATAATGAAATTGTGGGCTGGCAGTTTCCGGAAGCAATCTTACAGCATGGCCAAGTCATTTATTTATATTCAGATCATGATCACGAGCGGGTAGAGAGGAGAATGGAAATTTGTAGACCTATTTTTGAAAAAAGGTCAAATCCCATTATTGACATCGTAGCAGAAGGAGCTTCCTTGCTAGAGCAATATTACTACCTTATTCACCTGACTGATTGGATTTCATATTATTTAGCAAAAGAAAATGGGGTGGAGTCAAACACGATTGAGGCGGTTGACTATCTTAAGGAAGAACTCGCTAAGTTAAAGTAGAATTAAAGTGAGCTACTCCTTCTGCCATTGAACCTTCTTTTAAATAAGCGCACGCAGTTCATCGATCTGGGCCTGATCGACTACCAAAAAGCTTGGGATTACCAAACGGATTTGTTCAACGGAAATTTGGAGATCAAAAAGCAAAACCGTGATCTTCCGAGTAACGAACAACGAACAACGAACAACCATTTAATCTTCTGCGAACATCCCCACGTCTACACCTTAGGAAAAAGCGGTGATGAAAAGAACTTGCTAATTAAAAAGGGAGACCTTCATGCCATCCAAGCCAGCTACTATGCAATCAACCGTGGAGGAGATATTACCTATCATGGCCCCGGTCAGTTGGTCGTGTATCCGGTGATTGACCTCGAGAATTTTTTTACCGATATCCATCAATACATGAGGCTGTTGGAAGAAGCAGTCATACAAACATTAGAGGAATTTCAAATTCCGGCAGGTCGTATCAAGGGTTTGACAGGTGTTTGGATAGATTTTGAGAATGGTGCACCCCGAAAAATCTGCGCGTTGGGAGTAAAAACCAGTCGATGGGTAACCATGCACGGTCTCGCATTTAACGTTAATACCGATTTAAACTATTTCAATCACATCGTTCCTTGTGGAATTGATGACAAGGCAGTGACCTCCTTGCAAAAGGAAAAGGGAGCACTAATCTCGATGGAACAGGTAAAATCGATCCTACAAGAAAAAATTGTTTCACTATTTGGAATGGTACTCATACCTTAGAGAAGTGAAAAAGATCATCTTCATTTTCGGTCTGCTCTTATTATGTCGCCTATCGTTTAGCCAATCTTTGGATGGCAAAAAGCAAAAAGGAGTTTGTTGGGTGGGTGGGCGGCAAGAAGTGACCGAAAAAGAAATAGCCATTCTCAAGAAGTGCAATATCAATTGGATATCCCAAACCCCCTTTGCTTTTCAGCGAGAACCAAACACTTCCAATATCCGAACCAATTTCAGCGCAGAGAAAGTTTGGTGGGGTGAGTCAGACGAAGGAATCAGAAAGACCACTGAGTTGGCTCGGAAGGCGGGCATTGAGACAATTTTAAAACCTCACATTTGGGTGGGCAATAGTTGGCCTGGAGAAATTGCGATGAAAAGCGATACCGCCTGGCAGCGGTGGTTTCGATTATACGAGAAATTTATTTTGCATTATGCGGAGTTAGCGGAGCAAAATAAAATTGGACTTTTTTGCGTTGGCACCGAACTTCATCAAACCATTGGAAAGGAAAGAGAATGGCGTGCTATCATCGCTAAAGTACGATCAGTTTATAAAGGGAAATTGACGTATGCCGCCAATTTTCACGAAGAGTATGAGCAAATTGCATTCTGGGATGCGCTCGATTTTATTGGCATACAAGCTTACTTTTCTCTCACCACCGACAAGAGCCATTCAGTAAGCGAATTAAAAAAGGGCTGGGATGTGCCCATCAAGTCCATCGACCGAGTACATAAAAAGTTTAGGAAGCCTGTATTGTTTACAGAGATTGGCTACCGCAGCGATACTAACGCAGGCATTGAGCCATGGGTATGGCCCAAGGAAGATAGTGGTGCAGAGATTTCAGATGCTTGCCAGGCGAATTGTTATCGTGCATTTTTTGAAACCGTTTGGAAACAGCCATGGATGGCTGGTGTTTATTTTTGGAAATGGTATCCCCACGGCCCGAGAAGAATGGCTCAGTTAGATTTTACCCCCCAAAATAAGGAAGCGGAAAGAGTTTTAGCAAACGGGTTTAGAGATTAGCAACGCTCTAGAAAATTAAGCTGCAAGCTCTTTGAGTGCTCTCACAAAAACATCTAATTCAGCCAGCGTAGTATACACATTTGGGGTGATGCGGCAGCCTCGAACATTGGCACTGTCGATGGCTACTGTCCAGACTTTATACTTTTCCAATAGTATTTTTGCCAAGTCAGATGGTTTCATATGCTTAACACCAACATTGGCGATGCCGCAAGAGCGTAGGGCATCTGTTGGCGTATTCAGCAAAATGTGTGGCAGACTTTTTACGCGACTCGTCCAATAGTTTTGCAGGTAGCGCAAGCGCGCTTCTTTGCGATCAGCACCGATGACTTGGTAATAGTCGATCGCATTTAATATGGCTAAGTCGGTAGCCACCGGATGGGTACCGCGATGTGCCAGGTGGTTGATATCGTCTTTCATTTCCCAATCGGCCATCAACGACCAAAGCCCCGAGGCTTTTCCACCGCGTACATACAGTAAGCCCGCCCCTAAGGGTACGCTCAACCATTTATGCAAACTCGCTCCATAGTAGTCGCAACCTAAATCGGGTATTTTAAAATTCAAATGCGCAAATGTGTGGGCACCATCCACCAAAACTTCTGCTCCAAGGCCATGAGCCATGTCACTAATTTTTTTGATGGGTAATATTTGCCCTGTGATGTTGACCATGTGACTCACCAAAATCAATCGGGTCTTTGGAGTCATCGCCTTTCGATAGAGGTCCACCACTTCTTCATCAGACGATGGGTGATTTGGAACAGAGACAGTCTTGCGAACAATACCGTATCGGTTTTCCATCAACTTGAGCATGTTCACGATAGAACCATAGTCTTGCTCTGCCATGATGGCTTCATCACCCGCTTTCCATGAAATACCATTGATCACAGTATCGAGGGATTCAGTAGTGTTGCGGGTGATAGCTATTTCATCGGCCGAACAACCTGCTACCTCAGCCAACTTCACTACTACTTTTTTCTTGTTATCCCCCTGCACCGTCCGCATGTAGTACGATCCCTGATAGTTTATTTCGCGGACATGGTTGATGTAATTCTCGAGCGTCTCTTGTGGAAGAAAACAATAGTAACCGTTCTCAAGATTAATGTAGTCGGGCTTTAATCGATACCCTTTTCTCACACCTTCCCAAAATGCTTCATCGTCCGCAAGTTCATCAGCCGTTTTGTGACTGAAAGTTTGCACCCAATTCCCAAATGCTTCTGACGGTAGTAGTCCACCCAGCCCGAGTGTAGCTACACTTTTTAAGAATCCTCTTTTGTTCATAATACAAGGTAAGTAAAAACTTGTTTCTGCGCTCGAATACGATTGGTTGCTTTGAGGCAACATGCGCATTACCTTGCGACAAATTGGTTACTAATGAAGAATTTGTTGTTCCCTATTCTCCTGCTATTGTCGATTTTGTCGTTTGGCCAAAAAGGCCCTCGAGAAAGCTATCAGCCCACCGTACCCATTGTAATAGATGGTGAACCAAGCGAGTGGAGCACCGAATGGTTACTTGACCAAGACGGGAAGTTTCTCTACAACGTAGGAAATGATGAGTCGAATCTTTATTTCCGGGTAAAGGTGACAGATGATATCACGCAGCAAAAAATTGCTTTTTTCGGCTTGATTTTAAAGCTTGATGTAAATGGGAAGAAAAAGGGTCGGGTAGGGCTTAAGTATCCTGTAGCCAAGGATCCGAAGCAACTCAAAAAAGAACAAGAACCGTGGCCTCAAGACCCTACCGAGCGAATTGCTGCCAAAAAGAGAATATTGGATGAGGTCGAAATTCTTGAGTTAATAGGTTTAGCGAAAGACAACATTGTTTCTAGCCGACTGGGTTTAATGAATGGTATTGAAGCACTGATTACCGTAGCGGCCGATGGGGCTTATTTATATGAAGCTAAAATTCCTTTCAAGGCATTTCGAATTGACAAAGCTTCTGTGCCGGTACTCGGTGTTAGTTTCGAAACGGGTAAATTTGATTTAGGTAGAAATCCACCAGCGGCACCTGCCGGAGGGCAGGGTGCCAGAAATTTTGGCGGAAGTTATGGACAATACAATCCGAATGCGGTACCCGCCTATATGTGGGTAGCAGTGGCATTAAAATAAGCAGCGCCAGTTAGACGTTTCTGTAGCGGTGACAATCCACTAAATGATCGTTCACCAAGCCACACGCTTGCATGTGTGCGTAAATGACGGTGCTACCAACGAACTTAAATCCACGCTTGATCAAATCCTTGCTCAGCGCATCTGACTCGGGTGTGGTCGCTGGCACTTCTTTCATTGTTTTGCGCTTGTTAACAATGGGCTTGCCGCCTACGAACCTCCAAATGTATTTATCAAAGCTGCCAAACTCTTCTTGTACTTTCAAGAACTGTTTTGCGTTTGTCACGGCCGCAAACACTTTTAATCGATTGCGTACAATGCTCGGATCTAGTAAAATCTTTTCTAACTTCTTGTCAGAGAAGCGTGCTACTTTGGCCGGGTCAAAATCTGCAAAGTTCTGTCTATACCCTTCTCTTTTTTTTAGTATGGTAGACCAACTGAGCCCAGCCTGCGCTCCTTCAAGGATTAAAAATTCAAAATGGATTTTGTCGTCATGCACGGGCACACCCCATTCTTCGTCATGGTAACTCATGTATTGATCGAAGCCTAAGCACCAAGGGCAGCGTACAAGTTCTTTCATAAAACTATCTTTAGTGTATCCAAGTTAATTATGTATCTTCATTACTCGATACAGACATGAAATTTCTTCTATTTTTTGTTGTAGTTCATTTGCAACAGCCGGCATTTGGTCAGTTTAGAGATAAAACCCCGGTAATCAAGTATGAATTTCCGGCAATTGTGAAACCAAAAACAGTGTCTTCTACTCCCTTCGGACTTATAACCGATGAATCACAAACCTATCAGTACTCATCTCCAGCTTTGACATGGTTGCCTGGCGATGCATTCAATTCTTCATCTTCTTTTTGGATTGGCAACGTCTCTTCTCAATCCTATAACAACGGAAGAGTTGGAACTTACTATTATTGGGATATTCAGGGGAACCTGAAAGGCACACGCGGATTTTTGGATCTTTCGGGAGGGAAAAAGAGAGGCGTGAAGTTGGTTTTTCCCTGGCGTTAGTCTGTTGTTTCACAAACATGTTTGATGAGAAGCAACCCGGTAAGAAAATCCATTTGTCGCCCAAAGAAGCGCTCGTCAAAATTCAACATTATTGCGCTTATCAGGAAAGATCACACAAAGAGGTAAAGAATAAACTTTTCGAGTATGGCCTCTACGCCAGCGAAGTTGATGAAATTCTTTCGCAGGTTATCACAGAAGGTTTTTTGAATGAGGAGCGCTTTGCGAAAGCGTTTGCTGGTGGAAAGTTCAGAATCAAAAAGTGGGGGCGGTTAAAAATCAAGCAGGAATTAGAGATGCTGGGGCTCACAACACGGTGTGTCGCAAGCGGACTGAAAGAAATTGACGCGAACGACTATAAAAGAACACTCAAAGAACTCATTCGAAAAAAGGCGAGCCAGGTAACAGAAAAAAATGAATTTAAAAGAAAGAGCTTGATTGCTCGCTTTGTCATAGGCAAAGGGTATGAATCAGAGTTGGTGTGGTCAATATTAAAAAGCGAGGACGAATAGAAAGTGATTCATTGCGATTACCGAGTGCTGGCTTTTGCGGGCAAAGCCTGATTGTTCGGTACGTAATTTCTGCTTAGACTTCGAAAAGCAGATCGCTTCGCTCCATCACACGCTCTATTACAGGTACTCGCGATGACGTACTACAAATACCAGCTCTCAATTAAAAACAACTACATCCGCACCCCTCGGGTTTTGCAAGTAAGAGTTTACTAAATTCTGTACCACGCGATTGTCTTTGCTTGGTTTTATGAAATTACGTGCAAGGTCAATGGAGTTGATGGATTCCTCTTTCGGTACGAACCCAAAGCCTATGTAATTTCCATTCTCAATGAGAACCAGAGATTTTTCTCCGCTCATTCGACCACTTCCAATAATTGCTACAGACTCCCCTGCCTCAAAGAAAGAATCAATCGCCTTTTGTGTGCGCTTGTTATACTTCTTCACAGATTCAACCCCCTGGCAGGCACCTTTGCAAGCGCCCGATTGGTGACTGAAACATAAACCCTTGGCAAGTTGAAGTCCACTCAGTTTAGGGCACAGGTCAAAAGTTTTTACTTTTTCCCACATAAAATTCCAGGCGTCACCCTTTGAACTAAACGTAATCAGCGGTTTGGTTCCCTTTCGAATAAGGTTTACACAAAAACGCAAATAGCCATTGCGGTCTTCGTAGTCATAGATGCCCCATTCCTCCACTTTGTATTTTTGAGCCAGATTGTACTTTGGCCAAAGTCTTCGAATCTCTTGTGATTCCAGAATTAGGGCAATCAATTCACTTCCCGTGAGCTCATAAGTTACATGATGAATTTCATTCCGGATGTTCGATCGATTCCATTCGCGTGCCTCACCAGTGAAATGTCCAGCTAATCTTTTCTTGATGTTTAATGCTTTACCAACGTAAATAATCTGTCCATGTGCATCCAAGAAGTAATATACACCCGCTTTTGCTGGTAATCGATCAAACTCCTCTTTTGGCAGATTTGGCGGTAGAATGGTTTCACCTGAATTCCGTTTTAGTGCCTTTGCAATGACGCCATTCTGGTCGCGTTGAAGCAGTAGCGAAAAAATTCGTGCCGTAGCCTGTGCATCACCTCCTGCTCTGTGTCGATCAGGGATTTTAATACCCAAACTCTCTGCTAAACGACCCAAGCTATAGGACTCCAAACCAGGGATGATTTTTCTACTAAGTCGAACCGTGCACAGTTTTTTAGTCTGCCAGTTAATCCCTACTCCCTCAAATTCTTTTTTTAAGAAGCTGAAATCAAACTGCGCATTATGAGCGACAAAAATCCGATCCTTCAACCAACCTATAATCTCTTCGGCCACCATTTCGAAGGCGGGTGCCTCTTCTACCATCCGCGAAGTAATCCCCGTTAGTCCGGTGATGAATTGCGGAATCTTCCGACCGGGGTTTAAAAGTGTGTGGTATTGATCGGTAATTTGTAAGCCATCATGGTGATAGATGGCAATTTCTGTGATGCGGTGATGATCTGCGTAGCCCCCGGTAGTCTCGATATCAACAATGGCGTACATGGCTGCGAAGGTACGGTTTGATTAATGCTGATAAAAGTGGAAATTGAAATCAAATTTTTATAATGAATCTCATCCTTCGATTTCTTCTCAATGGCTTGGCTGTATTGGCTACAGCCTACTTGCTACCGCACGTTGAGGTTGCCGACTATCAAACAGCTTTGCTCACTGCTTTGCTTTTGTCCATCGCCAACGTGATTGTAAAACCCGTTCTTATCCTTTTTACAATACCTATTACGCTCATGACACTTGGGTTGTTTTTGTTGGTCATTAATGCTGTTATCATTTTGTTGGTTGATCATTTTGTTTCAGGTTTTTCGGTGGATGGTTTTTGGTGGGCGCTTGCATTTAGTTTGATCATGTCTGTTTTCAATAGCATTATTGATGATATCTTAAAGGATAAGAAAAAGGCCAATTAAAAAAGTAGTTTTGTGGCTTGAATAGTGTTTCAAACTATATTGCCTCCCTCCCCCAATCTCAGGCGCAAATCATGTCTGTTTTGAGGAACATGGTTTTGGATATTGGTCCACATGTTCAAGAGAAAATCAGCTATAAAATCCCGTTCTTCTATTTCCACGGGCCTTTGTGCTACTTAAGTCCGACTTTTGATGGAATATATATCGGTTTTGTAAGGGGTCACCAATTATCCAATGAACACGGACTGTTGGAAAAGAAAGACAGAAAGTTTGTACGATCTATACACTTTTATAGCCTGGCCGAGTTAGAAGAAAGGGAAGAACAGATTCGACAAATCTTGAACGAAGCAGCGATTTTGAATGAATACCATTTTCAGCAGAAGAAAAAAAAGAAACAAACGAAATGAATGTAACGGAAGAGCAGGAAGAAGGGGATGATGAGTTGTTTGAGCACCATCGGATCGTAGCCGATCCGGGGCAAAGTTTGCTTCGAATAGACAAGTTCTTAATGGATCGACTGCCCAACGCCACCCGATCAAAAATCCAGATTGGCATTCATGATGGCTTTGTCAGGGTCAACGAAAAGCCAATCAAGCCGAATTATAAAGTTCATCCGTTTGATGTCATTACGATTGCTTTGCCCGAGCCACCACGCGATACGGACGTAAACCCTGAGAATATTCCGTTGAATATTGTCTTTGAAGATGAGCATTTATTGGTCGTGAATAAGGAAGCAGGTATGGTGGTTCATCCTGCCTATCAAAACTGGAGTGGCACATTGGTCAACGCACTTTCCTATCATTTTCAAAATCTTCCTGAAATGAAAGGCAATGCCGGGCGGCCAGGCTTGGTCCATCGAATCGACAAGGATACTTCCGGCTTGTTGGTCATTGCAAAAACAGAGTTGGCGATGACTTCATTAGCGAAGCAATTCTTCGATCACAGCATTGAACGGACTTATAACGCCATCGTTTGGGGAGTACCTGAACCAACCGAGGGAACTATAAATGTTCAGGTCGGGCGCAGTTTAAAAGACAGAAGAATAACGACAGCTTTCCCCGAGGGTGATTTTGGCAGAACGGCCATTACACACTACAAACTGTTGAAAGATCTTCGGTATGTTTCGCTGCTGGAATGCAAATTGGAGACGGGCCGAACGCATCAAATAAGGGCACACATGAAATTCATCGGGCACACACTTTTTAATGATGCCACTTATGGAGGGAACGAGGTATTGAAGGGCACCGTATTTTCGAAGTATAAGCAGTTTGTTGATAATTGCTTTAAAATTATTCCCCGCCAGGCGCTTCACGCAAAAACGTTGGGCTTCATTCACCCAAGTACACAAAAGTTTCTCCAGTTCGATTCGGATTTACCGGCCGATTTTACGGAAGTGCTGGAGAAATGGGACGGATATGTGAAGAATCATTAGCGGTTCTTTTTCGGTGTACGGCTGACGTCTTTTTTGTTAACTAAATAAGCTATTCAACTCCAAATCAACGCGGCCCACGATCATCGAAAAATCTTCTGTGTTCTCAACAAAGTCGAGTTTGTTTACGTCAATGGTTAACAGCTTTCCGTGCTTATACCCCGCTATCCATTTTTCATAGTGCTCGTTCAAGGTTTTCAGATACTCTAACTTTATGTTGAATTCAAAATCCCGATTTCTCTTTTGAATTTGCTGAACGAGCTTCGGGATATCTGCTTTCAAATAAATCAACAAGTCGGGGGGCTGCACAAAGCTGGTCATAGAGTTGAAAAGATCAAGGTAACTCTGATAGTCCCGGTTATTCAGATGCCCGCTTTTGTGGAGGTTGGCTGCGAAGATGTGAGCATCTTCGTAGATCGTGCGATCTTGAATGATGGTTTTTTCGCTTTCACGAATTTGTCTGACTTGGTTGAAGCGACTGTTCAGAAAATAGATTTGCAGATGGTATGCCCACCGGGTCATGTCCTCATAGAAATCGCGGAGATAGGGATTGTGATCCACCGATTCATAAAGGGGAATCCAATTGTAATGTTTGGACAATTTTTCTGCCAGTGTAGTTTTGCCGGATCCGATGTTGCCGGCAATGGCAATGTGTTTCAGTGTAGCCACGAGTTGTTCAATAATGAAGTGGCGAAGGTCGCCATTTTTATCTGATTTTAGGCAATGGGAAAGGATACAGTTCGTTTACAATTATGTAAAATTCTGAGCATCTTCGCGGCAGATATTTTCTATGAAAAAGACCATTTTTTTGCTTTTCACCACTTTGATTTTTTTGGCTGCTTGCGAATCCGATAAGGAGGAGAAGTGCGCGTTTCAGCCTGAAACATCTTCTATTGATATCCAACTTGATTATAGATCATTGGAGGATACTATTCCAACCATTGAAACCAAACAACAATTGGTCAGTTTCTTTACGCGACATCAAGCGATGCGCGATGTGTTTTTTCATCATCAGGACTACCCCAATGACTCTATTTTTATCAACGAACTCTATCAACGATTTACGAGCCCATCATTTGATACGTTGTTGATGGAGACGAAAAAAGTATTTGGAGATGGATCGGCCTTGAAGCAAGAGTTTACCAGAGCATTTACAAACTTGAGGTATTATTACCCGACAACCTTCAAAGTCCCGCGAATCGAAACGGTCATTACCGGTTTAGAAACAGACTTGTTCGTGAGCGACACGTTGATCATCGTTGGACTCGATCATTTTTTGGGCAAAAGCGCTAAGTATAAACTCAACATGTATGAGTATATGGCGCGCAGATATACCAAGGACTTTGTGGTGCCTTCGGCCATGTTGTTGTACGGTATTGATAGCCGTATCAATAGTCTTAACCCAGACGATAAGACGGTTTTGGCAGACATGATTGCGTATGGAAAGGCTTACTACTTTGCGAAACAAATGTTGCCCTGCGTGCCGGATAGTGTTTTCATTGGATATACGTCCAAAGAGATATCTGGTGCACGTGAAAACCAAGATTTGATTTGGGAACACCTGGTTGAAAAAGAAGTATTCTTCAATACGTCAAAACTTGTCAAGCAAAAATATTTGGATGAACGACCCACGACCGTAGAAATTGGTGATCAATGCCCGGGCCGAATTGGTGTTTGGATTGGCTGGCAGATCTTCAACAAATTTGCCGAGCAAAATGCAAGGGGGAAAGACTTATCCAAATTGATGAGTGTCAACAATCCGGAACGAATTCTAAGGGATTCAAAATTTCGGCCTAATTAATCCATTCCAACACCCTAGAAACTGATTGCAATCATTGTTTTGCATTTTTTGGCCATCTATATTCGCGCAGTTTAAAATCAGTCTAAATAATAATGGCCAAAAATGTAGCGGAGATGTTACCCGGAGAGACGGCCATTATTGCTGGTTTTGCTGACGAGCAAATAGGTCTCAAACTGTTAGAGTTAGGCTTATTGCCAGGAACCGCCATCCGTTTTAATTTTACTGCGCCTTTTGGCGATCCTGTTTGTGTTAGCGTTTCTGACGTTGATTTGTCGTTGCGCATTGATGAGGCCTCCACAATTTCTGTTATCAATTGATGGAAAACGGCCGCATTCGAATAGCATTAACTGGCAAACCCAATGCGGGTAAGTCATCCCTTTTCAATCATCTTACCGGGCTCAACCAAAAAATCGGAAATTTTCCAGGCGTGACAGTTGATAAGCGCATGGGCTATTGCCAGTTGGACAATAACACTCAGGCCGAAATTATTGACCTACCTGGAATCTACAGCCTCTACCCGCGTACGCTCGATGAGAAAATAGTTACCGAGATTTTCTCTGATCAAAAAAGTGAACTCTACCCGGATAAGGTGGTGTTGATTGCGGATGCGACCAACCTCAAGAATTGCATGTTGCTGCTTACGCAATTGATCGATTTGAGGATTCCCACAGTGGTCGCCTTGAATATGATGGATCTGGCTGCCAAATCAGGTTTGAGTATAGATGTAAAACGTTTTTCATCGCTGTTAGACGTACCAGTAGTAATGATTAATGCCCGAAAGGGCCATGGCATCTATGAACTAAAGAGACTCTTAGCCGAGCCGCTTTCAGCCTCCAAGAAATCAGTCTTTCAAATTGAAGACGAGATCAAGCCGGTTATCGCGATCATTAAGAATCATTTCAATCTCGCTACTGATTATGAAGCTTATCACTTTCTACAGCAAACTGACAATTTGATTTTCCTCAGTCCGGAGCAGCGTGCATTTATCAAAGCGACCGCGAAAGCACACCAGTTCTTTCCTCACAAGTATCAAGGTGCAGAAACGGTGATGCGGTATGGGTTTATTCAGGAACTCTTGAACAAGGCGATTGTCAAGCCCTCACACCGCGATTGGAAAAAAGTGTCACACGGAATCGACCGGGTACTCACTCACAAAGTGGGCGGCTATCTTATATTTTTCGGGGTTCTATTTCTTATTTTTCAAGCGATTTTTGCTTGGGCTCAGATCCCGATGGATTTTATTGATTCATCATTTGCGCGGCTCAGCAACTTTTTGTCAAGGGAACTACCGGAGGGCCCTTTTTTTGAATTGATCTCGCAGGGAATTGTGCCCGGCATTGGCGGTATCGTCATCTTTATTCCGCAGATCGCGATCCTCTTCGCCTGCATTGCCCTGCTGGAGGAAAGTGGGTATATGGCACGTGTGGTTTTCTTGATGGATAAGGCCATGCGCAAGTTCGGGTTGAACGGGAAAAGTGTGGTGCCTTTAATGTCGGGATGGGCCTGTGCCATACCGGCCATCATGGCTACGCGAACCATCGACAATTGGAAAGAGCGACTCATCACAATATTTGTTACTCCTTTTATGAGTTGTTCCGCTCGTCTTCCAGTGTTTACCATACTGGTAGCACTCATCATTCCTAATGTAAAACTGTTTGGATTTTTTAACTACCAGGGCTTAGTACTAATGGGTCTTTACTTATTGGGTTTTTTAGCTGCCATCTTCTCGGCCTGGGCGATGAAGTTTATTATTAAAACAACTGAGCGAAGTTTTTTAATGATGGAGTTGCCCACCTATCGAATGCCGCGGTGGCCCAATGTGGGGTATACCATTGTAGAAAAAACCAAGACTTTTGTATTCGAGGCTGGGCGGGTTATCCTGGCTATTTCCATTATTCTATGGGTGCTAGCAAGCTATGGCCCCGTGGATGAAATGAATGGCGCAAAACGTGTGGTGAGAGCAGAATCAAGTGCCTTACAACTGTCAGAAGCTGAAATTGAGAATCGGGTTGCCGCTTATAAACTCGAACATTCTTATGCTGGCAAGTTGGGGAAAGGCATTGAGCCCCTGATACGACCATTGGGATTTGATTGGAAAATCGGCATTGCTTTAGTCACTTCTTTTGCTGCGCGCGAAGTCTTTGTCGGTACGATTGCCACTATTTATAGTATTGGTAGTACAGAGGATCAGCCGACTATTAAGCAACGTCTTCGCTCGGAAATTAACCCTGAAACGGGTGGGCTACGTTACACTCCGGCTGTCGGAATGTCCTTGCTCATCTTCTATACGTTTGCTATGCAGTGTATGAGTACGCTGGCCATCGTTAAACGTGAGACCAAGGGTTGGAAATGGCCACTTATACAACTGGCTTATATGACTGGGCTGGCCTACCTATCTGCCTTCATTGTTTATCAGGTAATGTCCTGATCAAAATAGTGTATTTTCTTTTTGTTCTTTATCCTATATTTCAGCAACAATTAAATCTATGGATTCACGAAGAGATTATCACCTGGGACTTCTTTATCTGGTTCACTTACTGATTAGCGCTGATGGAGTGGTAGATGAACACGAGCAGAGACAGTTGCTCAAGATTCGGGATGCAGAAGGGATCGCTGCAGATGTGTTCGAGGAATTTAATGATCAAGTGAGGCAAAGGAAAGATCGGGATATCTATCAGTTGGGTATAGAATTTATCAATAAGTGTTCGGACGAAAAAAAGCTCGATGCATTCGTCCATTTGTACAAAATGTCGGAAGCAGATGGGACCGTTCATGTAAAAGAAGTCAGGCTTTTATTGTACTCCATCAAACAAGCTTCCATAGAGTTTAGTGACGTCATTGCACGAGCAGCAAAATCATAACGCACGATTTTTTAAATCACTAGGCAAGTATTTCCAAAGCCGATGAAGCTATATAGTTTTCTTCTTGGTTGTTCATTTGTGCTGTTTCTTGCCGGATGTCGCACACCTACAAACAAGTTCTCTGACTCTACGATTGCAGCAATCGCTGATTTTCAGGACCACCGACAAACAGATAGTTTAGTTCGTCAGTTGCTTAATCCAAATTCCATTTATAGAATTGAAGCGGCCAAGGCATTGGCCTCCGTCCAAGATTCGACCGCCTCCCTACAGCTGGGTACGATGCTTTTGGAAGACCCGATTATAGATGCGAGAAAGGCATCAGCTTTTGCGCTAGGGCAGACAAGCGGCACAGCTTCTGTAAATGCACTTATTCCAGCGATGGAAGATAGCGACTCAGAAGTAGTTGCAGAGGTATTAGAAGCCATTGGCAAAACGATTCAGTCAACAGATTTGCCATTACTAACCAGGTTTAAACCAAAAGACTCTATTCAGCAAGCTGGTCAAGCATGGGGTTTTTATTGGGTGGGTTTGCGTGGCTTAGCGGATGATAAAATCGTTTCCAAGCAACTGGGATTTTTAAAGCAGAACAGTTCAATGCAAACCCGGCTGGCGGCAGCACACTTTTTCAATCGAGGAACAAAAATTACCGTTGGAGCGGGCGATGAACTAATAGCAGCGGCAACAAATGATCCGTCCGCTTATGTGCGAATGGCTGCTTCCGCTGGCTTGCGAAAATTAGATTCTGCGAAATGTATTCCTGTTCTACTTTCCATTTTGGAAAAAGAGGCAGACTATCGCGTCCGGGTAAGTGCTGCAAGATCATTGACCAACTGGTCGAACGACCAAACTTTCCCTGGAACTATTGCGGCTTTGAAGGATGAAAATGAACACGTGGGAATCGCTGTGGCTGAGTCGTTGAAGCCGATACGTGCTTTTCGATTTGCATTACTAGCGGTAGCCGAGGTGACAAAAAGCAATCGTGTTAAAACGAATCTCTACAAAGCACTATTAAAAATTCAGCCTGATAGTGTACTTATAAATAAAATAATTGCATCCTATCAAGCCTCAACAAATGACTATGAAAGGGCCACCCTCATAGGTGCGCTTGCAAATAGTCCGGAATCCTACCAGTTCATAGCGGACGAACTTTTGAAGGCAACATCTTATGTAATTAAAACAGCGGCAGCACAAACGTTGGTAGCGGCTAGCTATAATAAAAACTTTGACAAGAAACGGAAGCCAACCATTCTTGCTATTTATAGGGATGCCATATTAGCTGGCGACCCCGGGGTTATTGGAATTGTTGCTTCCGCTTTAATCGATTCAATATCTGGTTACAAAAACATGGGAGCTGATTTTAGCTTTTTGAAGGAGGCAAAAAGCAAATTAATTCTGCCCAAAGATATTGAAGCACTTCAGCCCCTCGAGGAGGCCATTGCTTATTTTGAAGGCAAGGAGAAACCCAAAGCTCCCAAAAATCAGTTTAATCATTCGATTGACTGGAAGTTAGTGAAAACGATCAAAAAAAGTCAGCTTGTAAGAATAGAAACAACCAAGGGAGATATCGTACTTATTTTATTGGTGGAGGAGGCACCCGGATCGGTTGCTAATTTTGTTGATCTAGTTTCAAAAAAGTATTTTAACGATAAGTTTTTTCATCGGGTGGTACCTAATTTTGTTATCCAAACTGGTTGCAACCGCGGAGATGGTTTCGGTAGCGAGGACTATTCCATTCGATCGGAGTTTTCGACCAGACGGTACAAAGAGGGCTCTGTGGGTATGGCATCTGCTGGCAAGGACACAGAAGGAACACAATGGTTCATTACTCATTCGCCAACACCACACCTAAATGGACGCTATACCATCTTTGCTGAAGTGGTGGAGGGAATGGAAGTCGTTCACGCCATTCAAGTCGGAGACAAAATCAAAACAGTTTCCTTGCAATAAATTAGTTCATGATTCAGTTTAAAATCTATTTTGCGCTGATCGCGCTGATTTTCTTTTCGGGTTGCAACAATGGAAAGAAAAGCGACAGCACACTGTTTAAAAAAGGCGTTTCGTTGGGCGAAGTAGAAGATCGACTTCACGAAGCTTCGGGTTTGGTGGAAAGCATTGCTAACCCGAAACATCTCTGGACGCTTAATGATAGTGGTAATCCAGCAGAAGTATTCCTGATAGATCAAACAGCAAAAACAAAATTGGTTTGTAAACTAGCGGGAATCAATAATAGGGATTTTGAAGATATTGCCATTGGTGCAGGCCCCGATTCGACTAAGAATTATGTTTATGTAGCTGACATCGGTGACAATCTAGCGCGATACAATGTCAAACTTATTTACCGATTTAAAGAGCCTACTATTGGTGCAGAAAAGGAAGTTGTTATTTCTGCCTTTGATACGCTGCAGATTACACTCCCGGATGGCGTGCGAGATACGGAGACGTTGATGCTTGAACCAGGCTCCAAAGACATGTTCCTTGTTTCAAAACTTGAAGATTCTGTAAGAGTCTATCGGCTGGAGTATCCATTTGGCGATACTATTGTGATGCCCGGCTATGAAGCAACTATTCCTTACTACAAAATTGTTGCAGGAAGTATTTCAACCAATGGAATGGAGGTACTTTTAAAAGACTATGATAACATTTATTATTGGAACAATGAGGCACATCTACCATTTGCTAAGTTGCTTCAACAGAAGCCGGCCATTCTTCCTTATGATCGTGAAAAACAAGGCGAGTCGATTGCCTGGGCGCATGATGGGTCGGGATACTATACGCTAAGTGAAAAGGTAGACGGAAAAACGGGCAGGCTTTTATTTTACAAGCGCAGATAACTACGCTTGCCTGGCCATGAGCTCTTGGGTAAAATCAACAAGTGATGAATTGTTTGGACTTATCTCCTTTAATCGGTCAAAGCCTTTTTCAAAGTATTGATTAACTTTTATTTCTGTCAATTCGGCTATGTCCAGCGCATCATAGATTCCGGTAATGGCCGCCACTTTCTTTTTTGGATTAAACTTCTTTGCATTCAGCCATTCTTTTAATTCTTTTTGCTGCTTGCCCTTTGCCTTTTCCAATGCCTTGATCAATAAAAAAGTTTTCTTATTGGAGATGATATCTCCACCCACCTGTTTTCCAAATTTTTTCTGATCGGCATACACATCCAGCAAATCATCCTTCAACTGAAATCCGATTCCGATGTTCACACCAAATTCGCGCAAGGCTATTTGATCTGCCTTTGGAGCTTCTGCAAGGATAGCGCCAAGTTCTAGGCTGAAGCCAAGAAGTACAGCCGTTTTCAGGCGAATCATTTCGATGTATTGTGCTTCGGTTACTTTTGTCTTTGACTCGAACTCCATATCCCACTGTTGACCCTCGCACACTTCTGCAGCACATTGGTTAAATGCCCGAAGTACTTGATTTAGTTTAGGTCCTTCAAGCGAAAGGAACATATCGTACACGCGCACTAACATCACATCTCCCGAAAGAATGGCCGTGTTCACATTCCACTTTTCGTGAACCGTTGCTTTTCCCCTTCTCAAGGGAGCTTTATCCATGATGTCATCATGCATTAACGTAAAATTGTGAAAGGCTTCCACCGCAGCCGCGTAGGAAACAATTTTCTCTGCGTCTTTTTTGTAAATGGAATAGGACAACATCACCAACATGGGACGAAGCCTCTTACCACCCAATTTCATTAGGTAACGTATCGGCTCGTAAAGTGATTTTGGCTGAGAGCCGAATGAGTGACGGCTGATTTCAGATTCGATTAGGTTTTTGTAATGGGCGAGCATTCAGAAGACAAAATGGATTAGGGGGCAATATTAATCGAAGGTAGGATGGATATCAAATGTTAAATCAATGAGGCGTCTGTCAACATCTGTCTTTTTTATCCGCACAACGACTTTATCACCGAGTCGATAGATTTTCTTTCTCCTTCTTCCAATCGCACGATAGTTCTTTTCGTCAAACTCATAAAAGTCATCTTTCATGTCCGACATCCGCACCATGCCTTCACACTTTGTTTCCACAATCTCCACAAAAATACCAAACTCCTGCACGCCCGTGATGATACCATCGAATGGCTTGTTCTCAGCCATGCTCATGAACTCGACTTGCTTGTACTTAATACTGGCGCGTTCAGCATCGGCCGCCCGTTTTTCTCTTTCCGAGGAGTGAATGCACTTTTCTTCAAACTCTTTTTTGTTTACCGATTTACCACCATCTAGATAGTGTTGTAACAACCGATGTACCATCATGTCGGGATATCGCCTGATAGGGGAAGTGAAGTGTGTATAGTGATCAAACGCCAACCCAAAATGCTGTTTTGCCTCTGTCGTATACTTTGCTTTTGCCATGGCACGAACGGCTAATGACTGCAACACATTTTGCTCTGGCTTTCCTTCAATGTCGTCCATCAATTTGTTTAACGAACGAGACACGGTGGCTTCTTCTATTTGTAGCGTATGACCGAACTGCTTGGCGAATATGGCAAAGTCTGCAACCTTCTCAGGGTTGGGATAGTCATGCGTCCGGTAAACGAACGTATTTTTCTCTTCACCCTTTTTCATTTTAAAAATGTAGGTAGCTACCGAGCGGTTCGCGAGTAGCATGAACTCTTCAATCAATTTGTGTGCTTCTTTTCGAACTTTTGGGACTACCATCAAAGGTTTCCCTTGGGCATCGAGTTTAAACTTGACCTCAGTGGTTTCAAAATTTACTGCACCCTTTTTGAATCTTTCTTTTCTGAGAATTTCGTGCAAACCATTTAGGATTTTCAATTCTTCGGCAAAAGTACCGGTTCCACTTTCGATCACTTCTTGTGCTTGCTCATAACTAAATCGGTGATCAGAGTGAATAACAGTTCTTCCAAACCATTCCTGATGAATTTTCCCTTTGGCATCCATCTCAAAAACGGCTGCGAAAGTAAGCTTGTCTTCATGAGGACGAAGCGAACACAATGCATTAGATAGATGTTCTGGTAGCATGGGCACTGTTCTGTCGACCAGATAAACCGAAGTAGCACGATCGAACGCATCGTTATCTAAATCATTACCTGGGCGAACATAGTGAGTTACATCAGCAATATGCACACCTATTTCATAATTTCCGTTGGGCAATGTTTTGAATGAAATAGCATCGTCAAAATCCTTGGCATCTTCCGGATCGATGGTAAATGTGAGTACCTCTCTAAAATCCTTTCGCTTCTTTACTTCTTCATTCGTAATTCCCTCTTGTATTTTTTCTGATTCTTTCAGTACGTTTTCAGGAAAACGAAAAGGCAAATCAAACTCTGCCATGATAGAATGAATCTCAGCATTGTTTTCGCCTGTTTTACCTAAGATTTCAATCACTTTGCCTTCAGCAGCTTTATCTCCCTCAGCCCATTTTGTTACCTCAAATAGAACTTTGTCGTTGGTTTTGGCACCATTGAGATTTTCAGGATAGACAAAAAAGTCGCTATAAATCTTCTTAAAGTCGGGTACAATAAAACCAAAACTTTTTGAAATTTCCATACGACCCACAAAACGCTGACGGCCGCGTTTGAGAACTTCGGTTACTTTTCCCTCAGGGCTAGCTCCATTTTTCTTTCCTAGTAATGATACACTAACAGTATCGCCATGCAAGGCAGAGCCTAAGTCTCTCGATTGAACGTAGACATCTTTGGACCCCTCTTTGCCTGTCGATACATACGCAAACCGAGGGTTGACATGATCTACAATACCGACAATACCCTTACTTGTTTTACTTGACTGAACTGCCTTGTAGCTTCCGTTATTCGTTTGTTCGATCTTACCTTCCTTGCGGAGCGCCTCAAGTAGATTATATAAATCTTCAATAAATGCTTTTTTCTTAACCTGCAGTTTTTTTGCTATTTGCTCAGCACTGTAGGTCTTTCCTGATGTTTCGCTAAATAAAGAAAGGAGAGAACCATAAAGGCCACTCTTTTCTTTTTTGTTTTTAGTTTCTTTTTTCTCTTTAAATTTATTTTTACTCATAATTTCTTTGTTTCAAGCATCAGGCTTTACGGATGTTTTTTTCTTCTATTAAATTCATTCCTTTCATTTTTAAGTAGAGCTGTGCAATCGCCACCACGTCTCCAACACAGTATTCAGCAATCTTGGCCAACGCATTTTGACGATAGTACGCCTCGTTTACCATGGAACCGTCCATGCTTCCTTTACTTGACGGAATGTTGAAAATGGCTGCTAACAAATCGAGAGAAGTGTAATGTTTGTAGTCCCCAAATTTCCAAAGCTCCATGGTGTCTAAATGTGGTATTTCCCAAGGACGCCTTCCAGCAAAGTCAAGCAATGACGGTAATGCAATTCCATTAACAAGCATCCGCCTGCTCAGGTATGGAAAGTCGAACTCCTTCCCATTGTGTGCACACAATTTGGTAGAACCTTCTACCTTTTCGAGCATGGCTTTGAAATCAGTCAACAATTTTCTTTCATCGTCCTCGGCAAAGTATTTTGTACGAAGGCCTAATTCTCCGGCTTCATTGACAACGTATTTGCCTACTGCAATCACTACGATCTTTCCAAACTCGGCATAGATGCCGGCTTTTTCGTGGAAGAGATCTTCATCGGTTTGCTGTTCCTCACGCTTGAAAAAATTGGCTTTTCGTGCCCATTGAATTTTCAACCGCTCACTGAGTTTGGAATAATGATCAACGCAACCAACGGTTTCGATGTCCAAAAACAGCACATCTTTTAAAAGTTGATTCATAAAAGTTACTCTTTTATAAAGGTATTAATTTAAGAATGTAAAACGCCCTCGAGCTGTAACTCTTTGACTAAAATTATGTTTGCATCGCAAATAGTATCGGGCACAAAGACAAATTTCTTGTCATAGATCTTCGTGTCCACATAGTAGCTAACCCAGTATTCGTTGTTTAAATGAAAGACAGAAGGGTCGATGGGTTCAATGACAGTCGCGCTTTGTGCCGGCACCATATCTAGAAAATGACGGAGCGTAGATGTTCGCTGCAGTTCGCCATTTTTCTCACCATATCCTTTGCTTGCCACCAATGTGTTTTCGATGGGAAAAGGGTTGTTGTTGATGAGATACACTTTCCATTCGTAATGATCCAGCAGGTTTTTTTCCCGGGCAATGGCCAGCGTTACATTTTCCACGCGTGGAATCTCAATATCTTTCTTCATGTTGATAACTTCGAATGGAGCAAAGGTAAATTCATTTTATTTCATAATTACTTTCAGTGGCTACCCTGTTAGAGCTACTCCCAATATTGAGTGAGGAGTCAGAATAAACAACTTTTAGGCTCAAAAAAATGGAGCCCAGATGTTGAAGTGGACTTAATTTGCTTAAATTCACTCCGAATAAAAACGAACAAAATGAAAACAGCCAAACCGCTTGATTATATCGGAAGAAGATTTGTAAGAATTGGGATAGGATATCGGCCCAAGTTCAAATCTTCCATCAGATTGGCAATTGTAATGTTGGCCGGGGCTTTCTACCTGGCATCTTGCACGCCTAAGCCAAAGACACTGGCCGAATTGAATCCGCCCGCTGAAGGCTTTGACCTCGTCAATTCTGATCCGGCTGCTATCCAATTAGCTGATAGTATTATGCACGCCATGGGGGGCCGCGAGAGTTGGGACAATACCCGTTTTATTTCGTGGAATTTTTTCGGACGCAGAGATTTGACATGGGACAAGCAAACGGGGCGCGTTCGAATCGAGTCACCAGGAGACAGCTCTATCTATTTAGTGAACATTAATACAGGCGAAGGAAGGGTGAAGTTCCATGGTGTAGAATTGACAGAGGCAGACACATTAAAAAAACTGCTTGACAGAGCAAAAGGTATGTGGGTGAACGACTCTTATTGGTTGACTATGCCTTTTAAATTGAAAGATACGGGCGTTACATTGAAATACATGGGCGAAGACACCCTAAAGAACGGACGGTACAACATTTTGGAAATGACTTTTGCCAACGTTGGATTCACGCCTGAAAACAAATACAGATTGTATGTTGGGATTCAAGATAAGATGATTAAGTACTGGGCATATTACAACGATGCGAAAAAGGATACGGCCAACTTTGTGCGTCCGTGGGACAACTATCAAAAGTATGGGAATGTACTTCTGTCGGCAGATCGATCCGACAATGGCGGGCCCAAAAACGTAAAAGTTGTTGAGGACTTGCCTGATAAACTATTTACGGATTTTTAAAGTCACTCCCTCATTTTGAAACCTGCAAAGAGTTTTTACATTTACCAATTACTCAGTAAAACTAACCGCCATGCTCCTTAATCTGGAAAGTGTACCTCCCTTTTATAAAAACTATGTAAAGCAGATTGATGAAGGGGATATCTTGCAGGCGCTTCGTATTTCTGGGCATCGCATGCAAGAACTCATTCATTCCATACCTGGTGCGAAGTGTGATTTTGCGTATGCAGAGGGCAAATGGACCATACGCGAATTGCTCTGTCACATGATTGATGCCGAACGAATTTTTGCCTATCGTGCACTTCGGTTTGCGCGCAAAGACAAAACACCACTGTCGGGTTGGGAAGAAAATGACTATGCACCGCTTGCCAACGCGGATAATCGCAGCCTAGAAAAGATTGCTTCAGAAATGAACCATCTTCGAGCTTCAACGATTGATCTCTTTGAAGGCTTCACGCCAGAAATGTTAACCTACAAGGGCGTTGCCAATAAAAACGAAATGTCGGTTGCCGTACTTGGTTTTGTGATCGCGGGTCATGAAACGCACCACCGTAAAATTTTGATCGACCGCTATCTGGCTGATAAAAAATGATGTGGAAAGGTCTTTATTTTGCTGGCCTTTTCGGTTTTTTAGTATCGTGTGCTCCGTCCAGAGGACTAGTGAAAATCCTAGCGGAAACAGAATCAAGTTTTAAAGATAATACCGGGTTCGCATTGTATGATCCCGTCTCTAAAAAGGCGCTGGTTGACTACAATTCTGATCGCTATTTTACGCCCGCTTCCAACACCAAGATTTTTACATTTTACACTTCTCTAAAACTGTTGGGCGATACACTGCCCGCGTTGAAGTATGAACAACGCAACGACTCGCTGATCGTTTGGGGCATGGGGGATCCCTCCTTTTTAAACCCATATGTATTCCAAAACGGCATAGTGCTCAGTTTCTTAAAGAGCAGAAGAGAAAAGATTTTTATTGCTACAAATAATTACAACTCACCTCGGCTAGGTGATGGCTGGGCATGGGATGATTATTTATACAGCTATTCACCGGAACGATCGCCCTTGCCACTCTACGGAAACTTGTTTACCGTTTCCAAAAAGCCAACAGGAGAATTGATCACATCGCCAACCTATTTTTCCAAACAGTTCGTCAATAGCTCGGACGTGCACGCTCAGGAAGAAATTATTCGCGCCTTCGATTCAAATCAGCTCACCTATTATCCGGGTAAAAAGCCGACAAAAAAATGGGAAATTCCTTTTCATGTAACAGCCGAGGTAATAGCAGACTTATTGAGCGACACACTCAAGCAAAACATTTCAGTGATTAATGCACCAATGTCGGCCAATGCTACGCTACTACGTGGCACGCCTGCAGATAGTTTGTATAAGGTAATGATGGAGGAGAGTGACAATTTTATAGCTGAACAACTACTATTGCAGTGCGCAGCCGTGGTAAGTGACACGCTAAGTTCTGAAATTGCCATTCGGTATTCCACAAAGAACCTACTTGCTGATTTGCCCGACAAGCTGCGATGGGTCGATGGATCAGGTCTATCTCGTTTTAATTTGTTTACGCCACGCACAATTGTTAAACTTTGGGAAAAAATTTATAGTGAAGTACCCCGCGAAAGACTGTTCACTTTGTTGGCAAAAGGCGGAAAGAGTGGAACAATAAAAAACTGGTACAAAGCTGAGCCGATCTTCATCTACGGAAAAACGGGCACCCTGAGCAACAATCATTGCTTGAGTGGTTTTTTGATAACCAAAAAAGGTAAGACACTTATTTTTAGTATGATGAGCAATAACTTTGTTGCAAGCAGCACCGAGTTAAGAAAACAGATGGAGAAAATATTTAAAATGATTTATGAGAAGTACTAACGCAATAGTTATTGGCCTATGCCTGGTGGCCTTATTACCTTCAACAACAGGATTCTCTCAAACACGTGATAGCCTAGACACAAAAATTGGGCAGATGATACTGATGGGCATTCCATTCGCAAAAGTCGACACCATTATATTGGAAGAGGTTAGAAAGGGAAATGTTGGATCCATCATACTCTTTGAAAAAAACATTCCCAAAAAACCAAGTGTTTTTGCAGATCTCAAAAAGATCATTTGGACCTATCAAGAAGCAGCGCCATATCCGATTTTTGTTTCCATCGATCAAGAGGGTGGCAAGGTAAATCGATTGAAGGAAAAGTATGGTTTCACTAGATCTATAACAGCACGTGCCACAGCTAAATCAAAGTCATTGGATTCTGCACGCTTTTATGGCGAAGCCACCGCAGCAACTTTGGCCGGATTAGGTTTCAATGTAAACTTTGCCCCCTGTGTAGATTTGGCCATTGAGCCAACCAATCCAGTGATTGTAAAGTCAGAAAGATCGTATTCCGCCAATGAAGATACGGTGGCACTCATGGCGGGTGAATTTGTAAAACAGCATCGCAAGTATGGTGTCGTAACCGTGCTGAAACATTTTCCCGGCCACGGAAGCTCAACAACCGACTCTCATTTTGGAATAGCTGATGTTACTAAATCATGGACGCCAAGGGAATTGAAGCCATACAAAGCGTTGCTGGATTCTGGTTTAGTAGATGGCGTGATGAGTTGCCACATTGTAAATAAGGAATTGGATAAATTGGGACTACCCGGGACGTTGTCAAATGAAATTTTGAACGGAATGTTGCGTAAGAATCTTGGTTACGATGGCGTGGTTTTTTCTGACGACATGCAGATGGGGGCTATCACCAAACAATATGGCCTAGACGAGTCGATCAAAATGGCCATACTGGCTGGTGTGGACATTTTGTGTTTCGCCAACAATGTGCCCGGTAGCCAAAAAGTAAGCCCGCAACGTATTTTCTCGGTGATTCGGGATGCTGTCACGAATGGTCAGATTTCGGCACAACGAATCGATGAGTCGTATCAACGAATCAAGAAATTGAAAAGAAAGATAGACTTTACTTCTACCGACTACGAAGCTCAATTAAAGAAGGCACAGCTGAAGCAACGCCTAACGGCCATGCAGTTGAAAGCGGCTCAGGAAGAAATTAAGATATTGAAAGAATCTGGTGGAAAGAAGAAAAAGAAGAGATCCAAAGAATAGTCAACTAAAAAACCATTAGTATGGGCGCACAAATTCATGAATTAAAGAAGCAGAGGAAACTACTCGTCTTTGCTTGTAGCCTATTAGCATTGATTGTATTTGTTGCCGGCATTTACGCGTTTGTTCAACGTGGTATTGCGGTGGAAATGGAAAGAAATGCAATTGAATCTGAGAAGCGAACTATGGGATGTGAGAAGGAGGCTATCATGCAAAGAAAGATGGCTGAAATGGCAAGAGCAGAAGCCCTCGCTGCGCGCGAAGAGGCCTTGAGAAATTCTCAGAGGCCAAAGAGTAATAGAGATAAATAAATTTCCATGATAAGCGAATTGACGAAGAACAGGATCACAGCGGTCGTCATGGGCACCTCATGGTGTATTGCTCTGTTAGCATTAGTATACACTAAAGTTAAAGAGGAGGAACGATTTGAGGAAAGGGAGGAATTTCTGAAAGCAAGAATTGAAGTCAAAATGTGCCAAGAAAAGGCAGAAGCACTTGTTAAAGAAATTGCAGGACGGGAAAATCAACTTAAAAGTTCCTATGCCCAATTGGAAAAGGCCCTCGTAGAAACAAGGCTGGCTAAGGAATTTGCACAGGAACAATCGAAAATTGCAATCAAAAGAAAGTAGCGGAAGGGGTGAAATTCACGGCATATACTTTTAAGTACAATCAGATTTTTTATGGATTCAAATGAAAATTTAAAAAAGACAGGAGTCAGCAATATCATTTTGGGTATCGCATTGTTAGTCTGTATTGGTTTTTTTTTCTACGGTTTGATTAACAATATCCAAGCACAAAAGGAAAAAGAAATAGCACAAGAGGAGACAAAAAAAGCGTTGGCATGTGAAAAATATTCGCTGTTATTGACGACACAACTTCAGGAAAAAGAAACGCTACTCACTCAAGCTCGAGCGGAAGCCGCCCTTCTAGCAAAACAAACCTGGGACAAAAGAAAGAAATAAAAGTGAAGTCTATTTTCAACATCACACATCCAACAACAGCAGAGATTCCCATACTCATCAGCGTGCCTCATTGCGGCACATTTTTTCCTCCTGAATTAAAAGATCAGTACAAACAGGAACTCATTCAAGCACCGGATGATACAGATTGGTTTGTTAATCGACTCTACGATTTTGCCCCCGCGCTTGGAATTACGATGATCACCGCCAACTATAGCCGTTGGGTAATTGATCTCAACCGAGACCCACAAAGCAAACCGCTCTATGCAGATGGGCGTGTTATTACGGGACTTTGCCCAACCACTAATTTTTTGGGCGAGCCGATTTATGAAGATGAACGAAAGGAAATTTCTTTGGCGGAAATCGAAAATCGAGTAAACCAGTATTACGAACCCTATCATCAAAAGATAGAAAAGGAATTAGCTCGCCTCCATCAACAATTTGGGAAGGTACTTTTGTGGGATTGTCATTCCATTCGACAATTTGTTCCGTCTATTCATTCTGAAAAATTTCCGGATTTGATACTGGGTGATGCCGATGGCACATCAGCTTCTGCTACACTAATAGCTATTGCGGCTGAGTCACTTCAGAACTCAGGCTTTACTTTTAGCCACAATCGTCCCTTTAAAGGGGGCTACATTACACGACATTATGGTAAGCCATTAGTTTATCGCTACGCACTTCAGTTAGAAATGAGCAAAATTAATTATATGGATGAGAAGGAGTTGCAATACAATGCAGGTAAGGCTGCAAAAATCCAATTGGTTTTGGCGGAGACATTTGCGAAATTAACCCAGTCTTTAACTTTTTAAAAATATGAAAAAGCTGTTTTACGTTGGCATCGCGGTTCTTTTTGTCGTTTTTGGATTCACAGCCTACCGGCAAAACGAAAATGCTGAGATTTACCGTGCAGAGAAAAACAAAATGCACCAAGAGTTAATAAAAGTTCGGTTCGAGGCTCAAGCAGCACGGCTCGAAGTCGCTAAATTGAAGCAGGTAATAGAATTGGAAAGAAAAAATGCGCAAGAGATGATGCAGAAGGCAACTAGGAGGAAATAAATGAAATTTTTTCGTTTTAATGCCCTTCTTACTGCAAACACTTGGATTTCGCCCGTCTATGTAGGCGTAGATGGTCAGGGAATTATTCGATATTTAAATGCGGTTGCCCCAGGAGAACCGGTAGCAATAGAAGCAGTGCAAGGTTTTGCGCTGCCCGGTTTTCAAAATGCGCACTCGCATGCCTTTCAATACGCAATGGCTGGTTTGGCGGAGAATCATCCAAGCGGCACCGATGATGACTTTTGGACGTGGCGAGAAGAAATGTATAAGTGTGCTTTGTCTGTTGATCCGGATCAGGCAGAAGCAATTGCAGCCATGGTTTATGCTGAAATGGCGAGGCATGGATATACTCACGTAGCTGAGTTTCATTATTTGCATCATGACAAAGACGGGAAGCCCTATTCGAATTTGGTTGAGATGGGTGAACGAATGGTTAGTGCGGCAAAAACAGCAGGAATAAAAATTACACTGGTCCCTGTTTTTTATCAGAAAGGAAATTTTGGAGAAGAGCCCCAACCACGGCAAAGGAGGTTTATTTCAAAATCGGTTGATAACTATTTTAAACTGCTTGATGCTTCTCAATCTGTACTGAAAAGTTATCAATCGGTATCTCTTGGCTTCAGTGTTCATTCACTACGTGCAGTTGATTTAGCAGACATCCTAAAAACGTTTGGTCAAGGGCCGAAAGAGTTACCCTTTCATTTGCATGTGGCCGAGCAAAAGAGGGAAGTGGAAGATTGCCTCGCCTTTTCAGGAAAAAGACCCATGCAATGGTTATTAGATAACCTAAATGTCAATGAGCGTTTTCATTTGATACATTCCACTCACTTGAATGATGATGAGCTTGCGAGGTTGGCTACTTCAAAAGCAAACGTTGTATTATGTCCATCTACTGAAGGGAATCTGGGCGATGGCATATTCCGAATGAAGGAGTATGTAAAAATGGAGGGACACTGGAGTATTGGTACCGATAGTCATATTGGATTAAATCCGTTTGAAGAATTTAGAATGATCGATTATCGGCAGCGATTAGTCACCAACAAACGAAACACATTTGATGGAGATGCGGCCAGAACCATGATCAACGAATCAGTAACACAAGGTCGCATGGCTATGGGCAGAGCCACGTCTGATCACTTTGAAATAGGCCAACCGTTTGATGCGTTGATAGTCAGTGCGACTACACACATGCTTGCTAATACTTCAGAGAAAAATCGACTAGCTTCCATACTTTTCACTGGCGATTCAAGTAGAAATATGGGAACAATCGTTAATGGGAGCTGGATAGTTAAAAATCAGCATCATCAGAATGGCCATGCCATAAAAGTGGCTTTCGCTAAAGCCATGAAAGAATTAGCAAATAGATAACGTGTTTGAAAAAAAAGATTAATCAAACAGAAGACTGATCTATTCTTTCAGCCATTACAGGACACCATCTCATTGAAAAAGTAAATCGAGACAAATCATCTATTCGCCCCTCATCATCGTTTTCGGTTTATCATAAAGTACAAGCTGTTTTTCTCAGCTTTTTTTTCGTAATTAGGCGGAATAACCTAACCCGTCATGAAGAAATCACTACTACTATCCATTGGTCTTTTGTTAGCACTTTTTGCCTATGCACAAAAGGCAAAGCCCAAAACCGAAGCGGCTTCAACAGCCACTTCAAAATCGGATTTATACAAAGGCCTAAAGTGGCGTAACATCGGTCCATTTCGAGGAGGACGCGCTAACGCTATTGCAGGTTCTCCTGTTGATCCTATGGTTTACTACGTGGGCTATACCGGTGGTGGTGTGGGCAAAACAGATGATGGTGGAACGACCTGGAAAAATATTTCAGATGGCTTTTTCAAAGTTGGTTCCATTGGAGACATCGCGGTATGCGAGACAGATCCAAATGTAATTTATGTAGGCACAGGAGAGCATGCTGTTCGCGGTGTAATGACTTCTTACGGTGATGGCGTCTACAAGTCTACCGATGGCGGCAAGACCTGGAAGAACATGGGGTTGGAAAAAACCCGACATATCTCTGACGTTATTGTTCACCCCAATAATTCGGATATAGTTTATGTAGCGGCTCAAGGTACTGTTCACGGAGCGAATGCAGATCGTGGTGTTTACAAATCGATCGATGGAGGAACTACCTGGAAGAAAACTCTATTTGTAGATGAGAACACTGGTGCTTCTTCACTTAGTATGGATATGACAAACCCTCGCATCTTATATGCGGCTACCTGGCAGCATAGACGCTACCCTTGGAAAGTGGAAAGTGGCGGTGCTGGTTGTGCCGTTTGGAAATCAACAGATGCGGGAGAAACCTGGAATAAAATAATTGATGGCCTTCCTAAAGAAATGGGAAAGATTGGTGTGAGCGTTTCTCGAGCTAATCCAAACAGAGTATTCGCGATTGTAGAAGCCGAGAAATCCAAAGCCGGGTTGTATCGCTCGGATGATGGGGGCAAAAAATGGAATTTGCTTTCAACGGATCAAACGATTACCTCCCGCTCTTGGTACTACATGGAAGTATTTGCCGATCCAATTAATGCTGATGTAGTGTACGTTTTGAACGCACCCATGATGCGTTCTATTGACGGAGGAAGAACTTTTGCCAACATCCGTGTAGGCCATGGCGATACGCACGATTTATGGATCAACCCAAAAAACAATCAAAACTTTGCTTTGGCCGATGATGGCGGTGGAGAAATCAGTTATAATACAGGCCGAACATTTTCGCCACTCAACAATCAGGCAACGTCACAATTCTATCGTGTGATTGCCGATAATCGCTTCCCGTATTGGGTATATGGTGGGCAACAGGATAACTCGTCAGTGGCAACGCCTAGCCGGAATGGAAGTTTTGGAATTACAGATAAAGATTGGATCAATGGTCCCGGCTGCGAGAGTGCGTGGGTGGCATTCAACGATCCCAACAATCCGGAGTTATTATATGGTGGTTGCTACCAAGGACAAATTGACGTGCTGGATACACGCACAAGCGAAACCAAAGACCTGCAAGAGTATCCTTCTACAAATCTTGCATTCGCCCCAAAGAAAATGAAATATCGTTTTAATTGGAATGCACCACTTATCAACTCACCGCATGATCCGAAGACAATGTACCATGCGGCCAACGTATTGTTTAAAACAACCAACGGTGGTCTAAGCTGGGATATCGTAAGCCCAGATCTTACTCGCAACGATACCACCAAACAAGACGTAAGCGGAGGCCCGATTACCAATGAAGGTGCTGGTGGAGAAAATTATAACACGATCTATTATGTAATTGAATCTCCACATGAAGTGGGTGTGATTTACACAGGCAGTGATTGTGGACTCGTACACCTAACAAAAGATGGTGGAAAAAATTGGAGCAATGTTACTCCAGCGGGTTTGCCAGAAGGCATGATTCATTCTATCGAAGTATCGCCACATGACAAAGGCACTGTTTATGTTTCAGCTTCACGTTACAAGTTTAATGACTATAGCAATATGACCTATAAGTCTAATGACTATGGAAAGAGTTGGACAAAGATTGGAACGGGTGTTGAAGCTGATGACTTTATCAAAGTAATTCGTGAAGACAAAAAAGTGAAAGGGTTACTATACGCAGGTGCGGAAAGAGGATTTTATATTTCCTACGATGGAGGATCAACATTTGGCAAGTTTCAATTGAACTTGCCCGTGGTTCCTGTAACCGACCTTACTATCCGCGACAATGATTTAGTTGCGGCCACTGCAGGAAGATCTTTTTGGATACTTGATGACTTGGGGGCGATTCAACAATCAAAAGGAAACTTAGATGTAACTTTAAAAATCTTCACACCTAAACCAACTTACCGTTTGTCTTCTGTTACGATTCCAGAATATTTTGGTGATATCCCTGGATTAGGTCGCAATCCGGCAAACGGTGTCTTGCTTGATTATTTCGTAAAGGAAAAGGCCGACACTGCAAAAGTTACCCTAGAGATTTTGGATGTCAGTGGAAAAGTAATTCGCTCTTATACAAATAAAAAAGACGAAAGCTTTAGGCCCTATCCGGGTGGGCCGCCCTCTAAACAAGTCATACCGGCAGAAGCTGGTCTGAATCGTTTCGCCTGGGATTTTAGAACGGAAGCCTTGAGCGGAGTGCAGGGTGTGTATGTCTACGGTGATTACAGCGGATACCGTGTTGCGCCCGGAAAATACAAAGCGCGCATCACGCACAAAGGCCAATCGTCTGAAACAGGCTTAGAAATTATTGCAGACCCTAAGGTTACTGCATCAGCTGCAGATTGGGCTGCACAACAAGAATTCTTAAAACAATCGGGCGAGCAATTCGAAGAGGTGCATAAAAACGTGAACAAAATGCGCCAAGTAAAAAAGCAGATTGAAACGTATAACGAATCGTTGAAAGACAACCCGGATGCGAAAGAGATTGTAAACACAGGCAAAGAATTAATCAAGAAAATTGAAAAGTGGGAGGGCAATTTGATTGAGCCCAGAAGTAAAAATTTCCAGGACGTGATTAATTTTCCAAACAAACTCAATTCAGAGTTCTTGCAGTTGCGCGGGGTAGCAGATCAGCATGACCCTCGTTTAACGAAAGGAGTGCAGGATCGCGCGCGCGATGTGCAAGCCGACTGGACAAAATACAAACAACAAATGCAGATCTTGATCAATTCGGATATTAACAATTATAACAAGATGTTTAAAGACAAGAACATGCCTGCACTGATTACTGAGACGAAGGAGACGATTCTTAATAACTAGTAAATCATCGCGGCAATCCAAATGGCTATCCAATAGTGGATGGCCATTTGTTTTTAGAAAAGGTACTGAAAGGCAAATTGATAAAGCTACCTTTGCGTCATGCAAAACAATCAAAAAACAACAACCGCTGCTTTCTTAAAGAATCTTGGCATTGCTGAGCTTAACGAAATGCAGGCAGCCGTTGTCGAAAAGGCAAGTTCAACGAGTAATCTCATGTTACTCGCGCCCACGGGTTCAGGCAAAACGCTTGCCTTCTTGATTCCACTAATTGCTAAATTAAAGTCTGATGTGGCTGGCGTTCAAGCCTTGATCGTAGCTCCCTCACGGGAATTGTCACTTCAAATTGAGGACGTTTTCCGGACGATGAAAACGTCTTACAAAGTGAGCTGCTGCTACGGGGGCCACTCGGTAAAGGTAGAACAGAATAGTTTGCGTGAGGCGCCCGCTGTAGTAATTGGTACGCCTGGCCGCCTAGCCGATCATTTTTTACGAAAATCATTTGATCCTCGAACAATCAAACTGGTTGTTTTGGATGAGTTTGATAAGTCCTTACAAATGGGTTTCCAAAAGGAGTTAACGACTCTTTTCAAAGCGTTTAGCGGAAAGCAAAGCCATCTCCTCACATCGGCTACACGGCTGGAGGTTTGGCCTGAATTTTTACCTTTTACAAATCCTGAAACACTTAATTATTTAAAGGACGAAGCAGCCTCAAAATTGGAGTTAAAATTGGTGCGAACAAATACTACAGATAAAGTGGAAACACTTATGCGATTGGTCGCTGGATTTAACCAGGAAGTGTGTCTTGTATTTTGTAATCACCGCGATGCCGTAGAACGCATCAGTGCGCTGCTGGCCCAACATCAATTCGCCCATAGCATTCTCCATGGAGCAATGGAACAGATCGATCGTGAAAAAAATCTGATCAAGTTTCGGGGTGGAGCCCACAATGTACTCATTGCGACAGACCTGGCGTCACGTGGGTTAGATGTTCCAGAAATAAGGCATGTGGTTCACTACCAATTGCCATTACAACAGGAGGCTTTTTTACATCGCAACGGGCGAACCGCCAGAATGCACGCAGATGGAAAGGCTTACTTGATTGTTGCACTAGATGAAACGATTCCTGAATACATCGACAAATCAATTGAGGAAGTGAAAGTGCCTTCAAAACTCGTCTTGCCACCGCCACCACTTTATTCCTGTCTTTACATCAGCGCTGGGAAAAAAGATAAAATTAGCAAGGGCGATATCGTGGGTTTATTGACAAAGAAGGGAGGGCTTACGAGTGAAGACATTGGGTTAATCACACTACTTGATTTTTCTTCTTATGTAGCCGTTAGGCGTCATCAAGTCAATAAATTGTTAACGGCAATTAAAAATGAAAAACTAAAGAAAATAAAAGTAAAAATTGAAGTAGCCAATTAAAACTTGATAGAACAAGTATGAAAATCAGTTTGTTTTCCGCAAAACCGTATGACAAAGAGTATTTTGAGAAAGTGAATAAGTCTTTTGGATTCGAAATCGAATATTTTGATACCCACCTGGGGCCACATATTATCAATGCGATTGAAAATACAGAAGCAGTTTGCGTATTTGTCAATGACAAAGTTGATGCAAAGGTGATAGAAAGCTTAGCTGCCAAGCACGTTAAGATAATTGCGCTACGATGTGCCGGCTTCAATAATGTAGATTTAGATGCTGCTAAGAAATTCGGCATGAAGGTGTGCAGGGTTCCCTCTTACTCTCCAGAAGCGGTGGCGGAGCACGCGGTGGCAATGATCCAGACTTTGAATAGAAAAACGCATAAGGCTTATAATCGCGTTAGAGAACAAAATTTTTCTTTGAATGGCCTGTTGGGTTTCGACCTACATGGAAAAACGGTAGGTGTTATTGGTACAGGAAATATTGGTAGAGCATTTTGCAAGATCATGGTCGGCTTTGGGTGTCAGGTCAAAGCATTTGATGTGGTTGCAAACAAAGAGCTACAGTCGTTGGGCGTGGAGTTCCTTCCGCTGATAGATGTTTTTAGGCAGGCAGACATTATCTCGCTTCACTGCCCTTTGAATGAAAGTACACGGCACTTAGTGAATAGCGATACGCTACAATTGATGAAGAAAGGTGTGATGCTCATCAATACCAGCCGGGGTGGGCTGATTGATACAAAGGCAGTCATTGGCGCATTAAAATCCAGACAGCTAGGCTATCTGGGGATTGATGTATATGAACAAGAAGAAAAGTTATTTTTTAGGGACTTATCGGCAAGCATTATTGAAGACGACACCATTCAACGTTTGATGAGTTTCCCGAATGTACTGGTCACTGCACATCAGGCATTCTTTACAGAGGAGGCTTTGCAACAAATTGCTACTACTACGCTGAGTAGTATTCAGTCACTTTTGCAAGACAAAGAAATGGCTTTGCCGGCTGCGAAGTTAGCTTGAATTTGCAAATAGGTTATTTACGAAATGAAACCCCTTACTTCGAATGAAAGAAAAGAAACACTGGAACGAGATGGCTGGTCGTTATAACGAAGAGATTTTTGATGTATTTCGAAACGATCGACTAAAACGACTTCCATTTTATTTTAGTAAACATGCCGGCCTCAAAAAAACAGCTGTTGACTTGGGTTGTGGCAATGGAAAGGCGTTCAGGTATCTCTCTCCTTTATTCGATAAGGTTGTTGGTTTTGACATTTCGCAGAAGTTGCTTGATCAGGCAAAAAAGCTTCCGTATTCCAATACTGTGTTACAATGTGAGGATTTAACCAATGAGGAGGTTCCATTGCCGAAAGCTGATTTTGTTTTTTCATGTAACGTAGTCATGTTTCCAAAAATTGAAATGAACTACGCCATGCTTCGAAACATCCATCGAACACTGAAACCGACAGGCAGCGCTGTTTTGGTTCTACCAGCGTTGGAGTCTGTTCTTTTTTCTTCCTGGAGATTGATCTCCGTATATGCTTCTGAGGGCGTAGCTTCGAATGACATTGCTGCAGATGAATTTGACTACTTTAAAGCGCCTAAGCGCGACATCGTACAGGGGATTATTCACATTGACAACGTGCCCACGAAGCATTATCTCGAATCGGAAATAGAAGTTGTTTTCCGAAACGCTGGATTGAAAGTCACTGCACTAGAAAAACTAGAATACAAATGGGACACTGAATTGGACGCTCCTCCCGACTGGCTGGGAAAGCCTTACCCCTGGGATTGGCTCGTTGAATGCAAGCGCAAATAGGTTGATCTGAACCTGTTGCTACCAAACAAATGTTCCTACCGCGCTAGCGGGCAAAAAGGTGTTTGCAATTCTGTTTTTGAATCGAATGGAAAATTTTTTCCCCAACAGGCTATCATTTAAAACGATAACTACCTTTTTTCCTGATGGAGTGATGAAGCCTACGTTACTCAGGTTTTCCGGTTGATTTGATGCGATTCGGATAGATCCGGGGGGTACAAATTTGGAAGCGTGCGCGATAATGAAGTAAGATACATTTCGTGTTACTTCCTTGCCTATTGTTAGCGCACCCAAGCAACGGTCGCACCCACCGTCTCCGGTATGAGGGCTGAAATTTTGATCTGCTGCCAAATTCCATTCTAGTACAACTTTAGCCCCATTGTTTGTAGCTCCAATAACTACATTTTTAATATGCCAAATTAAATCCTCTCCAAACTTGCCATCACCCGATGTCCACTGTTCTGTAAAATAAATATTTTTGCCCGGGTGGGCTTTTTTTACAGTCGATAGAGCAGAGATGGAACCAAGATATAGATGAAAAGCAGTTCCGTCCACGAACTGTTTCGTGATCGGATCATTTAAAATGGAGATGGGATATTCGGGATGGTCACAATTGTGGTCGAACAAAACAATTTTGGTCTTAATGCCAGCTTGTTTAAAAAGAGGTCCCAGATAATTTTTTATAAATGTATTTTGTTCTGATGCACTCATTACCATACTGGGTGTATTATTCGGATTTTCAGGTTCATTTTGAATCGTCATGGCATCAATCACAATACCCTCTTTGTTCATTTCTTCTATGTATTTCAAAAGATATTTTGCGTAGGCTTCGTAATAGTCAGTTCTTAAACGGCCTCCTTTCGCGAGGCGATTCGATTTCATCCAAAGCGGTGCTGACCAAGGGCTGGCCATAATTTTGATTTTTGAGTTAACAGCCAGAATCTGTTTTAAAATGGGTATAAGGTTTTTTCGATCTTCGGCAATGCTAAATTTTATGAGTGCTGGGTCTGTTTCGCCATCCGATAAATCGTTGTAAGAAAATACTTTGTCATCAAGGTCTGAGGCTCCGATGCTAATTCGCAAATAACTAATTCCAATTCCGGTCGAATCCATCCGAAAGAGTTCTTCAAGTATTTTTTTTCTTTCTGTCGCCCCCAACTTTTGATTTAATAGTCCTGCGCTCCCACCGGTTAATGCAAAGCCAAAGCCATCCATGGTTTGAAAAGTAGCAGAGGGGTTAAGATCAATCACATCACCACTCGCCACTTGATCTTTAAATTGGATCGGCTCTATTTTTCTAAGCAGATAAGATTGATCAGCGGACGTGATCCAGATACCTTTTTCAGGGTTCATGTGTTGACCATGAACACCAGCATATGGAAAGATAACCACCCACCAGGCAAACACGGCCAAACGAACTAGGCGTAAAAGAAAGCGCACATTCATCTCTTTCAAAGTTATTGAAAGGATATGATTTTACATTGATTAAAATCGTACAGGAAACAACTACTTTTGAAAAAAGAGAGCTTATAGGGATCCATTGGATTATGCGATGCTATTTCGCCCCAGACCCCTAACCAGCCAGTGGCCGTTTAAACTGACAAAAAATGAAAACAGCATTGATTACAGGAGGGACTAAGGGAATTGGTTATGGAGTTGCAGAGGTACTACTAGCTGCAGGTTGGAGAGTAGCGATTACTGGTCGCAACGTGGTACAAGTAGAAGAGTCTGCCAGAAAACTCAATCTTATAAATGCGGGTCATGCGATTGGTCTCGTAGCAGACGTTCGTGATTTTAAGCAGCAACAAGATGCCGTAAATAAACTGTTGCAAACTTGGGGGCAGTTAGATGTATTGGTTGCCAACGCAGGGTTGGGCCATTTTGGATCGATTGAAACTATTTCGCTGGAACAATGGCATGAAACAATTGATACCAACCTTACTGGTGTTTTTTACAGTATTAAAGCTTGCTTGGAGGCGCTGAAAAAATCACAGGGGTATATTATCACGATGGCGAGCTTGGCGGGCACCAATTTTTTCGCAGGAGGAAGCGCATACAATGCAAGTAAATTTGGATTGGTTGGGTTTACGCAAGCCGTGATGTTGGACGTAAGAGAGCATGGCATTAAAGTAAGTACGATTATGCCCGGTTCTGTTGCGACTGGGTTCAACAACCATGAAACATCATTGAAAGATGCGTGGAAAATTCAACCTGAAGATATTGGTCAGACGGTACTACACCTTTTGACTATGAATCCGCGAACACTGCCGAGCAAGATAGAGATAAGGCCGTCTATGCCACCGAGTAAATAGATTTCTAGAGTTTGATCTGCTGTAATAGAAACATGGCAACTCATCAGAAAAGTGCACTGAATAGCCCATGGATAATCTGTTTTCTTTTACTGCTACAATTTCCTGCCAGCAGCCAGTTGGAACATTTGAACGGGGTGCAAGTACTTTCTATCCATAGCGACAATGATTTGTTTCGGTTAGACGGTAGAGAATCTGATCGTTATTATACCGCGGGGCATTATGTTTCTTTTGGATTTGGAACATTTATTAAAAACAAATTCTCAAGATTCATTTTATCAACTCCGTTTCGAAAAAGCCATTCGTGGGTGGAAGCAAAAATAACGCAGCAACTAAGCACGCCTGAAATTCTAACTACATCTTTTAGGCAGGTCGGTGACTATCCGTATGCAGCCTCGCTGTATGCCTCGATAAGCCGAACTACGCTGTCGGAGAGGGGAAAAAGCAGATACCGAACTGAAATAATTCTCGGGACAATTGGCAGTTATGCGTTGGGCATGGAATTCCAACAGTCGTTGCATTCGGTGGTTTCCTCTTTGTATCCTCAAGGTTGGAAAAATCAACTACCCAATCAATTCATTTTCAACTATGATATAGTTGTCGAATCAAAAATAATTTCACTTTTTTCAAAAGGCCATCTAAACGGTTTTGCTCAATTGAGAGCTGGGAATTTGCACACTGGATTACAGGTTGGGTTTAATTTAAACGTATTTACTTTTACCAATTCGTACTTTAACGATATTTCTTTTGCAAAACCATCAACGAAATGGCGGGCCTCATTTTCTTTTAGTCCGTCAATAAAATGGGTTGGCTGGAATAGTATGTTGCAGGGCAATCCTTTTACAAACTTTACAAACGATTCAACGTACCGTATAGAGAGCAGTCAGTTATATCGCTGGGTTGCCTGTGTTAATGTTTCTTTTGGTGTAGGGAAGGGTCGCCATTCGCTGCAGTTTCAGCAGACCTATTTGGGCAGGGAATTTCATTCCTCTAGCGATCGGCTATCTGCGGAGAATACTTCCAAATCGGTGAAGGAGCAATTGTTTGGAACGATACATTATTCGTTTTTTTTAAAAAGGCAACAACCTCGGGAAAAGAAAGGCGTCCGATAATGATTACGAACGTTGCACTTCAGCAAAAATCACTTCTAGTTCTGGCGAACTTATCCCCAGCTTTTCTGCCAGTTTTTTTAACATCGTCTCCTTTTTGCCCTCCTCAAAAACAAAATCTTCATCGGCTAATGCCGGAAACCGTCTTTTCAATAAAATCCGCTGCTCTCGCCAGCTTCTAATAATTTCCATAATTAGCAAATGTACATAGAATGTACCAAGTGAGCATATCTCTCAATCGTGATTCTAATAGTACCTCATTTTCATTTTTACATGCTTGTTTCCCGTCAGTAAAAACTTAAAATCTGCGAAAACAGGCCTACGTAACGCAGTGTGGTAATAGTCTGAAAAAGCGTGTCCTTCTTTCGGCAAAAGCCATCCCATATCTAATTCCCAATTGTCGTTCTCGTCATCTTGTAGGGCAATCCCCATCAATTTCGAGATAAACCCATCGTAGATGACCGTCAGTGTACCTTCCTTCACGATTGTTTTTGGCACTACAATTCGAAGAAAGCCTTTTTTGTCAGGGAATGGATACGTTTCATCGTAAAATTTAAAACGAATCACACCCTTCATATTGCGAATGTTTGTAACGGTGATTGTAATAGAGTAGGTGACTTCACCTGGCAACGGTCTCGGTGCGTCCTCATTTTCCATAAAGACAGAGAACGAGTCGGTACTATCATGTGGACGGTAGTGGGCAACCCGAGAGGTATCTTGTTGGCCAAAAGATGTAAGCGAAAAAAAGATCAGCAAAAACAAAACTAATTGATTCATCAACCTATTCAATGTGGTAAGATACCATTTTCTTACCACCCCTTTGCAATAATTTGCTGTGTTTTGTTTGATAGTAATTCTTTACAAGTGCTGACGGAAGTCATAGGTGAAGCCTTCACAGACACCTAATATTGAATGGAATTTTACTTATGAAATATCCACTGCTGCGCATTAACAACGAATTTTGGAACCACGAGCGAAGTTTGTCCGCGCTTTTGGTGTACTTGGCTATCTCTGTTTTTGTATGGATTCCTCTAGGCGATTACCCAGGTCAATGGTGGAGTTTTTTGATAAGTGACATTCTATTCAATCTCATTATTTTGGCTGGTGTATTTTCAGTAATGACAAGATGGAAACGCCAGCTATTTTTTATCATCATTGCGGTGGCAGCCAGCTTTTCAAGAATCTCATATTTTGTTGTCCAAGATCAATGGGTTCAAGTCAGCAGTTATTTTTTTGCGATGATTTTTTTTGGATACCTTGTGAAAAGGGTGCTAACTCATATCTTCAATGATGGCCCGGTGAATTTCTATCGTATTCAAGGTTCGGTAGTGGTATTCATGTTAGTGGGATTAATCTATTCTCTTCTTTACACATTGGTTGAGTTTTTTTTTCCAGGTTCGTTTAGCTCTACCCACGTAACTTCAACCTATCAGCCCATTTCTTCACATTTCATGTATTTTAGTTTTGTCACTATGACCACACTGGGTTTGGGCGATATGATTCCCGTGGGCTCACTGGCGAAATCATTAGTTGTGTTTCAGGGAATGATTGGTTTGCTGTATCCCGTCATCATGATTGCAAGACTTGTATCCATGGAGGTTGCTCACTCCGCGTTGGGAAAACGTGGTTAGACTGCATAAATTCCATCAGAAAAACATTGATTCAACGCAGGTGGAAATTCTTTGGTGGAGCTTTCCGAGAATAGATTCCCGCATCAAAGTGAAAACATGATTTATATCAGTACAGCTGGAATCAAAAGACATTTTTCTGCCTTCGAGGTATTATGACATTAGTTCAATAAAACTCAAACGCTTTTGCTGTTTTTGAATGCCCAGAATCAGGCAAGGGTGATTGTTTCGAAATGTATTATTGCGATAACCCACAACCCACCTTACTATGAAAGTCTACGATGAAAAGCACATCAAGAACATTGTTCTATTGGGTGCCCCTAAAACCGGGAAAACGTTGCTGGCAGAAGATATGCTCTTTGAAGCGGGCATTATTCACCGAAGAGGAACCATTGAAGGAAAAAACACCATCAGCGATTATCATGAAATAGAACGCGAACGAGGAAATTCCGTTTTTGCCACCTGCATGCATACCGAATGGCGGGACTATAAAATTAACATCATTGACACGCCTGGTTTTGATGATTTTGTGGGCGAGATGATATCGTCTATCCGTGTGGCAGAAACCTGCGTAATGGTTGTGAACGCGCAACATGGAGCCGAGATAGGTACAGAATTAATTTGGAACTATGCCAACCAATTCAATAAGCCTGTAATTTTTGCAATCAACCAAGCCGACCATCCAAAATCAGATTTTGATAAAGCATTGGAATCACTTCAGCAACGATTTGGAAACGCAGTGACACAAATGCAATATCCCGTCAATCAAGGTGAGGCTTTCAATTCCATTGTCGACTTATTAAAAATGGTGTTGTACAAATTTCCAGTGGACGGAGGCAAGCCGGAAAAATTGCCCATACCAGACAATGAAAAAGAGAGAGCGGAGCGTCTGCATAACTTGTTGGTTGAAAAAGCGGCAGAGAATGATGAAAAACTGATGGAGAAATACTTTGAAAAGGGAACGCTCGATGAGGACGAAATGAAAAAGGGATTAAAGTTGGGGATGATTCAACACGATGTGTTTCCGGTGTTTGTAATGTCAGCCAAAAAAAATATGGGAAGTGGTCGTATGATGGGATTCATCGATAATGTAGCTCCAAGTCCTTTTGAGGCAAAACCTGAATTGGCAGACAACGTAAAGGAAATTGCATGCGATCCCAAGAAGCCAGCTGTGCTGTTTATCTTCAAAACCCACCTGGAACCCAACTTGGGCAAACTTTCTTTTTTTAAAGTGATATCGGGTGAAGTGACACCCACCTCTGAATTAATCAATAGTCAGACTGGCGCGGTAGAGCGGTTTCATCAACTCTTTATTATGGATGGCAAGACTCGTAACCCCGTAGAGAAACTATCTGCCGGTGATATTGGAGCTACACTAAAATTAAAAGACTCGTACACGAACCAAACCTTGCATGCGAAAGGCTTTGACGTGACCGTGCAACCCATCGTCTTTCCTGAGCCTCGCATCCGCACGGCGGTGATCGCGCTTAGTAAGCAAGACGATGAAAAGATCGGTGAAGTGCTACATAAAATTCACCTCGAAGATCCTACCCTGCTGGTCGAATATTCTACGGAACTGAAGCAGTTGATTGTCTCCGGGCAGGGTGAATTGCATTTGCAGGTGTGCAAATGGTTTTTGGAAAACGTGTATGGACTCCATGCTGATTTTATTGCCCCTCGTATTTCTTATCGGGAAACCATTCGAAAACCCTCTGGTGCAATGTATCGCCATAAAAAACAATCAGGTGGTGCAGGACAGTTTGGTGAAGTGCATCTGAAAGTTGAGCCCTATTATCCAGGCATGCCAGAGCCTGAAGAATTTACCATTCGCGGTAGGGAAGTAATAGACTTACCGTGGGGAGGTCAATTGGTTTTCTACAATTGCATTACGGGTGGTGTAATCGATAGCCGGTTTATTCCTTCCATTTTGAAAGGGATCATGGAAAAAATGGAGGTTGGGCCGATCTCGGGTTCGTATGTACGCGATGTACGCGTGATGGTGTATGATGGCAAAATGCACCCTGTCGACTCCAACGATATTTCTTTTAAAATTGCAGGGATGTTAGCATTCAAAGAAGCCTTTCTAAAAGCAGAACCCCAATTATTGGAACCCATCTATGATCTGGAGGTGACCTTGCCAGCAGAAATGATGGGCGATGTTCTGGCTGATTTGCAAACACGCAGATCTTTGATCATGGGAGTTGATGCACAGGGAGGCAACGAGGTAATTAAAGCCAAAACACCACTCGCTGAATTGAATCGCTACTCCACTTCGCTACGATCCTTATCGCAGGGGAAAGCGCGATTTATTCAACGGTTTGCAGAGTTTGCGCCTGTTTCGATGGACATACAAATGCGGGTAGCAAAAACGTTACAGGTGGTAGAGACTGAATGACAAATAGAAAATCAACGAGAGCCTATAACTCCAAACAGATATTAGTTAGTCCAACCATTAGCGGTTGACTTTCTAGAAAACCAAATAAGAAAAACACCAATGGCAAAAACCATAATGGGCATCGCCATGCCTCCCGGTCCATAAACTTCAATCGACTTACTCAAAAATACATTGTAATACATTTGCACAACGATACCCACAAAGGCGACAATGAAAACCGGAGTTGCCCATTTCTTTCTCAGCAAGAGCAGAATGCTACCCAGTGTGCTACCCCAAACGGCAATGGCAAAGGCACTAATCGACCAGGCTGGTACAGACTCAATAAGATGCCTTTCATTTTCAGGTAATGCTTGAAGTGCTTCAGGGCTCATCATGACTTGGGCCAAGTAAGCCATTACGCCCATTAAGTTCCAGACTAGTGCTATGGCGTTGACGACCCAGAACCAGGTAGCGGGTTTATTGGTGGTAGACATATTCTTTTTTGTTTAGGGGGTACAACAAATGGTAATACAACTTAAGAAAAAGAATTGAATTTTTTAATCTCGATAAGGGATAATCTATGTCTAAACTATTCTTTTAGCCTTGGGTCAGGCACTATTTTAATCTGATATTCATTTGCGGGCACCGCATTCATCAAATGTCTTACAAAATAGTCCCAACGTCTTCGCATCATGTAGTAGCTGTCTGCGCCATATCCGTGACGTGCATTGGGAAACACGAGCAGATCAAAATCCTTGTTTGCTTTGATAAGTGCATCTGCAACTAAATAGGTATTGTAGGGTGGCACGTTGTCATCCATGCCGCCATGTGCTAGTAGTAATTTGCCTTTGAGATTTTTAGCGAGTTGCTGGTTGGCTTGCGGTTCGTAGTTAGAAATGCCCTTGTCGTTTTTTGTTTCCAATCCGATGTAGCGTTCGCCCCAGTCATCTTCGTAGTTTCTGTTATCGTGATTGCCGGATTCGGAAATTCCTACTTTAAAAAAATCCGGAAATTGAAACATCGCAGCGGCAGTCGCATAGCCCCCACCAGAGTGACCCCAAATGCCTACTCGATCTAAATCTAAGTAAGAGTACCTGCCTTGCAATTGCTTGAGGCCAGCTATTTGATCGGGTAACGTGTTTTCACTCATCTTTCCATAGCACGCATCATGAAATGATTTTGACCTGTCGGGATTGCAGCTACCTTCTAATGCAACCACCACAAACCCTAACTCAGCTACTGCTTGATGGTCATTGCGGGCAGCCAAAAAATTCCAAGAGCCAACACTTCCACCTTGCGGTCCAGGATAAATGTAAATAACCACTGGATACTTTTCCTTCACATTCAAGTTTTTTGGTGTGTGCATAACGCCATACAAGTCCCACTTATTATCGGCTGACTTTACGGTAAAAGGTGCAGCTGGTTTCCATCCGGTTGCAGTCAATCGAGAGATGTCTGTCTTTTCTAAGGTAGCTATCAACTTACCTTTCAGGTCGCGTACTTCACTAATCGGTGGCACATTAGGTTGTGAATACGTGTCTGTAAAATATTTTCCATCCATTGAAAAGCGAATAGTATGATTTCCATCAGCGGGTGTCAGCAATGTTAAATTTTTGCCACTCATATCGATCCGGTACAAATGACTGAAATAGGGATTGCGACCTGATTCGCGTCCGTTTGCTTCGAAGTAAATAACCCTATTCACCCTGTCAATTTTTGACAACCGTGTCACAACAAAGTTGCCTGAGGTAATTTGGTTTTTAATCTTTCCGGTAAGCGCATCATACAGATACAAATGCCCCCAATCGCTTCTTTCGGAATACCACAAGATCTCATTGGTCTTGGAGAAGTACCTCCAGTTAATAGTGCCTTGACCAGATTCATATTGGGTCGCTACTTTTTCTTCAAAGATGTCTCGCACTTCACCCGTCTCCGTATTTGCAATACGAACATTCTCCTGCTTGTGATCGCGGCTGGTAGACACAAATATCAATTGTTTACTGTCTTCACTCCATTCATTATCGTCAAAACCTCCTTCGCAAGAAATGTCATCACAAAGTGTGCTTCGTCTTGCATCCGGTGCAAGCTTCAATCGAATAACAGTTGGAGCACTACTCACATCAATAATCACGCGGTGTATTCTGATAATATCGGCATCCCCGGGTAATGGGTATTTCCATTCTTCCAGATCGGGCGAACCAACCGTTGTCTTCACGACATACATATTTTTGATATGTCGTTGGTCTTGCTGAAACGTAGCGATTTTTTTAGAGTCGGGCGACCAACTCAAAATAGCTTTATCTGTATGTTTCCAACCGGCATTATCTGTCGCATAGCCAAAATCTTTTATACCGTCTGTGGTTAATGCGGTTTCTGTACCCGTTGTTAAATCCCTCATCCATAAATTCCAATTGCGTATGAAAGCGACACGTTTGCCATCAGGAGAGAGTATTTCGGTAGCCTTTATGTCAGGCCCTTTTACCTCAACCGGCAGTGCAGCCGTTAATTCTTTTTTAGTATTGAAAATCAGTTTCTTTCCATCGGCAGGGATAACTAAAACATACTGCGACTTGTTTTCGGTTAGACTTCTATACCATATTCGTCCATCGGGCGTCCACTGCGGCTGGATCATGTTGTCAACAAGTTTATTCACGTTGCCACCTAACATTTCGGCAGCCTGATTGTAGTCTGTTGATGTTAACACTCTGGTAGATTGGCCCCATGTTGAATAGGAAATGAAACTGAGTGTCGCAATAAGGGCGAATTGATAAATATTTTTCATATCATGAATTTAACTTGTTAAATATAACACAATTATCAACCGGCTAAGTATTGCCTTTTGAGTCTTATTTTTTAGTAACTTTTAGTTCAAAAACATCTGGCCTTGCATAATGGCCGATGACATCAAAGTCCATTTTCGCTTTGATAATTTCCCGATGGTCAATTTCTGCTGTTAGGATTCCCTCCTGATCATAAAGAGGTCCGGCCAATCTTTTTCCTAAGGGCGAAATGATGCAACTTCCTCCACTACTCGGCAACGATGGGTGTGTAGTTGATAATTGAGACTTTAACTCTTCCGGATAATGTTCGCTAGTTAAAATTTGATTGCAGCCAAGCACAAAACATCTCCCTTCGCAAGCTATGTGTTCGAGAGATGATTGCCAAGTTCCACGACAATCTGCCGTGGGCGCTACATAGATTTCAATCCCTTGTTGGTAAAGTGCAGTGCGCGCTAAGGGCATATAATTCTCCCAGCAAATTAATCCTCCCAATTTTCCTAGGGTTGTATCCAACACATTTAAATCACTGCCATCTCCCTCCCCCCAAAGAATTCGCTCCGCAGCCGTGGGTTTTAGTTTTCGATGTTTGTGAATGAGATTTCCTTCTGGAGAGAAATAAAGTAGAGTGCAATACAAAGTGTCGCTAATTTTATCTTTTTCAGTGACGCCAATCACCACATAAGCGTTTGCTTCTTTCGCGGAGCGCGACAGTATATCTGTTTCCAGTCCCGGGACGACAATAGAATTTTCCCAATAGCGCAAGAACATTTCTCTTCCTTCCGGAGTGCGACCCCCTACAGTTGTGCCAAAGATCAACCCTCTTGGATAGCCAGGAATAAATACTTCCGGAAAAAGAATGAGAGATGCTTTTTGAATAGATGCTTGAACAACTAGACTTTGAATTTTGTCAACCGTTTTTGCTTTGTCAAAAAATACTGGTGCTGCTTGCACCACAGCCGCGATGAATGGTTTTGGATTTTCCATAAATGAAATTTAGACAAACTAAAAGTAGTGATTCAAGAGCTATGTTTAGAAGCTTCACGTGATTTTTCTCGTGAATAGGGAAAACCAAGACGGAAATGGAACGCCTGTAAACGATCATAATTTTCCCGTACTTTTGGTGGGGATACCGTTCTTGTTTCAATCCTATCAGCCACCGAATCTATGAAAAGCCAACTAGCATTATTGGGCCTACTCCTGCTCTTGCAGGCATGCGGCACAGCAGACAAACCTGAAGAAAGTAAAAACGAGATGCAAACAAAAGCTGGTGCAGTGTTTCTTGCTGAGGGAAAAACCGCTATTATTTATACTACGGCCAGCCAAACTACTGATCGGTTAACGATCACCGACACCGCATCGTTTGCACCCGCTCAGCAACCGCTGGAATCAGACATTTCGATTTTTGTAAATCCGGAAAAAACGTTCCAGCATTTTATTGGAATCGGGGGCGCCATTACGGACGCAGCAGCTGAAGTTTTCGCAAAGCTACCTGCAGAAAAGCAAAGTGAATTATTGCGTGCGTATTATGATCAAAATAATGGCATTGGATATTCGCTGGCGCGCACTACTATTCACAGTTGCGACTTCAGTAGTGGAAGCTACACTTACGTTGCTGATAATGATAAAGAGCTTACGTCTTTTAACATTGATCATGATAAGAAGTATCGAATACCATTGATCAAAAGTGCGATGGCCGCTGCGGGAGGAAAGCTCTTGTTATATGCCAGCCCCTGGAGTCCGCCCGCGTTTATGAAGGACAACAACGACATATTGAAGGGCGGCAAACTGTTGCCGGAGTTCAATCAGTCGTGGGCTACCTACTTTACGAAGTTTATCAAGGCCTATGAAAATGAAGGCATGCCTATTTGGGGCGTAACCATTCAAAACGAGCCGATGGCCATACAGCGGTGGGAGTCTTGTATTTACACCGCTGAAGAAGAACGCGATTTTCTTAAAAAATATTTAGGCCCGACCATGGAGGCAGCTGGATTAGGTGATAAAAAAATTGTGGTGTGGGATCATAACCGTGATTTGATGAACCATCGGGCCAACGTGATTTTTGCTGACGAGGAGGCTTCCAAATATGCATGGGGAATCGGTTTTCATTGGTATGAAACATGGGCCGGAGGAGAACCCATGTTTGCCAATCTCGCTGCAGTCAAAGAATCCTACCCCGACAAAAATATTTTGTTTACCGAGGGCTGTGTAGAGAAATTCGATGTAAAAAAATATCAGCACTGGCCCAATGCAGAACGCTATGGCAGGTCGATGATCAATGATTTTAATCAAGGCACAGTGGGATGGACAGATTGGAATATTTTGTTAGACCAAACGGGTGGACCTAACCATGTTGGGAACTTTTGTTTTGCACCTGTTCATGCGGATGTGGCCAAGGGAGAATTAACCTATACTCCTTCGTATTACTACATCGGTCACTTCTCAAAATTCATTCGCCCCAATGCAAAGCGCGTGAGCACCTCGAGCAGCCGAAGTCCTTTGTTGTGTACTTCATTCATCAATGACGATGGATCGTTGGTTACCGTTGTGATGAACCAAAGTGATCAGGAGATACCCTACAAAGTGTACGTTGGTTCACAAGCGGTGCCCGCAATGATTTTACCTCATGCAATTCAAACGCTGCTTACAAAGTAGAGTTACTGATTTTGATACCCTATTGATGTTTTAAACAACAACTACGTAATACCCGTCTACTTTCTTCAGTTGGCGCTTACCCTTTGCTACTTATGACTGGCCTTGGGCTTAAAATGAGCAAAGAGTTTATAGAGAAGAACCGAGGTGCTTTCGAAATTGAAAGTGAAGATGGAAAAGGTTCATCTTTCACCATTACACTGCCGCTTCGATCGAATGCGTAAAAACATTCATAATCTAATAAAACATAGCCTTTTGCAGGTCCATTTCATGTCTTAGTTTTGTACTGCCTAAATAGCTTTAGTTCATTGAGCCCACATTTTTGTTAAAATGCCTTACCAAAAGTTGAATCAAAAATATAACAATGGAAAGCAAGTGATTGCGTTGACAGCAATCGTGCTTACCATGCTTGGCTTTATACTAGATGCGTTTACCTACTATAGTATCTATTCGTCTATTCAAATTCTTGTTCAAAGCGTCAGCTTTTTGGCTTGTGTAGTCGCCTTGCTTTTTTTCATGCTGAATCGCCATGCTAATTTCAAGTTATCCTTTGGAATTATTGCGTATGCCGTAATAGTTAATATCATCATTACGGCCACCATCATTCACACTTTCATTTCATTCCAGAAGTTTACAGAGGCCAATATTCTATCCCGAGACATTCTTTTTATCATTTTTTACATCACGCTGAGTGGATTTATTTTGGGGAGAATACACATCTTCCTACAAGGGCTGTTGCTGCTCGGTCTTGTCATTTATTTTGTCGCCATCAGGAGAGATGAGTTTTTTGTTGACAATGCCGCTATCTACTTTCTTTCTTGTATTGGCTTTTCCTACGCACTTTACTTCTTTGTAGGTACCCTAAACAATCTGATCAAAGGTCTCGAAGAAGCCACGATTTCAGCTGATCGATCTAAACAATTAGAAGCCGAAAAAAATGAAGTTTTGCTACGCTATCAAAACTCATTACTGCAGCTTACTCAGAATAAATCACAATATGACAGCAGCCTGGATGATTTATTTGCACGCATATGTTCCACGGCATCACGCGATCTTTCCACTTCTCGGGTAAGCATCTGGATGATGGGAGAGAACAACTCACGAATTGTGAGGAGGCATCTTTTTGAATTGCAATCAAAAAATGACGAGGCAGTAATTTTGGAAAGAAGAGATTTTCCAAATTATTTTCGCGCTCTCGAAGAAAGCCCTTTTATATTGGCTAATGATGCTTGCGAACATCCAGCGACAAAGGAATTTAAAGATGTCTACCTGAATCCCTTATCGATTATCTCTATGCTGGACTGCCCAATTCTAATCGATGGATTACCAATTGGCGTTGTTTGTTGTGAGCATCAACATCTACAAAAGAATTGGGGCACAGAAGACGTATTATATGTTCAGTCATTATCAGAGCACATTTCACTTTGTTTCAAAAATCTTGAAATTAATAGTTTAGTAAAGCAATTACGCCTGACAAACAATCAACTAATAGATAAGAGCAATGAAGTCGAAACCATGAATGAAGAATTGAGTTCTTTGAATGAGGAGTTATCAACGCTCAACGAGTCCTTAGAGGCAGCGGTGAAAAGAAGAACTTCCGAATTGGAGACCCAAAATATACAACTTACGGAATACGCTTTTATTAATTCGCATATTCTTAGGGCACCTCTTGCCCGTATTTTGGGTTTGGCGCAACTTATCTCCAGAGAGTCTATCTCCATAAAGGATGAATCATTGGTGAAGGCTCTTATTCAATCCTCTAATGAACTGGACTCGATTATCCGAAAGATTAGTGACTTATTGTATGACGGGAACAACTTAAGCAGAGAGGATATTCAGGGAATTATTAACCGGAGAATTAATTCAAATTAGGCCAACCCCCGCGCCTCTACTTCTAACTTTTAGAAATTCATTTTATGCCTTCAGAAATTGAAAAACAGGGACTCTTAAAGATAAAGAACGACCAAGACTACCTTACTTCCTGCTTCCGCGATGTGCTGATCACCTTGAAAGAAATTGAAATTGCGAATCTGCTCACCCAGATCGATTCTTCTTCAGTCGATGCCACTATTCTTTTTAACAACCCGTCAAACGAAAAATACATACAGGCGTGCAGTATTCTTTTTCAACTGATGAACCTGGTGGAAGAAAATGCAGCTGTGCGGTTTAGGCGCAAACTGGAAGATGAGAAGGGGCCTGCAGCTATTCGTGGTTCCTGGACAGAAACTTTTCTACGTTTAAAAGAGGCTGGTGTTACAGAAGAGCAAATAGCACAGCTTCTGCCTCGCGTGATGGTGATGCCTGTGCTTACCGCGCACCCGACCGAAGCCAAGCGCATTTCAATACTGAATCTGCTTCGGAAGGTATATGTGCAACTGGCCAGGAAAGAGCAGGGCAATTTATCAAACTGGGAGCAAGCGGATATTGAAGAAACGATCAAAGCTTTGTTAGAGCGTTGGTGGCGCACCGGTGAAGTCTATCTTGAAAAACCGCAGGTAGCATCCGAACGCAATAATGTCATTCATTACATAAAAAATGTTTTTCCACAGGCACTCCACCAGTCTGACCAACGCCTTAAAAAAGCCTGGCAGTCTTTTGGCTTCAATGCAGAGCGCTTGTTTCATCCGGATGATTTTCCACGACTAACATTTGGCAGCTGGGTAGGTGGAGATCGAGATGGACATCCTTATGTGACGGCTGAACTAACGGCTGATACGTTAAAAACACATCGCGATGCTGCGCTGGATTTACTTGTTAACAAATTGCAAGAGCTGGCTGCTGACATCAGTTTTTCTGAAATCAACAATCACCCGCCTCCTTTTTTTCAGCAGGCGATTATTGAATTGGAACACCAAATAGGTGCAGCTGGGGCAGATGCCGTCAGCAGAAATCCGCGTGAACCCTGGAGGCAATTTGTAAACCTACTATTGATAAAGTTGCAGCAAAGTAGAAAAGGAAATCAGTCAACGAACGGATATCAAACGCCTTCACAACTTACTCACGATTTAGGAACACTCCGTAAGAGCCTCCTGGAGATTGGAAGTCGAAGACTGGTAAGTGACTTGATCTTTCCTATTGAAAGAATGGTGCAATGCTTTGGATTTCATTTGGCCAAATTGGACATCCGTCAAAATAGTACGTTTCATGACAAAGCAATCCAGCAGCTATTGACTGCTGCAGGTATGCCTGATACTTCTTTTACTGAATGGCCGGAAGACAAAAGAGTTGCTTTCCTCACCGAGGAACTACAAACCAATCGCCCGTTTCTAGTTCCCGGAAGTAGCTTAGGATCAGAAGCGGAACAAGTGATTGGTTGTTATCGTGCGGTAAAGACTCATGTTGATTTGTATGGAAAGGAAGGAATAGGTTCCCTTATCGTAAGCATGACACGAAGTCTTAGTGATTTGTTAGTCCCCTATCTTTTCTTGCGTGAAGCGGGCCTTTCGTATGATCTATTTCAAGTTGTTCCACTCTTTGAAACCATCAACGATTTAAAAAACGCACCTCAGATTTTGAACAGCTTCCTGGAGCATCCTGTTAGAAAAACGTCTGCCAAAAGCAATGGTATAATTCAGGAAGTGATGTTGGGGTATAGCGATAGTAATAAAGATGGTGGGATATTAGCCAGCCGCTGGAACCTCCATCAGGCAGAAAAATCATTAACGGAGGTGGCGTCACAACATCAGATTTCGCTTCGCTTTTTCCATGGCATTGGCGGTACTATTAGCCGAGGCGGAGGGAAGTACCATCGCTTTCTGGAGAGTATGCCATCCGGCACGGTGCACGGAGAAATAAAACTTACTGTTCAGGGAGAAACAATTGCCCAGCAATTTGCCAACCCGTTAAATGCTACCTACAACTTAGAGATGCTTCTCTCGGGCACGGCACTACAAACCAGCTCCTGGATGTTTCCATCTCAGCCATCCGTTTATCCGCAAGAGGCTATGGACAAACTGGCTCAACTATCTTTTGAGCATTTTCAGCAATTGATTCATCACCCACAGTTCATGAATTTTTACAGTCAAGCCACGCCTATAGATGTGCTGGAGCAAAGTAAAATTGGATCACGCCCAGCGAGGAGAACGGGGCAACGTAGTTTAGCGGATTTGAGAGCCATCCCCTGGGTGTTTAGCTGGAACCAATCCAGGTTTAACGTTACTGCATGGTATGGGGCAGGTTTTGCTCTGCAAAACATGAAAGAAAATGATCCGCTTCACTATGCGGAAATAAAGGAGGCCGCAAATCGTTGGCCTTTTCTTCGCTATACGCTTATCCATATTGAAACCAATCTTCTTAATGCGAATAGAGAGATCATGAAAGCCTATGCAGCACTGGCGGTGGTTGAACCAGAATGTAAATTGATTTTTGATCGGATCGAGCGAGAACTGGAAGAGAGCCAGCAACAAGTAGCAACGCTATTCACGGAACCCACGTCACTAAGGCGATTAAGTGTTTACGACAATACAAAAAGGAGAGAACCTGTCTTAACACCTCTTCACTTATTGCAAATCGAGTTGCTGAAAGAATGGCGAATACAAAAACAAAAAAATTCTCAAAATGGAGAGAAGCTTCTAGGGAAACTCTTAACGATCACCAATGCAATTTCTGGTGGACTAAAAAACACAGGGTAGCGATTGAGAGGGAATTGGCACTTTCTTCAGACAGTGAAAATAGATTAACTTGCTTACACGATGCTTACCGCCATCCATCCAAAGTTACCCATGCGCAACAAAGCAGTTACGCGTGATTTCTATTTGAACAGTTTGCAATTTGAGGAGTTTGGCAGTGCCGATTTTGAGGGCTACCTCATGGTGCAAAAAGACAACATCCAAATTCACTTTTTCGAGTTTAAAGAGATTGACCCCAAAGAAAATGATGGGCAGGTGTACATTCGCACAGATAACATCGAGCAATGGTATCAGTTAGCTATCAATAAGAAATTAACTATGCCTAAAGGCGTCCATCTGGAAATCAAGCCGTGGGGCCAAAAGGAATTTTCCATTCTCGACCCAGATAACAATCTGCTTACTTTTGGCGAGAGTATTCTGTAAACAGATAAATCATTCTGTCTTCAACAACATCAGGCGTGTGTTGAATTTATCCATGCCAACCAAGACACACCTTACGCCACACTAGTTAAACCCTGACAATGAAAATCACTAACTCGGTTATCCTAGTTACCGGATAAGCCATTGATTTTCATTCGTCAATGATGCAATGAAAAAATTGCAATGCATAATCTGGGGTTATCTTTGTGTTATGTGTTTCAGTAAATCCTACCTAACGAAGCGTGCCGAGAATATGGCCAAGCGCTATGGTCATACCGGCCAAGAGGTAGTGTTCATTCAAGAACAATTGGGACTATTCAACATGAGTCCGGTGTATGCGGTCTCCGGGTTTACTCATCCGTTAGTACCTGTGATCACTGATACAACCAAAGAAATTCATCTATTCACCTGGGGACTAATACCAAACTGGATTAAAACGCCCAGTGAGGCTGTCACCATGTGCAACAGTACACTCAATGCACGAGCAGAAACGATGTTTGAAAGGCCCGCCTTTCGTGAGTCTGCGCGTGAGCGGAGATGCCTTGTATTGGTCGATGGCTTTTTTGAGCATCACCACAAAAACGGAAAAACATTTCCACACCATATCCACCTTAAAAATAATGAGCCACTAACCTTTGCAGGCTTGTGGGATGAGTGGACAGACAAAACATCAGGCCTCGTTAGCAGAACGTACACTGTTGTCACCACCGAGGCGAATCCGCTCATGGCAAAAATTCACAATCATCCGAAAGCAAGTGAGGGTCCTCGCATGCCTTTGATTCTACCCAAGGATGCCGAACACGATTGGCTCAAACCCATTCATGAAAAGGCCGATAAAGAACTCGTGGAAAGCCTTGTGCAGTACTATCCGGAAAATGAATTAGAGGCGTTCACCGTCAAACGACTGACCGGCAAAGAAGCAGCAGGCAATACACCGGAAGCACTTCTTCCCTGTCGGTATCAAGAACTCGAAGAACAACAGGGGAGTTTGTTTTGACTTCGGCAGGCTCAGTCTGACAGGGCTGCGAATAAGAGATGATTGCTTTGAGTTCGTGGAGAAGGAAATGTCACCCTAACTTTGTGGAATGTCACCCTGAGCTTGTCGAAGGGTTTTTGTTTATCTTCGTTGAACCTAATCCCTTCTGCTATGCGACTGCTTGCGCTACTTCTGGCTTGTTTTATTTTTTCCTGTAAACAGGTTGCAAATGATCAATCTAAACCCGGATCAGACTACTTCACCTATGGCGATTCTGTTGAATCTGCTGGCGTGAAAATGATTCCCATTCACACGCCTGTGGGTGACTTCAAGGTTTGGACCAAACGCTTTGGCACCAATCCTAAAATCAAAGTACTATTACTCCATGGCGGCCCGGCCATGACGCATGAATACATGGAATGCTTTGAGACATTTTTCTTGCGCGAAGGCTTTGAGTTTTATGAATACGATCAATTGGGCTCTTACTACAGCGATCAGCCCACGGATAGCAGCTTGTGGACGACAGAGCGATTTGTAGAAGAAGTGGAACAGGTTCGTCAGGCCATCGGTGCGGATAGCACGAATTTTTATTTATTGGGCAACTCATGGGGTGGTATTTTAGCGATGGAGTATGCGTTGAAATACCAACAACACTTGAAAGGATTATTGGTGGCCAACATGATGGCAAGCGCTCCCGATTATGGGAAGTATGCAGAGGAAGTGTTGGCCAAGCAAATGAACCCCGAAGTGCTGGCAGAAGTAAGGGCCTTGGAAGCAAAGAAAGATTTTAGCAATCCCCGCTACATGGAACTGCTTTTACCTAATTTTTACAAAGAACATTTGTGTCGTTTAGCAGAATGGCCTGACGGCTTCAATCGAGCAATGAAACATGTGAATGGCACTATTTATACCATGATGCAAGGGCCGAGTGAATTTGGAGTTGGAGGACGACTGGCGAAGTGGGATATTAAAAACCGGTTGAAAGAAATTACAGTGCCCACCTTGATGATTGGCGCCAAGCACGATACGATGGACCCCAACGCAATGGAAGAACAAAGTAAGCTTGTGCTGAAGGGTCGCTATTTATATTGTCCTAATGGAAGTCATTTAGCGATGTGGGATGATCAACAAGTATTTATGACAGGAGTGATTCGCTTTATTAAGGACGTAGATAAAAATGAATTCTAATTTTATAAAAACCTAAACCCCACTCCCATGACACCTTCACCCTTTATCAGCAAACTAAAAACCTATTTTCCCATCTTGGAAATTGTTTGTATTGCCGGATTTGTGCTCGGCTTTTTGTTAAAGAAACAAGACTACCCAATCGGTGGCGAGATAGTCATGTTATCATTGAGTGCGTTGGCAGGAATTTACTTTTTATCGGCTTACCTGCCACCTGACGCTCGTCCCGAAGGCGAACCCGATCAGCGGCTAGGCTTTATGAGTTTATTGGGTAGAACCATTGCACCAAAAGTGTTAGGTATTGGATCAGCCGTAATGGTGGTTGGAATTTTATTTGCTGTACAACAAATGAAAGGCTCGAACGAGATGTTATTGGTTGGTAGCGGAAGTTTAGCGATCGCTTCCCTTGTCGGGCTTGTCAGTATGGCTTCGGATGAAACAGCACGAAAGGTTATTGGCCCGCTATTACTACGGGCGGTGCCGTTGTTATTGATTGGCGTTTATTTTCTATCAAAAACGCCAAGCGTAGTGGAGTAAAAATCTAGTGTCACACTGCTTTTTAGGAATGGTTTGATTTGGAATCATCTTACCTTGTATCTTTGGGCAACACCATAGATTCTAAATCTCGTTTGTTTTGACCACAAAAAAATTTGATATCGTCATTATTGGCGCGGGGCACAACGGCCTGGTAGCTGCTACCTACTTAGCAAAGGCAGGTAAGAGCGTTATTTTGTTAGAAGCAAATGCTGAAATTGGAGGAGCGACCACCAGTGTGCGTGCCTTTCCGGAGTTTGATGCCCGCCTCTCGCGTTATTCCTATCTGGTTTCATTGTTGCCTGATCAGATTGTTCAGGATCTGGGACTGCGATTTAAAACCCTTTCCAGAAACGTTGCTAGCTATACCCCCTTTCATCATCAAGGGAAAAATCAGGGGCTTCATATTTCCCGGATTTGGGATGAAAAAACAGCTGCTTCATTTCGAGAATTGCCCAATGGAGAACAAGAAGCGAAGGCGTGGCAACAGTTTTATGGTGAAATAGCCGTGTTGGCAGAACGCATTGCACCCACTATGCTTAACCCGTTGCTTACTCGTTCTGAGTTAAAAAGAGAAATCGGGCTCGATCAAGTGTGGGATTACCTCATGGAGAAACCAATTGGAGAAGTAATCACTGAAAGATTTAAGAATGATGTGGTGCGTGGAGTGGTGCTTACCGATGCATTGATAGGCACAGACACTTCGGCTTTTTCGCTACAGGCAAATAAGTGCTTCCTCTATCACTTGATCGGAAACGGAAATGGTGAATGGAAAGTGCCTCAAGGAGGCATGGGTGCTCTTGTGCAAGAGTTGGAACGAGTGGCCACCTCTGCAGGGGTTTCTATCGCGCTAAACAGCCGTGCTGTAAAAGTGCAATCAGATAGTAAAGAGGTACATGTGACCTTGTCGGATGGTAACACCATTTCCGCAAACTATTTACTTTCCAATGCAGCACCACAAGTACTGGCAAAATTGCGAGGCACTACTCCTCCGAAAAGTTTGGAAGGGTCGCAAATGAAGATCAATATGTTGGTGAAACAATTGCCAAGGCTTAAATCGGGTGCAGATTCGCGCGATGCTTTTGCGGGAACTTTTCATATCAACGAAAGTTTTACAGAACTAGAATCGGCTTTTCAACAAGCACAGTCCGGCCAGATTCCTTCCAAACTTCCACTGGAGATCTATTGCCACTCGCTGACGGACCCGACTATCCTAAGCTCAAAGCTGCAACAAGAAGGGTATCACACACTAACTCTTTTTGGACTTCACACACCCGCCCGTCTTTTTGATACCGCTCACGATTCGCAACGGGAGGCTGCTGCGAAAGCTGCACTTCAATCACTCAATGAACATTTAGTTGATCCGATTGAATCTGTTTTAGCGCAATCATCCGATGGCCAACCTGCCATCGAAGTGAAAACGCCCCTCGACATTGAAGCAGCCATCGGTTTGCCGAGAGGAAATATCTTTCATCGCGATTTAGCATTTCCATTCCGTGAAGACGAAGAAGCGCCCGGCTGGGGTGTAGAAACGGATGATCCCAGAATTTTTATTTGTGGAGCAGGTGCAACTCGTGGAGGTGGCGTCAGCGGTATCCCTGGTCACAACGCAGCCATGGCGGTGTTGACTAAAAAATAGTATCAGTGAAGCATTGCAGGTCACATTAACATTAAACCAGAGTTTGAAAAACTGTTCGACATCATTGCGACAACGGGGACTGTGAGAAATATATATCTGAACAATGGCCAGAGAAATTGACGATACAGAACTAAATCCTAAGCCAATGAGAAACTTCCTATTCATTCTAATTCTGCTAACGGCTTATTCTTATTGTTCAGCACAGGGTCTCAAGAGCTACAATAATGGTTCTTTAAAATTGTACTATGAAGAATATGGTACAGGCCCGGCTCTTTACATTTTATCGGGCGGACCGGGAGAAGCACCAGAGCATCCGTATCGACAAATAGTTGATAGCCTTAAATCTTTTTATACCTGCATTTTAATACATCAAAGAGGTTCAGGGAAGTCGAAAAACATTCCTATCAATCAAACGACAATAACAATCCAGAACTACACTCAGGATATTGAGCTTATACAAAAGAAACGTGGCGATAAGAAAATTACGATGTTAGGGATATCGTGGGGTGGTTTGCTAGTCATGAATTATGCTGCGCTTCATCCGGAATCTGTTTCAAACCTTATTCTTGTATGCTCAGCCCCTCCATCCTATTCTGTTTGGAATGTACTATATGACAATCAGTATGCGAGACGCTCTAAAGTGGAATTGGATTCAATGGACATCTTGCAAAAGATATTTTCAACAAAAACTGAGAAGGCGCTAGACTCTCTTAAAATTGTAGATCCTAATTGCAAAGAAGTTGTTGCCTTCAAGCAATTTATCGCGCTGCATGTTCGCGCTATGTACTATGACAGGAGTAAAATATCAAAGAAGAACTTTGATGATCTTTTTTATGGTTTCAATTTTCAACCAATTCCAATTATTGACAGGGAGGTCATTGAGACCAAGTGGGATATTACGAAAGCACTAAGAAAATTGAAAACACCAGCTCTTATTCTTTACGGCCGCCAAGACGACCAAGGGGAATCGACTTTTTATTTGCAAAAAGAGAATTTGAAATTTAGTGAAACACATGTGATAGAGAAATGTGGACATGAGATTTTGGAAGAAAAGCCAACTGAGTTTTTCAGAATACTCATGGATTATGTTAAGAGGACAAAAAACTAAGGAAAAGAGTTGACCCAAGGCCACACAGCCACTAACAAAATGCTTCTGCAATAGCGCGGTGACGTGTAAGCTAGAAGTATTATCTTCGTTCAAAGTTTTGTGTAGGGGACCCGCCTCAAAAATAGTTGACAGTTGACAACCATTTATTTGGCATTTTGACAAAATTGATAATTACAATAGGTTTTTTATGAGACTATTAAATAAGCAAAATTTCAAAAGCATTTATCATCGGCTACTAGTGTACTTCGTTGAAATTACAATTATTTTTATTGGTATTACCATCTCTTTTTTGTTTGAGCAGTGGCGAGAAGAGAATAGACAAAGGCAAGATCTTATCGGACTAGCAGAATCTCTTATACGAGACGCGAAAATTGGAAAAGCTCACTTGGAATCGGACTTGAATGGAACAAACACTTGGCTTCTAAATCTAGATTCTCTTCGTATACAGCGTGATCTGGAGAAAATTAGTGACTCGAAACTTTTTTGGTTTTATAACTTACTGACCGGTAAAGAATTTGGCTTGTTTGACTCAAAATCTCCAGCTTATTTGTCAGCCATAAGTAGTGGCTTGTTAACCAAACTACCAGATACCATTCAAATAAAAATTTACAGTGTGTATGAGAGCCAACTACCTGACCTTCAACATTTATATGAACAACAAAATGAAACGGCTAAGTACTTTAGAAATGAAATATTGATACATTCTAATACCTATTTATACCATAAAAACGCATCAACAGTAAGTATTGATTTAAAAATGTTTGCTCATGAAGTCCAACAGCCTATTTATGGAAATTTGATAAATCAATTTTTTACTGCCGAGAAGGTAATTCGCAGTAAAAACATAAAAATAACGGAAGACTTTGATTCAATAATTGGGTCCTTGCGTGACTATATAGAAATATTGAAAACATAATGAAGTGGGTCACACACATTGTGTGTCACCTTAAAATCGAATAGTCTAACTAAATAAGACTTGCAATGACAAATACAAATGAAAAAGTTGTGTGGATAACAGGTGCTTCGTCTGGTATTGGCAAAGCTATGGCCTTTGAGTGGGTAAGATTAGGGTATAAAGTGGTGCTATCTGCCAGACGCAAAGAATTATTAGAAGCGATTGCTCTTGATATTAAGAATTCGGGTGGCGAAGCATTAGTAGTTCCTGTTGATATTATGGAAGAAAAATCAATAGAAAATGCTGTTCAAACTATCATAACCAAATGGGGGCGTTTAGATGTTGCTGTGGCCAATGCCGGATTTGGTGTTTTTGGAAGTATAGATAAGTTGACCGCAAAAGATTGGAATAGACAATTACAAGGTAATGTCATAGGGTTAGCCTTGACGGTAAAATACGCACTGCCACATTTGAAGTTAAACCAGGGGCGCATTGGTTTAGTGGGCAGTGTAGGTGCTTATCTTCCTAATCCAAATATCGGAGCCTATGGCGCTTCAAAAGCTGCTGTCCATTCAATTGGTCTAACCTTGCAGGTTGAATTAATGGGTTCCGGTGTGAGTTGCACTACTATTCATCCTGGATTTGTGGTGTCAGAGATTGCAAAGATTGATAATGAAGGCGTGTGGCATCCAGAACGGCCAGACCCACGTCCGGCAAATTTAATGTGGTCTACAGATAAAGCTGCGAAAGTTATGGCGAAGGCTATAATTAAGCGGAAAAGAAATTATGTTTTCACAACCCACGGGAGAGTTATTGTTTGGTTGCAACGTTGGTTGCCCGGCTTGGCAAGAACGATTATTTCAAAAGGTCCAAAACCAGAATAGAAAAGACGTAATCAAACTTCGACCAATGAAGAAGGTATTTGCGTCAAGCGAGGTTGAAGTGTAGTCCAACGTTTTAGGATCTTTATTCCGATCGGTGTCGGAGACAGGACGCGGCTTCGAAAGCCTCGCTCGAACGCAAATACTCACGTTAGCAAAAATCCCCCACCGCACGGCAACCGAAAAAGATTCTCGTCCACGCTTTTGGCTCTTGCCATGCCACACATGCCACCGCGACACCAAAGCCATGGCAAGAGCTAAACCCACCGCACATCAATTGTTTATTAATTGTCTGTGTATATGTCCAATAATTTAACTAAAGGGTCAACAGCGACAAGGCCGGGGGCTTCATCAACCACAATAGTCAGTGTATTGCTGATATCACTTATAAAGTGTTTTTTCAAATGTAATTCTTCACCTTTCGCAGAATAGACTCCTATTTCAATATAGTCTGCTAAGGGTAAGGAATTAATCACTGACTGATCATCACTATAATTCAATGTTTGACCATTGCTACCTGAAAATACCTTAGTGCCATTCTCTGAGCGAAATTTGGTAATACTAAAGTTAATTACCACTTGATACTTGCCATTAGCCAATTTGGTAACATCATAGTTTTTAAGCCTATTATCGTACAACGTGACGGTTTCAAAAAGATCGTAAATGAGGTATTTTAGCGAGTCGGGTGTAGCCTGTCGAAGATAGTCCACCATTTCTTCCGGTATAGTGTAAGGTGCCTGTTGGAATTTGACTTTCTCCAGATAAGCTCGAAGTGCTTGATTTAATTTTTCTTCACCTAAGAAATCACGCATGGCATAGAGTGCCAATGATCCCTTCTGGTAAGGAATATAGGATTTGTCGAGTCCGGAATTTGCTATCAATGATTTCTCGTTCTCATCTTCAACTCTTCTTTTTAGATAAATATCCAATGCCTTCCTCCGAAATAGTTTACCTTTTTCTTTGCCGTACTTTTCCTCCAACACACAAAGCGACACATATTCAGCCATACTTTCGGTAATCATTCTGCTTCCATTCACATCTGCTGGAATCACCTGATGCCCCCACCATTGGTGTGCTAGTTCATGAGAGGCCCCTAGAAAACTCGAGTTGAACGCCAGTGGATTGTTATCGTCAATATCCATCACGAAACTCCGCTCAGACACGGGTATGGTGTTGGCAAAAGACTGTGCAAAGTCGCCTGCTTTTCTGGAGTATTCAATAATTCTCACTTGCTTATGTTGATAGGGGCTAAAATACTTCTCGCAATAGGACAGTGTCGATTTCAGACCATTCATCAAGTGAGTCAGGTTATAGGCATGCGTGGGGTGATAGTAAATTTCCAGGTTGATGTCGTTGTATTGGTCTCTTAGTACCTGATACTTACCGGAAGTAAATGCGTAATCATTAGTGACGTTATTGGTGGATTGATACTGGAAATAATTTCTTCCATTTTTGTTCCATTTCTTATTCAAATATCCCGGTGCGATGGCGATTTGATCGGACGAAGTACTAACCGTTGCTTGGAACGAAATATAATCAGAGTCGATGGAGCGATAATGATTTTGCCGCGCGATGCTGTCTTTTGAGCCACTCCGCAATGCCGATGAATAGTAGCCAAGGCCAGGATAAATGAGTGACGTAATAAACGTGCCGTTCTTCAACACAGTTGAATTTTGAAACAATCCTGTATTTTTAATGCTCTGAACACTAAAGTAAAGATGTAGGCTATCGCCAGGTGCGAGAGGGTGTTTCAATTTATTAATATCAAATTTTGCAATGGAATCTTGTAGCAACGTTTTATACTCCCGATCAAATTTGTATTGCGTAAATGCATTCTGTGAATAATTAACCAATAGTGTATCGATAGATTCATTTGTTTTGTTGACGAGTGTAAATACGCCAGTTGATCCAAACGACTCATTCTCAGGAAACAAGTCCAAAGTCACCGTTACACTTACAATTCGAGGTTGTGTGATAGTTTTAAGATGTCCATATTTCTTGTCTGCTGATCTGTTGATTTGATTTCGTGTTGCCTCACTGGGTACATGAAAAATATTTTCCATTTTATAGACCGTAAAGCCGGCTAACATTACCGCGAGGATTATCAGAACGAGTGCCAGCCCAAGCTTTCCTTTTACTCTTTCACCCGCAATTGCAATTCTTGCCTTTGCAGTCTGTGAAGTTCCCCTCGACCAGGTAATAACTGCTACGATAAGCAAGAGCAAGCCGAATAGTAGCCAATACCCTTTCAGAATGAAATAAGGAACCAAGGAGTGTCCGTGACCATTCATATTTGAGTACTTCATGAAAAAACCAGACTCAATATCTTGATTGAATTGGAACACTAAGGAATCGATTCCGACCAACTGTAGTTGCGAAACGCCAAAGAAGCCAAGTATTAAAATAAACAGACTCACATAAGAATTTGAAACAACTGTATGCACAAATACTGCTGCTATCGCCCAGATGATAAATTCGATGAGATGGATAGCAAATAGATCAAACAGATAATGACCGACCTCAAATGCGTAATAGCCCGAGTAGACTTGCACACTCAACCCACAAAGGAAGATAACACCGAGCAATACCATTTGCATTTTTACAACGGCCATCAGCTTCGAAAGTGCAAAGACTCCGTTACTTACCGGTGTAACATCCAGTAGCTCACTCATTCGGGTGTTCCGTCCACGGTGAATCAAAATACCCGCATACAAAAACGTAAGAAAATTTACGAGTAGTGAAAAGAACAAAATAGGAAAAGCCAACATGACCCACGTTACTGGAAGGATACGTGTTTCATAAGGTGGGTTCATTTGCGTAAGTAAAACAACAACAAGGATTGCTCCGACCAGTACAATGCTAAGAAATGAACCACTTCGCAGGATATACTGAAAATCAAGTTGTGAAAGTCGCCACACCAAACGCACTTGATGCTTCCAATCAAAATTAAATGAGATGGCAGATAGCTTAACCTTGATAAGACTTCCAAAGTTGTTTTTGGTGCTTCGTTTGGACTTGGCAGCGAACATGGATAAACTCCATCCAAGCTGACTAAACGAAAAATATCGATAAGTAAATACGAGAATAGAACATGCAATAGAAAACCAAACAAACCGATTGAGTAAAATAAATTCTAGGTAGGGAATTGACTTTGTGTTTTGTTCGGCTATTGTCCAATTTCTGGTGGCAAACAAAGTAGCTGTTTCACCCAGAGGTTCCGCCAGCAAAGCCAATGTATTTCCTGAGACTCCAACAAAACGAGACAACAATTCACGACCGATCAGCAGAAGCACAATTACTATAAATCCGGTATACACATTGCGGGTGAGTGTAACTAAGGCGAAAACTAAACTTCCAAAGATAAGTATCGTTGGTAGAACGTACACCGCATACAATTGTACGTAAACAGCCAGATCAAATTCAGCGAGTAAACTTTTGTTAGTTCCAGGGAATCGAGTTCCCAGATAAAGTCCGAGGCCTGCAAGAGCACAAATTACGATTACGATTAGCAACGAGCTTAATAATTTACCCGCCAGATATTCCCGCTTTGTAAACGGAAAGGTGTACATCACTTGGTAACTTCGACTTTTATAATCACGATAAATCGAATTCCCAATAATGGCTGGTAATATGAACAGAATAAGTTTATTAAAAAGCGTTAAAATTGAGTACACGTTAAATGGGGAATTCGCTATTCGTATTGTATTGGTTGGGGCTCCAAACGCACCAGCACTTCCGGCCATCATGGCCAACCCCAAGAGAAAAAAAATAATTGAATAAAAGTAGACGACCGGGTTTCGAATCCAATACTTGAGTTCGAAACAAAAAATGGATAGGAACATTCTTAGGGATTTTTTTTCAATGCAATAAAATAGACATCTTCCAAATCCGGCTCAACTGCTTCGAAACGGTCGGCTGGTCTTTCTGGTGCATGAACTCTAACTTGAATGTTTTGGTCAGTGTGGTACTTTGACGAGAGAACTGGTAATGTTCCTTCCATAGCTTCCAATTCTTCTCTCAAAATCGAAGTTGCCCAGATTTTTCCAATCAGGCTTTTCGTGGCATTATGCGGAGACGTGTGGCTCAAAATTCTCCCCCCATTCATAATAGCCATTTCCTTACACAAGTCTTTTACATCTTCAACAATGTGCGTAGAGAAGATGATGGTACTGGTTCTGGCCAACTCACGAAGTACATTTAAAAAACGATTCCGTTCAGCAGGATCAAGACCAGCCGTAGGTTCATCTACAATAATCAGCTGAGGGTTATTAAGCATAAGTTGAGCAATGCCAAAGCGCTGCTTCATACCCCCCGAATAACCAGCAACATGCTTTTTCCTAACTTCATAAAGATTAGTGAGTTCTAATACTTCTCGAACTCGCCTTTTTCGATCTGACTTGGAATCTACTCCCTTTAGAATAGCGAAATAATCTAAGAGGTCTTCAGCTGAAATAGAAGGATATACACCAAACTCTTGTGGTAGGTAACCCAGTACTTTGCGCAATCTCATGGGCTCTTTCAAAACATCGATCGAATCAAACAAAACAGAACCTTGATCGGGTAACTGCAAAGTGGCGAGTGTTCGCATGAGAGACGATTTTCCGGCACCATTTGGCCCAAGCAAACCAAACATACCAAAACCTATATCGAGAGAGAGATTATCAAGAGCTTTTACTCCATTTGTATATGTTTTGGAAAGGTTTGAAATCGAAAGTCTCATAGGCAGTAAAGATTGTAGGCTGTTTTCGAGACGACCATTGTAGCCTTTTGTTACAGACTTGATTCAAAAACACTTAACTCATATGTCTAGCCGGTCCAGGAAGCACCCACGCTAAAGTCAGTACAATCCTGCCGACAAAACCAACGGCTTGCCAAGAGTGCCGCCCGATTACACCAATACTTGACCGAATAGAAAGAGTAAACCTAAGAGCATGGTGGCGTGATGTGTAAGTACAAAGTGCTATCTTCGTTCAACATTAGTTCTAGGGAACAGACCGTAGTTTGGAAAGCGCACTTGAAGAAGCACAAACGTTAGCTTATACTACACACACGTGAACATATATCTTTCTATCATAAATGACTGCTAATGCTAATAAGTAAGAAGATAACGATTGCATCGGTTTGGTTGTTCGGCAAGAAGAACATACTTAGAACATTACTAATGAGTAGTGTTGTAGTTGGATTTTATCACTTCCTAAATCTTCATATTCTAGCCATTCCTTTTTTGCCAGTTGCAACCATTGGTACTGCAGTTGCTTTTTATGTCGGGTTTAAAAACAATCAAGCATATGATAGACTTTGGGAAGCCAGGCGTTTGTGGGGCGGCATCACCAATACGAGTCGAGTTTTGGCAGCTTCCTTCATTTCTCTCATTGATGATAAAGCAAAACAAAAAGCTTTCCTATTACGTCACATTGCCTATATCAATACGCTTCGCCTCCAGCTTCGAAAAACTATTCCTTGGGCAACTAATAAAGAGGACTATCACAAACAATATGTGTCAGCATCGGAAGAAATAAAAGAATTTAATATTGCCATTGAAGCGCTTTTTGAACATCTAGATAAAAAGGACATTTTTGAAAAAATAAAGCACAAAGGAAATATTGCCAATCATATTTTGAAAGTTCAGTTCGATGTGGTGACAAAATACAAAAGAGAAAAACTGCTAGACGAATATGAACATAGTGACCTAACTAAATTGCTAGGAGAATTATTTAATCTGCAAGGTGGATGCGAACGAATTAAAACCACCCCATTATTTAGGCAATACAGCCTATTTAGTAGAATTTTTGTTCAACTATTTATTTTCTTGTTGCCATTCGCATTGCTGAACGAAATGAGCAAACTCGGTGACTATGGTGTATGGTTAGTGATTCCCTTTTCAGTTCTCATTTCTTGGGTGTTTATGACGATGGAACAAATTGGAGAAGCCAGCGAAAACCCCTTTGACAATGGTTCCACCGACATACCTATTTCTACCATTTGTCGAAATATTGAAATCGATATTTTGGAATTATTAGGAGAAACCAATCTTCCCGACAAAATCGAACCCTTCAATGATGTTCTACTTTAATGTATTGAAAGAAATATAGATGAAAAAGAAAGACAAATTAGCCATCATTCGGCAGTACTACCCAAATGCGAATACAACTATTGATAGTGTAAACCATTTCATTGACTTTGTTGAAGGGCAACTAGACTTGGAACCTTCTCAAATTATGTTGGCAGACAGTCTATGTAGTGATGATGTAAACAGCATTCAGTATCCCGCACGGACTCAGGAGTTTTTAGGCCCTTTTAAAATGGGTGGTCTCGATGGATTTCCTTTTACGGGGCTTACTGGTATGGGCGCATTTTCAAGTCATGTGCCTGACGATGGAGCAGTTGCCATATATTATGGTCCACATATCGGCATTTCGAAGGATGGTAAAATTGGAGAAATTCATAGACATGGACAATCAAAAAACAGTGGATGTTGTGGTGCCGCAAGAGGTGCTTTAAATAAATTGATAAATAACTTGCTCGTGGTAGGAGCTGTTACAGATTTGGACTATCAAATGAATACGATAGAGCAAATTCTATTTGGACAAAAAGAGCGAATCTTGAGCAATACTATTCCTTTAAAGGAAGCAACAGAAGTTATTTATGAGGCTATTGACAAACGAATAGAGGAATTGGTGGCAGGCTCGAAATACAATTGTAAATATTTAATTCTGTTTGGGGCAATTCATATTAATAGTGATACTGATGTGGGTTCGTTTAACGAAACAAGAAAATTTGAGGTAGTTGATCTAAAAACAAAAAAGCGAACAGATTATTTGGGAATACAAAGAGTGGGAAAATAGCGCGGTTCGGAAAGCCAGTCATGCCTCATGTACCAGGGTTAGCGCGTTATTTTCTCATTCCCTCAATGTCTTTTAAAATAAGTTGAACGAGTGCTTCGGTGACGATTTTTCCTTTTTCGTAGGTGGCCAATGTGGCATCACCCCAAACTCCTGAAGGAGAGTAGGTAGCGTTTTTGTTAGCCGGGTCACGCGTAAGCCCACGCCCTTGGGAAGGAGTGTAGTCTTTCACTGCTTTTTTCATATTGACGGCACTTGGATTCATGTATAAAATCATAGACGTTTCCATTTCATCGGCATGTGTGCCGCCTTCCTGTTTTCGTATTTTACTTTCGATTGGTTCAAGTTCTCTTAGGTTAGTATAGCGCAGTTGTATTCCCTCTAAGGCAAGCGTGTCAACCGCTGGCGCGAGTGCACGGACAGTTGAGATGCCCGTATTGAGGATATAAAATTTCTTGGGACCAAACTTCGAGAGGCTTCTGCAAATATCCACCACCATATCACGGGCTGTTGCCAAACGTAAAGAAGTAGATCCTGGATACTCTAGAAAGGACGGATAAAAATGATAATTGATGGTGGGCGCCATTACCACTTTCGATTCCTTCAAGACACGCTCTTTTAGATATTCTGCTAAAATAAAATCGTTCTTGAGCAACAAATGTGGACCATGTTCTTTGGCTGCGGCACCCAGTGGAATAACGACAATTGTCTCAGGCTGTAGGGCGATTTCCGCTTCCATCCAGGTCATATTCTCCAACAAAATCCCTTGGGAATAAGCAGTTCTTATCGAGGAATAAAAAAAGCAAAAAATTAGGAGAGCGTTTTTCATATACACTGATTTATCTGTCAAGGTATCACTCACCTTGGAAGAAGCCAAATAATCACCACACGACTTTTGCTACTAACGGAACCCCACATTGTGGCATGCAATTGGCTACCATACGCAATACATCCAAAAAAACAGTAACTTGGTTGACCAACTCTCTTACCTATGAAACATGTTGTAAGCTTTCTGTTAGTCGTTTGTACAATGGCTTTGCCTTTGCAGGCGCAAGTCAATTCAAAAAAAGTGGTCCTTTACGTAGATGAATTCAAGGGATTTTCCCGAGACCTCGGTGCTGGTCGGTATGACTATATGTTCTTGGTTCGTGATGCGATGAGCAGCCCGAAGTCGATCCGTGTGCCTCAGGGAATGAAAGTGACATTGTTTGATCGCGACAACTTTGAGGGTTCGTCTCTTGAATTAACAGATGACGCAAACATGGCCTATCTGTCGGCCAAAGGATTTGGGCAAACCGGGCAGACGATATCTTTGATTGTCGAAGAGCTACCTCTTTCTGCGATGCCGGCAGCCGGGACTTTTGTTACCATTTACAAGGACGATTTTTCCGGAGCTTCAAAGAATCTGCTACCGGGGCAATATGAATCCTACGAATTAGGGAATGTAGGCAACGATCAGCTTTCATCTATAAAAATTCCTAGGGGAATGAAGGTGACGCTTTACGAGCACGGGGGCTTCACAGGGCAAAAATTGGTGCTTACGCAAGACACGCGTGCGGGCACGTTGGTTGCCAACAAGTTTAATGATTTCACTTCATCCATTCTCGTAGAAGCTAAACCTGAACCAGCGCCAGTTGTAATCGTGCAGCCTAAGCCTGTGGTAAAACCAACTGCTCCTGTTGCCCCAACTGTTGCCGTAGAGCCGGTTGTAGAACCTACTTTACCCACCATTTACCAAAGCGATTTTTCTGGTACCTCCAAAAGTTTTGATGTAGGCGCCTATGGAAGCGATCAGTTGGGTATTGGCAATGACGAGCTTTCGTCTATCAAAGTGCCCTATGGTTTTCGGGTTACACTCTATGAAAACGCGGGATTTGAAGGGCGTAAGTTGGTAATCACCCAAAGCCAAAGGGCTGCTTTTTTTGCAGAAAGCCAATTCAACAACGTTACTTCTTCCATTTTGGTAGAACGCATTCCCATGGTAACCATTTACCAGGGAGACTATACTGGTCCATCGATCAGCCTGGGTGTGGGCCGTTATAATTTTGCTGCGTTAAGCGATATTGGTGATGTGTCTTCCGCACGTGTACCTCTTGGCCTTCGACTTATCCTGTTTGAGAATCAAAATTTTACGGGCCGCTCTATCATGCTCACACGAGACACAGGCACCGATCTAATGATCTCCTATCAATTCAATAACCGTACTAATTCTTTTATTGTGGAAAAAATAGAGGAAGAGAAAGTAAAGGAGATAGAAAAGAAGAACGTGGTTGTTTACGAAGACAATTTTAGTGGAGAATCCAAAAGGCTTGCGCCTGGGAAATACGATTACCAACAGTTTGGAATACGAGATAACACACTGTCGTCTATCACCATTCCGCCCGGCTTTCGCGTACAGCTTTTTGATCATGCTGGCTTTGAAGATCGATTGATGACGCTTCGCGTAGATACCAATGTTGATTTCTTTCTTACCAATTTAGCTAACGACAAAGCGACTGCCCTTATCGTGGAAGAAATCCCAATTACAGAAGTAACAATTACTGTCTATACCGACCGATTTCAAGGTGCTTCGCAAGAATTGCTACCTGGAAGATATAGAGCCATCGACCTGACTGTTGGCAATAATAGCATCAGTTCAATTCGGGTACCAAAAGGTATGCGGGTAACAATCTTGGATAGAGAAGATAAGACAGGTTTTTCTCGCACCCTTGTTGCTGATTCAGACTTGACAGGGCAGCGTTTCGACAACAATATTTCGTCTTTGATAGTCGAGGATCTCGAGGCAAGAATTGTTGATGCAGAGGCGAGAAGGGTTGAAGCAATACCCACCTCAAAGCCAACACCTATTCCCGAAGTAATTTTTCCTGTCGCACCCTCTGATCCTATTCCCGCAGTCGTAATGGCTCCATCTTGCGAAATGACTTCTGAGCAATATCAGCTTGCCTACAAGGCCATCGAATCAAAACCTTTTCGTGATGAGAAAATGAATACCGTACTTCTGGCAACAAAAGATAAATGCTTGAACAATCTTCAAATCAGGGGCATTGCCGGACTGTTTTCATTCGAAGATCAAACGCTTGAATTTGTAAAGTATGCGTATGAGCTTTCGACAGAAAAATCCCAATACTATTTATTGGAAGATGTTTTTAAATTCATGTCAAGCCAAGAAGATTTCAATAAATTTCTACGATCAAAATAGATAACGTGTTACCCTATTTTGATAGCATACGTCCAGAGAGCATTAATGGCCATGCACTTGATCAACTATTGGCTTTTGGTTGGTATCGCATGCATCAAACACTGTTTACCTGTTCACACATTGGAGCTGAAGATGAACATCGGGTTCATTGGCTTCGCTACGATATCGGGCAGATCAAAAGACATGCATCTCACCAGCGAATCAGACGAAAGAACAAATCGTTTCAATTTACTATTCGACCACTTAAATCTGTAGATGAAGCAGCCATCGAGCTTTATGATCGGTATTATGCCTCGATCGACTTTGATGGAGCGAGCAGTATTCAACAATGTTTGTGGGGAGATGAGGATACTGCCTCCAATGTTTTTGACACAAAGTGCGTATCCATTTTTGACCAATCTAAACTCATTGCGGTTGGTTATTTCGACTGTGGCGACAAAGCGGCCGCTTCCATTTTGCATGGCTATCACCCAGACTACAGACGATATGGTTTAGGCAAGTATCTGATTTTGCTTACGCTGGATTATCTGCGAACTAACGACTATCGCTATTACTACCCGGGCTATGTTGTTGAAGACCTCACCAAAATGGACTATAAACTTTTTTTAGGAAAGGATCAGGCTGAGTATTTTAAACCAGAAATTTTGTCGTGGGAATTTTTTAAAGATGAACTGTTGGTACGTAGTTCATTGCGTAGACAACTTTAGTCAAGGACAAAAGCGGATCTTTCTTTTGTGTACGTTAGGCTAAGCCGGTGCATTGCTCTTGTACAAGCGATGTACAACATTCGTTTGTCTACATCGGTACGGTAGTTACTTGCCGAGGCAAACGGAATAATCACTTCATCAAATTCCAATCCTTTTGCCAGATGGGCGGTAGTTATGATAACACCTTCCTTAAAAGAAGTGCTTTCGGCAGTTAATAGAGAAATACCGAGACCTTCTACTTCACCATAAACAAATTCCGCTTGTTGTTGCGTTTTACAAATGATGCCAAGGGTAGGGTGTTTCGAACTTTTAAAATTGCTTATTAGATTTTTAATCTCTTCGAGCTCTTCTTTGTTACTACCAAATCCCTTCACCAAGGGTATTTGTCCGTGCCGCTCGAGTGGAATCAAATCTGGATTGCGATTGATGGACTGTGCAAAGTTGCTGATCTCCACTGTAGAGCGATAGCTTCTAACCAATTTTACTACATCCCCTTGAGGAAAAACCTGCTCAATCAATTCGGAAGAAGATGAACTGTAGGGATTTACCATTTGATTGACATCACCCAAGATCGTTTTTTTACATCTGAACAAGCGTGACAAGACGGAATATTGCACAGGAGTATAGTCTTGCATTTCGTCAACAAGCAAGTGCTTAACATGATCAAAACTCTTCGCTCCCTCCAGCCGAATCTTGCAGTAGATCAATGGGAACACATCAGCATATTCGAGCTTTTCGCCAGGCAGAATTTTAAAAAATTCAGGTTTACCTATCCAAGTGTAAAAACCCCGATATATATCCAGTACGCTGTTTGTTTTAAACATGCGAGGAACGGCCTGCCAGATTTGGTTCTTTTCATTTCCTGATAGCTTACGCTGGACCGTTTTGCGGACATGCTGTTGGATATCTTTGATTACTTCCGGGGCGCGGTTCAGCAACGGCACCCGATGATAGGCTTTGAATCGCTCTTCGATAAACGGAAAGGGTACGACCACATTTCCAATGCGTAGTTCAAAGAAGGTGAGAAAATTATTTTCCAGGTGAACAATGTATTGATTCAGTTTGCTTAAAAATTCAAATGTAGATTTGAATTGAATCCGCTCGATCGACTTTTCATCGTGTGTTTCCAGCAAAGACGAGACCTGTTCAAAAAAAGTTTGGAACAGAAACTTTTCTTCCAGCACATCATTCGCTAATTCTTCCATTCCCATTTCCGGGATCTGATCTTCGCCTAATTCAGGAAGTACATTAGAGATGTAATCCGCAAACACTTTATTAGGAGAAATAATCAGCACATCTTTCGCGGCAATTTCTTCGCGGAAGCGATATAACAAAAAAGCAATACGATGCAACGCAATAGATGTTTTCCCAGAGCCGGCTACTCCTTGAATGATCATGACCGAGGCCGTCTCATTTCGGATGACGGCATTCTGATCTCGCTGAATGGTGGCGACAATGTTTTTCATTTTGTCGTCACTCGACTTGCTCAGCTCTTTTTGCAACAGGTCGTCATGGATGTGCACATCGTTTTCGATCATGAACTCCATTTGCCCTTCTCTGATTTTATATTGTCGCTTGAGCGTGATTTCGCCAGTTATTTTTCCGGAGGGCGTCTTGTACCATGCCTCGCCTAGTTCGAAGTCATAAAACATCGAAGAGATAGGGGCGCGCCAATCAAAGACCAAGTTGATTTTTTGTTCTTCATCGGTAAACGTATGGATGCCGATATAGATGGGATTTCTTCTTTCGCCTGATCCAAAATCAATACGCCCAAAGTAAGGCGAGGCAATGAGCTTAAGTAACTTTTTTTTCTTAGCTACAACCGACTCGCCTGTGGAGGCCATTCTGTTGATCGACTGGCCGGCTGCCACCTTATCGGCTTCATCCATGCCTGACTGATGCTCGTAGAGATATTGTTTATTTTCTACTAACTCATCCGCGTAGAGCCTCACGCGATCTTCTGTTCGCTGAATGGCGGATACCAATTTTTCCTTCACCTCTTTCAGGTATTCTCGCTCTTCCCCTTCTGTCTGATTGATCATCTTTCCCTTAAAAAAATAGTGGGCAAAGGTACGCCAGAGAATTTACTATTTCGAAAGAATCTTAGGATGAACACTTTTGAAAGATGAAAAGATCGAATTGTAAATCAGCCCACCTTGCAATTATTCCTCTTTCAAAGAATCAACCGGATTCATGGCTGCTGTTTTTGCCACTTTGTAGCCGATGGTAGCCAAGCAGATAGCAAATAGCATGCTGATGGAGATGATAAACGTCAAGGCATTAGCTCCTTGATAGTATCGCCAGATACTGCCCATGATCAATTTTGATTGAATATACCCGCCCCATGAGCCCCCGATGGCAGCAATAGCCAGAATGATCACAAATTCAGTATTTACAATTCGGGCGATGTTAAAAACGGATGCTCCCAATACTTTTCGCACCCCAATTTCTTTCATTCGTTTAATGATGTTCAGAGACACTAATGTAAACAAACCTGTGGCAGAGAGCAGCATCGACACGATCCCTAAGAAAACAAACATGTAAACAATATTCAAATTGACTTCGTTTACTTCCTGTAGGCTATCTACTAACATGCGCCCAGTATAAAGTCGATTTGGAAAGACCTTGTTCCATTCCTGATTCATCGATGCATTTACATTCACCACATTTTCTGCTTTTGCACTAACCACCAACTGCGTATATTCGTTCGGTAGCACATAGCGAATCATCATGGGATCAAGCTCTCGCCAGAGTCCTCGGGTGTAAACATCTTTCACTACGCCTACCACATAAAGTTTAATCGTATCCCGCCAGATGATTTCCTTCCCAATGGGTTTATCCCAGCCAAAAACATCAGCCATCTTTTGCGTGATGATCACTGACTCCTTGCGATCTGTTTCAGAATCTTTTACAAAGTCTCTGCCCTCAGAAAGTTTTAATTGCATCGTGGGCAAATAGTTGTCGCCCACTTCAATGATGTCCACCTCGAGTTGGGTGGATTCCCATTTCACAGGATCATTGGAACGATTGGAAAAAATACCACTTTTTGCTCCGGCCATCGACACGATCGATGGATTTGATTGCAGCGCATTCCGATAGGTGTCAAACTCACTTTGGTCATTGACCGCTGTGATGATCGATCCTCGGATATCAAAACCCAAATCATAGTCGCGTTGAAAATTGGCATTTTGAATAAACCCAATCGCACTTATTATCGCTGTCAACGAAATGGTGAACTGTAAGCCTAGCAGAATCCGCGTGAAGTAGTTGGTGCCTCCTAACTCTTGTTTTCCCTTTAGTATTTTGACGGGCTCGAACTGACTGATGTAGAAAGCAGGGTAACTTCCGGCAGCGATGCTCGTGAAGAGCAACACGCCCAAAATGAACAACAAAAAGCGGGGGTTGTCCAGGTAATGGGGAGTGAGTTGAAAATATTGCCACATCAGGTTCCAACCGGATACCAGAAGATCAGACAGAAACAAACCGACCAATAAGGCTAGTAAACAAATGAACATAGTTTCACCAATGTATTGTACAATCAGGTGCGCGCGGCTACTCCCCATTACTTTTCGAAGCCCAATCTCTTTTAACCTTCTCGAAGAAATTGCTATAGACGTGTTGGTTAAGTTGAAACAAGCAATCAGCAAGATTAAAATCCCCATCACAGATGATCCAATCACTGCGGAGATAGGTGGCGCGCCCCAGGTTATTGTTCGGGCATCATCCGCCCGATCGCGATGGGCCATGGTCGTCAATGGGTCTAGTTGAAATTCTCTGATCTGGAAATCATCGCGCACTTTATTGTTGTTTGCAATATATGGTTGAAGTTGTTTAAGCACGTTACTAACTCTCTTCGAATCATTAATTTGAAGAAAAACCGCGCCCTGTATAATTTTCCAATCATCTTCCCTAAGGGTTTTGAATTCATCTTTGTAGTTTTCGAAAGTCAAGTAAGCGGAGCCGTCCCTTTTATAGAAGCTGGAGTTCATAGCTGGGTCTTTGAATACCCCCGTGATTTTCAGCTCCTTTAACTCTCCGCCATAGACTTGGCTAATTGTTTTTCCAACAACGCCTTCGCTGGTGCCAAACAATCGAATCGCGATCTCTTCACTGATGACCGCACTGGTTTTGTCATTCAATGCGTTGGCATTACCGGCAATAAAATCAAAAGAAAAGACGCTAAAGAACTCAGGGTCTACGTAGTTCGCATTGGCCGGGAACACATCGTTGTCACGTTTAAAGTTAGAGTTTGAGCGCAGGTAGCGAGTAGTTTGATCAACATCGGTAAACGTCTTTCGGACTACATCTCCTAATGGAAAGGAAACAAACCCAAAACGAGTGACTTTATTATCAAATTCGCGAACAGCTGAGATGCGATAGATGCTTGCCTGGTTTTGGTGAACGTTGTCAAAGTTGGCATCATATTCATAGGCAAAATAGCCAACAATAGCCAGTGCTATGGCAATACCCATTCCAAACACATTGATAAAAATGAAGAGCTTGTTTTTAAGCATGCTTCGGTATGTGATCAGAAAGTAGTTTTTTATCATATGCAGAAATTAGGAGATGAAATTGCTGTTATGGGTAAGGTGTTTGTATTCAAACCATCTACGTTGAGTCCATTTTAACGCAGAGAAAAGCATTTGGTTATTGCAATTTGGCAACTTCACACTTGGACAGGCTCAGGGTGACAGTTTCAAAATAAGCTTAGGGTGACAGTTTCAGAACTTGCTTTGATAAATCAAAGCACTTGTCAGTCTGAGTCTATCGAAGACTCTCGTTCAATACCTTCGACACCCTTCGACAGGCTCAGGGTGATATTCCCTATCAATAAGCTCAGGGAGGCATTCCGTTTCGACAAGCTCTATGAGACGGCTTCAAAAAACTTGCTTGGATAAAACGTAGCACTTGTCAGTCTGAGTTCATCGAAGACTGACTGAACAAAAACCCCTTCGACAAGCTGAAAACATTTCGTAGTTTAAGATCTTGAATCTGTGCCCATGAAAATCAATCCCTTTCACCTCGAACGCTATTTTGCGCAATATGAATTCTCTTCGCGCTATCTCTTGTCCAGTTCTGATTGTGATGGCTTTACATTGAAGGAGATTCTTGCACTGGCCAACTCAAAAGAACGCGGACAGTGGGACACACTGCAATTGGGCTACACCGAATCTTCCGGTCTGCCCGAATTAAGAGAAGCCATTGCCGGGCTCTATAAAAATGTTTCTTCCGAAGAGGTGTTTGTCTTGTCGCCAGGCGAGGGCAACTTCATAGCCATGAATGTTCTTCTGCAGAAAGGAGATCATGTGATCTGTATGGCACCGGCTTATCAATCGTTGTACGAAGTTGCTAAAAGCATCGGCTGTGAATTGTCTTTCTGGAAGCCAACTTCAGATGAAAATGGCTGGTACTACGATTCCGAACAATTGGACAAACTCATTACCAACAAGACGAAGCTTCTTATTATTAATTTTCCACATAACCCCACCGGATATATTCCTTCTCTAGAAGATTACAACAAGATTATTTCTATCGCTCGTGCCAAAGGTATTTTCATCTTTGCTGATGAAATGTACCATCAACTGGAGCACGATAGCAAAGATACCTTGCCCCCCATGTGTGAAGTGTATGAGCGATCCATTTCACTGTGGGGTATGGCCAAAACGTTTGCTCTTGCCGGACTGCGTTTGGGATGGGTTGTCTGCAAGGACCTGAAGGTGATGGAAGAGATGAAACGATTTAAAGATTACCTCACCATTTGCAGTCCTTCTACTGGTGAAGTTTTGGCGCTGATAGCCTTGCGAAACAAACGCGAACTGATTCAACATAATTTGGAAAAGATCACTGCCAACATCCGACTCTTTAAGGCCTTTTGTGATCAACATCCTCAGCACTTCCATTTTGCGCCTACGCGTGCAGGGAGTACGGCTTTTGTGAAATTAATGGTAGATGAACCTTCGCTCACGTTTAGTGAAAAGCTAGTTAAGGAAACTGGTATTATGACATTGCCGGCAGAGATGTTTGAATTTGGCCACTCACATCTTCGCATAGGCTTTGGTAGAAAGAACATGCATGTGTCGCTGGAGATATTGGATAAGTATCTACAAAAAAATTATTGAATGCAATTAATTTGGGTGGGCTTCTCAGGCAATTTTTTGCATCCATAAATTTAGAACTGCTGGTTCCACTAAAACTCTTGCTCAACCGAGTACTCAGCATTTCGATAAATGAGGGGCAGATCCCCAGTTTAAATTTTCATTACTTTACAAAAAAATTATAATCAATGCTTACATCCTTTATTAAACACTGCAGTTGCTTTCTTGTCTTGTGTTTTATAGCGCTCACGGGTCATTCTCAGAAAAAGGCGAACCGTGAAATCTTTGAAATCAAAACGTATCGCTTTACAGGCAGCCAACAAGAAGCACAAGTTGATACTTTTTTTAAGGAAGCCTTTTTGCCTGCTTTGCACCGACATGGCATTAAGGAGGTTGGTGTTTTCAAACCACTTGAAACAGATTCTTTGCGTGGAAAGCGGATTGTGTTATTGGTTCCCTACCGATCTCTTCAACAATTTTATGATTTGCCCGACTTGCTAATGAGAGACGAAGCATTTAACCAAGCTGGCAAAAAATACCTTGAAGCAGTTTACGACAATCCGCCTTATCAACGAATCGAAACTATTTTGTTACGAGCGTTCTCGGGCTCGCCAAAAATGGAAGTTCCTACACTTACCAATGCGCGATCAGAACGAGTGTATGAACTACGCAGCTATGAAGGCTACACTGAAAAGATCTATCAAAACAAAGTGCAGATGTTCAATGCAGGAGACGAAATAGGGCTGTTTAAGCGATTGGGGTTCAATGCCGTTTTTTATGGAGAAGTATTAGTTGGTAATCACCAACCCAACCTTATGTACATGACCACTTTTGCGAATCAGGCCGCCCGCGATGACCACTGGAAATTGTTTGTCGAGGATCCGCAATGGAAAAAACTATCTACAATGCCTGAGTACCAGCACAACGTTTCATTGAATACCATTTTATTTTTAAGGCCAACTGGTTATTCGGATTATTAGCCCGAATTCACTGACTAAAAAAAGGCCGGAAATACGTTTGTATATCCGGCTCAACAAAGTGGCGAGGTTAAGACTAATAGAAGAATTGCTCCAGTACGATCTTCCCATCATGTACGTGATACACGCAGATCTCTTCAATGGTCATTCTTCCCCGTCCTTTAAAGGTGGCATCCATGGCCCAGGTGATAGCGAAATGATTTGCCGCTACAATCGGCTCAGAAAGCGTGGCGCTATGAAACTCTTCCACTCCTTCCTGAAAAGCGACCGCTTTTGCCTTGATGGCATCGAGGCCTTGTACCACCTTAGGCCCCATCATTTCATTGGCTTCAATGCTGGTGGCATTGTCGGCAAATAAAGTGTCTTGTACTTCGTCAATCTTGCTTTGGCGACAAAGTTCTACCAATTTGTTTGCTACTTCTTGTGTTGTCATATAGTTTGAATTTAAGGTTTCTCATAAGGATGCATCACACTAATTCGGAGAACGGATGTGATTTTTTTGTTGATTTGATTAAACAAATTAGGCAAATCCCTACGTGCCGAGCGCGATAGGAAAATTATCCTATCGTTAATTTATTCTGTCTTTTGAATTGCGTGTGTTATGGTTGAGCGATGCGTCAGGGGCGGAAGACCTGGCGACACGAAAACTACCAATTGCAATTGGCTACTCCGACACACGTGATTGCGCCAGACCCTGATTTCTTTGGAGGCCCCGGTGCGCAGAAAGGATTATAGTTAGGGTACCCACTGATTATATCAACAAATGTTTTGGTGCGATCAATAGGTGGATTGTCTCGAAAACTACCTCCATTGATGGCAATCGTTGATTGCGCGCTTCGGGTTATAAATTGAGAACCGTAGATATTGCAATTAGTAAGAGTAATCTTGCCATTGCTATTCGTCTCAATCGACTGATTCCAAACGTCACTATTGTTCACCGTCAATAAACTGTTTTGACCATAGCACGCTAAGACAGCCAATTGAAGCAAACTATTGTTGACGGTCACTTTGCCATCGCCCACAATTCCAATCTCATTAATAGTCGAGTTATTGATGGTCAAAGAGGCCGATGTCAATGAATAGATCTGCCAGGCGATTGGCCCTAACCGAACATTGTTAAGAGTAAGTCGACCGGGGACGATAATTCCATTCTGCAATCCAACCTTTAGATCATTAAGGGTCTCATTGTTATTGGACACAAAATAACTGATGGCTACTTCACCTGGCGCTACATTATTGCCTGTGATATTCGCACTGGCATTTGGAAATAGCTGAACGCCTAACCCCGGATGTGAGTTAAGAACAGACAATGACCAATTCACGCCAGCCCCCAGATTCTTGCCCGCAGTCCACGACCATGAATTAGTACTCACATTGGGTAATTGCACCGAATGCGCACCCGAGGTCAACGCCATCCATAGCCCCGTTTGTGTATCTGCTCCATTGATGGAAACAGAACAAGAATCGTTTAAGTAAATTTCGGTTGGTATGTAAACGGAGTTAGTGATCTCCAGCTTCGATTTGTTTCTAAAGTTTCCGAGCAACCAGCTTGACTCGTTATCTAGTTTAGCGCCATCGATGATCATGGACGAATTGTCCATAGCATCGTACGACATGTAAATGTTTCCTTTTTCTGATACGGTGCCCGTCTGTGTGCGCACACCAATGTTTTCTAACTTGATTATGCTATTGCCCGTTGTTTTAAGTGTGTATTGCGAGCTGAAGTTATTCGCGATAATGAATCCGTCATTCATCAAGCTTTTATTACCACGAACAATTAACTGTGCGTTATCCTGCAACAACACATTGCCTTTTACCATAAAACTATTTTCCGGTGTGGAGGTGTAGTCGATCGTTAAGACAGCATTGCCTTTCACGGTGAGGCTCGCAATAGTTTCAGATGTTGCGATGGTTCTGTTTTCGGTTAATATCAAATCGCCACTTAGTGCAGGAATCGTTTCAGTGCCGCATGCAGTTGCACACAGAAGAAATACAAAACCAAGTAAAGGCGGTGATAAGGCTGGTCTCATTTGTTCAAATTTACTAATAAGACAAAAGAATGAATGAAAATGTTGCAAATCAGTTGGACCCAAAAATTCGTCTCATCTCCTACCACATTTCGATGAATGAGGCAGATTCTTAGTTTAAATTTTCATTACTTTACCTTTACCAAAATTTAAAAACAATGCTAACATCCTTAATTAAATACTGCGGTTGCTTTCTTGTCTTGTTTTTAATCGCGCTCACAGGTCATTCTCAGAAAAAGGTGAACCGCGAAATCTTTGAAATCAAAACGTATCGCTTAACAAACAGCCAGCAAGAAGCACAAGTTGATACTTTTTTAAAGGATGCCTTTTTGCCTGCTTTGCACCGATATGGGATTAAAGAGGTTGGTGTTTTTAAACCACTTGAAACAGATTCTTTGCATGGAAAACGGATTGTATTGTTGATTCCTTACCGATCGCCTCAGCAATTTTATGATTTACCCGACCTGCTAATGAGAGACCAAGCATTTAACCAAACTGGCAAAAAATACCTTGAAGCAGTCTACGACAATCCGCCCTACCAACGAATTGAAACTATTTTGTTACGAGCGTTCTCGGGCTCGCCAAAAATGGAAGTTCCCGCGCTTAACAACGCCCGATCCGAAAGAGTGTACGAATTGCGCAGCTATGAAAGTCACACCGAACGAATTTATCAAAACAAGGTGAAAATGTTCAATGCCGGAGACGAAATAGGATTGTTTAAACGCTTAGGATTCAATGCCGTTTTTTATGGGGAAGTATTAGTTGGTAATCACCAACCAAACCTTATGTACATGACCACTTTTGTGAATCAGGCTGCACGCGATGAACACTGGAAATTATTTGTTGAGGATCCGCAATGGAAAAAACTTTCGACAATGCCTGAGTACCAGCACAACGTTTCATTGAACGCCATTTTATTTTTAAGGCCGACTGGTTATTCGGATTATTAGCCCGAATTCGCAAAAGATTTTTCCGTGGGTGGACACGAACCAAGGCAGGTGATCGTCAGGTCGGAAGACTTGACAGCCCGAGATCTGTTATAACAACTGGTCACAGCTATAATTTGGTAGATATATTTTCGTTCTGGATGAAACTTTCTCAGAATGATAAAAACAAAAAGTTTAGTTGTCTCCTTTGTTCTATTGGCCGCCTGCGCCCCTTATTCCAAAGGCCCTGTTTTTACAAAAGATAATGCCAGGAAGACTTTTCAACCGCTTATTGAATTCATGGACGTCAAGCCGGGGATGGCTGTTGCCGATGTGGGCGCAGGCTCAGGTGCACTCACAGTAATCATGGCTACTCAGCTGGATAGCTGTTCGGTGTATATTCAGGATATAGACCGAGATGTATTGCAACAAAGGAATGTAGATAAAATGATTGCCTTCCATTCAAAGCAATTGGGCTACCAGCTTGGTGTACGAAATCAGTTCCACATTGTTTACGGCAGTACTACCCAATCTAATTTGCCAGATGGTTCTCTCGATGTGATTTATGCCAACGCCACCATGCACGCCTTCACCGAGCCAGATGTCATGTTGCAGGACTTGCGTAAAAAGCTAAAACCAACGGGTAAAATCTTCATCCGCGATTCTTTTAGAGGCGATCACAATGAAAGCCAGTATTGTTCTGATTCTAAATGTGGACGACCGCTCTACACCATCAGTGAGTTCCTTTCTAAGATGACAAAAAATAGATATCAATTAATTAAACAATCATCGGATATCAGCGGCTACCCGGTGTTTGGCTTTGCACTAGCAGAATAAATTATCGTGTTTTTCCGTGGTTCGTGTCCACACGAATGGTTTATAATTTTGATTCGTTGAGACACGAACCAAGGCAGGGCGCGGGCGCTGCTGTTATGAAGTATGAGCTATTTTAAATGCGGTTCTGCCTCGTTAAAGCTGGCCGCCTGACCAACTTTTGCAACTCGTTATTTTTAGTTTAATGTTTTCTCCGCGTTGTTGATCAGGCAACACGCAACACCAACGAGGGCAATAGACGTGAATACAGAATCTAATCGTGGTTCAATGCCAGGAAATTCAATTCTTCTGCCATTTTTAACGAATGTACCGGAGCCCGAAATTAATCACCTCTCCTGCGCCATCATTTCTAGATAGTATAAAATTTCCATACGAAAACTCAAATCCAAGCCGAGATGAAAGTTGATATTTAACACCGCCTCCTACCTGCGTATACCAATTGGAAAGCCCAAATACTTGATCGACTTCATTACTTAATCTTCTAAAAGCCGGTGAGTATTGACCGAAGCCAAATAAGGTAACTCGTGAGCTAGGGAAATAGCTTAGAAACAGACTCGTTGGCAGGTTAAAAAAATTTGTTTGAGTCTTATATCGGTTTATCCGATACAAAATTCCGGTCTCCGCAAAAACCCTCCATGTCTCATTGATCTTGAGATCATAGAAAAATTGAGTATTCCATGTGTAGCGGTCGTGGCCAGTAAAAGAAGGGGTCTCTTGGTTATCAGCTATCGGAAATAAAAAGGTAGACTGGATGCTAAAATTTGGCAGTGCTTTAAATGGAACAACCCGTAACCTTGTCCCTATAGAGCCCAGAATTAATCTGTTGAAATCTCCGTTGTCAGAAAACAAGACATTAAGTGCACTCCCTTTCTCTCTGTCGTAAAAAGAGCGGTTGTAATTTATATCAATACCCACATTCAACCGGCCTGACCTAGAAACTCCATAGGTGAACTGATAAAAACCATTAAAAAAGGTTTGCCTCTGATCGAGATTGACCAAATCGCCCTCTACGTCTCTGATTTTTGATTGCGTATACAGGTTATGAAACAAGTTGACTTCCCAAACGCCTTTGCCAAAAAGTATGGCTGGTGTGTATTTCTGGACATTTGATTCTTGCGCCTCACCCAAGGTAAAAAAGAAGCAAAAAAAAGTAAACGCAAAAAAGCTCTTCTTCTCCATCTTCGAATTGGTTCTTGCTTATGAGTGACTAATTTGAGATATAAGAGCCGTTGATCTCTAGGCCAAAGTAAGTGCCTCGTAGAATTATTTTCTTATTCTCCAAGGAATTGACCTCTGCTGTATAGGCGTTGGCCGTGCCCTCGTCAAACAAAATGCTTCGGCCACCATTTAAAATTTTCCATGTTCCATTTTTAATGCGCTGCGAATCTTCTGCCCCACAAAGTTTTGCTCCTCCATCGTATTTATACGTTCCATTGGACGAAATAATCATTGTGTCGTCCAATCGACAATTTTGAAAACCCTCTAAAGTTGCCAATGTAAAAGTTTGTGCGCTCCATGTCTTTTCTTCTCTGTTGTGCAAGAATGTTTCTACTTCATCTATAGTTGCCGGAAAGGAACCCTTCGATGCATCAGTATTGTCCAACGTAGCTAATTCGCACGATGAGATTATCAGGCTACCGAAGAAAACTAAAATGGCGTACTTCAAAATGGATTGTGTCATAAGCGGCAAATTTTACTGTAACCAAAGCTATGAGCCGTAGACGAAATAGTCTATCCTCTTGTTGTACGAAAAGAACAGATTGTCAAACAGCTTACAATTTTGTATAAGTCTGAATAAAAATACCTGACCAAAAAAAAGCCGGAAATACGTTTGTATATCCGGCTCAACAAAGTGGGTAGGTTGAGACTAATAGAAGAATTGCTCCAGTACGATCTTTCCATCATGTACGTGATACACGCAGATCTCTTCAATAGTCATTCTGCCCTGTCCTTTAAAGGTTGCATCCAAGACCCAGGTGATGGCGAAATGGTTTCCCGCTACGATAGGATCAGAAATAGTGGCACTATGAAATTCTTCCACCCCTGCTTGAAAGGCAACGTCCTTTGCTTTGATGGCATCGAGCCCTTCTACTACTTTTGGCCCCATCATTTCATTGGCTTCAATGCTGGTGACATTGTCGGCAAATAAGGTGTTGTGCACTTCGCCAATCTTGCTTTGGCGACAAAGTTCTACCAGTTTGTTTGCTACTTCTTGTGTTGTCATATAGTTTGAATTTAAGGTTTCTCATAAGACGGATGCATCACACTAATTCGGACAACGGATGTGATTTTTTTGTTAATTTGATTAAACAAAGTAGGCAAAATCCTACTTGCCGAACGCGGTAGGAAAATTATCCTATCGTTAATTTATTCTTTTTTTTGGATTGCGTGTGTTATGGATGAGTGATCAGTTCAGAAGACCTAACGGCACGAAAAAAGCGTAGCATAACCTTCCTTCACAAAGTAGGCTTCAATCACCACCGCATCCGCCACAACTGCTGCACGAGCTACCACCACAACCCGAACTATCAGATGAACTGGAATCGGATGAGCTGCTATCACTGCCAGAGCTGTGTCGCCTAACCATGGGCAAAAGCGCAGGAGTGAGTGCAGCCGTGCCCAATAAAAAATATTGCCAATCGGGGTTGGTATTTTTTTGTTGTACCGGCACAACATGCGCTCGATAAAATTTAGGAATTACCTGTTCGGTGATCGCTCTCGTCAATCGCCACAATGCCCACATCATCACCAGACCTGTAATCACCAACACGAAAACTAACTGTTCTACTGGTTTCTCACGCATCAGACCCATGCCCAACCGTACCAAACCCAGCGACAGCAAAAAAGCCATGACGCCAAAGTTGAGATAAAACAAATTGGTGAACACGATTGATTTATTAAGGTACTTCTGTAGTGCATTCATCGCATTGCTCACATTGGCAAACACCGGCTTGGCATTGAGTGTGTGCAACAACACATCATAGGTCAAAGGCCCACGTTGCGCCAGCGTATCTAATATGGTAAACTCTTCGGGGGTTGCTGCCTGTGCGCCTTCCGCTAATTGTATAGTCGTGCCATTGACGGACACTTTGTTTTGTTTAATGAGGCGATCAAGAGATGCGTGAACCACCTCGTTCACCTGTCTCGATTTTAAGTAAATCAATTCGGCCGGCTCCAGGTCGTGAATGAAATTTTTACGAAACCCATTTACCAGTTTTTCCAACTGGGTGCGGCTATACAATGCTAGCGCCAACAACAACACTACACAAAAGCCAATATAGCCCGGTAAAAAATCCTTGCCGTTGATGGTAAGATACAGTGGATGCAATAAAAAGTAGGCAGGAACGAGCCATACTGCCAGCGCGAAAAGTCCTACCAGTATACCTGAACGCAACTTGTACTTTGCCTTTGGCAATTGGAGTGCGCCTTGCATGGTGGCATATTCCCACACATCGGCCGGAGGTTCGCCAAAATTACTTTTATACAATTGGTGAGTGCGCTCTTTCGCTTGTTTAAATCGAACGGCATCTTGTCGGTTATGCGTGGAAGGAATATGTTGCACGGCTTTACCTAACACCTTGCCAAAATCAGCATAAGATTGTGTAAACACGAGGTGCTGGTGCCACACCACATCCACTATTTCTGAAGGCGACACCATCGCATCGTGGGTGGCGGCCAGGTACATGAATTTTTTGTATTCGAGGATGGCCTTTTGGGTGAACGCTTGGGTCCAATAGTTTTCTTTCGCAAGCCGCACAGAGAAACCGTATTCGCTGAGTGGCTGATCGAAATCGTAGGCCAATACCTCGTTCCAAAGAATCGTGTTCATGGTAGGATCGTTTGCGTTGGGTAAAGATAGGGATTTTGTTTTTCGAGTCGCCATTCTTCCTTAGTTAAAGGTGTTCGCCTGACACAGGACGAAAAAAATTTGAGTATTTATGATAACTTTACATTGCAAACAAATTCACACATAGATGAGAAGACACCTTATTATTTACGAGAAAGGGAAAGATGGCTACAGTGCTTATGTACCGGATTTGCCAGGGTGTATTTCTGCGGGCGGCACCAAGAAAGAAGTAGAGGAAAATATTGTGGATGCGATCCATCTTCATATTGAGGTGATGAAGGAAGCTGGGGTATGAAATGGAATGCATTTTATGATCCCTATTCTTCTTAGCTTGCAATACCTAACACACTATTTATGAAGCACTATTGGATTTTTTTACTATTGCTGCTCTCTCTATGTGGGTATGCACAGCAAGAGGCTACGACCAAAGACGGAAAGAAAGTGATCTTGAACAAAAACGGCACGTGGAAATATGCGAAACCGACAGCCAAAACTACTTCCACCAAAATACTGGGAGTTACTGGTTTAAAAAAAGAAGCCTTTGATTTTTCGATGCAAGTGGTCGGTTCTTATTTTTCAAATGATTGTGCCTTTTATCAGAATTCATTAGCTGATGAGATCATTTTGATGAAAGGGGTTTTTGCCGTCAGCGAAGAAATGAAAACAAAAATCTGTGAATCACTGTCAGAAGCGGTGATGGATAAAACAAAAACGCTTCAAGACTATAAAAACAACTACACACTAGAGTTACTTACACGCGCTGAAGTGGAAGTGAAAGCAGGTCAAAAACTGCCTGATCATTTCAACACCATCGACAATGAATTTTATTTTTTGGGGTTTGAGACAAGGCCCGGTTTGGACGCTAACAGCAAATTTACCCGCGATAGGATGTTTGCTTTTTTGGTGAGGCAAATAAACGGTACTTGGAAGGTAAAGGGCCTGCTGAATGATTAACGGTGCCATCAGACTAAGTAGATGCCTTGTTAAGTTGGTCGCCTGACCAATTTTTGCATCTCATCATTTTTAGTTTACTGTTTTCTCCAAGTTGCCGGTCAGGCGACCCGCAACAACTAAATTTGACCAATGACAAGGGGGACAGTCAAGTCGGAGGGTCGCTCTCATTAAAATTTCTACTCTCGTTGTCTTTCATTTTCGCATTTCAATACTTTACCTCTAGCACTGCCCTGGGCCACGGAAGGTAGGCTTTGTCTTTTACTTTGTTTACATCATCAAGTTTAAAAAAGACGGGCACGTTGGTGGCGCGCACGGTTTTGGGTGGGCGCGTGTAGGGTCTAAAAAAATCTTCCCAGTGTAGCCACACCACAGCCGCGGGGTTGAGTGCGGTGAGTAGCTCGGCCGGGTACTGTGGCGAGGCTGCGTAGGAGGCTATGCCCAGGAAGGCAATGTCAATTTTGTGTGGGGGTAGGGAATCTAAAAAGGGAAAGTAGTTGCCCTCCTTCGCCAAGGCTTCCGCCTTCACTGCGTTTCGGACGGACAAGCCTGGGGGCGAGCACGAAGAGGATTGGATGTAGAAGCGTAGAGTAATTTTATTGTTGGTGACGTAGTCGATGACAAACGCAAAGGTGTTGCCTTCGAGCCATGTGTTGGCAGTGGTTTTGGCGTAGGGGTTTGTAAATGTTTTGTTGGGTGTCGTGATGTCGCCATCAAAGGCTTTGATGTTTTTGAGGTGTGGGTTGTGGTCGGCCAGGATGGGGTACACGTGCACGCTGCCGCTGTCGGTCGCCCAGGTGATGGGTGGGCGGGTTTTGTCTGCGGTGGTCATGTGTGCTTCCAGCACATCCATTTTATTTTTGTCGATGGTATTGTAGCAGATGTTGTAGCCGGTTTGATTGAGGTACACCATGGGCTTGTTGAGTGTGGCGAACACGGCCGGCACATCGAGCAAGTGATCGTAATGGCTGTGTGCCGAGAAGATGGCTTTCACCTGCGGGGCAAGCGAGCCGGTTTGCGCTTCAATAGATTTCAATCCGTACGTCACCATTTTTTTGTTGGCGTATATATTTTCTTTATCAAATAGCACGGACCTGCCGAGCTTGCCTACTTTTTGGTTGGAGAAAAACGGATCGATGAGGATGCCATCATTTTTATTCAACAAATACAATCCACCCGCCCCGAGGTATTGGATAGTGAGGGTGTTGGGGCCGGTTTTGTATTCTTTAATCGTCTCTCTCTTCTCAACGATGTGAATGTCTTTGGGCAGCTTGGAAAGGCTGCCTGGGGTGATGCAGGAGGTGAGGAGGAGGCAGGAGAGGAAAAGAGAAACACGCATCGTACTTTTTTATGAACCGTTAAGATAGAGAATAATACGGATGAAGTTTCGTGTGTGGAATTTGTGATGAGCATTGTTTATAACAAGTGCCGCACTACTATTGAATGAACACACCTTGCAAACGCGGGCTAACTGATTGTTGGTCGGAGACCAACAAAAACCGAAGGACACGAACGAAGGCAATAGTTCGTTATTTTTTTCCAAAAGGAATTCTTTTCAGCGCTATATTTCCGTTGCTGATCACCATTAGTGCATCTTGAAGAAAGCGAATTTCTTCCAATGGATTGCCGGGAACCAAAATCATATCTGCGTCAAAGTCTTTTTCAATTTTCCCGGTGTTTTTCTCTACGCCAAGCAGCTCGGCACTGGTCATCGTTGCGGCTTGAATAGCTTCAAAGGGAGACATTCCCATTCGCACAAAATGGGCACACTCTAACGAAATGCGGCTGGTAGTATTGGCAGTGTAGCTGTTATCGGCCCCCGTAGCAATTTTGACTCCCAACGCCAACGCTTTTTTAAAAACTTTTTCTGCTTGAGGCATCATAAATTTCCCTCGCAATTCTAATACCGGGCCTGTATAGTCGCCACCGGATTGAGTAAGATCTTCCAGCGTGATAAAAGTAGGAACTAAAAAAGTACCACGTTCTTTCATAAGCCTTAAAGTTTCATCAGAAAGGAAAGTGCCATGCTCAATACTTTTAGCTCCTGCCAACACTGCTGCGCGCGCACCCTCATCGCCATGCGCATGAATCATCACGGGCACATTTCGTTTTCTAGCCTCTTGTACAATCACACTAATCTGGTGCTCTGTGTACACTTGCTCGCGTGGATCTGTTTCAGGACGGCCAGCCCGCTCTGTACCTCGTGTTTTTATCACCTTCGCGCCTCTATCAATATTTACATTTACAAGCAACTTCAGCTCGTCATCTGTACGAACTCCGTTGAGAAGAACACCAAGCCGTGTATCTGCTAAAATCGTTTCTTCAAGCTGTGGCGAAACATACACCCCCGCGGGCACTACATCGGGGCCTGCAATTTTTCCCGTTCGGCTTAGTTCCATAAGAGCAACATCTTGAAAGGCAGAGACGCCCGCAGTTCGTACGGTGGTTACGCCAGTTTCTAAAGCCCGTTTGGCGGCAGCCAGATTATCTAAGTGAGAGTGGGCATCAATTAAACCGGGCATGAGAAAATAACCTTCGCAATCAATCACTTCATAGCCGCCTGTTGGTTCTCCACTTTTGCCAACCCGTTCAATTTTTCCTCCCTTCGTAAAAATGACTGAACCGCTATAAATTTTATTTTCTTTGCCGTTGAAAAGACTTGCATTGATAAAAGCATAGCTCTTTGTCGATTGCGAAAAACCCACAGAAGAGAAAAAAAGGAACAAAGAAATAGACAGACTAAATACAGTGTGCTTCATAAACTGGCTATTAAATGATTGGAGAAGATTTAGTGTAAGGTAAACACAGTCTCGTATAAAGCAAATAGACCTGTCACAACAAATTGTTGTCGCTTGACCAACTTCGAGGCTTGATTCGTGTTTTCACCTTCGTTAAAGTTGGTCGCCTGACCAATTTTTGCAATTCATCATTTTTAGTTTACTGTTTTCTCCTCGTTGCGGGTCAGGCGACCCGCAACAACTAATTTTGACCAACATCAACTGGGGGGATTATTTCTACCGGTTTCTAGAGATATATTATGTTTTATCACGAAAGTAAATTCTTGTTCCTCCATAATTTTATTTGACAACGATTCACTTAACTCCCTGCTGATAGTGTTGCTAGCATCAAAAATCAGCATGGAATGATGAATGCTATGCTGCTTTTCATCCTTAACTTTTATTCTAAATTTTTCAATCAGAGACTTCTCATCTTGGGTTAACTCATTTGATAAGGTAATTCTTCCGGCACCTAGTGATAATTCAACAATCGGGCCTTTAAAATCTAAAGCATTTATTGGGTAACTAAAAACCAGGGGAATTTTTGGAGCCGCATTATCTACTTCAAATATTGGCAGTAGACTAAAATAACATAGATGAGGCTCAATCCTATTCTCAATTTTAAAAGTGCCACTGTCATAGATATGATAAATATTATCCAGAAAAGTTAGCTTTGCTCCATGCGTTAAAAATAGATCTAGTTTAGATTTGTTATCTGAAGTGCTTCTCCAGCGTTCCTTCCGTAATTCAATATCATCATAAAGGCCATTAATTAAATCTACAACAGTGTTTATCCAATGAAGGCTAGCAGAACCTGCAAAATTGAAACCCTTTAAGTGAGTCATTTCGTTACGAGCGCTGCGAACATGACTCAAAAAACTTTTGTCAGCAATTTCAAAGTAGGATCGTTCATTAAACCAATCAATTAGTTGGTTTAATCGTTTGTTTTTTAAATCCCACTCCTTACCATTTAGTTCTTTATACCGAATCCCAAGTGCCATTTCGAAAATATGCAGCGCTCGGGCTACTGCGATATCAACAAATAGATATTGATAATAGGAATGGATCAAAAGTTGGTAAGCGATTGCAAAGGAATCAACAATATCTTTATTAACAGCTTTTTTGAATACAGGGGTCGGTAGTTTTTTATCAACAAATTGTTCTAGAGAGATATCTCCATAAAATAATTCCCATCTTCTATCGCGCTTTAACATTTTGGTTTTAATGATAACAGATTAGAATCCTCTTTAAAGTTGAAAGCCTGACCAACTTTTACCTCTCATCATTTTTATTTTATTGTTTTCTCCACGTTGCTGGTCAGGCGACCCGAAACAACAAATTTTTACCAACATCAACTAGGGGTTAAGCATCCTGGTCTCAGCCAATTTGCCTCTAAAATGTTTTCCCACTTTTAGGTAAGATTGAGCCTTCTTTTCATTTTCTGTAATCTCATTTCCTAGAGTTACAAATTTAATTATGCCCTTGGATATATCACCAATAAACGTCTTTTCAAACGAATCGATGTTATCTCTAACTTTTCTGTAATCCTTACCTAAAAGAATTTTTATGGATACTTCAGAGACCTCTTCTCTCTTTTTAAACTTCTGCCATATTAACACTTTGAAATCTGGGTAGGTATCTATTATCTCATCTAACTTACCCTTAATATTTGCATCTATTAAATAGAGATTCTTCAGAAGGTGATCTACAATTTCCAACACAATTAAGAGCTGCGATTCAGTCGGCACCTTCATCTCATGGACGGAATCATTGCCAAGAAACCGTATTGAATGAAGTCTTTTTTCCTCTTTACTAGTAATAAGGTTTTTCTTTAGCAGTCCTTTTATTTTTTTCTCGAGATCATGACCACTTATATCTTGGTCAATACATATTGCTTCAATTACAGCTCTAAATCCAACTCCCGCTAGGAGAAAACAGTTGTTTTTGAAAGTATCGATAGATTCTTCGTATACAGTTCTAATCGTCATTGGCAATACATACCGATTTTGTAAAGCGTTATGTTTTTTAATAGATAATGGGTAAATGTGATTCTCATGATATTCAAAAAATTGACCTGTCTCATCAGATCCTACCATAGTATCATCATGAACCTGCATTCTAAAGGATACATTTTCGCAGCCCATGCATTCGATGGTTTGAAACTTTGTTATGGATATAAAGCCCTCAATTGAATCATCTACAAGTTTTTCAAATAATAGTGAATGCTTTGTCTCTTGTTTGCAAACCGAACAATAGCTTTTATCAAACATAAGTATCGTTTTTAGATTCTTTTATCTTTTTAGCACTCAAATGGCTCATCCATATCTTTTATTTCAGATTTAGGAAATCAACTAACCTTATGGCACGTCATCATTTTTAGTTTACTGTTTTCTTTACTTTGCGGTAGTTTGTTGATTGGAGACCAACAATAACAGGGGGGAATTAAATATCTTCTTCACAAATTTTAATAATATAATCGATCAATTCAATCCCAGTTCTCTGACTCATTCGCTCAGTTAAGGATTCTTTGATTTGGTTCAGGTGGTCTTTTACATCGCCACGTGTCCTATTAATCAATGCTATTAGTATTTGATTAATGGCTTCCTTAGCTTCTTCCGTTATTTCAGGAACAAAATTATTATAGAACTCTTGATGCGCGATGCCATTTGGACCGCCCCATTTTTGACAATCAAAGGCCGTTCTTGCTAATCCTTCATATCGCATCCCTGGATCATGTTCATTACTAAAAAGGACAAACATAGTCAGTGGTTTTTCAAGCTGCTTTTTTTAACTACCCTTTATACAATTCTAACTATTTGTATGATTTGAATCCATACTTTTCTTCACGCTTTTGGAAAGCTATTTTTCCGCCTTCCACAATATCTGCGATATGCTCCCTGATTCCCATTGATTTTAGAATGTCCTTTTCATTCAAATCTAATGGAAAGGTATTCTCCAAAGGTCCATTAATGTAGTCAAATTGATACGGACTATTTGTTTCAATATCGCCCTGACCCTTCTGATTTGCAATTATTATGTTTTCAGCATCTGCATTAACAACCACATTAGCATTGTGAGTTACCAATATAATTTGTCGTTCTAATTTCTTGCTTTTTAGATACTCCACTAAATCACTAGTTATGGATCTATTATCCAGATTATCTTCTGGCTGATCAATTAATATCGGTGCTTTTGATTTACTAAGACCAACTATAAGCATAAGTATGACAAAGCTTGCTTTGCCTGTTGACATTTTGCCAAGCTTGTCATTTTTAAACTCAACTTGCCAGTAATCGAAAAAGTAATCATGTAGGAGAATTTTGATCGCATTTTTTTTCTGAGATTTGCTTGACAATACATAACTATCTGATTCCACAATTGAGGCAAACATAATCTTCAATTCAAAGATTAAATCAGTTAATTGATAGTTGAAAAGAGAATCCCTTTTTGGATCGCATATCGTGTATTGGCTGTAGCTTGAACTTCTTCCGTCACTAAAATTCACCACGGCTTTTCTGAATTTTGGGAAGTTAAATGCGATTAAACCTTCAATTTTTAAGCTGTCCTTCTCTAGGTCAACCGTTCTTATTTTCAAAGCATTGATAACTTCTACATAAGAGTGATGATTGTTCTCATATAACTTAAATATCTCATCCTTTTTATCCTCTAAGGCCTTTCTGTTATCATTAATTTCTTTGTTAAGTTGGTTAATAGATTGCAAGGCCTCTTTATCTTCACTAATAGACTTAGTTATCAGCTCGATTTGTTTCTTTACCTCTTCATTATTTAAATAAGGCTCCAGTTCAGTTTTTAAAGCTTCATTGATTTCTCTAATGTCCCTAAATACATTTGATACAGTGCTCTCAAATTTGAAAGAGTTGACGCCTGATTCATTTTTAGTCGTTTCGAAATTTGAAATAAACTTTTCCGTACTCTCAATAAAGGCACCCAATATGGCATAATTGCTATTGAAAAAGTTTTTCAATAATTCGTTATTCAATGAGTTTCCTACAAGTTCCTTTTTGCTTTTAAGAGAAGTTAGAGTGGTCAGTAACTCGCTATTAAAGTCATTTATCTTTTTGTAATCATTAATTGCTTGTGTTCTATTTTGAGAGTTCTTTTCCAGCTGATTTTGTAGTTCGTTGTATTTTAATATCTGATCTGAACTCATACCAATACTCTTGTTCAGTTGCTCAACTTTCATTGTATTTGAACTGATATTCCCCTCAAGAATATTCTTATTTGTCTTTAGCATCAGTTGAGATTCTAGTTGGCTTATTCTGACTTGTAGTTCAAAGTAATTATCGATTAGATTTTCCCGTTTTCGATCAGTTGCTTGCACTTCTGATATGAAGTTTTCATAAGACAGTTTTGATTCGCTATCCTCATTTATTAAGTCCCTAATGATTTTGTTTAAAGCATTTCCAGATTTAGTTTGTTCGGGCTCGGCTAACTTGACCAAATAGTTTTGTGGAATATATTTGATTGTAGGGATAATACTATTTTCTGCTTCCACTCGGTGCATTAACTGTGTAAAACCACCTTTAGTCTTGATTTCGAAGTTATAGTTTGAATCTTCAGCTATGAAATCATATTTACTTTCTATATTCTCTTTTTTAAGAAACTCCTTATCGGCAAGAAGAGTCTTGGCAATGTTATAAAGCAAGATGGACTTGCCTGAAGATTTCCCACCGATAATAACATTGAGGTTATCATTAAAGCAAATTGAATTTTTGGTGAACTTATTATTACTTGAAGTAAACCGGACTTCGTCAATAACCAATTTATCTTCTTTAAAATCAGGTTTTTCCTTTTGAATTTTTACTCGTTGTTCTGGTTCATAAATTATTTGTTTTAGACCTTCAAAGGTTGGATCAGCTTTTATCCAAAGATTTTGCTTAGCATGGTAATTCCTGATATCATGATTGTCGGAGCAAATAATCATTGGTATATTCTTGTCGATTTTCTTTAGCAAGAAAGGAATTACCTTGGTTTTGTACCCGATGATATCGTCTTCACTTCCTAGTTCGAAAACATCTATTGCTTTCGCGATATCTTCTTTTTGAGCCTCCCCATGTTTTAATGAATGAGTAATATTTTCAATACCATTCGATTTTGTGCCCGCATGTATTGAGACGATACCTTTTAGTTCGTTAATTAGTTTGATTGTTTCGAGTAAATTGCAATAGACCTCGTTAGGCTTTTTCCTTTCTCCTTGTATTCTTTTCAAATCAGTTCGGCTTTCAATCTGTTTCCAGATAAAATCAATATCAGATTTTTCGCTAAAGATTCCGATAAAATGTATTGGTTCATCACCTCTGGAATCGGATAAGAATTCGATCCCGGGTAGAACAGTGATTTTATCTTGCCCCAAGCTTTGCAGATTCCTTATTCTGACGGCATCAATAACATGATGGTCTGTAATGGCTACAGCCCGGATTTCGTTGATAATGAGATTGTCAATAATCTCTTGATCAGTTATACTTCTATCTTTATAATCATAAGAAGATGGAGTATGAAAATGTAAATCCCACTTTCTCCACTCAGACCCTTTTTGCTTATTCATTGCTTATTTATTCTGTCGATCTCTCCTTTTAATATTTTATCTCTAGCACAGCCCTGGGCCACGGAAGATAGGCTTTGTTATCCACTTTGTTTACGGAATCTAATTTAATTGTTCATCTTATTTTTCAAATCTAAAGAAACTACGTTTAGGTTGTTGGTTTGAAATGCGCCAATTTTCGGTAGCTCCACAGAGGTTATCTAGATAACTTTGTAAACGATCTATTTCTTTTCTTGACCAAGTGCGTTCATTTCTATTATTGTATCTCACAATAGCGCACAACTCGATCAGTTTTATAGCAACACTTGATGATCTTTCGCTGGACACAACTAAAGTGGAGTCTAGGTTGCCTAATTGCTTTTGCGATAATTTATTCCTGTCGCTCTGTTGTTGCAACTCACTTTTTAATCGTCTTATACTATCTAACAGAGTGGCCGTTAAGTCTTTTTGTCCTACGGCTGAGACAGGGCTTTTGATGCTCTCTTGTGTAAAAGATATCCTATCCGGAATATTGATGCTATTTCCAGGCACTAATTTTTGCTGAAATAAAAACTTGTTTACCTCCTTTAACAAGGCATTTTCTTCAACTAAGTTGCTTGGATCCTTTTTAATGGCAAGTCGAATATTCTCGTTCTTTAAGGAGTCAATTAAAGAATCTTTCCTATCAACTTTATTTTGTTGGTAAGCAAAAACAAATGGAAGTAAAAATGCTGCTACGGCTGCCATTGCCAATTTAAGAAACCTACTCATTTGCTTTCTTCTTTTAGTTTTGATTCAACAAGCTCATCTACTACATTTTTAATAACATCATTATCCAAAGAACGATCATGCAGGGGTTCGGCTGGCCCGGTGCTATTAATTGCCTCTTCAAGGCCTTTAAAGGTCTTAACGCGATTATAGAAAGCAGCATCCATTTTCCATAACCCGTACAAAAATGTGACGGCAGCTGTTGACTGTATTCCAGTATTGGATATCATCCCAGAAAATAGATCAAGGCAATAGTAGTTTGTTGCACATATGCAGCCCAAAAGAAATATGATCATTATAACCAACCCGCTCAGTATGTTAAAATCACGTTCATTGATTTCGAGTTTGCGTATGGTTTCAATACTCTTTCTGTGAGTACTTAGATTAAGTGTAGGGCCTTTTAAGAATTCAATTATTTTTTTCATTTCGTTTTGAAACAAGTTGCTATGCGACAAAAGTAGATCAGTAAGGTGCGGAGTTGGTGCATGCACTATTTAAATTTTATTTTTTCAACGAACCCCTTTGTATCTTTTCCGCTTAAGTTAAAGCCTAAACCAAAATACCAGCCAAATTTAAATGAGTCCTGGACCAAGGGAACTTGATTCGGCACGGAGCTATTGTTTGCAAATGTTTTGCCATCATCATATCCATCCGCATTTCTAACAATGGCGCCAAATGCGATACCTGAGCTTACCATTATTCGTTCCTTTCTTCCAATTATTAGTGATGGCCCGCAATAGAGTCTAAATCGAATATCGCTACTCACTCCAAATCCTAAAGAAATACCGGGCTTAAAGTTAAGGCTCGATCTTTTATATGCATTAAGCATTAGATTGACAGAGGGCGTAATGTTTCCTGTATTTGGGCTTTTCTTTACACGAACCGAGTCAAAAGACTGCCCGCCTTGAGTGATAGTAAATTTTTGAAAGTAGTAAGATGGATCCGCAAGGTTAAAATCCAGGATAACACCAGTGCTAACATCAATTTTAAGGCCTTCGTTTATTAAAAAGGCCATATCCAAATTATACGGCCCCTGAGTTTGTTGAATTTGCGAATTGTTTACAGGCTTAAATTCTATTCGATATTTAATAAAGTCGGCATTTTCAGTTATTGATAGAGTTTGGTAACTAAGTTCAAAATTCTTCTGGTTGACCAATTCATAAATCCCCGTAATTTGACTTACCAATTTCTCCGAATCAAATTCTTTATAATCTCGTAGCATTGCGGCCGCGCTAGAAATGGCGGACTTATATTCAAACGCATTCGCTGAGTCATACGTTTTCAGGAGTTCAAGGGTTGAGAAAATTTTATTAAACTCCATTAAAACTTTCTTGTGATCTTGGAAGTAGTTTTGAGGCAAAGTTCTAATGTCTCCTATCTCTAACCCGCCAATTAGCTTTTCAGTAATGTCCTTTAGTTCGCTTGCATTGTTAATTGAAAGCCTTGTGGTTGAAATCAGTTGATTATGAACAAAAATATACTCATTGACTCGATTTAGATTATCTGTTAACCTTCCAATGCTCTTTAGAAGGTCATCATAAAGATTTTTAGAAATTCTACCAGTGCACCGTTTTTGCAAGGTGGTCTTTTCAACTAGAATTGTTTGGTCTAACGCTATTGTATCAAGTTTTTCATCTTTAATGAATTTTCTTGCCTCTATAACTTCTTGACTTTGGTCCTTAACAAGTAACTTACTTTGTTCTAACCATAAACTTGATTGTTTCACTTGCTCATCTGAAAGAGGAGAAAGATTAGTGGCATCCAACTTATGTCGGATGGCAAAATCAAGTGAACTAATTCTAAAATTTGTTTCTTTGAGTTTCTTAAGTAAGTCAGCTAACGCAAGTTGTTTTTTTTGAGCTAACTTTCTTCTTGCGATAACTGTTAAATACTTAGTTGAATCGCAATCTATAACAGGCTGAAAATTTCGCTCAAAATTAATTTCAAATTGTTTTAAAGGATCCACTTTTAGACTTAGGGCATTCGTTTGCTTTGCTTCCAATAATTTTTCATTGCTAATTTGATCACCCTGTAATTCGAATAAATCAACGGAATAAAGAAATGGGTTAACATTCTTAATCTTAATATTTATCCCATCTAGCTCATTTATTTCGTAAGGGGGATTGTTGAGTGTATCTAACAAACCTTTTTCGTAAACAAATTTCTTAGTGTCAAAGTCAAAAACAATATCCTTTATGTTCCTTCCGAATCTTCGAAAAACAGGTTTTTGTATCCGGCTCGTTGTTCGCAAATCTTTCGCCTGCAACCGAAGCAAATCTTGCTTGTCTTTGATTTTCTTTTTAAGAATTTGGTTTGACTGAATATCTTGGGAAATTGAAGGCAATAATCCAATAGACAGAATAGAAAACACTAGAAAAAATAATCTTTTCATACTTGTTGATTTTCACCTACTCTTCTTCGGATTTTCGGTTTGCTCCGTTTTGTTTCTTTAAATTATTTTTATTTTACCTCAAGTTTGTACCTAGCTGTCTTCCTTTCTCTATTTAAAAATCTAAACCCCTCCTTAAACTTACCTTCCCCTAAATACGTAAGCTTGCACGAACAACCTTGCCATTCAAAAGTTAGTAACTGATTTTGATCCATAGGAATTTGCGTTTGAGTTATCATTTGATCTTGTGCCCAAACTTGAAAGGAGGCCTTGCCATCAGTCAGTGCGACCAGTGCAACGCGCAATCTTGTCTTATCATCGTGCATTAAGAAGTACGGCTTGTCTGAATTGAAACTTAGCCAAAGTTCAAATTCCCCTGCCTTTAAGCCTCTACAATCCTGCGGTTTACCTGGCTTCAAAGAAGCAAACGAAACACTTCTTTTAATTTCAAACAAAGCGGATGATGGCTGCAACCCTCCATCTTCTTTGAACTGCATTTTGTAGAATATGTATAGCGCAAAAAAGCTAAGGATAAAGGCCATCACCAATATCAGATATTGAGTCCTAGTTGGATGTCTTACTATTGCCTTTACGATCACGTAAAAGAAGAATAGAGCCACACCAGCAAGTCCCCCTATTTTAAAAAGATCTGAGTATTCCATTGTGAATTGTTTCCTTGCCTACTCTTCTTCGGATTTTCGGCCTGCTCCGTTTTATTTTATCAAATGGTGTTCGTCAAGAGATTTTCTAATTGCCTCTAATGCAGCATCAGCGGCCTTACGGTTAAGTACCACCTGAGCACCTATCCATAAAAGTGCTTTGGTGTCCCATCGGTAATCATCGAAATTCAAGAGAATAGATTGTACGCGGCTCTTCAGCAACCCACGCCATGAATTAACTTGGTTCTCGCTGATGGTTGGCCAGTTACTACCGTTGGGAAAAATGGGCAATGGGATAGCAGGCTTTTCATCTGTAAAGAGTGGTATGATTTGTAACCCGCCATCAATTTTGGATTTGAACTTTGAGTTATCCGCCACTGGTTGATAACCCTCAGTGAATATTGGATTGGTCGAGTTCGCGGGAATAGTAAAATAGTGCCGCAAAAATCGTTCGCAATTGGCGCGCCCTAAAAAGAAATCATGAACGCGAAAATGTTTGTGCATGAATCCGCTAAAGCCACCCAGTGCACCACACGCAATCGCTAATGATCCATCTAACCTCTTGTCGGGCTTATGAGGATCTGGTCTTGATGGGGATATAAGAAACTGGGATGGATTGTTTGAACTCCACGCCTCTTCTAACTGAGGTGGCTTAGCGCGAGCCTGCGCCAGCATCGCTGAAAGAGTATTGCCAGCAATGGTCATAAGCCCTTGGCCATTGTCGAATTTTTCTTCCTCGCTGGGGAATGGATCGACCATTAGTACGGTTCCTTTAAAGCTATCGTAGGTTGAGGTCTCGTTGTCATTTGTAATGGAGCGCATCACGTCTTGCACTTTATCGAATGGCTCGTTATTAATGACACCCCCATCGACATTAACAGTTTCAATTTTTCCTGATGCAGAAGATAGCGGAGAGTTTGCTAATATTTGCTTCAGCCAAACATTGTCTTTCACATGCTGAAGTTCTCTTTCCACCCCACGGGCTTTTAGTCCAATTGGGAAAGCTCCGGTTGCCATTGCTGCATTGCGTGCCAGCGGCACATTTAGTCCACTAAAAAAGTCGAGTGGAGTCCAACCGTCATTAGCATAATTATTTTTGTTAAGAGCGAAGCATGCATAGTCGTTATGAATGCTCATCATGTACTGATTATTGGCTGTTCCACTCTTGAAAGCCACATTATATTCAAAGCCCTGGAGATTGGTAAGGGTAACAAACAATCTAAGATTAGGATCGATAAACGGGAAATCTACTTTGTTTCCTTGCAACGGCTCGGTCACTCGTTTAGCGATTTCATCTAGGAAGGAAGAGTTAAGAAGTGAATAAATCTGCTTTGATTTGATGTCGTCCGTTTTTAACAACAACGGAAACATATCATCTTGCAACAGATCTACCCACGAGTGATAAAGCTTGTGTGTGGGTTGTGATGCTTCTAGTGGTGAGGAAAAACTGGAAAGTGGTGTGTATGTTTGATTAATAGCGGAAGCAAGAATGATTCCGGTCATTCCACCAGCTGATGCACCTCCGATAATAGGTATTTGAACATTATGTAGTGGAGTGTTGGGCGTTTGCTGGTCTTTTCTCTTCTGCCACTCTTGTAGCGCTTCTATCAAATAGTCGATAACGCCAGCCGTGTAAGCACCAGCAGAAACCGCACCCGCTAAACAAAGTCCAATTCGAAAGGGAGGTTGAGAAGCCATACATTTTTCTAATTAGGTGTCAATCAATTTTACAAAACCACTATACTTCTAATATTCTCTTTCAAAATTTTCACCGGCTTGCCCTCTTTGCTTTGCAGCTTTATTACTACCGAATCTTGGTGCACAATGTGGCCACAGTAGTTGTGGCTGAGTGTTATGATTTGGTATAGCGTATGGTCTTCCATGGGTTTGAGGTTAGTGGAAGTTTTAGCAAATGGATTGAGCAGTTTTAATAGTTCCATGGCTTTCCGTTTACACTTTTTTAGACAACACTTTATTTGGCAGTCTTTGGCCTTCCAACTGCTGCTTAAGTTTTTCTAAAAATTCGGGGCGCTTGCGGGGCGTGGCTGTCATAGCCGTACACACTTCTTGTATGGCGCGCTCCACCACACTTTTTCGATATTGTGGAAAAGCCGTCAGCACATTCTCCACCAGCCAACCTCGCTCGTGCGGCTCGTGGCATGCTACATAGTCGCGGTGAAAGGTGGCTTTGTGTTGTTCGTCAATGGCTGTCCAATTCATAACGCGCTTATCTTTTGGTATCTCCTCTCAGGTATTTCTTGGCAATTGAGTAGTAGGCATCGGAAGTATTTCTTCCGGCTTTGCCGTCAACGCGTAGGGGCAGGCCTACGCGGTTCAATAACTTTTGCAATTGCTTTGCTTTACCGTTGTAGGTATTCGGTGCAAAAGCAACTTGCGCCCCGAGTGTTTTAATTTGTGTGATGATATCGAGTTCACCAATCACTGCTAGTTGTCGCTCACTCATTCTGCGCAGCAGCACTGCGGCTCCGCACTGTTTGGAAGTGGCCGCGGGATCAAAAATTCCATCGGCAGTAAATTTTCCTTTGGTGTAATGATTGGAGTAACTCCATAAATAAGGAGAGTTGATTCCTCTTGGTCTGTAGCCAAAGCCGTTGTATCGTTCAAATTGAAATAAAGTGGCGGGCAAGCTCCAGTCTGTCCATTGATCGAGCTTTTGGAGTTTCAAGGCATCGATGGCACTTGCCTCCCAGGTAAATGGAGGAGTTCCGGTTTTTGGAAAGCCTGCCGGCACATTTACTGTTTTTGCTGTAAGTGGGTCGCCATTGTGAAGATGTGTGGTAAACTTTCCATTGCACTCAAGACTGTGGACAATGCCGGTGAAATACCAGGGCACTTTGGTTGTCGATGCAATCGTTTCATAGCGTGCGCGCCCTGCCACTATTTTAGTAAGAATGCTGTCGATCTCTGAGTACTTTGTTTCTTTGATGAGGCAGCTATCAAACAACTGTTGATATTCTGCGGCAAGCTGTGGAGTGTAGGTGGTAGGCATAGGTTTCCGAATTTTTCTATTTTCTGATTCTGACTGGCGCTATCTATATTTTCATTATTTGCTCTTCGTTATTGGGTATTCAAATCTCCCATTCATCTTATCGTTAGTCAATACCCCTTTTTAGGTATATTTTAATCTAAAGGATCACACCATAAGCTTCATCAAAAGCAGCTGCAGTGTACGCATTGGATGCATACGCATAGCCTTTGTCGCCCCAATTGGTGCCCCAACTATTGCGCACGATGAAATGGTTTTTGGTATAACCCACGAGCGCCACGGCATGACCGTCTTCAGGCCCGGCACTGGCGCGATCATATTCATCAAGCACACCATCGCTACCAATGGCATTCCACGTGCTGTCGCACTCCAGGCGCACGGCAATGGGGCCGTTGTTGGCAATCCAGTTGCGGTAGTTGACGAGCTTGTCGCCCTTGCGAAGATTGTAGTAGCTGGCAATTTTACCGTTAGCAGCTTTTGCGTAAAACACATCTTCATCGAGTGGTGAGAGGCCACCGCCAAAGGGTAGAACGGATTCTGGCACCGTACCAAATTTTCGCGCAATGTCCAGTGCTGTCTTAATACTTGTGCCGGCACTTTCTAAAAAGGTCGTAGCATAGTTCACGTCTGTGTCTGTTTCTTTCGAAGCCATCCAGAGGTAGCGCACCGACAACAGTTGTTCTTTTTTCAGCAGGCCTTTTTTTACAAAATGCCAACGCAGCACACTGTCGGCAGTAGCCCAGCCCACACACGAACCGGTTTGCTCTTGATTGGCAATTTTCCACCAGGAGGCACGCAGGTCTTTGGAGGTGGGTATGTTGGCTTGTGCCGCTCTGGCGCCCACGGCAGATTCAAAGACCCAATCTTTTTCTGTTTTGCGCGAGTTGATACAATTGAAAATGTGTTTTTGTCTTTTTCTTTTCTTGGCCATAAGGTTGAGGTTTATTGGGTTAGAAATTGAATGGCTTCTTCTTTGGTGTCGAAAGGCTTAAAGTTTACCGGATAGGTCAAGAGTATACCCTTCAATATCCACGACTTTATGGAGTCGATTCCCAGCAGCCCCACTTTGTCGATGTGCTGCAACGTGGCTGCGGTAAATTTTTTTGCCTCCACTACAAACGCAGGTGTGACATAGCAATTTCGATAGTCGGACAGAATGAGCCGAATCCTGGTTTGTGTCACTAACTCGAAATTGGCATGTATTAATTCAATCATTTCTTTTTCTTTTAGCCTTCGGTAGTCAACCATAATAATTTCTTTACCGCCATGCACTTCAATGGACAATCGTTCAGTTCCGGTTTTATTGGCTTTTGCTTTCATCACAATTTCTACGGGTAAAAATGCCAGTTGTCAATTGCTGCGCGTTGACATGACAAACTTGAGATGAGGGAGGGAGAAAGTCAACGTGGTTTTCCCCGTATTTCACACGTGGTTTTCCCCGTATTTAATACGTGGTTTTCCCCGGTTGAAATACGTGGTTTTCCCCGTATCATTTTACAAAAAGGATTTTCACCTTTGAACCGTAATTTATTTCTAACCCTTAAATGTTTATAGTATGGCAAAAAAATCAGGAAGGAGCCCTGCATTCGAATTCGAATTCAGCGGGGCAGAGCTTAAAAAGTTGCTGGACAAAGAACCAGCGAAAGTACGTTTCACTGTGTCGGTGGAGGCGGTAGACAAAAAAGGAGGCGGACAGGTAGGCGCGTTGCGTATCAGCGCGAAAGGCATTTCGGGCAGTTCAAATCGAACAACGCGTAGTGGTAATGGAATTGAAGGTGAGCCCCACCCCCCCGGAACACCAAACTAGATTTTTCACTCTAATGTTAGGTGAAATGGCCTTGATTATAGGCTCCTTTGGAGATGTTGATCGAACGGTCATTTCCCTTTTTATTGTTTTTTTGTACTTAAAGAAATTTTCCATTTACCGACCATCAGATGACCACATGGCAGCACTTTTTTAGTAACCTACTTGAGCCTGTAGGGTATGGACTGTGCTTTTTGTTGATCTTACTCCTTAGTCGCTACGACAAAAGGTCAAAGTGGAGAGCATTGTTAGTCTACTATTTTGTTGCTTCCTTACTAATGTGGAAAGCCGCCTACGCATATCCTAATCTTACACTTTATAGCCTATTGAGCCTATTGTCGAGTGTAGGCCTTGGCACTTATTTTTACTATACGTTCACAGCCTCTTGGAAAAAAGGAATAGTCATTTTTTTTATTTTTTTACAAGCTGGTTACTATCTGATTGAAATCTTTCAACCGGAACCTCCAAAAGCTTTTGATAGCCTCGGTTTTGTAATCTTATCTGTGGGCATTGTTGTGATGTCTTTTCTTTTTATGCATCAAATTCTCACTAATGTTACGGAAGAACCCCTGTCGTGGAACTTTGATTTTTGGTTCGTGTCTTCACAATTTTTTTACTATTTGGGTTCTTTTTTCATTTTTTTAACCTATGGATATTTCACAGAAAAATTGATTTCTTCTCCTGAATATTCGAAGGATAACTTATTCTATATCCGTCAATTGTGGTTAGGTCATAATGTTCTCCTATTTTTAAGCGCCCTTATGATTGCGGGCAGTCTTTTATGGATATCCTTTCGCAGGAAACCGCCCTCATCGTTGTAGGTTCTGCTTTTCTCTTGTTAGTAGCGATAGGCATCATCGTGCTTTTTTTGATCTATCAAAAGAGGCAGTTAAGGTTCTTGTTGGAGAAAAAGGAACTCAGCAATCAGTTTCAGCATGAACTATTAAAAACGCGCCTCGAAGCACAAGAGGAAACGCTCAATCACCTGGGCAGTGAATTGCACGACAACATTGGCCAACTATTGGGTAGCGCCAAGTTAATGGTCGGTGTGGCAGAGCGATCAGGGGCTTCGCCTGAGCAGTTTCATGTATTGGACGACACGATTTCAAAAGCTATTCAGGAGCTAAGGGCACTGAGCAAGTCGTTGAACACCGAGTGGCTGGAAAAATTTAATTGGATTGATAACTTACGCACCGAGGCAAACCGGCTGATGGCGTCCAAAGAAGTGACGGTTGAACTGTTGCATCCTTCGATGATCAACTTATCGCTCGATCGCCAAATTATTTTGTTTCGCATTGCGCAAGAGGGCCTACAGAATGCCATTAAACATGGCAAGGCTTCGCAGATAAATGTGATGGCAGAGCAAAGCGAAACCACTTTGACTATTTCCATCATCGACAATGGGAAAGGATTCGATGTGAATGACAGTTCCATTGAAGGTGTGGGCGTCACCAATATTAGGCACCGAGTGAAGATATTGGGAGGACAGGTTTCCTGGCAATCGAGCCCTGTGGGAACGCGCCTTTTTATTAACTTACCACTTTCGTAACAGAATGGATTCACAAGAGGGCACACCAATAAATATCGGGCTGGTAGATGACCATCAGCTTTTTAGAAAGTCGTTGAGTCTGCTGTTATCCAGTTTCAAAAATACACGGGTGGTGTTGGATGCAACCAACGGCATAGACTTGCAAGAAAAATTAGCAACGGCATTGATAATACCAGAAGTGATGCTTATCGATGTCTCGATGCCACAGATGGATGGTCCACAAACGGCAGAGTGGTTGCACAAGACTTACCCGGCTATTCGCAAAGTGGCATTGTCGATGGACGACAAAGAAGAAACCGTAATCAAAATGCTGCGTGCTGGTTGTTGTTCCTATTTGTTTAAAGATATTCACCCAAACGAATTGGAGCACGCGCTGGATGAAGTACATCGGTTTGGTTATTACAATCCAGCCATCAGCTATCAAAAATTGATGAGCTCCGCACAACAGACTGACTCATCTCTTCACTTGACGGAAAAGGAATTGTATTTCTTGAAGCTGTCGTGCAGCGACATGTCTTACAGGGATATTTCATCGATTATGAACTTGAGTGAACGTACCATCGATGGGTATCGTGCCTCCATGTTCACGAAACTAAACGTGCAGAGCAGGACCGGTATGGCACTGGAAGCCATCCGTAAGGGGTTTGTTAAACTATAACTATGCAGCTCTGGGTGGGAGGCCTCTTCTGGCATTCACCAGACGGGCTGTCAACTCAATTTCATCAAAATCAACATCCGTTCTCTTCAAAGAATAAAGCAACAGTCGCACCTCACGGGGATGAATAGAAAAGTCTGATTCGGAGAGCCTGTAGAGGTGAACGAGTGCACATAACCTTTCTTGTTCGGAGCAATTATTCAGCATGTCGATGCCATCGTGATAAAGATCCTTCTCGGTTTTTTTTGTGATCGTTTCCCGAAAAACTGCGAACGTTGTTTCAGGAATATTTTCTTCCTGTCGAATTTCCTGAAGGGCTTTCAGTTCGCGTTCGTCTACAACACCATCTACGTTCATTAGCAGATGTGCAAAGTGCAATAGCCCCTGATGGTAAACGGAATGTGTGGGTGGAGAATAAGTCGCTTTCATTCTAGATTCAGGTTTTGCATTTCGGTCACTTCCTTCATCGTCAATAAGTTCGCGTTCATCAAATTGAGCAGCCGAACGTGATCGGCTGTTTCGTTTCCCTCGGCCAGCAAAATAACAGGTGTCTTTTTGTTCACCGAGAAGTTGCGTATGGATCTCACCATTTCGATACCGGTAACCACCGGCAAGTCGAGGCCGCAAAGTATGAGATCAAAGTGTTCGAGACGACAGCACAATAATCCATCCAATCCTGATGTGCGAGATCGAATGTACCATTGCGACAGTTGTGCTTTGATGCTTTCTAAAACAGCCTCGTTCCGGTGGACTACCAATACCTTCATCCTAATTAACCTTAAACCGAAAGCAAAGGTGGAACGCTAACACCTATCCGCGCAACGGGGAAAACCACGTATTTCATACGGGGAAAACCACGTATTTTCACTTTTTTCGTCTCATTATGGGCTTAGCCCTATCTTTACGCCCTTTAAAAATGACAGGAATGAGCAAATCCAAACTTACCCAGAGCGTGCACGCGGGGTCAACAGGCGATACATTGTATGGTGGTGTAGTTACGCCTATCTATCCGTCAGCCGCTTATGATTATGAGTCTGAAATTTTGTATCCCCGTTACTTCAACACGCCTAATCAAAAGGTGGTAGTGCAAAAGCTGGCGGCCTTAGAAAATGGGCAGGATGGACTCATCTTCAGTTCGGGCATGGCCGCGATCATGACATCCATGTTTGCCATGCTTAAACAAGGCGACCACATTCTTTTCCAAAATGATTTATATGGCGGCACGCACCATGCGGCTCTCACTGAACTGAATCGATACGGAATTCACTATTCGATGGTCGACACGGACGACCTGAAAATGTTTGAGGCCGCCATTCGCAAAGAGACCAAGGTGATTTATATCGAGACGCCCTCTAATCCGTTGTTGAAAATCACGGACATCGCGGCTGTAGCCAAGCTGGCGAAAAAGCATGGATTGATCACAATCATTGACAACACCTTTGCATCACCCGTCAACCAAAACCCGATCGATTTCGGTATTGACATTGTCACGCATAGCGGCACGAAATATATTGGTGGGCATAGCGATCTTTGTTGCGGTGCTGCCGTTGCTTCTAAAAAGTTAATCGCGAAAATTAGAGCAAGTGCGCTTCACTTTGGCGGTAGCTCAGACGCGCAAACGTGCTATCTCATTGAAAGGAGTTTAAAGACGATTGTGCTGCGCGTTCAACAGCAAAATAAAAATGCCATGGCATTGGCAAATTTTTTACAGGCAGAAGAAAAAATAGGACGTGTTAATTATCCCGGGCTGAAGGCTCACCCTGGTCATCGCATTGCCAGAAAGCAAATGACTGGTGGCTTTGGCGGCATGTTATCTTTCGAATTGAAAGGAAATCCTGATCAGTTTTTAAGAAAACTTAAGCTGATTCGAAAAGCTGTTAGCTTGGGAGGCGTTGAGTCTACCATCACCTCTCCCGTCAAAACGTCTCATGCTAAACTGACAGCAGCCGAGCGCAAGCAAGTAGGCATTTCGGATAAGTTGCTTCGACTGTCTGTAGGAATTGAAGAAGTAGAAGATTTGATCAACGATATCAAACAAGCACTTTAAATCAGCAACAATTGAATTAATTGATAAACATGAACACGATTCAAATACGAGAAGCTACCGAACAGGACATTCCATCCATCATTGATTTTCAATTGAAGATGGCCTTGGAAACAGAAAACATCACGCTAAATATCGCTACCCTTTCGCAAGGGATCCAACGATTGTTTAAGGATTCATCCAAGGGCAGATATTATGTGGCGGAAGAAAATAGCGAAGTAATCGGTTGTCTGATGACAACTTACGAGTGGAGTGACTGGCGCTGCGGAACGGTGATCTGGATCCAATCTGTCTACATCCCGGAAGCTCATCGCAGCAAGGGAGTTTATAAAAAATTGTATCAACACATCCAGCACCTGGTAAATACTGAACCTGATTGGCGTGGCATTCGTTTGTATGTCGATAAAACCAACCAGTCTGCGCAGAACGTGTACACTCGTTTGGGTATGAATGGTGAGCACTACCAGGTATTTGAGTGGATGAAGATTGATTGAGACCGTCATCGAAATGACGTTAAGTGAAACCGTCCGAACACATGCTTTGGCAAGTGAGGTGGAGTGAAGCAATCCCCTGTTTGAAAGTCTGAGTTTGACTACCGGAGATTGCTTCGCCCCTCCCACAAAAAGCCCACACTCGATGCTCGCAATGACGTAGAGTATTGGAGATTGCTTCGTAGCTTGCGGCCCCGAGTTGAAGTACTATTCCATGCCCACAGCTGTTGCAAAAAAAATAAAAGATATTTCAGGCCACGATTTCATTGAAATCATAGGTGCACGCGAACATAACCTCAAAAACATAAGCGTCTCTTTCCCACGGAACAAGTTGGTGGTGCTTACAGGCATAAGCGGGAGCGGAAAATCGTCTCTTGCTTTTGATACGATTTATGCCGAAGGCCAACGCAGATACATGGAAAGTTTTTCGGCCTACGCGAGAAGTTTTATGGGAAACCTCGAGCGCCCGGACGTAGACAAAATCAATGGTCTTAGCCCGGTCATCTCTATTGAACAAAAAACCACTTCGCGCAATCCCCGATCGACCGTTGGAACGGTAACAGAGATTTATGATTTCCTTCGCTTGCTGTTTGCCCGTGCTGGCGAAGCGTTTTCGTATCAGACAGGCGACAAGATGGTGCGCCAGAGCGAAGAGCAAATTTTAGATGCCATCATTTCTAATTTCAATAACAAGAAGTTAATCATTTTGGCGCCCGTGATCAAAGGAAGGAAAGGTCACTATCGCGAATTGTTTGTTCAGATCAGAAAGCAAGGCTATACCAAAGTGCGGGTAGATGGTGAAGTGGTGGATATCACCGCCAAAATGCAGTTAGACCGTTTCAAGATACATGATATTGAAATGGTAATTGATCGTATAGCACCCACGACAACTGATCGGTACAGAATAAGCCAATCCGTCAACACGGCTTTAAAAGAAGGCAAGGGCGTGATCATGGTGCAGGAAGAGAGTGGTAAAGTGCACCACTTTTCAAAATTCCTGATGGATCCTAAAACTGGCTTGTCATACGATGAGCCAGCGCCCAATAATTTTTCATTCAATTCTCCCTATGGAGCTTGCCCGACATGCAATGGCTTGGGGCAAATCGAAGAGATCACCGAAACATCTGTGATACCAGATAAGAAGTTGAGTATTAGTCGGGGCGGCATTTTACCACTCGGTGAATACCGCGACATCTGGATTTTTAAAAAGATCGAAGCAATTTTAAAAAGATATAAACTCACGCTTACTACTCCTATCAAGGATATCCCCAAAGAAGCACTTCACGTTTTATTATATGGTGATGAGATGCCGGTGGCAGTCGCCTCCGTAAAGTACCCCGGCACAGAGTGGAACACGCAGTTTGAAGGAATAGTCAACTTTCTTCAAAAGCAAAAAGAGGAAGGGTCAGAGTCGATCAAAAAATGGGTAGATGATTTTACGATCACCAAGATTTGTCCGGAATGCCATGGCGCACGATTGAAAAAGGAATCGCTGCACTTTAAAATAGACAACAAGAACATTGCTGAACTTGCCCAACTTAATATCGATATGCTCAAGAAATGGTTTGACGGGTTAGAGAATCGCATGACCGACAAGCAAAACCAGATTGCGGTAGAAGTATTGAAGGAAATCAGAAAACGAATCGGTTTCTTATTAGACGTAGGCCTCGACTATTTGAATTTGAACCGACCACTGCGAACATTGAGTGGTGGCGAGGCACAACGTATTCGTTTAGCCACACAGATAGGCACTCAATTGGTGGGCGTGCTCTATATATTAGATGAACCCAGCATCGGGTTGCATGCCCGCGACAATGCAAAATTGATAAAGGCGTTAAAAGACCTCCGCGATTTAGGAAACTCTGTTATTGTAGTAGAGCATGATAAGGAGATGATGCTCGAGGCAGATTATATTATCGATGTAGGCCCAGGTGCAGGAAGACATGGCGGCCATATTGTGGCAGAAGGAGATCCTGAGACGTTCTTAAAAATTGATAGTACTACTGCGAAGTACCTGAGTGGGAAGATCGGCATTACCTATTCAAAAGAACGTAGAAAAGGAAGTGGCGAAAGCCTCACACTTTTGGGAGCCACTGGCAATAACTTAAAAAATGTTGATTTGCATTTGGCACTGGGAACATTCATCTGTATCACCGGTGTTTCAGGCAGCGGAAAATCTACACTCATTCACGATACACTCTTTCCGATTTTAAATCAGTTTTTCTTTAACTCGCGACAAGAGCCATTGCCGTATAAAAAAATAGATGGGTTGAAGCTGGTTGATAAAGTGATTGAAGTAGATCAATCTCCAATTGGCAGAACCCCACGATCGAACCCGGCAACATACACCGGAGTGTTTACAGAAATAAGAGATCTGTTTGCGAATATGCCGGAAGCCAAAATCAGAGGATACAAAACAGGGCGCTTTTCGTTCAATGTAAAAGGAGGTCGCTGCGAAACCTGCGAAGGTGCCGGCTTGCGGTTAATCGAAATGGAATTTTTGCCGGATGTGTACGTTCCTTGCGAAACTTGCAAAGGCAAACGCTACAATCGCGAGACGCTGGAAGTTCGATTCAAAGGCAAGTCGATCAGCGATGTGTTGGACATGACGGTGGAGGAGGCCATTACTTTCTTCGACAAGCTTCCTCGCATTTTGCGAAAAATACAAACCCTGGGCGAGGTGGGGCTGGGCTATATTTCTTTGGGTCAGCATGCCACTACACTGTCGGGGGGAGAAGCGCAACGAGTCAAGTTGGCGACAGAACTTTCTAAAAGGGATACAGGTAAGACACTATATATATTGGACGAACCTACAACGGGTCTTCATTTCCAAGACATCAGCCATCTTCTGGACGTGTTGCAAAAATTAGTCGACAAGGGAAACACGGTACTGGTTATTGAACATAATATGGACGTGATCAAATCGGCAGATCATATTATTGACTTAGGACCGGAAGGTGGGGCCAAAGGAGGGATGATCATTGCGAAAGGCACACCGGAAGAAGTTTCTAAGAATCCAGCGAGCTATACAGGCAAGTTTTTGAAGGCGGAGTTAAAGTGATTTTACAGCCGCTAAAATAACTCCTCTTCTTTTCAACCTCTCCTATCTCTACTTTTGCTTTTCATGGTCATCAACAAACAGCGTTGGTATTGGATAATGCAACTCAGTGGATGGGCTCTTTTTGCCGGACTTCAAATAGTGGCGGCAATCTTGGCCTCTGGCAAGGAGGGTGTTCAGAACCCGCGAGTTATTTTCTTATTGTATGAGTCATTGTTCTGTTTGGGTGTTTCTCACCTCTTTCGAAACATCATTATTAATTGGAAGTGGCTGAGTCTTGGCTTCTCGCAATTGATTCCGCGCGTTTTGTTATCGGTATTTTTGCTCGGCATTGCCATGTACTCCCTGCGAGTTCCGGTTTCTATTGCCTTGGGTATGTTCAAGAAAGAAGTGGTTTTCGATCCTTTTACGTTTCTAAGCGGCACGTTTTTTTACGCCATCATTTTTTTCCTCTGGGCTACATTCTACTTCATTTACACTTACGTGGAGCGTTACAACACTTCGCTCAAGTACGAAGCATCGGTGAAGGAGATTGAATTGAGTAATCTAAAGGCACAGCTTAATCCTCACTTTATTTTTAATGCACTAAATAGTATTCGGGCGTTGGTAGATGAGAACCCCGGGAAGTCAAAGCAAGCCATCAACCAACTTTCCAATATTTTGCGCAACTCACTTTCACGCGACAAAGGTCTTACCCGTTTTGAAGACGAGCTGAAAATGGTAAAAGACTACCTCGGACTGGAAAGTATTCGTTTTGAGGAGCGGCTGCAAGTCGAGTATCAGATTGCCAATGGTTCCAACGATTTTTTGGTTCCCCCGTTAATGATTCAAACGTTAGTTGAAAATGGAGTAAAGCATGGGATTTCAAAACTTACCAAAGGTGGGTTGATACAACTTACCACGCAACTCCAGGAGGACGATTTGAAAATACAGATTCGCAGCAGTGGTCATTACAACAATAGTATCGAGAGTAGTTCTGGCCTTGGGTTGGTAAATACCGTACAACGATTGAAGCTATTGTATGGAGATGCTGCCCGCTTCGAAATCACCAATGAAAAAGATAATTTTGTGTTAACTGAATTAATTATTCCACATTTACGAACTCCAAAAAAATGAAGGCACTGATAATTGATGATGAACGCTTGGCACGCAAAGAGCTGATTACTTTATTGGAAGCGCACCCCTCCATTGAGATAGCGGGCGAAGCCATGAATGCAGATGAAGCTGAAAAGCTAATCGAAGAGCTGAATCCAGATTTGCTGTTCCTTGATATTCAGATGCCGGGTCGCACCGGGTTTCAGTTGTTAGAATCGTTGGACTCAGCACCCATGGTGGTTTTCACCACCGCCTATGACCAACATGCTATAAAGGCATTTGAAGTCAACGCCTTAGACTATCTGCTAAAGCCCATTGTCGCTGAACGGTTGAGCGAAGCCGTGCAGAAGGTGATGGAAAAAGAAAGAGTTAAGGCGGGGCGGAGCGGAGAAAAAAAGCTAGGGCTAGAGGATCAAGTGTTTGTAAAAGATGGCGAACGCTGTTGGTTTGTGACGCTTGCCAATGTCCGAATGTTTGAATCGGATGGCAACTATATCAAGGTATACTTTGATACCAACCGCCCGATGATTCACAAATCATTAAATGCACTGGATGAGAAATTAGATGAACGTGCCTTTTTTCGGGCAAGCCGAAAGCACATTGTCAATTTGAGTTGGGTCGAGGGAATTGAACCTTGGTTTAATGGAGGGTTGATGGTAAAACTTCGCGGTGGCGACAAAGTGGAAGTAAGTAGAAGACAAGCTGCTAAGTTCAAGGATATGATGTCACTTTAGGCGGATGATTTTTTAAATTAATGCATCAACGAATTAGCACATCAACAAATTAACCCATCATCGCAAAACCAACTCAATTAGTTCTTTCTCCACACTCCAGTCTTTTGCCAGTTTTAGCATGGCAGTAGCTTCCATTTCTGTTACATACCCTTTCAGGTTGTTGGCCTGCCACACCATGTTGATAAGTTCGACCCGTTTCTCTTTCGTATAGTCTCCGATAATTTCGTTCAGGTAAATTCTGGCACGATCAAAAGAGGTAAGATAATCTTTAGCGATAAAATCAAGCCCCCATTTTAGTTCGTCAGTTGCTTCCATTCTTTCGGCCGTTTCATCCAAATCAATACGCTCCAGCTCATCCAACCCGTGGTAATGATAGATCACTGCCTTCAACAGCATAAATACCCGCTTTTCCTCCACTGTCATGGCAGAAAATTAACGAATCTATTTTGATTTCGATTTCTTTTTTTGCTTTAAACGAAAAGATCAATGGCGATCTGATCGGCTAACAACTTTCCTTTTGGTGTAAGGGTCACCACATGGTCCTTCACTACAGCCAGTTGCAGTTCAATTGTTTTATTGAGGGCCGGAGAGTTCTCCAGCGAGTATTCGTAGGCAGATTTCAAATACATCAAGTCGCAACCCCAAATCGTCCGAAGGGACGTGAAGATGTATTCATTAATCTTATTTTCCCTGGTCAGGACTTCTTGCTCAAAGGGCACTCTGCCATCGCCAAGTGCCTTCATATAGTGATGATTGTTGCTTACGTTAAACTGCCGGCTCACTCCGTTGTAGGAGTGGGCACTGGGCCCAACGCCCAGGTAACTTTGTTGCCTCCAATAATTGCTATTATGTTTCGAAACAAAGCCTGGATGGCTGAAGTTTGAAATTTCATAGTGCTCATATCCGCCTGCATCAAGGTGCTGGATAAGGAGTTCAAAATCGGAAACAGATTTGGCCTCAATGATTGGATTGATTTTTCCTGTTTTTTGCCATTTACCAAAAACAGTTTTGTCTTCAATTGTTAGCGAATAAGCCGAGACGTGCTCTGGTTGTAGTTTTGTAAGTTGAACAAGGTCATTTTCCCATACAACGTTTGCGCGGCCAGGAATCGAATAAATCAAATCCAAGCTAAGATTTGCAAAGCCCACATCGCGGGCATCGGCCACACAGCGGATTGCATCATCGCGCGTATGCGCACGATTAAAAAATTGCAAGGTGCTATTGTCGAATGATTGGATGCCAATACTTAACCGATTTATGTTGGCCACTTGAAGTTCTCTCAGCTTTTGCTTTGTCAAGTCATCTGGGTTGGCTTCAAGTGTTACTTCTGCTTTTCCGTGGACGCTGAAGTGTTTATGAATTGCATTAAAAATTGTGGCAAGTTCGCGAGCACTCAGCAGCGAGGGAGTGCCTCCACCCCAATAAATGGTTTCGATCAATTCCCCAGGCAGGTAGTTCGCCTGTATTTCAATTTCTGTGGCGATGGCTTCGCACATTTCTGCGCGATAGTCTTGACTGGTAGAAAAATGAAAATCGCAATAATGACAAGCTTGCTTGCAAAATGGAATATGAATATAAAGGCCGGCCATTAGTCCTTTAAACGATTAGGAAAAATCCCCTTAGAATAGTCATTAGGTTGTTCAATCGTGCGATCATAAGTGAATTTCATCTGACCAATGATTTATTCGCTAAAGTAAACTTTTTAGAGGTACTCAATTCCTAATATAAATCCAACCAGGGATTTTTTTCAGGTGAATCAAAGCAAGTGTTCGGTTAACTCTGCCAATTCTGATACTTTTGAGCGATGTCTGCAACTGTCCGTCTGTTACTATGTCTTTGTTTATTCCCTTGGAGTAGTTTTGCGCAAGTTGGATCACCGAAAGTGAATCTCAAGGATCGTTGGATAATCAGCCAGGAGGGTAAATTTGTGAAAGCGGCATCGCCATCTACAAATACTGTTTTTTTCTGGATTGACGCAAGGAAAGAAAAAGGAGGCGTTCTGTGGTTGAAAGGACGACATGCATTTTCCATTTTTATTAACTCAAAATTGGTGGTTCGAGCCAAGCGTGAGGTGAAACTTTCTGTTGACAGTCTCGCCAACATTTACACGAACCAACTTTTTGTCGGATTATATTCTTCATTTGGAATGCACCATCTCAAATCGGAATTGGAACAAAATGGACAGCCTCTAGCGGTTCAGGAGCCTATTTTGCGAAACGGTAGCTACTTTCTGGACTTTACTATCTTAGCCTCCTTACTCCTTATAGTCGGCTTTACACTCTTGTTAAGAACAAACCCAACATTAACATTTGATTATCTCGATGTAAACAAATTGTTTTCGTTCCAGGATCGAGATGAAAGCACACTTGCACTCCGAATAGCCTCCAGTGTCAATCTGCTTATCTATTTTTTTTGCAGCCTGTTTTTGGCGCTCATCTTACTCGTTTCGTTTCATTTGATGGGTGGTCAGGTTTTGATTGCGTCTAAGTTCGCCATCCGATCCACCCCCCATGGATTTCAACAATGGTTCATCTTGTCGGTGATCATCTTTGGTTTGTTGATTATTAAACTAGTGTGGCTGATGGTATTGAATAGCCTGTTTGGGTTTAGAGATATCGTGCGAATACAGTTTTTCAACTTTGTCAGGGTTATCCTAATTGCTATGACAGTGTTGACACTAATAACGGTGTTTTATTTTGTGGCAAATGTGAGGGATCAAAACTATTTCTTCCAACTATTCACTATTCTTTCGATCATTTTTTGCGGTGGTGCGGTAGTGATGTATTTCAAGTTGATGGCGCGTATGCCCTATCATTTTTTTCATTTATTTTCATACCTTTGCGCATCCGAAATTATGCCCTTAGTGGTTTTAATTAAGGTATTTTTCTATTAAAGGTCAACCCGATACGTGCTGATATGACAGAAACTGCTACTGACAGGATGCGAAAAGTAAAAAGCATCTTGGTCACACAGGAGGCTCCTACTGATGTAAACTCACCTTACCTCAAGCTAGCTGAAAAATACAACCTCAAAATCGACTTTAGACCTTTTATTCAGGTCGAACCGGAGCCTGCTAAGGAGTTTAGAAAACAAAAAGTAGATATTCTTCAACATACCGCAATAATCTTCACCAGCAGAAATGCTGTGGATCATTTTTTCGCTCTCTGCCAAGAACTTAAACTGGAAATGCCAGCTGATATGAAGTATTTCTGCATCTCAGACCAAACGTCCAACTACCTTCAAAAATACATCGTGATTCGAAAGAGAAAGATATTCTCTGGGCTCAAGGACACGAAGGATCTTTTAGAGATCATTAAAAAGCACAAAAACGAAAAATTTCTCTTCCCCTGTTCAGATATCCGCAAGAGCGATATTCCGGATTTTCTTAAACAAAATGGGTATACGTTTACGGAGGCTGTTATTAATCATACAGTGGCTGCCAACCTGAATGACTTGAAGAATGTTTATTATGATATCCTAGCCTTCTTCAGCCCTTCCGGTATTAATTCCCTTTTTGTCAACTTCCCGGATTTCAAACAAAACAATACGCGTTTGGCGGCTTTTGGCCCCACTACAGCGAAAGCAGTAAAGGATGCTGGTTTATTTCTAGATATTGAGGCACCTCTACCTAATGCTCCGTCTATGACTGGGGCACTAGAACTTTATATTAAAAGAGCGAACGGGATTAAATAATCCCTTCGTTATTACGTTTTTAGTGGAGATTACATTTTATTGCACTTTAACTGGATCAAGTTGCCTGTTTGCATTTATTTCATTTATCTTTAAGTCTATTTTTAAAAAAGTGAGAAAAATATTTCTTCTAACTGTGGTGGTATCGGTGACGCTGGGCAAGTCTTTTGCACAGCAAGATCCTCAATTTACCCATTACATGTTTAATACGCTATACTACAACCCTGGATTCGCGGGTGTGGAAGGCATTACCAAACTGACGGCCATTCACCGAAGTCAATGGCTTGGATATACACCCACGGTTGGCGGAGGCGGTGCTCCCACTACTCAGATCATTTCCATCACTGCTCCCATATTTAAATTAAATAGTGGATTTGGGGCATATATTGTTAATGACCAATTGGGGCCTCAAAATAATCTAGAAGCTCAAGCATCATACGCCTATCACTTAGGTATCAAGAATAGTAAGTTAAGTATTGGGGTACGGGCAGGAATGTATTCTCAAACGATAAACTTCGATCAATACCGATTTATTGATCCAAATGACCCTTTGTTGGGAGATAAAAGAGGCTCCTTGTCTCAAGTGAGGCCTGACTTGGCGCTCGGTGTTTATTGGCGCAAAGAGAAGTTTTATGCAGGTGTGAGCTTTAACCATTTACTCAAGTCAACATTTGACTTTGGTTTGAGCCAGCGCAATTCTTTGCAGACCCACATGTATTTAACGGGTGGCTATTTCTATGAAGTCAACTTCGATCTGAAGTTCCAATTAATGACCATTATTCAATCGGACTTCACAAAGACTACAGCCAACTTAGGTGCAATCGCTTATTTTAAGGACACCATGTGGGGTGGTTTGTCATTCAGATCTTCAGAGGCTGCGATTCTAATGTTGGGATATAGCTTATTAAAAGATAAGTCGTTGAAAATAGGCTACGGCCTCGACTATATTATTCAAGATCAGGCGGCTAAGCAGCCCACATCACATGAATTGATGTTGAGCTACGAGTTACCGGTCAATGCAGGAAGCGGAAAAAAAGTGGTGAGAACACCCCGTTACAGGCATTAGGGCACAAATAATTTTGGTTTTTTTTGATAATTTGTTGAATTTGGAGCTTTGGAAAGGCTGAAAAAGAATAACTTTCGCCTCCGTTCGTTAGTAAAAAACTATAAACTAGCTGAGAGGGCGTATTAATTATTAACCTATGAAGAAAATTGGCGCTGAGAAATTTCTGTACTATGCTTTAATCTTGTCGGTAACTTCTATTGTTGGCAGTTGCGGTCTTTTAGGAATCGGAGGTAAAGGAAGCAAAGGCGATGCTCAAGGAGAAGTGGTAGGTCAATCTACCATTGAGCGAAAGCAAGGTTGGTCTATGATCATCCCTTATGGCATGGTACCCATACCGGCTGGAACGTTTCACATGGGTCAAGCTGATGAAGATCCCGCGTCTACACAGATCAATTTTAACAAGCAAATAACCATCGGTCCTCTATTCATGGATGAGACCGAAATAACAAACGATGAGTATCTGCAGTTTACTGCTTTTTTTATGGGCGCAGAAGGTGGTGCCCAGTTAACTAATTTTCCACAAGTTAGTCAGCAAGACTTCATGGCTAAATACTACCCAGACACAACTGTTTGGATGAGAGATTTCACTCACCACATGGGCGATCCTTTGGTGGACTACTACTGGCAACATCCTGGTTATGTAGAGTATCCGGTTGTTGGTGTAAGCTGGGAGGCAGCTAACTTCTTCGGTAAGTGGAGAACGGCTTTCTTAAATGAGTGGAGACAAGTAAATGGTGGGCAACCTCCGATGCCGGCTTTCCGTCTGCCGTCAGAAGCCGAATGGGAATATGCTGCACGTGGTGGAAGAGATATGAATAAATACCCTTGGGGTAATCCTTACATCAGAAACTCAAAAGGATGTATGTTGGCTAACTTTAAGCCAGGACGAGGTAACTATTATGATGATGGGTTCGCGTACACGTCTCCGGTAGGAATTTATTTCCCCAATGATTACGGTTTGGTCGACATGTCAGGGAATGTATCTGAGTGGTGCTTGGATGACTTCAATCCTGCCTCGGTTCCAACCGTATGGGATTTGAATCCCCAATTCATCGACAAAAATGCGTATGACAAAGAGGGCAATTCTAAAGAGAAGTATAACGCCAGAAAAGTAATCCGTGGAGGTTCTTGGAAAGATGTAGCCTATTATTTGGAGACAGGTACGAGAACGTACGAGTACAAAGACTCGACCCGCGCCTACATCGGTTTCCGTTGCGCTATGACTAATTTGGGCCGTTCATCAGGTACTGAATTTCAATAATTGAAAACTACTACTATATTTATAAAAAACTCAGACTAACCTAAATCTCAAAGAACCATGGCAAAGAAAAAAGGCGGATTTGTTGACTTACTTTTTACGACCATCATGCCAAAAGTATACGGTATTGGCGCAGCGGTCGTTATTGTTGGTGCATTATTTAAAATTCAGCACTGGGAAGGTGCAAACGAAATGTTGATTTTAGGTCTCGGCACCGAAGCCATCATTTTCTTCCTTAGCTCTTTTGAGCCCAAGCATGCGGAAGCGGATTGGTCAAAAGTTTATCCTGAATTGGCAGAAGACTATGAAGGACCTGTTAACCAGCCATCTAGAATTAGCAACCGCCCAGCAGGAGGTGAATCACCTTTGTTGAAAATAGATGAAATGTTGAAGACCGCCAAGGTTGATCAAAATTTGCTTGATAATTTAGGAAAAGGCCTTACTAACTTAGCTACATCGGCATCTCAAATGAGCAGTCTTTCCAATGCGGCAGTTGCGACAAACGATTATGCGAAGAACGTACAGGCAGCTTCAGCTTCACTTACTGAAATGAACAAGTCGTATGGTACTGCGATGAAAGCAGTAGGCGCCATGGCGGATGCATCAAAAGATACTAGTGAATACCACAAACAAGTTCAGTCGGTTACTAAGAATCTAGCCGCCCTTAATACGATTTATGAGATGGAGTTGAAGGACGCAGATTCACATGTGAAGAATATGAATAAGTTCTATGAGAGTTTAACAGGAGCGATGCAAGGTCTTTCTAAAGTGGGCGATAATACTGCGAAGTTTACGTCTGAGTTAGGAAACTTGACAACTAATCTTACAGCCCTTAATAAGGTGTATGGTAGTATGCTTACCGCCATGAAGGGGTAATTGTTGAAAGGAGTTTGGGATTAATTTTTGATAATTTAAATTAATTAAAAATGGCAGGCGGTAAGGAAACACCCAGGCAGAAAATGATTGGTATGATGTACATGGTATTAACCGCCCTTTTGGCGCTTAATGTTAGTAGTGCAGTACTAGAGAAATTTGCCATTATCGATGAAACGCTCGTGGAGCTCGTAAAAGATACAGGCGAAGGTAACGATGCCCTAGTGAAAGCGATTGAAGGGTCAACCGTAAAAAGTGCAGAGGTTGATGAGGTAAAAGATAAAGCGAAGAAGGTAAGAGAACTAACCAAAACAACTCTTGCCTACATGGATGGCGTTAAGAAGGAGATGTCAACAGGTAAAGACAACTTGCCTTTGAAAGGATTGGTTCAAGATACTCATCACGCGGACGAATTAATGTTGAACGAAAAAAACGGAAAAGGGACAAGTAAAGCGATTGCTTACGCCATCGCGTTAGATAAGCATGTTGATCAATTAAATAGCATAATGAAGTCAAAAACTCCTTTTCCAAGGATCACCAAGGAAGCGAGTGGGTATAAGACCCTTGCTGAGGCAGAAGGCAAGATAAATACAGATCCCTATCCGCAATTCGCGTTTCACGGCACTCCTACAATGGGAGCGATCGCGTACGTAAGCCAACAACAAACCGAAATAATAAATTACGAAAGGGCTGCGCTAACGGAATTGTTGGCAACTACTAAAGGGAAGGTCTATGAAGTGGATCAGTTGGTTCCAATGGTAAGAGCTAAATCAAATAGTCTTGTGGCGGGTGCCACTTACGAAGGTGATTTATTTGTTGCTGGCGCAGCGTCAGGGGTTGATCCCGTTATGTTCAAAGGCGGTCAACCCGTGAAAGTCGAAGAAGTTGAGGTTTCAAAGGGCATAAAAATAAAAATGGGCAAGATTAAATTCGTTGCGGGTGCCACGGGTTACGATCAAGACGGTATAGCTAAGATGTCATATCCTGTAACAATCAATATACCTGGGCGTGATCCAATCGTTCAGAGTATTGAATACAACGTTATAAAGCCAAATGTAAAATTTGAGTCGGCTGCTTCGAGTACTCTATATAAGGAGTGCGGAAATGTAAAAAACGTGTCAATTCCGGGACTTCCTGATATGTCAGCGATCAATTTGACTTGTTCGCCAGAGGACGGCAAAATTATTCCTTTGGGGTCAGGCGCATATTCGTTGCTGCCCGCAAGAGCCAACATGAAAGTTAGGATTACAATGGGAGGTACAGAAATCGGTGTAGAAAATTTCAGCGCTATTCCTGTTCCGGAGCCACAATTTATTTTAAAGTACCAAAATCAAGATTTAAATTTTGAGAAAGGGGTTCCTCCTAATGCTCGCGTGAATGTGGAAATTCGTCTACCTGAGAATTTTTCGAGTCAAAACAAGAAAGATGCAGGATATCGGATAACCAAAATGAGGATTTCTACACGCACCGGTGTTAAAGAAATGCCAAGCGGCAATATTAACTTGGCGGATCTAGGTGCAAGAAGTAATGATGTGTTGGGTATTGTTTCAATTACAGTTGTTAGATCTACCTACGATCCAAAAGATGATGACAACTTGCCCGTTAACTTCAAGTTCACACCTATCGCTATACCAGTAAAGTAATCGAGGATGAAAAAGCTTTTCTTTTTGTTGTTCTGTCTTGCGTTGGCTGCGTCTGTGTCAGGACAAACGGATACAATTTATAATACCCATTCATTGGAGAAAATTCCTTACTACGAACAGTTGTACCGGTTCAGAGTGTGGAGAGAAGTAGATTTTAAAGAGAAGCAGAATGCGGTTTTTGTTTCTCCTTACTCGAATATCGCTTCTTTTATTCTTGATAACTTAAAGTCGGGTACTTTAAAAGCATATGCGCCAGATGACTTTACATTTCATGAGGAGATTCCTGCTGTAAACGCTATTGGAAAGGGAGATAAGTCAACGCTTAAAGATTTCAATGCTCAGACCGACTATGGTGCTGGCGATGAGGTCTCTTATGCGGATAAAACCTATAAAGCTAATCGCAATATGACAGCGGTTCGGCCGCCAACAGATGCGGGCTTCTGGCGCTTGGATCGATCCGTTAGGAAGTTGCCGCCAGGATTGGCTGCGTTTGATCCGGCAAAATCGTATTCAAATTCAGATGCCGTAGCCTACAACGGTGCCAAATACATTGCGACTGATGACATGAATGGGGTTGTAGTTCCAACAGACAAAAGCTATTGGGATGAAACAGGAGAGGTACAGGCCTTTTTAACTTTTCAGGATGTTTCCGTTATCCAAGTTGTTGAAGACGTAATCTTTGATAAGAGGCGCTCTAGACTTTATTACGATATACAAGGTTTTATCATCCTAGATCCAACGACAGGTAACCCTAATGCACTTGTTAGTTATAAAGACTTTGCAAACCTCGTGGAGAAATTTTCACATGACAGAGAAATAAGAGTTAGAAATACGGTAAAATGGAAGAATCGCTATAACCCATCACAAGACATGAATTTTCTAGATGCATTCAAACTTAGACTATTCCATGGCATAATACACAAGGTGGAAAACCCTGATGACCAGTCAATACAGGAAGTCTACGGTGCAAATGGGCGGGCATTTGGAGAGGCTGTGTTTGCGCGATGGGAAGAAGAAATGAAGATGATGGAGAAAGAACATAATCTTTGGGAATATTAATCCAGGAAAATTAACTTGAAAAGGCTTCCTAGTACTAGGAAGCCTTTTTTATTTGCGTATGCCACACATTCGAGAAGGTATAGAAGGAGACTTACCTAGGGTATTGGATTTAGTGAAAGAACTTGCAGCCTACGAGCGCGCTTTGGGTGAAGTATCGAACACCGTACAAGCCATGAAGGAGGATGGTTTTGGGAAAAAACCGATCTTCGGTTTTTTTGTTGCAGAAGCAAATGAAGCAATAGTAGGCGTGTCTCTTTTCTACTACAGATACTCAACATGGAAAGGTAAGCGATTGTATTTAGAAGATATAATAGTGACTGAGAGGATGAGAGGGCAAGGCATTGGTAAGTTGCTTTTTGAAGCAACTTTACATTATTCAATGAATCAGAAATGTACTGGAATGATGTGGCAAGTGTTGGACTGGAATGAGCCCGCTATTAATTTCTACAAAAAGTATAATACAAAAATGGATGGTGAGTGGGTCAACTGTACATTAGAGGCCGCTGAAATTCGGAAAATTCTAAATATTGCCTAGGCGAAATTAATTATAATTCTTCCAGAAGGGTATTGAACACTACGTGTCGATCTTTAAATCGCAGCCGGTGTGCTTCAATAATAGTATCAGTGTGTTGGGCAAGGTACTGAACGACATCTTCAATACGATGAGCAAATAGCTGGATGCTATACGATACTGAATTCTCATCGTCATGAGTAACAATTCTATATATTTTGGACTCTGTGAAATAACCGGTGGCGGTGACAGCAGGAAGGTAGTTTTGCTTGATCCACGTTACCCAGTCCTTTTCTATCTCTTTGTCAATACCAACTGTTACATTGTATAAAAACATATCATTTATTTTTGATCTACGTAGTCTTGAAGGTAGCTGAAATTGGAAGTTAATCGGCCGTTCTCGGCCATCGTTGCTCTGGCAATGATCCCCTCCGTATCCTCTAAAAGTAATGGCTTCATAATTCGGTCTATTAAATCCCTACCAAATTCGTCAGATGCGCTTCTCGGTAGCTCGCACGGTAAGTTATCAACCGCCATAACCGTGATATGTGAATCGCCACTTAGTGGATCTGCAAGCGAATCTGTTTGTGGGATGTAATCGTAAAGCGGCTCGGTAATAGTACTAGCTCTTTTCGTGCATGGTATAGAGCCATTAATATCGCAGGTGATGTCTGCTACTACGCGAATGCGGAAATGATCCTCACGCATATCTTCTGGGGCAAAAAGTTTTGGTGCAGCCGGGTTCCAGAATGCCCCGGCCAGTAAAACATCGGCTACTTTTGTAAAGGGAGAAAAATGAGAAGTGTACTTTTCGGGGTGCTGGTGAAACTCATCTCGGTTAAAATGACCGCCCTCGATTCGGAGATGGTAGTCGGCACTACTTAATTGCGTGTAGACAGGTTCTGGAAAGGAAGAATTCAAAAAATCTGCCGGATCAACTTTTCTGATTCCCGCAGTATCAAGGGTTTCCATTGCTCCTTTTCCGACACGCCCCGCTCCGGTTAAAACAATTTTGATAGGGGGCAGTTTGATTTTTCGCAATTCAAGCTTTAGGTCGTTCACATCAAAGCATTCGTTTGCCCTTCTAAGCGTAAACAGTTTGTATTTTTTTCCATAGGCCCACAAGCCATTGTAAGCACCCACGATGCCGGCATATCTACCAAATGCAACTAGCCGATTTCCCTGCTGGTCTTTTAATGTTTCGTAATCAATCAGTCGTATTTTCTTTTTTAGAATCTCTTGTAGTAGTTTTCGATTATACGGTTGTTTTTTTAGCGTATGCGAAAAAAACAGATACGTTTTGTTAGCAATAAGATTTTGAATCGGCACTTCCTTAATTCCCATCAGGATGTCGCAAGCAGAAACATCTTCTTGCACTGAGATGCCCAACTCTTTATACTCGGCCTCTTTGAAGCACCTCGCGGTACTTGGTTGGCAAACCATTTTCACGTGTGGAAAGCGTTGCATAATTTCTTCAGCTTGCAACGGAGTAAAAGGTACACGTTTGTCTGGAGGAACTTTCCCTTCGCTGATGAGAGCTAGTTTAATTGTATCCACTCGTTATTTGCAATTTCATTATGCGTTCTAGCTTTCAAATAAATTACCTAACAAAGAACCTCCCTCTTTTCGACTGTTACCCCCGTAAGGCGCTAATGCTTGAATTAGTTTTCGAATAGGCATTGACTGCAGCCACACTTTACCAGTTCCGCGCAAAGTTGCGAGGTATATCCCCTCACCACCGAACACCATTGACTTTAAACTACCGGTTGATTCAACATCAAAGTCGACTTGTGATTCAAAAGCCACCACGCATCCGGTATCCACCCGAAGTGTTTCATTATTTAGGGTACGTTCGATAACCGTCCCGCCTGCATGCACAAATGCAAGTCCATCACCTTGCAATTTTTGAAGAATGAATCCCTCGCCACCTACCAAACCAGCTCCGATCTTGCGATTAAATACAATGCTCAGCTTCGTACCAAATGCCGCACATAGAAAGCCGTCTTTTTGTACTACTAATTCCTGTCCAGGACTTTTGGCAAGATCTATTGGAATCACAGTGCCTGGGTACGGGGCAGAGAATCCCACTTTCGCCTTTCTATTTCCACGATTAGTGAAATGAGTCATAAACAATGACTCGCCTGTGAGCAATCGACTTCCCGCAGAAAGCAATTTGTCAAAAAGACCTGCGTTTGGATTGGAGCCATCGCCCATTTTTGTCTCGAAGAGTATTCCCTCTTCCATAAAGAGCATAGCTCCTGCCTCTGCAATAACTGTCTCTAAAGGATCGAGTTCCACTTCAACAATTTGAATGCTTTCACCTTTTATTTGATAGTCGATAACATGTGATGATGGCATATTATTTATTTTTCTTTTTCAATTTTTTTAAGCGTTCAGTTTCTTCTTTTTCGAGTAATTTCTTGTCGTCCACATTTCTATCCAGAAAGGAATTTATTTTCTCGATGTTCATATTGGATTGTAGTCCGCCAAATTGATCAATCGAAACTTCAAACCCACTAAGCTCTTTGTGAACACGTGGCTTTCCTTGCTTTGGACTGGGTTTGTCTTTCTTGGCCATTTAATTTTCGTTTATGTACCCGCTACTTGCAAATTTTCCAGTGCGTATTTTATCCGGTTAACTGTTTCTTCTTTCCCTAGTATTTCCATCGTTAACATCAAGTCTGGTCCAGACGCACCACCTGTTAACGACATCCTGAGAGGTTGGAGAATTTGACCTGTCTTTATTCCTAACTCTCCCGTTACCTTTTCTAACGAAAACTTTGTAGCATCAGCAGAGAATGGTTGGGTAACTTTGATTTCTTCTATAAACCCACGTAACGTACTTACTGTATCAGAGTTCCATTTTTTTGCGACTATTTGTTGATCGAATGTAGTCGGGGCTGAAAAGAAAATCTTGCCTTGCTCCCACAAATCACCGGGGAAAGTGATTCGTTCACGCAAAGCAAAGCATATTTTTTCGGCTTTCTCATTGCTGCAAGTGATACCTTCCTTTGTAAGAGAGGCTAGCAGATATTCCGCCAGTTCCTTGTCAGACTTATCGCGTAAGTAGTGCTGATTAAACCACTGTGCTTTTTGTATATCAAATTTCGCCCCTGCTTTGCCTATTCGTTCAATGGAAAAAGCATCCACCAATTCTGACATTGAGAAAATCTCTTTTTCTGTTCCTGGATTCCATCCAAGAAAGGCCAAGAAATTGATTAACGCTTCGGGGAGAAATCCAGTCTCCTTAAAGCCGGTAGCCAGTTCTTGTGTTGCAGGATCAGTCCAGTTCAACGGAAAAATTGGGAACCCCATCCGATCTGCATCTCGCTTACTCAACTTTCCATTTCCATCGGGCTTCAAAAGAAGTGGCAAGTGTGCAAACTGCGGCATTTCATTTAGCCAACCTAAAAACTGATACAACAATATGTGCAAAGGAGCTGATGGCAACCATTCTTCACCTCTGATAACGTGCGAAATCTTCATCAGGTAGTCGTCAACTACATTGGCTAAATGATACGTAGGCATGCCATCCGATTTCATCAGTACTTTATCATCAATTTGCGAAGAGTTGACCACTACTTCGCCTCGGATTAGATCAGTCAACCTAACTTCTTGGTTTGTCGGTACTTTTAATCTTATCACATACGGTTCTCCAGCTGACAATTTCTTGTCGACTTCTTCTTTTTTTAAAGTCAATGAGTTGTTCATCTGCATACGGCTTCCACTCCCATACTGCTGATTGGCATCGCCTGCTGCTTTTAACCGTTCGCGCATCGCTTCTAAATCTTGCTCGGTATCAAATGCGTAATAGGCGTTGCCTTCGTCAACGAGTTGTTGCGCGTATTGCTTATAAATCGTCTTGCGCTCGGATTGGCGGTAGGGTGCATGCGGCCCACCTTTACCAACGCCTTCATCAATTTGAATGCCCACCCAATTCAATGCGTTGATAATGTATTCTTCTGCTCCGGGTACGTATCGGTTTTGGTCTGTATCTTCAATTCGCAAGATCAGGGTTCCATTGTACTTACGAGCCAGCAAGTAGTTATATAGTGCTGTGCGTACACCACCAATGTGTAAAGCCCCGGTTGGACTTGGCGCAAACCGCACGCGTACAGGTTTCATGTTTTATTCTTTAAGCGTCAAAGTTATATTAAAATAGTCATCTGCAGTTGTAGCTGCATACTATGAAAAAGCAATGATCTGAATCAACCGACAGTTTTTCTTTTAGCCTACTGCGATACAGGAAATTTCTACATTGACATCTTTGGGCAGTCGGCTTACTTCCACAGTTTCACGAGCGGGAGGAAGCGAGGAAAATCTTCTTCCATACACTTCGTTGACTTTAGGAAAGTTATTCATGTCTTTTAGAAAGATGGTGCACTTCACCACGTGACTAAAGTCCATATTCGCAGCCAGTAAGATTTCACTCAGGTTCTTCATCACTTGTTCGGTCTCTTCCACGATCGTAGCTGTAATCATTTCACCGGAAGACTTATTGATCGCAATTTGCCCTGATACAAAAAGCATATTCCCAGCCTTTATCGCCTGGCTGTAGGGCCCGATTGGTTCGGGGGCGTTGGACGAGTAAATTACTTCTTTGGTCATAGCGAAAGGATGAGTAGTTTTGATTCAAATATCTGAAAAACTTCTGTTTCTCTTATGAATATTTTGGTGATTGGCAATCAAGCGAACGCACAAGAATGTCGGGATAAATTTGGCTCTTCTCATGGATATACGCTTGTTGACCATCAACAAGAAGCCGAAAAGTTTTTTGGTACATCAGACGTTGTATTTGATTTTGTTATCGAAAAGGACCGATCTCAAATGGAGGTCTATCGCGACCACAAAGGAATTGCAGCTTTTTTAAATACTTCATTGGTAAGCCTTGCTGAGCTTTCCATGGAAGTAAAAAATCAGATCCACTGCACTCTTTTTGGGTTTTGTGGCTTACCCACTTTTTTGAATCGTGACTTGTTAGAGGTCAGCCTCAGAGAAGAGGCGGATTCATCCGAATTGGAACGAATTAGCAAGTTGTTACAAACTGATTTTGTAGTTGTGGCCGATCGTGTTGGCCTCGTTACGCCTCGCGTTATTTGTATGATCATCAATGAGGCTTACTATACTGTACAGGAGGGAACAGCCAGCAAAACGGATATTGATATTGCAATGAAATTAGGTACCAACTACCCAATGGGACCATTTGAGTGGGCTAAGAAAATTGGAATTGAAAATGTTTATTACGTTTTGGACGCTGTCTATCAAGACACCAAAGATGAACGATATAAGATTTGCCCTCTTTTAAAGAAGGAATATTTGAATCGTTCTACTCTACTGTAACACTTTTCGCCAGATTTCTTGGCTGATCCACGTTGCAACCTCTCATGACGGCTATGTGATAGGATAACAATTGTAGAGGAACCACCGATACCATTGGCATGAGAGGCTCTAATGTGGCTGGCACTTCTATGACAAATTCAGCCATTTTTGGAATATGGGTATCACCTTCCGTAACGATCGCAATGACACGCCCTTTTCGTGCCTTCACCTCCTGAATATTGGAGACCACTTTTTCATAACTGCTGTCTTTGGTTGCAATGAATACAACGGGCATCTCCTGATCAATCAACGCAATTGGGCCGTGTTTCATTTCGGCCGCAGGATACCCCTCTGCATGAATATAAGAAATCTCTTTTAGCTTCAAGGCACCCTCTAGTGCAACAGGAAAATTATATCCTCGCCCGAGATACAAGAAATTGGTTGCGTCCTTAAACTCGTCAGCGATAGCTTCAATTTGTTTATTGAGTTTCAATGCCTTTTCTACTTTGGCCGGAATATTCTCCATCTCCACGAGTAGTTCATGATACTTTTGCTCAGTGATGGTGCCTTTCTTTTGGGCTACAATAAGTGCGATCATGTTTAACACGGTAAGTTGTGCCGTAAACGCTTTGGTACTGGCTACGCCAATTTCAGGCCCTGCATGGGTATAAGCTCCAGCATGTGTATTTCTAGGAATGGAAGATCCCACCACATTACAAACTCCGAAAATGATGGCCCCTTTTGATTTGGCCAACTCGATGGCGGCAAGTGTATCCGCTGTCTCGCCCGATTGTGAAATCGCGATTACCACGTCACCCTCTCTGATTACTGGATTGCGATAGCGAAATTCTGAAGCATATTCTACCTCCACCGGGATTCTGCAAAACTCTTCAAAAAAGTATTCTGCAACGAGCCCAGCATGCCAAGAGGTTCCGCATGCCACAATCAAAATGCGATCGGCATTCACCAGCTTATTCAGGTATTCACGAAGTCCGCCCAGAATTAGCCTTCCGGAGGATGAATCAAGACGCCCCCTGAGACAGTCTTTAATCGAACGTGGCTGCTCAAAAATTTCTTTGATCATGAAGTGCTCAAACCCACCCTTTTCAATCGCCTCCAGTTCCATATCCACTGTCTGTACGTAGGGTGTTAATGGCAAGTTGGCTGTATTTTTTATGGTCAGCACACCGTTGTTTACGATCGCGATCTCTTGATCATTAAGGTAAACAACCTCATTGGTGTATTCAATAATAGGTGTGGCATCGGATGCCATAAAGTACTCGCCTTTGCCGATGCCAACTACTAGTGGACTTCCTTTGCGTGCAGCAATTAAAAGCGTGGGGTCTTCCAAAGACATTACAACAATGGCATAGGCTCCTACAACTTTGGTGAGTGCCAGGCGTACTGCCTCATCCAGTGAGCAATTTTCTTTCTCTTTAATGTCTTCAATAAAATGGATAAAAACCTCAGTATCGGTCTCGCTATAAAACCGATGGCCTTTTCGAAGCAGATCTTGCTTTAGCGAGCTGTAGTTTTCGATGATCCCATTATGAATAATTGCCAACTTTTTGGTGGCTGAATAATGGGGATGGGCGTTTTCATCGTTCGGCTCTCCGTGGGTTGCCCAACGGGTGTGCCCCATGCCAATGGTGCTGGAAAGATTTTGCCCTTTAAGGAATGCTTCTAGTTCGGTGACCTTACCTTTCTTTTTGTAAACGTTGAGAGATTTGTTAAGGAGAGCAATGCCCGCGCTATCATAGCCGCGATACTCTAGTCTTTTTAGTCCTTTGATAATTATATCGCTGGCTTGTCGATGTCCAACATAGGCTACAATCCCACACATAAGCGAAACGTTAGAGTTAAAAAATGTTTGGGAGGAGTGATATTATCCTACCAAATCTGTGTACAAGTTAAAAAATGATTCAGAATGGTCATCATCCTTGGCGTAGCTCTCTATTTTCTTTTTCTCTAATTTCTTAACTAGACCTTCGAGTTTCTTGTTGTCACCAGCAATGTTCACTACATCTGCAAACTCAGCGCCTATTTTAATAAAGCCTTCGTAGTCGGCTGTTTTCAAATGACCGAGCATATTGTCTTCAATATCGATCATCCTTACTTTACCCATCAAATCGCCCTTAAACTTGTGCGTAAAAGGGTTGTTGTAAATCGTGAACACCGTTTTTGTATTCTTAAACAACGGATCTTTTTTGTAGGTAGTTTTTAGGTACAAAGGAATGAAACTGGTAATCCAGTCATTGCAATGTACAATATCAGGTGACCAGCCTAGTTTACGCACCGTTTCAATAACACCTTTGCAAAAGAAAATGGCACGCTCATCGTTGTCTTCAAAAAACTTGTTTTCCTTATCATGGAAAACTGACTTGCGATGGAAATAATCTTCGTTGTCAATAAAGTAAACCTGGAGTTTTGCATTGGGAATAGAAGCGACTTTAATGATCAAAGGCTTCTCTTCATCGCCCACCGCAATGTTAATTCCTGATAGCCGAACCACTTCATGCAGTCTATTCTTTCGCTCATTGATCAATCCAAAGCGCGGAACCAAAATACGTATCTCCATGCCTCTTTCCTGCATGGCCTGAGGCAACTTCCTTACAAAATCAGATACTTCAGTGGTTTGAAGGAATGGGTTGATCTCACTGGCAACATAGAGAATGCGGATTTTTGACATACACCTGGATTTAAGAGAAAGACATAGAGAACCGAGGCGCAAAAGTACGCAAAATTCACCCCTTATTCAACTAAACTTAACTTATAAGGTCTATCTTTGCGACCCCCTAAAATTGCCCAAAAATGGATATTTTCAACGAAATTAAGCCGATAAGGGCGTTTTTAAAGGCTAAGCAAAGGGAGCTATTTACCATTGGTTTGGTGCCTACTATGGGGGCACTACATGAAGGGCATCTAGAATTGATCAGAGTCTCGCGCAGCCAAAACGACATTACGATATGCAGTATTTATGTTAATCCTACCCAGTTTAATAATGCAGTCGATTTAGAAAAATACCCACGCACATTGGATAGCGACAAAGAAAGGCTGGAAAAGGCTGGTTGCGATGTAATCTTTGCTCCTAGTAATGAGGAGATGTATCGAGGAAAGAGTGAAATCGGGTTTGACGTGGGTGAAATAGGGTCAGTGTTAGAAGGTGAGTTTCGCCCAGGACATTTCAACGGGGTGGCCCAGGTGGTCTGCAAGTTGTTTAACATCATTCAACCCAATCGCGCCTATTTTGGTCAAAAGGATTTTCAGCAGTATAAAGTCATTGAGAAGTTGGTGGATGAGCTACAGTTCGACATTCAACTTACTTCGGTTCCTATTTTTAGGGAGCAGAGCGGTTTGGCCATGTCATCGCGCAATCAGCGTTTGAAAGAAAGCGAAAAAGCGAATGCTACTGTATTTTATCAATCTTTGCTCATGGCAAGCGAATTGGTGAAAAAAGGGGAACAATTCATTACTGTGAAAAACAAGGTCAAGCAAATGTGTGAGGCGACCCCAAATGTAAAATTGGAATACATTGAATGGGTTAATACAAAAAACTTAAAGCATGTGCAGAACGTTTTAGATGGATCCGTTCTGTTGATTGCAGGATATGTGGGAGATGTAAGGCTAATTGATAATTTGTTGTTAGAATGAGAATTGAAGTTTTAAAATCAAAAATACACCGTGTAAAAATTACACAGGCTGAGTTGCACTACGTAGGGAGCATTACGATTGATGAATCCCTGATGGATGCCGCCCAATTGATCGAAGGAGAGAAGGTGCAAGTGGTCAATATCAACAATGGCGAACGGTTGGAAACGTATGTGATTAAAGGCCAACGAAACAGCGGAACGATATGTCTGAATGGCCCCGCTGCGCGCAAGGCGCAAGTGGGTGATATAGTAATCGTGATTTCATATGCTTCGATGGAATTGGAAGAAGCAAAACAGTTCAAGCCTTCACTTATTTTCCCAGACCCAAATAACCAATTAAACTAACTTGAAATCTACCCTCCGCTCAATACTGCAGTATGTTGGCATGATAGCGCTTACAGCGCTCTTACTGTGGCTTTCGTTAAGGGGATTGACCCTGGGTGAAGGCGAAAACAAGTCGGACTTTCTCTGGAAGGCATGGCAAAATTCCAATAAGGGATACCTGGGCTTAATGGCGTTGGTTGCCATACTCAGTCATTTATTGCGGGCAGAACGTTGGAGAATGTTGTTAGTGCCAACGGGTAACAAAGTTGGATTGACCAATAGCTTTCTTTCGTTAATGATCGGATACCTGGTGAACCTGGCCGTTCCACGAGGGGGAGAAGTGTCGCGATGCTATAACTTGTATAAGCTTGAAAAAACCCCCGTTGAAGTTTCGTTTGGCACGGTAGTCGTGGAACGAATGGTGGATGTGATCTGTCTTCTGTTATTAATTGCCCTTTCGTTTTTTGCAGAATGGCAGAAACTGAAAAAATTTATTGACTCGCTAGATTTTTCTTCCGGAGAAGGCTTTTCAATATCGCCTTGGATGATCGTTGTTTTTTTTGGGGTAATTATTTTTGCAGCAGCGATTTTTTTTCTTCGCAAAAACAAAAAGCTGTTGAAAATCATAGAAGGTTTTAAAGAAGGACTGCTCGCCATTTTTAAAATGCAGAATAAAGGACTCTTTATTGCCTATTCCCTTGGCATATGGTTGTTGTACTTCTTGATGAGCTATCTCGTGATCAAAGCATTTCCAGAAACGGAAGATTTGGGTTTTAGTGCAGTGCTAACTCTTTTCGCAGTTGGCTCGATTGCGATGGCTGCACCACTTCCAGGAGGAGCAGGATCTTACCACACGCTGGTACCACTTGCGTTAGTCATGCTCTACAACCTTCCGCAGGCCGATGCCGTTGCATTTGTGTTTATTTTTCATGGCTGGCAGACCATTTTAATGATTTTAATGGGGGTGCTATCTTTGATCGCCAGTTATTTGATTATCAAATGGAGAAAACAGAAGGAAAGTTAAAGTCTTTATCCGAGGCGAAAGAAACAGTGCGTGCCTGGCAGAGGGGCAGCGAGAAAGTAGTTTTTACCAATGGCTGCTTTGATCTTTTGCATCTAGGGCACGTTGACTATCTCGAGAAAGCAAGAGCCAAAGGAGACCATCTGGTAATAGGACTGAACACCGATGATTCAGTAAGTCGATTTAAGGGACCTGAACGTCCATTGCAAGATCAGTATTCCAGGGCCCGGATTTTGGCGGCTCTTCAGTTCGTTGATTTGGTCGTTTTTTTTAATGAAGACACCCCATTAAATTTGATTTCTGAGCTGGTACCGAATGTGCTGGTAAAAGGGAGTGACTATTTGGCAGAAAACATCGTTGGCGCAGATGTTGTTAAAAAGGCTGGAGGGACAGTGGAAACAATTGATTTTGTGCCAGGCTATTCCACTACTCGAATTGTAGAGAAAATTAAACGAACATAAACTATTACAACTATGGGTGCATTGATTATTGGGGGCTTTTTCATGTTGATTGGCTGGATGGTCAGTTCAAGACTGAAGAGCAAATTCAAAGAGTATTCTCAAATACATTTAACCAAAGACTTAACAGGTGCGGAAATTGCGAGGCTTATGTTAGCTGATCACGGAATCAGAGATGTGCAAGTGACTTGTGTTGAAGGACAGTTAACGGATCATTACAATCCAGCCGACAAGACTGTGAATTTAAGTCAGGAGGTATTTCATGGACGCAACGCAGCCTCATCAGCAGTAGCGTCTCACGAATGTGGTCATGCCGTGCAACATGCTACTGCATACAGCATGCTTCAGTTAAGATCAGCTTTGGTGCCAGTGCAAAACATAAGCGCCAAGGTGCTTAATTTTATGATGATGGCGATGATTTTCGGGTCGATCTTTGCCTCTAGCATTCTCCCGATGAAAACAGCATTGCTTGTTATCATTGTTTGTTACGCTGCTTTCGCATTGTTTGCTTTGATCACATTACCAGTGGAATTTGATGCGAGCAATCGAGCGCTGGCTTGGGTGAAAACCAGAAACATAGTGACTCCGGCTGAATATGACATGTCGCAAGATGCTCTCAAATGGGCGGCAATGACCTACGTAGTTGCAGCCATTGGAGCTGTAACCACCTTGGCTTATTATGTCATGGTGTATCTGGGGATGGACCGTGACTAAGTAGTATTCAATAGGAAAAAAAGGCTTGAGTTATCTCAAGCCTTTTTTTGTTTTTGGCCTTTCAATAATTTTTGAACAACCTAACGATCATTCAAATCATTTTATGCACTATCATTGTTATTGATTTCAAACGATAGAAACTATGAATTTTGAATTGACTGAAGAGCAAATTTCCGTACAACAAGCTGCCAGAGACTTTGCCCAAAGTGAGCTTTTGCCTGGTGTGATTGACAGGGACAATGAGCAAAAGTTTCCGGCCGAGCAGGTGAAAAAAATGGGCGAGCTTGGTTTTATGGGAATGATGACCGATCCAAAATACAATGGAGGAGGAATGGATTCTATCTCATATGTGCTAGCGATGGAAGAGATTTCTAAGGTCGATGCATCCGCCTCAGTGTGTATGTCGGTGAACAATTCATTGGTTTGCTGGGGATTGGAGCGATTTGGCTCGGAGGAACAAAAAGAGAAATATTTAAAGAGGTTAGCTACGGGTGAAGTGATAGGAGCCTTTTGTTTATCTGAACCTGAAGCAGGATCTGATGCCACTAGTCAACGAACTACGGCTGAAGACAAAGGAGATTACTATCTTTTGAATGGTACTAAGAATTGGATTACCAATGGTAAAAGTGCGAGTGTTTACATCGTAATTGCCCAAACGCATCCAGAGAAAAAGCACAAAGGCATCAATGCGCTGATTGTAGAAAGGGGCATGCCTGGTTTCGTGGTGGGGAGAAAGGAAGATAAAATGGGAATCAGAGGCAGTGACACCCATTCGCTTATGTTTACAGACGTGAAGGTGCCTAAGGCCAATCGAATTGGTGAAGATGGATTTGGCTTTACATTCGCAATGACCACCTTAAATGGAGGGCGAATCGGTATCGCTGCCCAGGCTCTCGGTATAGCGGCTGGTGCCTACGAACTAGCATTGAAGTACGCAAAAGAGAGGAAGGCATTTGGTAAACACCTCACGGAACATCAGGCTATACAATTTAAACTTGCTGATATGGCCACAAAAATTGATGCTGCAAGGTTGCTCATTTGGCAAGCCGCTTACCTGAAAGATCAGAAGAGAGATTTTGTAAAAGCGGCTGCTATGGCGAAGCTATTTGCCTCTCAAATTGCGCAAGAAGTTACCACCGAGGCAGTTCAAATCCATGGTGGATATGGATATGTAAAGGAATTTCATGTCGAGCGATTGATGCGCGATGCGAAGATTACCCAGATCTACGAGGGAACAACGGAGATTCAAAAAATGGTTATTTCAAGGGAGTTGTTGAGGTAATTTGAAAAGTAGTAGGCAATTCCTCAAGAGTAAAATTGACCATTTTCAAATTACTTCATTTTATTCTTTAAACCTCCTCACCATCGCCATACCAAATCCGATCATCAATACAAAAGTACCCAACCACAGCACATTGATGTAAGGCTTTTCTAATGCTTTGATAACGACCCAATCTTTCTGTCGGGCATTGATGCCTAGAAGAAACTCATTGGTTTCAGGCAGAATATTCAACAAGGTGATTTTTATGCCCAAATCATTTATTTCCGCGGGTAAGCGCCCCACTTGACTCTTATCTTTGATTAGAAAAAATGGGCTGACGGTGTAGGGTTCATACTCTCCTTGCACCTTGATCATAGCCTGAACGGCTACGTCTTCGGTTGCAAGCTTTACACCCTCGATCTCGTCAACTCGCCTAATCTCCTCGAGTGTTGTGCTGTATTTTGAATTGATAAAAAACTCTTGTCCAATTTTTACTTTTACCTCTTCCAATTTCCCCCACTCCGGCTCTTCTTCACGATTCATCGGTAACGAAACGTGTGTGTATAAATCCCGGCTGAATTTTCTTTTGATATCGGGTGAGGCGATAAAACCGCCCATCGCTGGATTAATTTGGACCCGAGGAAAAAGAGAGGCTGCTACTTTTCCGTCTCTGCGAAGCTCTATCTCATAAAAAGTATTCTCGGGAAAAATCTCAATGGTATCTTTTGCACTGTAGAGTTTTTCATTTTGAAAAATAATGTCTTTAAGTGCCACAACTTTGAAAGGATCTAACGTAAGCTCAACATCATTTTTGTTAATGTAGCCGCTTTTACGTCTAGGCTCTAATCGTTCGCCCTTGTATTCTATATCGTAACCTGCCATTGACCTAGGTTCGTTTATAAAAAGGAGGAGGTTGTCGCGGTTGAACTCTGTTGGTAATTCTTTTGAGATTAACATTCCTGTGTTGTTCAAAGAAACCACTTTCGAATAACCTGCCGAGAACATTACCCCAATTAACATCATACCAATCCCGATGTGTGCCACAGCACCACCCGATAATTTTGGGTTTAGTCTAGCCAGCGTAAATAATACCTTGAAGTTTGATACGATGAGATAGAGCCCTGCAAGTGTTAAAATTAAATAGGCTGGATTGTAAACCTTGGCAATAGAAATTGTAAAGGCGAAGAGTAGCAATGTTATCAAAACAGGAGTCAACATCTCCTGTTTTAGTTTTTCTTTGTCTATCTTCTTCCACCAAAAAAATTGTCCAGTTCCAGAAATGAGCGCCACTGCTACGCCAAACCACAACTGAAATTTTGAATAGAATTCAATTTGATTGGCGGGAGGCGCTAAATTGGATACTCCCCCAAAAAGTTCAATGATTTTGTTGTAAACAGGAATGGAAGTTGGCAACAAAACCTGGAAGCCCATCAAGCATAGTGTTGTGGCGCCAAGAAAAATCCAGAATTCACGTGAGTAGGTAGAAACTTCTTTTTCTGAAGAGGGGATTTCCTTCCACCGAATGACCGCGAGAACGATGGCACCCAGCGTAAAGAATAGAAGGTAAATCAATAGCTGCCCGGAAAGCCCCAGATCGGTGAACGAATGAACAGAGGCATCGCCCAAAATTCCACTGCGCGTGAGGAAAGTAGAGTAAAGCAATAGTATGAAAACCGCGATGACCAAGATGATCGAGCTCTTGAGGGCTGTCTCACTGTTTTTGTAGGTGATCATCGTGTGGATCGAGGCGATCAAAATCAGCCAAGGCACATACACTGCGTTTTCAACAGGATCCCAATTCCAATAGCCTCCAAAATTTAGTGTTTCATACGCCCAATAGCCACCCATTAGAATACCTAATCCCAAAACGCCACCGCCCAACAGCGACCAAGGCAAGGCAGGCTTTACCCACTCCACATATTTTTTCTGCCACAAACCGGCCATGCAAAAAGCAAAGGGGGGAAGTGTCAAGGCAAATCCAAGAAACAGAGTAGGAGGGTGGATAACCATCCAATAATTTTGGAGCAATGCATTTAGTCCATTTCCGTCTTTCGGAATGAAGTCGGGTTGTAATTTGAAAATGGGATCATCCATGGCATCGCGAAGCAGGATGAATGGAGAGCTGCCTAACTTAAGATCTAAGCCCGGAATAACAACACCCAGAATCATGGAAGCCAAAAAAGCCTGAACCAACGTAAAGACGACCATCGTTGGCGCCTCCCAGTTTTTCTGGGTCTTGATAAGAATCAGGCCAATAATGGCGTGCCAAAACATCCAAAGCAAAAAGCTGCCCTCTTGCCCTTCCCAAAAACATGACAGCATATATTGCCCCGGCAAGTGCAATGAGGAATGAGAGTAGGCATAATGGTATTCAAAATAATGCTGGTAGATAATCGTAAACAAAACAGCAACGATTCCAAAGACTCCCAGTACGTGGGTAGCAAAAGCGACCCTGGCATTAGTTAACCAAGAGTTTTTCTCTTCAATTTCTTTTAGCGTAGTAGCTTTCCAATAGGCAAATGCGCTTAGCAATGAAGTAACAAAAGCAGTAATAACCAGAAGATGGCCTAGGTTGCCAATGAGGTAATGCATTAATTTAAAAATTTGAAAATGAAATAATTTGGAAAAGCACCTAGTCGAACGAAGTCAATTTTCAAATTAAACACTGGCATTCAACTTCTGTTCTTGATATTTTGAGGGGCACTTCAATAAGATCTTTTTTGCAATGAATTGACCGTTTTCATAGCTTCCAATCACCACCACTTTTTCGGAGCGCAAAAAATCAGGAGGCATCGGTTCGTTGTAGAAGACTTTTTGTTCTTTGTTTTTGTCGTCTATTAGTATGAAGGAAAAGGAAAGATTATCTGTACTTTTTTCGATACCCACGATCTGCCCTCCCCCGTCCTTTGGCAACTGACCGACCACATGAACTTGGGTAGAGCTTCCTCTTGAGGCAAGTTGGTAAGCCTGCTCAAAATTAACATAGGTACTAGCATCGCCAGCGGTAGCGATAATGATGACAACAGCCACTGCAATCACTCCAATTGCCAAAACATGCGACTTTTTCATAGATCAGACTTTTTCAATGACAAAGTTAACCCAAAACCAAGGAGCTAAGCAGAATTCTACTTAAAAAAGTGTGACTTGAAAAGGCAAATGAATCACGCGAAAGCGACCAAGAACAGCTTATTTTTTTGCCTCGGGAATCCGTTTTTCCAAACGAGAAACCTTACGGTCTATGGATATCAAGTATCCAATTAGCCCCAACAAGATCACAAGCACAATGGCCACTACTACATAAATCTTCCCGCTGGAACGTAGACTATCCGCCATTTCTACCTCTTGGGCTAAAAGCGTCAGTGGACTTACCGACAATGCCCAACAAATTTTAACTATTTTGTTCATCTTCGAGTTCTTCAATTTTTTCAGTTAACAAGTAGGTTCGAACTAGTAGCGAAGCAATCCAAGTTCCCATGGCAATCCAGCCAATGACAGCCGGATAAAACACCATTCTCATTTTGCTGTCTAAGTCGTACATATTGAAACCCGGATTTCCTCCGCTTCCCGGATGCATGGAACTCGTCATTCTTGGAATTATGAAAATAAGAGGAACCATAGCGGCAAAAGCAAAGATATTGTAAACGGCACTCAGCCTGGCTCTTTGCTCGTGGTTGGCAACCGATCCTCGTAAAATGAAGTAAGCAAAGTAAACAAGGAGAGCTATCGCGGCACCGTTTTGCTTGGGGTCGCCATGCCAAGGAGAACCCCATGTATAGTTGGCCCAAATCATACCGGTAACAATACCCAAGAGACCCAGTATCAGACCAACGGATGCAAACGAAATAGAATACGTGTCATAAATTGGTTGAGAATTTCGCAGGTACTGAATGGCGTGATAAGTAGAGACAAAAAACATTGCCACCATTCCAAACCACATGGGTACGTGAAAATAAAGCGCACGAATAGTTTCGTTGACGATATTAAGCCGCGGGACATCAAACAAAAGCCCTCCGACTACTGTGTAGATCAGCAGCAATACAGCACCTATTTTCCACCACTGTTTTTTCATTTGTGATTAAGTGCGCCAAATATACGGGAACAGTAAGTAAGACGCTGCTGTAACCAGGCAATTAATTGCCAATAGGGTGAGCAGTTCGTCATTGTTTGTACTAGCCTCCAGTCCGTCAATACAGTTTTTGGTAATTTTAATGGAAAGCAAAAGAATGGAGATAACGATTGGAAAGCTAAGAACCGTCATCACAATATGACTATTGTTTGCTTTTGCAGCAATGCCCGAGAGAAGGGTCAGCGAAGCGGCAAAACCCCACGATGTTAAAACAATTGTAAGCATGAACGGCAAAATGGTCTCTATCGGATTGAAAAGAAACAAAACAAATAACCCCAAACCTGTCAAGGCGAGAACAAGACAAAGGAGAAAATTATAAATCAGTTTCGATAAAACGATGGACTCAGGGCTTGCCAGAGAATAAAAATACAACTCCTGCCCCCTCTTTTCTCCAATGAAACTTTTAGCAATGGTGTTGATTGAAGAAAACAAAATCGTTACCCAAAACAACGCACTCCAAACCAGTGGGCTTATTAGGTTTTGTCTTAAATTAAAGGTTAGGTAGTAGATAAAGACTGTGCTGAATAAGTAGAGCGCTAAGCCAGAGAAAACTGATTTCCGCCTAAGCTCAAGGGTGAATTCTTTCTTAAGCAGTTGAAATATCATCGCTCGAAATTGATACTATGGAGCCTTTGCCAGACGAATGGCGAACTGACCAATCATCATAATTAGAAGAATACACAAACCAAAAGCGATTCCAACTCCAATTGAAATCAAAGGCCTCGGCCAAACGGGCTTGGTGGGTTTCGAGAAACTTTGGACAAGCTGAATTCCTTCACCTGACAATTCCCTTTCTAATTTGGCTTTTTGTTCATTTAACAAAATACTTTTTGTGTTTATTTCGGTTGGGTCGAACATCACGTTGCCCTTTGCTTTTTCAAAAAGATCGCCTTTATAAATTCTTGATTTTAATTCGACCAACGACTCAAGTTCCACGTCAATTTGCCCCAATAATTTTTTATGCTCATCTACCTTCAATTTGATATAATTGTTACTCAAAACAAAGTTAATGATGGCCATCTGTAATTTCGGGAGGATATTTTGATCAGTAATTCTTACGGCAACCAAAAAAAAGTTTTTTTCCTGATTGACTGCTTTTTCCTTAATACTATTTTCTACTCGAATGGATTTAAGCGAAGCGGCCTCGTTGATACTGATCCCAAGTTTTCCAGCTACTTCCTGAAAGCTTTTTTCCTTAGCTGACTCATTTAACTCACCAAAGACTCGCAGACAAAATGTTTCTGTCAGCATTTCAGAGCTTATCAACATTCTGCTTTCATAGATTTTTGGAGAAAAAAAATCATAGCAAAAACCAATGACACCACCTAGAATTATTGAAAACGCAAGAAGTTTAAAGTTCCGCTGTATCCATTGAACCGACTTTTTAAACAGTTCTAGTAGATCTATTTCGTCATTATTTTCCATTGGATGCAAAGAAACGCATTTTGACGGTATTTGAGGAAAAACAAAATGCTAATTTTGTCCTCTTTTAAAGTGAAATGACAAAAGTACTGGTAACGGGGTCCGCGGGGTTCATAGGTTTTCATCTTTGCAGCAGATTGTTGAAAGACGGATTTAATGTAGTGGGCATAGATAGTCTTAACGAATATTATGATGTTGCCCTTAAAAAGTCAAGAACTGAGCTGTTAACTCACCCCAACTTTCGCTTTCTCAAGATCGATATTGCCGATCGAAAATCAACAGAAGAACTTTTTTCTACTGATGCGTTTGATTGTGTGATTAACCTTGCCGCCCAAGCTGGTGTTCGGTACTCCATCGATCACCCTCACACGTATATTGAAAGTAATATAACAGGTTTTCTGAATATTTTGGAAGGATGCAGGCATCATCAAGTCAAACATTTGGTTTACGCTTCTTCTAGTTCCGTCTATGGAGCCAATCAGCAACAGCCATTCTCCAATCATCACGGAGTAGACCATCCTCTGGCCTTGTATGCTGCTACAAAAAGAGCCAATGAGTTAATGGCACATTCGTATTCCGTGCTTTACAAACTTCCCACCACGGGGCTCCGTTTTTTTTCTGCCTACGGCCCCTACGGCCGGCCGGATATGGCTTTGTTCATGTTTACAAAAGCTATTTTGAATGATGAACCCATCAACGTGTATAATAAAGGTTTGATGAAGCGCGACTTTACATACATCGATGACTTGGTAGAATGTATAGTAAGGTTGATTCCTAAAATTGCAAGCCCAAATAAAAATTGGGATTCTTTCAAACCAGACCCGGCAACCAGTTTTGCCCCTTACAGAATTTTTAATGTTGGCAATAGCAGCACAGTAGAGCTACTGCGATACATTGAAATTATTGAGCAAAAACTAGGCAAAAAGGCGGTCAAAAATTATTTGCCAATGCAAGAGGGCGATGTGCCTGAAGCGCTTGCTGACGTGACTGACTTGGTAAAGGAAATTAATTATAAGCCTTCTACCCCTATTGAGGTGGGAGTGGGTAAATTTGTAGATTGGTATTTAGAATATTATAAAAATTAGAAAACGAGTGGAGAAAATCGGAATCATTGGACTCGGCTATGTGGGTTTGCCCCTGGCCGTTGAGTTTGGCAAAAAGATACCTGTTGTTGGATTTGACATTAACAACGAACGTATCAGCGAACTTAAAAAAGGGCACGACCGCACGCTTGAGGTAGATCGAGGCGAATTGGATTCAGCGACACAACTTTCCTTCACATCCAACCCAAATGATTTAAAAGAGGCAAACTGCTTTATCGTTACGGTGCCCACTCCTGTTGACGTTTACAAAAAGCCTGACCTCACGCCACTGATCAAAGCCAGTGAAACTGTCGGAAAAGTTTTGAAAAAAGGAGATATCGTGATATATGAATCTACTGTGTACCCCGGCTGCACAGAAGAGGACTGTGTTCCCGTTTTGGAAAAATTTAGCGGGCTAAAATTTAACACTGATTTCTTCTGTGGCTATTCTCCGGAAAGAATTAATCCTGGAGATAAACAACATCGACTGCCAAATATAAAGAAAGTGACAAGCGGAAGCACACCAGAAATTGCAGAGCGAGTCGATCAACTTTACAAGAAAATTATTGTTGCCGGTACCCACAAAGCGTCAAGCATCAAAGTTGCCGAAGCAGCCAAAGTCATTGAGAACGCCCAACGGGATATAAACATCGCTTTTGTCAACGAGCTTTCGCTGATTTTTGAAAGAATGAACATCGATACCCACGAAGTTTTAGAGGCGGCAGGCACCAAATGGAATTTTCTTCCCTACAAGCCAGGGTTAGTAGGGGGACACTGCATTGGTGTGGATCCGTACTATCTTACCTATAAAGCGGACAGCCTGGGTTACTACCCACAGGTAATTTTGGCGGGAAGGCGAATCAATGATAACATGGGTACCCACATCGCCAACCGAGTGATCAAACTGATGACCCAACACGATTTACCAATCAAGAACTCCAAGATTTTGGTTTTAGGTATCACGTTTAAAGAAAACTGCCCCGACATTAGAAACAGCCGTGCCATTGATGTGATTCGAGAGCTGCAAAGCTTTGGTGCAGATATTGAGGTTTACGATCCGCACGCGGGTAGCGATGAAGTTGAGCATGAATATGGCATTCGTTTAATTGGTCGACTGGATAAAAGGTATTCTGCTATTGTTCTAGCAGTTAGCCATCAAGAGTTTAAAAAGATTGATTGGACGAACATCAGAAATGACCAGACGATCGTTTATGATGTCAAAGGATTTTTAGACAGGTCTCAGATTTCGTCAAGGTTATAAAAGATGGCGAATTCAAAAAAGGTGTTGTTAACGGGAGGTGCCGGATACATTGGTTCCCATACGGCCGTAGAGCTTATCCAACAGGGCTTTGATGTGGTGGTGTTGGATGATTTTTCACGAAGTGAGAAGCGGATGGTGGATGGGATTGAGAAGATCACGGGCAGAAAAGTAGCCTGCTATCAGGGAAGTTGTACGGATGAAAGGTTTTTGGATACTGTCTTTGCAAAAGAGAATTTTGATTCAGTTATTCATTTTGCCGCCTACAAATCTGTAAGCGAATCAGTAGAACAACCCTTGCTTTATTATCAAAACAATGTAGGATCGATGACTGTCTTGTTAAAGGCGATGGAAAAATTTCACGTTAACGAAATGATTTTCTCTTCTTCCTGCACTGTCTATGGCGAGCCAGATCGGATTCCGGTAGATGAATCTGCACCGTTTAAAAAAGCAGAGTCCCCTTATGGCGCAACGAAACAAATGTGTGAGCGGATATTGGAAGACTGCATTCAAGCCAATAAAGAATTGCGCTCCGTATCGTTGCGTTATTTCAATCCGGTTGGCGCACACCCTTCTGCTCAGATAGGAGAATTGCCAATTGGTACTCCATCCAATCTGGTTCCCTATGTCACGCAAACAGCCGCTGGCATTCGCCTAAAGCTCACCGTTTTTGGGAATGATTACAATACAGCGGATGGTAGTTGCGTGCGGGATTTCATTCACGTAGTGGACTTGGCTAAAGCACATGTAACAGCCCTACAGAAGATAAGCTCATTGCAAAACCGAAACGAGGTATTCAATTTGGGTACCGGAATAGGAGTAACAGTTTTGGATTTAGTAAAACGCTTTATCAAAACAACAGGCATTGCCCTCCAATATGAAGTTGGCCTGCGAAGAGCGGGCGATGTGGAAAAAATATATGCGGATCCCGCAAAGGCAGCGAAAATGCTCGGGTGGCGAACGCAACTAAGCTTAGAAGATTCGCTGTTGCATGCATGGCAATGGGAGAAACAAATCAGGGGAATCAAATGACGCAAAAAATACAAATGGTTGATTTGCGAGGCCAATACCTTCATATCAAATCTGAAATTGATTCAGCCATTGAAAGTGTTTTATTGTCTTCGGCCTTCATTCAAGGGTCCGAGGTAAAGGAATTTGCGCAAGCGCTTTCCGCTAAAAACCAAAATGCACATGTCATTCCTTGTGCTAATGGTACAGACGCTCTTCAGATTGCGATGATGGCATTGGATCTGAAGCATGGTGATGAGGTGATTCTGCCCGTACACACGTATGTTGCAACAGCCGAAGTGATTGCTTTACTTGGGTTGGTCCCGATTTTTATTGATGTCGATGCGAATACTTTCAACATTGATGTCGATCAAATTGAAAGCAAAATCACGCCTCGCACCAAAGCGATCGTGCCGGTCCATTTGTATGGGCAATGTGCGGACATGGAGTCCATTCTAAAAATTGCAAACGCACACAATCTTTTTGTGATAGAGGACGTGGCGCAAGCGCTTTGCGCGGAATACACATTTGCAGATGGCACAATGAAGAAAGCAGGAACAATGGGTGTAATTGGCACAACTTCTTTTTTTCCATCCAAGAATTTAGGGGCTTATGGTGATGGGGGTGCAATTTTCACCCATGATTCCGCGCTGGCGGAGAAAATGACGATGATTGCAAGCCATGGGCAGAAAGTAAAATACCACCACGATGTGATCGGCATCAACAGTCGGCTGGACACGTTGCAAGCAGCCATCTTAAAAGTGAAACTGAAGCACTTGGACGATTACACGCGCAAAAGAAATGAAGCGGCAGATTTCTACGATGCCGAATTGAAATCTTGCGCTTTTTTGGATATCCCCGTAAGAGCAAAAAACTCAACGCACGTATTCCACCAATACACCCTCAAAACAAATGGCATCAATCGAGATGATTTCAAAAAATATCTGGAAGGCAAAGGCATCCCATCGATGATTTATTATCCAGTGCCTTTGCACTTGCAAAAAGCCTATCAGCGGCCAGGCTTTGGAGAAGGATCCTTTCCCATCACGGAACAACTTTCTAAAACAGTCATCTCGCTACCCATCCATACGGAAATGACCTCGGAAGAATTGGTGTACATTTGCCAGACGATCAAAGATTACTCTCGCTATGCCTGACAAGAATTATTTCTCACACGAAACAGCCGTGATTGATGAAGGCTGCGAAATAGGTGCACGGACAAAAATCTGGCATTTTTCACACATCATGCCTAACTGCAGAATTGGAGAAAATTGTAACATCGGGCAAAATGTGGTGATCTCGCCAGAGGTGGTTTTGGGTAAGAATGTGAAGGTTCAAAACAACGTTTCTATTTATACAGGGGTAATTTGTGAAGACGATGTATTCTTAGGCCCATCGATGGTGTTTACCAACGTAACTAATCCGCGCAGTGCCATCAACCGAAAAAATGAGTACGCCAAGACGGTGGTGAAAAAAGGAGCATCTATTGGCGCCAATGCAACGATTGTTTGTGGCCACGACATCGGTCAATTTGCTTTTATCGGAGCAGGCGCAGTTGTTACCAAAAATGTTCCTGATTATGCATTGGTTATGGGCAATCCTGCAAAGCAAACCGGTTGGATGAGCGAGTATGGGCATAAACTTTCGTTTGATAAAAACGGTGGGGCAACGTGTGCTGAAAGTGGGGAACAATATATTTTGAAAGACGGAAAAGTTTCAAAGATAAAATGAAAAACTTTGCATTAATAGGTGCAGCTGGTTACATAGCACCACGACATTTGCAGGCCATCAAAGACACGGGCAATAATCTACTGGCAGCCTTGGATCGTTTTGATAGTGTTGGCATCATGGATTCGTATTTTCCGAAGGCTGATTTTTTTACCGAGTTCGAGCGGTTTGATCGACACATCGATAAGCTAAAAAGACAAGGACAGAAAATCGACTATGTCAGTATATGTTCGCCCAATTATCTGCACGATTCTCACATCCGATTTGCGCTGCGCAATCAAGCCGATGCCATTTGTGAGAAGCCCTTAGTGTTGAATCCGTGGAATGTAGACGCCTTAACTGAAATTGAAAAAGAAACGGGCAAGAAGGTGTACACTATTCTTCAACTGCGCTTACACCCTAACATTCAGGCATTAAAAAAGAAAGTGGAGGAGGCGAAAAATGAAAAGATCTTTGATGTTGACTTGACCTATATTACTTCGCGGGGTAAATGGTATTTTCATAGCTGGAAAGGCGAAGAAATTAAATCGGGTGGCATTGCTACCAATATTGGCATTCATTTTTTTGATATGCTACTTTGGGTTTTTGGGAAAGTCAAAAGCAATTCTGTGTCGGCTTATGAAGCCGATCATGCAGCCGGTTATCTGGAATTAGAAAAGGCACGCATCAATTGGTCTTTGAGCATTAATGAAGACCACCTTCCGGATGAAGTGAAAGCCAAAGGAAAGCGCACCTTCCGATCGTTAAAAATGGATGGAATGGAGATTGAGTTTAGTGATGGCTTTACGGATTTGCATACTAGTAGCTATCGCGAGATATTGGCAGGAAGGGGTTTTGGATTAGCGGAAGCGAGGCCATCTATCGAGCTAGCCTACCAATTAAGGCAGTCAAAGGGCGAATAACTTTTCGTAAATTCGCGGTTTAAATTTCAACTAATGAAGGGAATTATTTTGGCTGGCGGCTCGGGCACAAGGCTTTACCCATTGACCAAGTCGGTATCTAAACAGATGCTGCCTATTTATGATAAGCCGATGATTTACTACCCCTTGTCGGTATTGATGTTGGCCAACATTCGCGAAATCTTAGTTATCTCCACTCCACAAGACCTGCCGCTGTTCAAAAATTTGCTAGGTGATGGGTCTGACTTAGGTATTACACTTGAGTATCGGGAGCAGCCGTCACCCGATGGGTTGGCGCAAGCATTCTTGATCGGGGAGTCGTTCATTGGAAATGATTCTGCTTGTTTGGTCCTAGGCGACAATATCTTTTACGGATATAATTTTTCTTCACAGCTGGAACAAGCAAGTCAGCTAACTAAGGGCTCAGTCGTTTTCGGATATTATGTCAACGATCCGCACCGCTATGGCGTGGTTGATTTTGACGATAATGGAAGAGTCTTGTCCATCGAAGAAAAGCCAAAGGACCCCAAATCGAACTACGCAGTAACCGGGCTCTACTTTTACGATAACACGGTTGTTCAAAAAGCAAAGACCATTAAGCCTTCGCCACGTGGCGAACTCGAAATTACCGATTTGAACAAATTGTATTTAGCAGAGGGAACGCTCCAGGTTAAACTATTGGGTCGTGGTATGGCTTGGCTTGATACGGGGACACATGAGTCCCTCATCAGAGCTTCTACATTTGTCGAGTCTATCGAAGAGAGACAGGGCTTGAAAATTGCGTGCTTGGAAGAAATCTCCTTCCGCAAAGGATACATCTCAAAAGAGAAATTATTAGAACTAGCAAAACCACTATTGAAAAACCAATACGGACAATACCTGGTAAAAGTGGCCAACGAAAAAGTAATCAAATCTGTCTAATGAATATCGTTGAAACCGGATTTGATGGATTGGTGGTTTTGGAGCCTAAGGTGATTGAAGACCCCCGCGGCTATTTTATGGAATCGTATCGGTACGATGTCCTGAAATCCAAGGGAATTGATATCCATTTTATTCAAGACAATCAATCCAAATCGAGGAGAGGGGTACTTCGCGGACTCCACTATCAAAATGCACCCTATCCGCAAACGAAATTAGTTCGTGTGCTTTCTGGGGAAATATTGGATGTGGTTGTTGATCTTCGCAAAACCAAATCAACGTTTGGTCAATCATTTACCATTTCTTTATCTGCTGAAAATAAGAAGCAGTTGTTGGTTCCAAAAGGCTTTGCTCATGGATTTTTAGTTTTGAGCGAGGTGGCAGAAATTTTATATAAATGTGACGAGTTTTATAACCCCGAGGCAGAAGGTGGTATCATGTACAATGATCCCGCTTTGAAAATAGATTGGGTCATGAAAAAAGAAGACCTCATTCTTTCGCAGCGTGATAAAAATCATTCAACTTTCGAAAAGGCAATTTTTAATTTTTAGTAATGAAGACTTTATTAGTAACGGGTGGGGCAGGTTTTATTGGCTCTAATTTCATTGTTCATTTCCTGGAAGAGCATACTGAGTATAAGATTGTGAATCTCGATGCTCTTACCTATGCGGGAGATCTAAGTAACATAAAAGAAATTGAGGGTCATGCGCGCTACGTTTTCGAGAAAGGCGATATTTGCGATCGCAGTTATGTTGAGAGTTTGTTTACCAAATATCAATTTAATGGTGTCATTCACTTCGCTGCTGAATCACATGTCGATAACTCCATTGAAGGTCCGGAGGCTTTTATCCGCACCAATGTGTTTGGAACTTTTACTTTATTAGATGTGGCCAGAAAAGCTTGGATGGAGGCTCCATTTAAGTTTAAGTTAGGTTCAGAGTTGAATCGATTCTTACACGTATCAACAGATGAAGTGTATGGGTCCCTCGGTGCTGAAGGTTTGTTTTCAGAATCAACAGCCTATGCACCTAACAGTCCGTACTCAGCTTCAAAGGCGAGCAGCGATTTTATGGTGCGCAGCTATTTTCATACGTATGGTATGAATGTAGTCACTACAAATTGCTCTAATAATTATGGGCCAAAGCAGCACAAGGAGAAATTGATTCCCACTATCATTCGGAAGGCCCTGGCCGAGCAGCCTATTCCGATTTATGGCGATGGTAAGAACGTACGTGATTGGTTGTATGTGCTCGACCATTGCAAAGGCATTGCACTAGCATTTGAAAAAGGAAAGTCAGGAGAGACTTACAACATTGGGGGAAGAAATGAGCGAAATAACAATCAGATTGTTGATCGGATTTGTTCACTGCTTGATAAAATCCGACCACTGAAAAATGGTGCCTCCTATAAAGAATTAATCACCTTTGTAAAAGACAGAGCTGGCCACGATAAGCGATATGCCATTGATGCTACTAAAATTGAAACAGAGTTGGGGTGGAAGGCAGAGGAGGTTTTTGATACGGGAATAGAGAAAACAATCAATTGGTATTTGCTGAAGTACTAGATTTGATTATTGTAGGACTTAAATTTATTTAACATTGAAAAAAGCACTTGTAACAGGCATAACAGGACAAGACGGAGCCTACTTAGCAGAACTTTTGTTATCAAAGGGATATGAAGTTCATGGTATTAAAAGGCGCAGTTCGCTGTTTAACACCGATCGGATCGACCACCTATATCAAGATCCTCACGAGAAGAATCTAAAGCTCAAACTCCATTATGGAGACCTGTCGGATTCGGGTAACCTCATCAGGATTGTGCAGGAAGTTCAGCCGGATGAGATTTACAACCTCGGAGCGATGTCGCACGTAAAGGTTAGTTTTGATTCTCCAGAATACACCGCAGATGTTGATGGAATCGGAACTTTACGCCTGCTGGAAGCCATACGTATTCTTGGACTGCAAAAAAAGACGCGATTTTATCAGGCATCTACGTCTGAACTTTATGGATTAGTGCAGCAGGTACCGCAGAGCGAAACAACCCCGTTTTATCCGCGCTCCCCCTATGCAGTTGCCAAGTTGTATAGCTATTGGATTACTGTAAATTACCGAGAAGCCTACAACCTGTATGCTTGCAATGGTATTCTGTTTAATCATGAGTCTCCGCTGCGGGGCGAAACTTTTGTTACTCGAAAAATCACCAGAGCAGCGGCCAGAATTGCTTTAGGCCTACAGCAAACTATGTTTATGGGTAATATTGACGCCAAGCGCGATTGGGGGCATGCCCGAGATTATGTAGAGGCGATGTGGCTGATGTTACAGCAAGATGCTGCTGAAGATTTTGTTGTTGCCACGGGTATTACGACTACTGTTAGGGATTTTATTATCAAAGCATTTAATGAATTGGGTGTCATACTTACGTTTTCGGGAGTAGGGGTTGATGAAGTGGCGGTTGTTGCCAAGTGTGCCAATAAAGATTTTAAAATTAAAGAGGGTCAAGAGGTGTTGAAGATCGACCCGAAGTATTTCAGGCCAACAGAAGTGGAATTGCTCATTGGTGATCCGGCCAAGGCAAAATCAAAGTTGGGATGGAAACCAAAATATGATTTAGATGCCTTAGTCAAAGAAATGGTGGCGAGTGACCTGGAACTCTTTAAGCGTGATCACTATTTAAAAGAAGGAGGTCATAAGATTTTTCAGCATCACGAGTAATGGAGAAAAATGCCAAGATATATGTAGCGGGTCATCGAGGTATGGTGGGCTCTGCTATTCTGCGGAAGCTTCAGAAAGAAGGATTTGGCAATCTGATCTACAAAACATCCGATGAATTGGACCTGCGCAATCAAGCGGCAGTGCAATCTTTTTTTGAAATCGAGAAACCTGAGTATGTATTTTTGGCTGCGGCCAAGGTGGGTGGCATTATGGCCAACAATACCTACCGAGCAGATTTTTTGTACGAGAATATAATGATTGAGAGTAATGTCATTCATCAGAGCTATGTCCATCAAGTAAAAAAGCTGTTGTTTTTAGGTTCATCCTGTATTTACCCAAAAATGGCGCCTCAACCATTGCAAGAAAAGCACTTGCTTTCCGGGTATTTAGAAGAAACGAATGAGCCCTATGCCATCGCAAAAATTGCTGGAATCAAGTTGTGCGAGAGTTACCGGAGGCAGTACGGCTGCAATTTTATCAGCGCTATGCCCACCAATCTCTATGGGCCAAACGATAACTACGATTTAAAAAACTCGCATGTGATTCCTGCGTTGATTCGGAAATTTCACGAAGCCAAAGTCAGTCAACAGCCAAACGTTGAAGTGTGGGGATCAGGCAAACCCATGCGCGAATTCATGCACGTGGATGACCTTGCGGATGCTTGTTTATTTTTGATGAATAACTATCACGAAGAAGAGTTTGTGAACATTGGAACGGGTGAAGAGCTCTCGATTGGTGACTTAGCGCAACTCATCAAAGAAATTCTAAATGTAAAAACAGACATTAAGTTTGATCCGTCAAAGCCGGATGGTACACCTCGTAAGTTAATGGATTCAAGCAAGTTGAAGGCACTGGGATGGAGCGCCAAAATATCACTTAAGCAAGGGCTCAACCAGGTATATCATTCGATCGCAAATTCGATCACGTTATAACCGTGGTTTGGCAAATTTGCGAATCAGTCTTTTCAAATTAGTATTTCGGAAATGATCAAGCGAATTGCAACTTTGTTCATCATTACCGGGGCCGGCTATGGTTTCTCTGTTTTGGCTTTTAAATATTTGGCGCAGCACGGTGAGGTTCTTCAACTCGCCACTATTGCCGAAGTAGAATCACTAATCCAATTGATGATTGGTTTAATCGGCTTCGGCATGCAGACTGAGGCCATTCGCAACATTTCATTTCAGGGCAACTGGAAGGAAAAACTAGCCGAGGCACAAGGCGCACGAATAACTTTTTCTATGTTTTTTGTTGTTGCAGCTTTGTTATTTTTTTCAAAGGGTAATTATATCTATCTGGCGATGGCTCCTTTTCTAGCTTTCAGCGCAGACTATGCACTCTACGCAAGGGGATATCCAGTAGTGGGTTCAATCGTTGCATTGGCGCGTGTAGCATTACCATTGGTTGCGTCCGTAATAGCGTCTATTTTTCGTCCAGATTTCTTGCTCGGGACATATGTGGTGACAACGTTGTTGGTATACGCACTCACCAACGCGTTTATCGCGCGCTTCTTGAAAACTAAATATTTTTACAGACCAGCCTTGAGTTCTTTGCGCTTGTACCTAAAAACAGTTTCCTTAGGAATCATCAATTTGTGTTTTTACTTTTTTGGGTTGGGAATTATTCTTTTTGCACAGTTTTTTTTTGATGCCGAGGAACTAGTATTGACATTTCTGGCACTCAAATTCTATTTGATTTTTAAAGGAGCCATTCGCGTTATTCAGCAGGCCTTTATAAACCGAATGAAGGAGGAAGAAGTGTGCCTGAGTGTAGATAAAATCTCTATCATGATGAGTTTGCTCTTTTTTGGTTCAACCATCATCTTTTCGGGAACTTTTATCTCATTGTTTTTTGGGAAGCAGTTTGCAGATCAGCCCCTGCTCTTTATCTCATTGGGAATATCAGCCATCGTCTTTAGTTTATTTTGTAGCGGCAACACCCGTGCCCTGTTGGAACATAAGGATATTCCATTTATGAAAATTGCGCTGACATCTGTGAGTATTTCGTTGATTACTTTATTCGTCACAATCCAATTCTCAAAAAAAGTAGAATTAATTGGCTTTAGCTTGTTGATCGGGGAAAGTGTTTTTGCGGTTATGCTAGGAATTTCATTTTTCTCGAAAGAGCAGGTATTGAATCGTCTTTTGTTTTTGATGGCGTGTGCCACCGGGCTAGTGGTACCCTACTTGTCGAAATCGATATGGAGCGAGAATATTTTTTCGTATGTCATATCGTTTAGTGTAATGGGGGTTTTATTGCTATTATTTTCACATCGAAAGTTGGTCTTGCCGGAAACACCACGTGATTGACTAATTTTACCTTTTCATGAAAAACGAATGGCGCTTCATTTCTATTTCACCTACGTATGAGCGACAGTTTTTTCTGTACCTCATGTGTGCCATTGTTTTTTCAATCCCATTTCAAGCGAGCTACAATTCTATTTTGTTGATTTTGCTGCTGTTGTTTTGGCTGTTGTGCATGCCCAAGCTGTTTGACGCGCACCGCCTGAAAGTTATCGGATCGGTATCTGTTGTTTTTTGGTTAGCCCTTATAGGGCTTGCTTATACAAAAAATATTGATGAAGGTCTTTTTCGCATTCAGCAGAAGGCAATCTTGCTTGTTTTTCCACTTGTGCTCGGAACGATTCGTTTGGATTGGCGCCAACTATTGAAGCAACTATTTTCGGTCTTTGTCGTAACGGCCGTGATTGCATGTATTGTTTGTTTGTTAGACGCAACATTTTTCTGGATCCAAACCAATAGCACCGAACGTTTCTTTTTCGAGAATTTGCTGAGCGGGGGGTGGTTGGATTTGTACCCCTATATACTAGCTTATCTATGTTTAACCGCTTGCATTATTTTGGCGGAGTCGCTTTTGGGCAAACTGAGGTTAAGCAATTGGCTGATGAATCGGGCTGTCACCATTTCGCTACTGCTTTTTCTAACGGTTTTTATTTTACTACTCAGCGTTAAGATGGTGATTATTATAATGGTAGGTCTAATCTTGATCTACGCATTGCGATTGAATAAAAACATTGGGTCTTTATTGGCGTTGAGCGGTATAGTGATACTGGCTATCGCTTTTTTTTCGTTGCCTACCCTTCGAGCGCGGATTCAAGAGGCCCTGGCAGAAGAAGGCAAAAAGAATGCCCTGAATGAACAACCTGAATTGGGCACACCACTAAATGGAGTAGCCTTGAGACGGGCGCTTTGGGTTTGTTCATTAGATGTGATCAAAGATAACCCCGCTGTTGGCGTGGGTACGGGCGATGGGCAAGATGAGTTACAGGCTGCATATGAGAACCGGAAGTTTGTATTGGCTTCTCGGTATAATCGATTTAACGCACATAATCAATATCTTCAGACGTTGATCAACTTTGGGATCGTTGGCCTGGTCGTTTGGCTGCTGTCATTAGGCTGGTTATTTGTGGCTTTTAAATCCAATCGCTTGTTGATTTTCATGTTAGGGGTACTGCTGTTTGCCATGTTAACCGAGTCAATGCTGGAAACTAACAAAGGATGCTTGTTGATGTCATTTTTGGTGACCCTTTGCTGTTTTGGATTGAAGTCGAAGTATTTAGAAATAGAAAATAGTCATGGAAGTCGGTAATATACTTCGAAGACGTGTGGTGAGTATCGATGTCAGCTTGATACGTTATCAAGAGGCATTGAATCAAGTGTTAGAACTGGGTTTTAAACGATCGCCTTCTTACGCATGCTTCTCAAATGTACATATGACCATTGAGGCACACAAGTCGTCAGCTTTTAAAGAGATGGTCAATCGAGCCAATTTTGTATTTGCCGATGGCATGCCGCTGGTGTTTGCACTACGATTACTTTTTGGTATTCGGCAAGATCGCATTGCTGGTATGGACTTTACAGATAGTATATTAAGAGGCTGTGAAGAAAAAGGTCTTTCTGTTTTTCTATACGGTTCCACGCCTGAAACACTGGACGCGTTTCAAGCGCAGATCAAAAAAAATTATCCAAAGCTCAGATTAGCAGGTATGATATCACCGCCCTTTCGAGCACTGAGTGAACATGAAACTAAATCAACAATCGCGGACATTAATGATGCGGGGACACATATCGTTTTGGTGGGGTTGGGCTGCCCCAAACAAGAGATTTGGATGGCTAATAATTCTGCATCTATAAATGCCTGTTTACTGGGTGTGGGTGGGGCATTTGGTATTTATGCTGGCACCGCCAAGCGAGCGCCCGTTTGGATGCGCAGCGTAGGGTTAGAGTGGTTTTTTAGATTGCTACAGGAACCTAGTAGATTGTTCAAACGATATTTAGTAACTAACTCACAATTCGTTTGTCTTTTTCTTAAACAATTTATTGCCTCACATTTAACACAGATAAGGAAATGAAGATTGCTTACGACTACCAAACGTTTACGTTACAAGCTTATGGAGGGATCTCTCGGTATTACTTTAAACTCACAGAAGAATTGACAAAAAGTGGCGAAGAAGTTAAAATATTTGCTCCTTATCACTGTAATCAGCTGATTGACACGTTGGATCAAACGATTGTAGAGGGAAAGAAGATCGCATCAAGGGATTTTTCTAAGCCAAAAGCATTGGTGTTGATGATGCTCAATCAATTGCTGGCAAAGAATGCTATTCATCTCTGGAAACCGAATGTTGTTCATGAGACCTATTTTTCAATTAGACGAAGCGCTCCACGGAAGTATCCGGTTGTTGTCTCTGTTTATGATATGATTCATGAAAAATTTCCACAGTATTTTCACAAAGCTGATCCAACATCTTTTTTAAAACGACTAGCAATAAAAAGAGCAGACCATATTATTTGCATATCAGAAAGTACCAAAAGAGACTTGATTGATCTTTTTCCCTTTGTTGAAAACAAGGTTTCCGTCATCCATCTGGGCTTTAGTTCTTTTGAAGTAAAGGAAAAAGATGTGCAAATTACGAGACCGTATTTTCTTTACGTGGGCTCACGCAACGGGCATAAAAATTTTGTTAATCTACTTTCTTCATTTGCATCTTCTGAAAAACTTCGATCTGATTTTGACTTAATCGCATTTGGTGGCGGGGAATTTAGCGTTAACGAGAATAAACTAATTGACGAACTGGGATTTCGGCCCCATCAAATAAAACAGGTGGGGGGTGATGATCATGCGCTTGCGATGTATTATAAAAAGGCAACAGCATTTGTTTATCCTTCTTATTATGAGGGGTTTGGGCTGCCACCACTTGAGGCGATGGCACAGAATTGCCCGGTAATAAGTAGCAACTCGAGTTCAATGCCCGAAGTTATTGGGGATGCCGCGGAGTTCTTTGATCCCTACTCAATTGGCGAAATGAAAGCCGCAATTGAAAAAGTTGCATTTTCTCCCTCTAGGCGAGATGTCCTAATTGAACAGGGAAAGGCCAGGTTGGGCGTGTTTAGCTGGAACAAGTGTGCAAAAGAGACGCTCCGAATTTATGAACGTGTTGTTTAATTCCTATTGAGTAATTAAAAAAGTTAATGTAATTGCAAGATGGAAAAAATAGCTTTTGTATTTGGTGTGAGTGGGCAAGATGGAAGTTACCTAGCTAAATTTTTACTTGAAAAAGGGTATCAGGTGTGGGGTTCATCAAGAGATGTTCAGGGCAATAGTATGAGCAATTTGGTCGCGCTGGGAATTCAAGCAAAAGTAAAGCTCGTTTCTGTTTGGCCCGAAGACTTTCGAAGTGTTTTTGTTGCGTTGAACAATGCTAAGCCTTTTGAGATCTACTACCTGGCCGGGCAATCGTCTGTAGGTCTTTCTTTTGAGCAGCCGGCTGAAACCATACAGAGCATTGTCTTGGGAACTCTCAATATTTTGGAAGCCTGTAGACTATTAGGTCACCCCGTCAGACTATACCATGCCGGCTCGAGTGAATGCTTTGGTGATGTAAGTGGCCGACCAGCCAACGAAGAGACCCCATTTCACCCAAAAAGTCCGTATGCAGTTGCCAAGTCATCTGCTCATTGGTTGATCGACAATTATCGTGATGCCTATTCGCTTTATGCATGTACCGGCATTCTTTTCAATCATGAATCCCCGCTGCGACCCGCCCGGTTTGTAACAAGAAAGATAATTACTACGGCTAAGCGCATTGCGGAGGGTTCTAAAGAGAAACTACATTTGGGGAGGCTTGATATTGCAAGAGATTGGGGGTGGGCTCCTGAGTATGTTGAAGCCATGTGGTTGATGTTGCAGCAGGGAAAGCCCACTGATTTTGTTGTCGCAACAGGAGAGACCAATACGCTTGAGGATTTTGTTTCGGAAGCCTTTAGAGTGTATGATCTTGATTGGAAAGACCATGTGGTTCAGGATAAGGCGCTTTATAGGCCATCAGAAATTTTGATAAACAGAGCCGACCCCGCGAAAGCAGAAAAACTATTGGGGTGGAAGGCACAGACAAAAATGAAAGACGTGATCTCGAAAATGTCAATCAGTTGATTTTTTATAATAGTTCATATCATCAAATGTCTTAGGTTTCAAAAATGGCGCAAAGAAGAATGACATCAAATACAAAAGGTATTTGATGTAGGGTATTCGTAAGAATTGAGCTGAAAAAAACGTAATAGGATTTTTTGTAAGAATTTGGATGTTGTCAATTGAGTAGTAATGCAATCCGAGTGGTTTGCACATTGCAACGAATGATTTTTTTGTATAAAGTGCAATATGTTGACCGTGTTCTGTTCCATAGTACCACCAATCAGTTACTTTTGGAATAGGAGAAGGTATTAATTCGGTGGAAAGAATGATATTGTCTGAGATTTCTAAAATTTTTTTAAGCTCATCTGTAGGATTTTCAAAATGCTCAAACGCTTCAAAACTTGTAACGACAGCGTACTTTCTCCCTGGTTTCATTTCAAAACCTCTCGCAAGTTCATTTTTTGTATACGGATCAGTCCAGTAGAAATCGAATCCAGTATCCCGCATCATACGAGTGAATAATCCGAACCCCCCCGCGTAGTCTAAAAATTTTTCTTTTCTGTCAAAAAGTAGAATGATTAGGCTGGTGACTATTCTCGTTAGCCGCTGATTCCTTAGCACTATTCCCGTATCCGAAACATTAATTGGATTCTGATAAGCCTCTTCCAACCAATAAGGCTTTTCAGTTTGTACAAAGCCACAATTTGGGCATTCATAATACTGAACGTCATACTTGCGGAGGATCTTTGCAGTAAATTTCTGCTTAGTGTCTGTATTGCAAATCTTGCACTTTGTTATTTCCATTACTTCGATTGTTAATAGCATTAGCCACAAATCCTAATGAAATCCAGTATAACCCAGATAGCGTTACCGATTCGATCAATAAATTAAAAAGGCCTACACATGTAAGTGTAAAAAAGCCAAGAAAAATACCGCCATCATTTCTGTGGTTGAGGTAGTATTTTTTGTGCCGGAAGAACTCGGTAAGAACACTATTGTAAATAATAACAAAAATGATCGTGGACACAACGCCAAACCGTACAAACAAAGTGATGAAGGTATTGTGTGTGCCAATGACGTGTGCCAATGTTTGATCGTCTACCGGAAGCCCAGTCGAATTAAGACCAATGGTGTAGGGCAGTAAAGGAGTGCCAATACCTATGCCCAATAAATTCTGGGGGAAATTTTCGATTAGTGTACGGTACCAAAACACCATTCGCCAACTGCTGTTGGGGTCAATCCAAAACCATGGGTGTTGTGCATAGACGTGCAATACGTCACCAAATAAACTTCCGGTATCTGTCTTATACAATTTTAAATATGGCATTGCTAGAATAAACAATATACCAAACGCTGCGAATCCTATAAACGCTACCAATTTAAACTGTGCGTAGTTTTTGATGTAACGTATCCCAAGTACAATCAGTAAAATCAAAATGACCGTGAGCGATGTGTAGGAAATCACATAAAGAGTGTAAAGTAAAATCAAAACAAATACCGATTTCAGTGCCCAATTTCTTCTTAGTTGTGCAAACCAAAAGGCATAGGCATTGCGGTCAATCAAAAACTCCCATCGCAATCCAAACGAAAGAAATGCATAGCCGTAGATCCATTTTTTGATTCTGTTGAAAAATTCAAATTGTTGGTGGTATAGATGATACCCGAGAAAAAATCCAAAAACCGAATACACAATACTCAAGTTTCTAAAATAGTAGTACCAGTTTGTTTTGAAGGGAATGCTTATCAACGCATAAAATATTCCCAGAAGCATAAAATGAAGGACACTGCGGTAGATAACATTTTTAGGGTATAAGAATCTGAATTTCTTTGTAAATGAGTATTTGATAAAAAGCAGAAATCCGATGAGACTCAACAATTCATTGAAGAACAACAATCGCTCAAACAAAAAATAGTTAACTCCATACAGAGTAATTAGTAGTAGGGCAATAGTGGTTTTGCGAATTTTCACCCGTTCTCAATTCAAACTGTGGTAAAAGTATTCAATATTTTGGTTGCTACTAGAGCAATTGAACCGAGAAAACCGGGAAGGACTGAGATATCTCAATTTCTTTTTAACAAAAACGCATTAGCCTGATAAAATTGGTATGAACCATCAATGCTAAATTGATTCTGCAAGATCCCGATCTCTTTCCTCATCTCCTCATCCGAATGAGACTGCACCAGCCAAAAGCGATCGGGCAAGTTTTCAGGGCTCAGTTGCTGAACTTTGTAAGCGGTTTTTTTGAAATAAAAATTCCAATGCCACGAAAATGCAGAGTACACGGGTAATGCTTCCGAATTTTCTCTTTTCACTAACTCACTTGTTTGCCGGTACTGAGCCTTTTCAATTCGATCATAGTAATTAACCCGCCAGGTAAGGTTGATAATGGATGAAACAAAAATCGTGGTCGCCAGAATAGCCTTGAGTTTTTGACTTTCAATAGACTCCCAACCAATCGCCAGCAAAATAATCCACGCTGGTAATGTTACGATTGTATAGCGGATGTACAAGAGGGGGGTACCCACCATCGATTTGACAAATGGTAGCCCATATGATAAAATGATCCACAAGGAGATCATCAAATAGACTTGCCAATGCGATTTTTCGTTTTTCATCCATGCTTTTACAAACATTGCTCCTAACCCAAGAAACAAAATGCATGAAATATAATCTTTGCCCATGTAGTCAAAAAAGTAACGCGCCACGAAAAAGATGCTTGGTTTCTCAATCCAGAAAGAAGCAATCTTTGAATCTTGTAGCACGGTAGGCAACCACGGGATAAATGCAATCGCCACGGCAATGCCGGTAAGCAGCGTGGTGATTGTAAAACGTGTATTTTTTCTATAGTAAACAATCACAGGAAAAATCAAGGCTTGCGTGGCAAAAATGATAATGCCGTAGTAATGCGTGTATAACAACGCAACGGTAGTTAAGAAATATAGAACGTAATCTTGCCACTTTGCATTTTTTACAATTCGAATCAAAAACAGAAAAGACAAGGCAGAAAATAGGAAGGCCATTCCATAGAAACGAACATCTTGCGAATAGTAGATCTGATAATAATTGACCGTTGTGAGCATAGCGGCAAAAAGTCCGGTGGCTTCGTTCTTAACTTCTTTGCCCAATAAGTAAATTACAGGGATGCCAACGATACCAATGAGCGCGCTCGCCAATCGACCCGTGAGCTCGCTGTAGCCAAGGCATTTGAAAAAAAGATGGAGGTATAGGAAGAACAGTGGTGGTTGGTCGGTTTTGGCATACTCAATGATGGAAGAGATTGAATTCTGTGGATCGGTGGGAACCATGGAATGTAGTTCATCATACCAAAGACTCTGGTAGGTAAGATGGTAAAGTCTCAGCGCGGAGCCGATGATGACCAACCCAAGTAAAAACCATCGGTGATTGGGGTATTTCAAAACTCGGAATGGTGAAAGCATAACGCGGTTCAAATTTTCTAAAAGGAAGTAAATGTAAGCCGTATAGTAGTCAACCTCTATTTGTTATTTTTATCGAGTAATAAGGAAGGATTCAATTATCTTTGAAGTCCCTATCTATGAAAAAAACAAAAGTACTCTCTGCCGAATGAAAAGTAAACTGCTGTCTTACTTATTTTATGGCTTTTGTTTTACGCTTCCACTTTCCCAGTTATTGAATTCACGACTTCTCTTTGTTGCGGCAATAGTCAGCTGCTTTTTGTCAGACCATAAATTTTCCTTCAAGGCGTTCGTGATCCAGTCGTGGGACTTGCTTCTGTTTTTTTCGATGCTGCTGATCGGCCTTACCTATTCAAACGATATCCAGCTGGGTTTACGTCAAATTGAAACGAGCTTGAGTTTTCTTGGCGTGCCACTGGTGGTCTACAATCTGGGTGGATTTTCCAAAGATAGAATGGCGAGAACTTTCTATGCTTTTGCTCTTGGCACATTCATAGCCGGATTGATTTGCCTCATTGATGCTTCAGTTTCCTTCTCTCAAACAGGAGATTATCAGCGTTTTTTTTATAGTCAGTTAACAAGAACGATTGATTCGCACCCCACTTATTTTGCATACTATTTGATATTTATCATCACCTACGGTCTTTATGTTTTGTATTATGAATTGTCAAAAAAATTTGTTGGCTGGACCATAGCCGGATTGCTGTTCTTTTTTACCCTCCTTTTATTAACAGGTGGGCAGACAGCCTTCATCAGCCTGACATTGGTTTTTTCATTTTTCATATCGAAGTATGCCCTTGAAAAAAAGGGAATGCGCGAATCCCTAACGGTAACGCTTGTTCTGCTATTATTGATTTGTATGGTTGGCGTTATGATAGTCTTTCAAAGCAACGAAATATTTTTGTCGGTCAGCAGCCAAAATGATTATTGGGAACGAATGGTTCTTTGGAAGTCTGCGATTGATGCAAATACAAATGTGCTGGTAGGTGTTGGTACTGGAGACTACAATTTAGTACTGAACAGTTATTATAGACAACATGACATGGCTCACTTTGCGAATGAAAATTTTAATTCTCACAACCAGTTTGTTCAATCCTATTTCACTAACGGTTTGATTGGATTGATGACCTTACTGTTTATAATGGCAAGGCCTTTATACCTTTCGGTTAGACATCAAAACCTATTGGGCATTTTGTTATATTTTCCATTGGTCATGTATGGGGTCAATGAAGTCTTTTTGGGTCGTTACCAAGGAGTTGTATTTGTGGCGTTCATTCATCAAATCCTTGTGCAGAGTCTTCAATTGATTCCCGTACCCAGCCCGCTAAAAAGCTTGAAATCGTGATTGTTCTTGTCAATTTAAAGATCGAAAGAGGTGCCTAGTTTATTACGGACTTTACTTTTTCTGACGGATTTGGTTTTTTTGAATCTGGCCATTTATGTCTCCTACCTTACCAGGTTTTCTATCGAGGACGACACAAATCGTGTCTATTTGGTGATATACTCAAGCCTTGCCTGGCTGTTTTTGGCCTTGGTCTCTAATCCATACGGAATCACAAAGAATTGGTCTCTTTCTAAGATTGCGAAAAACCAATTTGTTTTTTTACTTATTCATTTATTGGTGGTTGCTTCGTTGGTCTTATTCTTCAAGAAAAGTTATAGCTTTTTACAAATTGGGACTATCTACTTGGTTTTCGTACCTATCTTCTTTCTTTCCAAACTGGCCATTTTTTACGTTAGAAAAATAAAAACGGGGGAAGTTACTCGCCATTATCTGTTGATTGGAAGGAATGAACTAGCCTACCAATTACGGAGGTATTTTTTACTAAACCCAACCGAGGGGTTTCGATTTGCCGGATACATTGATCTGTCGGACTCCTTTGTTGACAATGTTCGAGAGTTCTGTGCGGCCAACGAGATTCATCAAATTTTTTGCTGTGCACCTCATGTTACGGATATTGAAATGAAAAGATTGGTGGATTTTGGGCTGGATTCTCTTATACAAGTGAAAATTGTTGTTGACACAGGAGCAATTAATAATCGGGCACTTAAACTAGACGAGAACGATCACCAGCCTGCTTTTGAAATGGCGGTTATTCCGCTTGATGAAAGACGGAATCAGTTGATCAAACGAATTTTTGATCTGACTTTTTCCTCCATGTTTAGTTTGGTGGTGCTGTCTTGGTTAGTCCCCATCATGGCGCTACTAGTCAGGTTAGATTCACGGGGGCCTGTTTTTTTCGTCCAAAAAAGAAATGGTCAGAAGAACACACCTTTTGGCTGTATCAAATTCCGAACGATGATAGTCAATCAAGAGTCTGATGTAAAACAGGCAACCAAAGACGACAACCGTATCACCCGACTGGGTAAGTTTTTACGAAAAAGCAGCATGGATGAGTTGCCCCAATTTTTCAATGTTCTAATGGGTGATATGTCATTGATCGGCCCGCGCCCACACCCTATCAAATTGAACGAGGAGTTTGCAAAAAAAATTAACAACATCATGGCGCGTCACTATGTAAAACCAGGCATCACAGGCCTGGCCCAATGTATGGGCTATAGAGGAGAGACCAAAGATTTGGCAGACATGGAGAATCGGGTTAGACTTGATCGATACTACATCGAAAACTGGTCGTTCTTGCTAGATATTAGAATAATCTTTCTAACTATAGTAAGTTTGCTTCGCGGTAGTGAAAAAGCTTACTAGCCAAAACGAAACGCCATCATACGCCTACTACTTTATACCGCCATTTCATTCCTCATCTCCTTTTTGGTGATGCCTGTGCTCATCAAGATTCTGAGTCAGTGGAAACTGTATGACTCACCAGGCGACCATAAAATTCATTCTGACTTTAAGCCTTCTATGGGTGGTGTGGCTATTTTTCTGGGAGCCATTTTTGCTCTTCTTATGTCGCTTTCGCTTGTCAATTGGTCGGAGCAAAAATATTTTTTTATATCTATAACCGTCATGTTTATGATCGGCTTGCGTGATGATGTATTGGCGCTCACGCCAAAGCAAAAATTGTATAGCCAGTTCTTGCCGGTTCTGCTACTTGTGTTTTTGGATAACGTAACACTGAATTCTACTTACGGATTAATCGATTTATCATTTGTGCCCAATTGGATTATCTGGATCATCAGTATTTTTACACTGATCATCTTAACGAACGCCTATAATTTAATCGATGGGGTGGATGGGCTGGCGGGATCTATCGGAGTCGTGGCGCTTACCTTTTTCGGACTTTGGTTTTACTCCATCGATCATTTTATCTTTAGTCTGGTCTGCATGACTTATGCGGGAGCGATCCTGGGTTTTCTTTTTTTCAATTGGCAGCCCTCAAAAATTTTCATGGGAGATACGGGGGCGTTAATGATCGGGTTTCTTCTCTCGTTCATGGCTATTCAGTTTATTAATTTAAATTTTCAACTTCCTGTTGGTCATCAAGCTAAGTTTCAGGCCTCTATTTCAACCGCTATTTGTGTAGTTATCATCCCTGTATTTGATACGCTGCGGGTGATCATTCTGCGATTGCGTAAGTTGCAGTCGCCTTTTAAAGCGGATCGCAATCACTTGCATCACCAATTCCTTAATATTGGTTTCTCGCATGGGAAAACCGTGATCGTGCTCGTAATGATCAATCTCGTTTTTATCGGGATGGCCTGGTGGTTGAGAAATCAATCGGATACGTTAATTTTACCCTCAGTAATTGCACTTTGTTTGGCAATTAATTTTAGTGTCAAAAAAGCGCAGAAAGTCATTATGTAACACCATGGAAGAAAAAGTAAAAGTGATACAACTCGAGGTAGAGTCTTTCTTAGTAAAAACAAAAGAAGACCTCGAAAACTTTCGCCTAAAATTCATCAGCAAAAAGGGTTCTGTGTCGGCACTTTTTGACGATTTGAAATCGGCTCTTCCGGATGAGAAAAGGAAACTGGGCAAAGTAGTCAATGATTTAAAGCAATTGACCGAATCAAAATTCAAGATATTTCAGGAGTCAATTGAGAATTTAGCTTCGTCCGATCAAGAAGTCATGGATCTTTCTCTGCCAGTGATTCCTAATAAAACAGGCAACCTCCATCCACTTAACCTAACTCGCTATCGCATTATAGAAATATTTGAGCGGCTTGGGTTCAACGTTTCCGATGGACCAGAGATTGAAGATGATTGGCATAATTTTACGGCTCTTAATTTCCCGGAGAACCATCCCGCGAGAGAAATGCAGGATACATTTTTCGTAGAAAAAGATCCTGATGTATTGCTACGTACCCATACCTCCAATGTGCAAGTGCGTTTGATGAGGAATCAAAAACCACCCATTCGCTCCATTATGCCTGGGCGAGTGTATCGCAATGAAGCCATTTCCGCCAGGGCGCATTGCTTTTTTCATCAGGTGGAGGGTTTGTATGTAGATAAGAACGTAGGCTTTTCTGATTTGAAGCAGACACTCTATCATTTTGCTAAAGAGATGTTCGGCAAGGACACCAAGATACGTTTGCGACCTTCTTATTTTCCATTCACCGAGCCTAGTGCCGAGATTGATATTTCTTGCCTCATCTGCCATGGTAAGGGATGCAACGTGTGCAAATATAGCGGCTGGGTAGAGATTGCTGGTTCGGGCATGGTGCATCCGAATGTATTGCGTAATGGTGGCATTGACCCTGAAGAGTTCACCGGTTTTGCCTTTGGAATGGGCATTGAACGAATCACGATGTTGAGGTATAGCATCAATGACTTACGCCTTTTTTCAGAGAATGATGTCCGTTTTTTGCGACAGTTTAAGTCAGTTGTATAGATGAACAGCCCTATTCAAACAGTTGCCGTTTTAGGTGCAGGCACCATGGGCCAGGGAATTGCCCAGGTTTGTGCCATGAGTGGCTTTCCGACACAATTGTTTGACATCGACAGTAGTCTTTCGCAAAAGGCAATCTCTTCGATTTCTGTCAACTTAGATAAGGCCATCTCCAAATCAAAAATAAGCGAAAGTCAAAAGGAATTGATATTGGGTCGTCTCTCGGTAGCAAATAAATTAGAAGACGTAAAAGCGGATCTCGTGATAGAGGCTGTGGTGGAAAGGTTAGAAGTGAAGCAGCAGCTTTTCCGCGGCCTAGAGATTAAAAACAATGGGAGTGCTATTCTTGCATCAAACACCTCTTCGCTTTCCATTACTGAAATTGCTGCTGGCCTAAAAAATCCGGAGCGATTTGTTGGTCTACATTTTTTTAATCCGGCAACGCTTATGAACTTAGTAGAGGTGGTGCGAGGAACTTCGACCGATGAATCGGTAATTTCAATGATGATGGACTTTTCCAAATCGCTAAATAAAACTGCGGTGTTGGTAAAAGATTCGCCTGGTTTTATCGTTAACCGGGTAGCTCGCCACTATTACGTGGAGGCTTTAAAGTTGTTGGAAGAAGGGGTGGCATCGCATGAGCAAGTCGATGCGCTTTTGCGCAACGCAGGCTTTAAAATGGGGCCGTTTGAGTTGATGGATTTGATAGGAATGGACATCAATTTTGCGGTGACTTCTTCGTTGTATCAGGCGTTTCATCAAGACTCAAAGTTTAGACCGAGCCGAATTCAACACCAGAAAGTAATGGCCGGCCATTTGGGTAGAAAGACAGGAAAAGGGTTTTATGAATATTCTAAATAAATTAGCTTCGGGCCACAAGTTGCTAGCTTCTAGCGGCCAGATGCAGCATAGAACGATTCTAGGTGCTATAAGCTTGAAGCTCGTAGCTCTAAGTGTTTTCCTTTTTCTAAACAAATCAGCATACTCCCAGGCCTCTTTCCCACCAGTATCCATCAACCTCAACTATCCACAGTACCAACGTTTGCGCCTCGATGGTGGGTATCAATATGTCGATGACGTGGGCATGCGAGGTGCCATTCTTTATCGGCTGGACGAAACTACCTATATCGCTTATGAGCGACTTTGTTCAATGGAGGATGATGCGATTGTGAATGTAGACGGTTCTGGTTTGTTTATGATTGGCTGCCAGTCTACCTACGATTTTTCAGATGGTCGACCCTCTGGAGGACCGGCTCTCAGGCCATTGTTGCGTTACAGGACTTCATTGACAGGCCAGACATTAGTGATTACCGATGAGATTGTCTATTGACAGCCCCGTGTAATACACCATTCACTCCACCTCTTCCACCTGCATCTGTTTTTCATATAATTCTTTGTAGGCGCCCTCTTTTGCAATCAGGATTTCGTGTGTGCCCTCTTCCACCATTTCTCCGTCTTGCAAAACGATAATTTTGTTCGCCAGCTTGGCAGAAGATACGCGGTGTGAAATAATGATGCTTGTTCTGCCTTGCATGATCTTCTTCATACTGTTGAGGATCGTGTTTTCTGTTTTTGTATCAACAGCTGATAGCGCGTCATCTAAAATCAAAATCTTCGGCTCTCTGGCTACCGCCCGTGCAATGGACACACGTTGTTTTTGCCCTCCCGATAGCGTGATGCCTCGCTCTCCTACCCGCGTGGCAAATGCATTGGGAAAACCCATAATGTTATCGTACACATCGGCATCTTTGGCTGCCTGAATGACCTTTACCTCATCAGGCGTTTTCAAGCCAAAAGCAATATTGTTGAAGATCGTGTCGCTGAATAGAAAAACATCTTGGGGCACTACACCCATCTGACTTCGCAGGTTGATCAAATTATAGTCTTTGATAGATATTTTGTCAATCTTTATTTCCCCCTGGGTGACATCATATAATCTAGAGATGAGATTGGAAACCGTACTCTTTCCCGATCCCGTACCGCCAATAATGGCAATGGATTCTCCGGGCTTAATAGCGAACGAAAGATTTTTAATAGCCTGAATCCCCGTATCGGGATAAGTAAATGAAACATTTTGGAACTCGATTTCACCCTGAATCTCGCGCTGAACATCTTGTTCAGAAACAATATCTGTTTTTGTTTTTAAGAATTCGTTGATGCGTTTTTGAGAAGCCTCAGCCCGTTGCACTAAACTACTTGTCCAACCCAACGAGGCGACAGGCCAAGTTAACAGGTTGACATAAATGATAAACTCAGCAATATTTCCAAATGTTAGTGAACCGTTGATCACCTCTACACTACCCGCATAGACGGTAAACACGGTACTTAAACCAATGAGCCCCATGATAACTGGAAAGAACAATGCCTGCACTTTGGTAAGCTTTAATGATTGCTTCTTGTATTCGTTACTTTCTGTTGAAAAATTGGCAACCGATTCAGCTTCACGCGTAAATGATTTGATTACGCGAATGCCCGAAAAGGCTTCCTGCACAAAAGTGCTCAATCTCGATTGGCTTTTTTGAATGAGTTCTGAGCGGTGTTCAACGATATTGTTGACATAGAAAATACTGATCGATAGAATTGGAAGTGGCAACAGCGCGTAGAGTGTCAATTTTGGACTGATGCTAAACATGATCGGAATCAGCATCATAAACAAAGTGATGAGAGTCAACCCATACATGATCGAGGGTCCCAAATACATGCGCACCCGACTGACGTCTTCACTAATTCGGTTCATCAAGTCGCCCGTATTATTTCTACGATAAAAGCTAAGTGGCAATGATTCGTAATGTTCAAAGATTTCGTTTTTCAAATCGAATTCAACCAGCCGACTCATGACAATCAACGTTTGGCGAACCAGGTAGAGAAAGAAGCCTCGCAGCAATGCCATACCTAGAATAAGCAGTGCATAGATCAGTATACCTTTGGAGAACACGTTAAAAAAAGCCTGCTGCGCAACACTTTTATCTAATGACCGATAGATGCGAATATTGTCGGTGACCAAATCAATGGAGTACCTAACCATTTGAGCCGGCAGAATTTGAAAGGCATTAGAGATGATTACCCAGATCAATCCCAGGATCATCAGTTTTTTGTACTTTAAAAGATACTTATTTAGATAGAAGAGTTCTCGCATGCCCAGTTAAAAACGAAAGGTACTTGATTTGGTTCATTTTGGCATGGCAGGAATTTTTGAATTTTGAATTTTAATTGTTGTTAAGTCGATGTAATTTGCCGGCTCATTCAAACGTTCTTTATCCGAATGCTTAACAGACGCACCATCCGCATCAAAATCATGCAAAGCCTATTTGCTTTCGAGCAATGCAAAGAAGCAAATTACCTGCTCTCCCTTGATTTGCTGGATGAACGTTTTAGCCCCGACTTGAATAGCATGGAAGTGCAGGATAAAGACTCCCTTCGAAAACAAAAGAAGGAAGCTAAACAGATTTTTGAAAATCAGTTTAAAAAAATAGCGGCTACCGGTCAGGCAGAGAAAGCAATCTCAAGTGCAGTGGCCGATGCAACCAGCCTTTTTGAAAAGCAAGTTAAAAAGGATCAGCAGTTTCTAGGCAAGAACATCACCATTGAAATCCAAAAGCTGACCGAAACGTATCACAATACATTGGGTCTTATCATCGCATTTGCGGAGGTGGCTGGTGGCGAAAAGAAGTCCATTCACGCAAACTTCCTCCATCAGCCAATTGTTCAGGCACTGATCGATAACCCGGAATTAAAAAAGGAGCTGTTGCGCTCAGCAGGATGGACAAATAGAATAACCCTTGTCCGGGATTGGTTTCGCGAGATATTAAAGGAGGACAAAGAGTATCAAAAATTCATAGAAACAAAATCGCAGGAGTTTGATTCGCAGAAGGTATTTGTAAAATATCTCCTACGAAAAGTGATCTTGGGAAGCAATGCCATTAACGACTATTTTGAAGAGCAAGATATCCGCTGGGCGGAGGATAAAGATATCATCAAGAGCCTAGCCGAAAAGACAATTAAGTCTTTTGATGGGCAAAAGGTAGAATTGCAAACGGTATCTTTAGATTGGGAAGACGACAAGCTGTTTATAGATAAGTTATTCAAAAGTACCATTGAGTTGGACGAATCCTATAAGGGGCTAATTGCACAAAACACAAAAAACTGGGAGGTTGATAGATTGCCACTAACCGATCGCGTAATCCTGGAAATGGCTCTGGCTGAAATGGTTAATTTCCCCAACATCCCTGTAAAAGTTACCATTAACGAGTACATCGAATTGGCCAAGGAATACAGCACGCCAAAGAGCCGCCAGTTTATAAACGGGATTCTTGATGTGATATCAAAAAAAATGAAAGAATCCGGGGCAATGAAGAAAAGTGGCCGCGGTTTGATTGATAACAAATAATTGGAAGAATCGTATCTTTGCCATCCCTTATCGAGACATAAAATATGAGCAAAAAAGGAAGTAATGCATTAATGGCTTTTTTGGCAGGAGCTGCTGCCGGAGCGATTTTGGGAATTTTATACGCTCCCGACAAGGGCACAAACACCCGCGAAAAACTGTCTTTTAAGTTAGACAAGTATAAAAAACTGTTAGAGGGCTACATTTCTGATTTGGTGACTGGTGCGGAGACCTCAACCCCGACTGAGGCCAAATCGCAGGGGCAAAAGGTGGTTACTGAAGCAAAGGATAAAGCGCAAAGGTTACTGGACGATGTGGACGAGTTACTGGAGCAATTGAGAAGCAACAAAAACAGTTAAAGATTTGTTAAACATAAATTTAAGTTGGTTTTTAAAAGGTATTAATTTTTAGTTTTGTCATTCGAAAAGATCATAATATGAAAACAACAACAAAAGTATTGGCCATACTAGCGATAATGGCACTAATTATTGGTTGCCGCGATAAGGCATCGGAAAAGAGAATTGCTGAGTTGGAAACAAGATTGGCTCAAATGGAGGGAAATAAAGGAACGACTGTTACTCCCGCGACAACAACTACTCCAGAAGCAGCTCCAGTTGAAGAGAAGCCTGAAGGGCCTCTACCCAACATGGAATTCGGTACTACTGATCATGACTTTGGCACGGTAGACGAAGGAAAAAAAGTCAGCTATACTTATAAAGTTAAAAACACAGGTCAAGCCCCGTTAATTATCCAAAACGCTGCGCCTTCTTGTGGTTGCACGGTACCGGATTGGACTAAGACACCAATTCCTGTTGGGGGAGAAGGGTTTGTGAAGGCAGAATTTGACACAAAGGGAAAGCCGGGCATCAACAACAAGACAATCACAGTAACTGCTAATACTTGGCCAAAAACTACCACATTAAAGTTCAAGGCGATGGTTACGGCAAAACCAGATGGAGCAAATGGGCCAACCGCCCAATAAGTTCTAAAAAAATATCGAATCATTTTTCCATCCCAAGCCTTCTGGTTTGGGATGTTCTTTTTTAAGGGATAACTTGCAGCCAAAATATTTTCGAACCCATCAATCGGTGGAGTAAATTCTTTGTTTCGTTGTACGATTCCGAATTCTTGCTCACCGATTTAACATTAAAAAATTATTAACAAATGAATTCTATTCTATTACAAGCAGGCCCGGGTGGCGCCTACACTCAAATTATTTTGATGGTGGCAATTGTGGGAATCTTTTATTTTTTTATGATTAGACCCCAACAAAAAAAGGCAAAGGACCAAAAGAAATTTACCGAGGAAATTAAGAAAGGTGACTATGTGGTCACTATTGGCGGGACTCATGGCCGAGTGGCGGAATTGGAAGGCGACACGTTTATCTTAGAGGTTGAGCGTGGCGGACGAATTAAGTTCTCAAAGTCTGCCATTTCAATGGAGTCGACAAAGGCGGAAGCAGCCAAGAGCTAGATAATGAGCTATTGTCTTCTAAGGGAGACACTAGCTTTTTATAAAGGGTCTTTCTAAACTATTGACCTAGACCCACCATTCTAATAATCCGTACCTTTACCGGGCATGAATTTTTTTCGGGTTGTAGGTAATTTATTGCGGTTTGATAGGGCAAATTGGAAGGCCATATTGCTCTGCGTTTTAGCCGCCAGTATTTTTTGGCTTTTTAATGCCTTCAATAAGAATCATGTTGCCAGTATTGAGTTCACCCTTCGGTTCGAATATGATCAGGAAAAATTTGTTCCAATTGAAGCCTTGCCGACACGCATTGGAATCAACGTCAGCGGAAACGGTTGGGATCTTTTTCGAAATCAGTTTGGATTAAAGGTACCGGTATTGGTCATACCTCTAGATCGGCCACTGGAGACGAAAAAAATAGTGAGCGAATCGTTGACATCGCTATTCCAACCGCAAATTCAAAAACTCACTATCAACTTTTTGATTTCGGATACACTCCGACTTCAAATCGATGAAAAAGATTTTCACAAATTCAAAGTCAATCCGGATTTCAGCGACTTTACCTTTGAAGACGGTTTTGGTAGGATCAGCCCGGTAGTCATCCTCCCTGACTCCGTTGTTCTAGCAGGCCCTAAGAGTATACTTCACCAGATACCTGATTTTGTTTCCGTAAAAATTCAAGGAGAATCAATGAGTGAGAGTGTTTCCGAACAAGTTGACATTGTTATGGATAGACAAAACATTGGAGTTGAACCAGCCAGTGTCAAAATAATGTTTGAAGTGGGGCGGGTAATTGAAGTTAAAGCCACTTTGAAATTGACCACCAAAATGAAAACCCTTCCAAGCGATAGCATTGATGTTTGGTTTCGGATCCCCGCCAAGCGGGAAGAGGAATTCAGAAATCAGCTGGTTGAAATGAGTGCAATGGCATCTGTTCAAACGCCCGACCAGTATGGTGTGGTGAACCCAACGCTACGAAATGTACCCTTCTATGCGGAGCTGATTCGCATGGATACGGTAGTAGTCAACGCTCCCCCAAGATGAGATCAAAGCCTTTCCAAATCGGCATTACAGGTGGCATTGGTTCGGGCAAGAGCATTGTTTGCAAAATATTTTCCTGCTTGGGAACGCCCGTTTATGACGCAGATAGCCGAGCGAAAAGTATAATGACCACTGACGGAATACTCATCGGACAAATCAAGAAAGAATTTGGAGATTTGGCCTATCTGCCGGATGGAAGTCTGGACAGAGCATACCTAAGCCGGGTAATTTTTGAGAACCAAAAAAAGAGAAATCTTCTTAATGAAATGGTTCATCCCAGAGTAGCTGCTGATACAGATCTTTGGCTTGATCAAAATCAGAAGGCCACCTATGTCGTCCGAGAAGCTGCTTTGTTGATTGAGTCGGGTGCTTTCCAGAGGGTTGATAAAGTGGTGTTGGTAACGGCACCCGAAGAGCTGAGAATCAAACGGGTGCTCGCGCGCGATCCACATCGACTAAGGGAGGAAATCAGAAAAATCATTGCGACTCAAATGCCGGAAGAAGAAAAGAAAGGGGTAGCAGACATAGTGGTTTACAATGATGAGAGCCAACTTCTTGTTCCTCAGATTTTGCAGTTACATAATCAATTTTTGAAACTGAACTAAAACGACTTTTTAATCATTTATAATTGGAGTGCAATAGTCGCACCAAATGACTTTTATAAAAGTTCTATATATACATCATTAAGAAATTATTATCCGTGAAAAAGAAACTCCTCACCGCCTCGATTGTTTTGGTGGTTATTTTTTTGATTACCCTCCCAAAACTAGGATGGTTCAAATCAAACTCATCGCCAAAAACAACTGCCGTGGCCTCTGGCGCTAAACCCAAACTGTTGGTGGAAGCGTTGATTATTCAAGAATCAAAATTAGATAGTAAGTTGGTAGTGACGGGATCGGTGCTTCCTAACGAATCACTGGAGTTGAAAAGTGAATCATCTGGCAAAATTGTGAGCATTTCTTTTCAGGAAGGCAAACCAGTAACCCAAGGAAGTCTGCTATTGGAGATTAATAACGATGATCTGGAAGCACAGCTACAAAAGCAAAAACACAATCAAAAGTTGAATCAAGACAACGAGTTTCGCCAACGTAAATTGCTTGAGAAAGATGCCATCAGCCAGGAGGAATATGACAACGCATTGAACAGGTTGAATACAACCGTTTCTGATATACAAATACTAGAAGCACAATTGGAAAAGACACGAATCAAGGCTCCATTTGACGGGGTGATAGGACTTCGTTACGTGAGTTTGGGTGCATATATTTCACCGAGCACTGTGGTGGCAACCCTCTACAATATTTCTCCCGCGAAAATTGAGTTCGCCATTCCTGCCCGCTATAGCTCGCAAGTGAAAGCGGGTGAGAGGATTTTTTGCCGGGTAGAGAACGACTTAAGAATATACAAAGGTGTAGTATATGCAATAGAACCAAGAATCGACCAAGAGACCCGTACCTTAAAAATTAGAGCACAAGCAGAAAACAAAAGCGGCAATTTGTTGCCGGGCCAGTTTGTGAAAGTTGAGTTAATTCTTGAATCTCTTCCCAATGCATTGTTAGTTCCCACTGAGGCAGTGATACCTGATCAAGGAGGAAAAAAAGTATTTATTGCCGATCGGGGGACAGCAAAGGAAGTTAGAATTGAGACAGGTATCCGTACAGAAAACTCGTTGGAGGTTTTGTCTGGGTTAAAAGCGGGAGATACGTTGCTGACTACTGGGATTCTACAACTCCGCCAGGGAATCGACATAGAGGTGAGCAAAATTCAAAACACAAAACAGTAAAATAAATTAGCGATGGCAAGCCTTTCTACCACTAGTATTAACCGACCCGTTTTAGCAATTGTGATGTCGTTGGCTATAATTCTATTGGGCGTAATTGGATTTTCATTCCTTGGTGTGCGTGAGTTTCCGAGTGTAGATCCACCGGTAGTCACAGTTCAGACCAGCTACATTGGCGCCAATGCAGATGTCATTGAATCTCAAATCACAGAGCCGTTAGAAGACGCAGTGAATGGTGTGCCGGGTATCCGAACACTCACCTCAGTTAGTCGCGAGGGCAGAAGCAGCATTACAGTAGAGTTTGAATTGGGTGTGAACATAGAAGCTGCCGCAAACGATGTGCGAGATAAAGTTTCGGGAGCGCTCAATCGACTGCCACAAGATGTTGATCCACCGGTAGTGGAAAAAGCGGATGCAGATTCCAGCCCAATTATTTTTCTTACTGTGCGAAGCGATAAGCGAAATCTATTAGAAACTTCCCGTATTGCTGAGGTTTTGTTTAAAGAACGAATTCAAACAATTCCTGGTGTGAGCTCCGTGCAAATATGGGGTCAGCAACGCTACTCGATGCGGCTATGGCTGGATCCCATCAAATTGGCCTCACTAAAACTAGCCCCGTCAGATGTTCTTCAGGCATTGAATCGTGAGAATGTCGAATTACCATCTGGTCGTGTTGAAGGACAGAATACGGAACTCACTGTTCGCACCATGGGGCGCTTGAACAGCGAAGAGGATTTTAACAACTTAATTATTAAGGAGCAAGGTGACAATGTCGTTCGGCTAAGTGACATTGGATATGCCAAGTTGGGTGCAGAAAATGAACGAACTATTTTACGGAGAGATGGCATACCTGGTTGTGCACTGGCTATTGTAGCTCAACCCGGAGCAAACAATATTGACATAGCTGACAGGCTGTATGAAAAACTAGATCAAATAACCCGCGATTTGCCGCCTGACGTGAGTTACCAAATGAGTTATGATTCTACCAAGTATATCCGGGCATCTATTTTTGAAGTGGGTGAGACAATACTCATCGCTTTCTTTCTTGTGCTTTCTATCATTTTTATTTTCTTGCGCGACTGGCGGACAACCGTAATTCCAATTGCGACTATTCCGATTTCCCTCATTGGATCCTTTTTTGTTATGTACTTATTGGGATTCACCATTAATGTATTAACACTCTTGGGAATTGTACTCGCTATTGGCATCGTGGTAGATGATGCAATTGTAGTGCTGGAAAATATCTATGTGAAGGTAGAGCAAGGAGAAAACCCAGAAGAAGCCGCGCGAAAAGGTTCTACGGAAATTTATTTTGCGGTCATTTCTACTACCGTATCTGTGGTGGCTGTTTTCCTTCCCGTCATTTTTTTGCAAGGCTTGACAGGAAGATTGTTCCGAGAGTTTGGGTTGGTAGTGGCAAGTGCTGTTGCGATTTCAGCTTTTGTTTCACTTACACTTACACCAATGATGAGTTCAAAGATTCTAAAACGCAGAGCTGTGCAGCCTTGGTTGTATCGAAAGACTGAACCATTTTTCATGGGTCTTACAAATGCCTACGCATCTGCACTGGACGGATTTATGAAGCGCAGATGGTTGGGGTTTGTTGTCATCGTGTTGGCAGGCGCAATCATTTTTTTTCTTGGGAAATCTACACCGTCCGAGTTGTCTCCTCTGGAGGATAGGAGTGAATTTAGATTACAAGCACAAGCACAAGAGGGTGCTACTTTTGAGTACATGGATCGGAACGTGACGGAGCTTACACAATTTATCAGTGAAGAAGTACCCGAGCGAAGCGGAATGGTAAGCGTTACCGCTCCTGGGTTCGGAAATGCGGGGGTCAATTCAGGTTTTGTTCGAGTTATCCTAAAAGATCCAAAGGATAGAAATAGAACCCAACAACAAATTGTAGACGATATTACTGGCAAGGTGAGAAAATACTCAAGTGTGAGAACCTTTACAACACAGGCGCAAACCATTGGAGATCGTAGAGGCGGATTCCCGCTTCAATTCGTTATTCAGGCAGCTGATATTGAGAAGTTGAAAAAAGTATTGCCACAATTTATGTTGAAAGCATCAGCTAGCCCATTTTTTGCTTTTGTTGATCTCGATTTGAAATTTAACAAGCCGGAAATCAGTATTACTATTGATCGCGACAAAGCGAGAAACCTTGGCGTGAATGTGTTAGACATTTCGCAAACACTTCAACTTGGGTTAAGTGGCTCGCGTTTTGGAAATTTTATTATGGACGGAAAGCAATATCAGATCATTGGGCAAGTCGAGCGCGCAAATCGCAATGAGCCATTAGATCTAAAAACACTTTACGTTAAAAACAAAAGAGGTGATTTGATACAACTGGATAACCTCGTAACATTTGAAGAGCGAAGCAGCCCACCGCAGTTGTTCCGTTTCAATCGGTATTCTTCTGCAAAAGTGCAAGCTCAATTGGCAAAAGGCGTGGCGTTAGGCGATGGTATTAAAGAAATGCAAAAAATCGCGGACGAGGTGTTGGATGAGAGTTATACCACCAGTTTAGATGGAGCCTCGCGAGAGTTTGCAGAAAGTTCTTCCAGTATTTATCTCGCATTCTTGATTGCGCTAGCGATCATCTATTTGATTTTGGCAGGTCAATTTGAAAGCTTCAAAGATCCATTGGTCATTATGTTCACAGTGCCGCTGGCGCTTGCGGGTGCACTCATTTCGTTGTGGTATTTTAACCAAACGCTTAATGTTTTTAGTCAAATAGGAATCATCATGTTGATTGGCCTGGTAACGAAAAACGGAATTTTGATTGTAGAGTTCGCGAACCAGCGGAAAGAGCAAGGCTTGGCAGTGCTCGATGCAGTAAAGGAAGCGGCAGCTTCTCGCTTTCGCCCTATTATTATGACAAGTCTGTCTACCATTCTAGGAATATTACCTATCGCCTTGGCTCTGGGTGCGGGTTCGGAAAGTCGTGTGTCAATGGGTATTGCCGTGATAGGCGGAATGTTATTTGCCACCATTCTTACTTTGTTTGTTATACCAGCCATCTATTCCTATTTAAGTAGTAAACACGCTCATGTTTCAGTTAAATAAAATCAAGGCCACAGTTGATGGGCTGCAAGATTCTAGCATCAGCCTGCAGGCTTTTAACCTTCTTGGTATGATATCTCGTAGCTCAAGAGGTTTAATTATAAACTCACTACTTGCAGCTTGTTGCATGCAGTTGGGGGCCCATTCATCATTCGGCCAAGACACTCTCAGCCTTGCTCGAGCAGTGCAAATCGGATTGCAAAATAATTTTGGGGTGCAAATTCAAAAGCTAACCGTGGAAGCGGCTTCGCTCAACAATACCTGGGGTCAGGCCGGGCTGCTTCCATCAATCAATCTGACGGGATCGCAGAATAATAATGTTGTAGAAAGAAAGCCTGCAAATCCATTTGCGGTGGCAGGTCGCAATATTACAAACAACGTGTTGAGTCAACTAGATATACAGTTTACACTATTTGATGGATTCGCAGTGTCAATCACCAAAAAACGGTTGGAGCAGCTGGAAACACTAAGCAAAGGCAACGCAGCTTTTGTAATGGAGAACACTGTTCAGTCCATTGTCCTGAGTTATTATCAAGCAGGATTGGAACTAGAACGACTGCAGGTGTTAGTCAAGAATAGGGAATTCTCGAACGAACGATACGTGTATGTGAAGTTGAAAAAGAGCCTTGGCTCAGCCATTTCGTTTGATGTATTGCAGGAACAAAACAATTACCTCACGGACTCGGCCAACGTATTGCGGCAAGAAATTGTAGTTAAGAATTCAGTTCGCAATTTGAACGTTTTACTAAATGAAGATATAAATAAGACCTATCAATTTACAGATCCTCTGGAATTTGAAGAACAGGTTTATCAATACAATGATCTGAAAGCAAAGATGGTTCAATCCAACACCAATCTCCGTAACCAGTTTATCAGCCAGGAGTTGTTTCATAACGCGACCCGCAATGCGCAGGCAAACTTGTCACCAACGCTGTTGTTAAATCTCGGGGGGACAGGCAGTTTAGATCAGTTAAATGCCAACTTTAGAACGAGCACGGGCAATCAGATAGAAAATACGGTTGGTTTTGTCAATCGTGATGCGAATCAGCCTGTTTATCTTAGTGTAAATGAAACCACTTTGTCGCCACTAACACAAACAGGAAATTCCTATGGAGGCTATGCGAACCTCTCACTTAGGTTCGCACTTTTTAATGGGGGTCAATTGAGGCGGACGATTGACAATGCACAAATCCAGGAGAAAATCGCCAAGCTCACAACTGATCAACTTAAGCTTTCGTTGGAGAATAGTTTGTTAGCCACCTTCGACTTGTACAATTTGAGAAGACAATTGGTATCAATTGCACAGACGAAGTTGCAAGCGGCAGAATTAAATCTGACCCTGGCAAATGAACGTTACAAGAATGGCGCGCTTAGCGCTATTGACCTACGAATTGTCCAAGAAAATTATCGATCCTCAGCTCTAGAGAAAGTTGCTGCGATTTTTGACGGGCTATCGAGCCGAATTGAGTTGGTTAGGTTAACGGGTGGGTTGGTGGATAACGTCCGCTGATTTAGTGAGCGGCTTCCTCGACCTCCTCTTTTTTCATTACCCAAAAATTATTAAATCCTTCTCCTTGCTGAATGGATATCATGCCATTGGCAAGCATTTCAAGAATGGCCAGAAAGTTAAAAATTAAAGCGATTCGGGTCGGTGCTTTCTCAAACAACTCAATAAAAGGAACACGGGGCTTACTGGTAATTTCGTTTAGAATAAACTCTTTCTGACCCTCAATCGTAAATGGATACTGAATCACTTGGTGAACAGGCTTATTTTTCTCTTCCTCCTGTCGCTTGAGGACTTTTTCAAAAACCATCAAAAGCTTAAAGAGATCGACATCTTGCAATTCTGCCTCTACATTGGTGATCTCGGCCAACTGTTTTAGCTCTTTCATCAGATTGCCACGCTTCTCCTTCATCAGCTCGGTTTCTTCCATTTTGTGGAACTGCTCAACCACTGATTTGTATTTTCTGTACTCCATCAGGTGTTTCACCAACTCGTCCCGTGGGTCCATTTCATTTCCCTGGTCGTCTAGCTGTGGCCGAGGAAGAAGCATTTTCGACTTGATCCGCATCAGGGTCGCGGCTACCAAAATGAACTCGCTGGCCACCTCTATATTCATGGTTTCCAACTGGCGTAAGTATTCTAGAAAATCGTTTGTAATCTTTGAAATGGGAATGTCATTGATCTCCAGTTCATCACGTTCAATAAAGAATAGAAGAAGGTCAAAAGGACCCTCAAAAAGAGGCAGATGAATTTCAAAAGGCTTTTGTTCCATAATTTTCGGATGGCAAAAATATCCAAATCCGTTGGATAAATCCGCTCTTATCAACAAATCCGTAAATTTGTAGTCTTAGCACTGAAAATCTTTTAAAAACAACTTACCTTGACTGTCTGTTTAGACTAAAAGCCCGCGTTAACCTTGAATTTGCAATGTTGATAACTCCCGGAAAACTACTTGCTGGTATCAATAGCCCAGATGACCTGAAGAAATTGGATCAGGCACAACTTGTTCAGCTATGCGATGAACTTAGGCATTATATTATTGATAATGTTTCAGTATATGGCGGTCATTTTGGCGCTAGCCTTGGCGTTGTGGAACTTACCGTAGCTCTTCACTATGTTTTTAATACCCCTTATGATCAATTGGTTTGGGATGTGGGTCATCAAGCGTACGGTCACAAAATAGTCACTGGGCGAAGAGATAATTTTTACACCAACCGTGTTTACAAGGGGCTTTCAGGTTTTCCAAAAAGGAAAGAGAGCATTTATGATACTTTTGGGGTAGGGCATTCATCCACTTCCGTTTCTGCAGCGCTTGGCATGGCGGTAGCCTCTAAATATCTAGGTTTGGATGACAAGCAACATGTTGCCATCATTGGAGATGGTGCGCTCACGGGGGGGATGGCTTTTGAAGGGTTAAATCATGCAGGTGTTTCAGACACTAACTTGTTGATTATCCTAAATGACAATTGCATGTCTATTGACCCAAATGTAGGTGCCCTGAAGGACTATTTGACAGACATCACCACCTCGAAGACATATAACAAACTAAAGGACGATGTGTGGAATCTCCTTGGTAAACTTTCGTCAATTGGAAAGAGCGCCCAAGACATTGTATCAAAAGTAGAGACAGGTATTAAATCGACTTTGCTTAGCCAGAGCAACCTTTTCGAATCTCTTAATCTTAGGTATTTCGGGCCGGTAGATGGGCACGATGTTGATCATATGGTGTCCGTTCTCAATGATTTAAAACAGATCAAAGGCCCTAAGATATTGCATTGTATCACCACGAAGGGAAAGGGTTATGGCCCAGCTGAGAAAGGCAACGCAACGACCTGGCACGCACCTGGTACCTTTGACAAGATTTCTGGTGAGATCCACAAGAAAGTCTACGACAAGCCCCAACCTCCGAAATACCAGGATGTATTTGGACACACTTTGGTTGAATTAGCAAGGAGCAATAGTAAAATAATGGGGATCACGCCAGCAATGCCCTCCGGCTCATCAATGAACATCATGATGAAAGAAATGCCAGACCGAGCTTTTGACGTGGGCATCGCTGAGCAACACGCAGTGACATTCTCAGCGGGATTGGCAACGCAAGGGCTGGTTCCTTTTTGCAATATTTATAGCTCGTTTATGCAGCGTGCTTATGACCAGGTAGTGCATGATGTATGTATTCAAAATTTGCCGGTCAACTTTTGTCTGGATAGAGCTGGCTTTGCAGGTGCTGATGGTCCAACGCACCATGGTGCTTATGACGTGGCTTACTTCAGATGTTTGCCGAATATGATTGTCGCATCTCCTATGAACGAGGAGGAACTTAGAAATTTGATGTTTACCGCGCAGCTGCCAAGAAGTGAGCAGGCCTTTTCTATTCGTTACCCAAGAGGCCAGGGTGTAATGCCACAGTGGAAGACTGCCTTTAAAGAAATTGAAATCGGAACCGGAAAGAAAATAAGAGAAGGAAACGAGCTTGCTGTATTAAGCTTTGGTCACATTGGAAATTATGTGGTAGAGGTTTGTGAAAAACTCAGCAAACAAGACCTGCAAATTGCGCACTATGATTTACGCTTTGCAAAGCCTCTTGACAAAAACTTATTGCATGAAGTCTTTTCTTCTTTTAAGAAAGTAATTACGGTTGAGGACGGTTGTATAGAAGGTGGTGTTGGAAGTGCAGTGCTCGAATTTATGGCGGATAATAACTACCAATGTGAAGTAAGGAGGCTAGGCATACCAGATCGTATTGTCGAACACGGAGAGCAATTAGAATTACACAAGGAGTGCGGTTTTGATCCCGAAGGCATCGAGCGTTCTGTTCTATCTATGCTTGAACCTGTTCGTTCAATTGCCTAGTGAATCAACAAATTTATTGTAAGGATCGGGGAAGTGGGTTCCCCATTGTATTGTTGCATGGGTTTTGCGAGAACCACAAGATCTGGGATGGTTTTGCTGATGACCTTTCCTTGAATTATCGGGTTATTACTCCAGATTTGCCCGGTTTTGGGAAGAGTAAACTGCCGTTCAACGCATTTACTATTGACGACATTGCTGGCCAAATGCTGGTTTGGTTGCACGAATCCGGTATTCAAAACTCAATCTTGATTGGGCACTCGCTGGGTGGCTATATAACATTAGCTATGGCCAGGAAAAAAGTTGATGCTTTTTCGGGCATTGGCCTTTTTCATTCTACGGCTTTTGCAGACAGTGATGAAAAGAAGGCAAATCGGGACAAAACGATAGATTTTGTACAAAAGAATGGGGTTTCTCCCTTTGCAATCACATTTGTACAAGGCCTTTTTCATGATGATAAAGGCGAATACCTTACGAAGGTAAATCAAATGGCAGCCGAGACTACACTCGAAACGGTCATTTCTTATACAAAAGCGATGCGGGATCGTGAACCATCGGTAGAGTTTCTTCGGTCACTGCCTATTTACCTTTTGATTATCGCAGGTATCCACGACTCTATCATTCCGTTGGCGGTATCAAAACAGCTTTCCGAATTACCGCCAAAAGTAATTTACCAAACACTTGAACACTCTGGACATATGGGAATGTTGGAGGACAGGCTGGGGGCGTTAAACGCTATTAGAGAGTTTAGCAGGAGGTGCTTAATAGACACTGAACTTTTATGAGTTATTTTTTTGTTTAAATTTTAAGCTTTTTATCTATATTTGACTTCGACAGGGTACTAGATAACTGGATTTCAACTACAGACTACGATAAACCTCTAAAATATGAATGACTACTTGTTAGAAGAAGACCCTCACAGATATGATTCTTGGAATGCCCTGGCGACAAATTTGTCTTATGCTTTATGGGCAGTAGCAATATTGATTGTAATAGGATATTTTGTTAAGCTGCAGACTACTGATGGCAATAAAAATAAGTATGATTTCATCAATAGGCATGAAATCAAGTTTTTGTGGATCGCGTCCATTATTTTGGTTATAGGCGCCTGTCTTTTTTTTAATTCTAGTTTGGTAAAATTTAGCACAGTACTCTTTTTTGTGCGTGCTTTCATGACAATTGCCTTCGGTTTAATTGCAGCACTTATTATTCAGAATTTGTTGAAGTTCTACTATCCTTTTTTCATTGAAAAAAGACTAAAAGTTCTTCGTTATAAGCCACGGATTTCTCCTAAAACCGGGAAACCTATGAAGCTATTGAGCGAGGAAGAAGAAGATGCCTATTTGGATGAAGGCATGCAAGCAGAAGAAAATGTATTTTCTGTTGACTATGATGTATGGAAAGATGAAGAATCCGGCCATATTCAAATTGAGAAATATTCAGGGCACTTACATGCCATTCAATGTCCCGAATGCAATTACCAAACATTTAAAGTGGTGAGGGAAGAAATTACAAAGACTCCTTCCTTTACTGAGGAAGGTGAAATTATAAAGCACTACCTGTGCGGCTATTGCGGCTATAAAGCCAAGAAGACTGTAGTTTTGAGACAGCAGTCAAAGCCTTTAGAAGCAGCAGCCACGGCATAAAGTGTACCACAAGGGTATTTTTACTCTAGAAACAATAAAGCCCCAATTTTTGGGGCTTTATTGTTTCTACTAGTGGGTCGATAGTTTGATTTGATCCGAATAAAAATTCATTCTTGGATGTCCACGATCAAGTAATGAGATTTGTTCGATAGTCGCCTTCTTATGGTTAACGAAAACTTCAATGTAGTCATCGCCAAGTAAGTACAAGTTCACTTTGTAGCGGTAATACCTAATGGCCATTACAAACTGTGCGTGCTGATACAACAAACTTATTTTTTGTTCTAGACTATCTTTCGCAAGCTCTGACCAACGAATCATGATACTAAACGTAGGAAAAAATAGTGAGAGTTAGAATACGCAAAGTGTTTTTTGATCTTCGTAGAACGGACTTTGTTTAAAGCCTTGTCTAGTGGTTGTCATTAAATTGGTGTTCTAGGGATTGTTCGCGTTCCAGGTCGCTAGTGATTTTTTTATCCAGCTGGCTTTCTTTCAGAACATTGTAGTTATCCCAAAACTCCTTGTTGTAGGCTTGATCTTGATATTGAAGGCCATAGTTTTTCATTTTTTGCCCCAATCCAATCTTCTTGGACGTGTTGGGCTCCACTGAGTTAATCAAGAGAATCTGATTGAGCTCAGTTTCAAATTTCAATTCGTTGGTTTCGCCATCAAACCAATTAATCTGAGAGTTTACGCTTAGATAATTAAGATACATCACCCCCTCAAACGTTTTAAAATCGATTACACGTTTAACCTTCACAAGTTTACTCACCAATCCTCTTTTCTTGCCCACAAAAAGGTCAGATGCATTCTCATCTTCCAAATGGAGAATGGCAAATGTTTTCTTATCTATCAAGAGCTTCACTTGGTCAAGCCTATGTGTAACCACATAGACGGGTTTATTGTTGAAATCTGTATCTTTTTCTCGCGTCAGTTGTTTTAAAAACTCATCTTCCTCTGGGAAATGACGGTAGCGCACACTATTGTGCAATAACAGATCTTCCAATAGATTTCCCTGATCAAAAAATGAAGTGAATTTGCTACTGTATCCGATACTTCTACGAACTTCTTTAAGAGTTACCCTTTCCCTAAGTTTAAATTTGTTTCGTGGCTCTTTGTAATCTTCGTCATAGATAGATACTGCGGCCTCAAGAAGTGAGACATACGTGTTAGCAACTTTCTTTAGGTCTCTATAGAAGCCTTCGAGGATAAAGGGTTTTTTCGGGTAATTTTCATCAATTCTTAGTAGGGCGATGTGCAGGATATCTCCCCCACTCAGTGAATCGGAAACTACTACCTCATCTAGGACGAATGTTGATTTTTCAATCTGAATGATGAGTGTGTCTGTAAGTAGCGACCAAACGGGGGCTTCAAAGGTTTTATAACCCAGCATATTAATCGCAAAGATGTTGTCTTTCAACTCGCTGCTTAAATGAAAATCGAACTCACCTTGGAGGTTTGTAATAGTGCCGATAGGTTTTCCTAGAATTCCCACAGAGGCAAAGGCCAAGGGTTCTCTGGTCTCCTTATCGACCACCTTGCCGGAAACAGTTATTTTTTGAGCTGCCGTGATGAATGTGCTCAGGGCGCAAAATAACGCCAGGTAGTATTTCATATTATACAAGCCACAAGATAGCATTTTCTAGAGTTGGCCTTTATTCTGACTTAACGAAATTAATGTACGTTTGCCGGAAATTTAACTAGCTAGTATCGATTAAATCCTTTTCATTAAATTTAAAGGTGATCTTACCGACTTGAAGTGGCTTGAACGCATACCGTCCATTTGGAAACGTGCCTATTGGCTGATATGCCTTTGGTATTTTATCAATTTTGCTGTCAGCGCCATTATTGAATGGCAATTCGTCAATCCAGCCAACTATGTGCTTTGGAACGCTTTCTTTCTTTATGAAGCATTAATTATTTCAATTATTCTTATTTTTCTTTGGTCACATTGGCTTTCTAATTTCCAGCCGGTTTTTCAAGTGGCGGGGCATGTGGGGGGTATTATATTGTTTTTCTTTTTAATGGGCACACTTTCCTATTTCTTCAATGATTATCTAGAGGGCTTCGTCTATTTTGTTCATTGGAAAGAATACATGCTGGACTTATTGAGCTGGGATGCATTACGCTTTCATGACCAGTATATTATTACGGTTGGTGTGTACTATGTCATTCGCTACTTTCAGGGGATTCAGCGCCAAGAAAAAGAGAAAAGTATTTTGGCGATCAAAAACAGAGAGATGCAAATATCCCTATTAAAGTCACAGATCAATCCCCATTTTCTTTTCAATACACTTAATTCAATCAGTACGCTGGTTCACACCAGCAAAGAACAAGCAAGAAGGGTAATTACCAACCTATCGGATATTTTTCGTTATGCACTTGATTCTCATGGGGAGGAATTGGTTCAACTAAGTAACGAGATCGAATTTATTGAAAACTATGTTAGAATTCAGCAGGTTCGATTTGGCGATCGGCTTCGCTTTGAGAAGGAGATTGATTTATCTTGTTTGAACATAGAAATCCCACCCATGATTTTGCAGCCTCTTGTTGAAAACGCTGTGAAGTATGGCATAGGACCCAAGGAAGAGGGCGGCACTATTTCGTTATTGGTGCGAAGGTCAAAAGATGTCGTTCTATTTGAAGTACGCGATGACGGTCTAGGCTCAAAAGCAAAGAAGGTCATGGACGGAAGTTCAAGCGGGATTGGCATGGCGAACACCGATCTTCGGTTGAAAAGTTATTTCGGTCCGCAATCAGGCCTTCAGATCAATGCATCGGAGAGTGGCTACCGCGTTCGTTTTTTTGTGAAAAGTAAAAACGCCAAGACGACAATCGCAAAGGAAACAAAATTTGAAACTCAGCTCATATGACAAAAGCAACCTGCCTAATTATTGATGATGAAAAGCTCGCCCGCGACCTGCTACGAGAATATCTGGAATCGATTGAAGAAATAGAACTTTTAGATGAATGTTCCAAAGGCTCGGAAGCAGTAGAGAAAATCAATAGGCTAACTCCAGATTTGATTTTTCTAGATGTGCAAATGCCCGGCATGACTGGTTTTGAAGTATTGGATGAAATAGATCACGAACCCTATGTCATATTCATTACGGCCTATGATCAATATGCTATCAAAGCCTTTGAGAAGAATGCGGTTGACTATCTATTGAAACCTCTGGACGAAGAACGATTTAGACAGGCCGTAACGCGAGCCCTAAAGCGCAAGAAAATGGACGAGGGGGATTTGGAAAATCTGTTAGGCAGCCTACATCAAGTGAATCACAAAGGCACGTACGACTCTCACATTTTCGTTCAGAAATCGGAGAAGTTATTCAACTTGCCGATGGATGAAATTGTGTACCTGGAGGCGTCTGGTGATTATACTATTATTGTTACAAAAAATGATCAGTTTGTCAGTTCTTCAGGTATTGGAAAATTAGAGGAAATGATGAATCCGGATACTTTCATTCGTGTTCATCGCTCTACGATTGTAAACGTAAATCACCTAAAGGAAATTGAACGCCATTTTAATGGCGGCATGGTGGTAAAGATGCAGAGCGGGAAAAGCTTTCCGGTAAGCCGCACGTATGCCAAGCAAATTCGGAAAAAAGTTGTTTAACTTTTTCCAGTGTAAACTTGAGTATCAATCTTTTGCCTCGTGGCTAGATAGCTTTGGTATATCTCGGAAAAGTGTTGCCGGTTTGTAATGGCTTCAGTGTAGTTGCCCTGAAGCCCTATCAGCAATTCACAACCTTCCCTTACTGCGTAAGATTGGCCTGAGGTAGAATAGTCAACCAGCTGTTTGGATGCGAGATGATGGTTGAATAGAGGATTAGATGGTCGATAGGAATTCAGTCGAAGACCACATTGACTGGCAAGAGAAAGATCTAGTACGTCATCGAAAAAAAAGGCTACCTCTGTACTTTTTAGATGATGATTGGAAAGGAAGTGCTCGAACGACTTGATCTTATTTGAGGCTTTAAAGTAAAGGGATGAAAACCTCTCTCTTTTCCCTAGGAATAAAGCCGATTCGTTTTCTTCGCCAGTGATGATTGCAGTAATTGGTAATGATTTGTGCTTAAGCCAATAACTGAAGCGCAGCATATTGGTTCCCATGGCATCAGGTTCTGTAAAACCACTTCCTGTTTGGTCACGTTTACTGCCATCATTAAATACGCCATCCCAATCAAAGACAAATGCTTTGATGTTTTCCAGCTTGCGTTGAATGTCAACGGCCGGTATACAAAACCTTCCGCCAATTTCAGCGAACAAAGATTGTATACCGGCCGCTTCCAACTATAAAAATTAATCTTTCAAATCTTGAATGTCAAGCATGCCTACTGGCTTGCCTCCGTCTGTTACCAAAATGGTGTCAACTTTTGTCTTCTTGAACAAATCAGCCGCTTCATTTAAGAGCGCGTCAGCATCTATGGAAACAGGCTCCTTATATTGAAACTCACCGATTTTCTTAGTCAATATTTCACGGCCACTCTCCTGCAATTTTCTTCTCAAATCACCATCTGTAAACACACCCACTACTTTGTTGTCTTTTGTAACGGTAATGCTTCCAAAGCCGTATTCTGTCATCTTTACCAATGCATCAGTTACGGAAGTCTCGGCAGAAACAATAGGGTTTTTGCTATTCAAGACATCCTTCACTCGAACAGTCATCAACTTCGTATGCTCAACAAATTGTTGAGTACCCAGAGCGGTGAGATTGTTGTCTGTGAGGGCTTTCATCACTTTCCAAGGTGCGGTAATAGTGTGAACACCAATGTTAATTGCGTTGCGAACATGTTCTGCATAGCGTACCGAAGAGAACATAATTTTTGTATCGTAACCGTAATGGTCAACTGCGTTTACACACTGTGCAACTAAATCCAATGCGTCATGACCTTGGTCTTGCAAGCGACCAACAAGCGGACAAACATAAGTAGCACCTGCGTGCATAGCCATGTAGGCTTGCTGCAGCGTATACACCAAGTGTACATTCACTAATAGCCCCTCTTTACGGAGCATGTTACAGGCTTTAACACCTTCTAATGAAACAGGAATTTTAAAAACGGTTTTCTTAGGATCAAGTCCAAGATTAAGTTGTCTTTTTGCCTCAGCCAGTACTTCCTCAGCGGTGTTTCCCAACGCCTCGATCTGTAGAACAGGCACAATCTTAGATAATTTTACGATTAATCCATCTACGTCTGTTACACCTCCGCGGTGCATAAAAGTGGGTGTCGTAGTAAGGCCATTTAAAAAGCCAAGTTGAAAAGCTTCTTCAATTTCCTTGAGGTCTGCTGAGTCTAAATACAATTCCATGTTTTGATTTTTTTAGTGAGTGATGAGAGACTTTTCGCGGAATTTCACTTCCACATTGTGTAATTCGATAAGTGGTTTTAAGAATTCTTCTAGTTGATTAATATTTAATTGGCTAGCAGCATCGCACAACGCTTTGTCTGGGTCAGGGTGAGCTTCAATGAAAACACCATCAACGCCTGCGGCTATACCTGCCCGGGAAAGCACCGGTAAAAATTCGCGAGCTCCGCCTTTTGCATCAGCGCTCGGTATGCCATATTTACGGATGGCATGAGTGACGTCAAATACTACCGGATAGCCAATTTTATTCATGTGATAGAAACTTCGTGGGTCAACAATTAAATCATTGTAACCGAAGGTAAATCCTCTTTCTGTTAAAATGATTTGATCGTTTCCACTATCAACACACTTGCCAACCGGATGCTTCATGTTGTCAGGTGCCAAAAACTGACCATGTTTGATGTTAATAACGCGTTTGGTTTTCGCAGCTGCGACCATTAAGTCTGTTTGCATGCACAGGTAAGCGGGAATTTGCAACACATCAATTACTTCACCGGCTGCCGCTGCTTGGTCAGGATAGTGAATATCGGTGAGCAATGGAAAGCCGAATTGCTCCTTGATCTTGGCCAGAAGCGCAACGCCCTTGGATAAACCAGGACCCGTATAATATTTTAAACTGCTGCGATTATCTTTTTGGAAAGAAGATTTATAAATGATTTTGATTCTTAATCGCTCAGAGATGCCCTTCAATTTCTCTGCGGTTTCCATCATGATCTTTTCCTCTTCGATAACGCAAGGACCTGATATAAGGAAAAGCTCATCGCTTCCACATTCGATATTTCCTACCCTAACTATCTTTTTTTCCATGATTCAACGGTTTTTTTACCCAAAATGGGCTTGCAAAAATAGGAATTAATTAGGGATTGGGAAACCTATCATTTTAGAGAATAATGGCTCTTTTTCTACTTTTTAGCCTTCGGATTTTATACTTTGGTTCCAGTCGTAAATTTTGTCAGAGATTTCGGTCAGAAGATTGGGATCTTTTTCCAGTGCATTACCAATCACAATTAAATCGGCACCGGCTTCGAGTGCAGTAATGGCTTTTCGACTTGTGTTAATGCCTCCCCCAACAATCAAGGGTACACTCACTGCTTTGCGGACAGCGCCAATCATTTTCGCGCTGATCTCGCGTTCTGCGCCACTGCCAGCATCTAAATATATTAAGCGAAGGCCAAGCATTTCTCCGGCCAGTGCCGTGCATGCGGCCAATGAGTACTTATCTTCTGGAATAGGTGTGGTATTGCTAATGTAAGCTACCGAGGTGGTCTTGCCTGAGTTAACAAGTAAATAGCCAGTAGGCATTACCTCTATTTTGTTGTTTCTTAAAATGGGTGCGGCAATAACATGTTGTCCAATGAGCAGATCAGGATTACGTCCAGATATGAGTGACAAAAAAAGGATTGCATCTGCTGATGGATCGATTTGGAGAGAACTTCCTGGAAACAAGATGACAGGAATAGAGACGTTCTCTTTTATGTGTTTGATTACCTCATTGAGGTTCGTAGTGGTTACAAGACTTCCGCCAACAAAAAAAAAGTCGACACAATTTTCATTGGCCAACCGGATAAGTGGGTCTAGCTCGGATGGACTATCTACCTTATCTGGGTCGACCAAAACGGCAATAGATTTTTTTCCTTGCGCACGGCTTTGCTCTAAACTCTTAAGAATCGCCATTTTGTTGTTTTCTGTTTTTTAAGAATTCGGCCAAGGCATCTTTCGCTAGGTCAATCAAAACGATTGTGGCGGTGTCAGCTACTTTAGCACTGATTTGAGACAAAACACTTGGCGTCTCGTTTTCCTCTTCATCTATTTCTTCTGCAGGATTGGTTATTGAGGCCTTTGCTTTGGCTGTCTTTTTCTTTTTGTTCGAAGAAGAAAGCTGACTTACCAGAAAGTAGGTTGCGGCTAGAACGCCTCCAATAACCAAGGCATTTTTTACGACCGTCTCCGTTTTATCTGATATCGATTTCATTTCCTTTGCAAGCGCTTTCTTATGCCGATCGGAAGTCTCAATCAAACGTATTTTCTCAGGGTCTTGTGATTCCAATAATTCCATCCTAATTCTCTTTGTGTTTAAGGTGCCTCGCAAAATATTTTTCGAAGGCTGTACTAATGGACTTTCTGAATAATAGAAATGAAAGGCAGGGCAACCCATATAATCCAGCAATTATCCAGTAGCCAACGTGTTCTTCATGAAAAAAACTATTCAAGTAGTGGGCAAGTCCAACGCTCAGAAAAAGTAAAAACAAAAAAGCCAGCAGGAGTATTGAGCCAAGAACAAGTCCGCGCGCCAGAATTTTTGCAACCTCTTCACGCACTTCCATTTTAAGTAGTGCTGCTTGCGTTTCTACAAAGCCTGTTATATGACTGAATAAGTTATCGAGGCGCAAAAACTTAAATATTGTTTCTTTAATATCCATTTGCCAAATGCAATTTATTGATGTCTCCAGATTGGGAATTAAAACTCCACCAAGATGTGACCCTTTTCCACACTATCTCCTTTTTTTACTGTTACTTTTTTTACTGTGCCATCGCCAGGTGATTTTAAAATATTCTCCATTTTCATTGCTTCTAGAATTAGCAACGCGTCCCCTGTTTTTACTTCGTCTCCAATTTTCACTTTCAAGTCGATGATCAGACCTGGCATCGGTGCTTTAATGTGGTTAATTTTGTTACTATTGCCCGAAGCTATTCCCATTTTTTCAAGCAGCAAATCAAATTTGTCTTTCAGTTTAACGGTATAATTGTTACCATTGATCTTCATCGCAACCGTTTTTGAAGAAGAGTCTATCTTGACTAACTCTGCCCGATACGATTTATTTTCATGCAGGATGTGATAATGACATCCTTCGATTGGAACAAAATCCCATTTCAAGAGTTTACCATCAACATAGGTCGTGCCCTCGGAAGAAGTGAATTCAAAAGTCTGAGTTCCGATGGTTGCCTGCTGCATAAAAAATCTTCTAATTCCTATAAAATTACGCAAAGGGCGGCATCCGCCAAATACATGCGATTTACTTTTTTAGCACCCATTTCATTAACGGACCACTGGTCATACTTGTAACGAGCGCCATGATCACTAGGGAGACAAAAACGCGTTCGCCAATTAGTCCATTCTCCAACGCCACCAGACCTAAGATAATTTCCATGGCACCGCGAGCGTTCATTCCAAAAGACGCTGCAATTGATTCCCGCCAGGTAAAACCTCCAAGTCGGGTGCCCCACCCGCTGCCAATGATTTTTCCAGCGAACGCTATCGCAATAATGGCCATCGTTAAAGCGATGTCAAAATTGGCAATAAAATTGACCTTTAACCCAATGGCCACAAAAAAGAGAGGCGCAAAGATGTTGTTGATAAACTGATGAATTATCTCTTTGGCTCGTTCACTCAGATGCTCAGAGTCACCTAGGGCAACACCGACAATAAAAGCGCCAAACACAGCATGGATGCCGATGTATTCGGTAAATGCAGCTCCCAAAAAGCAAAGAGCTAATGAAAGCGATAAGAGACCACCTGGCCAGGCGAAATTTTTATTTACCCAGGGCAATGCTCTATTCATAATACCGCGACCAATCGTAAGCATTGCTACCGTAAACCCCACAGTGAGTAGAAGCGTGTTTAGAATTGACATGTTTTGTTCTTTGCCAATCATTCCAAGCACCACAGAGAAGATTAGCCATCCAACAAGATCTGTGATCATCGCTGAGGATATCACTAGCATGCCCATTCTGGACTTCAGAATATTCAAATCCATTAAGATCCTCGCAATAACCGGGAGAGCTGTTATAGCCATCGATGTACCCATGAAAAGAGAGTAGGCCAGATGGCGAGATGGGTCTGTACTCTCAAAAAACTCAGGATAGAAATACGGAAAAGTGAAGCCAAACATAAAGGGTATGATCAGGCCAAAAAAACTGGTATAGATGGCCTGTTTTCCTTGCTGTAGTACTATATGGAGATCGACTTCCAATCCGGCAATGAACAGTAACATTACCACGGCAATCTGTACAAAGCCATCTAGCACAAGCGATGAGGAGCCAACGGGAAACAATGTTTCAAACCAACCGGGCTGAATCATACCTAAGATAGTTGGACCCAGAATGAGCCCAGCGATAATTTCGCCCACTACGGCCGGTTGCTTCACTTTTCTTGCCAGCTCTGCAAATAGCCTTCCCACCAGCAACATCACACTAAGTTGCACGAGTAACGCCATAATTTCCTGTTGGCTTAATTTGCTCATGTAGTCCGTGGATTGATTACTAATAAATGGCAGGGAAGGTTAGCAAAAATATACTCCAAATCGTGGGGGAAAACTCTATCTAAAAAAGAAAACCTTCGGGCGGGCGCCCCCACTACCAAAAGATCTGCCTTTTTGCGTTCCGCAAATCGAGCTAATTCATAGCCGGATTTCCCCGACAACATTTTGATATTGACCTTTAGGTTGTCATGTGGAATGCGACTCAGTATTTTTTCTACCTCGTCAATTTCTTCACGTACCATGCCCTGCATACTCTCGTGGTACTCGCCTTCTGTGCATTGTTCGTTGGCGGAAAGGGCCAGTCCCAGCAGTTTCAGTTCGCGGGCGATATGAATCCATTGTGCATTTTCCATTTTGCCGAAGTAACAGGCGGCTTTTATCGCATCTTCTATATAGGGGCTGTCTTCAGCATTAACAACGATATTGTTCACAGGTCCCTTTTGTTCATTGGGGTTTTGAATCATTAAGATAGAACAATTTGCTTTTCGCATGATCTTGCGCGCCACTGTGCCAATATAATTTTGTAGTAGGTTTTCCTGCTTCAACGCCCCAGCTATCAGCAAATCGATGCTTTCGGTATTACATATTTTCAAGATCTCTTTTACTGGATCACCTTCTCTCCAAAGCACCAGTGGCGTGAGCCCACCCATTGTAACGGATTGAATCAGCTCGCTCATTTTTAATTCTTCTTGGGAGCCGTGGACACCAACGTGAACCAAAACTAATTGAGCGTTCAGCAAATTGGCTAATCTGGACGCTTCTTTCAAAAGCGCCTTGGAAGTAGGAGAGAATCCAATAGCCAACCCGATTTTTTTAAAGTAACCACTCATCATCCGTCAAGTTAATAAAAGAACTAACAATCATACTCTTCTAATCCCTATTTTTGCCGTGCATTGCCAGACTAAAACAAGGGCTCCGCGAAGGCATGGAATTTAAAAGAGTTATTAGAAACCTACTCATCGGCAAGGATACATTTATTACATCTCGAGCTGAGTACAAATCGGCCATTCTTCGCGCACAGATGGCATTTGTGTCGATCTTTGTCTGCGCGCTGTATATTGTAATTGATAGCTCTAACGGCATATCTAACTTTAGGGGTTTTTACCTGCTTGGAATTTCTGTTGCAACCCTCTGCATATTTTTAAACAGGCATGCATATTATCAATCCACCAACTTTATTTTATTGATTACTGCGAATTTCTTGGCTTATATTTTTGCATCGAATGATACCTATCGTGCGGGCACATACGTTTATCTGATCGTTTGTTGCCTCTTGGCCTTTGCGCTATACGGCTACAAATACAGAATTGCGGCTGTTTTGTTTTGTTTAGTTTCTGTTCTGCTCTTTTTTCTGTCGTATGTGTACGAAGTCAAGATGATTATCCATTCACCGGAGGTACAAAAATTGATCTATGCCGAAGAGTATGTAAGAGTTAGCTTCATCACTAATTTCTTAATCGCTCTTGTGTTGTGCTCCTTAATTCTTCATTTTCTATTGACGATTAACTTCCATTCTGAAAATGAAATTTTGGTAAAGAACGACTTGCTTTCAAAGACAAATCAGGAGTTAGACCGATTCGTGTACAGTGCTTCCCATGACTTGAAGGCTCCGCTTAGTTCTATGTTGGGATTGATAGAAATCGCTCAACGAACGGATGACCCGGAAGAAATAAAAATGTGCCTAGGCATGATGCGGGGCCGAATCAACGTACTGGACGACTTTATTCGGGAAATTATCGACTACTCACGCAACGCCAGACTAGAGTTGAAGAAAGATAAATTCAGTTTATTGGAGTTAACTAAGGAAGTAGTAGATGGACTCAAATACGCTGAAGGTTTTGAGAACATCTATCTCAAGTACAATATGCCCGCAGATTTGGAAGTTGAAACTGATCGTGCCAGACTTCGTGTAGTTTTGAGCAATCTAATTGGCAATTCACTTAAATATCATGATCCTGCCAAAGAAAATCCGAATGTTGAAATCTCAGCTGTTTCAACGAACAACCAACTTCGAATAGAAGTGCAAGACAATGGTGTAGGTATTTCTGAGGAACACAAGCCTAAAATCTTTGACATGTTTTTTCGAGCTACTGAAAAATCGAAAGGTTCGGGGCTCGGTCTTTATATTGTTAATGAAACGATTAAAAAATTGAATGGCAACATAGGGGTAATTTCAAAAGTTGGTCAAGGGTCAACTTTTGAAATAGTTATACCTTTGTCGTAATATTTCACTTAAACAAACGTGTCTCTTGTCATCTGGATTGTCGTCTTTTATTGCGGGTAAGCAAAAAATTGAATCAGAGGCGCAAAAGCGTAAGATCATTCTGGGAGGATATCTCATTATGATGTATATGTTCATCGATTTCTTCTTCTTTATCGTGAATTTGTTTAATCCGCAGGGCAGTCCCACCAGTTTATTGATTGGATTTGCGGTTTCGATCATTGCCCTTTTGCTGTTGAGGGCAGGCTGGACAGACACGGCTTTGTATATTCACTTTATTCGCTCCAATATACTCGCCTTTTATTTTTCTATAGTGGACCATGATCCATTACAAACAGGAACACCCCTTTATTTTATTCTAAGTTGCCTGGGTGCGTTGGCCGTTTTTGGTTATCGAGAAAGCTGGAAGGGGATTGGCTTAACAACTATCAGTTTTGTACTTTTTCTGATTGCGATTTTTAAGCCAGCTGAATTTGCGCCAGATCAAGCTCATTTTTATTACATAGTTAACTTTTTAATTACGCTAACAATGGGTGTTTTATTGATCATCTTTTTTGATCGACTCGTCACGCAATCCGAAGCGCGTGTCTTGATTCAAAACAAAGAACTGATTAAGACCAATGCGGAGTTGGATAGTTTTGTTTACAAGGCTTCTCACGATTTACGGTCGCCACTTAGTTCAATTTTGGGGCTGGCTGAAATTGCCAGTAAGACGGATGATATAGATGAAATAAGGTCTTGTATCAGGATGATCAAAGATAGGGTAGGCGCCCAAGATCGTTTTATTAGAGACATCATCGACTATGCTCGTAATAGTCGTCAGGAGACACAAGCCGAAAAAATAAACCTAAAATTATTCGTTCTTCAAATCATCGAAACGTTAATTTATAACGAGGGTGCAAAAGAGCTTGATTTTATAGTGGATGTTCCTGACGAGACAGAGATAGTCTCAGATCCGATAAGACTATCGGTAATTATTAGCAATCTGATCGGCAATACGATCAAGTATCAGGATACAAATAAGGAATACCGTAAGGTGAAAATTACTTCGACCAAAAATCAGAATTCAATTGATATTTGTATCGAGGACAATGGTATTGGGATCGGTAGTCAGTATCATTCAAAAATATTTGATATGTTTTTTAGGGCAACCGACAGATCTAAAGGATCTGGCCTCGGGTTATTTATTGTGAAGGAAACCGTGGTGAAACTTCGGGGATCGATCAGGTTTACTTCTACCCTTGGCGAAGGGACAACCTTCACATTAAATCTGCCAAATAGCTAGTTTAAATTCTTTTTTAAAGATCCAAAGAATCTGGCGCACCCAACGAAAGCACGTATGGACTAATTTATATCTTTGCGCCTTATGGCAAATCAAGAAGACAATCTTTTAAAGAACATTATCTCTCATTCTAAGGAGTATGGGTTTATTTTTCCTTCCAGTGAAATCTATGACGGCCTGAGTGCGGTCTACGACTATGGGCAGAATGGGGCGGAGCTGAAAAACAACATCAAAGAATATTGGTGGAAGTTCATGACCATGATGCATGATAATATTGTCGGCATTGACTCAGCGATATTCATGCACCCCACTATTTGGAAGGCCAGCGGGCATGTGGATGCGTTCAATGACCCAATGGTCGATAATAAGGATTCTAAAAAAAGATATAGAGCTGACGTTCTAGTGGAAGACGCCATTGCAAAAATTCAGGATAAAATTGACAAGGAAGTAGAAAAGGCGGCCAAGCGTTTTGAGAATTTTGATAAGGTAATGTTTCTGAGTACCAATGGGCGTGTGGTGGAGTATCAGAAGAAGATTGACGAAGCAAACACACGGCTGAAAGATTCCATGAATAGCTCCAATATGGAGGCTCTGAAGCAGTTGATCATCGATCTAGAAGTGGCAGATCCTATTTCTGGCACAAAAAACTGGACAGACGTGCGCCAGTTTAACTTAATGTTCTCTACGGAAATGGGCTCGCTAGCAGAGGACACCATCAAAATCTATTTGCGCCCCGAAACCGCACAAGGCATTTTTGTCAATTTTCTGAATGTTCAAAAGACGAGCCGATTAAAAATTCCTTTTGGAATTGCTCAAATAGGAAAAGCATTTCGCAATGAGATTGTAGCACGTCAATTTATCTTCCGCATGCGCGAGTTTGAGCAAATGGAGATGCAATTCTTTGTAAAACCGGGTGAAGAGATGAAGTGGTATGAATTTTGGAAAGAAAAGAGAATGAGATGGCACCAAACACTTGGGCTCGGGGCAGAAAATTATCGGTTTCACGATCACTTGAACTTAGCGCACTATGCCAACGCTGCCTGTGATATTCAATTTAATTTCCCCATGGGATTCAAAGAGCTGGAAGGTATTCATAGCCGAACTGATTTTGATTTGAAGAGTCACGAGAAATTTTCAGGTAAGAAGCTGCAATATTTCGATGCTGAAGACAACCAAAACTATATTCCTTATGTAGTAGAAACCTCTGTCGGATTAGATCGGATGTTTTTGTCTATTCTTTCAAAGGCCTATACCGAAGAAAAGTTGGAAGATGGATCTGATCGTGTCGTGCTGCGAATACCGCCAGCGCTAGCTCCACACAAAGTGGCTATACTACCATTAATGAAAAAGGATGGATTGGCTGAGAAGGCAGAAGCCATTTTTAACGATCTGAAGTTTGACTTCCGTTGCTTTTACGAAGACAAAGACAATATTGGCAAGCGCTACCGCAGAATGGATGCCATTGGTACGCCGTATTGCATTACCATCGATCACCAAACACTGCAAGATGATACCGTAACCATTCGCGATAGGGATACGATGAAGCAGGAGCGTGTCGCAATTAGTTCGATTAAATCAATTATTCAAGAGTCAGTTTCTCTTTCGTCATTGTTGAAAAAGATTTAGATGCTTCTTGAGTTACTGGCAGCTTTCGGGCACCTCATTAGCGCTGCCTATGACGAGGTGCGCTATCAACTTTACTTTAAACATGTTTTTCATCGTTTTCTAAACCACAAGTACCCCTATTACGCTACGTTGCCAAAAGCATTAAAGTCAAAATTCTTACGATTGGTAAGGGACCACTATCAGTATTTTGACTTTGTGGCTCGAGATAAGATGAAATTAACGAGAGCTATGAAAGCTATCATTGCTTCAGCGGCCTCTCAGTTGGTTCTTTTTCTACCCAATACTTCGCTCACATTTTTTGAACGAATTATCGTGTACCCTGATTTCTACAATTCTAAAATCACTCATAAGCTTCATAAAGGGGAGGTTAATCCCGGCCTTAAAACGATCGTTTTTAGTTGGCGGGGTGTGGCCGAAGGTTTGAATCGGCCCGATGATGGACTTAACTTACTCCTCCACGAGTTTGCTCATGCATTATGGTTAGAGCACAAGTTAATTGGGCATGAGTATCAGGTGATAAGCCCAAGATGGGTGGCGGAATTTGAAAATTATGCCCATCAAGAAATGCCCAGGTTGCAAAAGGATAGTGAACATTTTTTTCGCAAATACGCGTTTGAGAATATGCACGAATTTTTTGCAGTAGCTGTAGAGAATTTTTTTGAACGATCTGTTAGATTTAAAGCGGCTCAACCTGAACTTTATGGTATTTTAGTGCGTATTTTTAAACAAGATCCAACTCATTTCTATGCATCCCGCCCTAAATAAAAACCTCTTCTTCGTAAAGGAGCATGTTAAAATTTTCAAAGCTGCCAATAGCTTCGATATCATCGATCCGGACTCAAAACAAGTTGTATTACAATGCCGAGAAGAAGGGCTTGGCTTTTTTACCAAGATGTTTCGCTTCACGGATTACAAGCGGATGACTCCATTTAACATGGAGATCAAAACCGCAGAAGGGCAGAAGATATTGACTGTTCGCAGAGGTGTCTCCATCTTTTTGTCCAACGTAGAAGTATTGGATGAACGAAACAATGTAATTGGAAAGTTTAAACAAAAGTTTTTTTCAATAGGCGGGAAATTTCAGGTGTTAGATGCCAGTGAACGTCCTCTGTGTATGTTGAAGGGAAAATGGACGAGTTGGGATTTTAAATTTATTTCTAATGACGGAAAGGAGTTTGCAACTGTGACAAAAAAGTGGAGTGGCCTTGGAAAAGAACTTTTCACTTCGGCAGATAATTACATTTTGCAAATCAGTTCGGAAGTGCCAGCAGATCACCCGTTGAGGATGTTGATATTGTCAGCCGTGATGTGTATTGATTTGGTATTGAAGGAATGACAATGATCTGGTCTCAGCTTCTCTCTCCGCAGCGACTCGATCAAAAGTCAGGCGTTAACGAACCTTCGCGTAGTGCTTTTGAGCAAGACTATGATCGCATTATTTTTAGCCATCCATTTAGAAGGCTTCAGGATAAAACACAGGTACATCCGCTACCTGAGCATGACTTCGTACATACAAGGTTAACACATAGTCTGGAAGTATCCAGTGTAGGTCGCTCATTAGGCAAACGTGTGGGAGAGATAATTTTGCAACGACATCCTGGGCTGCAGGCTGATTTCTCTCTTTTTGATTTCGGAGCAATTGTAGCAGCAGCTTCACTGGCACACGATTTAGGCAACCCTCCCTTTGGTCACGCGGGAGAGGATGCCCTTTCTGATTTTTTTCTGCATGACTCGTATGGAAAGCAATTCAAAGAAAAAGTAAGCGAGGCGGAGTGGAATGACTTGATCAAATTTGAAGGCAATGCACAGGGCTTTCGTTTATTGAATAAGAAGCAATATGGATTGAAATTAACAGCGGCCACTTTGGGGGCGTTTACAAAATATCCTTGCCCTGCCTTATTCCCATCAAGAAACAAATCTCAAAAGAGTCAAAAGAAATTTGGATTCTTTCAATCAGAAGAAGACTATTTCAGCAGGGCAGCAGATCAGTTAGGATTATTACCTGCGGGCAAAGCAGTTTGGTGTCGTCACCCACTCGCATTTTTAGTGGAGGCTGCCGATGATATATGCTACAACATTATTGACCTGGAAGATGGTTGTCGAATGGGATTGGTCGATTTTGACGAGACAGTTGAAATGATGGTTTCCATCTTAGGAGCTCAGTTCAATGCAGAAAAATTAAAGAAACATATCAGCTTAAATGAAAAGCTAGGCGTACTGCGAGCCTTGGCCATCGGCAAGCTGGTTGACGAATGCACCGAAATTTTTCTTTCTGAGGAGCAAGCGATTTTGGATGGCAAATTTGATATTGCTTTGACAGACGTTTGCCCGTCTAAGCCAGCCTTAGACTCAATCGGAAACGTATCTGTCGAGAAAATTTACCGATCCAGGCATGTGGTTCAGATTGAAGCATCTGGTCATGAAGTGTTGCCCGGACTGTTGAACGAATTTGTAGCGGCAGGCTTTTATCTCGCAGACAGAAATCAGTCGAGAAAATATGCCAATCTAGCCCTACTACTGCCCGAAGAAGTCCGATATAGCATCGAGCAAAACCCAACTGACACCTATGGTGTTTTAAGAAATGTAATTGATTTCGTTTCAGGCCTTACGGATCGTCATGCACTTTCGCTGTTTCGAACAATCAAGGGCTTTTCCAATTAGATAGAATTTTGTAATTTGAACAACTGATGGAAACCTACGGCAAAATTCTATTGTATGCGATGCCCTCCTTTTTGGTGTTGGTGTTGTTTGAAAAGTGGTGGGGCTGGCGCAAAGGAAATGATACCGTCCGCACCAACGACATGCTTTCGAGCCTTAGTTCAGGCATGACCAACGTGACAAAAGATGTTTTGGGGTTAAGTGTTGTTATTATTTCCTACGGCTGGCTGATGGACAAAGTAGCGGTTGTACATGTCCCCTCTGGTTGGGTCACCTATGCGGTTGCTTTTATTGCCTTAGATTTTGCCGGCTACTTGGTTCACCGCATTGCGCATGAATACAACCTGTTTTGGAACAATCACATAGTGCATCACAGCAGTGAAGAATTTAATCTGGCCTGTGCCTTACGTCAAAGCATTTCCTCGATTGTAAAAATATTTGCCATTTTCCTGCTGCCGGCAGCTTTTCTGGGAGTTCCGCAAGAAGTAATAGCGATCGTAGCCCCTCTTCATTTGTTTGCTCAATTCTGGTATCACACGCAGCATATTGGTCGGATGGGCTTTTTAGAGAAAGTCATTGTGACCCCTTCTCACCACCGAGTTCATCATGCTATCAATGCTGAGTATCTGGATAAAAACTATGGACAAATATTTATTTTTTGGGACAAGCTATTTGGAACCTACCAGGAAGAAATGCCGACTGTGCCTCCGGTGTATGGAGTTACTCGCCCCGTTCAAACATGGAATCCGATCAAGATAAATTTCATGCACTTGTGGCTACTGATAAAAGACGCATGGCGAGCCGAACGAATAGAAGACAAGTTCAAGATATGGTTTATGCCACTGGGATGGCGACCAGCCGATGTAGCAAAAAAATATCCGGTAGAAAAGATCAGCGATGTGTATCATTTTCAAAAATATGACCCCGCTAATGTAAAAGGATTGATGGCTTGGAGCTGGATGCAAATGCTCGTGTTGTTACTATTTCTGAGTTATCTGTTTGGCAACATTGCCAAAATTGGCAACCCTAACATGTTCATCTATGGTGCGTTTATTTTTCTAACGGTTTATGCGCTCACGGATTTGATGGACAAAAATTTCTCAGCTATTTTTTGGGAAGGCATTCGTGTTGCGTTCGGTATTTATATCATCTTTCAGCAAGGGGATTGGTTTGGGGCAAGTAGGTTTTTTGAATTCTTAGTGCCCGTTATAATTTTCTACTTTGTCTTATCATTCTGTGCCACCGTTTTATTCGCGCTACAGCAACGGGACAAAGCAGATCGGCTTTCAATCGCCTGAAAATTCCAGTTTCTTAGACCGTAAAATTCCTTAGATTTGGTCGTATATGTGGACACGCATCGCTCAATTCATTATTAAGTTTAGATTAACACTCATCGGGATTATCCTGCTCATCACTGTATTTATGGGCTACCATGCCACGAAAGTGCAAATGAGTTATGACCTGGCTCGTACGGTGCCTTTGGATGACCCCGAAATGGTCTTTCTCCAGAAATTCAAAGCCCAGTTTGGGGAAGATGGCAACATCATAGCCGTGGGATTGCGGGATAGTGCCATTTATACACTCGATAATTTCAATCGTTTTCGCGAGTTGAACAAAGCCATTCGCGAAATTCCAGGTGTCAATAATCTGTTGAGTTTGCCGGAAGTAAAAATCATTCGAAAAGACACGGCCAATACCCGATTCTTTTTAGATGGACACTATCCGAAACAGATTAAAGATCAAGCCCAGCTAGACAGCTTAATGGGAGCGATTCGGAATCAGAAGTTCTATATGGGGCAGATCGTTAATCAAGAGAACGGGGCTACCATGATGTTGATCTCGATTACCAAAGAGGTGATGAATTCGTCTAAGCGGATTGCGATGACAAAAGCGTTGGTTGAATTAGGGACTCAATTCACCAAGGACACAGGTATTGAATTAAGATATGCGGGGCTTCCGTTCATTCGTGCGATGATGGCAACGGAAGTGAGAAAGGAAATGCAAATTTTCTTATACCTCTCAGCTTTGGTAACGGGCGTTATCATGTTTTTCTTTTTCCGATCGTTTCGAGCTGTACTCTTTTCTATGATAATTATTGGAATCGTAGTGGTATGGGTAATGGGTACGCTGGCTTTGTTCGGTTATAAGATTACTTTGTTGAGCGGCTTGATACCCCCGGTAATTGTTACCATTGGAATCACCAATGCGATCTATCTTCTCAATAAATATCATTTAGAATTTGCCAAACGAAGAGATAAAGAGGAAGCGATAGCGGCTGTTGTAAATAAAATGGGCTTGGCCATGTTCCTTACCAACCTGACGGTTGCGATTGGCTTTTTGACATTGCTTACAACAGATATCTTGGTGTTGCGTGAATTCGGGATTGTTGCCGGCATCAACATCATGGCGTTGTTTGTGGTGAGTCTGATTATGATACCTGGTATTTTTTCGTGGTTACCGGAGCCTACGCCAAAGCATCTGCGCCATCTCAATTTTAAAATACTCGGGTCGTTTTTAGCCTATGTTGATATTGTTGTTCATCGGTATCGTCCTGCCATATACCTTACTTCGTTAGCTATCACGATTGTCGCGGCATTTGGTATGTTGCGCTTGGAGTCGATCTCTTTTATGATGGATGATGTGCCTGAAGGAAGTCAGATCAAGAAAGATCTTCAATTTTTTGAAAGCAACTTCAGTGGTATCCTGCCATTAGAAATTGAAGTAAATACGGGTAAGCGAAGAGGTGTTTTGAACATTAAGAACCTAGAGAAGATTGATGAGTTTGAGAGTTTTATTGACTCGATATCAGTGGTGTCTCGCCCCGTGTCAGTCATTAGCTTGGTGAAAGCATCTAAGCAAGCCTTCTACAATTATAACCCGGCAAAATACGCCCTACCAAGTAAAGCCGAGAGTGGATATATTCTTCGTTATATGAAAGGCCAGACAGACAATTCAGGTCTGCTAAAATCTTTTGTGGACTCTACGTTTACCAAAATGCGCATCTCCATGCAGATTGCAGATATCGGCTCTAAGCGGTTGGATTCTTTGGTGCATGAGGTGATTGAGCCACGCATGAATCAAATTTTTGAGGGCACCAATATTCAAACAAGTGTAACGGGTACAACCAAGTTGTTTATAAAAGGAAATAAATTTTTGATTGATAATTTGAAAGAAAGCTTACTACTCGCATTTATACTGATCACCTTGTCCATGGCCATGTTATTCTCTAACGTGCGGATGATTATCATTTCATTGGTGCCTAATGTAATTGCGTTGATGATTACAGCCGGTATCATGGGCTATTTGGGAATACCCTTAAAGCCGAGCACCGCATTAATTTTCAGCATCACGTTTGGCATTTCTGTCGACAATTCGATTCGCTTTTTGGCGAAGTACAGACAAGAACAATTGGCCAATGGATTTTTTGTACCGGTTTCGGTGAGTGAGAGTATCATGGAGACGGGCAAGAGTATTATTTATACTTCCATCGTGCTATTTGCGGGATTCATTTTATTTGCTTTTTCTTCTTTTGGCGGCACCATCGCTTTAGGGGTGCTTACTTCTACTACGCTTGTGATTTCGATGTTCACCAATCTCATTTTACTGCCCGCGCTCATCATGACGTTTGACAAACCCAAGCAATCAAAAGGAGAGAAGCTGCTCATAGATGATTTCGATCCGGGATTCTATGGTGAAGCAGAAGACGAAGCCATTGACTTGAGCAAGATCAAGATTCATGACAGAAGGGGGATATCAGAATAGCTTTGGAGCTATCGGCAGTTTTCAATCATTCACTACCGAAACTTAGGATCCATAATGTTCAAAGAAGATGGAGGGAAGCGCACAAAATCAAAAATTTTAGCAACGCTTTCCAAGTCGGTTAACAGAATGCCTTGACCAATCAACACCAGAAAAAACCGGTTTTGAATCCCTAGCGTAATCTGCGATTTTTTTTGAGCTTTATCGTACAGAATCCACCCAGGTTGCTTTTCCAACTCGTACGCATTCTCAAGCATCAAGTCTGTTTCTTGGCCTACGGCATTTTCCCATTTCTGTGTAGCCTGCCGATACATTACCGAGGCATTGTTGTAGTCAAACAGCATGATGGTAATTTGCTTCTTGTCGTGTACAAACGTTCGCTCAATCATAGCATACGATAGCGTTCCGATCTTCAAACTCCGCCCTTTGTTCTGCTCGATCTTTTTATATCCTTCTATTTTTTCAGGGGCGAGCTCGCCCAATTGTTCGAGGCCCATTACTTCTGGCTGAGCCTGAATATTGTAAGCGGAAATCGTAACAAACGCTACCAAAAGAAGACGCTTGAACGACAGGTTTGCAAAAAATGAATACATGTTCTCTAAATAAACACATTTTCTGTTCACTGTCGAGGATTCTTTACAAAATCGTATCGCAAATGCCTGTGTTACTGATTTTTCAGACTAGACATCTTGTACAATGCCCAGATCATTTACATCATCTTCCGCAACGCCTATTTTTTATTGATCAAAAAATTCTCCTCCGGCTCAAAAAGAGTTTTTACTAACCCTGAATCTCCTGACGAGAAATAGATCGCAGTCTGCCACGAAGATTTTAACACCCAGTCGGTCGGCCTTTTCCAGCCTTCAATATTAGCGATCACACCTGGCGCACCTTTCAACTGGACTACTACAGACCTTCAAATATTCCGGCAATCAATTCGCCAATTCCTTCCAGTATTCCTCCAAAAGCTTCCCCGAAATCAAGCCAGGAAACATCAATGTCGGTGAGGTCAGTTAAATTCGAACTAGATAAAGACAACCCTTGAAGCATTTCGGTCTTCATACTTACATAGTCGCAAATTTCTCCGGTTTGCCGATGATAGTTATCAAAATCAGAATGAGAAGAAAATGTGCTCATTCCCCAACATGAGAAATCTAGCCCACTGTACCATTTACTTTTTTCATGTGCCTTTTTTACCTGTTCTGGTTTGTAATACTTTAGTTTGCCATAATCGGCAACGAGTATTTTACCTATTTCAGTTATGTATTCCTTTTTGTTTGTTGGTGCGGGCGCGCAGTAATCTGCCATAAGTCGCCCTCAGCTAATCCATTCAAACCCCGTCCAAGGCACCAACACCTTTGGGATTTTAATTCCTTCCTTCGTTTGATTATTTTCTAAAATGGCAGCCACAATTCGAGGTAGCGCTAACGCGCTTCCATTCAACGTATGGAGTAGTTGTGTTTTGCCCTCTTTATTTTTGTAGCGCAACTTTAAACGGTTTGCCTGAAAAGCCTCGAAATTACTTACGGAGCTTACTTCCAGCCAGCGCTGCTGAGCAGCAGAGAAAACTTCAAAGTCGTAGGTCATGGCAGAGTTGAAGCCCATATCGCCTCCGCACAGTAACAGCCTACGGTAAGGCAACTCCAATTTTTCAAGAAGTCCAGCCACATGTTTGCTCATCTCTTCCAATAACTCGTAAGAATTTTCCGGTTTACTGATCTGCACAATCTCTACTTTATCAAATTGATGCAGCCGGTTTAGTCCGCGCACGTGCGCACCCCAACTGCCCGCTTCGCGCCTGAAGCAAGGCGTGTACCCCGCATTTTTGATGGGTAACTCCTCTTCATTCACCATTACATCTCGATAGAGATTTGTGATTGGAACTTCAGCAGTAGGGATCAGATATAAACCATCCTCATTGATAAAATACATTTGTCCTTCTTTATCAGGTAACTGACCAGTTCCATACCCAGAAGCTTCGTTGACCACAATAGGGGGCTGTATCTCGGTGTAGCCAGCCTTGTCCGCTTCACTTAAAAAAAAGTTGATCAACGCGCGCTGAAGTTTTGCGCCTTTGCCTTTATAAACAGGAAACCCGGCACCTGCAATCTTTACGCCCAACTCAAAATCGATGATGTCGTATTTTTTTATTAGCTCCCAATGTGGTTGTGCGTCTGCACTCAGGTCTGGCGTTTGACCAACTTGTTGTTCATAAATATTTTCTTCGGCACTTTTGCCAGCTGGCACTTTTGCGGCAGGCACGTTTGGTATTTTATACAACACTTGTTGCAAATCCTTTTCAACAGAATCTAGCCTAGATAAGTTGTCTTTGATGATCTGCTTTGCCTGAGTCACCTGATTGCGCAGTTGGGTAGCCTCTTCGGCCTTTCCTGCCTTCATCAATTCCCCAATCTTTTTTGAGTCTTGATTCGACTGCGTTTCCCTTTCTTGAGTGTCTGTCTGAATAGCCCGTTTGCTCTTATCTAATTCCAATGCTTTCAGAACTAATTCTTGAGCATCTTTGAAATTTCTCTTCGCTAAACCTTCTAGCACGCGGTCCGTTTCCTCGCGTAACACATGTAATTGCAGCATATCTATCGATTAAGACGCCAAAAATAGCCAATAAAATTTGAGCTGATTTGATAGTATTCAAATTTTGCTTTATACTTGCAGGGTCATTGCGGTCTCGCTGACCATCAATCAATAAATATTCTGGTACTTTATTTCTTCGTTACGTCTATAGTGGTATAATGTTTTGTCTGTTGCTGTCTACCAGCATTTTCATTAAAAATATATTTTTTGTTCTCTAACCTATCTATTTGATCCTACATGCACACAATTGATGAACTCAATGATAAGCTCATTTCTGAGCTGAAGGAATTAGCCGAGGGCCTCGGTGTAAAAAACGCCAAGAAATTGGCAAAAGAAGAATTGGTTTATAAGATACTAGATCAGCAGGCCGTAACTAGCGCAGGCGATCCGCCAACTTCCAAAAAAACGAACGAAGGGGGCGAACCCGAACGTAAAATGCGACCACGCAAACGAGAAAATGTAGCACCTGCTCCTGCCGAAGTGCAGCCGGAAAAGGGAAATGAAGAGGTAAGCAGTGAAGAGATGCTTAAAACGTTGGACTTTCAAATCGACCAGCGCGCTACTAGTTTTGAAGAGCAGCCTACTGAGGCCCCATCGGGTAATGTAGAGACCCCTCAACAACAAGAAAGGCGAGAAGATAGGCCATCCAATCCAAACCAACAGTCCAATCAACAACATCAACCAAGGAGAGAAAACCTAGTCAAGGATTTTGACGGGGTTGTGTCTAATGAAGGCGTTCTTGAAATTATGCAGGATGGGTATGGTTTCTTACGCTCCTCAGATTATAATTATTTGGCTAGTCCGGATGATATTTATGTATCTCCGTCACAGATAAAATTATTTGGCTTGAAATTGGGGGATACTGTTCGTGGCCAAATTCGCCCACCAAAAGAAGGTGAGAAGTATTTTGCACTATTGAAAGTGGATAGCGTCAATGGCAAAACGACAGAGGAGATTCGCGACCGTGTAGCATTTGAATATTTGACGCCCCTTTTTCCGGAGCAAAAATTGAAATTGAGCACCACACACGATAATATGTCCATGCGAATCATGGATCTTTTTTCACCTATTGGAAAAGGACAACGTGGAATGATCGTGGCACAGCCTAAAACAGGTAAAACTGTTTTGCTGAAGAACATTGCCAATGCCATTGCGGAAAATCATCCGGAGGTGTATTTGATTGTATTGCTTATCGATGAGCGCCCGGAAGAGGTAACAGATATGGCACGTAGCGTAAGGGCAGAGGTAATTGCCTCTACCTTTGATGAACAAGCTGAACGTCACGTAAAGGTCGCCAGCATTGTGTTGGAAAAGGCAAAACGAATGACAGAGTGCGGTCATGATGTAGTGATTTTGTTAGATTCCATCACTCGTTTAGCGCGTGCCTATAACACAGTGGTTCCTTCTTCGGGTAAGATTCTCTCTGGAGGTGTAGATGCAAACGCTTTGCATAAGCCTAAGCGCTTTTTTGGAGCCGCCCGGAAAATCGAAAATGGCGGTTCACTCACCATTATTGCCACCGCATTGATTGATACTGGGTCTAAAATGGATGAAGTTATTTTTGAAGAGTTCAAAGGAACTGGTAACATGGAGTTGGTGCTTGACCGTAAGCTTTCAAACAGAAGAGTTTATCCGGCCATCGATGTCCCGGCTTCGGGAACGAGACGCGAAGATTTGTTGATGAAAGAAGAAGAGCTTCAGCGTGTTTGGATTTTGCGGAAGTTCATGGCAGACATGAATCCGGTTGAAGCGATGGAATTCCTGCAATCAAAAATGAAGGGCACCCGCAACAACGAGGAGTTTTTGATATCTATGAACGGCTAAAGGGTCTCCCCGAAGGCTTCATTGTTTTTATTGGTCGGGATGGAGCGGAATTGGCGTTTAATCCAGCTGATTCTATTCCTTTTTTCCTATTTTTGTGGACGAATTAACTGTTTACAAAAGTGCCAGTTCAAGAACAAGTATTAGCCGATCTACTGGAAGCAATCGAGATTACCGATGTAAAGGACCTCATCGTGTTCAATGACGATTTCAACACTTTTGAACACGTCATCGAAACACTTATCCGTGTTTGCAAACATACCCCCGAACAAGCCGAACAGTGTACCTGGTTGATTCATCACAAAGGAAAATGCAAGGTCAAAGCTGGTTCTTATGAAGAACTAAACCCAATGCGCGAGGCAATCTGTGACGCTGGCATTGATGCAAAAATTGTTTAATGCCCATTTTGTTTTGGGCGCATTACCAAGACTTATCAAAAGAACTAAGTGGATTTTCCTTCAAAACTGATAGAAGATGCTGTAAACGAGGTTGCCAAGCTTCCCGGCATCGGGAAAAAAACAGCGCTCAGAATGGTTTTGCATCTGATAAAAGAGAATGAGCACCGCACAGTAGCTCTCGCAGACGCTTTGACCAAGTTGCGATCAAACATTCGGTTTTGTAAAACATGCCACAACATTTCGGATGAGGAGGAGTGCACTATTTGCAAAAGCCACAAACGAGACAAAAGCATTGTTTGTGTGGTAGAAGACACCCAAGATGTAATGGCTATTGAAAATACAGCTCAGTTTATGGGAGTCTATCATGTGCTGGGAGGGGTTATTTCTCCCATGAACGGGGTCGGTCCATCGGAGATCAAAATTGACTCGTTGATAACCCGTTTGACAAATGGGAATAATGAAATAAAGGAAATCATCCTAGCGCTTAGCCCAACTATGGAGGGCGATACCACCAATTTCTATATCAATAGAAAGCTGGCCGCATTTCAAGTCAAAGTAACATCAATCGCCAGGGGCATACCTGTTGGAGGAGATTTAGAATATGCGGATGAGATTACACTCGGGAGGAGTATTCTAGGAAGGACTCTTTTTAACTAACACTTGGCAGGTTTTCCTGAACTCATTCCTTGTAGATGAGACAAAACCCTGCGTGCCGAGTTGGATATCGGCCTATCGCTTGTCTTCACATGATAAATCTCTTTCTTTGTAGACTTAATCAAAATTATGAATCACCTGTCCAACCGCATCAACGCAATCGAAGAATCAGCTACACTGGCCATGGCGGCCAAAGCTCGCGAATACAAGAACAGAGGTATTGACGTAATCAATCTCAGTTTGGGTGAGCCCGACTTTAAAACCCCGCAACACATTTGCGATGCTGCTAAAACAGCTATTGATGATGGGAAATATTTCTCGTATCCTCCCGTAGCAGGGTATCAGGATTTGCGTGAAGCAATAGCTGCGAAATATCAAAAGGAAAATAACGTTCCCTATAAAGCTGAAAATATAGTAGTATCAAATGGTGCGAAGCAATCCATCGCCAACGTGATGCTGGCATTGCTGAATCCTGGAGATGAAGTGATTGTTTTTGCACCTTATTGGGTGAGTTATGATGCATTGGTTCGCTTAACAGAAGCAACACCTGTCATTATTAATGGCACATTAGAAAATGATTTCAAAGTAACGGCACAACAAGTAGAAAAAGCGATCACAAAAAAAACAAAGGCGATCATTTTCTCATCACCATGTAATCCAACGGGTTCTGTCTTTTCAAAAAAGGAATTAGAGGCGATCGCGGCTGTGGTGCTCAGTCATGAGAATTTATTGATCATTGCTGACGAAATATATGAACATATCAATTTCACTGGAAACCAAACGAGCATGGCCTCCCTTCCGGGGATGTTTGATCGCACGATTACAGTGAATGGTTTTGCGAAGGGATTTGCCATGACAGGCTGGCGTGTGGGTTATATTGCTGCTCCAAAATGGATAGCCGATGGAAGTAATAAAGTGCAAGGTCAGATTACTTCGGCCAACTGTTCTATCTCGCAACGTGGAGCGTTGGCAGCCATTACTGGCGACTTAGCACCAACGAACAAAATGGTAACAGAATATCATAAGCGTAGAGATATTGTTTATAAACTTTTAAAAGAAATTCCGGGTGTAAAGGCAAACTATCCTCAGGGTGCCTTTTATTTCTTTCCTGACGTGAGCTTTTATTTTGGTAAGAAAGATGGCGATACAGTAATTAAAAACGCAGATGATTTTTGCTTTTTCATGTTGGATAAAGGACATGTGTCGCTTGTACCGGGTGGTGCATTTGGCGATGAAAAATGTGTTCGGCTTTCTTATGCAGCCTCAGAAAAAGATCTGGTTGAAGCGATGACCAGAATGAAAAAGGCGTTAGCATCATTGACGTAAATCTGAAAACTGACTTTTAGCTTTCAAATTTTTACTTTTGATTTTATATGGAATCTCCAGAAAAAATAGTTGAATCTTTCTCCAAACTCAATGTATTGATCATTGGAGATGTGATGCTGGACAGCTACATCTGGGGAGCCGTGGAAAGAATTTCTCCGGAGGCACCGGTACCCATTATCAATGTTCGAAAGAAGGATTTCCGATTAGGTGGCGCGGCCAACGTTGCCTTAAACGTTCATGCCTTAGGGGCGACCCCCATACTCTGTGCGTTGATCGGTGACGATGAGGATGGCAAAAAATTACTACAGCGATTAGATGACAAAAAGATTTCCAAGGATGGAATCGTGACTTCTTCTTTTCGACCCACTACCGTAAAAACAAGAATTATTGCCAGCCAGCAACATGTGGTTCGTGTGGATGAAGAGTCTGATAAGGTGGTTAATCAGGAAGAAGAAAAGTTATTATTGGAGCGAATTGAAAAATTAATGCCCGCCTGTCACGTCATTGTTTTTGAAGATTACGATAAAGGCGTATTAAATGCTTCGATCATTGAAAAGACGATTGCCCTTGCGAAGCGTAAAAATATTCCCACGGTAGTTGATCCCAAGAAAAGAAATTTTCTTGCGTACAAGGGCGTAACTCTATTCAAACCAAACCTAAAAGAATTGCGCGAGGGGCTGAAGATAGAAGTAGAGGCAGGTAATCAAACTCAAGTCGAGAAGGCCGTTGAATTGTTAAAGGAAAAACTACAGGCAGAAGGAGTGATGCTTACACTTTCTGAATATGGTGTCTATATTGATTACAATAATCAGAAAGTGAAAATAGCAGCACACGCTCGTGAAATCGCAGATGTATCGGGTGCTGGTGATACGGTCGTGAGTATAGCAGCACTTTGTTTGGCGTTGAAACTATCACCTTCGTTGATTGCTGCACTTTCCAATTTAGGTGGAGGATTGGTGTGCCAACATGTGGGGGTTGTGCCGATTGACCGGGAAGAATTGTTGATCGAAGCGAAAAAGGAAATACAATAAGTTCAAAATAAAAAAGCTTCTTATCTATGAGAAGCTTTGAAATTTCATTTGCATAAAAAACCCCGAGTTTCTCGGGGCTTATTGAAGGGTGAATGACGGGGCTCGAACCCGCGACCTCCAGAATCACAATCTAGCATTCTAACCAACTGAACTACATCCACCGTTTGAGGACTGCAAATGTAGGTAGCCAATTTCAAATCGCAAAGCTAGCCCCGGAGGAAATGGAGCCTTTCGCCCAGCTTACCCTCATTAAATTGCCCATTTGAATACGCATGGTGACCAGAAATCCAAGTATCTGTAATTTTTGAGTGAAAGGTTTGGCCCTCAAAAGGCGACCACCCACATTTAGCCAAAATGTTGTCTTTTTGAACTCTCCATGGATTATTTTGATCAACCAAAACTAAATCGGCATAGTACCCTTCTCGTATATAGCCACGTCTATCAATTTGAAAAAGAATGGCTGGGTTGTGGCACATCTTCTCTACTATTTTTTCTAGACTAATTTTTCCTTGGCGATAAAACTCCAACATCGCTACGATGCTATGCTGAACAAGCGGGCCTCCGGAGGGAGCATTGAAGTATGTATTGTTTTTTTCTTCAATCGTGTGTGGTGCGTGGTCTGTCGCGATAACATCGATGCGATTATCTAAAACCGCTTTCAAAATTTCTTGTTGATCGCTTGCAGTTTTGATCGCTGGATTCCATTTTATGTTCATCCCTAATCTATCGTAATCAGAATCATTAAACCAAAGATGATGGATACACGCTTCAGCTGTAATCTTCTTATTTTGGAGCGGAATGGTGTTGTCAAAAAGAAAGGTCTCTTTCGCGGTTGAGATATGGAGAATGTGCAAGCGAGTGCCGTGTTTCTTAGCCAGGCCAATGGCAAAAGACGATGACTTGTAGCAGGCTTCCTCGCTTCTAATAATTGGGTGGTGGGAAACAGGACAGTTATCTCCGTACTTCTCTTTAAAATCAACCAGATTTTTGCGAATTGTTGGTTCATCTTCACAATGAGTCGCAATCAAAGAAGGGAACCGCGAAAATACCGATTCCAGGACGGCAGGATCATCAACCAATAAATTCCCGGTTGAAGAGCCCATAAAAATTTTTAGACCACAAACTCTTTGAAGATCTGTCTTCATCACTTCTTCGAGATTATCATTCGAAGTACCCATGAAAAAGGAATAATTGGCCAACGAATGTAGAGCGCCAATTTGATACTTCGCTTCAAGCAATTCTTGCGTAAATGCGGGAGGCGAGGTGTTTGGCATTTCCATGAAACTCGTTACACCGCCTGCAACAGCAGCACGCGATTCGGTGTAAATGGTGCCTTTATGGGTAAGTCCGGGCTCCCGAAAATGAACTTGATCATCAATCGCCCCCGGGAGTAACAATTTACCTTTCGCGTCAATGACGTTTGCCTGCCCGGCAGATAAGCTATTTCCGATCTTTTCAATAAAAGATCCTCGAATCAGTACATCGCCCTCGAAGACCTTGCCTTCGTTTGCTATTTTTGCGTTCGTTATGAGTGTAGTATTCATTACCTTGTAAAGATAGGGCACCACTCACCTGATCTTAAATTAATCTCTCTAAAAATTTGCTATGAATTGGCTCGATTTCAAATTGAATAAACAACTACTAGATGCGGTAGTAGACGCGGGCTTTGCGAATCCAACGGAGGTTCAGGAAAAGTGTATTCCACTTATTTTAGGCGGACAACAAGTAATAGGCATTGCACAGACCGGTACCGGTAAGACAGCTGCCTATCTACTGCCTGTGTTGATGAAAGCGAAATTTGCTCAGGGAACTGATCCCCGGGTATTAATCCTTGTGCCAACAAAAGAGCTGGTCGTTCAAGTTGCCGCCCAGGTTGCTGCACTCTCGAAGTATACTGACTTGAGGACAGTACATCTTTACGGAGGAGTTGGACCTAAAACACAAATCGACAATATCAAAGCCGGTGTTGACATTATTGTTGCAACGCCCGGAAGATTTTTAGAATTATATCAACGAAATGAACTTGCTTCCAAGCAAATTAAAACGTTGGTTTTAGATGAGGCCGATCGGATGCTCGACATGGGTTTCATGCCGCAACTTCGGAGAATTTTTGAAGTGATTCCCTCTAAAAGACAAAACCTTTTATTTTCGGCAACTTTCCCACAACGGGTAGAACGACTATCACAAGAATTTTTAGAATTTCCAGTGCGGGTCGAGATCACGCCACCGGCAACCGTACCCACAAAGGTTGAACAAGAGTTGTATTGGGTACCTAACTCTCGCACGAAAATTAATTTTTTGGAATTTGTACTTCAGGACAAAGAAGCATTCAATCGTGTAATGGTGTTTGCTCGCACCAAAGATGCAGCGAATGATATTTTCAAATTCATAGAGCGAAAAGGATATGGTCCTGCCAAAGTGGTTCATTCCAATAAAGGTCAAAATAGTCGCATCAACGCAGTTACTGAATTTAAAGAAGGCAAGCTTCGAGTGCTAGTCTCTACCGATGTTGCTTCACGTGGCATTGATGTCACCAATGTATCGCACGTGATCAATTTTGATGTGCCTATAGTGTATGAAGACTATGTGCATCGCATTGGCCGCACTGGCCGTGCTTTTCAAAGTGGCAAAGCGATTACGTTAGTTACAGATTCGGAGAAGTACCATATCGATAAAATTCAAAAAATAATTCGAGAGAAGATTCCAATAAAAAAACTTCCTGATCAGGTTTTAATTGCTGAAACGCCTAGAGAGGAGTTGCAAGACATGGCGAGAGAAATTGATCGCCAAAAACGCTATGAAGACCCTGAGTTTAAGGGTGCGTTCCATGAGAAAAAAAGGAACCTTTAGTAAACTGCAATCAGTTCGATTGGGAAGCTCAACCTCATTCCAGTTTTAATTGTAGACAACTTAGTGTAGTTTGCCATACTTAATGCATAATGTATGTCACCAGTTTTAGTCGCCTCTATTTTAGTCGTCTATTTTTTAGCACTAATTATCATCTCCTATTTCACCTCAAAAGGTGCGGATAGCAATACCTTCTTTACCGGTAATCGTCAGTCACCTTGGTACCTTGTCGCCTTTGGTATGATCGGCTCTTCTTTGTCCGGAGTAACATTTGTCTCTGTACCGGGAAATGTGGGCAAAATTGGATTTGGTTATTTTCAAATTGTACTTGGATACTTAGTGGGCTATTGGGTAATTATTGGTGTGTTGATGCCACTGTATTATCGTCTCAACGTGATTTCGATTTACACCTACCTAGAGCAACGATTTGACAACTGGTCCTATAAAACTGGAGCTTTCTTTTTCTTGGTTTCGAGGACCATTGGATCTTCGCTTAGGCTCTTTTTGGCAGCCACTGTTTTACAACTCTTTTTGTTTGACGCGTGGGGCGTTCCGTTCATTGTCACTGTTGCTACCACCATTGGGCTAATTTGGATTTATACATTTAAAGGTGGAGTAAAAACAATTGTTTGGACAGACTCTTTTCAAACGCTTTTTTTAGTTACTGCGGTGGCCGTCACGGTATGGCAAATTGCTGATAAGCTAGATTTTTCTTTTTCGAGCATGGTTGATTCCATACAAGCCGCAGGGCTGTCGAGGATTTTTTATTTTGACGATGTTAACTCAACGCTGTTTTTTCCAAAGCAATTTTTGGGAGGTGCGTTCATTGCCATTACGATGACCGGGATGGATCAAGAGATCATGCAGAAAAATCTAACCTGCAAAACGTTAAAGGATGCTCAAAAGAATATGTTTTGGTTCAGTCTTACCTTAGTTGTCGTCAATCTCTTGTTCCTAACATTAGGTGCCTTGCTTTACTTGTATAGCTCTCAAAAGGGGCTATCGATACCTGCCTTATCAGACGAGCTTTATCCACGCCTTGCCTTTAACGAGTTGGGTGGCCTAGTTGGCATTTTGTTTCTTTTGGGAATAACGGCTTCCTCTTATGCGAGCGCAGATTCTGCTTTAGCAGGATTGACTACCTCGTTTTGTATAGATTTCCTTCATTTTAAAACGAAGCCAGAGAAAGTGAAACAGCAGCAGAAATTTATGGTTCATTTGGGCTTTTCTGTGTTGTTCCTGTTGATCATCATTATTTTCAAGGAGGTGAATGAAAAATCAGTTATTGATGCGGTGCTCAACGTTGCTGGGTATACCTATGGTCCGTTGTTGGGACTTTTTTCTTTTGGATTATTAACAAAATGGAAGATCAAAGGAGTGCTCGTTCCTTTCGTTTGTGTATTGGCACCAGTACTTTCGTATGTACTTAGTGCGAATTCATCAAATTGGTTCGGGGGCTATAAGATTGGTGTTGAGGTATTGATTATCAATGGCATCATTACCTTTTTTGGTTTGCTTTTGATTTCTGACTTTCGAAAAAAAGCAAATTTATTACCAAGCAAGTAAAATCAAATAAACCAATACGTTCAGCGAAGACTTGATTGCTTTCATTTGTAACCGATGTCTTTTATTTTTTTGTAAAACCAAATTCCTCTTGTGTGTTACCTTTTTTTACTCGAATCAGGTAGGAGCCACTTCTTACATTTTTGAAGTCTATGATCATCTTTCTTTTGTTTAGTTTTCTGGAGGTAACCAAATAGCCGGAAGATGAAAATACTTCGATTTCTGCACCTTTAAACTTCCTGTTCGCTTTCAATACTAGCAGATCCTGGTTTGTTAATGTTGTGATTTCTGGGTTGACGTCCTTTGGAGTAGCCATTGACAAGGACCCTAACACAACAAGGATGGAGGTACAAATAATGATGAAAGTTTTCACACGAAAAGGTTTTGTTACAGTTATCCAATCCCTATGCCAGTAGAAACGGCCATTTACAATAGTGCGCTTGTTGGAGGTGAATGATCAATATTGCACAGGAAATCAAGTAATTAGCTACTTTTTGAAGACATAAATTGGGTTGTCTTTACTGCAACTCGGCAACCAATAAATCCATTTTTGGGACAACACCTCTCGTCTTGAGAAGCTTTCCTTTTGGAGTGAGCTTGTTTATTAATCCCTTTGGTTCTACTTTTGCCATCCAAATCGCGGGGTGGAGCAGTTGGTAGCTCGTTGGGCTCATAACCCAAAGGTCACAGGTTCGAGTCCTGTCCCCGCTACTAAAACCCCAGACTCTGTTGAGTCAGGGGTTTTTTATTCTTAAGCTGTATGTCAACCCCCCATAGATCAGGTTTTGTAAGTATTGTTGGTAAGCCCAACGTGGGTAAGTCCAGCTTAATGAATAAGTTGGTTGGGGAAAATCTATCCATCATCACACCAAAAGCCCAGACCACCCGGCACCGGATCATGGGCATTTTAAATGGTGACGATTTTCAAATTGTGTATTCGGATACCCCCGGCATATTAGAGCCTAAGTATGAGTTGCATGAAGCAATGATGGGGTATGTTAAAGTGTCATTGGAAGATGCAGACCTAATTTTGTTGATTGTTGAGTTAGGCGAAAAGTATGATGAACAACTTTTTGCTCCCTTTAAAAATATTACTACGCCCATTTTACTCATTGTTAATAAGTCGGATCTGGCGGTGGGCTCACAAGTAAAAGATAAAATAGATTATTGGAAGGGATACATTAAGGCGGAAGAGGTCATTGCCGTTTCAGCGTTAAAAGAAATCAACCTTGAACAACTCTTGCCAGCGATCAAAAAGTATTTGCCGGAGCATCCTGCCTATTATCCTACAGACGACCTAACTGATCGGAGCGAGCGGTTCTTCTCAGCAGAGATGATTCGGGAAAAAATCTTTATGAATTACAGCCAGGAGATCCCCTATAGTTCGGCAGTAAGTATTGAAGAATTCAAAGAAGACGAGAAGATTATTAAAATACGCGCAACTATCTACGTTGAACGTGATTCGCAAAAAGGAATTCTCATTGGAAAAGCAGGGAGTTCTTTAAAAAAAGTAGGAACCGAGGCGAGAGCTAGTATGGAAGCATTCTTCGGTAAGAAGGTATTTTTAGAGACCCATGTGAAAGTGGCAGACAATTGGCGCAAAGAGAAGTTGAAGTTGAAACATTTTGGATATCTTGAATAACGGGTCAATAGTTCATAGTCCATGGTCAATCGATTGATGACCTTGGACTAAAGACTATCGACTATCGACTAATTATGGCAAACATTGTAGCAATAGTAGGCAGACCCAATGTGGGTAAATCAACTTTTTTTAACCGCTTGGTAGAACAAAGGCAGGCGATCATGGATGACATGCCAGGTGTTACGCGCGATCGACACTATGGGTACGCACAATGGACCGACAAGTTTTTTACAGTTATCGATACAGGTGGTTACGTTACCGGCTCGGATGATAAATTTGAGTCTGCCATTCGCAGACAGGTGGAACTAGCGCTAGAAGAATGTTCAGCCGTTATTTTCATGGTGGATTGTAAAGACGGGTTGACGGGTTATGATAAAGAGTTTGCCAAGGTGATTCGCAAATCGAAAAAACCCGTATTTGTTGCCGCCAATAAAGTTGATACGCCTGCAAAAGCTATAGAAGCAAACGAGTTTTACGAACTGAACTTGGGCGAGGTTTATCCCATCTCTGCAGAGAATGGATCTGGCTCTGGCGAGCTATTGGACGAACTAGTGAAAATTTTTCCCGAGGAGGGCGTGGAAGACCCTGACGCTGGTATCCCCAAAATTGCAATTGTTGGAAGGCCTAATTCTGGGAAGTCGTCCTTGCTCAATGTGCTTTTAGGAAACGAGAGAAGTATTGTCACTGAAGAAGCAGGCACTACACGAGATGCCATTCATTCGCGTTATAAAATGTTTGGGAATGACTTCATTCTCATTGATACAGCTGGTATCAGAAAGAAAAGTAAAGTAACGGAAGACATTGAGTTTTATTCTGTACTTCGTTCTTTGCGTGCACTCGAGGAGAGCGATGTGTGTATTGTTGTTATTGATGCGGAGCGCGGCCTGGAGTCGCAGGATGTGAATATCATTGTCCTTGCGCAAAAGCAGACAAAAGGGATTGTTGTGATGATTAATAAATGGGATCTGATTGAAAAAGATACCAAGACAGCAGATAAGTTTAAGAAAGACATTCAAGAGAAGCTTGCGCCCATAGACTACCTACCGATTCTTTTTGCCTCTGCACTTACTAAACAGCGGATCTTTCAGGTGATGGAAAAAGCGGTAGAAGTTTATAAGAATAAAACCAAGCGGATTTCGACTTCTGAGCTGAATGACGCTATGCTGCCCGAAATTGTTCATTACCCACCTCCGGCTATTAAGGGTAAGCATATTCAGATAAAATACATAACACAGGTCACTGCAAGATCACCCTCTTTTGCTTTTTTCTGTAATTTGCCTCAGTACATTCAGGAGTCTTACCAACGCTTTCTGGAAAACAGGCTACGTGAAAAATTTGGATTTGAAGGTGTGCCCATCAGGCTGTTCTTTCGAAAGAAATAATTCAGCAAACGATTGATTCATCCTAATGCTTGGTAGGTTGGGCATTTTTAGAGGCCATTTTTCATCAAATTGTAATATTTTCTTACTCGAAGCTTCTAATATGACGCAATTTGCTACCTTTGCGCAAATTTTAATAACCAGTAAACTATGAAAAAATTTATCGCATCTGTTATCGTATGTGGCTTTGCAGTAGCAATGGTTGCTTGCGGTGGTGGCAAAAGTGCTGAAGAGGCTGCTGCAAAAGCAAAGGCTGACTCAACGAAAATGGCTGATTCTATCGCTGCAGCTGCTGTAGTTGTTGATTCTGCTGCTGTTGCAGTTGATTCTGCTGCAGTAAAGTAATCAATCTCACAAGATTGTTTTCCCGGGAAGGCTTTAGAGATAAAGCCTTTTTTTATTTTCTTGTGTTAACATTTTTTTTTAAGGTCACATGGAATGGCCGACATTATCATGCCATTGGGTGTAGAACATCTTAATGGCCATTTCATGAATTCAAAAGAGGTACGCCAAATTTTAGAAAGACACGTCCCAACAGCTTCAGTGGACTATTCGTTTTCTCTTTGGGAGGCCTACCGATTTAATTTCAAACTCCGAAAGGCAAGGCTATCTAAGGTAGGTGATTTTTCTTATCGGCCTGGACAGACTCAGCAGATAACGATTAATCAAGACATCCATCCCTATCTTTTTCTCACCACCTATATCCACGAGGTGGCACATCTAAAAGTTCATCTTCAATTTGGCCATCGTGTGAGCGCGCATGGAAAAGAGTGGAAAGCTGTGTTTCAGGAGTTGATGGTGCCGGTCATGGATCCAGTGATTTTTCCGTTGCCATTGCTGAAAGGTTTAAAAAAACATATGGCCAATCCTAAAGCGTCTAGTTTTTCCGATTCGGAACTTACGGCACTTTTTCGGGCATATGACGACAAACCCAATAAGGCTGTTTTAGTTGCACAGCTACCGCAGGGAAGCATCTTTAGTTTTCATGGGAGATGGTTTAAGAAAGGCATCACAAAAAGAACCCGTGTTCTTTGTTTGGAGTTGAAGACTAAGCGTCAATACCTGGTTCCTGGAGATGCTGAAGTGGGCAGCGCGCAACTGGCACTACTTTAGACAAAAACTAGTTAAGTCTTCGTTGGATTAATTGACTCACCAATTGGTAGAATTGCAGTGGATGCAAAGTGCGCCATATTTCAATTTGCAACGTGCCACCCATATTGATATAGTTATCGATTCGGTATTTTTGCAACTCTTGCTGAATGAAATCCGGGAAACACACCGCGGCTATCCAACCGTCTTCAACGTCTTCAAACCACTCTTCATAGTATGAGTCATCAGACCCATGGAAGTTGAGAATGTTCTCTCCGATTAATATAAACTTGTTTATCCCCTCGTGAGCCAGCAATTCGATAAAATTTCGCTTCAGTGTCATGATATCGTTTTCGATGGTATCGTTCCATTCTCCTAGAAACTCTAACACAACAAACCCCTCATCATAATCAGCATAGAGAATTTTTAAATACAAAGTCTCCGAACCAAAATAGTCCCATGAAGGGTCAATGTAGTATCCATAAATAGTCTCGGAATAGACATCGAAATTGTATTCTTTTTCAAAAAATGGGGAACGGTCATCAGCTGACGAATCGTAGTATTTAAGCCAATTTTCAAAGGGCAGTAGCTGATGCACTTTTGTTAACGGATTGTTTACAAAGAATTGGGCTTATCTTTTACTTTCAATGGCCTTGCGCACATTTCCAAAACGAGAAAGTAAGTCACTGGCTTCTTGTTCGCTTACTTTGAGTTCGTCCATGATCATTTTTACTCCCCGATTGACCAGTTTATGATTTGTCAACTGCATGTCCACCATTTTGTTTCCCTTTACCCTCCCCAACTGGATCATGGCAGCCGTAGAGATCATGTTTAAAACAAGTTTTTGAGCTGTGCCCGCTTTCATCCGCGTACTTCCGGTAACAAACTCGGGTCCCACAATTACTTCAATAGGGTAATCTACATTGGCGCCCAATTCACTACCGGCATTGCATGTGATGCAGCCAGTAATGATGCCATTTTCTTTAGCTGCCTTGACCCCCCCAATTACATAGGGAGTTCTGCCAGATGCAGCAATCCCCACCAATACATCTTTTTTGCTAATGGAATATTTCAGTAAATCTTTCCATGCCTGTGAGGCATCATCCTCAGCATTTTCGACTGCCTCACGAATGGCCATATCCCCACCTGCGATCAACCCAATTACTTTCCCTTGCGGCACCCCATAGGTAGGTGGAATTTCCGAAGCATCAAGTATTCCCAGTCGTCCACTTGTACCAGCGCCAATGTAGAAGAGGCGTCCACCGGATTTCATTTTTTCGCCAATCGCTTCGACCAATGCTTGTATTTTAGGGATGACTTTTCCAACGGCTGCGGGCACACCACTATCTTCGCGGTTTATACTTGCGAGTAGTTCGGACAAGCCCATGGTTTCCAGTTGGCTGTAGTGCGAAGAAGATTCAGTCGTACTCAAAGTTTGTCGGGGCTTGGTATACTGGCGCTAATGAGTGCAATCCAGGGTTCAAAGTTCAACATTCAAAAATTAAAATCATAAATCCTTTTGGTGATAAAGAGTAAGTCCTGCAATGGGACCCTCCAAAATGTTTTTCACGGTGATGCCCTTGTCGTTGGCCACTTGCCGGAGCACGTCACTGAAGTAGAAAGCGATGGAGCCTGTAAAATGGACTTTCAATTTTTTGTAATCCGAATACCTCATGACATTATTTTCATAAAAGTCAGAAAAGCTGTTATAGACGAGTTTATAACAATAAGGCTCTTTCAGATGCTGAAAGATAAATTTGGCAAAACTGGCAATGAAAGCACTTGGCTTTTCCTGTTGATACACTTTCTCTAGTACTTCTTCGCGAGTCAAGGGGAATCTTGCATGAAATTGCGCTGCCAATGTTTCTGGCATATTATTTCGGAAGTAGTCAAATATTAAACGCTTGCCGAGGAATGCGCCAGAACCCTCGTCTGCAAGGATCCAGCCGAGGTTGGCAACATTGTCGACTATTTCTTTCCCATTGTATTGGCACGAGTTGGAGCCTGTTCCCAAGATGCAAGCGATGCCTGGCTCCTGGCCACAAAGTGCGCGTGCAGCCGCTAATAAATCCCAACCGATCTCAATTTTTGCTTCCCCAAAATGTTCAGCAAATGCCGCTTGAACAAGATGTTGATTTTTTTCGGATGAGACTCCTGTACCATAGTAAAAAATCTTTGTCACGCTCTCATTGATTTGCGGAAGCAACGATTCTTTAATTATTTTCTTTAAGTGATCAATCGGCTGATAATAGGGGTTAAACCCAGAGCTATTCGCTTGCGCGATGGTTCGATCTGCCTTTAGGAATCGCCAGTCAATTTTTGATCCACCACTGTCTGCAACGATAATCATAAGCAAGTGTTTGTAGTCTTAAAACTACACATTAAGATGGAAACTGACAGTAACAGCTGAATAACTGCTCTTTTTTTACGTTCCAATTGCCTGGTGCATTGGCGGATAAAATTCAAAAAATGGGAATAGAAAAATTAATTAACTTGAACGCTTAAATCTCTAAAAATGAAAATCAACGCCCTGATGTCCGTCTGCTTTGTCTTGTGCCTTTTTAGTTGTGCTGAAAAAAGGCCAGTAGATCAGATGGATGACGCGCAGTTGAGAGCCTATGCAGATGAGTTAGCTCATAAATTTATCATTACCGATGGGCACGTAGATTTACCCTACCGATTAAAAGTAAAAAACTTCAAATTGGATCGGGAATACATGGGCATCCCTGTATCGACAAAAGAAGGCGATTTTGACTACGAACGAGCAAAAAAAGGCGGATTGGATGCGCCATTCATGTCCATCTACATTCCGTCTTCTTATCAATTGCAACCAGATAAAGGAAAGGGTTTGGCAGACTCATTAATCAACATGATCGATGGTATTGCTGCCCAAATTCCAGATAAATTTGCCCGTGCCAATACACCGGCAGAGGTGGAGGCCAATTTCAAAGCTGGAAAAATTTCATTGCCGCTGGGCATGGAAAATGGTGCCCCCATCGGAGATGATTTAAAGAATGTAAAATATTTTTACGATCGAGGCATCCGCTATATTACGCTCACCCATGGTAAGGACAATCAGATTTGTGATTCTTCCTATGACACCACAAGAACCTGGAATGGCCTAAGTCCGTTTGGAAGAGAGGTAGTTGCTGAAATGAACAAGACAGGCATCATGGTCGACATTTCGCACGTCTCGGACAGCACGTTTTACCAAGTGATGAAACTGTCCAAGGCTCCTTGTATTGCTTCTCATTCGTCCTGCCGGATTTATACGCCTGGGTTTATTCGCAACATGAGCGATGATATGATTAAAAAGCTCGGTGAACACAATGGAGTTATTCAAATTAACTTTGGTTCCACCTTTTTGGATTCTACTGTCAGAGCAGAAAACGACATCAATCGTAAAAAGCTAACAGCTTTGCTGGAAGAGAAGAAGATGAAAATGAGTGATTCATTGGCAAAGCCGGTTATTGAGGAATTTAAGAAAACAAACCCTTCACTTTTTGCAGATGTAGAGATCGTGGCCAATCACATCGATCACGTGGTGAAGGTTGCCGGTATTAACCACGTGGGGATTGGTTCTGATTTTGATGGGGTGGGTGACAGTTTACCCACCGGATTGAAAGATGTATCGCAATACCCCAACTTGATATATGCACTTTTGAAGCGGGGATATACAGAGGATGATATTGAGAAAATTTGTTATAAAAATGTTTGGCGAGTTTGGAACGAAGTGGAAAGAGTTGCGAAAAGCAACTAATTTTTAGGCGGGAAAGTGTGGTTGATTATTTAAAACTTTAGCAAGATGAAAAAAAAGATTAGTATCGGGTTGATTTTTGTGCTTGGGTCTTTGGGTGCGTTTTCCCAAAACATAAACTCCCAAAGTTTTCGTCAACTAGTGGCAAAGCCCAAAGGGAAAATTGTTTGTTATGGAAGTAACGAGAATCATCCTATTTATTTGCCCCCAAAGATCGTCAGTCAAGCTGGTTCTCGTGTTCAAACAGCTGATATCAAAGTCGATTACGTCAATTTCCCCTCTGATGCACAAGCATCTTTCCAACGGGCAGTCGACATATGGGCTACGCTTGTTCAATCATCTGTTCGGATTAATATTCTTGCTCAATGGGTTTCACAAGACCCAAATGTATTAGGATCTGCAACATGGGGAAATGCTTTTGCGAATTTTGATGGAGCACCAAAGTTGAATGTTTTTTATCCGGTTGCCTTGGCAGAGAAGCTAGCAGGAAAGAAGCTCAATCAAGATCCTAATCCCACCACTGGTGACAACTACGACATCTATGCTTTTTTCAACAGCTCGCAAACAAGGTGGAGTTTTGTAGATAGTTCGGTGCCAAATACCTACAACTTTACAACCGTTGTCCTACATGAAATTGGCCATGGACTAGGATTCACAGATTCTTTTGATGTTGAAAATGGAGTAGGTTCATATGGTGTTCAATCCACCCCAACTCCAATAATTCTGGATGTAGGAGTTGAAACGGGAGCGGGTAATCGTTTGTTAAATCTAACCAACAATACAGTGGATTTGAATAATTCGTTGACTAGCAACAACGTGAGTTATAATCCCAATAGAAGTTTGATAGGCAACGCGGCTTCGAAACCCAAATTGTTTGCACCAGCTACATGGAATGGAGGATCCAGCATTGCGCATTTAGATCAAGCCACTTATGGGGGTACCCCTGACAGATTGATGCGGCCCCAACTAGATTTGGGGCAGGCCACGTTGAACCCGGGAGAAATTGTGTTAAACATGTTCGCAGACATGGGCTGGGTAGCTCCAGTTATTACGCATACACCTCTTAAAGATACAGAGAGCACTTCAAATGATTTTGTTATATCTGTAGTGGCTGGTCCAGATGGCACTGCCGGATACACTAATAGTAACCAACTTAAACTTAGATATCAAATCAACGGTGGTACAGAGGTTGAGTTAACTCAAGTACCCACCACAGGCAATCAATATAACTTTGTGATTCCTAAGCCCACACAATCTGTGACTCCGACCACGTACAATTACTATTTGGTTGCTACGGACACCTACAACGGACAAAACAGAACCTTTAGTAAACCGGGACAGATTATTCGGCTCGGGCAACCTGATCTTCAATCTTCTTTTGAATTTATTGCAGGCCCTGACAATGTTGTTCCTGTTATTGCTCACACGCCCAAAGATTTTATTAGTGAGGGAACTACAAGCTTGGCATTGAAGGCAACTATTACGGATAACATTGCTGTTCAAGGTGCCACTGTGTCGTACCAGGTAAATTCCGGGGCGCTTCAAAATCTCGCTCTGGTACAAGACAACGATACACTGAGTTTGTATAATGCAGTAATACCTACTACTGGGCTTTTGGATGGCACAACCATTAGTTATCGAATCACCGCCACTGATAATTCTTCAAAATCGAATCAAGCATTTGCCCCTACATCTACTACATTCTATGACGTAGCCGTGATAGGTACGGCACCTGCTCAGAACACGTATGCGAATGACTTTAACAGTCCCACCACGGATTTCTTTGGTAACGGGTACACCATTTCCCAGCCAGCGGGCTTTACAAATGGCGCTATTCACTCACAACACCCCTACCCGGAAGCAGGATCTGCCCGGGAGTTGAATTTCAGTTATCAACTACGCGTGCCTATTCGAGTAAAGGCTCAAGATGCTACGATTCGATTTGATGAAATTGTGTTGGTAGAGCCGGGGGAACCCAATTCGGTTTTCGGAACGGAAGAGTTCTATGATTATGTGGTGACGGAAGGGTCCATCGATGGAGGAAAAACGTGGAAAGCAATTGCCGTTGGCTACGACTCCCGTGATAATGCCGATTGGCTTACAAAGTACAACTCGAACGTTGTAAACAATATCTCTCTTGCTGTGGGTGACCCTACACTTTTTAAACCCCGTTCTCTTAATCTTTTGACCAGTTTCAAAGCCGGTGACGAAGTTCTTATTCGGTTCAGGTTATTCAGCGATCCAGGTGCAGCCGGTTGGGGTTGGGCAATCGATAACTTAAAAATTCAGATCGATGATGTTCCACCAATTTTGCAGCATAATCACGTGAATTACAAAATAGGTACAACAACACCGATTTCGCTTACCGTTTCGGCCACTGACGGAAGTGGTCTAAAAACGTTGGCCATTGAATACAAAGTAAATAATGGATCGATCATCTCGGTTCCTTTCACTATTTCCAACGGGGTTAGCCAGTACACATTGGATCTCGGTGTATCTGCTCTTTCTGTTGGGGATGTAATCCAATACAGGATTAAATCCTCGGATAATTTGGACAATGAAGTGGTTTTGCCCTCAGTTGATTTTTTGAAGGTACCGATCATAGCATTGGGTTCTGCCGTTAACCAATACATCTCTGATTTTAATTCTACGAACACCGATTTCGTTGGCAACTTCTTTTCGGTTTCCACTCCAAGCGGATTTAGCAATGGCGCTATTCATAGTTCACATCCTTATCTAAATGGTTTTGGACTGACCAACTCAACGTCTGCCTTTACATATACATTAACTAAGCCTATCACACTTGGTTCTGCCAATCCGTATTTAGCTTTTGACGAAGTTGCAATCGTAGAGCCCCTTAATGACAATGTCAACGTAGAAGGTTCGAAAGACAACGGCACTACATGGCTGCCATTCTTAACCGAGTATAGCGCTTCCGGTCAATCAACGTGGCTTACAGCTTACAATTCCAAATCAAATGGCACTTCTTCTTTGTTCAAATCGAGGATTGTTAATCTTTTACAAAACGGGAATTTCAAAGGCGGAGATCAAGTGTTAATCCGATTCCGGATGAATGCAAACGCGACTGTTAATGCTTGGGGTTGGGCAATTGATAACCTGAGTATTCAGGGGCCAATTACCGGAATTGAAAAATCACTTTTTGAAAACTCATTTAGCATTTATCCAAATCCCACCAATGGATCAGTAGTGACAGTAAAGTTTAGTACGCTGGATGATATGCCCGTTCAGCTTCAATTTGTAAGTGCGCAAGGGGCCGTTCATCAAAATGTAGTTGTTCAGCCGGTTGCAAAGTCAGTTGAGAAGGAATTTTTGGTTGGTGACCTTCCCGGTGGTCTCTATATTATTAAAGCAGAAGTAGGTGGATCAATCATCACAAAAAAGTTTATCAAATTGAATTGATTGATCGATTGCCATCATCAAAAAGGGAGGTCTAGGCCTCCTTTTTTGTTTCTCTAGATTTTCAAGAATATAATTTTCAAAATGAGAGGATTGGGTTCTCAAGCTTGTTATTTTTGCTCGATTTATCCAACCCATCCATGCCAAGAGATCGCAGTATTCGTTCAGTCCTCATCATCGGAAGTGGGCCAATTATCATTGGCCAAGCATGTGAATTTGATTATGCAGGGTCACAGGCCGCTCGTTCACTACGCGAAGAGGGCATCGAAGTAATATTAATCAACTCCAATCCGGCTACTATCATGACGGACAAGGTGACTGCCGATCATGTCTACCTTAAGCCCTTGGAGAAGAAGTACATAAAGGAAATACTGGAAAAACATCATGTAGACGCAGTTCTGCCCACCATGGGTGGTCAAACGGCATTGAATCTTTGTATCGACTGCGATAAAGCAGGGATTTGGGAGCACTATGGTGTAAAAATAATTGGGGTTGACATCAAGGCGATCGAGACCACGGAAGACCGAGAGAAGTTTCGGTTGAAAATGATTGAACTTAATGTGGGCGTTTGCAAAGGAGCAACAGCTACCTCTTTTTTGAAAGGAAAGGAGATTGCACAGGAAATCGGATTCCCACTTGTCATCCGGCCGTCTTTTACATTAGGGGGCACCGGAGGCGGCTTTGTTCAGAAGGCAGAAGATTTTGACCACGCGTTGAATAGAGGTTTGCAGGCTTCACCTATCCACGAGGTACTGGTAGAGCAAAGCATAATGGGCTGGAAGGAGTACGAATTGGAATTGCTCCGCGATGGAATCGGCAACGTGATTATTATTTGTTCGATTGAGAATTTTGATCCGATGGGTATACACACAGGTGACTCCATCACGGTGGCTCCTGCCATGACTTTGCCTGACACCGTCTACCAGCGCATGCGTGATCTCGCGATAAAAATGATGAATGGTATCGGCCAATTTGCCGGAGGTTGTAACGTCCAATTTTCAGTGAATCCAGATAATGACGATATCATTGGGATTGAGATAAACCCCCGCGTTTCTCGTTCATCCGCTCTTGCTTCAAAGGCTACTGGTTATCCTATTGCAAAAATAGCCGCGAAACTGGCGATTGGTTATAACCTCGATGAGCTGTCAAATGCCATCACGGGCACAACGACCGCCTACTTTGAGCCAGCGCTTGATTATGTTATTGTCAAAATTCCTCGCTGGAATTTTGACAAATTTCCAGGTGCTGATCGCAAGCTTGGTTTACAAATGAAATCTGTGGGCGAGGTAATGGGTATCGGACGTAACTTTCAGGAAGCGCTACAAAAAGCTTGTCAGAGTTTGGAGATCAGACGCAACGGACTAGGTGCGGACGGAAAGGAGTTAACTAAACAAGCGGATATTTTATACAGTCTGGAACATCCGAGTTGGAATCGTCTTTTCCACATTTACGATGCGATGAAGCTAGGAATCTCTATGAAGACAATTCAAAATCTCACAAAAATTGATAAGTGGTTTTTAGAACAGATTTGGGATTTGATTGAGCTTGAAAACGAAATTGAAAAACATACCCTTGATACCATCTCGGTGGACTTAATGCGCACGGCAAAGGAAAAAGGATATGCTGATCGCCAGTTAGCTCACTTGATGGATTGTCTCGAAAGCGAAGTTCACTTGAAGAGAAGAGAGATGGGTATCAACCGTGTGTTTAAATTAGTGGATACTTGTGCGGCAGAGTTTGAAGCGAAGACACCCTATTACTACTCTACCTTCGACACAGAAAACGAATCAATCCCGACCAATAAAAAGAAGGTTATTGTCTTGGGCTCTGGCCCCAATCGCATTGGCCAGGGAATTGAGTTTGACTATTCATGTGTGCATGGCATTTTAGCAGCCAAAGAATGTGGGTATGAAGCTATCATGATCAATTGCAATCCGGAAACAGTTTCCACCGATTTTGATATTGCCGATAAACTTTATTTCGAGCCGGTATTCTGGGAACACCTGTGGGATATTATTCAACACGAAAAACCGGTTGGTGTAATTGTACAACTAGGAGGACAGACAGCTTTAAAACTGGCTGAGAAATTGAGTAAGTATGGGGTCCGGATTATGGGTACTTCTTATGAGGCACTTGATCTGGCAGAAGATCGCGGAAGTTTTTCAACGCTGTTAAAAGATCTCAATATTCCATATCCGACCTTCGGAGTTGCAACGGATGCGGATGAAGCACTCGAAGTTTCAAAGACCATTGGCTTTCCATTATTAGTTCGCCCGTCTTACGTGCTGGGGGGTCAGAGTATGAAAATTGTGATCAACGAAACCGAACTTGAAAACCATATTCTGGATATTTGGAAACACCTTCCCGAAAACAAAGTATTGTTAGATCATTTCCTTGATGGTGCCATCGAGGCAGAAGCAGATGCGATCTGTGATGGAGAAGATGTCTACATCATTGGGATTATGCAGCACATTGAGCCTGCGGGTATTCATTCAGGTGATTCATATGCGGTGTTGCCGCCCTACAACCTGGGCGACTTCGTCATCAAGCAAATAGAAACCTATACCAAACGAATTGCAATTGCGCTGAAAACAGTCGGCTTGATTAACATTCAATTCGCCATTAAAAACGACAAAGTCTACATTATTGAAGCAAATCCTAGGGCATCGCGCACGGTTCCATTTATTTGCAAAGCATATGATGAGCCTTACGTGAATTATGCCACCAAAGTAATGTTGGGTGAAAAGAAAGTAGCTGATTTTAATTTCAATCCAACTAAAAAAGGGTATGCGATAAAGGTTCCTGTTTTCTCATTTAGCAAATTCCCTGAAGTGAACAAAGAACTTGGGCCAGAGATGAAATCTACGGGTGAGGCGATTTATTTCATTGACGATTTAATGGATGATTACTTCTTGAATATTTACAACGAGCGGAATCTGTATTTGAGTCGATAGGCGGAAGGTCTATCTCAGAGCGTCTTGGTGTAGGCACAAACTTTAACCATCACACATTCATCGCACTTGGGTTTTGTAGGTCGGCAGGTTTCTCGGCCCAAGAACGATATCGCCATTCCTGCCTTCCCCCAGTCTTTAGGGTCGATCTTTTCCATCATTTGCTTTTCCAACTTTTTTGGGTCGGTTCCCTGTGCAATGCCCAATCGGGGGGCAACGCGTACTACATGAAGATCGACAATGATGCCTTCTGGTTTCAGCCCCAACTCGTTCATGATCACATTGGCAGATTTTCGACCAATTCCGGGAAGTGCTGTTAGCTCCTCTAAGGTTTGAGGGATGTTTTTGTTGTCTTTTAAGGTCTTAGCCAATTCCACCAGCCAATTTGTTTTGTTTCTGAAGTTTCGAACCTTGCTCAGAAAAGGGTAGACGTCTTCTGCGCTTGCTTTTGCTAGGGCTTTCATGTCTGGGATAGCATCAAAAAATGCGGGTGCAATTTTGTTAATGTTGCGATCAGCATCTTGTGCGGCAAGAATAACCATGACCACTAATTCAAAGGCATTCCGATAGGTAAGTGGATGTTGCCGGTCAGCATATTTTTTGATCAATGGTTTAAGTTCTTTTTTCCAGTCAATGGAAGGCATACTGTCTCAATTTTAAATTAAAGGTAGGGAATCATATAGTGAAAAGGCAAATCGTGACTGGACTCGGTCAACCTTTCATTCGATTTGGACGCCTATTGTAAAACTGCCTAAGAAAATGACCTTCCTCTGGGAGATAGGTTTTTAACTTGCCAAATCGAACCGGAATATCACTTTTTCCGTTCTTGTATTTCTATTGCTATTTTTGTCTTTGCATTCAAGAAATTCGACTATGTTCAAGTTCCTTCTGAGCCTCGGGATCATCGCTTATGTTTTTTATAAAATCGGAGGGTTGTTTTTCCGTGCGGGAGCTGCTTCACAGCAGTCCCGAACACAATACAGAAAGCCAGAAAACAATAACCCAGCTGCTGATACGAAAAAAGAAAAGCGAAATGGCACCATTAAAGGGGGCGACTATATCGACTATGAAGAAGTAAAATGACTTAGATAATGGACGTTTTCCAACGTTCCTGATATCCAGTATCCAGCTTACTGCCCCCATTTTAACTGATGAGAATACCTTTTCAAAAATACGAAGCCACGGGAAACGATTTTGTCATCATCGATAATCGTTCTGGGGTTTATTCGTTTGCAGAAGGTCAAGTCAAAAAAATCTGTGATCGAAAGTTTGGTGTTGGCGCGGATGGGCTGTTGCTGATCGAGAAACACCCAACGGTTGATTTCAATCTAGTTTACTTCAATAGTGATGGTTCGCTGAGCTTATGTGGCAACGGAAGCCGAGCTGCAGTAGCCATGGCGTCCCAGTTGGGCGTAGTTAATAATCACACACTTTTTAATGCCTATGACGGCCTGCACGAAGCTGATTTGCTTCCCAATCATATCGTCCGGCTAAAGATGAATGATGTCAAAGAGGCTAGAAATATTGGAGAAAATATTTTTATCAATACGGGATCCCCACATTTTATTAAGGTTGTTGATGAGGCAAAAAATTTTGCGGTGGTTGAAGAAGGAAGAAAAATCAGATTCAGCGAACCCTTTAAGCCGGCCGGCACCAACGCCAATTTCGTGCAGCTCTTACCGAACAACACTATTTTTGTTCGGACTTACGAAAGGGGCGTAGAGGATGAGACATTATCCTGTGGAACTGGGGTAACAGCAGCAGCTTTAGCATCATCGTTTCGCGGGTACACGTCCCCAGTCAGCATCCAAACCTTGGGCGGTTTGCTTTCGGTAGAGTTTAAATCAAGTCAGGATGGCTTGTTTACAGATGTTTACCTGATTGGGCCTGCCAAAAAGGTGTTTGAGGGCATCTTGGAACTATAATTGCACCCCAAATTCCATTAACTTTAAGGCCTTTTGCAAGGCAAAAATTGACTATTTACATCGACCATTGACCATTTTATGTTAAAACTTATCGCCAAGCTATTTGGCACCAAGTCAGAGAAAGATATCAAGCGCATGATGCCTCTAGTAGAGGCGACTAAACTGGAAGGCGAAAAACTCACTTCGATCACCCATGATGAGTTGCGCGCACGGACACAGTCTATCCAAGAAGAGATTAATCAAAAACTCAAATCGATCGATGATGCATTGGCAGCATTGCACAAGCAAATTGCCGATGACCCTGACAAAGATATTAGTGAGAAGGAAGCTATATTCAATCAGATTGATCAGATTGAAAAGGATCGCAATAAAGAATTAGAGAAGGTTTTGGTAGAGGTATTACCTCGCGCTTTCGCCATTATTCGTGAAACAGCCAGACGTTTTAAAGATAATGAATACCTGGAAGTCACTGCCACTGAATTTGATCGGCTTATATCAGCAAAGCATGCTAATGTTAAAATAAATGGTGACAAGGCACAATGGAGCCGTCAGTGGATGGCTGCCGGAAATCTCACAACCTGGGATATGGTTCATTATGAAGTGCAGATCATTGGCGGTATTGCATTGCATGAAGGCAAGGTAGCCGAGATGGCAACCGGTGAAGGAAAAACATTGGTGGCAACCTTTCCCGCGTTCTTAAATGCATTGGCCCGAAGAGGCGTACACATTGTTACTGTCAACGATTATTTAGCAAGACGTGATAGCGAATGGATGGGGCCTATTTTTCAGTTTCATGGGCTGTCCGTGGATTGCATCGACAGGCACGAGCCCAATTCAATAGCTAGACGCGATGCTTACCGAGCTGATATCTGCTACGGAACCAACAACGAATTTGGCTTTGACTACTTGCGCGATAACATGTCGCGCGAGACCGAGGAATTAGTGCAGCGAGGTCATCACTATGCCATGGTCGATGAGGTGGATAGTGTGTTGATCGATGAAGCTCGTACTCCGTTGATTATTTCAGGCCCAGTGCCCCGCGGTGACGAGCACGAGTTTTATGATCTAAAGCCGCGCATTAATAAACTGGTGGAAGCTCAGAAAAAACTAGTCAATCAATATCTCAACGATGCTAAGAAGCAGATCGCTGATGGCATGGAAAAGGACGGAGGGCTTGCATTATTCCGCGCTCACCGCGCGATGCCTAAATACAAACCCCTGATCAAGGCGTTGAGTGAAATGGGTAACAAGGCTATTTTGCAAAAGACGGAGAATTTCCATCTTCAAGATAATAAGAAGGAAATGCCGGTAGCCGATGCGCCTTTATATTTTGTCATTGACGAAAAAGATAATAGCGTAGACCTGACCGAAAAAGGAATTGATTTAATCACGGGTGAGGGCGAAGATCCGAAGTTCTTTATCATGCCCGAGATAGGAATAGAGCTGAATAAGTTAGAGAAAGATGCTACACTTAGTGATGAACAGCGATTTCAGAAAAAGGAAGAACTCATCAGGGATTATTCTACAAAATCGCAACGCATCCATAGTGTTAATCAACTTTTAAAAGCGTACACACTTTTTGAAAAAGATACCGAGTATATCATTGTCGATGGGAAAGTAAAAATTGTCGATGAGCAGACAGGTCGCGTGCTGGATGGTAGAAGGTATTCGGATGGATTGCACCAGGCAATCGAGGCAAAGGAAAATGTGAAGGTGGAGGACGCCACTCAAACCTATGCTACTATTACGCTGCAAAACTATTTCCGCATGTATCACAAGCTGGCCGGTATGACGGGTACAGCTGAAACAGAGGCGGGCGAGCTTTGGGATATCTACAAGTTGGATGTCGTTGTAATACCTACCAACAAGCCAGCCACTCGCAAGGACCAAGACGATTTGGTTTTCAAAACCATGCGCGAAAAATTCAATGCTGTTGTAGAAGAGATTGTAAAACTTACGGCAGCTGGGCGGCCTGTGCTAGTAGGAACTACCTCGGTTGAAATTTCTGAGTTGGTGAGTCGATTGCTCACGATGAAAAAGATTAAGCATCAAGTGTTGAATGCAAAACAGCACCAGCGAGAGGCGGAGATAGTGGCTGAAGCCGGCAAGCCGGGAACAGTAACCATCGCAACCAATATGGCTGGCCGCGGTACCGACATAAAATTGACAGCCGAGTCGCGCGCAGCCGGTGGCCTTGCCATCGTGGGTACCGAGCGGCATGAATCGCGCAGGGTGGACAGACAGTTAAGAGGACGTTCAGGTCGACAAGGCGACCCGGGTTCTTCACAGTTTTATGTTTCTCTAGAGGACAACCTTATGCGTTTGTTCATGCCGGAGCGGATTGCCCGCATTATGGACCGATTGGGGTTGAAAGAGGGAGAAGTTATTTCACACTCGATGGTCACAAGTTCGATTGAGCGAGCGCAGAAAAAAGTAGAGGAGAATAACTTTGGCATTCGTAAGCGCTTGTTAGAATACGACAACGTGATGAATTCCCAGCGAGAGGTTATCTACAAGAGAAGACGCAACGCTCTTTTTGGAGAACGTCTTCAGCTGGATATTCTTACCATGCTTTTTGATACGTGCGATGATGTGGTGGCCAATGGAAAGGCAGCAGAGAGTCTCGAGGATTTCAAAATCAATACGCTCCGAACTTTGGGCGTTGACTTCACGATATCTGCAGACGAGTTTGCAAAGTTAGACCAACCTATCATTAGCGAACGATTATATGAAGAAGCCTTAAAGCAATATACGCACAAGAATAAAATGGCGGCTGAAAAGGCGTTGCCATTTATTAATGATATTTACCGCACGCGAGGCGCCACTATTCAGGACATCCTGATTCCATTTACAGATGGCGCTAAGCAAATAGGTGTTGCCGCCAACTTGAAAAAGTGTGTGGAGACAAAGAATAGTGAGCTTATCAAAGCCATGGAAAAAATGATCACTCTGGCCATTATTGATCAGCAATGGAAAGAACATTTGCGCGACATGGACGATCTAAAGCAGTCCGTGCAAAACGCAGTCTATGAACAAAAGGATCCACTACTAATATATAAATTCGAGGGCTTTGAAGCGTTTAAGCGATTTATTGCAAAGGTCAACGAAGAGACAGCTTCCTTTCTAATGAAGGGAGACATCCCCGTTCAAGATTCAGACCAAGTGCAGGAAGCCAGGGCGCAAAAGCGCCAGCGGTTAAGCGAACAAAAAGAAGAATCACGTTCTTTACTGCAGGGCGGAGGCACGCAGCCCCAGCAACAAAAGACGGAGGAGAAGGTCATGCCGGTAAAGTCGGAAAAGTTAGCTGGCCGAAATGATAAAGTGACAGTGCAATATCCCGATGGACGCGTGTTAAAAGATGTGAAATACAAAAAAGTCGAAGAGGATATTCAAGCGGGCAGATGTATCGTCATTGAGCAATGAAGATAGGACACCGAAAAATGGAATTCAGAATTCGGAATTCAGAAGTGGGATTCTCCCACTCTAACTTTTATATTCTAACTTCTATATTCTTTTTCTTATTCGCCACTAGCTGCCGGGCGCAGCGACCCACAAAGCCTTACTATGAAGACCTTAGCTCACTTCGGCCGAAAGTAAATGTAGAAACTATTAATCCAAAAGATAGTCTAAGAATTAAGACTCAGGTTCCACCGACACCTGTACAGTACGCTGTGAACGAAAAAGTAGATGCGATATTGGATAGCATAGACCGCTTCAACCTCACAAGAAAATTTGTTGATGGATACACGATCCAGATATTTTCAGGGCAGAAGCGCGAAGAAGCTCTTAATGCAAATAAAAAAATGTCCGAGATGGTCTCGGATTTAAAAGCCAATGTACAATACCAGCAACCCAAATTTAGAGTAACTGTCGGTAAGTATTTTACCCGATTGGAGGCGCAAAAGGATTTGTATCGACTAAAACGAGTTTTTGCCAACGCGATTTTAGTACCAGAACGAATTATGATTAAATAGCTTTTCGTTTTTCTACTTTTATTTTATGTCCCTTCTCAAAGAAATCCAACAGTACTCTTCGACTTATGCCAGTGAGGTAATCTCTTTCAGAAGACATTTGCACGCGAATCCCGAACTTTCCTATCTGGAGTATAACACTGCCAAGTTTATTGCCAGGCAGCTTCTTTCTTTAGGGATACAAGCACAAGAGGGGATAGCAGGAACGGGTGTTGTAGCCATTATTGAGGGAAAAAATCCAAGCAAGAAAATTATCGCTCTACGCGCGGACATTGATGCATTACCTATTCAGGAAATCAATTCCAAGGACTACAAATCAACTAATAAAGGCGTCATGCATGCCTGTGGCCATGATGTTCATACAGCCTCGTTGTTGGGCACGGCAAAAATCTTAAATGAAATCAAAAGTCAATTTGAGGGTTCTGTCAAACTTATTTTTCAGCCGGGTGAAGAAAAGAACCCAGGAGGTGCTTCTATCATGATTAGAGAGGGTGTACTGGAAAATCCTGCGCCATCATCCATTCTTGGCCAACACGTGTTTCCTTTACTACCGGTTGGCAAAATCGGCTTTCGCGAGGGTAAGTATATGGCCAGCAGCGATGAAATTTATTTACGCGTAGTAGGTAAAGGAGGCCATGGGGCTACGCCCGAGTTAACAATTGACCCGGTAGTTATTGCTTCTCACATCATCATTGCATTGCAGCAAATCATCAGCAGAAATGCAAGTCCAAAACATCCGACTGTATTAACGTTTGGGAAGATTACAGCTGATGGCGCAACTAATATCATCCCCGATGAGGTAAACATTGCAGGAACATTCAGGGCGTTGGATGAACGCTGGCGTGAAGAAGGTTTACGAAAAATTAAAAAGATGGCAGAAAGCATTGCAGAAGGAATGGGCGGGAAGTGTGAGGTGGATATTCACCACGGATATCCTTGCCTGGAAAATGACCCAATGCTAACAAGGTCAATTAAACAAGCAGCGGAAGAATATGTGGGGAAAGAAAATGTGGTCGACATTGATCTCACATTAGGCTCCGAGGATTTTGCCTATTATTCTCAGGTAATACCAGCTTCCTTCTATCGCCTTGGCACCCGAAACGAGTCAAAGGGTGTCACTTCTTACGTTCACACACCGACGTTTGACATTGATGAAGATGCCTTAAAGCTTGCTCCTGGGCTGATGGCTTGGATGGCCATTGCTCAGCTCAAAATTTAATCTTGGAGCCTAGTTGTAAGTGCCATTTACAATTAGCGTTAAATTAAAGTTACCAATCGGACGTATTATTCCGCTACTGCTTATATTTACTCAATAAGAATGGAGGAAATCACACCTACAGAAAACCAAGACCAAAGGGCAACACGCCCTTGGAAAATTTACCTCCGAAACACGGCCTACATTCTTGCCGCATTGCTCGTTTTCCTGTTCTCCCTTGATCTGATGATTGCTTCCTTGCAGCAGTTGGGAAAGGTGGCAACAGAAACAATTTTATTGGCAACCTCCAACCCATTTACTGGTTTGTTTATTGGGCTATTGGTTACGGCAATTATTCAAAGCAGTTCGGCCACCACCTCAATGGTCGTTGCGTTGGTTGCATCCGGATCTATTTCACTGCAAGCAGCTATCCCTATTATCATGGGCGCAAATATTGGAACGACAATCACCAGCACCATTGTTTCTTTGGGTTTTATAACCAAGAAAAAGGAATTCAGGCGCGCAGTAGCCGCGGGAACCTACCACGATTTTTTCAACATCCTTACGACCGTAATTCTTTTTCCACTCGAGTATTATTTTGGATTTCTATCGGGGATGTCGAGAAGTATTGCCACTAATTTTTTTCATGAGCCCTCCGGTACCATTCATGTGAATTTTTCCTTTTTGAGTGGTCGGTTTGAGTGGATTATTTCTCTGTTGACGGAAGCCATTGGCAACGGTTTTCTGCTAGGAATTTTTTCCATTGTCTTGCTCTTTGGATCGATTCTTTTTTTTAGGAAAGTAATTACAAACATTTTAGGTTTTGGCTCTCCGGAAAAATTTCAACGATTCTTTTTTAAGAATACGCTGAAATCATTTACCTGGGGATTACTCACCACAGCCGCCATAAGATCTAGCACTGTTACCACCTCATTGGTTGTTCCACTGGTTGCAAAAAAGGTAGTGAAGTTAAAATCAGCAGTCCCGTTTATTTTGGGTGCCAATATTGGAACAACCATCACAGCGTTTATTGCGGCCACATTTAATTCTAATGCTGCAATCAGTATCGCTATTGCTCATTTCCTTTTCAACTTTATTGGCGTGTTGATTTTTCTCCCGATTCCTTACCTGAAAGATTTACCCTTGCGACTAGCCAATGGGCTTGGCAGGTTGACGTTGAGGTATCGCCTGGTTGGTTTTTCTTATCTATTATTTTCATTCTTCTTTATTCCGTTTTTACTTATTTATCTCAGCAAAGGCGTGATTGGCCTTCAAGAAGCAACCTATTCGCGGGAAAGTGCCGGGGCTGAGTCAACAGAGTACTCCCTTATAGTCAAGAAGTTTACCGGTAATCAACTAAAGGGATGGGCCTCGATCGAAAATGAAAAGGACCTGGAAGGCGCTATCAAGGTTGTTTCGGTCTATCGAAAGAGAAACCTACTTTTTATTAATAACGATTTATTTGAATTAAATAAACCTGGTTTTTGTCGGGATGGTGAAGATGAAAGAGGAAAATACCAAATGTGCATTCGTGAGATATTGCCTCGTTTGCAATTGACTTCAACCCTTTCGGTTGATTCTGTTTTTGTGTTCGAACGTCAGTTTTATGATGCTGTAAAATTTGATTCCGTGACCACCAGGTTGTTTGTAAGCGCCACAGAAAATATTATGGTTAGAAAAGAATTGAAGGACAAACGAGGTCAGCTTGTCTGGAGAGAACAATTGATCCGACTACAAAGAAAATAGTTGATTTACACCCCTCTGGGAAATTCTAAAAATCAATGCATATTTACGAGGTTTTAGCCCCTACAAAACACAAATGAAATACAAACGCATTGTTCTTAAATTGAGTGGAGAGGCCTTAATGGGCTCTAAAAACAGCAACATTGATCCAGCCGTGCTCGAGCAATATTCAGCCGAGATCAAAGCACTCAAAGATCAGGGGGTGCAAATAGCGATTGTGATTGGAGGTGGAAATATTTTCAGAGGCGGTCAGGCTGAGGCTCTTGGTATTGATAGGGTGCAAGGCGATTATATGGGGATGTTGGCCACAGTAATCAATGCTATGGCATTACAAAGCGCACTAGAGCGACACGGATTGTATACAAGACTGTTAGCCGGCATTAAGATGGAGCAGGTGTGCGAACCTTTTATCAGAAGACGAGCTATTCGCCACTTGGAGAAAAACAGAATTGTAATTTTTGGTGCCGGCATCGGTAATCCTTACTTCACTACCGATTCGACTGCCAGCTTGCGTGCGATTGAAATTCAGGCAGACGTAGTGTTGAAGGGAACAAGAGTAGATGGTGTCTATACAAAAGATCCCGAAAAATATCCAGATGCCGTTCGTTACAAAACACTTTCCTTTCAGGAGGCTTATGAAAAGAACTTGAATATTATGGATATGACAGCTTTTACGCTCTGTCAAGAAAACAAGCTGCCCATCATCGTCTTCGATATGAATAAAAAAGGGAACCTGTTAAAAATTGCACAAGGCGAGGAAGCTGGGACATTGATTAGCTAGACATCTCTTCCTTTTTACTGTAGTATTTTTCGGAAAGTCCAAAAGTTCGTTCTGGAGCTTTATCCTCAAGTTGATGAAAAGCTATTGGAGACAGACCCGTAAAGTCTTTGTATTCTTTCGCCAAATGTTGATAATCGTGATAACCGCATTCGACTGCTATATGGAGCCAGTCCAAATTGGGCAAGCTATTTTTTAGACGAAAAGCGCGATCGAATCTTGTAATTCGTTCATAGAGTTTCGGGTTTACGCCAACGCGATCTTTAAAATTACGCTCAAATTGCCGCGTGCTTAGACAAGCATCTTTGGCCAACCGGTCCACCAAATGCTTACTGTCATTCTGAAACAAATATCTGCAAGCCACATCAATTGGTCGTCTTTCCCTTTTTTGCTTCTTAATTAAATCCAACAAAAAGTTTTCAACAATCGCAATCATTGCATGATAGGATGGAGCGTGAAATAGTTTCTCATTTACTTCCCTTAAGCCCGAGGAAAAGACCAGTTCTGCGTCCATGTACTCATTAGTGATTTCAGTAGATGGAATCCCTGTTAGTCGGAATAGCGCTCCTGGGAAAAATATAACTTGGAAGACCAAAAACTGATGACCTATGAATCGTTGGGTAACTTCTGTAAACTGCCCATATAATACAGATGAAAGACCCTGTACTAAGCGTCCACTTGTAGCATACTTCACTTTCTCCGTGTCAAACGGATAGAAGGCAAGGCACTGCTCAGGCCTTGGTGGATAGGCCTTGAAAGGGACTTTGTTATTTTTATCAAAAACCAGATGAACGATTCGATAAAGTTGAACAAAGTCATTCACAGCCAAAGAAGGAGTAAAATCTTTAAGCAGCAATTGAATCTAAAACAAGATTGAATATAATCATTTTTCAGAGTGAAAGTGGCGGTCCGACTGTTTTCATCCCATGTTCTTTGTGAAAACGATCAGATTCCTCTTGAGAAGGCGCTTGCTTTAGAACACTCATTTGAATAAAGAACTCTTCCATTTTTCCGGCAGGCTGCAGGAAGTAAATCATCTTGCCGCGCTCTGAAAGCTGTATCCACGTGTGCGGGATATTTCTGGGAAGAAAAATTGTTTGCCCAGCTTTTAAAACGTGAGTTGCCCCGCCAACAACAAATCTATATTCGCCTTCTGTTATTGTAAAGATCTCGTCTTGATAGAGATGCACATGCAGCGAAGGCCCTGTTTTTTCGAAACCTGTGTATTCAAAGACCGAAACCTGACCACCTGTGTCTTTTGAAGATATCTTTAAATCGTTGTGATTGACTCCTTTAAACATTATCACGTCTCCAAATCTTGACTTACCTGCGTCTATCACAAAGGGTTTATCGGCTGATTTTTTATTTTTTTTGTCTGTTAGAGATTCTCCGAAAGCAATCGTGGGAGTAATGGCCAAAGCTGTAAGAAGGAATTGTTTGCGTTTCATGGTATTTTCTTTTTGTTTTCCAAAGATGGGGATGGGCGCTAGTGTCTAAGTGGTAAAAAAGCGACAATATTTGGCTTTTGAGATGAGCAATAAAAAATCGTAATTCGTGACAGAAATAATGATATGGAAGAAATTGAACTCTATTTAGACGAGGCCAAGGATCAAATGAACAAGGCACTCAATCACCTTTCACTCGAATTGAGTAAAATCAGAGCGGGTAAAGCAAATCCGTCAATGCTTGACGGTTTATTGGTATCTTACTACGGTGCGATGAGTCCTCTTAGTCAGGTTTCATCTATCACCACTCCCGATGCCCGAACACTATTCATCCGGCCGTGGGAAAAGGGACTGATCCAGGAGATTGAAAAAGCAATCATTAACGCAAATCTGGGCCTGACCCCCCAAAATGACGGGCAGCAAGTAATTATCAATATACCAATGCTTACTGAGGAGAGACGCAAGCAATTGGTAAAACAAGTGAGCCATGAATGTGAACAAGGTAAAGTTAGCATTCGAAGTATCCGCAAAGAGACGAATGAAAGTTTAAAAAAGATAAAAGGAGTTTCTGAGGACGATGTGAAGAATGGTGAAGAAACAGTTCAGAAAATGACTGATGAGTTCATGCTAAAGATTGATGCCTTTCTGCGGAAAAAGGAAGCTGAAATAATGACGGTGTAGTTAATATAGGATGGCACAAAAAAAAGGACTCAAACTTGAGTCCTTTTTTTTGTGTTAAACTACCTTTTAAATTTTGAAGGTCTTTTTTAATTGCTCTACATAATCTAGTTTCTCCCAAGGAAACAATTCTACTTTCACTTTTTTCTCAGTCTTCTTTCCCTTGTTAAAGATTTTCTCTACAACTTTTGACTCTCTACCCATGTGCCCGTAAGCGGCTGTTTCAGAATAGATCGGTGTCCTGAGTTTAAAACGCTCTTCGATGAAATAAGGACGCATATCAAACACCTTCTCAATTTTCTTTGAAATCTCACCATCTGACATTTTTACTTTTGCGCTGCCATACGTGTTTACATACAAGCCTACTGGTTTTGCAACACCTATCGCATAGGCTACTTGAACAAGTACCTCATCACACACACCCGCAGCAACCAAATTCTTTGCAATGTGGCGAGTCGCGTAAGCGGCCGAACGATCGACTTTGCTTGGATCTTTTCCGGAAAAAGCACCACCGCCATGCGCACCCTTACCTCCGTAAGTGTCAACGATAATTTTTCTTCCTGTCAAACCTGTATCTCCATGGGGGCCGCCAATTACAAATTTGCCGGTTGGGTTAATAAAATATTTAATCTCCGTCTTGAATAACTTTTGTACGCGTTTAGGCAATTTTTTTAAAATGCGGGGCACGAGAATGTTAATCATGTCGTCTTTAATCTTTTTCAGCATGATGGCATCTTTTGCAAAGTCATCATGCTGCGTAGAGATCACAATTGCGTCCACTCTCTGTGGCTTATTATCGTCACTATATTCTATGGTAACTTGTGATTTTGCATCTGGGCGCAGATACGTCATCACTTTTCCTTCTTTTCGGATAACGGATAGTTCACGTAATAGTAGATGTGCAAGTTCCAGCGGTAGCGGCATGTAATTATCCGTTTCGTTGGTCGCATATCCAAACATCATTCCTTGGTCACCAGCACCTTGATCTTCTTTTTTCTTGCGTTCCACACCCTGGTTGATGTCTGCGGATTGTTCGTGAATGGCCGAAAAAATTCCGCAGCTGTTCGCCTCGAACATGTATTCACTTTTCGTATAGCCTATTTTACGAATCACTTCGCGAGCTATGTCTTGTACATCCAAGTATGCCTCTGACTTTACTTCGCCAGCTAATACGACCTGACCTGTGGTAACCAATGTTTCGCAGGCTACTTTGGAATTGGCATCATAGGCAAGAAAATAGTCAATCAGCGCGTCTGAAATTTGATCAGCAACCTTGTCGGGATGCCCTTCGGAAACTGATTCGGAAGTGAATAAATAGGCCATTTTTGTTTTGTTTTTTATGAGCCGCAAAAATAGGAATTAATTTGATTAATGAAGGGGCGAATTTCCTCTCAAATTGTTTGACCAAACAAGAAAATAGAGGGTGCTTTTGGCAGGGTCGGCTTAAAGGCCTTCCAGTCACGTACAGATTTAGTTCGGATATTCTCTTTGTCTCCGGCTATATCGATCGCAATCGTTAGTTGAGTGTCTGGATCAAGCGAATTCAGGAAGTGATCGAGGACTTGATTATTTCGGAAAGGCGTCTCGATGAAAATCTGCGTTTGCTGTTTTTGTTTTGACTCGCGTTCGAGGTCTTTTATCGTTTTAACGGCTTCCTTGCCATCAATGGGCAAATACCCGTGAAATGCGAATTTTTGACCGTTAAGACCCGAAGCCATCAGCCCCAGCAAAATAGAGGAGGGGCCCACCAACGGAATTACTTGAATGTTTTTTTGGTGGGCAAACGCGACCGCTTTTGCTCCGGGGTCGGCAACTCCGGGGCAGCCAGACTCGGAAATAATGCCCATGTAATTGCCCGACAACAATGGCTTCATCAACTCAGCCAGATCTGTTTCTTTGGTGTCTTTATCTAACACCTCAAAATGGAGCCGGTCGATGGAATCATAAATTTTCAGACTGCTTAAGTATCTCCTAGCCGTGCGCACGTCTTCCACCAAAAAATGGGAGATGGACTTTAGTGCCTTTATTACGTGAGGAGGAATTACTTCGAATTGAGTTCCCTCCGAGATCACATTGGGGATCAAATACAGTTTGGCAATATGGTAGGGGACGGTGCTAATCTTTCAAAAAATTTAAGACGACTTGAACAAATTCTTCTGGCTTCTCAGCTTGTACCCAATGGCTGGCATCAATGGTTGCAATCTGTGCAGCCGGGAAAAGCGTTTTAACCAATACTTCATCTCCACCCTTAAAGTAGTTTGACCTGGCTCCATTGATGAATAGGGTAGGCTTTTCAAAAACTCCCTTGTATTGCATGCCCATTCCAATCTCTTCGATATGGTTTTGAATGGACGACAAGTTAATTTTCCATTCAAATTTACCTTCCCCATTACGAGATAGATTCTTGAGTAAAAATTGACGCACATCAGGCTCTGGTACGTATTCTGAAAGTAGCTTATCTGCTTCTGTCCTAGAGGCAAGTGTTGACATAGGGATGGAAGTCAATCCTTCTAAAATATGATCGTGGTGGACAGGGTAAGATTTTGGCGCTATATCCACCACAATCAATTTGCCAATCGCTGCCGGATTTTTGATTGCCAGATTCATAGCGGTCTTACCGCCCAGTGAGTGGCCAATCACAATGGGATTTTTGAGGGAATGCTTTGCTAAAAATTCTTCTAAATCTTCTGCGAGTAGCTGATAATTGAAGTCCTCACTTTGCGAAGACTGTCCATGATTCCGTTGGTCTATAGTGTACACACAGAAAGATTCCGCAAAGACCTTCGACAAGGAAAACCAATTGTCGGAGGAGCCAAAAAGGCCATGTAAAATAACCAGAGGCTCACCTATTCCAGCGGTACGAAAGAACAAATCCATGACGCAAGATAACGCAAAAAAACGCCCCTGCTTATACAAGCAAAGCGAGTATATTTGTGCCTTTAATTTCGTGCATGGAGTTAGTTAACAATCAGTATCAGATTCAGGGGTTGGATGTGTCAGAGATTTGTAAAGAGTTTGGCACTCCCTTGTATGTTTATGATGGAAAGAAGATCATACAACAACTACAGAGTTTAAAAAATGCTTTTTCAGAGAATCAGGTAAAAATAAAGTACGCAGCCAAGGCGCTCACGAATATTTCAATCTTGAAATTGTTGAAGAAGCATGGAGCTGGCGTGGACGTAGTATCGCTGCAAGAGGCACATATTGCGTTGGGTGCTGGTTTTAAGCCAGAAGAAATCATGTTCACTCCAAACTGTGTAGACTTCGAAGAAATTGTTGCGGGAGTTGATCTGGGGCTCAATATTAACTTAGACAATCTTTCTGTCCTCGAAAAATTCGGTAAAAAATACGGAAGCGCCTATCCTTGTTGCATCCGACTAAACCCACATATTTTAGCCGGAGGGAACTATAAGATTTCCACCGGACACGGCAATTCAAAATTTGGGATTTCGGTTTACCAATTGCCCCAAATTATGAAATTGGTCGAACAGTATGCAATAACAGTTAATGGCTTGCACATCCACACAGGATCAGAGATCACGGAAACAGAGGTGTTTTTGAAGATGGCTGAGATTCTTTTTGGTGTGGCCCGCGATTTTTCCGCTTTAAAATTTATCGACTTCGGAAGTGGCTTTAAGGTTGCTTACAAAGAGGGCGACATGGTGACGAACGTATATGATTTGGGTTTAAAGTTGGGCAAGGCCTTTAAAGAATTCTATCATAGCTATGGCAAGCAATTGGAACTTTGGATCGAGCCAGGAAAGTATCTAGTGAGCGAGGCCGGCTATTTATTCGTGAATGCCAACGTGGTAAAATCTACGCCATCGGTAACGTTTGTTGGTGTGAATTCTGGTCTTAATCATTTAATTCGTCCAATGATGTATGAAGCCTATCATGATATCGTAAATACCTCGAATCCTAATGGTCAGCAAAAAGTATATACCGTGGTTGGTAATATTTGTGAAACCGACACCTTTGGGGCAGATCGCAAAATGAATGAAGTACGAGAAGGTGATTTATTGGCCCTAAAAAATGCAGGGGCCTATGGATATTCAATGGCCTCAAATTATAATTCGCGATTCCGTCCGGCAGAAGTGTTAGTGCTTGATGGTAAAGCTCAGCTGATCCGAAAGCGAGATACATTAGATGATATCTTGAGGAATCAGGTAGTTTTGGATTTTTGACAAGTCATGTATTTAATTGAGCGACTAAATTGTCTAGTCAAAAAATATTCGATTTAGTAGTAATAGGAGGAGGAGCCGCTGGTTTCTTCGGGGCAATCAATGCAGCTCAGCAAAATCCAAAACTGAAAATCCTTATTCTTGAAAAATCCCCGAAACTTTTATCAAAAGTAAAAATTTCAGGTGGTGGTCGTTGTAATGTTACTCATCATTGTTTTGAACCCACGCCCCTATCACAGCACTATCCTCGCGGGCAAAAGCAGTTGAAAAAATTGTTCCGAAAATTTGACGCAAAAAATACGGTTGGCTGGTTCGCACAATTAGGTGTTGAACTGAAAACGGAAGACGATGGGAGAATGTTCCCCACCACAGATAACTCACAGACTATCATCGACTGCTTTCTTTCAGAAGCCAAGAAATTCAACATACAAATAGAAACGAATTGTGGATTAGAAAAACTCAGTTGGGAGAATGATCACTTTATAATTTCGGCTACGCATGATCAAATATTTCATTGTCGAAAAGTATTGATCGCAATGGGTGGACATCCTCAGTCTTCGCATTACCAGTGGATTGAAAAATTAGGTCATTCCATTCATCCGCTCATTCCTTCTCTGTTCACATTCAATGATGTCGACAAAAAGTTTACGGATCTCATGGGCGTTGCTGTTCCCGATGCCGAAGTCAGGATCGCCACTACAAAATTAAGTGAACGAGGCCCAGTATTGATTACTCATTGGGGACTCAGCGGCCCCGCGGTGATAAAACTATCTGCGTGGGCAGCAGAATTTCTTCATCATCTGAATTACACATTTACAGCACTTGTCAATTGGACTGGCAAACTCGGTGAAGACGAAGTGAGAACTATTTTTCAAACGCATAAATCAGAACATGGGAAACAAAAGATCCATACCAACCCTTTTTTTGCACTACCTCAGAGATTGTGGGAACGTCTCGCTGAGCTTGCGGAGATTGATAAAATGAAGTTATGGGGTGATGCTTCGAATAAGGACGTCAATAAATTGATCGAATTTTTGCTACGCAGCCCCTTTCACATCAAGGGTAAAACTACTTTTAAGGAAGAATTTGTAACGTGCGGAGGTGTCAATCTGGATGAAATTGAGTTGGAAACGATGCAGAGCAAAAAGATGCCTGGACTTTACTTTGCTGGTGAAGTTTTGAACCTTGATGGAGAAACCGGAGGATTTAATTTTCAGGCGGCCTGGACAACTAGTTACATTGCGGCTGTGTCGATTGCCACTGGCTAAGCCCTCAATTAAATCATTGGCAGAGTAACTGTAAACGTGCTGCCTTTTGCTACATCTGAAGAGACCTTTATTTTTCCTTGCAGTTTGGCAACCGCCTCGCTAACAATATACAATCCCAATCCGGTGCCTTCAGATTTGGTGGAGGCGCGGAAAAACATATTGAATATTTTTTCCTGATACTGTTTGGCGATGCCTGTTCCATTGTCTTCAACTTCAATAATTATTTCTTCTGATTTGGTAATAAATCGAACGGCAATAAAGGGATCTGCTTGTTCTACATTATGGTATTTAACCGCATTGCCGATTAGATTCCCTAAAATGATTTTTTGTTGAGTGTAGTCTGAAAAGAAAAGAAAAGAAGGATTTGGCGTGTAGCGCAAATTTATGGCTTTCGCTCCTGCGTTGAATTTTAAATCAGTAACTACTTCTTGCACTAATTTATTAAAATCGATTTGTTCCACTTGTAATTCGGCCTTGGAAGTCCGGGCTAGTTGCAAAATGTCGGCAATGACTAAGTCCATTTTTTTCACCCGACTTTCCACCATCTCAAAATACTTGAGGCCGGTTTCTTCCTTCAATTCCATTTTGGCGAGGTTGGCTAACCCTAAAATGGAAGCAATAGGAGCTCGTAAATCATGTGAGGTACTGTACAAGAAGCTGTCTAATTGCTTGTTTGCTTTCTTTAATTTTCCTCTTTCATCTTCTAAGAGCCAGGTCACCATGCCGATGCCAATAAAGGAATTGAAAACCAATTCAGACAATCCTATAAAACCAGCGTATCCGAAATTCGTCCCTAGATAATTACTAATCACGATGCTGGAATAGTACAAATCAGTAATGCCAATCGCAACCAATGAGATAGAGAAAATCTTTTGGCCCAGACCCTTTGTAAAACGTGGATTCGTTAAAATAATAATGCCCGCCCAGATAAACCCTAAACCAACTAGTAGATACTTAAAACCTATTCTAGATAAATACCTTAATTGAGCTGCCCCAGCAACTTCATGCTTAAAAACAGTTATTGTTATGGAAAGAACAAGTATGCCGGCCAGAATAGCTAATAAATACTTGGTGTATACAGCTCTTTCTCTCCCGTGCAGGTAAGTACCCAATAAAACCAACGCCACTTGAGCAAAACAGGCAGTAGTAGAGATGATACTTATAACTAGCCGGACTGAACCACTTGAATTATTTATATTATTTATTGTTATCCAAATCGTAGTGCCCATGAAAACAATAAGAGATAGCCAACTGTAGGCCCAGACAGCCAAGAACTTGCGTTGATAAATTCTAGCAAAATAGAGGAACATTAAAAGCAGAACTAGCCCAAGGATGGCCTCGGCAAAGTAGATGGATATTGTCCGGATTAGAATTTCAGAGAGGTCAGTTGAAACATTCATTAATACTGCATAAATAACAAAGCCAACTCAAAAGGATATGATCGTGTAATAAAGCTAGTGAATTAGCTTAATTTCATTGCCTTAATTAACTCTGGTAGGAATGCGTTCCTACAGCCAAACGGCATCAAACAAAAAATGCCAGCGAAAGCCAGCATCTATGTGGTGACGGAGGGAATTGAACCCCCGACACAAGGATTTTCAGTCCTTTGCTCTACCAACTGAGCTACGTCACCTTGATAATAAACCCAGTTCTTCGGTCTGGGGCGACAAAAGTAATAGAATTATGTCAATTTGAAAACCGGCCGTTTGCTTAAAAGGTTAAACAACCCAAATTATTTATCAATCTCATTGTGGCCTAAATTGCCCTAGTGAGATCGAATTCCTAAGTTTGGAGCATGGTGATAGCTCAACAAATTCTCTTTTTGGCTATATTAGGTGTGGCCGGGTTTTTCATTCGGAGGCGAGTACTTCGGATTCGTTCGAACATCAGGTTGGGCAAAGAGCAAAAAGTGAATGGCCCTACCTCTGAACGCATAAAAAATGTTTTTTTGGTTGCTTTTGGCCAGCGGAAGATGTTCAAACGATTTGTTCCCGCTTTTTTTCATTTCCTCATTTATGCCGGCTTTTTGATCATCAATTTGGAGGTACTCGAATTTGTTGTTGACGGTATTTTCGGTACACACCGTATTTTCGCTCCTTACCTAGGCGGATTCTACAATGTACTAATGAACTTGTTTGAAGTGCTTGCCATCGCGGTGTTAGCTGCTTGCGTGGTCTTCCTAATTCGCAGAAACGTTATAAAAATTGAACGGTTTCAGTCCGCTGAAATGACCCAGTGGCCTAGATTAGACGCAAATTTGATTCTGACAATTGAAATCATTTTAATGGTGGCCATACTAACCATGAATGCAACGGATCAATTGTTACAGACCCGCAACGATCACTATGTTTCGACCGGCTCACTCTTTTTTAGCTCATATCTGATGCCGGCATTTCAAGGGTTGAATACCGAAACACTTGTTTTTATTGAGCGCTTTGCCTGGTGGTTCCACATTGTCGGCATTTTAGGTTTTACACTATATGTTACGTACTCAAAGCATCTTCATATTTTCTTAGCATTTGTTAATACTTACGTTGCTAAGTTGGAGCCAAAAGGTCATATCAATAACATGCCGGTTGTTACTAACGAAGTAAAGTCAATGCTTGGTCTCATTGCGGAAGCACCACCTGCCCAAGCTACACCCGGACGATTCGGTGCTAAAGATGTGAATGATTTAACGCAACACAACTTGATAGCAGCTTACGCTTGCACAGAATGCGGTCGTTGTACATCAGAGTGTCCTGCAAATTTGACGGGTAAGAAGCTATCACCGCGCAAAATAATGATGGATACCCGCGACCGGATGGAAGAAGTAGGAAACAGCATCGCCAAAGGCGGACCGGGTTTGCAAGATGGTAAAACGCTACTGGGCGACTATATCACTAAAGAAGAAATCAATGCATGCACGAGTTGCAATGCCTGTGTCGAGGCATGTCCGGTATTGATCAATCCATTGGAGATTATTTTGGAGTTGAGGAGGTATGTTTCGATGGAGGAATCGGGGGCACCGGCTCAATGGAACAGTATGTTTCAAAATATTGAAACCAGTTTTGCGCCATGGAAATTTTCTCCAAGCGACCGATTCAACTGGGCGAAAGACGAGAAGTAAACGAACAATTAAGAAGTAATTATTCATCATCTAATTCTACAACAGAATGAATGTACCCACAATGGCCGAACTCACAGCAAAAGGCGAGAGCCCCGAAGTTTTATTTTGGGTGGGATGTGCCGGCTCATTTGATGATCGCGCCAAGCGAGTGACGAAAGCATTTGTCAAGATTTTGAATGCAGTAGGAGTAAAGTTTGCCGTTTTAGGAACAGAAGAAACCTGCACGGGTGATCCGGCTCGCAGAGCAGGAAATGAATTTCTTTTTCAGATGCAAGCCATGAGCAATATTCAAGTGCTAAATGGGTACAACGTTAAAAAAATAGTGACTGCCTGTCCGCATTGTTTCAATACCCTCAAGAATGAGTATCCCGAATTAGGAGGAAACTATGAAGTAATCCACCACTCCACTTTTTTGCAACAATTGATTAACGAAGGGAAAATAAAGATCGCTGAAGGCGGCTCCTTCAAAGGCAGGAAAATAACTTACCATGATTCATGTTACTTGGGTAGAGCGAACAACATTTACGAAGCACCACGAAGTGTGCTCGAAGCGCTCGATGCGGATTTAGTAGAAATGAAGAAATGCCGTACCACCGGGTTGTGTTGTGGTGCAGGAGGCGCCCAAATGTTTAAAGAACCTGAGAAAGGCAAAAAGGACATCAATGTTGCCCGTACCGAAGATGCATTGTCAACCGGAGCAACAACGATTGCTGTTGCTTGTCCGTTCTGTATGACCATGATGACCGATGGTGTGAAGAACAAAGAAAAGGAAAGTAGTGTAATCGTGAAAGATCTAGCCGAACTTATTGCTGAGGCGCAAGGTTTATAAAATATACAAACACAAGATGTACGTCCCATTTCAGTCACTTCCAGATCATGCTCGGATTTGGGTCTATCAAGCCAGCCGCAAATTATCTGACGCGGAAGTGGAAAAAGTGTGCAGCAATCAACAAGCATTCTGCGAGCAATGGGAAGCGCATGGTCAGGCCTTGCATTCTTCTTTTAAAATTGAATACAGTCAGTTCCTGGTTGTAGGAGTGTATGAGGGTGTTCATAGTGCCAGTGGCTGTTCCATCGATGGATCTGTACGAATTCTGAAAGGCTATGATTCGGAATTAGGTGTTAATTTTTTGGACCCTTCCCAAGTGGCGTTCATTTTAGGCGGTGAAGTCAAGCTTTTTCCGAGAGCAGAACTTAAGCACCTTTTTGAAGAGGGTCAATTGAATGGTGCAACGAGAACCTTCAACAATTTGGTGCCCACCAAAGCAGCCTTCGAAAAACAGTGGGAAATACCGGTAGAAAAGTCATGGCTGGTAAAATATTTACCGAAATCATCGTTAATCGTATAGACGTTTAATTTCGTAATTTCGGGCAGGTTTTTGTAAGCCTTTATTTCAGATGAAAGTAAGTTTTAGCACCGGTATTTTACTTCTGCTTCTTTTTTCCTGCAGCCCAGAGAAAAAGGTGAAGACAGCATTTAAATATGCCAAGTATGAAAAGGTAATTAAGTATTACAAGGGAGTGCTTGCCCGGCAGCCAAAAAACGGCAAGGCAAATTATTTTGTGGCAGAATCTTATCGGCTTTCCAATCGAATCAAAGAATCTGAACCCTACTATGCCAAGGCGGGCGGTCCAGGGATTGTGAAGGACTCAGTTCTCCTTTACTATGCGAAAGCACTTCAGGCCAACGCAAAATACGAGGAGGCTAAAAAAACACTGGATGAATTAGAATCGTCTTCAGAAGATGAGAAAATAAAGGATCGGGCACGCAAAGAGTTGGAAGGGTTACAATACCTCGACAAACTTTCAGAGAAGCAGAGTTATTATAGGGTGAAGGAGTTGGAAACGTTGAACACCCGTTTTGCAGAATACGCACCTGCCTATTCCAATGGCGTTTTGTACTTCGCTTCATCTCGATCAAATGCGCGTATCTACGAAGCTTCGGGCACGCCCTTCACTGACATTTATCAGGTAGACACGAAGGGGGCTAATGTGGAGTTGAATACGCTAAAGCCTTTGCCAAAATTGATTAATGCCTCTGATGTGAACACGGGTTGCATAACGTTTACACCGGACGGAAAACTGATGATTTTTGCAAGAGGTAATACGGGCAAGCGAAAAGGTGCCAGTGATGTTGACCTCTATCTTTCACGCTTTCGCAATGGACAATGGAGTGAACCAGTTCCGATCAATATTAATCAGCCCAACAGTTGGGAATCGACTCCTGCGTTAAGCCCAGATGGCCGAACGCTTTACTTTTCATCCAACCGCAAAGGGGGTTATGGCGGCTTGGACATCTATTCAGCTCAAATGGATAGTCGTGGCCGTTTTGGTAAGATAAAGAACCTAGGCCCCGACATTAACACTGCCGGTGATGATACCTTCCCCTACATGGCAGATAATAGTAAACTCTATTTCTCATCTGATGGACATCCTGGATACGGGATGCTGGATGTATTTGTCGTCAACCGAGCAAATGGCAAAACACAAGTAGAGAATTTGGGACAGCCAATGAACTCGACCAGCGATGACTTTGGAATTTATTTATTTAAACCCGATCGCGGATTCTTTACATCCAACCGAGAAGGAGGCAAAGGAGATGATGATGTTTATACGTTTGTTAACGATGATCCTAATCTAAAAGTGGTTAATTACTTTTTACAAGGTATCACCTACAACATGCGAAAGGATAGCACTAGGGAAATCTTAGCTGACACGAAAGTAAGTTTGCTGGATCAGGGCGGAGATGTGATGCAGGAGTTTGTTACAGGAAACGATGGAAAATTCCTGTTTCGTGTATATGAAAATGAGAACTATGTGCTGTTGGGTGATCATGATGGATATATTATAAAACGACAGCCCTACTCGACCATCGGCAAGTCTGTTCCCCTTGAGTCGTTAAAAGAACTGGTGACAAATGTTACGTTGGACACAATTCTCGTGCTCGATCGACTTGAGAAAAACAAAATCTTTGTATTGAAGAATATTTATTTTGAGTATGACAAGGCGGATATCAGAGCAGATGCGGCCAAGGAGCTCGATAAATTGGTTGACTTGCTTAATGATAACTCCGAGATAAAAATTGAAATGGGCTCTCACACCGACAGCGTAGCGTCAGAAGTGTACAACATCGAACTATCGCAAAGGAGAGCTGAATCTACCGTGAACTACCTCATCCGAAAGGGCATTGCTACAGAGCGATTGGTCGCAAAAGGATATGGCGAGTCTAAGCCTATTGCAAGAAACACTAACCCAGATGGCACTGACAATCCAGAAGGCAGACAACGAAACAGAAGGACAGAATTTAAGATTTTAGAAATTGGCCCGATTATCAAAAAGGATCCGAAGGATTTTGATGAGGATAAGTATTTCAAAGACGATGGAAATGAGTAAAACCAGGATCTAAAATGGAACTTACCCTCACGACTCCAGCACTACTTTTCCCAACCGTCTCGTTAGTTTTGTTGGCCTATACCAACCGATTTTTGGCAGTAGCGGGGCTGATCCGAAAGCTCGCAGCGCAGTACAGAGATGATCACGACAAAAGAATTGTCGATCAAATAAAAAGTCTTCGCATTCGGGTTCATCTCATACGCAACATGCAAATGTTCAGCATTTTTGCTTTGTTCTTGAGCGTGCTTTGTATGTTTTCGTTGTTCTATGGAGAGGTGCTGATTGCCAAATTTATATTTAGCGGTTCGTTAATCTCACTTCTCATATCGCTGGGAATGTCGCTCCGCGAAATCTATCTATCCACTCACGCGCTAGCCATTCAGTTGAGAGACATGGACGAAGCTGTAAGCAGCTAGCAATGTCCTTTGAGATAATCCTCTCTTGTCAGAAGCTCAATTCCAATTGAGAAGAATATCCCTCCCATTAGAACCAATGTATTTGCCGGTTGCGACAATTACTTTCGCTCTGCCATCACACGTTGATCTAAATTCTAGTACAATGTTTCCAAGATCGATGGTAGCCCCCGCCTGAATGTTTTGAATAAAGGCAGTGCCACTTGTTGGGTTGGTGGCACAGATTGCCGGTGCAAATTTTGTATTGATCATTGCGTGATAAAGCACACCGCCCGAACTATTTCTAACTTCTGCAATTTGGCCACCCCCAGATACAGAATAGTTATCGTCTGAAAGCGTAGAAGTGTTGTTGCGGTCGATGGAAAGAAACCAAACGTTTTGACTCGCAGCCACAAAAACATCGGTGGGCTGGGGTGAGTTGAGGCGGTTGATTTCGGTATTGAATTGTGGATTGGTTAGGCTTAAGTTTAGAAGTGTGTCAGACCCCTGGCCAATAACAATATCTTGCTTTGCATACACGGTTTCTATTTTGCCATTTTTTTCTGTGAACGGGAGGGTGTGCATACCTCTAAATTGAAACTGTGAAGAAATCACATCAAAGTCGGCAAGTATAATAGATACCACCCCGCTTTTTTGTCCATCCCACAACCCAACGACAGTAATCTTGCCTACATTGGAATTGAATGGAATTGGATTTGTTTTTGTTGCCTGCAGGGTAAGCGTTCCGGCCCCTGAAAACCCGGGCTTACTACTCGCTGAAAAGGAAGCGTTAGAAGGTAAGGGCTCGCCCTTGAAGGCGCTTACCATTAATGCTGTGCAATGGCCCACAAGAGCAGAAGTCCGAAACCCATCTTCCAAAGATTTCAGGTTGGGTGTTTCATCCAATTCATCGAGCTTTGAGCACCCCGCCATTAAATAGGCCAACGCAACCAAGCTAAAGCTCAGCAAAATGAACGTGTTTATGTGTTTCCTGCAATTCATTTAATAAAGCTACTGAAAATTAATGACCTCTGAACTTTATTGGTAACACCCAGTTTACTACCTTTTCACCAATGGATGTCTTCCACACAATTATAATTGGCTCAGGTGCAGGCGGATTGGCTGCCGCTATTTGTTTGGCAAGATCTGGGCAAAAAGTTCTGGTGCTTGAGCAGCATGATGTACCGGGCGGATGGTGTCATAGTTTTACCATTCATGGCGAACGTTTTTGCCCCGGTGTGCACTATATTGGTCTACTCGATAAAGGTCAGTCAACCAGCAATCTGTATGAAGGGTTAGGCGTTGCCAATGATCTCGTTTTTTTTCGAATGAATCCGAAGGGCTATGAGCACTGCTGGATTGAAGAGGAAAAAATTGACATGCCTGCCGGGCATCAGGCATTGATCGAAAGTTTGTCGAATCGTTTTCCGCTTGAAGCGACTCGGATAAAAAAGTATTTGCAATTGGTAAAGGAAGTAAGCCGGCAAATACAACTTATTCCTAAGATGAAGGGTTTTTGGGATAACGTCACGATTCCTTTTCGCACGAAGTACATGGGCAAGTATGGGCTGTTTAGTTTAAAAAGAGTTATCGATTGGCACGTAAAAGACCCTTTGTTGAAAGCGGTTCTGAATGTTCAATGTGGTGACCACGGTCTGCCGCCTGGTAAGGCTAGTTTCCCATTGCATTGCGCGTTGATGGATCATTATTTTGACGGAGGCTTTTATCCGTATGGAGGAGGAGGAGGAATAGTAAAAGCCCTAACTACAGCAGTGAAGAAGTATGGTGGAGAGATCCGAACAAAACAGCTCGTTCGAAAAATTATTGTAAAGGAAAAAACTGCGATTGGAGTCGAACTAGAAGGCGGACAGCAGTTGTTTGCAAAAACCATTATTTCAAATGCCGATCCATCGATTACTTATTTGAATTTGGTGGGCCAAGAAAACATAAGCAGTAAGTTGACCCAGAAACTAGCAAACACAAAATACTCGGTAACATCATTGATACTATTTATCACCCTTGATATGGATGTTACGAACGCGGGTATTGATTCCGGAAATATCTGGAAGCTGAATAGCAAAGACATTGACGGTGTATATAGTAACCTTACCTCGAAAAGTCTATTGGAGGGAGAAGAATTTCCGGCTGTTTTTATCAGTTGCACAACGCTGAAAGATCCAGCCAGCTTCAACGGGCGATACCACAACCTGGAGGTCGTTACATTTATTGATTATTCGAGTTTTAATGAATTCCCTGAACAAGGCGACTATCATTCCGAAAGGTATGCGCTTTACAAAGAACGGATTTCCGAAAAGTTGTTAAATTCTTTGGAGAAAGTTATTCCTGGTGCCAAAGAGCATATCGTTCATATGGACTTGGGAACACCAAAAACAAATCAGTTCTACATCAACAGCACGAACGGAAATGTTTATGGAACGGAGAAAACATTAACCCAAATCGGCCCGTTTTCTTTTTCCAGTAAATCTGAAATAAACAACTTGTATTTGTGCGGAGCAAGCACGCTTTCTCATGGAGTAGGTGGTGCTACTAATTCTGGAGTCAATGCAGCTGCTGTAATTTTAAAATGCAGACCGGAGGAATTGTTAAAATCGGATGGCACCCAACATATCAGAATTTACGATGCGGAAGATTCAGCTACATGGCCAGATTGGGTACACCAAAAAAGGAAAGTAAGGAAGGATAAATTCGCAAGTGCGAACATCTAAATCGGACTCATCAACTTTTAGAAATTTTCCGGCTATCTATTAATAGCTTTCCAAAAAGTATCGCTAATACAACTGTAGCAATTCTCGAGATAGTTGCTATTAACTCGTACTCAGTTTCTGCCCAGCGGCTGTAGATGCCAAAGAATGCCCACATTAGCACCAGGAGAAATGCCGGCTCTTTAAATATGAAGGCAATGAACAATCCCAACAAGGTAGCAACAACAATCATGGCCACTGTCCAATATTCTTCGGATAGAAAGCCCCCATGCCAGTTCAAGGAGATTAACAATGTAGAGATATTGGCAATGGTGGCCACACAAATCCAGGAGAGATAAAATAGAAAGGGTAGTTTTATTACTACCCATTCGGTTTTGGTAAACGCATTACCTTGTAGGAGCAAAAAAATCCGCGTGAGTGAATAGAGCAAGATCAACATAACCACTACCGAAGCAGCGGTAAGTAAATAATGCCATACCAAAATCCAACTGGCATTGGCCAGGCAGGAAACCAGAAACCATAGCGAGAGCTCTTTGAAATACGGTTTGTCCTTAATTACAAATTGACCAACCGCAAATGCAATCAATAGCAAGTAGATAATACTCCAGATGGAAAAAGTAAAGCCAGCTGGGGTGAATAAGCTTGGATATAAATTAGAGATTTGACCGGTATTCATCCCATTAATGGGTAGAATGTTGGCCAGAGCGTTAACCGTCAGCACAGCGGCCAGTGCTACGATGTTTCCGATTAGGAGTGTTTTTTGGGCTTTCATACTTGATATTTAGCATTGGTAATAAAGTCAATTGCCCGATAGCAACCAATTGTTAACTTGTGGGTTCAAAATTTAAAGCCATGCATAAAATCTCCATTTTACTCATCGCAACCGGTTTGCTCGCAGGTTGTTCTTCACCCAAAGAAAAAGTTGCTGTTAGTGGGTATCCATCAACAGAAAAAATAGATGCCATTGATACCTTGTTTGGTGTGGCTGTCAATGATCCGTATCGTTGGTTGGAAAATGACACTGCCAAGTCAACAGGGGAGTGGGTGAAAGCTCAAAACGAAGTGACCTTTGGCTATCTAAAAAATATTTCATTCCGCGATGCAATACGCAAGCGATTGGATGAAGTACAAAACTATGAACGCCTTTCAGCTCCGCACAGCGAAGGAGACTACATTTATTATTCTAAAAACAGTGGCTTGCAAAATCACAACGTTCAATACCGTAAGAAAGGTGAGACTGGTACAGAAGAAGTTTTCTTGGACCCGAACACATTTTCGAAAGATGGGACTACAGCTTTAGCGGGATTAGTTTATAGCAAAGACGGATCCCTCGTGACACTGATGATTCAAGAAGGCGGATCGGACTGGCGGAAAGCGGTAACCATAAAAACAGCTGATAAGTCAATCGTAGGCGACACCATTCGTGATATTAAGTTTGGTGGGGTGGCTTGGAAGGGAAATGAAGGATTCTATTATTCAAGATACGATAGCCCGAAAGGAAATCAGCTTTTCACTAAAGTAAATTTCAATAGATTGTGCTTTCATAAGTTAAATACGCCTCAAACGTCTGACCAGGTTATTTTTGATGGAGGCACCATGAACCCACAACGTAGAGTGGGAGGTTACTTAACAGAAGATGAACGCTACTTGATTGTCTCAACCTCAGTAAGCACCACGGGAAATGAATTGTATTTTCAAGATCTAGGTAGTCCAAAATCGAAATTGATTCCTGTGATCACCAATTTTGACAACAACCATGGCGTAATTGATAATGATGGAACACGGTTAATCATCCAAACAAATTTGAATGCTCCAAACGATCGCATCGTGGAGGTGGATGTAACAAAGCCACAACCTGAGAACTGGAAAGATATTGTTGCAGAAGCGACCGAGCCAATCGATGGAATTGGTACCGTTGGACATAAGATAATTGTTAGTTATTTGAAAGACGCGAAGAGTGTTGTCAAGCAATTTGATAATCATGGAAGAAAGGAGCGTGAAATTGAACTGCCCGGTATTGGTACCGCGGGGGGATTTAATGGAAGAGCAGAAGATCTCGAGGTATATTATTCGTTTACTTCCTTCACCACGCCACAAACTATTTACAAGTATGAACTGGCCAGTGGAAAATCAACCCTCTATGCACAACCAAAAGTTGATTTTGACCCAACTCTATATGAAACAAAGCAAGTGTTTTATACCAGTAAGGATGGTACTAAAATCCCAATGTTCATTGTTCATAAGAAGGGAATTGAATTGGATGGAAAGAACCCAACTTGGTTGTATGCGTATGGTGGATTTTCAATCAGTTTAACACCTTCATTTAGTACCTCCCGAATTGTGTGGTTAGAAAATGGTGGCGTGTTTGCACAACCAAATCTGCGGGGAGGTGGTGAGTATGGAGAAAAATGGCATGATGCAGGCCGATTGATGAACAAACAAAATGTATTTGATGATTTCATTGCCGCAGGTGAGTACCTGATCAAAGAAAAGTACACCTCCAGCAATCGCTTAGCTCTGGTTGGAGGATCGAATGGAGGATTGCTAGTGGGAGCAACGATGACGCAGCGACCCGATTTAGCTAAGGTGGCGTTGCCAGCTGTTGGTGTGATGGACATGCTCCGCTACCATAAGTTCACTGTGGGCAAGGCATGGGCATATGATTATGGTACAGCCGATGACTCTAAAGAAATGATGGAGTACTTGAAAAAATATTCTCCGGTCCATGCACTGAAGCCGGGTACTAACTATCCGGCTACCCTTGTAACCACTGCCGATCACGATGACCGTGTGGTGCCTGCACACTCTTTTAAGTTTGCGGCAACTTTACAGGAAAGCAATGTGGGAGAGAATCCTCAGCTGATCCGCATTGACACAAAGTCAGGACACGGGTCATCCAATCTCTCAAAAGCATTGGATACTACGGCTGATCAATTTGCCTTCACCTGGTACAACATGGGTGTAATTCCACCATTAGCGAAGAAGGATATGCAGTATTGCTTAGCTAACTTTTAGCAAAGAAGTCCTGAATAATTTTCAGGGCTTTTTTGTTAATGTGGCTCGCAGAACTTTATGATCGAATACGACCCCTACCAGTAATTCATTTTTGTATTGAACTGCAACACTCGATCCGGAAAGTTGTTCGCCTTCATTTAGGTAAACTTCTTCAACGGTATAGTTTGTGCCATTTGTTGCCGGAGTTAGTTTGAACACCTGCGAAGGCGACTTATTGATTGAGTCTTTTGCGTGCCCAATGAACTTCAGCATTTTCGGGTGAGAGGCAATCCACAGGTTATCTTCATCATCGACATGGATATTGTCAAGGCCCGATTGAAGATGCAATTTGTCGAGTAATTTCAATTCGCCCGTTTCCTTGTTTCTGCTAAACGTGAGTAATTCTCTTCCGGTAGTGTGCGTCAAGTACAATTTGCTTACATCATTTGAAACATTTACCCCATTTCCATAGGTCAATTCTTCGTAAGCTTTGGTAAACTGAGCACCGTTATAGTATAGAAGATAGGACCACGGTATTCGTAGATAGTCTTCCACCCTGCGCATTTTTCCTTTTTTCGTGCCGTGATCATTGGTCACGTAGAACTTGTCGGTGTCTACGCCCACCACATCATTGGGGCAGCACATGGAGGGATCGGAGAATGATTTTTCATGGAACAGCGTATCATTCTTGAATTGAAAAAGTTCAACATTATTTTCTTCATTGCTGGGATGGTTTACTACAAATAAGTAGTCGGCATCCTCTTTCGAGAAAAATGAAATGCCATGCGGGCGGAATACACCTTTGTAGGTGGTGGGCAATTTCCTGGGACCAATGCCGGAATCAAGTTGTAATAGATAAATTCCTCCTTCTACCGATTTGCCTTTCAATTGTTCCCATCGATCGGTGGATGAAATAAACAGCAATCCTTTTTTGTAATTGATATCCATATCTTCAGTGCCGGGCATGGTGGTATAAATCGTTTTGACGGCTCCCTCCAGGTGCGGCTTCAGTGTTTTGAAAACACCCGCGCTGTATAATGTATTTAGGATGAATAGGATCAGTACTCCTACAACCGCGCCAAGGAAAATAAATACTCTTTTTCTCTTCATATGCATGGATTTGGAGGTGGTTAAATTTTCTAATATTTCATAGCAAGCTTAAAGGTAACATTTACATTAGAAAATATACATACTATCTGGGCTTACGAACAGTCTTAGATAATCTCACGCGAAGGCGCAAAGACGCAAGAGAATGCGGAGGGGATTGAGAAATTCTATGTAACGTCCACTCAAAGTCGATAAGAACGTAAAGTGAAAGGAGGCCAAACTTTGCGCCTTTGCGTGACAATGCATTTTATTATATCCCCCTGCTAATGAACTCCGTCAAACCAGTCTTTGAACTCGCTCACTTTTTCGCGGCTCACAATAATTTCCTTATCCCAGGCAGGTTGGGTAGAAATTTTCAAGCGACTGTTTGAATACATCACCACATCTTGTATGTGGGGAATATGCAAGATGTACGAACGGTTCACCCGAAAGAAGTTTTTCGGATGCAATACTTCTTCTAACGCCTCCAACGTGAAATCAATGATAAATTTTCTAAGCTGGGTCGTCACCAGGTAGACGTCTCTTCCATCGGCAAAGAAGAAAAGCACCTGATCAATGGTAATGGAACGAATATGGTCGCCCACTTTTACCATAAAGCGTTCTTTGTAGGTTTTTGCGGTACCACTTTCGGCTAGAGCTTTTATTTTCTCTTGTTTGGCTTCGGTAGTCGCCATTTGCGCGCGCAGGTTCTCAAATTTTTGTAAGCTCGCATTTAGGTCATCAAACGTAACTGGTTTTAGCAGGTAGTCAATACTGCTTACCTTAAATGCCTCTAGTGCATATTCATTGTAGGCCGTTACAAAAATGACAGGCTTTTCAACCGTCACTTCTTTAAAGATCGAAAAGCTCAGTCCATCTTTCAATTGAATGTCCATAAAAACCAAATCGATGGATGATTGATTTTCTTGTAACCACGCAACTGAAGTCTCGACAGAGTCGCACACAGCCTTTACTTTAATATTCGTACTGTATCGTTGAAGATAGCGCTCCAGCTTTTCGGCCGCTGGGGTTTCGTCTTCTACAATCAATATGTTTAGCGATAAGCTCATGCGGTTTCAGAAATAGAATGATCTACGGTGATCATCGGAAATTTAATATAATTTTCTCGCCCCGCCTTCACTTGTACAAAAGGGCGATCGCTATATACAGAGTAAGAACGCTGCAAACGCTGAAAGGCCTCCAGGCTATCGGGATGAAGCTGAAGTTTATCGTTCAACTGATGGTGGAGCACAAAATACTCCTCGTCTTCTTGCGAAAGTGTGAGCGTTAGGGGCGCATCAGATGAGATTAGCGTATTTCGCAACACGCTGTCGATGGCGGTAATCAAAGCCCCCGGCATCAATTCAATAAGCGAAGCATTTTCCATTTTGTTGACCCAGCGAATGGCATTTTTATGTTTTTGATTGGCCAATCGGATCAGGTGTTGTATGGCATGAATCTCTTCGGATAGTTTTACAAACTCTTTTTGGCGATGGATCAATTGGTAGCGATACAGCGCGGCCAGGCTGTCAATTAATTCCTCAGCAGTGTCCGTCTTTTTGTGAATACACAAAATCAATTCTTCCAAACTGTCGTACAATAAATCTGGATTAATATCCTGCCGAAAGGATAAAATCTCAGACTCCAGACTCTCGCGCAATTTATGCTCCTGCTCTATTCGAAGGGTATTTTCCAAATGTAGATATTGATTGCCTACGTACAGCGCATTATACAACAGAGCCGTGAGCACGAAAATAATCCCGAAGATCCACAGCTCCCGCTGACTTATGTCAAATCCAATTACCCATTGGTAATACTGCGAGATCGCCAGTAACACCATAGACACGCTCACGATTGTAGTCACTGCTACCTGGATGGCGATAGGATTCGAAGCACTTTTTGATAGTCGATTCAACAAAACAATGGTCAGCCGCATTGACTCGAATGAAATCAAGCTTAAGGCAATGCTGACATACACTTCCTGATTGCTGATGAGTGTTGCAATTTGAGCTACGTTATTGTTGATCAATAAAATAATGAGATAGGCAAACACGCCAAACAAAGGAGGGGCGAAGATGCGGAAGAAGGGATTATGGATAAAAATCTTCTTCACGCCTTTGCTCCTTTTGGTTTGTCCTTTTTCAGTACGGGCAACTGCACAAGAAATTTATCCTCATCCCGAACGATCACTTTCTCTGACGTGAAAAAACGGTAGCGATTGTGAATGTTCTCCAACCCTACCCGAAAACTGGTAATGGGCTCAGCGACCGTTGTTTTTGAATTGGAGACGAGTATGTGGGTATTATCTTGAGCGCTGATGTACACAAACAATGGGTTCTCTTTGCTAATCTTATTGTGTTTCACGGCATTTTCTACCAACAACTGCAATGTCATTGGCGGCACCGAACTATCTAAAATATTCTGTGGGATATTGATATCAAGTTTTAGATGATATTCATAGCGTACTTGCAACAGAAAATAATACGCCTTTACAAATTCTAGTTCTTCGCGCAGGGAAACCAATTTTTGTTTTTGATGGGATAACACATAGCGAAATGTATCGGCCATTCTGCGAATAAATTCCTCGGCTACTCGTGTATCTTTAAAAAGCAAAGACGAAACCGTATTCAGGCAATTGAAAAGGTAGTGTGGACTGATTTGATTTTTCAATGATTCAAATTGTAATTCCAACTGCCAACGTTCCGATTTGAGTTGTTCTGCCTGAGTGACCGCATAGTGGTGATACGAATAGAATAGTCCGTAGAATATTTCATAGATGAATACGACCAGCATAAACACAATGTTCAGCTTTAGTATCTCTTCGGCAGTTAGCCCAAACAAGTAGATGCCGGTTGCGCTGGTAAAAACAAGCACCATGAGGATGTTGGCTACCAGGCCGCTGATAAAGCGCAACAGAAAATTAGACTTCCAGTCGATGATTCGATCAAAGAGTCGATCCACCTGAAAAAGAAGAATCCCGATAGCGTTGGTCAAAGCGATTAACAATAAGTACTTCTTCCACAGCAATCTTACGGGGGCTAACGAGCCATTTTCGCTGTAGTAAATAAAAATGAAAAGCAACACTCCTAGACCCGTACAACCGAGGGCAAGCAACCCATACTTTCTCATGATGGGCGGGAAGTTACTATTTGATAGACGCATGACGACTGGAAGATATGGATTTTAGTCGTCATAGAAATAACGGAATTCATTTTTATGTGACTATGGAAGGCTGTTTTGTATTTCCGGTTGGAATTAAAACGGGATTACTCAATCGCCCTAATGATGCGTCCATAGTAAGTCTCCGACTCAACCCGCTTAGCTGCAGTTCGGTAAGCTTCTTTCAACGAAGCATCGTTCATCATTTTTATTTTATAGGCAGCATCTGTTAGCACTTCGGTGATATAATGATCCGATCCAATCTTTGACGTGGCTTGTAATACCGACAAGGTATTTTGCTTGCTCAAGTTCGGCCGCTCTAAGGCAGTTTGCAAGAACACCGACATATAATGATCGCTACCATTCGTACTCACAGCCTCCATCAATTGTTGAAACGATTCGTCTGATAGGGTTTGATGTCTTACGATTTCATTTGCCACATTGGTGATGTAGTGATCCGACTCGATGGTGGAAATCATCGGGATTAAGTTATTCAATGCCTCTGCCGAAAGATTCTTTTGTAATAAGTTCGTAAGCACTTCTGCTTTGTAGTGGTCGCTCTCAATGTCTTTGATGGATTCAATAGCCTTTTGGTAAGAAGCAGCCGATAGCCCACGCATAGCCAATGCTTTGTTAAGCACCACGCTGCGATAATGATCGGAGCCAATGGTTTTGGTGGTGTTGATCATCTCCCCTACGACCCCATCCGTTAAGTTAGATTGCCTGAGAAGAGAAGTCAACACTTCTGTTTTGTAATGGTCAGAGTCCATGGTGCCGGTAGCCTGCATAATGATCCGAACACTTTCTAGGGAAGCAGGTCCACTGCGCAATGCCTCTTTGATCACCTCCGTTTTGTAGTGGTCAGAGTCCATTCTGCGGGTAGCGGCAAATAGCGCTTCAGTAGCATCTTTGCTCTGCATGAATTTTTTCACGTTGTCTTTCAAAAATTCCGCCATGTAATGATCAGAATCAATGGTGCCGGAGATGCCGTTGGCGACCATGCCATATTCTGCGATGGGTATATTTTGTTTCATCAGCAGCGAAGCGTAGTGCGCTTTCACATGATCACTTTCTAAATTCTTAATTTCATTAACCACGGCCGTGGCGCCACCTTGTTTGAAAAAACGGTTTACGCGACTCTCGGCACCAATGGTGGTAGTGCGCACCAGCTCCAACATAATTTCCGAAAGCCATTTGCGCCCTTCCGGTTCAAAAGCTACTTTAGAACGGCCCTCGTAATACTCACGCTTCAGGCCATTGCCTTCTGGCGTAATCACAATGGAGCGCCTGCTGCCGAAAACGGTTTTAGTGATTTCTAAATATCCATCGGCCGACATACTTTTAATGTCTTTGTCATTGTCGGTTATTTCAATCTTGCCGCGCATTTCCACGTTGAAACTGGATACCCCGTTGGAATGACTAAAGGTAGTTTTGCGATCGGTGCGGTTGTCTGAGTACACTTCATCTTGTCCCCACGATATCAGGTTTGCAAAAAGGGCGATGATAAAAATCGAAATCGTCTTCATAGTCTACTTGTTTTGGGTGCTTAACGGCACAAAGGTGTGTTGGAGTTGCCCTGTTGCCAAACACATTGGCTTGAGTTGCAGGATGAGTGTAGTGAGTTGTAGCAGATTGGAAAATTCGAATAGCCAGTGACGATCGGGCCCCGCCATAGCGTGAACGAAGGCGCAGCCTGTCCGCGCGAAGCGCAGCGGTCACCGGGCTTTCGCTACTCGCCACCAATCGCACATTCCATTTCGGGCTCAAACAGGCCGCTCAATCCCTGGCCGATGCCAGTTCGTAGTTTTACCTGGTCACCAGTTCGAAAAAAAATACAGGCGAGCCCTTTCTTCGGATGAGATCACATTGACGGTTACAGGCGAAATAGTCGCAACTCTATTGCGTATATTCCTTATTTTTGAGAGTATATGCGCAACTAGTTGCGGGTATACTAATTTTAGGCGCAATACTTTCTTGGACAAATTGAGAGATTTCATTAAACACAAAAAGAGGAATGAGATTCTGTGGATAATTTTCTCCAAAGTAACGATTGTTCCGCTATTGATGCTCTTTGCATATTTCTTAACGCATTATAAACCGTTTCTAGTTGTATTCGGACTACTGGTCGTCTTCATATTTTTGGTCACAGTTCCGCGGTGGAGAAGACACTTTCATTCAAGATTTGAATTTGCCTCACAGTTTATCAAAATGCTTGAGAACAAGACGGAGATACTTGGCGATGCGTTAATGAAGTTATCAGGACATGAGTTCCCGAAAGAGATATATTGGGTCGATTTTAAGATTGACAAATCATCCCTCAAAATAGTCGTCAGTTTTCATTCGGCAAATGGCTCAGAATCTTCCGACACTGAGTTAAATGAGATTGGCAAGATAATTAGTGAAGTGGTTTCTGTTGACCCGAAAGTAATTTCAGAACTCAGAAAGACTGGGGACGAGGCAAGGGACAACATTGAACTTTCAATTGATTTATTGCAAAGATGGCTCGCTGACACCTGGACTATGAAGGTGGGCAACGATTTCAAATTGAAGGCAACATTTAGTGAAACGGAAAAGATTGAACGCTATAATTTGAAAAGTCAACTATGGGAAGTGGTCTGACCAGAAATTGCAGCGCCTAACAAAATGTTTGCTGCGGTGACGTGCAGCCCAAAGTTCATCCTGCAAACTTCGAACTGTGATGCAAGAAATTGAATATGACAACTCAAACTTAAAAAAACAAATGTTCAGGATAACAATAAACTCAACTACACTTTATGTAACTGCTTTCCTTGTTACTACTATATTGCATGAATCCTTTCATACAATATTTGGAGTTTTATTTGACAGCCATCCTATATTGCATCATAATTACGTTGAGCACCTTGATGGGGAAGCCCTTACCACAACCCAGAATATTGCAATTGCTCTTGCCGGTCCGCTTATGAGTTTGATGCAGGGAATAATTGCCGCAACCGTCTTTTTCAAGATGAAAAAATATGGTTTGCTTCAGATGTTCATTGCTTGGGTTTCCATTCTTGGTTTTAATAATTTTCTTGGTTATTTACTAACAGGCCCGTTATTCAAGGTTGGTGACATTGGGAGGGTATATTATATGCTTGATACTTCGCTTTATCTACAAATAATATTGGCATTGCTTGCAGCAGTAATTTTGGTAAAAATAACTTTGATGATGAGCAAACCATTTCTCGGATTTGCGACACGGCATGAATGGATACTGGATGGACATTCCAGGAGAAAGTTTCTATTTCACATTATCATTCTGCCATGGATTTTCGGCTCACTCATAATGACTGTATTTTATCTTCCTGTAATTGCAATCATTAGCATTATTTATCCTGTAATGAGTGGTTTTGTTTTTATTGGCCCGTGGCAAAACGGTGAGAGAATTACGAATGTTGATTTATCTGTAAGCACGGCTAACGAGAAAATAAGCTTAAAATATGTTTCAATTTTGATTGTGCTTGCGTTGATTTTTAAATTTGTTCTACAGCCAGGGATTAAATTTTAGTTAATGCTAACAAACAGGACATCACACATTGAGCAATATATCTTCTTGACGAAAGTAGCACGAATGCATAACAGCGGGTTTAAGAAATTGGCGGTTCAGTGGTTAATTGAACATCCTACCTCGCATCAACATTTGTGGTGGCTTGACAGTTTTGTGCTCCGAAGTCCTAGACTTCTTAAAGTCGCAAAATGTTAGTGGAAATATTAATTTGCTTGAGATGAATAAATAGTAATGAATAGTTACATGACAAAGTATAAGAGCCTGCATCTATGGATGCTTATCCCAATGCTGATTATGCAGGCAGGTATCTTTTATGACTACTGGGGCGATTTTTCAGACAACGCATGGTCTGTACATATTCATTACCTCACGGGAACTGTATGGTATCTCTACCTCATCATTCAGCCTTATT
>JANNQG010000029.1:0-38800 GCA_031400595.1 Cyclobacteriaceae bacterium
CTCGGGATTTGTCAATGGTGAAAACACAAGTGTGATCACCTCGCTTCCGATAGCGACATCGTCTGGGAATTCCTCGTCACCGGTTGGCACCTATCCAATTCTCGTTTCAGGTGGCCTTGCAACCAATTATGATTTTTCGTACGCTCAAGGCTCGTTTACCATTACAAAGGCACTACTGACCACGACTGCAAACAATCAGAACAAAATTTATGGTCAGCCCAACCCTACATTAACAATCAGCTTTACTGGTTTTTTAAATGGAGACAATGCATCGGTTGTTACCACTCATCCCGTTGCTACAACAGTGGCAACCACGACTTCAGGAGCTGGGAGCTACCCAATCACAGTGTCGGGAGGTCAATCGGCCAATTATGACTTTACTTATGTGCCCGGTGCTTTGACAGTTGACAAAGCGACTTTGATAGCAACCGCAGACAATAAATCGCGCGCTTTTGGTGACGTGAATCCTCCGTTTACGATTAGTTATAGTGGATTTGTCAATGGCGAGTCGGCAAGTGTAGTTGATAGTGGTCCAGTGGCCTCAACCAATGCTACAATAGGTTCACCGATTGGCATTTATACGATTGTTCTTTCTGGTGGTACAGATGATAATTATGGATTTACATACGTTACAGGAACACTTACTGTCTTTTCAGGCACAGCTCCGACAGTCAAAAACTTTCAAATTGAGCTGAATGAAGATACATCCTATATTTTTACTTATCAGGGGTTCTTCAACAACTTTATCAGTTCTCCCGGGGATGTAATAAAAGAAATTCGAATAAAGAGTCTGCCACCAAATGGCACGCTAAAGTCTGGCACAGTGTCGTTAAAGGTTGGTGACCGAGTTAGTGCAAGCAGCAGTCAATTAGATGACTTACGTTACTTTCCCAATAAGGACTATTTTGGTCCCGACAATTTTCGATGGACAGTGTTCAATGGTAGTTTTGAGGCCACTCCTGATGCGCAGGTTCAAATGACTGTCAAGGCTATTAATGATGCGCCCGTATTGAGCAACATTGAACTTACGCCATTGCCTTATAGTCCAGCAGATCCGCCTAAGAAAGTGAGTCAGAATATCATCATAAATGACATAGATGGCAATACGATGTTCTCGGCAAAAGTGACTATTGAACAAAACGTTAGCAATGGAGATTTACTTACTCTCGATCCGACTGTTAGTCAAAAAATAAAAACAACATTTATTGCGGGGACAGGCGAGTTACTTTTAACAGGCAAGGACACTAAAGCGAACTATGAACGAGCCCTGAATAGTATTTTCTTCAGTACGAATGTATCGGTAAGTGTGTTAGAGAAGAGTATTTCGTTTGTGGTTAGTGACAGTTTGGCCGCCAGTAACATTCTGAGTCGTAAGGTTCAAATAACCGAGACCTTGCCTGATTTGCAATTAGCAAACTCATTCACACCAAATGGTGATGACCACAACGATGTCTGGCCATATGATCCCGCCATAAGCGATCCAGAACTTGAAAAACTAAAAAATTACAGTCAAGTGCTGATCAATATTTTTGATAGAAACGGAAACAATGTCTTTGCCTGCGATTCAGTCGATTGTAAATGGGATGGTAAACTTGGCGGAAAAGAACTTCCCAGTGGACCATATTTTTACACAATTGATCTAAATAACGGGAAGAGGAAGTACCAAGGCGTAGTTACACTATTGCGATGAGGCGGGCTATATTTTTGCAAACAGGATTTTTTATTTTTGCGTTCCATTTTGGTACACATGCACAGGATTTTTTGAGCAGCCAGTACTATTCAAATTTACCAGTTGTTAATCCCGGTTTTACCGGTATTGAAGATTTCACAGATGTAAAACTATCCGCTTACCAAGGATGGAATAGTTTTAACATCAGAAATAACAATGGCTATGTTTCTGTATTCAGCTCACTCAATAATTCGCAGCAAATAACTATCAAAAACAATGCTCTTCGCTTGAGTACAACAGCTTACAAGCAAATGGAATCTCAGAAAGAGTTGCGTAGGAAACACGGTATGGGGGGAGTTGTGTCAAGTCGAAATGTGGGGCCATATCGTTCGTTTTCTGTTAACTTTCAATATGCTTTCCATCTTCCCTTGTCAAGTTCAGTTAACCTTTCGTTGGGAACGCGAATTGGTTATACGAACCAGCGCATTGATGTGACAGGATTTACAGTAAGAGATGAGATTAATGATCTATTCTTTCGGCAACTTGTCAATGCCAGCAATGGAAGTCAAAATTCTTACACTACTGATTTTGGATTATTACTTTATTCGAAAAAGTTTTACGTAGGCTTGTCTTCTACGAATTTAGTGAAGGGAAAATTATCAAATGATGGGATTTTGAATTTCGTTGACACCAGACGGTTTCAATTTCACTCAACTGGAGTTTTAAGCATCGGTGCAAACCTTCAGCTAAATGTAGGTGGTTATGTATTTTTACAGGAGGGCTATGATTTCGCTTGGGCGGGCAACCTTCGTGCTCGGTACAAAGAAATTCTCTATACTGGAGTCGCCTATAGCCAAAACTCTCAGATGTCTCTTTTATTCGGGCTTTCTATCAGTACTACTGTCAACTTGCACTACAGTTATGATCAGTACCTCTCGGCTCTTAGCAACTTCAATGTCAATGCACACGAGATTGTCTTGGGGTTTAGCATCTCAAACCGAGCAAAATCGCAACCCAAGTTTTGGTGATGAATAAGATGAAGAAGCTCCTTCAAATTTTATTTCTGCTCTTACCTTTTTTGATCAGAGCTCAGGAAATTCAGTTTTCTGACCCAGTTCCGTTGGGTTCATCGATTAATTCCGAAAGCGAAGAGGTAAGCGCGTTGCTCGCACCAAATGGTAAAACGCTTTACTTCGTTCGGGCATTTGATACCCGAAATAAAGGAGGCATAGGAGCAGGAATGGATATCTGGACTTCGCAACGCGATGGTAAAGGGCGCTACCTCCCTGCTAGCAATGAATTTAAGCATTGGAACAATAGATTTAATAACTCCATTATTGGGATAAGAAAGGACAATCAAGTGGTTTATCTGTTGAATTCGTACAACAATAAGCCCGGCATCTCTTTTTCAAAATACCTAAACGGTGAATGGACAAGTCCCGAGTTAATTCCCATCCCGGGGATTCAACAACTTAACCTGGTTGGGTTTCATATGCACTCCTCATTTTCAATTTTACTGATTTCTATCGAACGTCCAGATTCACAAGGAAAGGAAGACCTGTATGTTTCAACAAAGGATTCGCTGGAGCATTGGAGTGAACCACTTAATCTTGGTAGCACGATTAACACACCCGGATTTGAGATTTCCCCCTTTTTATCAGAAGACGGCAAGCGATTGTATTTTGCTAGTGATGGGCATCAAGGGTATGGCGATGCTGATATATTTGTAGCCGAGCGACTTTACAATAATTGGACGTTGTGGACACGTCCCAAGAATTTGGGTCCCAAAATAAATAGCGAAAAATTTGATGCGTACTTTTCAATATATGGTGACACTACTTGTTATTTCTCTAGCAACCAGGCCTCTAACTTCTCAGATATTTATTCCAGTCGTGTGTCTCTAGGGAAGCGAACCTTACTGCGTGATTCCGTGAATAAAATTGTAAACGAGACTAAGAAATTGTTGAGCGACCTAAAGTCATCTGATGAGCCTGATGGGTTTCAGTATGTGGTATCTCCACTTAATTCTGTAGTCCTTTCCAGTCTTATGCAAACACAAATTAAAAAATTGGTTACTCAATATCAGGCTGACCAAATCCAGTTAGTTGAATTAATCTGTTATCGCCTGCATCCGGACCAGCGTACTAATATTATAGATTATCTAACGTCACTAGGCATTGCTCCAAAGAAAATCAAGCCACCAACTCTCGTTGCTTCCGGAACGACACAATCGGGGGTGGAGATCAAGGTGTTTTTAGAGACGAAGAAGTAACCAGGTCTTTCATAGCCAAAAATCTTTTTTCAAAAAGACGGTAGCTGCACCAAGCCATAAGAAGGATTGTTGAAAAGCTGACAAACAGTTCGAAGAGAATGGGCACTTGATAAGCCGCTACGACTTTGTTTACGATTCCCATCATCGGAAAGTGAAAAACATAAATCCCGTACGAAATTTGACCAATGAAAACAATGGGTTTGAGAGAGAGCAAATAGCAACCATTCACAAGAATGACCCATAGGGTGATTGCAAAAAAAATATTCAGCAAGGAATTTTGCCAAACAAATTTTAAATGATCGATGGCATGAATTTCAAATCCAAGAGAAGTTATGCTATTAATCATGTGAGTTTTGTGCATTATAAAAATGACCATCGCGAATAAAAAGGATGAAACTAAGAGCCATACAGTTGGCCTTATTTTTAGGAATTTGGCTGGGAAGAAATTGACAGACGCACCGATTGCGAAGGCATCAAGGTGACTAATGCCAAACCAATAAATAGCCGTACCGAGTGTTTCGGGTTCTTGTAATTGATCTTTGAGGCCTAAATAAAGTCCATACCGTAATATTGGTCCGCTAATCAGTAAGGAAACTATGCAAACTTTTAGTTGCTTTGAAGAAAGAAAATAGACCACAAACGGCCAGAAGATATAAAATTGTTCTTCTACACTGAGTGACCACAAGTGAGTAAAAAAGCGGTTGACGTGCAAGCCCTCCCAGATTATTGAATAATTGAAAGTGTAGGTAAAGAGATACCCCGCAATCGATGGAAAGCCATCTGGCTGTTGTGTCAAAAAATAGAGAATAGAAAGCGTTAAGAGAAAGGCGAAGTAAAGCGGAAAAATCCGAAGGGACCTTCTCCAATAGAATACTTTCAGATACAGGAGTAAGGACTGTTTTTTTTGATCCATTAGAATTCGGGTAATTAGGTATCCGGATAGAACAAAGAACAATTGTACTCCGATCCAACCGAATTCAAGCCCAATCGAACTATTGGGAAGGCGGCCAAAATGAAAAAACAAGACCAATAGGACTGCTACGCCTCTAAGCCCATCGAGTTCCTTGCTATAAAATTTAACCATTGAATAGGTAAAGCTAATGCCAAAGAGATAAAATCTCCGTATAAACGGTTAATTTTGTGCTTTACTCACGAGTGTTTATGGAATTATCAACGATTTTTAGGATTCTGTTTGCAAGGAAATGGATATTGATCATTATCCCATTGGTAGCTGCAATACTTGCCTATTTTTTTTCCCTGAATACTCAAAAAAAGTATCGATCCTCAAGTATTTTAAGTACTGGGTTTACCACGAATGAGGGCATTCAAATAACCGAGGAAAGAGTTGACTTATGGGCAGCTGGGGTAAAATTCGATAACATGATTCAGAAGATGAATTCTGAACAGGTAATGGCTCTTCTTTCCTATCAACTAATGATTCATGACCTAACGGACGCAAAGCCCTTCCGAACTTTGTCTAAATCAGCGGGTAAGAAAGAGGTTGATATAGATCCATCTCAGGTAAATTCTATGGTGCTCATATTCAAGAGCAAACTTGAAAAGATGGAAATGCTATCTTCTTTCGATGAGAAGGAAGGCAAGTTAATTGGGTGGATGCAACGTTATGGGTACAACGGGTGGATGCTGTCGAAGAATTTAAGTATTAGGCGAACAGGTTCAACGGATTTTGTCGAAGTGAGTTTTGTTTCCGAAAACCCACAGCTGTCTGCCTTTGTTGTGAATAAATTAAGTGAAGAGTTTATTCGATTTGACAGCTCAATAAAGTCCAATAATTCATCCGAGTCTGTAAAATTTTTCGCGGAGATTGTAGATGAAAAGAAAAAAATACTAGACGATAAAGCAACGTTTTTGGAGAAGTTCAAGACCTCCAACAATCTAAACGGACAAGATTTTACTGAGCTAAAATCTACTCAGCTGGTGAGCTATGAAATGCTCCTGCAAGAGAAGTCTGACGAAATTATTTCCAAACAAATACAATTGTCCAACATCGAAAAGCAGTTAAGTAGCAGCGGAGGAACATCCAATGATCGTGAAACTGGTGAGAAGATTATTCAGATACGAGCAAAAGTCAATGAACTTAATCAAATTTATGTGAGCACTGGGTCTAACGACAAACAATTGGAGGAGACCATCAATAGTTTAAGATCAGAGTTACAAAAAGAGATGAATAAGCTGGCTGTAGCGGACCCATCACAAACAAATGCAAAACTCTCTAAAGACGTCTTGCAAGCAAAAAAGAATCAGCTGGAGTTAGAATTGCAAATTGCCCAGAACAGTTTGAATTCATTGGATCAAACTATAAATAATCTCAAGGGCAGCGTTTACTCTTCAGCTTCAAAAAAATCAACAATAGAGTCGCTCGAGAAGGAGCTAGAGCGAGTTAATGATGAATACCTGAAAGCCATTGAGAGATATAATACCGAAAAGAATAAGTCTTTGTTATCACAAAGCTCGATTAAAATATCCCAATTAGGTCAACCGAATGGTGCCCCGGAATCATCCAAACGAGTATTGATTGTTGGAATGGCCGGCATGGCAAGTCTGGGGTTATGCATTTTTGTAATCATTGGAGTGGAATTTATTGATCAAAAGTTAAAAACACCGGCCAAGTTTCAAGCCTATTGCGATTTGAGGTTATTAGGCTGGATCAACTCCATTGAGACAAAAGGCTTGGATCTAAAATCGCTTTTCAAATCAAAGTCTACCGATGTAGCTACTGAAAATTTTAAACAATTCTTGCGAAAGATCCGATTTGAGATTGAAAGTTCAAATGCCAAAGTACTATTGGTTACAAGCACAAAACCAAGTGAAGGCAAAACGTTTATTATTCTTTCGCTGGCTTATTCGCTCAGTCTACTTAACAAAAGGACGCTTATCATTGACACCAATTTTAGAAATAATTCACTCAGTCGATTACTTATTGCCCCGGCTAGTTTTCAGAAGATGTTGCAGCAAGACGGCAACGTAAAGTTATTGACAAGCAATGTGGGCGTTGCAGACGAATCTCAACAGACAGATAGCAATATTATTTCGCGCACTAGCGATGCAAACATTGATATCATTGGTAGCAGTATTGGTTCTGAATCGCCATCTGAAATTTTAGCTGGTAGGGATTTTAAGGGAATGTTGGTGCAACTTCGTAGCCATTACGATTACATCTTTCTAGAGGGAGCTTCGTTGAATGATTTCTCAGACACAAAAGAACTGTTGACCTATGTGGATAAAGTAGTAACTATTTTTTCTGCCAATTCGGCATTAGGTTCTACTGACCGCGAATCCATCGATTTCATCAAGAGTCTGAATGATACTTTTCTAGGAGCGATTCTCAATAAAGTCGATATGAAAAATGTTGCCTAATGATGAGACGGATAGGAAAAATTCTCCTCCTTGCAGTCTGTTTTTTAATTATCGCTGGCGTTGTGACTTATTATTTTTTTCTACCCGCTCTCATTGCAAAGACAGTTGCTTCAGAGCAATTGCCTGCTTTTATTCCACAGCGCATTAAAACAAAGATTGAAAAAGTAAACAAGCCACTGAATGAAGGTGCAAGGACTGTGATATCAACGATACACAGTTCTGGAATTACATTTGACCAGATTATTAGGGCAATTGATGAGGCAAAGGAGGAGCAAGCCTATGCCATGTTAGATGAGCTTAACAAGACTAAGATCACCAATGTGGACCAATTATTTGATATGGGGAAGAAGTATTTTCCGGTCGATTTTGATGTGGAGGTTTTTCGGGAGGCATACAGAAAAAAAGCTACTCTCCCGCTAATTGAAAAAGCAATTGCTTATGCGAATAAGTATAAAAATGAAAAATTGATGGACGCAAAAACGGCAAAAGAAACTGCCAAAAGGATCTTGCGTGACAAAGAGGAAGAGTTCAATAAAATTGTGGGTTCTTCGAAGGGCATTCGTTAGGTTGGTTCAACTTACAAATCGTTCGATTTTCACATAAATTGGCTTAGATTTGCAGTAATTGAGAGATGGCCGAAAATACCTACAAGTCCAATACATTTAAGAAAGCCGAAAAGGAAAAGAAGCCTAAGGCTCCTAAGTCGAAAAGTAAATTCAGTTTTTCCTTTTTTCAAGATCCTCGCCTAGGTTTGGCCGTTGGTTTCTTTCTGATTATATCAGCGGTTTATTTGTTCACGTCATTTTTGTCTTATTTATTCACCGGAAAGTCCGATCAAAGTGTTGTCGAAGCTCTTTGGTCCACTACTCTTCTTGACTCTGGCAAAGAGGCTGAAAATTGGTTGGGTTTATACGGTGCCGTGACAAGCCATTATTTGATTTTCAAGTGGATGGGTATTTCTGCATTCTTTATTCCGCCCATTCTTTTTCTTCTGGGCTTCAAAATGGTTTTTAAAAGAGAACTTGTTCCGTTGTTCTCGGTTTTTATTTTTTCCGCTTTTTCCGGCTTGTGGCTCAGCCTACTTTTGGGGTATCTCACCAATAGTCTCGCGGGTGTCAATGAAATCAGTTTTTTGAGTGGTGGGCTTGGCTATGAACTGGCTAAGATAGCAGATAGCCTTTTTGGGTGGGGTACGTTTTTGATATTGGTGTTAAGCTTGTTTGTTTTCATCATTTATTATTTCAACGTAACAGCCATCAACGCGTTTCAGGGCAAAGATCCAAAGCCGATGGGCAATGCTGCTCTCACGTCAACTGATGTTGATCGGATTGAGCCAACTTACACCGATGATCGGGATCATTGGCCTACACTTGCAGATGAAGAACCAGAACCGGTTTTGTTTGAAGCAAAGCCTGAGGTCGCAACGCCCATTCAAGATATTCAATTGGAAGTAGAGCCTCCGAGAGTTGAAAAGGAGCCCCTTTTTACAATTGAAGAACCAGTGATGGAAGCAGATGTGTTGGCAGAGAAATTGGTGGAAGCACAAGGTTTGTATGATCCCACACTTGAACTGAGTAACTACAAGTTCCCACCTATCGATTTGTTAAACGAGTACGAAGCTGGAAAAGTCCAAGTAACGCAGGAGGAGCTCAATCAAAACAAAGACAAGATATTGGCAACGCTTACCAATTTCAAAATTGGTATTCAAAGTATAAAGGCAACCATTGGACCCACCGTTACTTTGTATGAGATTGTTCCGGAAGCAGGAATTAAAATATCGCGTATCAAGAACTTGGAGGATGACATCGCCTTGAGTTTATCAGCGCTTGGGATTCGAATTATTGCGCCAATTCCTGGCAAGGGTACGATTGGTATCGAAGTACCGAACAAAAACCGGGAGATGGTTAGTATTCGGTCGGTGTTGTCTTCGGAGCGGTTTCAAAAATCTGACAAAGACTTGCCCATCGCAATAGGGAAGACAATCTCAAACGAATTGCTGGTCATTGATTTGGCGAAAATGCCTCACTTGCTGGTGGCAGGGGCGACAGGCCAGGGAAAATCAGTAGGGCTTAATGTTATTCTTACCTCGCTTCTTTACAAAATGCACCCCAGTCAACTGAAGTTTGTGTTGGTTGATCCGAAAAAGGTGGAGATGTCATTGTTTAGCAAGATTGAGCGTCATTATCTGGCCAAGCTTCCCAATAGCGAAGAGGCAATCATCACAGACACAAAGAAAGTAGTGTATACGCTTAACTCCCTCTGTATCGAGATGGAGAACAGGTACGAAATTTTGAAAGATGCTGGAGCAAGAAACCTAAAAGAATACAACGCAAAATTCATCTCTCGAAAACTAAATCCGAAAGAAGGCCATCGATTCTTACCTTATATTGTTTTAATCATAGATGAATTGGCCGATTTAATGATGACCGCTGGCAAAGAAGTTGAAACACCCATTGCCCGGTTAGCTCAACTGGCACGCGCTATTGGTATTCATTTAGTGGTAGCTACTCAACGCCCATCCGTTAACGTTATCACTGGGGTTATAAAAGCGAATTTTCCGGCCCGATTGTCTTTCCGCGTAACGTCAAAAGTAGACTCGCGCACCATTCTAGACTCGGGTGGTGCCGATCAGCTTGTTGGGATGGGGGATATGCTATTTTCCAATGGATCAGATGTAATACGTTTGCAAAGCCCGTTTGTAGATACACCAGAAATAGAAAAAGTGTGTGAGTTTATTGGCTCACAAAGGGGCTATGATTCTGCCTACATGTTGCCTGAGTTTGAAGGAGAAGATGATGGAGGTGCAAGTTCAGTTGATTTATCAGAACGAGATGCTCTATTTGAAGAGGCAGCCAAATTAATAGTCATGCACCAACAAGGAAGCACGTCATTGATTCAGCGAAAGTTGAAATTGGGCTACAACCGTGCAGGTCGCCTGATTGATCAGCTGGAAGCAGCAAAAATCGTGGGGCCTTTTGAAGGGTCAAAGGCGCGTGAAGTTCTGATTAAAGACGAAATGAGTTTGGAACAATTATTGAGTGGTTTAAAAGAAAGACATAGTTAACTTGAATTTTATTGCAATGAAAAAGTTTGTTTTAGTGGCTGCCTTCTTGATTTTTGGAAAATTACTGATGGCTCAATATGATCCAAAGGCATTGGAGATTCTGGAAGCAATGAGCAAAAAATACAAGGCTATAGCCAACTTTGAAGCCAGTCTCGCCACCTTGATGACGAACGAAACAGAAGGAGTAAAGGAAGAAGTGAAAGGTAAAATCACGGTCAAGGGCGAGAAATTCAGATTGCTGTTGGACGATCAGGAGATTATCAACAATGGCACTACCGTTTGGACGTACCTTCCCTCGGCCAAGGAGGTCAACATCGACAACTTCGATCCAAATTCAGATGACATCAATCCAGTAAAGATTTTTGATATTTATAAAAAGGGTTTCAAGTATCTTTTTTTGGGAGAAAAGACGGAGGGCGGTCAGGTGTATGAGGAAATTGACCTCGTCCCTGAAAAGAAAAATGCCCAATACTTCAAGATTAAAATGATGATTGCCAAGAAGGATAAGAGTATTCAGAGTTGGACCATGTTCGACAAGTCTGGTAATCGGTACAAGTACCTAATCACCAAGTTTACCCCTAATTTGAAAATAGATGATACCTTTTTTAGTTTCGATGCCAAAAAGTATCCAGGCGTAGAAATCATTGATGTTCGATAGGTCGACAATTACTTGCTTGTATGACCCGTAATCAGCTTTTCGAGCAAATCAAAAAAAAACAATCTTACCTATGTGTGGGTTTAGATACCGACTTGGAAAAGATTCCGAAGCATTTACTTCGGTTGGAGGACCCCATCTTTGAATTCAATAAAAGAATTATTGACGCCACGAAAGACTATTGCGTGGCCTATAAACCCAATATCGCTTTTTACGAAGCATTAGGTCATAAGGGATGGGAAAGCCTACAACGTACATTAGAATATATTCCCAAGGAATGTTTTACCATTGCAGACGCCAAGCGGGGTGACATTGGAAACACCTCTACACTTTACGCAAAAGCTTTTTTTCAACAAATGGATTTTGATGCGCTAACAGTGGCTCCATATATGGGCGAAGACTCTGTTAGGCCATTTTTAGAGTTTGAAGGGAAGTGGACTATTTTGTTAGTACACACCTCCAATCCGGGTAGCGCAGATTTTCAACTGATCGAAACACAAGATGGCAAATACCTTTTTCAAGAAGTGATTTTTGCCTCGCAGCGTTGGGCAACACCTGACAAGATGATGTACGTGGTGGGGGCAACTCATGCTGACAAAATTGGTGCTATACGCGCACTGGCACCTGACTATTTCTTTTTAGTCCCAGGAGTAGGTGCTCAAGGTGGAGATCTGGAAGCGGTATCGAAGGCCGGCATGAATGAACAATGCGGTCTACTAGTAAACTCCTCTAGGTCTATTATTTACGCTTCTACTGGTGAGGATTTTATGGAGGCTTCAACAGCAGCGGCTAAAAGTATTCAACAGGAGATGAGTATTTATCTTCACAAGCATCTGAGGTAGAAATCCACTTTGATTCGTATTATATAAAATAGTAGCTTGTCATTTATACCAGGCTATGAACGAATCATTTCTACATTATATCTGGCAATTTCAATATTTCGATAAAGCCAATCTGGAAACACAGCAGGGTGAACAGGTATCCATTTTTAAAACCGGTTGGCTCAATACAAATGCCGGCCCCGATTTCTCAGGTGCTCAGATTCGTATCGATTCACTTGATTGGGTAGGGAACGTGGAGATTCATCAGAAAGCTTCAGATTGGATAGCGCACTCACACACGCAAGACAAGGCTTATGAAAACGTGATCCTTCATGTGGTTTGGGAAGGAGATGAAGTAATCAGAAGAATGGATGGGTCGGTTATTCCAACGATTGAATTGAAGGGAAGGGTAGACGAGGGGTTATTGAAAACCTATAAAAAACTTATCAATAGTGCTACGACCATTCCCTGTGAAAAGTCATTCCAGTCAGTGAGCGATTTGACTAAGTTATCTATGCTCGAAAAATCACTTTTGCAACGATTGGAAAATAAAGCCATTGATGTTGAACGGCTGTTGCAATCTAACGGGGGCGATTGGCAGGAAACCACCTATCAGCTACTTGCAAAAAATTTCGGTTTTAAAACTAACAGTGAGCCCTTTTTACAATTGGCAAAATCATTACCCTATAAAATTATTGCAAAGCATTCTTCCAATTTATTGCAATTAGAAGCACTACTATTCGGTCAGGCTGGTATGCTTGAAACAAAGACAAAAGACCCGTACATAACATCCCTTTTTCAAGAGTATTCATTTCTAGCTCAAAAATACTCTATTCATGAGAGGCGACTCAACTCATCTCAGTGGAAATTCCTACGCTTGCGACCGGCTAATTTTCCAACGCTGCGGATAGCGCAGTTTGCATCGCTGATAGCCTCTACAAAGAGCCTTTTTTCTACATTCATTGACACGGATTCGTACCAGTCGCTGCAAACTGTTCTTTCGATTTCGCCTTCCGAATATTGGCGTTCGCACTTTCATTTTGCCAGGAAGTCAAAAACAGAAGTTCATCTGTTCGGGCAAACATCGAAAGAGAATGTAATCATCAATACGATTGCTCCACTGTTGGTCGCCTACGGAAGGGCCAAAGATGATCAGCGGTTCGTTGATCGCGCAATGGCTATACTTCAACACATTCCAGCAGAAGTAAATAAGATAACTAAAATATGGTCGGCTCTGGGTATGTCGATAAAATCTTCTTTTGATTCGCAGGCATTGCTTGAACAGTACAACAACGCGTGTCAGAAACGGAGCTGCCTTAACTGTGTCGTTGGAGCATCTCTTCTTAAGCCCCAATGAATATCGTATTAGCGCTAGTGAATCTTTTTGCAATCATTGGCTTTGCCACTGGTTTTCAACGCGCCTTTGTGCTGGGCTCACAAAAAAAAGTCTATTGGTCTGTTTTTCTTATCAAATGGCTGGCAGCCATGTCACTTGGGCTGGTGTATCTTTTTCACTACCCGGGTGGAGATACTTGGACCTATTTCGAAGAAGCCAAAAAGCTTTCCACATTGGCGAAGGTTAACTTTTCTCAGTATTGGCAACTGCTGTTTACAAACAATCATGCCAGTACAGTCACTCATTTATTGTATGTTCACGATCGTTCATTTCTTTTTGTGAAGTTCGTAAGCTTTTTGAATTTGATTTCGGGAGACAATTATTGGATAACGTCTTCCTATTTCTCGCTGGTTTCTTTTTTTTCCTCGTGGTTTTTATTCTATCAGTTGAAAAAATTTATACCTGATTCGACTCATGCAGTAGCGTTAGCTATTTTCTTTTTTCCATCAGTTCTTTTTTGGTCTTCGGGACTTTTGAAAGAAACCATGGCTGTAGCTGCGCTTTATTTTTTAACAGCTATTTTGGTGAAGCTTTTGAATTCTACTAAAGTAAGTGCTGCACAATGGGTGTTGGTGTTTCTGTCTCTTTGGGTCGGTTGGTCGATGAAGTATTATTGGCTAGGCATATTTGTTTGCGCTTGGTTCTCTTCTTTGATCCTAGGTATCCTGGTTAGAAAGCAAAAAATCCCAAACGGAAATCTATTTATAAGTTGGGTTAGTTTGTTTTTAGCGTTCGCTTTAATAGCTAGTTTTTCCCATCCTAATTTTCGACTAGAGAGGATCATGGAAGTAATAGCTACTAACCACAATCAATTTGTTTCGCAATCAACTCCAGAGGCGCTCATCCATTTTCACAACCTACAGCCCACATGGACCAGTATGGTGATCAATTCACCGTGGGCATTTTTTTCCGGAGTGTTAAGGCCACTGCCTTTCGAAGCCACCGGGCTTCTCTCGTTTCTTGCATCTCTGGAAAACCTTTTTATTGGCGTAATGATTTTTTCTTTTTTGCTGCAAGGCCGCAATTCAATCTCCACATTTACCATACCAGTCCTCATTTTCGGTACTACGCTCTGTATTTTTCTGGCGCTTTCCACACCAAATTTCGGTACGCTTTCTAGGTACAGGGTTGGTTTTCTGCCCTTCTTTATTTTCGTTTTCTCTTACCGCAATCCGTTGCTTAACTATTTAACCAGACGGCTTTCTTTTTTTACCAAATAGTTCTATCAATCAGTACCTTTGTCTAATGGAAAATCCGGTAATAATTTTTGGAGCAAACGCACTCGGCCGTGCGGCAAAAGACATTTTTGAAAACAATGAGGTGGTTGTATACGGCTTTCTGGATGATGATAAAAAATTACACAATTCAATCATCGATGAAGTGGTTGTATTAGGGGACACAGATAACGATGGATTTTTGAAATTAATCGGTAAAAAATGCGAAGCATTTATCGCTATTGACGACAATAAACTCAGAAAAAATATTGTTAGCGTGTTGAAAGACGTTCGTCACGTTCAACCCGTGAATGCAATACATCCCAAGTCATTTGTATCCCCTAAAGCGGAAATAGGGCATGGGAATTTTATTGATTTTGGAGCATACCTCGCTCCGGCTGCGAAAATTGGGAACTATTGCCTTATTCACTCAAATATTTCTATTGGAGTTGAAGCTATTTTAGGCGACTTGGTCCAAGTGGGATCAGGAACAAACATCAATTCAGGTGCACAGATTGATGACGAGGTTTTTATTGGCTCAGGGGTAACCATCGTTTCTGGAGTGACTGTTGGAAAAGGCGCACGAATAGGTGCCGGTTCTGTAGTAATTGCCTCGGTAAAGGCAGGTGAAACAGTGTTTGGAAACCCAGCACAAAAGGTGACTCGATAACTAAACCACATCTTTATGGCCAAATATTCAGAGACAGACTTGATTTTAAATAAGGATGGTAGTGTATACCATCTGAATCTCTTGCCAAAACATATTTCTGATACTATTATAGCAGTAGGGGACCCTAGCCGCGTCTACATGGTAAGCGAGCTCTTTGATGAAGTCGAGTTTGAAATGAACAAGCGCGAGTTTATCACGCACGTGGGCAAGTATAAGGGAAAGAAAATTACTGTGATTAGCACAGGAATTGGAACAGACAATATCGAGATTTTTTTTACGGAATTAGACGCGCTGGTGAATATCGATTTGAAAACACGCGAGCCCAAAGCAAAAAAGAAAAAGTTAAAGGTCGTTAGAATCGGTACTTCGGGTGCGTTGCAGGAAGATATTGCAGTTGGCTCTCATCTGGTTTCTGATTATGCGATTGGCTTTGACAATTTGATGAATTTCTATGACTTGCCGATGGATGACTTTGAGACGGGCTTGGCTCATGACATTCAAAAGAAGATTGGCCTTCCGTTTATGCCATATGTCGCACAAGGCTCTGAATCGCTTCGCAAGCAGTTAGCGGCTGATATGCAAATAGGCAATACGGTAACGTGTCCTGGATTTTATGCCCCTCAGGGCAGGGAGTTGCGTGTGCCAATCCGCTACCCGAAGCTGCTGGAAGACTTAAATTATTATCATAAAGGTGATTTTTGGCTTACGAATTTTGAGATGGAGACAGCCGCTTACTATGCCATGGGTAGATTGCTAGGGCATGAAGTGGTTAGTGTAAATGCCATCATCGCCAATCGAATGAAAAATAAATTTTCAAAAGACCCTACCAAAGTGGTACAAACGCTTATTGAAAAAATTGTTGATCGAATTTAATTATGAGACTTGCACTAGTATGTCATACTATCCATCTTCACAATCTGCTTTCCTGCTTTGAATGGTTCATTGTTGTAAAATCCTGAAAGTACACGGTGAGCAATCTGTTCAATCACTAATTCTTCTTTGGATTTTCCCTCTTTGCCTTGCCAGTAAACACGCTGAGGATGTTTGCTCATGTCCTCGACATACGACTCTGCGTGCTGATATTGATCTGGAGTAAACGTAATGGTGAAGCAGGTTTTTACTTTTTGTGTTTCCATAGTCGATATGCAATTTAGGTGTAGGGTTTTCGATCTCCGGTTACAGCTACAAAGATCAGTCAAATGATTATCTGTTTACAACAGTAATGCCAGAAATCGATTTGTAATTTTAAGCAAAATGGGAATTATTCAAAATCGTGTTGCCCGCATTCGGTCGTTCCTGTTCGGGGATGGGAAAATTATTGCAGAGGGGCTACATTGAATTGTTAACTTTGCGGCCAGAAATGAGAAACTACGAAATCCATACATTATCCAACGGTATCAGGGTGGTACACAATCAGGTTACGTCCACTAAGATCGTTCATTGTGGTATAATGCTTGACATTGGAAGCCGAGACGAAAACCCGGCCAATCAGGGCATTGCCCATTTCTGGGAGCACATGGCCTTTAAGGGAACCAAGAAAAGAAAGTCCTTTCACATCCTCAATCGATTAGAATCACTGGGCGGAGAATTGAACGCCTTCACGGACAAAGAAAAAATAATGTTTTATGCTTCTTTGCGCGATGAGTATTTTGAAAGGGCGATTGAGTTGTTGGCAGATATCACTTTTGACTCTGTTTTTCCGGCCAGTCAGATTGAAAAAGAACGACATGTGATATTGGAAGAGATGTCCATGTATTACGATGATCCAGAGGATTCGTTGCAGGATGAGTTTGACTCCCTTATTTTTTCGGGACACTCTTTGGGAATGAACATTCTTGGCACGAAAAATACCGTTAGGAAGTTTAAGCGGGTGGATTTCAAATCTTTTGTAAAGGAACATTTAGATACCTCTCGCATCATTTTTTCGTCTGTTGGCAATATTGAGATGGAGAAGGTGATTCTGCTTGCTGAAAAATACTTAGGTCATATACCCGCTGTTTCGTCTTCAAAAAAAAGGCGAAAATTTTCGAGCTATAAAGCAAAAGATCTGACCTTAAAACGCGAGGTAAAGCAGGGGAGATGTGCCATCGGGAGGCCGGCTTACAAAGTGACTGATGAAAAAAGGAGTGCTTTCTATGTACTAACAAGCATACTGGGCGGCTCCGGAATGAATTCTCGTTTGAATCTCGCCCTTCGCGAAAAGTATGGGTTTGTGTATTCCATTGGGTCGCACTTTGTGCCTTTTACAGATACGGGCATTTTTATGATCTCTTTTGGAACAGAGCCATCTCAGATGAAAAGGAGTATTGAGTTGGTGAAAGTAGAGCTGAAAAAGCTACGCGAAATACCCTTAGGTGTGAAACAGTTGGCCTCTTCCAAAGAACAAATACTTGGCCATTTAGCAATGGCTGAGGAGAGCAACATTAGCTTTATGATGATGATGGCCCGCAACTTGCTTGATTTGAAAAAGATTGTTACGTTCGAAGAACTTCAGGAAAGAGTGAAAGGTATATCCGCATTGCAACTTCAGCAACTTGCCAATGAGATGTTTAAAGAAGATGAGTTGAGTTGTTTAATCATGGAGCCCAATTAGTTGAATGGAGTTTATACCTCTTGAGATTGATAACTATGCCCGAGCCCATACCTCGGTAGAGTCTGATTTGTTAAAAAGGATCTATCGGGATACGCAGGCAGATATTTTGATGCCGCGCATGGTGTCGGGTCATTTACAGGGAAGATTCCTTTCAATGATCAGCAACATGATCAAGCCTTTCGCTATTTTAGAAATTGGAACCTTTACAGGGTATTCAGCGATCTGCCTGGCAGAAGGCCTTCAACCGGGCGGGCAAATCGTAACGATCGACAATAATGAAGAACTAGAAACTCGGGTTCGAGGTTATTTTGAGGAGGCAAAATTGGGTGGCGGAATAGACTACTTGATTGGCGATGCATCTCAGTTGATACCGACTATATCTACACAGTTCGACTTGGTTTTTATTGACGCAGATAAGGAAAATTATAGCCTCTACTATGATCTTGTGTTTGAAAAAGTGAGGATTGGAGGGTTTATCGTTGTTGACAATGTGCTCTGGAGCGGAAAGGTTATCCAGAATAAATTGGACAAGGATACTCGCGCTGTCAACGCTTTCAATGAAAAGATTTCAAAAGATGGCCGGGTTTCTTGTATGCTTTTGCCCTTGCGCGATGGGTTGATGCTGATTCGGAAGATCAAAAATTAACAATGGGAGAATCTGTTCTGTCTTTCTTTTTGCTACCTTTGAGGCAATGAGATTTTTTGCAGTTGCACTCATTTTTTTTGGAGTTGCTGCCTCGTACGCACAAGCTCCTGTGGTGCCCCACAAAATGCATTTCGCAGATATGACCCTGGCCATTCGCGATGAGGCAAGACGCGAGATTCAAAAGGACGTGGATGCACTTGTTCGAAACCCAAAGTACTTTGATCAGAAGGTAGAGCGTGCAAAACGTTATTTCCCTATCATCAACCGGATTTTTGCCGAGGAGGATGTTCCCAATGATTTAATTTATCTGGTTTTGCAAGAGAGTTCTTTAGTGGCCGATGCAGTCTCTGTTTCTAACGCTGTGGGCTTCTGGCAATTTAAAGACTTCACTGCGATTAGTATGGGACTACGTGTGGATTCTCAGATTGACGAGCGGATGAATATTTTTTCGGCATCGCGAGGTGCTGCCAGGTATCTCAAACAAAACAATCAGCAATTCGACAATTGGATATTAGCACTCCAAGCCTACCAAATGGGAGCAGGTGGTGTCAAACGAGCTGTTGGGGACAAACACAATGGTAGACGCCATTATGAAGTTACAGCTGACACTTATTGGTATATCAAGAAGTTTATTGCTCATAAAGTAGCGTTTGAGAATGCTGTTGAGGGGCCACCGCAAATTACTGCAGCAGCAATTGAATTGAAAGCAAAGAAGTCGCTGGGCGATGTAGCTAAAGAACTAAATATCGATGAGGCCCTTCTTCTAGAATACAACAAGTGGGCACTTACGGGCATGATTCCTGACGACAGAACTTACTTTCTTGTAGTTCCCAATAGGGTAGTGAACGATATAACGAGCCCAACACCATTACTGGTTTCAAGAATAGCATCTAAAGCGAAGCCAATACTGCCCAAGAAGAGCCTGCAGAATCGCGAAGTTAAATTCATTAATGGACTAAGAGCCATAAAAGCACTGGAAGGAGAATCATTGGTTGGACTGACTGACCAAGCGGATGTTGCATTAGCTCGTTTCTTAAAGTTCAATGAGATACAAATAGATCATTCTATCGAAGCCGGAGCTTTTTATTTTATGGAGCGCAAAAGGACATCTTCAACTGTATTGCAACACAAAGTAAAAATTGGCGATGACCTATGGACGATCAGTCAACAATATGGCGTACAGCTGCGGAAACTAAAGAAATGGAACCGGAGCTATGGTGAAGGGAGATTGCAGGTCGGTTCAGTGATATGGCTGTCGTCAAAAAGGCAATTAGAACAACCCTTACCTCAACTTCCGGAGGTGCCAAAAGAACAGATCGTTTCACTAGAACAAGAATCTTTCAACTGGGAAGTAACTCCTAAAGTGCGCACCTTACCCCAAGTTGACTCGTCAAGCGCCCAAATTATCCTGCAAACAGAGGTAGTCCATACTCCAGATGCGAATGTCAATGATAACCAGTTACTGAGGGAACATGTTGTGGAAAAGGGAGAAACGTTATACTCGCTTTCGAAGTCCTATGGGGTATCGGTGACTGAGATTGCCAATTGGAATAGTTTGTCAATCAACAAAAGCCTTGCAGTTGGACAGAAGATTATTTTGTATCCGCCAAAAGGGGAGGAAAAGTTACATGGAACACCTGAAGTTGAAAATAACCCTACGTCTGATAACTTGTTTACGCACCGGGTAACCCAAACTGAAACTTTGTATGCTATTGCCAGGCAGTACGGTGTGACTATCAAAGATTTAATGGAGTGGAACGACAAAAAGGAATTAAGTGTAAAAGAAGGCGAGAAATTGAGGGTAAGAAGGAAGTAACCAGTATTATTTGTGCTTATTTGGAGAATATCTTACTTAAATTTGATTCAAGAGGTTAGCTTTTCGTCAGAGGACTAAAAAATGAATAATTTTACCAGCTCTAAGGACGAACTGAAGTTCAAGTTTGGCGGAGGAGCAACTAAAAATGTAATAGAATGGTGATAGATACTGCTAAAGTGTTGGATTTGGTGATGTTGGTTGATGATAATGACACGGATAATTTTATCAGCAAGCGGATTATCGAGATAACCAAGTTTGCCAAGCGGGTGGAGGTTAAGAGTTCCGGTAAGGGAGCTTTGGACTATTTGCGTGAATTTCAGGGAGATGCTGATAATTTGCCAAGTATTATTTTTCTGGATATAAACATGCCAATTGTAGACGGCTTTGTGTTCTTATACGAATTTGAAAAATTTGGAGAATTAGTTCGCAATAAATGTAAAGTCATCATCTTGTCAAGCTCCGACAATAAGCGAGATATCGACAAAATTGTAAACAATAACTTCGTTATTAAATTTATCACCAAGCCACTGACAGAGGTAGCGCTTGACGAAATCCGCCTCAGTAATATTTAGTAGTTCATTTTTGGTTTTTGTATTTTTGATTCAAAAACCAAAGTTGAATTTATGCAAGCAATAAGAAGTTTAGGTTACTACGTATTTCTATCGATTGCACTGTTGTTTTGTTTCCAAGATGCAAGCTCACAGGTTGTGACAGTCGATACTTTGACCCATTGGAAAAAAGCTTTTAAAGCAGGGCTCAATCTTAATCAGGCTTCTTTTTCTTCCAATTGGAAAGCCGGTGGGATAAACTCCATCGGTTTCAATGCCTATTTGAATTATAAGGCTAATTATAAAGACGGAGCCAATTCATGGGACAATGAAATCGACCTACTTTATGGTATGGTGAATAATGCAGGCCAGGGCACTCGTAAAACCCTTGATCGCATTTTTTTAGATACTCGCTATGGGCGCGCGATCAATGCAAAATGGGATCTCTCGTTTTCGGCAAACCTACAATCACAGTTTGCAGGTGGCTACATCTATCCGAAAAATGCACAGGGTGTAGAAAAGGACTCCCTTATCTCTGGCCTTTTCGCACCTGCATATATAACTGCTGCCCTTGGTTTTGAGTATCATCCTAATAGCTTTTTTAAATTGCGACTGTCACCTTTTTCGCCTCGTGTAACGATAGTCAATGATGTTGCCCGTTTCTATAATCCAGTCACAAATCCTACACCCTATGGTGTTAAGCTGGGTGAAACCAGTCGGTTTCAATGGTTCGCGTTCCAGATGCTGGCAGAATTTAATAAAGACATTGCTTCCAACATAAACTTGAAGTGGCGCTATATTCTATTTGCCGATTACGAAAAACTGGAGCTAAATAGAATTGACCATCGATTGGACTTGAATCTGACGGCAAAGGTGAATAAGTTTATCAATGTCAGTTTCGGTGGTATCGCGATGTATTTTTATGACCAGGACAAGGAAATTCAAATAAGTCAGGCGCTGTCATTGGGGGTTGCTTATACCTTCCAGAATTTTCAGGATAAGAAATAATTCTTGATAATTTATAAGAAGACCCCGCCTTTAAAGTGGGGTTTCTTTTTTATTTTGCTGTATGGAGAAAATCACCATAAGACGGTCAAATTTTGAAGATACTGCCGCTATGCGCGAAGTGGCGATACGATCGTATACTGACACGTTTGCTGATTCCAATACTCCTGAAAATATGGAAGCGTTTTTTACGGAATCTTATAGTCTTTCAAAACTGGAGAATGAATTCTACGAACCACTTTCGGTACTGTATTTGGCTTGTGAGGCAGAGAAAGTGGTTGGTTTTTTAAGGCTTCGTGTCAATGACGAGGTAAAGAAGAACCTGGGTGAAAATACCATCGAACTTCAACGCCTTTACATTGATAGCGCTTATCACGGAAAGCAGATTGGGAAACAATTGATGGAACGGGCTTTGATCTATGCAAGGGAAAACCACTTTAATTGGATTTGGTTAGGTGTTTGGGAGCGCAATTTCAATGCGCAGCATTTCTATACTAAGTGGGGATTTGAGAAATTTGGCGAGCATGTTTTTCAAATGGGTGATGACCCACAAATAGATTGGCTTCTGAAAAAGAAATTATAACATTACCAGTAGCAACTTATGTCAAAAGAGAAATTCATTACAGCTATTACTTCTTCCTACTCATTTCCGTCTACTTCAATTTTCTTAGGTGCAGGGGTGTTCGAAGGTGAAATCGTTAAAGAGGCGAGAGTAAATCTTTCTTTGAAGATGATGAATCGCCACGGATTGGTTTCGGGTGCTACAGGCTCTGGAAAAACGCGCACGCTTCAATTGATGGCCGAACAGCTTTCGCTAGAGGGTGTCCCCGTTTTTATGCCCGATATGAAGGGCGATGTTTCGGGATTAGGGAAAGAAGGTGCAACCAATGAAAAGATCAATGAACGACTAAAATCAATTGGTCTAGAAGGCTATAAGCCAACTGGATTTCCTATTGAGCTATATTCTCTTAGCGGAAAAATTGGTGCGCAGATGCGCGCTACCGTTACTGAGTTTGGCCCCGTGATGTTAAGCAAGGTCTTGGAGTTGAATGAAATTCAGAGTGGGGTATTGATGATTCTGTTCAAATATGCGGATGACAAAAAGCTTCCGATTGTTGATTTGAACGACCTAAAAAAAGTTCTCAATTATTTATCAGAGGGCGCTGGCGCGGCAGAAATCAAAGAAGCCTATGGTAAAATTTCGTCATCAACGGCTGGCACTATCCTCCGAAAAATCGTGGCCATGGAGCAACAAGGCGTGGCCCAGTTATTTGGCGAAAAATCTTTTGATATCGAAGATTTGATGGAAAAGGTAGATGGCCGAGGGGTAATCAGTTTGCTAAACGTATCTGATGTCCAAAGTCAGCCTGCCATTTTTTCTACGTTCATGCTTTCTTTGTTGGCCGAACTTTACCAAAAACTGCCGGAGGCCGGAGATCTCGATAAGCCGAAGTTGGTATTTTTTATTGATGAGGCTCATTTGTTATTCAAGGATGCGCCAAAAGCGTTCATGGATCAAATTGAACAAGTGATTCGTTTGATCCGATCGAAAGGAGTGGGTATCTTTTTCTGTTCTCAGTTGGTACAAGATATTCCGCCCACGGTGTTGTCACAATTAGGCAATCGCGTAAGTCATGTCATTCGTGCATTTACACCCAATGACGTTAAAGCGCTGAAGGAAACGGTAAAAACGTTTCCGCAGTCTGAATTTTACGATCTGGAGAAACAGTTTACCCAGTTGGGTACCGGCCAAGCTTTCGTAACCGTTTTAAATGAAAAAGGAATTCCTACAGAAACAGTAACAGTGCACTTAGCGCCCCCGGCTTCACTAATGGGGCCATTGGCAGAAGCTGAGTACAAAGAGCAACTAGGTCAATCGGCAATTTTTAAAAAGTACCAGGAAGTAATCGATCCTCAAAGTGCGTTTGAAATATTGACAGCAAAACTGAAGGCTCAGGAGGAGGAGCAAGCCGAAGTAAAGCAGCAAGAAGAACAAAAACCCGCCCGCACGGCAAAGGCTGAAAAGAGTACGTTTGAACGGGTGATCAATTCACCGATTACCAAACAAATTGGAAAAGAAGTCGTAAGAGGTGTCTTCGGGATGCTGTTTGGCACCACGCCAAGAAGGAGTACGGCAAGGCGCAAATGGTAAATGTGCGTGCGATGGCATTACAAAAAGGCAATAGGTGACTAGTATTATAAAGCAAAATTAAAGCCCTCCTCGGAGGGCTTTAATTATTAAATATAGTGGTTCACAATCGAAATTACTTCGAACTTAGGTCGGGGATGAATGTGCAGATGAAGCTGTTTGTGCCGTATATTTCATAGATGCCGTTCACCGCGTTAATATCTTTAGACCAGGCATTGGTCGAGCCTTTTACCTTATTGTACCACTCCGACCATTTCTCGCTGTTGTCGTCAAGCTCGGTTAGACTTTCGTGTGCCCATACAAGCACATACTTAGTGCCGGTAGTGCCCGAAACATTTCGATAAGTTGAATACCTGGCTTTACTCTTATTCTGTGCAACCACCCGTGTGATTTCCCGTACGAAGTTTGCAAATTCGTATTCCTTATTGGGCTGTATCATGTATTCGATAACCTCTATAAACTTAGGTGTAGTGGTGATGCCCGAGCCATTGTAACTCATATCTTTCTCTCGCGCAAAGAATTCCCGTCCGCTTTGTTTTGCAATAAAGGGACCAGCTACCTGATCAAAGTATTTAGCTCCTTCGCTGGATTTGTCATAGTAAGACCAGTCTTTCGGTCCTATCGAGCGAACGAGTTGCCCCATTCTTGGACCTGACATCACTCGCCAAGTGGTGATGGGATCCACTGCAAGTTTGTTGTACTTTTCAGTCTTGTCTTTGATGGCCTTCTCCAGGTCTGCCATCTTTCCTTTCTCCCCCTCGATAAAATTCCAGCTCCAAATTTCCGCCTTTTCTTGCCCGAGTGCTACCATGCTGGATAACAGCATGATGGCCACAGCCGACCATGTCCTGTAGGTTTTCATAATTTTTTTGGGTTTGGGTGTAATAGGCCTCACCAGTTTGATGAGGATTGATCAATATCAATCTAATAAAAAAAAGTGAGACTTCATATCAATACGGAGCATAGCGCACTGTTAGCCAATTTGGTGGTGTATAAAATAGAAGGCGATTTGCAGGTTTTGGCTTATTTTTGCGGTTCTGAAAAATAAGAACTAAAGAAATGGCCGATTACAGCAAAGAAGAGATCAAAAACATTGAGCAAAAGTGGCGCAATGAGTGGGAAAAACGTGCGCTTTACAAAGTCACCAACGATACATCAAAGACAAAGTATTACGTCTTAGACATGTTTCCTTACCCGTCTGGGGCTGGGCTTCACGTAGGACATCCACTTGGCTATATTGCTTCGGACATTGTCGCACGATTTAAACGAATTAAAGGTTTTAATGTGTTGCACCCGATGGGCTTCGATGCCTTCGGTTTGCCGGCAGAGCAATATGCACTAGAGCATGGCATTCACCCCGCCATTTCAACACAGGATAACATCAACAACTTCAAAAGACAGTTAGGGAAAATTGGATTTTGTTACGACTGGAGCCGCGAGGTACAGACCTGTGATCCTTCTTATTACAAATGGACACAATGGATCTTTTTGCAAATCTTCAATAGTTGGTTTAATCGAAAAAAAGAAAAAGCACAGCGGATTTCTGAGTTGATTACCATTTTTGAGGAAGAGGGAAATGCAAACCATCCGATTCAAAATTCAAAATTCAGGATTCAAAGTTTTAGCTCAACAGAGTGGAAAGGATTTGATGAAAAAACACAGCAAGAAATTTTGATGCAATGCCGTTTGGCATACCTTGCCTATACGGATGTCAATTGGTGCGAGGCGTTGGGTACTGTGTTAGCCAACGATGAAGTAATTAATGGTGTGAGTTACCGTGGAGGTTTTCCCGTGGTGAAAAAACAAATGCGCCAATGGAGTTTGCGCATTACCGAATATGCCGATCGCTTGCTGAAAGGATTGGATGAAATTGACTTTAGCGAGTCGATGAAAGACATTCAGCGCAATTGGATTGGTAAGAGTGTAGGCGCTGAGCTGGAATTCAAAATTCAAAATTCAAAATTCAAAATTAAAGTCTTCACAACAAGACCTGATACTATTTTTGGAGTTGACTTTATGGTTATTGCCCCGGAGCATGAACTGGTCAAGGAAATTACTACGGATGCACAACGAGAAGACATTGATAAATATCTAAAATATGTCGAGAGCCGATCGGAAGTAGATCGGATGGCTGAAGTGAAGAAAATCACGGGAGCTTTTACAGGTGCATACGCAAACAATCCATTCAATGGAAAGCAAATTCCCATTTGGATCAGTGAATATGTATTGGCGGGTTATGGCACAGGCGCTATCATGGCCGTGCCGTGTGGAGATGAACGCGACCATAAGTTTGCGAAGCACTTTAAGTTACCGATCACCAATATCATCGGTTCGCACTACAATGGGGAAGAGGCAAACCCTACCAAAGATGCCATTCTCGAAAATTCTGATTTCTTAAATGGCATGGTGATGCGCGATGCCATCGGTGTGGCCATACAAAAGTTAGAAGAGGAAGGAATTGGAAAACGACAAGTAAACTATAAAATGCGCGATGCAGGTTGGAGCCGTCAACGCTATTGGGGTGAGCCTTTCCCGGTTGTATTTAAGGACGATATGCCCTATGCGATGAAGGAAAGCGAACTTCCCTTAGAGTTACCGCCTTCTGATAACTTCAAGCCATCCGGCAATGGAGAAGGGCCATTGGCCAACTTGACCGACTGGATCAATTTTTCACCGAATGCAAAACGCGACAGCAATACGATGCCCACCCATGCAGGGGCAGCTTGGTATTTCTTGCGCTACATGGATCCGCACAATACTAGCGCTTTCGCAGATCCCAAAGCCCTCGACTATTGGAATCAGGTGGACGTGTACATTGGCGGGGCAGAGCACGCAGTAGCTCACTTACTTTACGCCCGCCTATGGACGAAAGTGTTACACGACCTTGGCTATCTCAAATTTGATGAGCCGTTTAAGAAGTTGATTAATCAGGGCAAGATTACGGGGGATTCTAGATTCGTCTATCGGCTTAGGGGTTCTAATAAATTTGTCTCATCTGGTTTGAAAAGTAATCACGAAACTGACGAACTACATGTTGATATAAGTATTGTACATGGATTGGAACTTGATATAGATGCGTTCAAAAAATGGAAGCCAGATTTTGCTAATGCTGAATTTATCTTGGAGGAGAGCAAATACATCTGTGGCTCGGCCATCGAAAAAATGTCTAAGTCATATTTCAATGTCGTGAACCCAGATGAAATTATAAACAACTACGGTGCCGATACACTTCGGATGTACGAAATGTTCTTAGGGCCATTGGAGGCTTCTAAACCGTGGAGTACACAAGGCATTGATGGAGTGTTCAAGTTCTTGCGCAAGGTTTGGAATTTGATCCATGATCAAACTGGTAATCTGAAAGTAAGCGAGGCGGAGCCTACACGTCAGGAATTAAAAGTACTTTACAAAACAATCAAAAAGATAGAGCAGGATATTGAGAATTTCTCATTCAATACTTCTGTAAGTGAGTTTATGATTTGTGTGAATGAATTAGGTTCTTTAAAATGTAATAAGCGCGCCATTGTAGAACCGTTGGTGATCGCTCTTTCTCCATTTGCTCCGCACATTGCAGAAGAACTCTGGGAAAAGTTGGGCCATAAAGAAAGTATTTTGACTGCAACTTATCCAAAGTACGATGACCAGTATTTAGTAGAAAGTACATTTAGCTATCCGATTTCTATCAATGGCAAAGTGCGCGCTCAAATGGAGTTTGCGTTGGATATGCCCAAAGAAGACATTGAGAAAATTGTATTGGCTTCAGAAATTGTGCAAAAGTGGACTGAGGGGAAACCACCAAAGAAAATGATTGTGGTGCAGGGGAGGATTGTGAATGTGGTGTTGTAGTTTTTATGAGGCTGTCGGACTGAGCTTGTCTACCGGACAGGCAGGCTTGTCGAAGTTGGTTATTCTTCAGAAAGGTTTCGAAAGGCTCAACCTGATAGTGCCTTTTAGGAAAGGCTAATTTTTGCTTAAAGACTTTGCGTGAGATAAGTATATGAACAGCATCCTTCAGCAGTATGGCTCTCAATTCCAAAACGCTTCCTTGGAAGTAATTTCTGGTGGATTGATTAACCAAACATGGAAGGTAATAGCAAATGAAGAGAGCTTCGTTCTTCAGCGGATTAACGAGAATGTTTTCCAAGAGCCTAAGAAGATCGCCACCAATGTTCGATTGCTTGCAGATCATCTAAAGGCAATTGGTTCCGACTATTTTTTGGTATCAGCAATAAGAACTGAAAGTGGCGAAGAATTAGCTTACGAAACGGGCAAGGGTTACTTTAGACTAACACGCTTTGCGGAAAATTCTAAAACCATTCAACTAGTTGAAACACCCGATCAGGCCTATGAGGCAGCTCTGCAGTTTGGTAAGTTCTCAAGCACGTTTTCTGATTTCAATGCCAACCAACTTCACGTCACGATTCCAAATTTTCACAACTTGGCATATCGCTACAAACAATTTGAGAACGCGTTGCTAACAGGGAATCGGCAAAGGATCAGCGCATGTTCCGATCAGATTAATCAGGTAAGAAGTTACGCGTATCTAGTGGATGAATACGACCGAATTCTCGAGAATCCACTATTCAAACTGCGCGTCACTCACCATGATACTAAAATCAGCAACGTGCTGTTCGATTTGGAAAATAGGGGTATTTGCGTCATCGACTTGGATACCGTTATGCCAGGCTACTTCTTTAGCGATGTGGGCGACATGATGCGAACGTATTTGTCACCAACAAACGAAGAAGAAACTGATTTCTCCAAAATCGTGGTCAGACCTATGTTCTTCCATGCCATAGTACAGGGATATTCTGAGGGAATGAAAGGTGCATTGTCAATAGAAGAGCAAGACTCGTTTTTCTTGGCTGGGCAATTCTTGATTTATATGCAGTCACTGCGTTTTTTGGCAGATTATCTGAATAATGACGTTTATTATGGCTCCCAATTTGACGGCCAAAATCTTGCCCGCGCTCGAAATCAGCTTAGCTTATTTTCGGCTTTTATCCGTGCCGAAAAAAGTCTGGAAATTTAACGGATGGATAATGAAAATTGATTTTGATTTGACAATATTTCACGTAGTTTTAATATTCTAATCCGAATTCAACATGAATTTAAAAGAGCTTCTAGGCGCATTCAGTCAAGGCAAATCAACTGCCAAAAGCCATATGAAAAACCTCATTGAAATGGCTGCAGTGGATGGGAATTTTGACGATGTTGAGTACGACCTATTAAAATCGATTGCAAAAAGAAATGGGATCAGTGAAGGGAAACTGAAAGAAATCCGAACAAACCCAAACCATGTTAAATTTGAAGTACCAACGGATGCAAATGAAAAATTCCATCAGTTATATGATTTGGTACACATGATGACGATCGACAAAAACGTGCATAGCGAAGAGATGAAATTATCGCATATTTTTGCAATTAAATTTGGCTACAAACGCGATCAGGTATCAGAGTTGGTTGAAACAATTCAAGGTAATATTGAACACGGGCAGGGTCACGAGGAAGCAATGAAGCGATCTATCCGCTTACTCTCATAGTCATAGAAGATATCGGAGACTTTCTTTCCTTAAGTTAAAAAAGCTACGGATGAGTTAACCCTATGGCTTCCTGCCTCTTGGTTTGGGCGCATTATTTCCGCCACGATTGGTGATACCTGTTCTCTTTGTTTTAAACTTAGTTTTTGTCTGGATAATTTTTGATATTCCTACGCTTACCGCTAGGTAAATCTCACGCCTTTGCCCTGGAAGATCAGGAGCACCCGGGTTTCCATTGAAGTCAACTCCACCTGAAGGGTTTTTAAGTTGATTGACGTAGCTGGTCTGGCGGGAGTCGAAAAGTCCAAAGTTTGCTCGTCCGTCAAAATTAATACTCCAGTCATCGTTCAAATCGAAGTCGGAACGCAACCCAAGGGCTGCAAAAAGTTGGATAGAATTGAATTTATCGTTGGAAACATATTCTAGTTTATCAATGGCAGGAACAAACACGCCATCGTAAACGGATACGTAACCCGGATCTGTTGGAATAGTGATGCCGGCAGGGTAGGTCACTTTAGAGGCCGCGTGCGAAATCATCTCTCTGCCTTTTACCAAATAGTTGATATTTAACCCTAATACAGCGCTTAGCCTGAAGAATGCCATATCGTTCACGTGTAACTTCAGCGCAATTGGGAGACTAATGTAATCCATTTGAATATCGCGTGTTCCAATCTCACCGGCAATTGAATTCCGAATGCTGAACTGTTGTCCCACTTGTAAATAGCAAGGTGTTAATACAAAGCCAAAGCCGACCTTGTCATAGCCATAAGAAAAACCAACAGGCGTTGTACGAAAAGTTAGCTGGCCAAAATAGCGGGGATCCTTTGAAAGTCCTTCGTCAAGAGTGATGGGAAAATTAAAACCTCCGTATACTCCAAAGGCTTCGATATTTTGCGCATTGGAGTGGGAAAATGACAGCGCTAAAACAACAATAAGTGTTGCTTTCAACGTGCCTACACTAATGGTCGATTTTTCAGCTTCGAACTGCAAGCTTTTGGCCATTTTTCACTATTTCTTAGTTAACAAAACTAAGACAATTACTGAAATCATGGGGCCTTTTTTCGCCCTGGTGCAGTATTTTTGTGCTTTTTACACTCATCTTGCAATTCATGGCAGACGGTCAATTTTGGCGCTTCAAGGTTCGTTACAATATCTACGTTGCATTGATCTTCTGTCTATTGTTGGTCATGATACTCTATTCGTTGAGCAGGGTAGGATTTTTCCTTTTTAATAGGGCGTTTTTTCAGGGCATGGATGCCAACCGATTCCTCACCATTGCAGCGGGTGGCTTGCGATTCGATCTGTCCGCCACGCTCTATTCCAACTCGTTGTTCATCTTGCTGATGATCGTTCCATTTACTTTTCGATTTTCTGCCTGGTATAAGCTTGTACTTAAATGGGTCTTTATTGTTTGTAATACGATTGCTTTTGCTGCGAACTCTGCGGACATCATTTATTATCGGTTCACGCTTCGAAGAACTACGCTCAGTATTTTTAGTCAATTCGAGAATGAAACGAATTTAGGTAAACTGTTTTTTAGGTTTTTGATTGACTACTGGTATGCTTTTTTCTTTTTTCTATTGTTGGTGGGTTTGTTGGTGTGGGGGTACAACAAAATACGCTTCGAGGGTCCGCAAAGCAAAAAGCCGTGGTTGTTTTATGGACTAAATACATTGGCCATGGTGGTGGCGGTCGGGCTTTTTATTGGCGGAGCGAGAGGTGGTTTTCGCGAAAGTACTCGTCCAATAACGTTAAGCAACGCAGCGGTATATGCCAAAGAGCCAAACGATGTCAATTTGGTTTTGAATACCCCTTTTGCACTGATGCGTACGGCAAAGGCAAACGTCATTAAGAAGGTTTACTATTACGAGTCACAGCAAGAGTTAGAAAAGTATTTTAATCCGCTAAAGACACCAACCGACTCACCTAGGTTTAAAAGTAAAAATGTGGTTGTTATTATTTTGGAGAGTTTTTCGAAGGAGTTTGTTGGAGCTTATAATCAATCGTGGGAAAAAGAGGGTTATAAAGGGTACACACCTTTTCTAGATTCGCTGATTTCTCATAGCCGATCATTCAAATACTCAATGGCAAACGGTCGAAAGTCGATTGATGCAATGCCTTCCGTGATATGCTCTGTTCCATCCATTGAAGTGCCGTATGTTCTCTCGCATTTTTCGGGAAACAAAGTGAATAGCCTCCCGACTCTACTAAAGGAAAAAGGATATTACACCGCCTTTTTTCATGGAGCTCCGAACGGATCAATGGGCTTCGATGCATTTGCCAACCAAAGCGGCTTTGCCGACTATTTTGGAAAAGATGAATATGGAAATGACGATGACTATGATGGAATATGGGGAATTTGGGATGAAAAGTTTTTACAATACTTCTCTAAAAAGATGAGCGGGTTCAAGCAGCCATTCTACACCACGTTGTTTACAGTCTCTTCTCATCATCCGTACCAGTTGCCTGAGGAATATCAAAATAAATTTAAAGGTGGCTCACTGCCGATTTATAGAACAATTGAATATACGGATTGGGCGCTGAAGCGGTTTTTTCAAACAGCCTTTAAGACGGATTGGTTTAAGAATACACTTTTTGTGATCACTGCTGACCACGCTTCGGCCGAAATTCAATATCCGCAATACAATACCGCCTGGGGCTATTTTTCAATTCCTATTATTTTTTATGATCCAGAAATGAAAGATGTTGGCATGAAGGATGAACTAGTTCAACAGGTTGATATTTTGCCTTCCATCTTGGGTCACTTGGGCTATGATCAGCCCTACGTTGCTTTTGGGCGCAATGTATTTAGTGCCAAGGAACGCCCTTTTGCTTTCAATTATCTAAACAACACGTATCAGTTTTTTCAAGGGAACTACTTTCTTCAATTTGATGGACAGAAGTCAATCGCACTCTTTGACTTTAAAGGTGATCCATTCTTAAAGAACAATGAAATGAACGCACTGCCCGATACGGTTTCTGAAATGCAGGCAAGGCTGCGCGCATTAATCCAACAATACAATAATCGAATGGTAGACGACAACTTGACGAAGGAGGGAAGCCAATTAGAAGTCTTAAGAAAGAAGAAAGATTAAGTTTGACCTCGTTACTTAAGCGAGATTATGATAAACGTTTTGAACGTCATCATCTGCTTCCAATGCTTCGATGCACTTGAGTACCTCATCTTGCTCAGCCTCTGTAAGTTCTTTCGTGCTGTTGGGAATATAATTGAGTTCAGAGCTTTTTGCCTCCAGTTTTTTGGATTCCAGGAATTTAGACATGTGACCAAACTCAGTGAATTTTGTGTAGATGATAGTCTCTTCCGCGTCCCGTTGAATATCTTCGGCACCTGCATCGATCAAGTCTAATTCTAATTCATCTAGGTTTAGTTTAGATGGTTCGAATTTAAATACTCCCTTCCGTTCAAACATAAATGAGACGGATCCGGAATTGCCCATTGTGCCATGATTTTTAGAAAACTGTAGTCGGATATTTGCCACTGTTCGGGTCGGGTTGTCAGTAGCACATTCTACCAACACAGGCACTCCGTGGGGGGCGTAGCCTTCATACACTATTTCCTCAAAATCTTTTTCTTCTTTCGAAGATGCGCGTTTGATAGCTGCATCAACCCGATCTTTCGGCATATTCGCACCCTTTGCATTTCGAATTGCCATTCGAAGCTTGGGATTGTTATCTGGGTTGGGGCCATTGGCTTTCACCGCCATAGCAATATCTTTTCCTATCCGCGTAAAAGCTTTGGCCATTCGGTCAAAGCGAGCGAACATCGTATGTTTTCTTTTTTCAAATACGCGTCCCATGTCGAAATTTATTGATTGTTTTCTTTTGCAAAAATAGAGGGAGAAATGGATTTTAAAAATCGGGAATCAGTATGCTCGACTTTACAGAATCTTTTCGCTAAATGTATCTCCCTGCTTAGTATCCCCAGTTTCGAAACCCTTCATGAACCACCGAACACGTTGCTCAGAAGTGCCATGTGTAAATGAATCCGGAATAACCGTGCCCTGAAATTTTTTCTGCAGTCTGTCATCACCGATAGCTGCTGCCGCATTGATCGCTTCATCAATATCATCTGGCTCTATAAAACCCTGGCTATCTTTAGCGTAATACGCCCAAACGCCCGCCAAAAAATCGGCTTGAAGTTCCAGCCTTACCGAAAGCTGATTGTACTCCTCATCGCTCAATTGACTCCGCATGCTGTGTACTTTGTCGGTAATGCCTAATAAATGTTGCACATGGTGACCAACTTCGTGTGCGATCACATAGGCTTGTGCGAAATCACCAGGTGCGTTAAGATTTTCCTTCAGGTCTTCATAGAAACTCAAATCGATGTAGAGCTTTTCATCGGAGCTGCAATAAAAGGGTCCTGAAGATGCGGAAGCAGAGCCGCAGCCAGACTCTACACTGGATCTGAACAATACAAGCGTTGGTTCCCGATATCCTTCCATCTGCTCATTCCAAATGTCTTCTGTAGAGGCCAACACAACGGACACAAATTGCGCGAGATCATCTTCCCCTGGCGATGCAGGCGCAAGTTCCATCGGTTGACTTTGACCAGCCGTCAAATCTGTTTGTTGTAAAAGTGATAATGGGTTTGTACCCGTTAACCAACTGACAAGTAGCACCACGACAATGGTGCCAATCCCTCCCTTGGTGAGAAGGCCACCTGGTAATCCTCCACGTGTTCCGCCACTACCACGTTGATCATCAACATTACTACTCGTTCTTCTTCCAGTCCATTTCATATTATTTGTTTTCGTTAAAACGTAACATTCAACGTCAGGATTTCCTTTTGTCTTTTCAGTTTCACGGGTACTATTTGTCCTTTTTCAAATTTGCCTAATGCATCCATGTAACCCTGGATATCTTTTATTTGATAAGATCCAATCTGAACGATAACATCACCAGTAATTATCCCGGCTTTTTGAGCAGGCTTCCCCTCGGTAACGCCATCTACCTTCAGTCCCTCCTCGCTTGATGTGTAGCTCGGCATTACACCCATGGTGACTTTAAAAGCGCGAGCCGACCCCATTGATTTATTTTTAGTAGCTTGGAAAGTCAGCTTTGGCTGCTTGTCAAGATTTTCGATCAGGCGAGTAATTAACTCAAGGATTTCTTTCTCACCCTCAAAATTTATTTTTTCGGCATCATCTGATGGTTTGTGATAGTCACTATGTGAACCAGTGAAGAAATGCAGGACCGGAATATTTTTGAGATAGAAGGAAGTATGATCTGAAGGGCCTACACCGGCTGAGTCAGTTTTAATCATCAGTTTTTCGGATGATAGTTTTTTAAGAAGATTTTCCCAGACGGCACTTGTTCCTGTTCCACTCACTGCTAGGCTTTTCGATTGCGGATCTAATCGGCCAATCATATCCATATTGATCATGTAGCTTACTTTTGTCAAATCAATCGTTGGATTCTCTGTGAAGTATTTGGATCCGTAGAGTCCTAGCTCTTCGCCACTAAAGCAGAGGAACAGAAAATTGGTTGACTCTTTGATTTTATTCGTTTGGACATACCGTGCCAATTCGATCACTCCAGCCACACCCGATGCATTGTCATCCGCACCATTGTGAATTTTGTTTTGCGGATTCGCATCCAACGAGCTGCCTTGATTTCCCAGACCTAGGTGATCAAAGTGAGCGCCAATCACGATGGTATTGGCGGCTTGGTTGTCAATGAATCCAACCAGATTGTAAGCGGTACCCTCTTCACCTGTTCCATGAATTCCACCTTTAAAATTGAATTTTTGGGTAAATAACTTTCCATCGCCTTTTGGCATTAGCCCGATCTTACTCCATTGCGATTGAATGTAGGCAATAGCCAGTTTTTCTCCAGCAGTTCCAGTTCCCCGACCTTCCAGGGAATCGCTTGAAAGAATTTTGATGTGTGATTGAATGAGCTTTGAATTGACTTGTGCCTGCCCAATTAAAGCAAGGAGGGCAAGACAAAGTAATAGAAGTGGTTTTTTAGACATCTGTTTGGTGTTGATTTGGATTGGGAAATTTACATTCTTAATCGCTTTTTTAATGCCGTTGAATGGTTTATTTTTGATTGTAACCAAATAGTATGGCAGTACCCAAAATTGTCCTTCTTACTGATTTCTCTACTTTGTCCAAAGTGGCCATTTCCTATGCCCTTCGTATGGCAGCGCCCGTGAAAGCTGAATTCACAATATTGAACATTGTGCGATTTGATGGCGTGCCGAGGGCAAATCTTAAAATGAAGCAAATCGAAAAATCGCTCATTCAAATTACAGAGGAGGAGGGAAGGCACTTGATTGAAGAATTACGAAAGACAGTAAAAGGCGACTTTCAAATCGAATTTAAGGCGATTCGCTCACACACCGTAGCTGAGATGGTGAAACGCTATACAGAAAAAAACAAAACGAATATTGTGGTGATGGGCTCGCGGGGAGCGTCCGCCTTAAAGAAGGCGAGATTAGGCGGCACGACCGTGTCGGTCATTGACGATTGCCCTTGCCCAGTGTTGGCAATACCTGAATTTGCACAGTACAAGAACCTACAACACATCGTGTACGCCACTGACTTGAAAGACACACAGAAAGAGTTAGATATTGTTGTAGAATTTGCGCGTATTTATGGATCGGCTGTACATATGATACATGTGGTGCCCTCCATGGACAAAAAGGTGGAGACAGCAAAAAATTCATTAGAGGCAATTATCAAAAAAACGAATTACGACAAGCTGGATTTTAAGCTTATCCTGGATGACGATATTCCAAAAGCGATTGACCAATACATCAAGCAAACAAAAGCTGACCTACTCACTACCTTTACTCACAAGTTAAGTTTGGAAGAAAAGTTATTTGCAAAAAGCGTCACGCGGACATTGGCCTACTTAGGGACAATACCCTTGCTGGCAATTAAAAGAGCATAGTTGGACTTTGGAATTCGACTAATCGAGTGACGTAGTTGACTTACTTCCCAACTCAATCAATTTTTCATACTCCTTGTTGCTTAGATCGCGCTGGAAGAAATTGATTGGATTGATGGCTACGTTTTTATAATGCACCTCATAGTGAAGATGTGGTGCTGCTGATAAACCGGTATTGCCCACATACCCGATGATCTGTCCTCTTTTGATGACTTGTCCAGGTTCCACAATGTAGCGCGTCAAGTGGGCATATCTGGTTTCAAAGCCAAAACCGTGATCTAAATAAATCACATTTCCATAGGTTGAAAATCCGGTATACATCACCACTGCGTCACCTGTCGCGTAAACTGGTGATCCATGTGGCGCAGTAAAATCGAGACCATTGTGAGGTCGGACATAACCCAGAATCGGATGCAGCCTCATTCCGAAAATGGTATGAAGGTGAGTTAAATCTTTATTGTTAATAGGTTGTATGGCCGGCCGCGATGCCCACATACGTTCCTTTTTTCCAAGCTCTGTTTTTAATTGATCAATAGACTGCCGTTGGATATCTAGACGGTTTTTGATTTTTGCTGCCTTATCATAGGCTAACTTGATTAACGGATAAGAAATCGTTTCGCTCTCTTTTGGACGACCACCGACACCCGCTTCGCGCTGGGAAGGTGATAAAGGATCCAGATCAAGAATCACACGGAAATTTTGGTCATCGTTTTTTTCCAAGGAACTCAACTGTTGAGAACTATTGTCCAGACGCTTTCCGAGCAAGCGCCATTCTGACTTTAGGTATGCATTCTCCTGTGCTTGTAGGGTCTCGTCAAGGTATGGATATTGGAAATGGAAATAGATGCTACCAGCTAAACCGATAAAAAGTGAAACGGCTAAAAAGCGAAACGTGGCCCTGCCAAATGTCCCTGGTGTAACGATAATTGGATCGTATTTGCAGGTAACTGGATTATATGTGTACTTAACCTTCGCCATTAATCCAGAGACTGATTTCCTTTTTCGCTCGCTAGCACAAGTCCGTTGTAAAATGTGCTGGTATAATTGCCCACTAGGTAGTGAACAGGGTTCACATTGATGCCACCACGGATAACTTCATAGTGAAGGTGTGGTGCAATTGAACCACCACTCGATCCAACTGTGCCAATGTTCTGACCTTTTGTTACTGATTGACCGTATCTTACATTAAGATCGGCCAAGTGAGCATACCGAGTGATAATTCCATTTCCGTGATCAATTTCAACGTAATTGCCAAAACCCGCTACCTGATTGCTGGTGTTAGCACGTAAAATTGTGCCGGGTGCAGTGGCAACAACAGGTGTTCCAGCCGGCATGGCGAAATCAATTCCATCATGGTGATATATTCCCTTATGAAAAGGATTTATTCGTTTGCCAAAACCAGAGACCAACTTGTCTGCTTCAATTTCAGGAATAGGCGAAACACTTGGCAGATGCTTTAATTTGGCCAACTTCGTTTTGTCGATATGAATCTGTTGAGCCCATGAATGATCTCTCAATTGTGCCTTTTTAAAAACAGAAGTGAAGTTAGTCCGAACCGATTTTTCCCATTCTGCAAATAGGGTAGGCTCAGCCGTTAATATTTCTTCTTTTTTATAGACGTCTGTTTCGTTTTCGGAAACGACTTTTGTTTCAAAAAGTCTTTCGTAAAGCAGCTGATCCTCTTTACGAAGATCCTGAATACCCACACTTGATTTTTGCAAACTAGCGACTAGGACATCCTTGTGGAGCTGAAGAGCTTCGTTTTCAGCACGCAACGATTTTTCAAGCGGAGTTTCAATCACAAGGTTCTGAAGCATCACTAATCCCACAAAAAAGGCGCAGCCGAAGATCAAATAGCCAAATCCCTTAAACGCAATGTTTACGATCGATGGGATAACCCTTTCGTATCGAAGCGTTTTTGGATTGTAACTAAACTTTGTTTCTGCCATCGCCAACTTTTATTCAATTCCTTTTATAATGACCCTAATGGGTTAATTTTGTGCTTTTGTAAGGTTGTGAACTCATAAAAGTAGGCAAAATGTCCTCTTTATCAAAAGCTTAATTCGACCAAATGCATATGACATCGGCCATCGTCCGCCAAAAATTCTTGGATTTCTTTGAAAGTAAAGGCCACAAAATCGTCCCTTCTGCCCCTTTAGTGCTTAAAAACGACCCTTCGCTGCTGTTTACCAACTCGGGCATGGTGCAGTTTAAGGACTACTTTTTGGGCAATTCGATTTCGCCCAATAGCCGAATTGCCGATACTCAGAAGTGCCTTCGGGTAAGCGGAAAGCACAATGATCTGGAAGACGTGGGGCTGGACACCACAGCCGAGGCGCAGGCGATCCCGCGACGCCAGCGCGGCAATGGCCGCCCCCAGCGCGGCGCGCATGGCCGTGCCGAAGCGGTCACGGTCGGGATTGGGCAATGCCGCCGGCGCCGACAGCGC
>JANNQG010000009.1:0-1505 GCA_031400595.1 Cyclobacteriaceae bacterium
TCAATTGTTCGGCTACTTTACAGGCGCGAATGCCCTGCTATATTTTCCTGGAGCGCCCATGCTGATGGGAGCTGTACTGACGGTGCTGAGTATGTTATTGGCCATGCGGGCATTGACAGGTTTCGTAAGCCCGAAGCATTAATGAAGTCAATCTTTGTACCATGAAGTTAATCTCGTTTTTTCGCGTTTGCTGGTAATACAGATTCCTTATCTTTGCCCAACTATTGGCTCCGTAGTACAATGGATAGTATTTCAGATTCCGATTCTGAAGATGCAGGTTCGATTCCTGCCGGGGTCACTTTAAAGGGATTGTCGGTATTTCAGATTCCGATCTTATATAGGATTGTCTGGCCAGATTCCTGACGTGACCACTAAATAAAAATTGAACCAAATTGCTGTATTGAAAGTATATGCAATTGTATATATCTATTTGTTGGGCGCAATATTTTCGGATAGATTAGGCACCCAAGATGATAACGGAAAATTTCTATGCTTTCTCAGAAATCAATTGAAAACACAACCGAACTCTATCGCAAGCTTGAGCGTACTTTCGACCGGAGACCAGTCTACGGTGAACACCAAATTGATTGGGTCTTTGATTTCGCTATAACAGCTTGGCATATGGTAGATTGGATAAGCGCCATAAACAAGCTGGACTTAAAAGAAACGCAGGAACAATTTAGAATTAAGTGTCCTGAGCTGGTAGTGTGCGAACAGATTTGTAACGGAGCAAAACATTTTGTACTAAACGATAAGAAATTAAAACCTTTCAACGTAGCCACAGACATTCAAGGCTCTAAAGACTTAATGGGGATAAGAACTAATGTTATCCCCGATGAAGAGTCTGTGGACGTCATCCTTACTCCTGCGGTATTAATAAATGATAAGGACGGAAACCCCTGGCAAGCAATCACACTCTTTCAAAAAGTATTGTCCTTTTGGCAGTCATTCTTGAATGCGGAAAATTTATGAAATGGAATTTTAAGGACTATCCTAAAAAAGAGTAGGGTAGTGTGTCAATGCGCGAAAAAATACATTAATCAATGGGGCAGGTTCAGTTTAAGTTTGTAGTTTTCGTTTCTTGAAAGCATCTGAATTACAGAACTATTAAATGCCTAACCTATGAACTTGTTTAAAGCCAGACAACCTGAAAAGCCTCAAACAATAGAAGTAAAAGGACGTGAACTAAGATGTCCTATTTGCAATAATGCTCACTTCTGGACAAGACAGGCTCAACTAAATACTGCCGTAGCTACATTCTTCAACTTGGATTGGGCCAACAAAAGTGCCAGTTGTTTTATTTGTTCTGATTGTACTCATATTTCTTGGTTTCTAGGAGGACAATAGACTATCTCTTGGTGATCGACAAGATTGGCAGCTTACTTCACCCTTTTCAAAATTGCCTTCGAATACAATTCAAACTCTTTTCCGGGTTCGGCCAGTTCAAAAGTTTCGGTGAATTCATTTTCACTCACTATCTGATACGTCTCCTTGGCGCGATATCC
>JANNQG010000015.1:0-217973 GCA_031400595.1 Cyclobacteriaceae bacterium
CACCCATAATCACAACTGACAAATTAGTAGACTGACCCGCACAGATTGTAGATGCTCCACTCAAATTGGCAGCGGTCGGTGATGGATTAACTGTTATTGTCGTAGCTGAACCTCCAACACCTACACAAGTGGTCGCATCCGACACGCTTGTAATCGTATAAGTAGTAGTAACTATCGGACTAACAACTACGGTATGGCCAGTTGAGATATTGGGTAAAGAGAACGTGGTCGAACCATCGCTATAACCTACCGTAAACGGACCTGTACCCGTTAAGGTAAATGTCAATGTACTGCTGCCACCTGTACACAATGAACCTGGCAAAGATGAAATTGTCGCAGTTGGCAATGGATTCACCGTGACTAATGCACTCCCTGAACCAGCCACTGTGCAACCATTTGCATCCGTAACCAATCCTGCTATACTAAAAGTAGTAGTTGCCAATGGGCTCACTGCAATTGGGCTACCTGAGGTATACCCCGTCACTGCACCAAAACCAGTAAGCGTAAAACTAAAGGGAGCAACTCCACCCGTAATAACAACTGACAAATTAGTAGACTGACCCACACAGATTGTAGATGCTCCACTCAAATTGGCAGCGGTCGGTGATGGATTAACTGTTATTGTCGTAGCTGAACCTCCAACACCTACACAAGTGGTCGCATCCGACACACTGGTAATCGTATAAGTAGTAGTAACTATCGGATTAACAACTACCGTATGGCCGGTTGAGATATTGGGTAAGGAGAACGTGGTCGACCCATCGCTATAGCCTACCGTGAACGGACCGGTACCTGTTAATGTAAATGTCAATGTACTGCTGCCACCTGTACACAATGAACCTGGCAAAGATGAAATTGTCGCAGTTGGCAATGGATTCACCGTGACTAACGCACTCCCTGAACCGGCCACTGTACAACCACTCGCATCCGTAACTAAACCAGCCAAAGTGTAAGTCGTGGTGACCGCGGGGCTCACGGTAATCGCACTTCCCGAGGTATAGGCTCCAATTGGTCCGAGTCCTGTAATTGTAAAGCCATAGTTAGGTGTTCCCCCAGCTATGGTTACTATTAAGTTGGTGGATTGACCAGCACAAATTGTAGCGGTGCCCGTCAGCAAAGCTGATACTGGAGCTGGATTTACGGTTACAGTTGTTGCAGAGCCGGGAAGTCCAATACAACCAGTAGCATCGGTGATACTCGTAATTGTATAGGTGCTGGTGACAACGGGTGTAACGACTAAGGTATTTCCATTCGAAATACCGGAGAGATTGAAGGTGGTAAAACCATCTGAATATCCAACGTTAAACGGGCCCGAGCCTGTCAGGTTAAAAGTAAGTGTGCTACTTGATCCCGCACATAGTGTACCAGGAAGTGCACTAATGACTGCTGTTGGAGTTGGATTGACAGTTACAGTCGCACTGCCCGAGCCAGCCACAGTACAACCATTGGCATCTGTGACTAAACCCGAAAGTGTATAAGTTGAAGTAATTAGTGGGCTGACAGGAATAGGTGTTCCCGAAGCGTAGCCAGAAACCGGTCCAAAGCCAGTAATTGTAAAACTAAAGGGCGCAGTGCCACCAACGATGGCAACTGAAATATTGGTCGACTGACCAGCGCAAATAGTAGTGGTACCTGAAAGAACAGCGGAAGTTGGAGAAGAGGCAACGCCAAGGACTACTAACCCAGTCATGAGCCTTGGTGTGCACGATCCATTGGTAGCTCGTACAGTCAGCACATCTCCGTTGGTAAATGAAGCAGTTGAGAACGTCATGTTGAATGGTGCAATACCTGTTCCTGGAAAAGTTATTCCAGTAGAGCTTCCATTTCGAAGAATTTCATAAACTGCCCCTGGGGCTGGAACTGCACCATCCGATCCGTTTAGTGTTACCGTAAAATTGCTTCCAGAGCATGCGGTTCCGGATCCTGAAGTGATGTTAAATAATGAAGGCGATGGATCAGTTATGGTGAAATTTCGAGATTGGGAGCAAGCAGAATAATTATCTTTGATATTGAGGATATAAGTACCACCGGGTAAACCGCCTAACGAAAGTTGAGTGGCCAAATTCAGATTGGATGTCCCATCAAATGTTCCCGTTAACGGCAATCCTCCTAGGCCATTACCACTAGTCCATGTATACGTGAAAGAACCAGGAACTGCTAGAGCTGGTGTTTGAGAACCTCCCGAAACAGAACCGATTACTTGGCCGTTCGGTGCAGCACAACTAGAATTATCGATTCGAGTAACTTCATTAACTGCAATACTAGGCAAGCCTACCAACGTAACAGGAAATGGAGCGCCCGCTGGAAAGGTGTTGATGTTAAAATTGTTAAGAACGTCATTGATGATGAAATCATAATCTCCCGCTTGCGGGGAGACTGGAGTGTAGGTAAATGAACTTCCTACCAGAATGGGCTGAACAGGGGTGACAAAGCCATTCGGTCCACCAATTGCCAATAAAATAGCCGAACCACCATTCGCGCTATTGACTTTATATGTAATTGTGCCATTGCTGGTAGAACCATTGCATGGATGTGATAGAATAACGTCTACATTAAGCGTACCACTGGAATAGTTAAAAGTCTGTGCATTCAACTGGCTGACAAAAACCAGTAAACCAAGCACGATTGTTGCTCTAAGTGGATAGAAAAAAAAACGGTTCACCATCTTCACGGTATAGTTATTTCAAGGCTCTTTTTACAATTATTGGCATCAATTACCGAACAGTAATAAATGCCCGGCTTTAACGAAACAAAGTGCCGTTCTTCAAATTTACTGTCTGAGATAACTGGTCCAGCTTCTTTTGTTAGGATTACTTTAATGGGATCCCTTCCACCATCAACCAAAATATCCAATGTATTGGAATTTCCAGTACGTTGGAGTTGGTGAGAAACTTTGATTGAATTGCATTCGGTTGTGCCAATAGGATGCAGAATGATCGACCAAAAAAAAGATACCAAAAAGGGTAAAGAAATCATTTCTATTTAAATTAAAAATTCACAACATTCTTTAAATACCATTTGTAAATGATAGTAACCCACTTTCCCAACCGTAAATATGAACAAAACCAAAAAAATTGACCTTTTGAAAAGCCAGTTTAACACATCCAGGTAATATATACATCAAAAAATGACTAAAACTTCCGGTTCAAAACCTCGCTCAAGATAAAGGCCTTCTTGAATCCAGCCGGATCTTGCAAGTCTTTGACATACTCCGCTAGCACATTTACCTCTTTATCTTGTTGATAGCCTTTGAATTGACCAAATCGAACCACTGTGTCCTCAATTTTCATGGTCTCCTCTAGCGATGCCCTATTGAAGGCTTCCTGTTTTGCCTTTTCGTATGTTTGAAAAGTGTTATCCTGGTCACGTTTAGAGTAGTCGATTCGCTCGGCAACAGCCTCCTCCTCTAGCTCATCATCATAATCCACATATTCCTGTTTTTTCTGCATTACAGGGATTGGCTGTGGCGCCTTCGAGGCCTGAATTTCCCGAAGCAAATCTTCAAATGAAACAGGCTTATCCGCAGGATTTGTCCGTCTATCAACTGGCTCTCCCCCAAATGTGGTTGTACCACCCTCAGGCTTCTTTTTCTTAGCCCTCGCAATAAACGTGACGATGATCACGATTAGCCAAATCCAGAATTGAATATTATCCATTCAGACCAAAGGTATTGATTATTTCATTAAAAACAGGGGTTTTTACAACAATTTAGACATGTATAAAATGTGAATGGTTTGGGAATAGGTAGTTTTTCAAATGCCAAATCGAAAGTTATCTTTGCCGTCTTATTTTTTTAACAATCACTAATTGCGAGCGACTCATGCAACTATCAAAGCTGGAGATTAAAGGATTTAAAAGTTTTGCCGATAAAATCGTCATCAATTTTGATGAAGGGATCACGGGGATCGTAGGCCCCAACGGGTGCGGGAAATCCAATGTGGTGGACGCAATTCGATGGGTATTAGGCGAGCAAAAGACGAGTGCATTGCGCTCAGAGAAGATGGAAAATGTCATTTTCAATGGCACGAGTCAACGTTCTGCTCAGCAAATGGCAGAAGTTTCGTTGACGATCAACAACACAAAAAACATTTTACCCACCGAGTATTCTCAAATAACTATCACCAGACGTTTATACCGTTCGGGAGAAAGTGAATATCTACTAAATGGGGTAGCCTGCCGGCTAAAAGACATTACCAATTTGTTCCTGGATACAGGTGTGGCATCCAATAGCTATGCTATTATCGAACTGGGCATGGTAGACGATCTTTTGAACGATCGAGACAATTCCAGAAGAATGTTGTTTGAAGAAGCGGCCGGGATCTCCAAATTCAAAAAGCGCAAAAAAGAAACGCTTAAAAAACTAGAAGATACAGATGCGGATTTAGAGCGGGTCGAGGATTTACTCTTCGAGATTGAAAAAAATATGAAAAGCCTGGAGAAACAGGCAAAGCAAACCGAACAATATTATAAGATCAAAGAAGACTACAAAGAGAAGAGCATTCATCTCGCAAAAGTAGTAGTCAATAAACAGAAGGATAAGTTTGGCTCACTCAACAAGCAAATTGAGACAGAGAACGACCGCAAAACCAAGTTAGCGGCAGAAGTGGCCGAGAAAGAGGCGTTAATCGAGAAATCTAAAGCAGAATTGATTTTAAAAGAAAAGACGTTGTCGTCTCGTCAAAAGTCAATCAATGAGTTTGTTTCTAAAATCAGGCTGTACGAAAGCGATAAACAAGTCAAAAATGAACGCCTTCGTTTTCTAACGGATCGAGTTAACAATCTCAAAGACCAAATTGATCAGGATAAAAAGAGCAACGAACGCGCACGCTTTAGCATTCAAAGTTTAGAGTCAGAACGTGAATCAGCTCAATCCATATTGACTGAAATCACCAACAAAGTCGAGGCACTTCGCAACGAATACGAAAGTCAAAAAGCAACGACCTACACATTACGAGGCGAATCGGACGCTTTGCGTCAAGTACATCGCGCCAAGCAAGAAGAGTCATTTCAATTAAATAAAGGTTTAGAGATCCGTGAAATTCAAGTCTCGTCCTTTAAACAAGAGTTAGAGCGCACCACGACAGATACTCATCAACAAAGCAGTAGCCTCGCCGAATTTGAAAAAAAATTAGTGCTACTAAACGAAGATATCGGGCAGAAAAATAATTACTTAGAAAAACTAAAAAGAGAAGAGGAAGAGGTGTATCAACGAATTGGCTCACTGGAAAAAACCATTGAGATGATTCGCGAAGAGATGACGGAGAACAGTCGGAAACTAGATGCACGTCAAAATGAGTTTCAGTTGACAAAATCACTGGTTGAGAATTTGGAAGGCTTCCCCGAAGCCATCAAGTTCTTGAAGAAAAATGTTGAGTTGACGAAAAACGCTCCTCTCCTATCGGACATTCTGTCCACTACGGAAGAGTATCGAGTAGCCATTGAAAACTATTTGGAGCCCTACCTCAATTACTATATCGTAGACCATGAGGCGCACGCTTACGAAGCGATCAATATATTAAGTGACGCCAGCAAAGGAAAGGCAAACTTTTTCATTTTGGATGCCTTCGAAAAATTTACGCCCTCCGCTCTTCAAATGTATGGAGATGCTTTTCCTGCTACCCAAATCATTGAGTTCGATCCCAAGTACTCCAAATTGATGGCTTTCATTTTGGATAAAGTGTACGTTGCAGAGGGAGATATTAAAAACATTCCTTCTTCAGATGACAACACCTTTATTACGAAGAGTGGAAAGGTAACGAAACGCAGATTTAGTATTTCAGGTGGATCGGTTGGGTTATTTGAAGGCAAAAAGATCGGCCGCGCGAAGAATTTAGAAAAGCTCGACAAAGAGATCAAAGACCTCACCAAAAAAGTTGAAGATATTCGATTCTCATTGCTTGACAGACAGCGGGAGTTGGAGCGCCTGCGTAATAATACGCTCAAGCAACAAATTGAAGAAGCGCAGAGCGCCATCAAATTGGTAAGTGACGAACACATTTCGGTGCGCACCAAACAAGAACAATTTTCCAGCATGCTTAGTAGTGCGGATCTGCGAAGAGAAGATATTTTGGAAAAAATTGAATCGCTGACTTTGGAGTTGGAGGATATCAAGCCAAAATCGGAGTTGGCTAAGATAGAATTAAGCCAACACGAAGAGAAAATGAAGTTGATCGTGAATGATTTGGCTACTCAAAGCGATTTGCTAAGCCAAAAATCATCAGCATTCAATGAACAAAATATTTTCTTCCATCAGCAAGAGAATAGAGTGAAGAGCGTGGAACAAGAAATTCGGTTCAAGCAAGAATCAATGGAGCAAAGCAGTTTGCGCATTGAAACAAACAGTGAGGAGTTAAAAAAGAACGAAGAAGAGTCGAAAACAATTATTGAAACCACTCAAAATAAAGACACCGACCTCATCGGCATGTATGGCGAAAAAGAGGAGATGGAGAAAGGATTGAGTGAAGCCGAAAAAGAATACTATACCGGCCGTGGGGAAATAGACCAGTACGACAAAGACCTCCGCGAAACGCAGCACCAGCGCCAAAACATTGACACCGTGTTGATGGAATTGCAAAATCAGCTGAATGAAAGCAAACTCCAATTGAACTCTGTGAAAGAGCGGCTATCTGTTGAGTTTAACGTGGATTTGGATTCTGTGGTGGGAGAAGCCACCCCAGAAGAAGCAGAAGCTTTGATGAAGTTGGATGATGAAAAGATGAGAGCGGATGTCTCGAAAATTCGCGAAAAGCTCGACAATATGGGCCCGATCAACCCGATGGCAATGGAAGCCTACAATGAGATTAAGCAAAGGAATGATTTCATCATTGCGCAAAAAGATGATTTGTTGAAAGCGAAAGAATCCTTATTCAGCACGATCAGCGAAATCGAAGGAGTAGCGAGCGAAACGTTTATGCAAGCGTTCGGTCAAATCAAAGAACATTTTGTGCGCGTCTTCCGCTCATTGTTTAATGAAGGCGATGATTGCGATTTGAAATTGGCCGACCCAAGCAAGCCACTAGATTCCGAAATCGACATTATTGCCAAGCCAAAAGGAAAACGCCCGCTCACCATCAATCAACTTTCAGGTGGAGAGAAAACGTTAACTGCTACAGCGTTGCTATTCTCTATGTACTTATTAAAGCCCGCTCCATTCTGTATTTTCGATGAGGTGGATGCTCCGCTCGATGATGCGAACATTGATAAATTCAATAACATCATCCGTAGCTTTAGCAAAGACAGTCAATTTGTGATTGTAACCCATAACAAGCGGACGATGACCACCACCGATGTGATTTATGGAATTACCATGGTGGAGAAAGGGATTTCAAGAGTAGTTCCTGTTGATCTGAGGGAGTTGGCGTAGAATTCAAAGTTCAAAATTTAAGATTCAGAACTCGAGTTTGAAACGACTATTAGGTATCAAATTTTGAATTCGTATCTATTTGTCGAGAGAATTTTGAATCTTGATTTTTGAATTAATAGAAGCCCGCTGCCCTATATAGAGTGCCGTCAATACGAAGGCAGCACCCAATGCTGTCAATAGCGTGAAAGGCTCGTTCAATAAAACAGTTGCATAAGTCAACCCAAAAATCGGGCAAAGAAAAAGCCAGATAGATGCGCGAACGGCATCGTCCTTAAGTAGACGAAGCCATAACTGCACCGCGCCAATGGAGACAGGAATAACCAGCCAAGTAAGCGAAAGAAAAAATTTCAAGTCGAACGAATTATTGGTGCCGCTTTCCAATAGCCAAGCGAATGGAAGCAACATCAAGCCTCCGATAAAAACTTGCCACGCATTAATGGTGGTGCGCTGCAGCTTCCATTTTATGGAAGCATAGTAAACAGAACCGATAGAATACATAAGCATGCAAAGTACTATCAGTAAAACCCCGGAAACAGTAGCGTGCTTTGTTTTTAGAAGTGGCAATGTGGCTATCGCCACACCCAGCATGCCTATAAAAATGCTAAGCCATTCTCGCCAAAGCACTTTCCGTTTCATGGTTTGAGAAGAAAGGATTCCTATTAATAATGGGTTCAATGCAATGGCCATGGTTGTAATTCCTGCCGCCACATTTTTTAGTGCTATGATAAAAATGCCCAAATACAAAGCCGTATTAAAGGCACCAAACACGGTTACCTGCCACCACTCTATACCCGTTGGAAGAGCGTAGCGCATAATCAGGTGCGAAAATACTAACAGAAGAAAACCCGCTGCTAAAAACCTGATGGTAAAGAAAGTCAACGGTTCAACGGATTGGATTCCAAATTTCCCTGCAGTAGATGCTGATGCCCATAGAAGCGCAAATGCGATACCCGTAAGAACGTATTTGACGTCTAAGCTTTTCAATGGAACGGCACCGAGTTCAGCATTAAGAATTTGAATCAGCTAACAGTAGACCCGGGACTTACCACTTCGTTGGGCTGAAGTAATCGCAGTTTGCCATCTTTGTCTGCCGCCATTAAAATCATCCCTTGCGATTCTACCCCCATTATCTTTCTTGGAGCAAGATTTACAAGAATGGTCACTTGTTTGCCAATGATATCCTCCGGAGAAAAATGTTCCGCAATTCCACTCATCACCGTGCGTTTGTCAATCCCGGTATCAACTTGGAGTTTCAATAACTTTTTAGATTTCTCCACTCGCTCAGCTGTTACCACTTTGCCTATGCGAATATCCATTTTTGCAAATTCGTCAAAAGAAACTTCAGCTTTTGCTGGTTCTACAGGTTGATTCGATAATTCCATTGCCTTTTTTGAGTCTATCAATTTTTTGATCTGTGTTTGTATTACTTCGTCTTCTATTTTTTCGAATAATAGCGAAGCGTTACCTAACGAGTGGCCATCGCTCAATAAATTCGATGAGCCCGCATCGCTCCAATTCGATTTTTTAAAATTCAACATGCCTCGTAGCTTCTCCGCGGTGAAAGGAAGGAATGGTTCCACCGTTATGGCTAAGCTGCCAGCAATCTGCAATGAAATGTTCAAAATGGTTGCCACCCTCGTCATGTCCGTCTTCGCCAATTTCCATGGCTCTGTTTCTGCCAGGTACTTGTTCCCCAAACGAGCGAGATCGATCAAGTTAGCAGTAGCTTCTCTGAATCGATACAATTCAATCGAAGCACCAATTCTGAAAGGGAACTCCTTCAAATCATTCAAAACCTTTTGATCGACTTCTGCCAACGATCCACGAGTAGGAACTCGGTTGTCAAAATACTTTTGGGTGAGGACCAGTGCTCTGTTTACAAAATTCCCAAAAATGGCTACTAACTCATTATTGTTCTTAGCCTGGAAATCTTTCCAGGTGAATTCGCTATCTTTTGTCTCGGGTAGATTGGTAAGCAATGCATAGCGCAATACATCCGGCTTATCTGGGAAGTCGGCCAGATATTCATGCATCTCAATCGACCAGCCGCGGCTGGTGGACATTTTATCACCTTCCAAATTCATGAACTCGTTGGCGGGCACATTGTCTGGCAAAATGTACTCACCCGCTGCACGTAGCATGATGGGGAAAATAATACAGTGGAAAACAATATTATCCTTTCCTACAAAATGTACCAGCTTGGTGTCTTTGTCTTGCCAAAAGGGTTTCCAATCATCTTTGGTAGGATTGTCAAACCTCCGTTGGGGTGTAGAATATTTTATCTTTCCACTCGCCAGCTCTTCAAATAAAGCGCGCGTGGCTGATATGTACCCGATAGGCGCATCGAACCACACATAAAGCACCTTACCCTCTGCATCGGGCAAAGGAACCTTTATACCCCAATCCAAATCGCGGGTCATGGCGCGAGGTTGCAGACCTGCATCGATCCAGGATTTGCATTGCCCGAATACATTTACTTTCCAATCGTCTTTGTGCGACTTCAAAATCCAATCACTCAACCAGGTTTCATAATCCTGCAAAGGTAAATACCAGTGCTTTGTGGATTTTAGAATCGGAGAATTACCTGAAAGAGTTGACCTTGGGTTGATCAACTCCCGCGGGCTTAGCGTGGATCCACACCTTTCGCATTGATCGCCATACGCATTGGGATTGCCACACTTGGGGCATGTGCCAATAATGTATCGATCTGCCAGAAAAATCTTTGCCTCTTCATCGTAGTATTGGTCTGACGTCTCTTCGTTTAACAACCCTTTGTTATACAAATTCAAAAAAATCTCTTGTGAAGTTTGATGGTGAATTGTTTCGCTAGTTCTGTGGTATATATCAAACGACATCCCCAATTGATGAAAACACGAACGAATCTGAGCATCGTATTTATCAATTATCGCATGCGCGGATGTTCCTTCTTTCAATGCCTGATTGGGAATAGCGGTGCCATGCTCATCACTGCCGCATACAAAAACAACATCCTTACCCAAAGACCTTAGATACCGCACATAAACATCAGAAGGAATATAAGCACCTGCCAGATGCCCAACATGCTTGGGGCCATTGGCATAAGGAAGTGCTGCGGTTACGAGATATCTTTTGAATTCTTTGCTCATTGGACTACATAAAAACGGAGCAAAGATGAGAAAATGCTTACAGAAAAAGACTAGTCAGTGGAAGTCAATTTTCCCACCTCTTCTAATGCCTTTCGTTCTTTTTCCCTAACGGCTTTTTCAAGTTCTCTTCGCTCCCGAATAATGGGTGCTAAGTCGATCGGCAGTTGAACTAAAAAGGTGGATCCCTCTCCACTACTTTTCTCCAATTGAATATTGCCTCCTAACCGTTCTACACAAGCTTTGGTAAGGTAAAGCCCAACGCCTCCCGTTTCAGAGCGATCGGATCCACGCATAAATAAACGAAAAACCTCGCTGGCAGGTTTGTTGGTTATACCAATCCCATTGTCCGATACGCGAATGCAAACTAACCCACGCTCCTGACTTAGCTCTACATGAACGAATGGTTGTACCCGCTCGGAGTTCTTGCAAAATTTGATTCCATTAGTAACCAGATTTTCAACGATGGTCTCAAAAAGTAACTCATCTGAAACCAACTCAATTTTTCCATTTGTTGTAAAGCTAAGCGCAATGTTATAGGATTGATAGCTCGTCTTCTCCGATTCAATGAGACGCGACAGTGTGGCATCCAAATCAATTTTTTCAGGTCTCAATTGCGACTGGCTCAAATCACTGATCAGCGACAATCGGCTTAGCATCTTAGACATTTTTCCTGTCTGTGCGTTCAAATTGTCTAACAGCCTAATTAGATTCTCCTCGCCCTTGGGCTCGATGTTTGCCAGGTTTATAAGTCCCTGCAACGTAGCGAGTGGGCCACGGAGGTCGTGGGAAGATTTGTAGAGGAAATTATCTAATTCTGTATTGACATCGATGAGCTGACGGTTGGATTCGCTTAGTTCAATGGTTCGCTCTCTTACTTTTTGATCTAACGCCAGATTCTGCTCCTCCAACTGCCTATTTTGGTCCGCTATCTTATTCCTCGCCATCGCGATAATGGCACTGTTTTGTTTCTGTTTTCTGTTTGTTATCAGTAACAGAAGCACCAGACCTAGTGAGAGTAGGGTTACAGCTACTACGAACAAAATCTGAGTGAATTGTCGGTCGATCAACTGTTGGCGCAGCTCCAGGTTTTCATCTTTTTCTTTAATGGCTTTGATATTCTCCCGTTCTGCGTAATTGGTTTGAACCTTGGCAAGGTTTTTTATTAGATCTTCGTTATATATGCTGTCTTTGAGTTTGACGTATCTTGATAAATACAGCGCATGATTTTTATCATCTGAAGTTTCCTGATAAATTTCAGCGAATTGTTTGTACGTATTAATTAGTGGTTCAACGAGTTTAGATTTCTCTGCAACGACATAAGCCTCTTTAAGGTACGACATTCCCTTTTCCTTCCTTCCCTGTGAATACTCAACCAAACTCAATTGGTAGAGCGCAGACCACTGATTAAGGCCATTCCCCTGAGCTTTTGAAATCTCTAAAGACTTCAGAAAAGAACTCTCAGCCTTATCCCAACTCTGTATATGATAATATGCCACACCTAAACCAGAAAGGCCTACGGCAAGAATATTATCTGAACAATTCTTGCCACATATTTCAAACCCTTGGTTGAAATAATCAATAGCCTTTTCGTAGTCGCCAGTCTGGTTAAAGCAAAGTCCTAGATTAACATACAGCCCTTCCAAATCAAAATTTTCACCAGATGCCTTCTTCATTTCAAGTGCCCTCAAGTAAAACTCAATTGCCTTCTTGTAATCTTTAAGGTTATAAAATACCAATCCGATATTATTGAGGGCATTGTGAATTGATTTTTTATCGCCTTCTTCTTCTCGTATCTGTAGAGATTGAAAATGATACTCTAACGCTCGATCGTAATTGCCAACATAAGTATATGCAATGCCGATGTTATTTAGAATAAACTTGATTTGCTTCTTTAAGTCAGGGAAACGTTCTCGATTTCGTTCGGCAATTTTTAAAACGTAAAGTAATATCTCAATTGCAGAATCATTTTCACCAACATCCATCAGTGAATAAGCCCTCATTCTTCCCCCTTCTACCATCTTTACACTGTCGCCAGTTTGAATGGCCAGATTATCAAATTCTGTAGCGTAACCAAGGGCAATCTTATAATCGACTTGGTTGTATTCTTTGAACAGCTGATTAAGTAGCAAAAATTTATCCGCGACAGCAGCAGCAGCCAATTTGCTTTTAAGCGAATCAACCTTAACTAGATTTTGAGATTGAACTTGAACAGTTACAACCAAGACCACGACACAAAAGATTAGAGTTTTCAGCTTAAAAGTATACACATGCAAGCATTAAAGAAATTCAATAAAAAAATTTAAACAAACCAACCCGATGTTTGTCAAACAAAAAATCAAACCTAAAACTTCATCTAAAACCAAATCTTATGAAAAAATTATTCTTTTTAGTCATCATTGCCATCATTTCCATTTCGTCTTTTACTTCTTGTACGAAAGAAGAAGTTAAACCCAATGCTGGTGGCCAAGTTGGCGGAATTGCAAACAAAGAGTAACGGACAAATTCCATAGAAAAATCAAAACTAAATGTCTTTAAAACCAAATCTTATGAAAAAACTATTCTTTTTAATCGTCATTTCCATCATTTCCATTTCATCTTTTACTTCTTGTACGAAAGAAGAAGTTAAGCCAAACGCAGGAGGCCAAGTTGGTGGAATTGCAAACAAGGAGTAATGGCTAATTTCCATAATAACCTTTGACAAAATAAATTTTCTTCTCATTAAAAAATTAAAGTTATGAAAACAAAACTAACAATAATCGCCATTGCAGCCGTGACACTTCTTTCTTTCACTTTTACTTCATCAAAGAAAGTTACAGTTACTAAGACTCAAAACGAAACCAAGTCAAACCAAAGTGGTTTCGCCTTGCAAGATAAGGATCAGTTTTAATTTAAAGAACGCCTCAAAATACTTTGAAAGCAATTGAGCCGGCCTGCAAAGGGTTTTTTATTATCGACACAAATTCTAAGTCTTTGACTATAGTTGAATTTGCTTGATAGTATTACGTGGGTTTAGTTCCACTAGGTTTGGTTCGAGCAAACATAAGAGTAACAACACGTTCTACTGGTCGTAACTTAGGCAATGGTATCAATTTCGACAACGAATACTGTGGTTACTTCAATCAGGAATTAGCTGGCTAAACGCTTATGTTGTACTCCAAAAAAGAATTTGTTGCTAAGTAAAAGCGATATAAACGGCTTGACAAGGCCAGCGCTTTAGTATAATGCGTGTCTAGATTGAAGTAAATCGATAGACACATTTTTTGCAGACATGACTCTCCAAAAAGAAACTTGTCGAAAACGTCAAAATCCCTTCAAACACTACATTTTTCGTCCAAAATCTTACATCGCAAAACGGCAAAAAAATAACCAGTAGCAACTAGCTCACCGTAGCTCTTTCCAGGTTTTTATATGCCTCCCTGGGCCTTAAATTCAACACCTGAAACATCTCTTTATCCTGTATATAGGCCGGGTTGGGGGTTGTCAATAGCTTATCTCCAGCAAAAATGCTGTTGGCTCCCGCCAAGAAACAAAGTGCCTGCTCCTCCAATGTCATTCGCACGCGTCCGGCAGATAAGCGCACCATCGCCCTGGGCATAATAATCCTTGCTGTCGCGATCATGCGCACCATCTCCCAGACAGATACTTTTTCCTGATCTTCCAGCGGTGTGCCCTCTACCGGTACCAGCGCATTCACCGGCACGGATTCAGGGTGCTCTGGCAGTGTGGCCAGTGTGTGCAGCATCCCAATCCTGTCACCCTCCTTCTCGCCCATTCCAATAATACCACCGGAACAAACCGAGATTCTGGCTCCACGCACATTCTCCAATGTTTCCAGTCGGTCTTTGTAAGTGCGAGTAGTAATCACATCGCCATAAAACTCTTCGCTGGTGTCAAGGTTATGATTGTAGGCGTAGAGACCGGCCGTTTTTAGTTTGTTGGCTTGTTCGTGTGTTAACATGCCAAGTGTGCAACACACTTCCATACCCATCGTGCTAACGCCCTTTACCATTTCAAGCACTTTATCAAAATCCCGATTGTCGCGCACTTCGCGCCATGCAGCACCCATGCAAAAGCGTGTGCTCCCTGCTTCCTTTGCTTCCAGTGCCTTGCCAATCACCTCTTCTACTTCCATTAGCTTGTGAACTTTGACATCAGTATGGTAGCGAGCTGCCTGTGGGCAATACGCACAATCTTCAGGGCAACCACCTGTCTTAACGGAAAGTAAAGTACATACCTGTACTTCTTGCGCATCATTAAATTCGCGGTGCACAGTAGCCGCCTTATAAATCAATTCCAACACGGGAGTGTGGTAGATGTCTGAAATTTCTTCTCTTGTCCAGTCCGTTCTAATCATAAATTAATTTGAGGATTTGAAAATTTGAAAATTCGGTAATTTGAAAATTTAGATTTTGATAGTCGAAGATTCGAATGCTAAATGTTTAACATCGGCCTTAATTTTCAAATCTTCAAATTAATGAATCCTCAAATTACTTTATTTCTAGCTCAAACGGCATTCGTGCCTGAGCCCCTTGATAATACTTTAGTTTCTGAAGCTGCTCGTACACTTTATAATGCATCCCAAGTTCTTGCTTTAACGATTTGACTTTCGCGTTTTCTTCCATATCGGCCATCCATTGTTCAAAGAAAGACTTGTATTTGGGATAATACTTCACCCGATAATCACTCGCAACACCCGCTTTCTCTGCCGCAATCCGCACGGCATCATCGAAACTACCAAGCACATCAACCAGCCCACGCTCCTTTGCCTGACTGCCTGTCCAGACTCTACCAGAGGCTACCCTTCTTAGTTGATCGACAGGCATGCCTCTGCCTTCTGCTGCTTTAGAGGTAAACGAAGCATAAATTCGATCGGTGCTCTTTTGCCAAATAGCTTTCTCTGGTTCTGTAAGTGGCCGTGTAAAGGTGACCAGTTCTCCTATATCACCGGTTTTTACTTCGTCAAATGTGATTCCTATTTTATTGTCCAAAAAGCTACTCAAATCAAAGAGAACACTAAAGACCCCAATGGATCCGGTAATGGTATTGGGTTGTGCCACGATTGTATCGCAACCCATCGCAATATAATAACCACCGGATGCCGCGTAGTCGCCCATCGAAGCGATGATTGGTTTTTCTTTGGAGGCAAGCGTTACCTCGCGCCACATGACATCCGAAGCCAACGCACTTCCACCCGGTGAATTGATGCGTAGCACAATAGCTTTTACTTTTTTACTTTCCCTTGCTCTGCGTAGTTCTTGCGCAAATGTTGTTGAGCCTATCGCTCCCTGTTGTGCTTTGCCCGATACAATATCGCCATCGGCAACTATCACAGCAATTTCATTTTTAGAACTGCTAAAATCGCTCACACTCTTTTTATACTTGTTGTATTTGATGAACGTGATATCTTCACTTTTTCCAACACCTAACCGACTTCGCAAATCAGTGAGAACTTGATCATAGTAAACCAATGAATCAACCAAGTGAAGTGCACTCGCCTCTCGCGTTGTTGTGGCCGCCATTCGATCAGAGATTTCTTTTAGCCGCTGGTACTCAATATTTCGACTCAACGCTATCTCTTTAATTACTTCATTGTTAATGCCTTGAATCAACTCATTCAGTTGAAGGCGATTCGCCTCGCTCATTTTATCCAACATGAATGGCTCTACGGCACTCTTAAAATCGCCCACTCGAAAAATTTCGGGCTTGATTTCTAACTTGTCAAACATTTTTTTAAAAAATGAAACTTCAACTGCCATGCCGTTGAACTCCATTTCTCCTTCAGGGTTTAGATACACCTTGTCAGCGGCAGAGGCAATGTAGTACGCTTGTTCAGTCATCACTTCATTATAGGAGACAACCCATTTACCAGTCTTTCTAAAATCAAGCAACGCGTCCCGTATTTCCTTTGCCATCGCATATCCACCCATAAAAACAGATACGTCTAAGTATATTCCTTTTATCTTGGCGTCACCTGCCGCATGTTGAATCACATTCTTTAGTTTCAAAAGTCCAATCGGACTATCAGTCGCTCCTGGGATAGGAAGTCCTTCCAAGGGATTATCTGCCTCCATTTCGCTGAGGGCCACATCCAACTTTAGGTGTAGCACAGAGTTATCTTCCACCGCCACCTGAGTATCTCCGGATGAAAGACTGGAAACCGCGGCCGCGAAAAAACTAAACACTAAAAAAATCAAAACGACAAACGCAACCAACGAGCCGAGGCATGAGGCAAGAAATGATTTGAAAAAATTCATGTTTAAAATGGATAAGGGGCAAAAATACTCAAACGTAAACGGTTATTAAAGCCGTAGGGTTATCTTTGGCGTTTATCTAACCAGTGTGGAAACCGCCTCATTTTTTCTCTTACTTGGAAGTAACCAAGGCAGCCGACAACAGCAATTACAAACGGCTATTGCGTACATCGAACAAACGGTCGGAATAGTTGAAAAAAAATCATCCATTTACGAGACGGCTGCATGGGGTAAAACCGACCAGTCACCATTTCTGAATCAGGCAATACTGGTAAATTCTACACTGAATCCAACTTCTCTTCTTCTGGGGATACATGCGATCGAAAAGAAAATGGGGCGCAAACGAATAGAAAAATGGGGTGAACGCCCCATCGACATTGATATCTTGTTTGCGGAAGATCTGATTCTCAAAACAGACGAACTGACGATTCCTCATCCTGAAATCCAGCTTCGAAGATTTACGCTCGTAGCACTAACCGAAATTGCTCCTGACTTTGTTCATCCTCTGCTTGGAAGAACAAATGCCCAGCTGCTGGCCGATTGCACGGATAATCTTTCAGTTGTGCAATTTACAAACTAGCCACCTCTGCCTGTGGTGAAATTTTCTTTACCAACCCTTGTAGCACTTTGCCAGGTCCACTTTCAATAAAAATGGTCGCGCCATCTTTTGTCATATTCTGAACGGATTGCGTCCACCGAACGGGTGCGGTCAATTGACTAATCAGATTTTTTTTGATTTCTGCAACATTGGTAGATGGCAAGCCATTCACGTTTTGATAAACCGGACACACGGGTGTATTAAAATGTGTCGCATCAATAGCAGCTGCTAGTTCTTCTCTTGCTGGCTCCATCAGCGGTGAGTGAAAGGCTCCGCCTACTTGCAAAGGCAATGCACGTTTTGCCCCAGCGGCTTTCAGTCTTTCACACGCTATTTCAATCCCCTTCATCGTACCAGAAATGACCAATTGCCCGGGGCAGTTATAGTTCGCTGCAACAACTACCTCATGGATAGAAGCACAAATTTCCTCTACAATTCTATCTTCAAGACCCAAAATGGCTGCCATCGTTGAAGGATTCAACTCACAGGCTTTTTGCATAGCCTGTGCACGCTTAGATACGAGTTTAAGAGCGTCTTCGAACGCGAGTGTTTTATTGGCAACTAGTGAAGAGAATTCGCCCAACGAGTGACCTGCCACCATATCCGGAGATTGAGCTTCCTGCGAAAGTGCTATCGCAACTGAGTGGATAAAAATGGCGGGTTGTGTCACGTTCGTTTGTTTCAATTCGTCAGCGGACCCGCTAAACATAATCCGCGAAATATCAAATCCTAAAATCTGGCCTGCGTTATCAAAAAGTGCTTTCGCTTTTGGATTTGCGTCATAGATGTCTTTGCCCATTCCACTAAACTGCGCTCCCTGACCCGGAAAAATAAATGCTTTCATCTTTTCTAATTTACGATTTGCGATTATTGATTTACGATTTTAAACTCCGATTCGTATGAAATACCGTCAAATCTAAAATCAAATTTCACAAATCTCAAATCTATAAAAATCTTGCCTTCAGCTCAGGCGTAGGAATCATACATGCATCTTGCTTTCCAAACCACCGATAGCGGTTTTGCGCAATGAAGTCATAAAAGAAATTTCTAATAACCCGTGGGACAATTTTAAAAAAATAAAAGGCTGGCCAAAGTCCGTCCAAGTCTCTTGCTATTTCCAAAGCGGCTGAACTCTTTGTTAACATCCTTCCTTTACTTAGAAGTACGATCGTACTCAGTTCATCAGAAGATAAACCAAACTGCTTCAATTTTTCTTGGCCAAATGTAGATTGTAAAGAAGCAAAGGTGAACTTAGCATTTCTATCGTGCCGAACAATAAATAAAACAGCACCGTTGCACAAGTTGCAAACCCCATCAAAGAGAATAATCGGTTTTACCGCACTAACTGAACCCATCCTTTGAACGATTGGGTGGCCTTGGCAGGATCAACTACATCAAATGTCACTTGTGCTTCGTAGTAGTAAGTGCCTGACGGTAACTCCCTGCCTCCGTTGTCTTTGCCGTCCCAATCAATGTAAATTGTCCGCTCTCCACCCGATTCAAAACTATACACCACTCCCCCCCATCGGTTGAATACGGTGAAGTTTACTTTCCGCACAAACCGCGCACACCGCTTCTGCAACTCCCCGATCTGGGTATCGCTCAATTTCGTTTTCTGACATTCCGAAACTCCTCCCTCTCCAATATTCCGTGTGCTGTAGGCACTAAAAACATCATTGCACTTATCGCCATTAGGGGTAAACACATTTGGCAATTCATAGTACGGGCAATTATCAAAACAGATTTCTTTGCTCAATTCTTTGCTCTCGTTGCCTGCACGATCCACGGCCGCAATCTTGTAACAACCAGCGAAAGAAGGCAAATTGTTATGCACAAAGAATGTGTCTTTTACAACCACCGGAAGTTTCTTGAACTCGTCACCTACGCGTGCTGCATAATAAATAGCGTAGCTACTGATATCTACTTGGCAGCCTGGATCTGCAGGTCTTCGCCAATTCAATGTGTTGCTAAATACTTCTGAGATATTGCACCCTGTGGTTGCAAAATATTTTGTGCAATCAACGTCTTCCGGCTTTGGCGGAAGTAATGAAACATTGCACGGAGGTACGTCATCACTGGGCTGCGCGCAACTGATCTGCGAAAAATTTACTTGTGGCCTTTGTATCTTTGGATTACCGTAGCTGCCCCTCGCCTCTACCCTGTAGCAATATACTTGTGATTCATTCAAATCCGGATCTTTGAATACAAATCCATTTTGATTCACATTCACATCGGCAATCTTCGATTCGCTCTGACCTTGTAAACTGCGATAGATGGTATGGGTGGGGAAATCAAAAGTGTTATTTGACCAAGGAACATTGGCTGCCCAGCGCAGCTCCAGTTCCTTGAACTTCGGCTTGATCTCTAGGCGCACTGAAGAGGCTACAGCCGAAGAATCAATGGGTGCACTATTGCTCGCAAAGCCCAAAATTCGGTAGTTATAAATAATGTCTCTGGTATTGATGCCTGTATCTACCCACACTGAATCTGGCCGTGTACCTGGAAAAGTCTCCACCAACTTGATCTTGCCGCTGAAGCCCTCTGCTCTATATACTTTATAAGAATAGGGTGGCGGAAAACTAGTCTTATCAATATCAAAGGGAGAACGCCAACGAACTGTAATCTCCCCGTTCTTATCATCTGTCTTGTCAATCGTTACATGGGTGATCACCGCCCTGTCTGCCTTAAAAGGAGGCAAACAGATTTCATCGGAAACTATACTCTCTCCGCCCCTGGGCAAGGGGAATATTGCCACAAGCCGGTAACAGTATTTGGCACCTGACGCCAAGCCTGTATTGGTATACTTCGTTGTGCCGATGGGCACGGTGGCTATCTTCGTATACCCGAATGAATCTGGAATGCCCGTCACGCAAGGTCCAACGGCACCATTAAAACTGTCTACTCTCCGCCACACTTCCATGGTGGCCGCATTGGCTGCGCACGTATAGGCGTTCCATTCCAGTTTTGCCGAGCGAGTAGCAAGGTCCAATGCAACTGGCTTCCAAACGGGCTTCGGCCCAACTACTCGTATACGCCAGGTCTTGAACTGAACCAATGAAGGGCCGGTAGTGCTCTTGTCACTGATCTTAAAAACGACTTGGTAGGGTTGTTCTTTTACATGCGCACACGTAGTATTCCATTTAAAATTCAACGTGGCCGGCCTACCGCCTCCCTGAAAACGAGCAGGAAATGGAGTGTACGTAGCACGCGATGAATTTAAAGTGAATACTTCCGAAAATGCTTCAATTTTTAAACTGTCCAGCGCATCGGGGTCATCGCCAAATATCAATTCATTGATGGACGTGCCCGCTTCCACGCAGATATCCGGTGGTACCGTAAGCTCAGGGCGTTGGTTTTTACAATCTTCTATTACAATCTGCATATCACGCGTCACATACCCGATTTGGCGCCACGCGGTGCCGATCTTTCTCCATTGGATAATCCGGAAAGCGATATTGTATTCACCCGGGGCGCCAGGAGCGTCCCAAAGAATTGTTCCTGTAACCGGATTTATGGAAAACGTGGGCGAGCCGTTTTGGCCTTCGTTGGAGGCAGAATAGTTAAGACCAATTCGATCATAAAACTCTTTCACATTAGGGTCACGGTAGTTATTTACCGGAATGTTTTTGTCCTGCTTGGGAACTGTAAACTCATAGGATAAAGAATCACCATCGGGATCAAATGCACCCGGGTTGTGGTACCACGCTTTTCCCGTACAACCCTTGTCGATAGGGGGAACTAACAATTGTGGACTGTTGTCGCAGCCGATAAATGGATCAACAATTATCACCGTCTCTAAAAAAAATTGGGTATTCACAGAGTTGGCCATGTTGAGAATGCCTGCATTCCTATTCCTCTCCTTATAAGTGATGATATAGTAACCGGGTCCTGGAAAAGTATGTTCTGTTGTGTATTGAACAAAGCCAATGCCTGCACCCAAATCGGGTCGGATGATGTTATCTACTGTAGGGGTTTGAACTGTACTGCCGTCACCAAAATTGAGTGTACCATCACTAAACTTAACCGGAGATCCAAGATTTGTATAGGCCGTAATGGTAATTCTAAATGTGAGGCCGTTGCAACTAATTCTCTCCACGGTAATCTCTCCCGCGCGCAAATGTGTCGCTTGGGAAAAATGCACAAAGCCTAAAATAAAGAAAACAATCCAACTACCCGTTTTCAAATGCTTCATATTATTTTCAGATACTCAAAAATACAACAATAAATAGGATCAATAAGTCAGTTCCCGTTCGACAACATTCTTTCAATTTCTAACGAACTAAAGAGCAATTTATTTAAACAAAACCCGGACTTTTTCTGACCGTTGGGAAACGTTATCTTGCGTCTAATGAGAATCGTTGGCGAAATACCCCATTCAGACTTAAAAATAACTGTTTTCCATTGGAATAATCGCTACCTGATTAAACTGGAGGCGGGACCCTTCGAACAAACTTTCAAAATCGAAGAATACGATATCTCTTCGGAGGACGACATCAAAAGCATCGTAAATGAAGAATTCATTCAGCAAAGCATTACTCGATTCAATGATATGGCCAAGAGCTTAGGTCAAGCAACCCAATTTTTATAGAAACTTTGGTAATAACGGGGGGTGCATTAACTTTGAACCCCCTTGTGTAATTAATTGATGGAGATCTTAGAAGAAAAGAAGAACAAGAATAAGCCCTACAAGCCAATTCTTGAAGATATTCCCGATTGGCCTGTTTACCAATTGAGTAAAAACCGTACGGAGTTTATCCAAGAGGTAACAAAACACACCATCGAACGGATCAAAGCCCTTAGACCGCAACGAAAACAGCTTACGGACGATTTAGAAGCCACCGTTTATCGCGAGCAAAACAGAATAAAACGAAATAAATGGCGTGCTGATCCTGACGATGACTCTAGATTTTGGTCAGGCATTAAAGGTGAGCTAGTCGAATTAGGAAATAAGTCGCAAGAAGAAGCCGACAAAGCAACAGATTCCATACTAGAAAGAATAGTCCATCGGTATGCCTCTGAAATTGCAGGTAATTTTAAACAAACTTCATATCGGTTTGCTCGAAGCGTTATTAAGTTCGGTTTTTTGCGTTTGCTCAACGGTACGCGCATCAAAAAATTCGGAGCCTTTTTCAGGAACCGTTATACGTTACGAGACAAAATTCAAATAGTAGGAAAAGTTAAAATGATCCGCAACCTGGCCAGACAGGGAACGGTGGTCATGGTGCCTACACATTTCAGCAACCTGGATTCGATTTTGATTGGCTGGGTAATTCACTCCATGGGTCTACCTGCGTTTATCTACGGAGCCGGCTTGAATTTATTTAACATCAAGATCATCGCCTATTTCATGAATAGTTTGGGCGCCTACAAAGTAGATCGAAGAAAAAAGAATCTACCTTACCTGGAGACATTAAAAATGTATTCAAATCTTGCGATACAAAAAGGAGCACACAGTTTATTCTTCCCAGGAGGAACTCGTTCAAGATCGGGAAAAATTGAGAAGCAGCTAAAACTGGGATTGCTCAGTACAGCCATTGAAGCACAACGCAGTTTATACATGGCGGAGGGTGAACCCAAAAAAGTGTTTGTTGTGCCAGTGACACTCAATTATCACTGTGTGCTAGAGGCCCCCGAAATGATCGAAGATTATTTGCAGGTAAAAGGTCAGGATCGCTATTTTCCAGAACAGGATAAGTACGGAAGTTTTGGACTGATTAAATTTCTATTTAAATTTTTCTCGAACCCCTCCAGTATTTCAGTTTCTATCGGCCCTGGTTTAGATGTCATGGGTAACTATGTGGATGAAAAGGGAAATAGCCTTGACAATACGGGGCGGATCATTGACACGAGAGACTATTTTATCTCCAACGGAGATATTTCCATCGATCGCCAGCGAGAAGATGAGTACACACGGATGTTAAGCCAGCGTATTGTAACAGAGTATCACAAGATTAACCGTGTTTTTGCGAGCCACTTGGTAGCCTTTGTCGCTTTTCAAATGTGGCAAAAGAAACATCCCAAATTAGATTTATTCAGTTTACTTCGGTTGCCAGAAGAAGAGTTGGAATTAGATTATCAGGAATTCAAAACTGTCTTCAAGAAGTTGCGGAAGCAAATCTACGTAATGAAAGAAAATGGAAAGATTAACTATGCCACACACCTCAAAGGAAAATCGGACGGTGCCATTCAACGAGGTCTAGATAATGTTGGTGTCTTTCACCTTAATCGCCCCTTGATAAAAAATAAGAAAGGAAACATTATTACAAAAGACTTATCTCTTCTATACTATTACCACAACCGATTAGTGGGTTATGACCTCGAACAGTTCATCTGACAAGCCTGTAGGTGTAATCGGTGCGGGTAACTTTGGTACCGTAATCGCAAATATTCTGGCGATCAATCGCCCTGTTTTATTGTACGCCAGAAATGGACACACAGTGAAGCACATCAACCAAAAAAGGGAAAATCGTCATCATGCTATTCATTCAAACATTACAGCCGTAAACGACCTGTCAAAGGTCGCCCGGGAGTGCGATGTCATTTTCCCCATGGTGCCCTCTGCACACTTTCGGGCTATGATGAGAAATCTTTCACCCTACCTCCAGCCCTACCATATCCTTATTCATGGCACAAAGGGCTTTGACGTAACACTACCGGAAGGTGAAACGATTGATTCTGTGCCCGTTCTCAATCGCCAAAGTGTAAAGACCATGAGCGAAGTGATCCGCGAAGAGAGCGTGGTTGTGCGCATAGGATGTTTGGCAGGCCCCAACCTCTCAAAGGAGTTGGCGCAACGACAACCTGCAGCCACTGTCATTGCGAGTCATTTTGATGAAGTGATACAAACGGGAAAAAAGTTGTTGCGAAATGATCGTTTTCAAGTTTATGAAAATCATGATATCGTTGGAGTTGAAATTGCAGGCGTACTAAAAAATATCATCGCCATTGCCGCTGGCGCGTTGAGTGGGCTTGGCTATGGCGAAAATGCAAAGGGATTATTAGTCAGCAGGGGCGCTGTTGAGATGATTTATCTTGGACGAGCTTTGGGTGGTGACGTCAAAGCGTTTTTGGGAGTGGCCGGCATTGGAGATTTGGTTACTACGTGCAATAGTCCATTAAGTCGAAATTTCACAGTTGGCTACCGTCTGGCGAAAGGGGAGAAACTGGATGATATCCTTAGTGACATGGGCGAAATTGCAGAAGGTGTAAACACGATTCAAATCGCAAAAAAATGTGCCGACTACTATAATATTAGAGCGTTGATCACTGATCGTTTATATAAAGTTCTTTTTGAGGGAATGACGGTAGAGGCCGCGCTTGAATTTCTCATGCGTTTCCCGCTAAGCGCGGACATCGACTTTATTTGAAGGCGTCCTTGATCTTTTGTGCCAATGCTAAGTACTGCTCTTTGGTAAACGTCAATTTCGGTTTTGCGAAATTGATATCATTAGTCACATTAAGTGGCACTAAATGAATGTGTGCGTGTGGTACTTCTAATCCAATAACAGAAAGCCCGATTCTTTTGCAAGACACTACCAGCTCGATGCTTTGTGCAACTCGTTTTGCAAAAACAAACAATTCAGCAACATCTTGATCGCGCAGATCAAAAATATAGTCCATCTCGTGTTTAGGGACAACTAACGTGTGGCCCTCGGTCAAAGGATTGATATCCAAAAACGCGATGAAGCTATTGTCCTCTGCAACTATATAGGCAGGAATTTCTCGATTGATAATTTTTGTAAAAATAGATGGCACGATAACTTGCAGTGTCGATTTCAAACTATGCCCCAATACTTAGAATTTCAAACTCCATTTCTCCAGCAGGCGTTTTTATTTTTACACTATCACCTTGTTTCTTTCCCAGTAGTCCCTTGCCGATAGGCGACTGGGTGGAGATTTTTCCGGCTTTTAAGTCTGCTTCCTCTTCAGAGACCAACATATAGGTCACCGTCATCGCATTCTTTTTATTTTTTATAGTCGCTTTAGAAAGAATTGAAACAATAGAAGTATCAATTTTTGATTCGTCTATCAATCTGGCACTTCCCATTAAATCCTCCAACTTTGCAATCTTGGCTTCCAAATGGCCTTGTGCATCCTTCGCTGCATCATACTCCGCATTTTCACTGAGATCTCCCTTGTCACGCGCTTCCGCAATTTGCTTTGCAATGTCCGAACGGCCTTTTGTTTTTAGGTTAGCTAACTCGTTGGTGAGCTTTTCGAGACCTTCCTTGGTGTAATATGAAATTTGTTTTGCCATAACTAATCAACTAATACTTTCAACTGTAAATTCCCCAATCCATTAGCCTACATAAAAAAGAAAACAACGGCCACGCAAAAAGCGCGGCCGTTGTTGTTACAAAAGTAAATGATATTCTCTTTATTCCAAACCAAGGGCAATTAACTGCCAACCAATTCGGGCAACGTTAATCTAACTTGACTAAAAATTTCCTCATCAAACTGAGCAAGGTAAAGTGTTTTTGCTTTTGACAATTGTTCAATGGACAGACCCTTCGCTCCTCGCAAGTCAGCTTTGTACAAACTGGCATTCTCAAAATCAGCTCCCATAAGATAGCTGTTTCTCAAATTCGCCTCCATTAAAAAAGCGTTTTTAAAATTAGCTTTTATTAGAAAAGCGTTTTCAAATTGTCCCTTTATCAAGAATGCATCTTTAAAATTTGCTCCACTTGCATAGGCGCCCAATAAGTTCGCCTGGTTTAAATTTGAATTTTCAAAATTGGTCTGATTTAGCCGGGTGTTCTCTAAATTAGTTTCGATTAGTGATGAATTTGATAAGTTGGTCGAATTGAGATTCGAGCCTTTTAAATTAACATAATTGAGATTGGTGCGAGCCAAATGGCAATTCACCAAGTTGATTTCATTTATTTTATGACGATTAAGGCGTTTAATATTACCTACAGTGCGAAACGCAGCCTCGTCTGATTCCCACAATCGAAAGTCGTCTATCTCGTCTTTGTACGTGCGAATGCGTTGACGAGTGTCGCCATTTTGGTTAAGCCAAGCTAAGAGTATGGCAATGACCGCTATATCGAAAATCATTCCATGCGCCTCTGCTAAAATCTGCGGCCAGAAATTCGTAAAATCCGTTATGTAGTAGGGCAAACTAAAACCGATCACAATTACAGCGACCACGAGCAAAACAATCGCACTTGTCAAGATGGGCTTCTCAATAACGTCATCAAACTTCGTAGTGATTTTTTGCTTAAATGATTTGAGAGCTGACATGTGGCTTTTTTCTAATAGACAAATATAATAATCGGTTCATACCAGCAACCAGCTAATTGATCTGGAATATTACATCTGTCACAACCTAAAAGTTACAGTATCAAGTGAATGGTCAAAAAATAGGTGGTAAGACCCAATAGATCACTCATAGTTGTAATAAATGGACCCGAGGCCAAAGCCGGATTAAACCCTAATCGGTTCAGAATGAGTGGCGTCACAGTGCCCACGAATGACGAAAACAACACGACTCCAAACAAGGCGATCGAAACGACAAAAGACAATCGTTGATTGCCAAAGAATAAGCTGGTAGCCGCTAACACAATCAAGGAAAGAAAGAAGCCATTTAACAACGCCACACTAAATGCTTTTGACAAACGTTTCCAAAGACCCTCATCAACAAAACCGGGGCTGACCAAGCTTTGGACAATCAAGGAAGATGATTGGATACCAACATTGCCACCGGTTGCCTGAATTAGTGGAATAAAAAAAGCAATGGCGGTAATTTCGGCTAGTTCGGCCTCAAAAAAGCCCATGAATCGGGCACTCAGCATACCTCCAAAAAGACCGATCAATAACCAAGGCAAACGGGCTCTTGTATTTTTCCAAACAGTGTCGTCTTCTTCTACATCCTCACTAATACCCGACATGATCTGCCTTTCTTCTTCGGCCTGTGCTGTAATCACATCAACTACGTCATCAATTGTTATTCTGCCGACCAACTGCCCATTGCTATTCACCACAGGAACTGATTCCAGATCATATTTTTTCATGATCTCGGCCACTTCACTGTCTTCCTGATGCGTTTCTACCGTCACTACATCATCATCATAAATATCTTTTACAATCGTTTTAGAGTCGCTAAGGATCAGTTTTTGAAGAGCTACTCTTCCCAACAACTTATCGTTGTCATCCACCACATACACCGCGTAAAACTTAGTTACATTTTCGGCCTGCTTACGAATCTCCTCTACGCATTGTACCACGGTCCAGTGGTCGCGCGCTTTAATCAACTCTTTGGCCATTAACCCACCGGCCAAGTTTTCATCATATCGAAGCAGATCAACAACTTGGGTTCTTGACTCTACATCTAACCCAGCAATAACTCCCTCGCTAATTTTAATGGGAAGTTCATTTAAAATATCAGCGGCATCATCAGAGTCTAATTGATTTACAATTTCAACCAATTCGCTGGGCTCATAAATAGCTAAGAATTTTTTTCGGGTATCCGAATCAAGATCGTTGACGATTTTTGCCCTTACTTCGAGCGAAAGAAGATCCAACACATACTTTGATTCCGCGCTGTCAAACTCGTAGAGCAACGCTGTAATATCTGCAGGGTTAACCTCAGCCAAGGTCTCGCGAATAAACTGACCATCGCCCTCATCCAACGCTTGCTGGAAGCGATCCCGAAATTCTTTCGTCAGTTCGAACTCCACAAATTCATTCATCACTTTCCTGTATTAATTTGGTTAGCGTAATAAACTGATCAACCGTTAGCTGCTCCGCCCTTTTATCCATTAGTGGAAGAGCATAAATAGAGGCGCGCAAAGTTAGAGGTTTGAGTGCGTTGCGCAAAGTCTTCCTTCGATTTTGAAAAGACTGCTTGACTACTTTCTTAAACAAATCCTCGTCACAAGCAAGCTGCTGTGTTTTGTTCCGCGTAAGGCGTATTACCGCGGACATAACTTTCGGAGGTGGGTGAAATACCCCTGGCGGAACTTTAAAAAGAAATTCGATATCATAATATGCCTGCAGCAGAACACTCAGAATTCCGTACGTTTTACTTCCCTCCTTTTCAGCAATCCGCTCCGCCACTTCCTTTTGTAACATACACACTACTTGAGTCACTTGATTGCGCAGTTCCAGCACCTTAAAAAAGATTTGGGATGATATGTTATAGGGGAAATTGCCAACAATTATAAAATCCTCAATAAAAAGATCCTTGGTACCAAGCTTCAGGAAGTCGCCTTCCACAATTTGATCGCGCAACTCTGGATAGTAATTTTTTAAAAAGGAAACTGACTCGCGATCGATCTCTACTAGCCGCAAGTCTACACTTTTATTTGCCGCAAGAAACTTCGTCAATACACCGGTCCCCGGACCAATCTCAATTATTCTATTTCTTCCGGAAGCGAGGTTTATAGCCTCGACTATTTTCAAAGCAATATTTTGATCCTTCAAAAAATGTTGACCTAGAAATTTTTTTGGGCGAACGTATGTCAACGGATAGTATTTAGGAAGTTGATATTTGCTCGAGTTAAGAAAACGACTGATAATAACCAAAAGGTTAAAACGACAGGGAACATTGAGTTTTGAATATTGAATTCACTAACTTTAGATTTTTAGCAACCAATCATAGTCAACAAAAATGATAGAGAAACCACGTATTGGCATTACACTTGGCGATATTAATGGAATAGGACCTGAGGTAATTATAAAAGCGCTTGCAGATCACCGATTGCTGGCCATGATGACTCCGGTAATCTATGGATCAACCAGGGCCCTCTCCTACTATAGAAAACTAATGAATCTGGAAGAGTTCAATTACAGTCAAGTGAAAACCAAAGGGCAATTCTTTAGCAAATCCATCAACGTTGTTAATTGCTGGGAGGATGTAATTGAAATTAACCCGGGTGTACCCTCCAAGCAAACCGGCCATGCGGCATTTTTGTGCCTTCAAAAGGTAGTGGAGGAAGCTAAAGAAGGACTACTGGATGGTTTTGTTACAGGGCCCATTGATAAGAATTCGATCTATGGAGACGAGTTTCCATTTAGAGGTCATACTGAATATCTGACCGAGGCTTTTGGAGCGGGGCAGAGTTTAATGTTCATGATTGGAAACCAGCTAAAAGTGGGATTAGTAACCGAACACTTACCCATCAAGGACGTGGCATTATCTATCACCAAAGAGCGAGTAGAACTAAAAATACGACTCATGGAAATGTCACTAAAAAAAGATTTCCACGTCAATAAGCCAAAAATCGCAGTCTTGGGGCTAAATCCGCATGCTGGGGATGAAGGCTTGCTAGGAACGGAAGAGAATGAAGTTATTCGTCCCGTTATTGCCGAATTAAAAAACAAGGGAAAGTTGATTTTCGGGCCCTTTCCTGCGGATGGATTTTTTGCTTCAAGTCAACACCTGAAATATGACGGAGTACTAGCCATGTATCATGATCAGGGGCTGGTGGCATTCAAGACGCTGGCATTTGATGATGGAGTTAATTTCACCGCAGGACTGCCAATTGTTCGAACTTCGCCTGACCACGGCACTGCGTATTCCATTGCCGGAAAAAATCTTGCTGATGAATCCTCAATGCGGCAGGCCATCTATATGGCATGTGATATTGTGAAGAGTCATCAAGAGCAATTGGTAGAAAAATAGGATTCATTTAGCGTTGAATCTGACACTTAGTGGCAAGGTAAAGTTGATTTGAGGAAGATTGTATAGTTTTGGAATTGATGGATATTGTTACAAAAAAGCAACTCAACATTCTCATTCAGCTCGCTGAAGCGGATAAACATTTTGCCAAGGCGGAGCGAGAAATGATTTTTAGGTTAGCCAAAGACAGGAATTTCTCTGAGGAAGAAGTTAACGCCTTGATAAGAAATCCCGAACCAATCGACACATTGGGAGCACTATCCAACGAACAGAAACTTAACTACCTCTATACCTGCCTAGACTTGATTCATGCAGACAATAAAGTATTTGAAAGCGAGCTTACTTTCTGTAAAAGCATTGCCATCAAGTTAGGATTTAAAAAAAATGTAATTGACTTTCTTGTGGATAACTTTGACAAAAAGTTGACTGAAGATACTAAAAAAGCGGTTTTTGACGAATATCTATAGCCATTGTTGAGTTCCGCACGACATCTAAAATGTCAAAAAAGCGGCTTCAAAGGCCGAAAATTCGAGAAATCCTGATAAATTTGCCCCTCGTTTTAAAACCCCTTTGGGTTGAGTGACTATTGTGTCAACATATTAGGCCTAAGCCAAAAAACGCATTCTTTTGATTTCAAAATTGAGAATGCCTTTTTTAAAATTTACGGCACAGAAGTCGTAAGCGAGGGTCAATTTTTGGCAAAAGTGGTTCTTGACAAGAGGGAAACGCTCATTGAAGCAAATTTTGATATCGAAGGAAAGGCAAATTTGGTGTGCGACCGAAGCCTGGAACCTTTTGAGCATGTAATGAAGATCAATCGAAAGATGATTTTCAAGTTTGGAGAAGCAGCGAAAGAAGTAAGTGATGAAATCACGATCATCCCGCAAGATCTTCAACAGTTGGATGTGGGACAGTTTATATACGAGTACATTGTACTTGAAGTTCCAATCAAAAAAATACATCCACGTTATCAAAGAGATAGTGAGGAAGATGAAAACGAAGAAGGAAAGTTGATCTATCAGTCGGAAAAAAGTGAAGACGCAATTGATCCGCGATGGGAAGTGTTAAAAAAATTAAAATAAAGTAAATTAAATAGTAAGTGTTATGCCAAATCCCAAACGAAAAACCTCGAAGACCCGCAGAGATAAAAGAAGAACTCACTATAAAGCGGTTGCCAAACAATTCTCGATTGACCCGACCACCGGAGAGAGTCATCTTCCTCATCGCGCTCACTGGCACGAAGGGAAGTTATATTACAAAGGTAATGTCGTAATGGAGAAGGAAGTGGCATAATCTGCCGACATGGTACTCTCTATACTTTGTTTTCAACAGATTACCAAGTTTGCAATAACAAACAAAAGGTACTAAGTGTGTTTAAAAAATGCCTGGTTTTCAAGCCGGGCATTTGTATTTTGATACGGGTGGGTAAAAAAGATATGAACAAAATAAGAGCAGCAATTACCGGAGTGGGTGGCTATGTGCCAGACTATATTCTTACCAACAAAGAATTAGAGACCATGGTGGAAACCTCTGATGAGTGGATTACATCACGAACCGGAATCAAAGAGCGGAGAATCTTAAAAGGCGAAAACCAAGGTGTGTCAGTGATGGCTGTAGAGGCCGTCAAACGTTTATTAGCAAAAACAAAAGTCGATCCTAAGGAAATTGATCTAATCATTTTTGCAACTGTTACAGCCGACATGACGTTTCCGGCCTCCGCCAATATAGTTGCAACGGCTGTCGGTGCTACCAATTCATTCAGTTACGACATGGGAGCAGCTTGCTCTGGTTTTCTCTACGCGTTAACAACAGGAGCGAGTTTCATTGAATCAGGGCGATACAAAAAAGTTATCGTTATCGGAGGCGATAAAATGTCATCGATTTTAGACTACACCGACAGAACCACTTGCATTATATTTGGCGATGGAGCAGGCTGTGTTCTTTTAGAACCCACGACCGAAGACGTGGGCGTCATCGACTATACCTTAAAAAGTGATGGAAGTGGAGAAGCCTATCTTCACCAGAAAGCTGGTGGCAGCCGCATTCCAGCATCAATAGACTCCGTCAGCAACAAACAGCACTATGTCTATCAAGAGGGTTCAGCGGTTTATAAATTTGCAGTGACAAACATGGCTGAAGTAGCCGCCCAAGTAGCTGAAAGAAACAGTCTTACAAAGGGAAATATCTCTTGGCTTGTTCCACATCAGGCCAACAAACGGATTATTGACGCCACAGCAAGCCGCGTGGGGATCTCAGAAGATCACGTAATGATGAACATTGAGCGTTACGGAAACACAACGGCCGGAACAATACCCCTCCTGTTATGGGACTACGAAACCAAACTAAAAAAGGGCGACAATCTATTAATGGCAGCTTTCGGGGGGGGCTTCACTTGGGGGGCGGTTTATGTGAAGTGGGCGTATGACTCATAGTGCCTATCTGCAACCGAAGCTAATTCAAAAATAAAAAATCAAAAAGTCAAAAATCTAAAATAAAAAATGGCAACAGTATCTGATCTCAATAAAGGAAGCTATGTACGATATAATGGAGAAGTGGTGCAGGTGGAAGAAATGCAACACAGAACACCGGGTAATTTGCGTGCCTTTTATCAATTAAAAATGCGGAGCCTACGCACTGGAAAAATAGTAGAAAATCGTTTTCGGCCTGGCGATGCTATTGAACAGCTGCGAGTAGAAACGAAAGAATACCAATACCTTTATCAGGATGGAGACAGCCTTGTGTGCATGGATAACACAACTTTTGAGCAAATCTATCTGGACAGAGTATTGTTGGGCGATTCTGTTAATTATATCAAAGAGGGCGTAACACTACTGATCGCGTTTGAAGATGGTAAAGAACCCATAACAGCGGAGGCTCCCGCCCATGTGACAGTGAACGTTACCTACACAGAACCTGGCGTTCAAGGTGACACAGCTACCCGAACCTTGAAAGCCGCAACGATCGAAACAGGAGCCGAAATTCGTGTTCCGTTGTTCGTAAATACTGGCGACAATATCAAAATCAAAACAAGTACTGGAGAATACGTAGAACGAGTTAAATAATTCAAATGTATGACTGCAAAAAAAGAAGTCACCTCGAAAGGCAATGGTAGTAACAAATCAACCATCCAAACCCAATCTGAAATGAAAACAACGGAGATCCGAGATCTGATCGATTTCATTGCCCAATCCGGGTTAAATGAAGTAGACATAGAAACAAAGGAACTAAAACTTCATGTAAAACGTGAACCCGACCAACGTGTCATGAAATCAAGCGCACCAGTAATGACAGCACCAGTAGCAATTACTGCTCCGCCTCAGCAACAGGCGCCCGCTAAAGTTGAAAAACCAGTTGTTGCAGCTGTAAAGGGCCTGGAAATCAAATCTCCAATGATTGGAACATTCTATCGCACGTCTAATCCAGATTCACCTCCGTTTGTGTCGGTAGGTGACAAAATTACCAAAGGTCAAACGGTATGCATCATCGAAGCAATGAAACTATTTAATGAAATCGAATCAGAGGTTTCAGGAACAATTGTAAAAGTGATGGTTGAAAATGCATCACCGGTGGAGTACGATCAAGTACTTTTTGTAGTGGAGCCTGATTAATTATAAATTCCAGATTCAAGGTTCGAAGTTCCAACTTTGGAAAAAGTCCAATCTTGAATCTTACATTTTGAATTAAAATTATGTTTAAAAAAATATTGATTGCGAACCGTGGTGAAATTGCTTTGCGCATTATTCGCACGTGTAAAGAAATGGATATCAAGACGGTGGCGGTCTACTCTACAGCAGACCGCGAAAGTCTACATGTTCGATTTGCTGATGAAGCTGTTTGTATCGGAAGTGCTCCCAGCAAAGATTCTTATTTGAATATTCCACGCATCATTTCAGCTGCAGAAATCACCAATGCCGATGCGATTCATCCGGGATATGGATTCTTGTCTGAGAATGCAGAGTTCTCGTCTGTATGCCATGAATATGGGATAAAGTTTATTGGGCCAACGCCTGATATGATTCGCTCAATGGGTGACAAAATTACTGCAAAGGAAACGATGATAAAAGCGGGAGTACCCTGTATTCCCGGGTCAGAAGGATTGCTTGAGTCAATCGAACAGGGAATGAAGCTGGCGAAAAAGATAAAGTATCCTGTGATTGTAAAAGCAACAGCTGGCGGAGGTGGAAAAGGCATGCGGATCATCAACAACGAAGAAGAGTTTACGAAGGCTTGGGATGACGCAAAGCGTGAAGCGGCTGCTTCTTTTGGCAATGATGGCCTGTACCTTGAAAAATTTGTTGAAGAACCTCGTCACATTGAAATACAGGTAGTTGGAGATCAATACGGCAAAGTGTGTCACCTATCGGAACGTGACTGTTCGATACAGAGAAGACACCAAAAACTAGTGGAGGAAACACCTTCTCCCGTGGTAACTCAAGAGTTAAGAGATCGCATGGGTGAGGCTGCTATCAAAGGAGCCAAAGCCATTAACTATGAAGGAGTTGGCACCATTGAGTTTTTGGTAGATAAGCATGGGGATTTCTATTTCATGGAGATGAACACGCGCATCCAAGTTGAACACCCCATCACCGAAGAGGTAACGGACTACGACTTGATTAAGGAACAAATAAAAGTCGCTGCAGGGGTTCCTATAACAGGCAACAACTACTACCCCAATCTTTTTGCCATGGAATGTCGAATCAACGCAGAAGATCCTGCCAACGGATTCCGACCTTCGCCAGGCAAAATCACAAATATCCATATGCCCGGTGGGCATGGAATACGCATCGATAGTCACGTGTATTCTGGCTACACGATTCCGCCTAACTATGATTCAATGATAGCAAAGTTAATCGTAAGCGGTCAGTCGCGCGAGGAAGTAATTACGCGAATGAAGCGTGCCTTGAGTGAATTTGTAATTGAAGGGATCAAGACCACCATTCCTTTCCATTTAAAACTAATGGACAATCCGACATTTAGATCTGGTAAATTTACAACCAAATTTTTAGAGACTTCCTTTGATTTTTCTGAATTGAAGTAGAAACCAGTAGATAAAAAAAGGGACTATCAACTTAGTCCCTTTTTTTATTCACCTAAATTTAATTTCTATCTCAAGAATAATAATTCACGGTATTTCACCAACGGCCAATCTTCATCGTCTATCAACAGCTCGAGTTCGTCTACGGCATCACGAATTTTATCAAAGTATTTCTCTTTGATATCGTCACAATAACCATACGCGCGTTTATGCGTATCTGTTATTTTGTTGATTCGCTTCCGCTCGTCAATCATTTGGCGAACTCCGTTTTTGATCACCTCAATATGCTCTGATATTTCCTTGATCGTCTGAACGACTGCTTTGTTATCTACCCCAAGCCCTTTCAAACCATTTGCGTTAGTAATCAATTTATTCTGATACGCAATGGCGGTTGGGATAATATGATTCATCGCCAAATCGCCAATCACACGCGCCTCGATCTGCACTTTCTTGATGTAGCTTTCAAGTTTAATTTCATTTCGAGCTTCGACTTCTTTGTGACTTAATACATCATGCGCCTCAAACAGTTCCAATGATTTTTTGGATAGGTAAGCATCAATTGCGCGGGGCATGTTCTTGATATTATTCAATCCGCGTTTAGCCGCTTCCTTCACCCACTCATCAGAATACCCATCTCCTTCAAAGCGAATCGTTTTTGATTCCTTAATGTATTTTCGAAGTACATTTACAATCGCCAGCCTTTTTTCTTCACCCTTCTCGATCTCCTTGGTTACTGTGTCGTAGAATTTCGAAAGCTGATCGGCCACTATCAAGTTGAGTGCCGTCATCGGAGTTCCGCAATTGTCGCTACTGCCTACTGCGCGAAACTCAAATTTGTTTCCTGTAAACGCAAAAGGGGATGTGCGGTTTCTATCGGTCGCATCTAAAATGATTTCAGGAATTTGATCGATCCCCAATTTCATATACATGTTATCGCCCTTTTCAATTTTCACGTTTCCTTTCTTCTCTAGCTCATCCAACACGGCTGTCATTTGGGCTCCAATAAAAACAGACATGATTGCAGGTGGTGCCTCATTGGCTCCCAGACGAAAATCATTGGCCGCTGTGGCAATACTCGCTCTCAACAGGTCGGCATGCTCATGTACCGCCTTGATGGTAGTGACGAAAAATGTAAGAAAGAGTAAGTTGTCACGGGCTGAACTCGATGGAGCATACAAGTTTACGCCAGTATCAGTAATTAATGACCAATTATTATGTTTTCCACTCCCGTTCAGCCCTGCAAAAGGCTTTTCATGAAAAAGGATTTTTAGATTGTGCTTGTCGCCCACTCGACTCATAACATCCATCATCAATTGATTGTGGTCGTTGGCTACGTTTACTTCTTCAAACAGAGGAGCTACTTCAAACTGACTAGGGGCCACTTCATTATGACGCGTGCGGACTGGGATTCCTAATTTCCACGACTCAATTTCAAAATCACGCATAAAATCATAAACACGTGATGGGATTGTTCCAAAATAATGATCCTCCAATTGTTGTCCCCGAGCTGGCGAGTGTCCAAACACCGTGCGGCCGGCCATCACTAAATCAGGACGGGCGCTTGCCAAGGCTTTGTCGACAGCAAAATATTCTTGTTCGGCTCCCAATGAGGCAACCACATGATTTATGTCTTTATCAAAAAGCTGACACACCTTGGTAGCGGCCAAATCAACGGCCTTCAATGCCTTTAGCAAGGGTGACTTCGTATCGAGTGTTTCTCCAGTGTAAGACACAAAGATCGTTGGAATACTCAGCGTCTTTCCATACAAAAACATAGGAGAAGTTGGATCCCAGGCTGTATACCCGCGAGCCTCAAATGTGCTGCGAATGCCACCACTTGGGAATGAAGATGCATCAGGCTCCTGCTGCACCAATTCACTTCCTTTAAACTTTTCAATACCTGACAGCGCATCAAAGAATGAATCATGCTTTTCTGCTGTGCCTCCCGTCATGGGTTGAAACCAATGTGTAAAGTGGGTGGCACCTTTCGCAATTGCCCACGATTTTGCTGCGGAGGCAACTGCATCGGCAGTGTCCTCGTCAATTTTCTCATGGTTTTTGATTGCTTGACTTACTTTCTTGAACACGGCCGGAGCTAATGTTCCACGCATCTGCTGCATCCCGAAAACATTTTCCCCGAAAAACTGGGAGATATTGGGCGTAATAGCATCAACGTGAATTTTCGGTCGGTCATTTAGTTTTTTTAGGGCTTCGAATCGTAATTGAGACATAGTGGTTGATTTTTTATCAATTGGGTCGAAATTTAGACGAAAATTATGAATTGTAGGATTAAATATTGGGCTATTTTGGAAAAATAGTACCCAAAGAGGTCAAAATGGGTAAAAATGGGAATACATCATCTGGATGGTTTTTTTCAAAAGGCAAAATGATTTGTTCTGTTTTATAACGCGCTCTTCTTTATCACTTATTTTTACAGGTGACCCAACCTGAAAACAAAGAAAAATGCCTAGACTAGTGAAGAATAATGCCTCCTCTGTGTGGAACTTGGCCGGAATTCTCCTTGTAATCGCGTGCTTAATGTTTTCGGTGCAACATCTTGCACAACTGGATTTCATTGCATGGCTCCAATCCAAAGGAACAAGCACAACAACTTTGTTTTTACAGATCGTATCCGATTCGATAACATTCTTCAGCCTTGGTGTACCGCTGGCAATCGCCATTTTTAAGGAGTTTGATAAGAATGCACGTAAAAGGAATTCACGCCTCTCATTTGTCTACGTGGGCGTGAGTGTTGGCATAGCCGGTTTGATCTCGTACGCTATCAAAAATATTGGATTGATTCCTCGTCCTTACGAAGTAGACACCCGAATCATCCAACTCAGTGTTGGGGGAGGATTCTCCTTTCCCAGCGGTCATACCACTGAAGCCTTTGCTTCCGCTACTGCTCTTTCCTTTTTACTCCCCAAACCAAAGTATTTTTTGCTGTTCTTCTTTTGGGCAAGTCTTGTTGGCTTTTCAAGAATCTATCTGGGGGTGCACTACCCGTTTGACGTGCTCGGTGGCATTGCCATTGGTGTTACCACTTCTTTCGCCTTGCAATTCTATTTCCGGAAACAGACAGAAATATTTAATTTCCGGTAGGTTGCCGCGTTTTCACTTCTTCAAATTGTTTGTCGTAATCTTCACGAACCGTTCCCATCCATCGATCCCACCACAGAAAATAAAGTCCATAGTTACCCGTAAAAAATTGATGGTGCTGATTATGGTTAACAGACGTGTTGATCCACTTACCAACTCTACTTCTTGAAAATCGTTTAGGATAAAGTTCATAGCCTAAATGTCCGTATACATTGTAGATCATCATGATCAACAAAAAGAGACTAATGGATAACGGATGAACAGGAATTACAAATGCGAGTACAACCACAATGCCTGCCTCTACCACCGCCTCAAGTGGATGAAAAGCGTACGCAGCCCAAGGCGAAGGATTCGTAGACAGATGGTGAACTTTATGAACCCATTTATAAAGCGCAGATGAATGCATAGCCCGATGCGTCCAATAAAAGTACGTGTCGTGGATCAATAGCATTAAAACAACACTCGCATAAAAGTAGGCGGCACCGAATTCATCGATGGAAGTGTACAACTTTGTGAAATTCCGTAGTCGCGTAAAAAACAGTGTGTAGCCTACTGCTGCAAAAACCACTACCGTGACAAGCGAATAGCCTATTTCTCGAAAGTAATCACTTCTCTTTGGGAACCGTATTTGAATCTTTTTAAATGACCATTTTGATTTCCAGAAAAAGTAGAAAGCCGCAAATGCAGCGGCCGCCACAATCAGATAACGCAATAAAATAAGCAGAAAAATGAACAAAAAGCCATTTGCTGAAATCTCCTTTAAATCGCTCATACCCCTTTGATTAAAAATCAAAGGAACAGTTTAAACTAAAAGCAATCAAATAACGTCTAATCAAAAAATTTACGATTATGACAAACTACACTTGGAAAGCACAATCAACAGAATATGCTATTAGAATTGATTCGTTTTATGCTAAGAATATTTCCCTTGCTTGGATTAATTGGGAATTGAACCAATTGGAGGAGCGAACACAAATTCAGAGACGAAGAAGTAAAAAGTGAAATGATTTCTCCTTAATTTGATTTTTTCACAGAGCCACCGCTACTAGAGCCCGTATTTGTTCGACTGGGTGTTCCTCTGTATTTGATGCTACCCCCACTGCTGGCGTGCCCATCAATCTCTTTTAACACGTTCACCTTAACACTGGCTCCGCTGCTCGCGTTGGCATCCACAATTTCGCTGCTCAACTCGTACGCATCTACATCTCCTGCACTACTGGCTTCTACTTCTAATCGCTTTGATTTTCCCTCTAACTGAACGTTGGCGGCACTGGAAGCGTCAACTTTTGTGATGTCGGCATCAAGGCCTATCTCGACAGATGCCGCACTGGAAGCGCTGATCGACATGGAAGGCGTTACTATCTGCCCCTCCGAAAAAACATTTGAAGCTGAGCTGGCCGCAATTTTTTCCATTTTCAAATAAGTAACATAGACTTTAACGCTTATTTTTTTGTAGCTGCCATCTCGCATGCGGATTCTCAACACCGAACCTGAAACGTCCGTAAGGACATCTGACATACTTCCATTGGAAACCTCCACCTTAACCTCCTCTTTATTCCCTTTTCTCAAATAAACATCGATCGCTTGGGACGACTTGATGCCCTGGAAAGAGCCCACCTGCCTAGTTTCAATTTGTTGGGAAAACGTTGCGTTTACAAACAATAAGTTTAGAACGACTACAAATAATTTCTTCATAAGGTGTATTTTTTGGTTCAATAGAAAATCTCGCTGCCTAACTTTGCTCAATCGGTGTCAATCTTAACTGAACCAAAGACCTGTTGAAAGCTAAAGGGTTGCATGTACCGTTGAAAGCTCATTAAAAAAGTCAAACGAGTGTAAGAATTAACCAAATTTTACCTAAATTTCGATTCAGGGTATCCATAACTTTGTTTCAAATATTAAATCAATATGATTAAAGACCAATTAAATGTTCTGATAAATTTAGCAGCTAGCGATAACACAGTTGCTGAGAAAGAGGCTAGTGTAATTTACTCTTTGGCGAAGGCTAATGGGATCGCCAAAGAAGCGGTAGATGAAATGCTGAAAAAACCACACCCAATAGTGTCTTTTGACAAATTTACGGAAGATGAAAAGTTTGAAAACTTGTATCATCTGATTCAACTAATGAAAAGTGATGGACAGGTGTTCAAAAGTGAAATTCACTTCTGCGAACAGATCGCGGAAAAACTAGGCTATAAAAAAGGCGTAGTAGCAGAACTTTCGTCTCGTATTTACAGCGACCCTTCTATTACTGCTGACCGCAAAATGCTAATGGATCGCGCGCATAAGTTTCTGAAATAGTACTCTTTACAATTTGCAATTTAGGGGAGTCGATATTATCTGTCGACTCTCTTTTTTTGTTCAAATAGTACCTTACCCCCTAAGAAGGTCATCTCTACCTCTGTAGATAGCAAGAGGTTTTCTTCAACGGTCATTATATCTTGAGAAAAAACGGTAAAGTCAGCCAGTTTGCCGACCTCAATAGAACCTTTCACATTTTCTTCAAAAGCCCCATAGGCTGCATCCAAGGTATAGGATCGAAGCGCCTGCTCCCGAGTCATTTTTTCTGCAGGTTCATAACCCCCGTCTGGCTGGCCAAGAAGTGTCTTTCTTGTCACTGAAGAATAGAAACTAGCAATTGGGTTGATCGGCTCCACAGGAACATCCGTTCCATTGACAAGCTTTGCGCCAGATTTTAACAACGTCTGCCACATATAGGCGCCTTCTTTAATTCTCTTTTCTCCCAACCGATCTATTGCCCAAGGTCTGTCTGACGAAAGATGAATGGCTTGTATAGCGGGTATTACTCCAAGTTCCGCAAAACGAGGCAGGTCAACAGGTGAAATGTGTTGGGCATGCTCGATGCGAAAGCGTGCGTCCCGCGCCTTTTCTGGGTTTTCTTTAAAGGCTGCCTCATATCGATCGAGAATTTCTCTGTTTGCACGATCGCCTATTGCGTGAGAACAAACCTGAAACCCTCCCTTCAAACCTTCCTTAGAAATTTTAAGCACGGTGTCCATTGAAAGGGTAGCCATTCCACTAAAATCCGGACGGTCCGAATAGGGTTCTAATAACCAAGCTCCCCTTGACCCTAACGCTCCATCGCAATTTAATTTGATAGAACGGATCGTCAACAAATTCTCTTTGTCAATTTCTGGACCGCGCCTAAAGTATTCGTACACAAGGGTCGGATCAAAACCAGTGAGCATGACGTAAAGTCGGGTATTCAATTTGCCTTCCTTCTTGAATTTGTGAAATAGATCAATGCTTTTTCGCGAAGCTCCGGCATCGTGAAAACTGGTAATCCCATTTCGTAGACATGCTTGCATTGCCAATTCCATTGCTCGCGTGTCCCTTTCCTCAGTATCATCAGGAATTTGTTTTGTAATAAGCGACATCGCTCTTTCATTAAAAATCCCAGTTGGGTTGCCGAGTTCATCGCGAATGATCTCGCCCCCTTCGTTCATTTCTTTGCTTAATTTTTCTACGGATAACTGATTGACACCCGCCAACTGCATCGCCTTGGCATTGGCAAAACCTGCATGGCCACTAGCATGTTTTAAAAATACCGGATTGTTGGGCGAGGCAGCACTAAGTAATTCATGAGTCTGGAAGCCTTTGATCATCTTTCCCGGCTTCTTGGTCCATTTGTCTTGATGCCATCCTCTGCCGATAATCCATTGACCGGGCTCTGCTTTCGCTACCGCCAACTTCACCTCCTCAACCATTTCTTCATAGCTTTTCACATTCATCAAATCAAGATCCAATTCATTGTAGCCAAGGCCCATAAAATGTCCATGACCTTCAATTAATCCAGGCGTCATTGTTCGGCCTTTTAAATCAATTGAGTTGGTCTTTTCTCCTTGGAACTCAGTCACTCCTTCCCTATCCCCAGCATAAACTATCTTCCCACCCGCAACGGCAACAGCTTCAACTTCGGGTTGTTGGGCATTCATTGTATAAATCTTTCCACCCCGAATGATCAGGTCTGCAGCGGTTTTCTTTCCGCCACAGCCAGTGATTACCAATGCGGTTAAAAACAAAGTGAGTATTTTTTTCATAAGGTGTTTTTACAATTAGGGTTAAATGTAACAAGTTCAAATGGTTTTCGTGGTTCACATTCCATGAATGGTTTGTTGATTATATTCGAAACTTATTTTGCAATAACTCATGAAAAAAATCGTGTTTGCCCTTTGCCTTTTCTGGGTAATGGCTACCAAAGCCAGTGGCCAAGACGTGGGTCTCTCGTTTTCATATTTTGTCCCTCGCAATGGTGATTTTTCTACTCCAATAAGCCCATTTTCAATCCGAGGGCTAGGGGTCAACCTCAACCGATTTATTGCATTGCAAACAGGAGCTTCTTTGTATCGAATGGCAGGTCTTAGTATCATCGACACTCCACTTGAATCCAATCACTCCTTGCTGGGGCCTAACTTTACTATACTCGTTCCGGCAGAATTGGTCATCCAAATGGCTGGCCAACAAGTGCAACTAGACGTCAAAGCAGGGGGATTCTTTTTTTACGGATTTGATCAACAGCTTAACTATGGGAACATCGACCGCGCAATCAAAAGCTTAAAGAGCTGGGATCTCGCAAATGCGAATTTGAGCTATGAAAATAATCCTGGATTTGGATACCATTTCGGAACCGAATTGACGATCCCATTTTCCAATCAACTGAAAATATCTTTAGAAGTTAACTACCTGGTAGGCACCGCTCCCCTTCCACTTAGAGGGAGCTATTCGGGTGGAAATTTTAATAATCCAAGTGAAACAATTCCTGTGGATTTCAAGAATGCAAAAGTAGATTTTACAGGACTTGAGTTTTCCATTGGACTCATTTTCTCCGGTGGCAATGGCGCAGGGGGAAAAGGAGCTCGAGGACGAGGTCGAAAGAGATAAGGGCATCTCTAAAAACCTAAATCTAATGTCAGACTGAGCTAATCGAAGTCGTTTTGAAATACAAAAAACCATAAGTCGGTTTCGTCTCGATAGCTATCGGGACAACCTGACAAGGTTTTTAGAGATGCCCATGATTTACTACTTGCCGCTTTTAGGGCAACACTGCTGAACTCAAATCGATCACGTTATCCTTTGTGATCGCAAAAACTCTTTCGCCTTTTTGAGGATTTATTTTTGCCATGCCGGTGAACGATCCAAAAGCAGGTAGAATGGCCTGATCATTTCGGAAATAGAAACAAGGAAGCATCAACGTTTGGCCCGCGCCCCCTTTGAGCCGAACGCCAGGATGTATATGGCCAGCAATATTATACATTCCGGTAGGCACGTCTTCCAGTGGCTCGTGTGTCAAAATGAATGACCCTATGGCCAACTCATGTGAAACTTTCAGCAAGTTTTGGCGATACTTTTCGAGGGAGAGAATATCATGGTTTCCAATCACCAGTTCAAAAGAACAGGCAGAAAAATGATGGGTAATCTGGGCAACCGTTTCCCATTCTTGATTGTAGGCACTATGAAACAAGTCACCTAAAAAAATCACACGGTCTGGCTTGAGTAAATTGATGGCATCAATCAAAAAACCGGCATTTTTCATGTTAGCCTGCATAGGAACGGCTATTCCGGACTTTCGGAAGTGGTTCACTTTCCCGAAATGAAGATCTGCAATCAAGAGTATTTTTCTATCAGGCAGAAATAGGATCTTCTCCGGATACATCACCATTGCCTCTCGGAATATCTCAATTCTCATAATTCGCTTTTTTTGACAGAATTAACCCCTTTTTACCTAAAAAAGTCTTCGCCCGAAAAAGAATCAGAACTCAATTGCCTTACCAAGTCCAACTCGACAACAGTGGGTTAAAAAAGGTTAACATTTACATAATACTGATCCTATCAGTTTTGATTGCACAATCAAATTCTTAAAGGCATCTTGACACCAAATTGCAAATCTTTATCTATTCTCCATGTTTGAATTAGAGACTTCTTACGCCATTCTACTGATTCTTTGTCTTTTGGCCGTTTGTGCGTTTGAGTTTGTCAACGGGTTTCATGATACCGCCAATGCCGTGGCAACTGTTATCTATACCAATACATTAAAGCCGTGGGTGGCGGTGATCTGGTCTGGTAGCTGGAATTTTCTTGGCGTCTTTTTTGGGGGAATAACAGTGGCTATGGGGATCGTGAATCTTCTGCCTGTCGAAACCCTAGTTGACCAAAATATCTCCCACAGCATCGCCATGGTACTTGCGTTGCTTTTTACAGCCATTTTCTGGAATCTGCTTACGTGGTATTTGGGGATACCATGTTCTAGCTCACACACGCTCATTGGATCAATTTTCGGAGTTGGATTAGCGTTTTCTTTTCTGACTGACGCAAGTGGAGAAGCACTAAATTGGGCCAAAGTGGAAGAGACTGGACTTTCACTTTTGATTTCTCCATTATTTGGGTTCTCCGTTACTATTATCTTGATGTTTATCATTCGCTCGGCCACTAAAAAAACGGAAGCTGGCGAGGCACTATTCAAAGAACCTAAGAAGAACCAGCCCCCGCCATGGTGGATACGGAGCATACTGTTTATTACATGCACCTTGGTTAGCTTTTTTCATGGATCCAATGATGGACAAAAAGGGGTAGGCCTTTTTATGCTTGTGCTAATCGGAATTGTACCGGGTTATTTCGCTCTTAACGGGGCTGAAAACGTCACTGCTCTTCCAGCGACACTTACAAAAATGGAGCAGGTGCTTGTGACTATAGATTCGAGCTCTCTTTCGCAACCGGATAGAAAAGCATTGGGTGTCATGCTTTACAATATTGATGACCTGCAGGCTCACTTTGCGAAAATCACGACAGCTGAATCAATCCAAAAAGCAAAAAAGTTTGAGGTAAGGAAGGATATAATGGTGCTAGATCGCAGCCTTCGAGCCCTTGTAAAAAAGGAAGAGGTACGCTTAAGTGAAGTTGACAAAGAAATTTTGATAGCAGGTCTAGTCGACCTTAGAAAAGTGACAGACTATTCTCCAACTTGGGTGATCCTTTGCATCTCTTGCTCACTTGGGCTAGGCACGATGATTGGGTGGAAAAGAATAGTTAAAACTATTGGTGAAAAGATCGGTAAGGAGCACTTAACATACGCCCAAGGAGCCAGCGCAGAGTTTGTGGCAGCTAGCACCATAGGCATTTCGAGCGCCCTAGGAATGCCTGTTAGCACTACGCACGTTCTTTCATCGGGTATTGCTGGAAGCATGGTGGCAAGCAAGGGTATTAAAAACCTTCAAGCAGACACCGTAAGAAATATTCTAATCGCATGGCTCCTAACAGTACCGGTAGTGGTCATAATGTCAGGGGGGCTATTTTTACTTTTCAGAGCTATTTTTTGATACGCTGAGAAACCTAGTCTAGGCAGAAGCCTTTGATTCTAAGAATTCGTCCCACTCATTGTGACTGAACCCAGAGACATCGCGTAAGAAGAGCGCATAACTTGGCTTGTAGGGCTTGCGTTTTAGAATCATCCCAGCAGCCTCTGGCGTATTGTCGCCCTTTCTGGCGTTACACTTTTTGCAGGCCGTTACCAAATTCGTCCAGCTGTGTTGCCCTCCTTTCGAACTTGGAATGACATGATCTAACGTAAGGTCTCGTCTGGTGCTACAATATTGGCATTCATTGTTATCTCTTTTAAAAATGTTCTGACGGGTTAAATTCACTCCTTTATAAGGGGCATTGACATATCTATTTAACCGAATAACGGAAGGCATTTGAAAGCTTCGCGTAACCGTATTCAACCGATACCCGTTGGCCGGCCTGACAAGTTCGCTTTTGTTTAGGTATACCAAAATAAAAGCCCGCTCTACTGAGCAAACCATCAATGGACTGAAGTCTTGATTTAGAACCAATACTCTGCTGTTCATCTGCAATGTGTTTCTTTATACCGTGACACAAACGGATAGTCACATCCGGCACTTGTTTCACGCCAGTAAGATAAAACGATTTACAGTTGAAAACAACGCCAGCGATCAATCGTTCAATATCCGAATGATCGACTTAAGTTCGTGTGTGAAAATTTTAGTCTCAATATCCAACACGCCATCTTCCAACAAATGGTCTATCTTAACTCGACCGTCTGCATGTATCACCCTTTTCTCTTCTAGCAATAAGCCGGTTTTTACTTTTCCCTCTTTGCGCGATACAAAGAATGCAATGTCCCCCGGCCTCGCACCATCAATGTTCTTCACCGTTTTTTGGTGTTTGACAAGTTTTTCAGGAGAACGCGATATGGAATACCCGCTTACTCTAAAGACCATTTGAACCAGCCCAACTCCGTCAACGCCAAACGGTGATTTACCACCATCCTGTTCAGGCACATTCAAATATTTCAAGGAAATTGTTTTCAAGAATTCGAAATCACGTTTTTGTCCCAAGCTTTTAGATTCTCCATTAAACGCAAATTGCTCATCCATTTTAAACAACTCCGATTGTGAAATGGGAACGATGCTACCTAACAAAATGGTAATGGGAGATTTCTTATACAAGATCGTTGAGCAAATGTCGGTTGTAATCTTAAAATCGGTTGTATTAATTTGTTCAAAATACTCTTGCGAGATCGCATGGTGTTGTTTACGTTCAATCCAACCTTCGGTGCCATCAAAACAAATAGTAATTCGAAGCCATAATCCATCGTTTGCCTCCTCAGCTACTAAGTAATGGTCGCCAAACAATAGCTGCGTTACTTGCAGCGACTGGTGACTCTGTTCTTTTCGAACAGCTACCACTGACAACCGGCAAACTCCATAGCTGACCTCCATGCTATCTTATTTTCAGTTTACTAAGTTCACGTTTGACATCTCGCTCTTTGATACTCTCTCTTTTATCATGTGTTTTTTTACCCCTTGCTAAAGCAATTTCCAGCTTGGCAAAACCGCGCTCGTTAATAAATAAACGAATCGGCACAAGTGTCAATCCCTTCTCCTCCACTTTGCCTTCCAGCCTACCAATCTCTGATTTTTTCAATAACAACTTCCTTTCCCTTGCGGCTTCATGATTGTAATGTGTGCCTTGGGCATAGGGCGTAATATTGATACCCTTCGCAAAAACCTGCCCGTTGTTAAAAAAACAAAAGCCGTCCTGTAAGTTGACTTTGCCCTCTCGGATTGACTTTATCTCAGTACCCATCAATGCGATTCCGGCAACAAATTTTTCTATCAATTCATATTGAAAAGAAGCTTGCCTGTTCTTGATATTGATATCATTGGCGAATCGTGACTTCATGAGATCGGCTTTGTGAACAATTGCTTTAGTCTGTCTTTTTTCAACATTTTTTGCCTCGTAGTACCCACTGCAATGAGTCGCCCGTTCACACTTGATTCAATCCGGCAGGTGAGTTCATTCTTCTCCAATTTGACAATGGTTGCAGTAAAGGTAATCTCTTCTCCAACAAAAGCTGGGCTTTTATGGTCTATACTCAAAAAAGTGCCAACACCTTCTTCATCGTCCTCCTTCATGTCAATAAAGAAAAGCCTTGAGGCCCATTCAAAATCTCTGGCAAGCGAAAAGGTAGAACAGACCGCGTGTAGTACTTCGCCATGAAAAGCGGCTAAATCATTTTCGGTCACTGTCTTTTTATACACTTTTTGGTCGCCTGAACTGAAATTTGATTTCATCTATTTTCTATTGCCATGTTGGCTATCGGTGAAACATCCATTTCTGAAAAAAAGCCCTTTACAAATTTAAAATGTGCTGCCATGGCAATCATGGCCGCATTGTCTGTGCAATATTGAAACTCGGGAATATAAATCGTCCAACCGAATTTCTGAGCGCATGCTTTAAGTTCATTTCTGAGCCCTGAATTAGCAGCAACGCCTCCGGCAATGGCTATCTGTTTTATACCCGTTTGTCGTGAAGCCGCTATCACTTTTTGAATCAGCATCTTTACTAACTGAGACTGAAGGCTGGCACAAATGTCATTCAAGTTTTTCCCTACAAAATCGGGATCTTCTCTCTTTTTGTCTCGCAAAAAATACAAAAAAGAAGTCTTAATACCGCTGAAAGAAAAGCTCAAACCTGGCATGTTGGTGTCAGCGAAAGCATATGCTTTAGGGTTACCTAACTGCGCGTATTTGTCAATCAGAGGGCCACCAGGATAGGGAAGTCCCATCATTTTGGCCGCTTTATCAAAAGCCTCCCCCACTGCATCATCCTGTGTTTCACCCAAAACTTGCATACGAAGGTGATCCTCCACGAGCACGATCTGGGTATGGCCGCCACTAACTGTCAGGCAAAGAAAGGGAAAAACGGGCGCGGGCGGGTCAATAAAATGCGCCAGCACATGCGCTTCCATATGGTTTACATCAATCAGCGGAATGTCGAGCGCCAATGCCATGCCCTTCGCAAATGACACTCCAACTAGCAATGATCCCAAAAGGCCAGGGCCTCTCGTAAAAGCGATAGCATGCAAGTCGGATTTTTGGATACCCGATGTGATGATCGCTTCGTTTACTACATACAAAATATTCTGTTGGTGGGCGCGGGAGGCAAGCTCGGGCACTACACCCCCGTATTTCTGGTGGACGTTTTGCGAGGCAATTACATTATTAACTACCTTGCCTTGTTGTATAACGGACGCAGAAGTCTCGTCACAAGAAGACTCAATTGCCAGGATAGTTGGATACATATAATTAGACAATGAGGCTGCAAGTTATTAAAATCCGCGTGTATCGATGGCTCCGAAGGGGACTTCTATACACACTATACCTTGCGCTTACCTTGGCTGTTACGAGCTTTTTTCTACTTCAGTTGCCTGCCGTTCAGGAAGGGCTTATCAATCGCTATACCAGTAAATTTTCAACTGTGCTCGGTTTCAAGATCACTGTGGAGAAATTTTATCTGCGCTGGTATGATCAGTTGGAAATTGAGGGTCTTGAAATCAAAGACAGCGAAGAAAACACCATGATTGCTATTGAAAAGCTTGACATTAATTTTCGGTTCACAAGCATCTTAGAAAACAAGAACATTAATATCGATGCTGCCGAACTAAAAGCAGTAAGTGTTTATTTGAAAACGATTCAAGAAAGCGACACATCAAGAAACTTGAATATCAATATATTTATTGATCGCTTGAATGGGCCGCCTTCTACATCAGCGAGCCAACCCCCAAAAATAAACATTGGAGAGATAAATCTGGCAGATGCTGATTTTGCCTATAATGAAACGGAGAGCGATTCCATAAAAAATGGCTTCGACTATTATCACTTTAAATTAGGTTTGGAGGCCGATCTGCAAGCCTTCAAAGTGATCGGTGACACCATACAATTTGATGTAAACTCACTTCAAGCAAAAGACAAAAAAACAGGACTTCAGGTCAACAATCTGAAAACATTCTTTTTGATTTCACAAACGTCCATGGAGTTTTTGAACCTTCAAATGGACGTTGGGAAAAGCTTCATTTCTGATACTGTCATTTTTAAGTTCAAATCACAGGCCGATCTTTCCGATTTTAATCGGAAAGTTGGTATAAACGCAAGGCTAAAGAATACTGTTATTCATCCTGAAGATTTGGCCTTATTCAATGGAGGAACATCGCCATTGCCGATGCCCTTAGAACTTGAAGGTGTAATTAGCGGAAGGGTTTCGCGTTTCAATTACCAAAATATGCGCGCCAAACTCGGTTCTACATCTATCGAGGGTAAATTACAAATGGACGGACTTCCATCTGTTGCCGAAACATTTATAGAGTTAGATGTAAAACAAGGCGCGGTGAACATTAATGATTTATCTTTTCTGTTTCCAGAAAATATTTTCAAAGCAATAAAGCCCTTGAATCGGTTTGCGTTAAAAGGGAAATTCACAGGTTTCTTGAACGACTTTGTAGCAAACGGAGATTTCAATGGCACCCTTGGCAAAATAAGATCAGACATTAACTTAAAAATCAACAAGGAATTTGTTGAAAGGTCTTCTTACGCTGGCAATCTATCCTTACAGAAATTTCACCTGGGTCAATATTTTAAAGACACCACGACTTTTCAGAATGTAGACCTAACGGGTCAAATTCGTGGTACAGGTCTGACCGAACAGTCTGCCGATTTTTTTCTCAACGGCAAGATCCTTTCCATTGGAATACTTGGGTATGATTATGTGAACATCTCTACGAATGCGCGATTCGCCAGCCAATTGTTTAGCGGGCAAATGACAATTGACGATCCTAACTTGCAGTTTAATGCAAATGGTTCGATCGATCTGCGAAAAGGTGTTAATAGAGTAAAGATTCAAGCAAGTTTAGACACAGCACAATTCGATAAATTGGGGCTTATAAAAGACCATTTGGCGATAAGCACCTATCTGGACATTGACACTAAGGGACTGCAAATCGACAGCATTTTTGGAGAAGCCTATTTTAATAATTCGATCATTTCTTACAAGGATCAAAGCCTGAAGCTGGATTCGATCCATTTGACCTCACTGCTTGATAAGGAGGGTAGAATTTTACGCTTCCGCAGTTCGCTGGTGGATGCCACGTTGCGTGGTCAGTATTACTATTCATCATTATTCAATGATCTAACCCGATTGTACAATGAATTTAAATTAAATGTGAAAAATGACAAGGCAGCCATTGCCTCTTACTATTCACAAAAAACAAAAAGCATTCAAGGGTATCAAGCAAATTTTGAACTCAAGTTAAACGACATCAACCCCTTGGCAATGTTGGCAGGGATTAATGCATCTATATCAAAGAACACTAAGATTGTTGGACAGTTTAATAATGGATTGACATCCTTTCTGAGTGCCTACTCCACTATAGATACAGTCAGCATTGGCAGTAGAATTTTCCTAAAAAACGAGATCGAATTTTCCGGATCTAAAATTCGCGATAGTGTAAGCGTGCTCGCTGTGCTTTCTGTTACCTCTCAAAAGCAGCGACTGGCCAATGCATTCTCCACCAAAGATCTGTTTTCGGAAATCATTTGGAACAAAGATCATGTCAATTTTAGCCTAGATGCAAACCAGGTCGGCACCACAAACTTAATCAGGCTCAAATCTGAAATAGACTTTTTAAAAGATAGTGTCAAAATAAAGATATTGCCTACTCGCTTACGTGCATTGGACAAAGAGTGGACAGTCAACCAAAAAAATTATCTTTTAAAGAAAGGGAAAGAATGGTCCATTCACGATCTTGAATTGAAAAATGAGAATGAATCAATCTTATTGGATGGCTTTATTTCAGAAGAAAATGATCGGCTGCTAACGCTGCAGGTTAGTAATTTAAATTTAAACATACTTGATGCAATCAGTTCCGAAAAATTCAACGGAATTGTCAATGGTGAGATCAAAATTCGCGATGTATATGAGAGCCCATTTCTTCAAAATAATGTTTCCATCAATGCGTTGGCTGTAAGTAACTTTCTTATTGGCGACCTTGTTGGGAAAAACACATGGAATCGCGAGAAACAACAATTTGACATCGACTTTACTATCGATCGGTTCAATAAAAGAACGGTTTCATTAAAAGGTTTTTATAATCCAAAGAAGGAAAGTCCGCTATTCATAAAGGCAAGTCTGGCAAAAACCAACTTGAAGATTGTAGAGCCGTTTCTTCGGGGGATTTTTTCACAAATTGATGGTACTCTTTCAGGTGAATACGAAATTACCGGAGACTTTGCTAAACCGTTAATAAATGGTGACGGGGTTATAGAAGACGGTCAAATTATGATTGACTACCTAAGAACGCTTTATACATTTTCGGGGAAACTCGGAATAAACCCCACCCAAATAATTTTCGATAACATTGAATTGAACGACAGTTTCAAAAACAGATCAAAACTGAGCGGCTTTCTAACTCATAAAAACTATTCAAAGTTTAGAATAAACTTCAATGCGGAATTTTCAAACTTTCAACTACTAAACACTTCCGCGAAAGACAATAGTCTTTTTTATGGGCAAGCTTATGCCACTGGTGATCTCAATATTCTGGGACCACTTGAGAACATGAAGATATCAGCAACGGCTCGATCGGATAAGAAAACACGAATTCTGATTCCGATGAATAGCACCCAGTCGGCCGATAAAAAGGACTTCATTTCATTTGTGAACTTGACTGAGCTAAACAAAGAAACAAATTCAATTGTCAAAAAGGATAAATCGCAACCTACAGGAATAACCATGGACTTGAATCTGGATATCACACCAGACGCCTACACTGAAATTATTTTTAATGCCAAATCGGGCGATATTATCAGAGGTTATGGCCGTGGCGATATCCGTTTGCAACTCGATACGAAGGGAGAATTCACCATGTTCGGATTGTATGAATTTGAAAGAGGTTATTATAACTTCACGCTTTATGATGTTATCAATAAAGAATTTACTATCAACAAAGGCAGTCGAATAAGCTGGACGGGCGACCCGTACACCGGTCAATTGGCGCTCAATGCAAGTTACAAGCAACTAACTTCGCTCGCCCCGATTTTGACGTTAACGCAGGATCAGCTGAATTCACCACAAATGCGAAGAAAATATCCCGTTGAGGTGCTGTTAAAGTTGGAGGGGCCAATGCTAGGGCCACAAATAAATTTTGATATCGTGGCAAACGATCTTCCCAACTCCGTTCCAATGGACAATGGCATCCCGGTTCAATTGAAAATGTCTTTTCAACAATTCAAATCCAAACTGGACGAGCAAGAATTGCAAAGACAAGTCTTCAGTTTGATTATTTTAAGGCGTTTTTCGCCACTTGACGCGTTCACTGCCAGCGGTTCTGATCTAACGCGAAGTGTCAGTGAGTTACTTTCTAATCAACTAAGTTACTGGCTTACCCAAGTAGATGAGAATCTGGAAATTGATTTTGATTTGCCCAGTTTTGACCAAGAGGCGTTTAATACATTTCAGCTCAGGTTGTCGTACTCCTTTTTTGGAGGGCGCTTGCGTGTCACGCGCGATGGGACGTTTGGGAATCAATACGCCAGATCTGAGGTGTCCAATTTATTGGGTGACTGGACGGTAGACTATTTATTGACCCCAGACGGAAAATTCAAAGTAAAAATGTTCAATCGAACAAATATTAATCAGCTAACAAGTTCACTAGGAAGCCAATCAACAATTAGTGCGGGTGTCAGTTTGGCTCATACGCAAAACTTCAATAATTGGCTTGATCTCATCACCCGCACTCGGGAGCGAAAAAGGCGGGAGACAAAGGCTGAGGGACAAACAGGTGCCGTACCAGAAAAAGATGGCGGAAACTAGCTGAACTTAGTTTCATTAGAAAATATTGATCGGGTTTACTAACTTACCCAGCAAACACCCGAACCATGGACTTAACTGCAATAATGAAGAACTACGCTGAGCAAATTGGGGGACAATTCACTCAATATGACAGTCATCAATCCATTATAATTATGCCTGTTTCCGGAGGGCGCTTCCAAACCGTTCTTGGGACGATCAAAAAAAATGAGTTGTATAATAGACAGTTGATTTCATTGAATTCGAAAGTCTGTTCATCTTCACTAACGATCGATTATAAAATGTTATTGGAACAAACAGCCTTTTTCAACTATTGCCGATTCGTTATCAATCAAAACTATTTACAAGTCGAAGCTGTGGCGTCCTTAGATAACTTGACGGAAGAAACGATCAAAGAAATGTTACAAGAAGTAGCAAACTTAGGCGACCAATATGAAATGAAGTTGACAGGGTCTGACATTCATTAAAACGTTTTATGGCTCAGGCATGTTGTCCGTAGCCCTTCTGATACACAAAAGTCTAAAAACCCTCGTACCTTTACTGTAATGCAAGCCGTCTTATCGCCCCGACAAGTCGGGGAGGAAAGTCCGGGCAACATAGAGCGCTGTACTTCCTAACGGGAAGGTCCGCCTAGGCGGAACAGAAAGTGCCACAGAAAATAAGTAGCCCCCTTTTGCTGCGGCTTTGGAGGGTGATAGTGAAAAGGTGGGGTAAGAGCTCACCGGTCTCGAAAGTGATTTCGAACGCATGGTAAACCTTACAGGTTGAAAGGCCAAATAAGCCCCGATCAACGGAGCGGCTCGTTCTTATCTGCGAAAGCAGGTATCGGGGTGGGTAGGCTGATAGATCCTGATGGCAACGTCAGGACTAGATAAATGATAAGACCCCGACTTGTCGGGGACAGGACCCGGCTTACAGGCTTGCATTATTTTTGAAGTTAGATGCTCGAAGTTAGATACTCGAGGTAGTTACTTTATAACAAACCACATTTTTTTACCATCACACATTTTCAAATTAACTAATTCTCAAATTTTCAAATTAACAAATGCCCAAAGTACTATTGATCGAAGACGAAGCCAGCATCCGCTCGGTGCTTAAAGATATCCTTAAGGATCAAAAAGAACTGGGCTTAGTGATTGATGAAGCCAAAGATGGTGCGGAAGGTTTATTGAAATTAGAAAGTGAAAATTATGACTTAACCATTTGCGACATAAAAATGCCAAAAATGGATGGCATGGAAGTGTTGCAAAAAGCAAAAGAAAAAGGAATTACCACCACGTTTGTTATGATCTCCGCTCACGGAAGCACTGAACTTGCCGTTGATGCTACCAAAATGGGTGCGTATGATTTTCTGCAAAAGCCACCTGACCTAAATCGATTGCTTCTGACAGTACGCAATGCGCTCGACAAGAATACACTGGTGAAAGAGGCAAAGTCATTGAAGAGAAAAGTCTCACACAAGTACGAAATGATTGGCCGCTCTGAAGCACTACAAGAGGTGATGACGATGATTGAAAAAGTCGCGCCCACGGAAGCCAGAGTGTTGATCACCGGACCCAACGGATCGGGAAAAGAATTAGTAGCCCGACAAATTCATGAAAAAAGTAACCGATCGAAGTTTGAGTTTGTTGAGGTCAATTGTGCCGCCATTCCTTCCGAGCTAATTGAAAGCGAGTTATTCGGACATGAAAAAGGCTCATTTACATCGGCCATCAAGCAGCGAATTGGAAAATTTGAGCAGGCTGAGAGCGGCACTTTGTTCTTAGATGAAATCGGGGACATGACCCTTTCAGCACAAGCAAAAGTTTTGCGTGCACTACAAGAAAATAAAATAACGCGTGTGGGTGGTGAGCGGGATACGATTGTCAACGTGCGCGTGCTGGCTGCGACCAACAAAGACCTCAAAAATGAAATTGCACAAGGCAGATTCAGAGAGGACCTTTACCATCGATTATCGGTGATCTTAATCAAAGTACCGTCACTCGCAGAACGAAAAGAAGATATCCCATTATTGGTTGAGAAGTTCCTGGGGGATATAGCCACAGAAACAGGTGCCAAGAAAAAAGAAATAAAGGCGGACGCGCTCAATGAACTTGAAAAACACCCATGGACAGGAAATATACGCGAACTTAGAAACGTGACGGAGAGACTAGTGATTATGGGCGAGCCAACAATCTGCTTAAAAGATGTGAAAAAGTACCTTTAACAGGCTAAATCCTGTTCTGGGGGGCTGTTTTCTTCAACTCTTTCTTGCTGTAAGTAGGGCAGGTGTATTGGCTGCAAGCAGACAAGAAAGAAACAAGTAACAAAAAGGCTAAAATTCTTTTCATGGTAGTGGCTTTGGATGCTCCAAAAATAGGATTCTTTTTATTCGAAACAAATTTAAACGACATAAAAAGGCGGTTTATCGATTGTAACGTTCACCCAACCAAAAGATTACAACCCCTCACATCGCTGTTGTCTATTCTTCCAAGTACCTCAAAGTAACCATTTTGTGCATTTCTACCTAAATCTTGAGTTTCAGATAAAATTGAGCGGTAGGTAGTGAGCGCGACAACCAAACGAAAAATAACATTCGTTTAACTTATTCGACTAGTTTTCTGAAATGGAAGACATTATTTTTCGAATAAATCAAAAAAAACAAATTATGGAAAATCTAAAAAAGAACTTATTAAGAGTTTCGCTATTGATCTTTGTGGTAGCGATGAGTTGCAGCACAGAAAAGCCTGTCGAAGATTCAGATGGCCTACAGTTTTCTCCTCCGAGACCGGGAACTCCGACTACGAACCCCCGACTAATTAAATCAAGTGGTAGCACTTCTGGAAAAACCTCGGCAGTTCCTGTAGCAAATCAGCTTATTGCGTTCGCGGGTACAAATCTATACAGAATCCAATCTGATGATGCAAGCTCTACTTTGATAGGTGTGGATTGGGGTGGAACAGAAGCAGCAACAATATTAGGAAATAATCTTTTTGCAGTACAAGGTGGCCATCTATGGAGATGCGACCTAGTGAATGAAAATTGTGTTGACTTAGGCGCGGCATGGGGCGGTACCACACAACTTACTTGCGACAACAGCTTTATTTATGGTGTCCAAGGTGGGGCTATTTGGAAAGTTGCTACAAATGGAGCTTGGGCACAACTAGGTAGCGCAAACTGGAGTGGCACTACAGGTCTTGCCTATAGCAGCAGCAGCAACTGGGGAGCAGGTTTGTTTGCGCAACAAAGTTTTGGCACTATGTGGTTTGTCAACACGTCAAATGGGGTGCGAACCAATACCGGAAACCCTTACCTATATCCATATATAATACCTAATCCACCTTCAGCAGTTCAATTTACCACTATCTCTTCTTCTAGTCCAGGCTTTTTTGGAAATTACAACCAAAGTAGCACTCAGGGGCTTGAAGGAAAGATTGTAAGACATTCAGTCAATGGGGCTGTCGCTGAGATTGTAAGCTTAACTGATCCGGCTTTGCCAAATTTGGGAAAAGACTGGTCGTCTGCTACCGATATGGCTTGGACGAGCCTCAACAATTCTAAAAGCATTTGGATCGTAAAAAACGGCATAATTTATCGATTAAGAAATGGCAGCTCTACTCCCAACAACTATTTTGCAAACGTTAGTATAAGTAATCCATCACCTGGAGTGTATAACGCAGTCTATGAAGTAGTAAATGGATTAACAGGCGTGTACCAAATTATATCTGCTCAAACAAAGTAACAATAAATTACATTGGAATAAGGGCGGTACAGTGCCGCCCTTTTTTTTAATCTGCCATTAGATTGCAGCCCCTTACATCGCTATTGTCTATTCGTCCCTGTATTTCGAAGCAACCATTTTCATTGGTTTTACCCAAGTCTTGCGTCTCAATAAATGCGGAGGAATGCACATTGGCCAAATCAATGATATTTATCCCTCCTGCTTTGCCGGGAGGTAGGTTGGAGAAGGGGTCATTGATCTCGCGAATAACAATTTTCATCCAGGGCGGGGTTGCATAGACACCGTTCCCCATCGAGTAGGCTTGTGACATTAACTCTGTCATTCCATATTCTGAGCCAATTTGCGCCACATTGAAGCGTTGGCACAAAAAGGCATGCAGTTCTTCTCGAATCCATTCTTTGCGCCTACCCTTCATACCTCCTGTCTCAATCACCATACAATGGCTCAAATCGATCTCAAATTTTTCAGCCAAATCCAGCAACGCAAAAGAAACGCCCCACAAAATCACTTTTTTTCTACTCTGCCGAAGGGCCTCTAACTTGATCAGCAACTCTTCTTGATTGTGTAGGTAAAAGCCAGAATGCTCCGATTGAGTTTGGTCAATAAAATGCCTGATCATCGCAATCAACGAAGAACCTTCGCGCTCTAAATAAGAGGGGAGTAACGCCAAAATAGCGCAGTCCTTCAACGGGCCAAAAAAACGCTCAAAGGTGAACTCAGCGTGGGAAAAGTAGAATGGCAGGCTCCAAACAAGATGCCGACTTGTAGTTGCTCCAGTTGTGCCGCTGCTTGAAAATTCTACCTCCGGTTTCCAATCTCCGGCAACCACTTGTTGAGTTTTAAAAAATTCAATAGGCAAAAACGGTATTTGCTGAATTGAAGTTATCTTTGTGTAATCCAGCTGTAGATTTTTCAAATAGGCATTGTATACCCTATTGTTCTCGGCCTGGAATTGAAATAGAGACAGAGCAATATCTGCAAAGTTGTGTTCGTTGATGGTTGAAAGTGAAGACGTAAACTGTTGGATGGAAGGCAAAGCAAAATCTTTAGACAAAGTTAGAAAATGAGATGGATTAGAAATATTGGGTTAGGATTGGTGCTCGTGGTGGCTGTGAATGCCTGTTTTACTCCACCTGATTTTCCCATTACGCCTCAGATCGAATTTATCAATAACGAGTTAAAATTTATCAAAAATCCAGACCCCCAAGGACTTGATACTTTGAGGGTGGTACTAAAATTTACTGATGGTGACGGGGACATAGGGTTTCCAGAAGTAGGTCAGCTCCCGTTGAAAGATCAAGCGGTTTATTACTACTTATTAAATGCCAACGGTCAAGTGAGTTTGACAAAAAAAGAGCAGAGTAACATTAACTACCGTTTTAAAAGACTAAATCCAAATTTTAGAATGCCAGCAGGTTCACTTTTTCCAGGGGCTCTACTACCTGACTTTGTACCTCCATTCAGCTGTTCTTCATGGGAGCTTAAGAGAGTAAACAATATAGTGACCGATACCGTCTACTTGGAGAGAAACCCAAACCACTTCAATATTTTTGTTGACTATTTCACTAAAAATAATGATGGGACTTTTACTAGGTTCGATGTTGATCAATACTTCCTTTTCCCGTTTTGCAATGGCCTTGTCCTGAACGCATCACGAATACCTAATCTTTCGAAAGAGATAGGAAAAAATTCGCCACTCGATGGAAAAATCAAGTTTAATATTGTTTCGCTTGGCGCAATTGATTTCATCTTCTCGATAAGGACGCTGAAACTAAAAGTGTACATTGTAGATAGAGCTGGCAATAAGAGCAATGAAGTCGAGTCAAAAGAGTTCACGCTGCAATCAATCCGCTAACGCTAATGCTAGCGGCCTAGTAAACCGGAGGAAATCTATTAGGAAACGCCTCGCTCACTAATTCATACACCTTGTCAAAAATTTCTTCGGGATTGGGTTTCGAAAAATAATCGCCATCCGAGCCATAAGCAGGTCGGTGTTCTTTGGCAGCGATCGTCAAGGGAGCCGAATCCAAATAGCGATAAGCTTTTTGCACCTCCAGTACCTGCTGCATCATGAACGCTGTGGCACCGCCCGGCACATCTTCATCGGCAAACACCACACGGTTGGTTTTTTTCACCGATTCTAAAATAGTATGATTGACATCAAACGGCAACAACGTCTGCACATCTATCACTTCACACGAAATACCTTTCTCTTCCAATTCGGCTACGCCCTCTAAAACGATTCGACACATCGACCCGTAGGTAACAATGGTTACATCGGTACCCTCTTTCAATACTTCAGGCACCCCCAACGGTACGGTAAACTCACCAATATTATCAGGCAATTTCTCCTTTAATCGATAGCCGTTTAGACATTCGATAATCAGTGCCGGATCATCGGATTTTAAAAGCGTATTATAAAAGCCAGCGGCCTGCACCATGTTGCGAGGCACCAGCACATACATGCCACGAAGACTATTCAGAATCATGCCCATGGGCGATCCTGCATGCCACACGCCTTCCAATCGATGACCACGTGTGCGCACAATGAGTGGCGCCTTTTGCCCGCCTTTCGTGCGATATTGTAAGTTGGCCAAATCATCACTTAGTATTTGAATGGCATATAGCAAGTAATCTAAGTATTGAACTTCGGCAATAGGACGTAAACCGCGCAAAGCGAGACCTATCCCCTGCCCCACTATTGTACATTCCCTAATGCCGGTGTCGGTTACGCGCAACTCGCCAAATTTTTCCTGCAATCCGGCAAAGCCTTGATTCACATCACCAATTTTTCCGACATCTTCGCCAAAGGCTAATACTCTAGGGTCTCGCTCCAAGGCAGCAGCAAAACAAGCACGAAGCACTTCTCGTCCATCGACTAAAGAAGATTTTTCAGAATAGATGGGCGCTATTCCCTCGACACCCAACGAAGACCATTCGGAAGCACTATGTAAATATGAATTATACCGATCTTCATTTTCAAACGCCACTTTTTCAAGCCATTCTATCAGCTGTGGTTTTACAGTGCAATGCTTTCCAATCAAAAAGCGCATGGTTGCCTTTGCCGCTTTAATGGCGTCATAACGAGCGGGGTTGATCGTTTTAGTCAAGATCGAAAGGATATCATTTAACGCTGGGTGCTCTGCCACTGCGTGCTCGAGTAGGTTTATCAGCGCGCTCTGATCTTCTTGAATGCCTTGATTAAACGATTTCCAGGATTCATCCTTTATTTTCTTGGCGGTGGCCTTAGCAATTTTTTCAATTTCATCCAACTCAAGAGCCGAGCTGATACCTTGCTCAATGATCCATCCCCGCATTTTTGCAATGCAATCGAATTGTGTTTCCCAGTCCAACCGGTCTTTGGATTTGTATCTTTCGTGTGATCCTGATGTGGAGTGCCCTTGCGGCTGCGTCATTTCCACAACATGCACAATGACTGGAACGTGTTCTTCGCGGCAGACTTTTTCAGCTTTTGCATACACGCTGCAAAGCTCTTCGTAGTCCCATCCTTTGGCCGTAAATAGTTCGTATCCTTTATCTTTCTTGTCACGCTGAAAGCCGGCTAAAATCTTAGAGATACTCCCCTTTGTAGTTTGGTATTCTTTCGGAACAGAAATTCCGTATTCATCATCCCATACAGAAACCAACATGGGAACTTGCAAAACGCCCGCTGCATTGATGGCTTCAAAAAACATTCCCTCGGAGGTAGATGCGTTGCCAATCGTGCCAAACGCAATTTCGTTTCCGTTAGTGCTGAGATTTGTAAATGCAAAAAGTGAAGCATTGTTTCGGAATAACTTGGATGCATACGCCAGACCTACCAACCTTGGCATTTGTGCGGCCGTTGGAGAAATATCAGCGCTGCTATTTTTTAGTTGTGAAATATTTTTTAGCTCACCCCGCTCATCGAGCATACGTGTAGCAAAGTGACCGTTCATCAACCTACCGGCAGAAGCCGGATCTGCATGAACATCGGTGTGTGCATAAAGCTGAGCAAAATAGTGGTGAAGTGTCATCTCACCAATCGCAAGCATAAACGTTTGGTCGCGATAATAACCAGCGCGATGATCTCCATTGCGAAACACTTTGGCCATCGCAATTTGAGCCACTTCTTTTCCATCGCCAAAGATTCCAAACTTGGCCTTTCCCATGAAGACTTCCTTCCGCCCCAACAAACTGGCCTCACGGCTTTCGCACACGAGTTGGTAGTCGGCCAGCACTTCAGCGGCCTTTTTCGCTGATACCATTGGAAAGTCAGTTTTTGTGTGGCTCAAACGTGTGCAATTTATTTTTCAAAAGTAGAGAAAAACCATCGAGGGTTCAAAGAAGCAAAAAATGGCCAAATAAAATAATGACAATCAATCTATCCTCGAAAGAATTTCAACCAGTCACCTCCGTTCACCTTAGGATAATTTGCTTTTTCTTTGAACAGATAAATCGTCACCGACTGTCCTTCTATCACAATTGTTTCTTTGTGGTAACCATAACCAAGTTCGAGCAGATCGATTTGCATTCGTACTTCTGCATTCTCAATTTCAAAAATCTCCACCAGCATTTTATCAGCTGACTCAACCGTTCTGATCGCAAATGGAAAATCGCCAAGCGAATACATCTCATACCCTTTTATCCAAGCGCTAAATCTATACTTCAAAAAGGAAGTAAATGCCGTGTGATTTGACAAACCAAATCGTAACGATCCATAGAATGCAAACAGGTTTTTCATTCGCTTTTTGAACACATAACAGCCACAAAAATCCAGGCTTAAATTTAATATTAAGAGATCTCTAAAGTTCTGCAATTCCTGCAATGTTACAAACTGAATGGGAGCCTATTGATGCTCCCAATTATAGCACGTATATTTGCGCACTCGTTTGAAAAACAAGAAATAGACACTTTAATCCCATTAATATGATCATCGGAGTTCCCAAAGAAATCAAAAATAATGAAAATCGCGTAGCGCTAACCCCTGCAGGTGCAGCCGAACTTTCCAAGCGTGGCCACACCGTGAATATGCAAACCAAAGCGGGAGAAGGCAGCGGATTTAGCGATGAAGAGTATAAAAATGCGGGGGCAAAAATTCTTTCTACTGCACAAGAAGTTTTTGCCATTGCAGAGATGATCATGAAAGTAAAAGAACCGATTCAGCAAGAATATAGCTTGATTAGAAAGGATCAACTAGTGTTTACCTATTTCCACTTTGCGTCTTATGAGCCGTTGCTCCACGCGATGGTGAAAACAGAATCTGTTTGCCTCGCTTACGAAACCGTTGAACGCCTCGATGGAAGTTTGCCACTGTTGATTCCGATGAGTGAAGTGGCAGGCAGAATGTCTATTCAAGAAGGTGCGAAGTATTTGGAGAAGCCTCTCAAAGGAAGAGGAATTCTATTGGGTGGTGTACCCGGAGTGATGCCAGCTAAAGTATTGATCTTAGGCGGTGGTGTAGTGGGAACAAACGCAGCAAAAATGGCCGCGGGAATGGGTGCCGATGTCATTATCACCGATGTAAACATAAATCGGCTGCGCTATTTAGATGACGTGATGCCAAAAAATGTTCATACGATGGTGTCCAACGAATATGTATTACGTGAATTGGTAAAGACACACGATCTAATTATCGGTGGTGTGCTCGTTCCGGGCGCAAAAGCTCCTAAACTAATCACCCGCGACATGCTAAAGACGATGCGTCCCGGAACTGTGCTTGTAGACGTGGCGGTCGATCAGGGGGGCTGCATTGAAACGTGCAGACCTACTACTCACGAAGATCCTACTTACATTATTGACGATGTGGTTCACTATTGCGTGGCCAACATGCCTGGCGCGGTGCCTTATACTTCAACGCTCGCGTTGACCAACGCAACATTGCCTTATGCCATTAAATTAGCAACACAAGGTTGGAAAAAAGCGTGTGCGGAGAACCTTGATTTGAAAAAAGGCTTGAACGTGATCAATGGCAAGGTTGTGTACAAAGCGGTTGCAGATGCATTCAACACGCCTTATTCGGACGTAAAAGAATTTCTAAATTAATTTTACCAACTACGCGAGCAAGTACCTGAATCAATTTGCTTTGGGTGCTTGCTTGAGTTAGCCTATTGGACAATATCCTAACCGAATTCCGGAAACACTTCTAAAAACGAAGCTTTCTCTCCGTCTTTAGCTGCTTCGCAGCAGAAGTGCATTCTGCCATTGGAAACGGCAATGTATTTCGCGTTCACCGTCATGTTATAAACCGCTACTTGATTGAATGCATTTTGACTCAACCGGATATCGGCCGATTTACATTCGACCAGCATCCAAGGTTTGCCCTCTCGATCAAAAATTAAGATATCAGAACGCTTTTGAAGTTTGTTATAGGTAAGGCTGCTCTCTATTCGAAAAAGCGATTTTGGGTATTTTAGTTCATGAATAAGGTAATGGATAAAATGTTGCCGCACCCATTCTTCGGGTGTCAAAACCACATACTTTTTCCGAATCATGTCAAAAATCCATACTTTGCCTTCCTCTTTTTTGAGCTTCACATTGATTTCCGGAAGGTTTAATTTTTGCATGAAGAAAAAGAAAGCAACGCTACAACTTTAATTAGTCAAAGATGAAAAACAAAAAGGACATAGTTGACAACTGGCTTCCCCGCTACACCGGCCTGACATTAGAAGATTTCGGCCATTATATTCTGCTTACCAACTTTGATAATTACGTGAAAAAATTTGCCGAATGGCACAACGTGGAAGTGCATGGGGCAGACCGAGCTATGCGAAGCGCTACTGCAGAAGGCATCACCATTATCAATTTTGGAATGGGAAGCCCTAATGCGGCTACTATCATGGATTGTCTTACCGCCATCATGCCCAAAGCTGTTTTGTTTTTAGGAAAATGTGGTGGCTTGAAAGCCAAGAACGAAATTGGCGACTTGATTTTACCCATCGCTGCTATACGCGGAGAAGGAACTTCAAATGATTACTTCCCACCTGAAGTGCCATCGCTGCCAGCGTTCGCCTTGCAAAAAGCGATATCAACGACCATACGTGATTATAACCAAGATTACTGGAGTGGTACTGTTTACACCACCAACCGGAGAGTGTGGGAATGGGATGAGGATTTTAAAAACTATCTAATCAAAGTTCGGGCAATGGCCATTGATATGGAAACAGCCACCATTTTTTCAACCGCCTTTTACAATGAAATTCCTGCAGGTGCTTTGTTGTTGGTATCTGATTCGCCCATGACACCCGATGGTGTGAAAACCGAAGCCAGTGACAAAGTGGTCACCACCAGCTATGTTGATCTGCATCTGAAAATTGGTATTGACTCGCTGAAACAAATGATCAACAAGGGATTGACGGTGAAGCACCTTCAATACTGATCAATTAATTGTCGGAAGATCGCAGACGCAAGGTATAGCCGAGTAACAACCCATAAGAAAAAAAGTCGACTGTCGTCTGTGCCTTTTGCCCCAGCAAAAAGGTGTTCTCAGTGGGTTGTTCAAAATTGGCAAATTGTCTGATGTTCCCCTTGTCGGCCCAACTGAAATTGATTCCAATACTTAAGTCTCTGCGTTCCTGCTTGAAAGTGCCTCCGAGCACGACATGATAAATATTCCAAGATGAAATATCGAGATTGAGAGAATTATTGTTAACGTTTCTTCTATTTCGATCAACGACCCGATCGTCAAAAGCTTTGTCATAAAAAGAATTATTGGTTCGAAACCCTGCACTTAGATTTAGCTTTTCGTTGATCGCCCGATCGATTCCGATAGCTACATTCGTGACTGATTTATTAGAGGCATTTAACTCTAAAAATTTTTTGCCGTCCAATGCCAAATTAGTGGGACGTTTGAACAGATTATCTTCGGGCGACATAATATTATAGAGGTCAATCGCTCCAAACCATTCTGCTGAGGCCGCTATAAGCGTTCGGTCACCTTTGTAAACCAAACCCGCAGAAATGGCGAGGGGGCTTTTATAGATTGTGGCAAGTTGTGTCTGTCTGTCATTCGCAGCGAAGTTACTACGTGCAAAGAAAGGTGGCTTTGTGGGGTTGGGTTCTATGTCTACCAGAAGATTATTTGCAACAATATCGCGCGCAATGGTGCCACTACCTGTTATATTGATGGATGGCAATACGACCGCCACTCCTGCTGACCATTTTCGTGAGGCAAAAGCAAAACCAATTTTTGGCGCATAGCGCAAGTTGGTGTATTCGATGTTTTGCGCCTCACTTGTACTTACCAAGCTGCCCACTGCATTATTCAAAATCATCCGACTAAGTTCGAACTTGGTGTAAGTATGAGAGCGGTACACGAATTGGTTAGAAAGTCCGATCGAAAACTGATCGGTGATTTTATAGGCAATGGCAAAAGCAAGTTGGTTTTCGGAAAGCCTTGTGTTGACCGTAAACTGTCCTACGTAGTCCTCCGCTCCTGGGCTTTCCGTGTCCGACACAATATTCTTAAAATCATTTTCTCGAACATTAGCTTTAAAAACAAACTCAGTCGGCACGATCACGGCGTAGCCGAACGTCCAGTTAGACGGTCTTTTCTTTTTTATCAGACCCGAAAGCGTAATGGGTACTGCGGAAAATTGACTACTCGTTACGTTTTGGCCTGGGCCTGCGCCATCCTTGGCGGTAATACTTACCACTTGGTAAACGTTTGCGTTGAGCGATATAGATGTTTTCTTTACGAGGCTAAGCAACGCAGGATTGTAAATCACTGAACTATTGTCTTCCAATCCTCCTACGGCTGGTCCACCCAGTAATACAGCTCGGGCGCCATACCGATATGTCCAATAATGTGTGTCTTGCGAAAAAGATTGTACAAAAATGAACAGTATTGCTAGAGTTGGTAGGAATCTCATGGGCTTCAAAAATAAATTTAACCCCTCAATATACCCCAAATTCAAGGTTTTTAAAATATTTTGAGATTTTAATGGTGGTACTTGGCCATACCCAGTACTTGTGGCGTATAAGTTGCCTAGTAGATGAAAAAAGTGCTGTATGAATTTAGAGAACACACAAATACAAATGCGCAAAGGGATACTAGAGTTCTGTATCCTCCACATCATTTCGCGGGGCGAAGTATATGCTTCCAACATGCTGGATGAGCTCACTTCCGCAAAAATGATCGTGGTAGAGGGTACACTTTACCCGCTCTTGACGCGATTGAAAAATGCAGGCCTGCTGGAATACAAATGGGTAGAATCAAAAGAAGGTCCGCCTCGCAAGTATTACAAGTTGACGCCCGATGGCACTACCTTTTTAGACGGGCTTACGGCTACTTGGGATGATCTGGTGCGCTCGACTGAAGCGGTTCGAAATCGGCAAGAAGCAATCGGGGAATTATGATAACAAAAAGACGTAAAATGCAACCCAAACACATTCAGACTTTCGATCCTCAAATCAACTTTCTATTTTTTGTATGAAAAAAAACATTAGCATCAACATCAGCGGTATCATCTTTCACATTGAAGAAGATGGGTATGAATCGCTTCGAAAATACTTGGACTCCATCAACCGCTACTTTGGCTCATTTGAAGACAGCAGCGAAATTTTGTCGGATATCGAAAGCCGCATTGCTGAAATTTTTCTTTCACGCCTTAACGAAGGGAAACAGGTTATTACGCTGGAAGATGTTAACAGCCTGGTCGCAACGATGGGTAATGTAAACGATTTTAAAGCGGCTGAAGAGCAGGAGATTGGGAACGAGTCACCAAGAGCCGAGCATAGCCACCAGGAATTCAAGGCGCGCTCGTCCGCATCAGACACCGCTCACAAAAAACTATTTCGCGATGAGAAAAGAAAAATATTGGGGGGGGTATGTGCCGGTCTGGGCCATTATTTCAGTATCGACCCCGTGTGGCCACGTGTTCTGTTTGCCTTGCTGGTGTTAGGCAGTTATGGTGGTTTATTTTTAGCCTATATCATTTTATGGATCGTCATTCCTAATTCAAGCGAGCTACCCGATGATGCAAGCATTAAAAAAATGTATCGCGATCCGGAGAAAAAAGTATTGGGAGGAGTTGCCAGTGGAGTCGCAGCGTTTTTTGGAGTTGACGTGACCGTTATTCGCGTTTTATTTATCGTGTTTGCCTTTTTGGGAGGGCTAGGTCTACTTCTTTACATTATTCTTTGGATCGCGCTGCCAGAGGCTAAAAGCATTACCGAAAAAATGGAAATGCAAGGAGAACCCGTGACGTTATCCAATATTGAATCAACTGTCAAGAAAAGTTTAAACGAAAAAGAGGAAGAAGAAAGCACCCTTGCAAAGATCGTTCTGTTTCCCTTCCGGTTGATTGCTACTTTCATTACCGCATTAGGAAAGATTCTAGGGCCGCTTGTAAAAGTACTGGTAGAATTCATTCGTGTCGTCTTCGGACTGGCCATCTTTTTCGTAGGGTTAGCGCTGCTGATCAGCATTGTGATCACAGGTGGAATTTTGTTGGGCTTTTTCACTACCGCCATCCTTCCCGACTATTGGGGCGGAGGTGAAATACAAGGCTTAAGCTTGCCTACCGAGGCCATAAGAAACACATTCCCTGTTTGGAGCATGGTAGCAGCATTTACGATTGTTTTAATCCCAAGCTTGGCAATACTACTTTCCGGAAGTTCCATTCTTGCCAAACGTTCACTTGTGAATCAGCCCGTGAGTTGGGTAATGCTTGGCCTTTTTGTTACGAGTGTTCTCGTATTGAGCTTCACTGTGCCAAAAATGGTTTATTCGTTCAAAGAGGAAGGCGAATTTAAAATTGAAAAAACATTTACGCTTACTGGAAAAACACCCATTCTAAAACTCAACGAAGTTGGGATGGACAACTACAATGTCACGGAATTAAATCTGAAAGGCTACGAAGGCTCCGATCTAAAACTGGTGCAGCGATATAAGTCACAAGGTTTCTCACGAAAAAATGGTTCGGAGAATTCACAAATGGTTACTTACTCGGTGTTAGAAAAAGATAGCTCATTAGTATTCGACTCAAATATCTCTTTCAAAAAAGATGCGAAGTTTCGTGCACAGCGTTTGGAGATGGATCTATTTATTCCCTATGGCCAAACATTTTTGGTTGAAGAAGACCTGTGGCGGATTATTGAAAATGATTACCGCGACTACGATGGCTACCGAGATTCAAACATGAATAAAATCTGGAAAATGACTGACCATGGCTTTGAATGCACCAACTGTAGTGAACCAACCGAAACAAAACAACTTCAACTCAACGATCAGTATGGATTTAAAGATTTTAACGAAATCGAGATGACCGGAATTTTTGATCTTGTCATTGCTCGTGGTGACGCCTACTCCGTGCAACTGGATGGACCGCAAAAGGAGAAACGAAAGTACGAGGTTGACGCCAATGGAGAAACGTTGGAAATTCGGTATCGGTCGCGCAGCAATACTTTTTGGGAGAAGGGTTTTGATTTAGAAGACAGAGTTAAAATCAATATTACGTTACCCCATTTAACCAAACTCAAAATCAAAGGAGCAGGTCAGTTCAGAATTCGTGGATTTGATGAAGAAGAAATGGATATTACGTTGCTTGGCGCCATGACAGGCGATGCGGATCTCCGGGCGCGTAATCTTACGTTAGACTTGGCTGGACCTATGGTGCTTCAACTAGATGGAGAGGGGCATTTTTTAAATGCCGAAGTCAAAAAGCTCTCCCAACTAAAGGCTGGACAGTATCAAGTGGAAGATGCCGTAATTGAAGCAAAAGGAATGGGGCGTGCGCGTGTAAATGCCACGCAGTCGGTTGATATTGATACCGATGCAGTCAGCTCTGTCAAATACGTTGGCGAACCAAGGGTAACCAGAAGAGATTAGTAAATCGAAGACATAAGTTGAACCCGCTATAAGCTTGATTTAGGGTAAACACCTATTCTAAATCAAGCTTTTTCTTTACATTTCAGAAACCAATCTGTATGGATGTAAAGATCAAATTTTTGGGTGCAGCCCGCAGCGTGACCGGTTCAAAGTATTTCCTTGAAATCGGCCGCCATAAAATATTGGTCGACTGCGGAATGTTCCAAGGCAAAAAAGAATTGCGACTTCGCAACTGGGATCCATTGTCGATCAATCCCGCTGACATCGACATAGTGGTAATTACTCATGCTCATATCGATCATATTGGCTACCTGCCACGGCTGGTAAAAGACGGATTCTCGGGAAAAATAATTTGTACGCCAGCCACCGAAGATTTGATGAAAATCATGTTGATGGACGCGGCCAAATTGCAAGAAGAAGAGGCGCTCTTTGCCTTGAAAAAAGGTTACTCAAAACATGAAAAACCACAACCCCTTTTTTCAACTGAAGATGCCAAATTGGTACTGACGCTGGTGGAAAGCCACCCGTTGAAACAAGTAGTCTTGCTTGGCACGTCTGTTTCCATCCAGTTTTTTAACTCCGGGCATATTCTCGGATCTGCGTTTGTAGCCATGAAGTTGAATGGTGATCGCGAAACCAAAAAAATGTTGTTCTCTGGAGATCTGGGACGTTATGAAGATCCAGTGATGTACGCTCCAGAACCTGCAGTTGATGCCGATGTAGTATTCATCGAATCCACTTATGGAAATCGGGTTAATCCTCAAGTAGATGTAGAGGAGCAGCTCACGACCATCGTTCAAGAAGCTTGCGATGCTAATGGTGCACTGGTAGTCCCTGCATTTGCTTTGGGGCGCACGCAAAGTCTAATTTACTATTTCCATCGATTGATGGAAATAGGAAGAATTCCCTCTCTGCCCATTTATATCGATAGCCCGATGGCGATCAACGTAACTGATTTGTATGAGCGCCACGGGGACTTACATAAAATCAAAATCACAAAACAGGGATCACAATTATTGAGCATTTTTGATTCGCCACAAATTCATTTTTGCCACACACGAAAAAGTTCACAAGCATTGAACGATATTAAAAAACCAATCATCATCATTTCTGCCAGTGGCATGGCAACTGGGGGCCGCATTTTACATCACCTCGCCCATCGGCTGCCACGACAATCAGATACTGTTATGTTAGCGGGTTATCAAGCAGAAGGCTCCAGAGGCCGTAGATTACTAGAAGGCGAAAAAACGGTACGGATTTTTGGAGAGGATGTGCCCGTTAATTGCCGCGTCAGGGAGGTACATGGGTTGTCGGCACATGCGGATCAGACCGAATTGATGACCTGGCTAAGTACTATCAAAAAAAGTCCCAAGTTTACATTTGTGACACACGGTGAATTAGAAAGTGCTACTGCTTTTTCGACAATGATAGAAGATCAACTCAAATGGAAAACGATCATACCAGAATATTTCGAATCAGCAACACTGTTTGAGGGAATTTAAGGCGAACTAAAAAAGAAAAAAAGGAGTAGAAAAAAAATGCCATTGCTATGAATACCAGATTATATTCACTTGATGTTTTCCGGGGAATCACAGTTGCCGCGATGATCCTGGTCAATAACCCTGGTAGCTGGGATAGTGTTTACCCCCCTCTGCTTCATGCCAAATGGCATGGGTGCACACCTACTGATTTGATATTCCCATTCTTTCTTTTCATCGTTGGCGTCTCTATTCACTTTGCCTATCAACCCAAGTTGAACGAAGGACTCACAAAAAAGAATGTGTCCAAAATTCTTCGTAGAACAGTGATCATTTTCTTGTTGGGCATGATGTTGGCACTGGTGCCAACATTCAATTTCTCTTCGGTAAGGATTCCGGGCGTGTTGCAGCGCATCAGTTTGGTTTTTTTATTTTGCTCACTGATCTATTTCAAAACCAATTGGCTTTCGCAGATTCGCCTGGCCTTAGTTTTATTGGTGGGTTATTTTGTGTTGACGACCATGCTACCGGTGCCGGGTGTTGGTGAAGCTAGCCTCGAACCTGAAACGAACCTTGGCGCGTGGCTGGATCGTTTTTTATTAAACGGCCATTTATGGGCACAAAGCAAGACGTGGGATCCGGAAGGACTACTGAGTACCATCCCTGCGATAGCCACCGGCATACTAGGAATGTTGACGGGCCAACTGTTTTCTAAAATTTCTGCCCCAGCAGAAAGAGTTACCTGGTTATTTTTTATCGGGGCAATGTTGATTGTAACCGGATTGGCATGGGGATTAATCTTTCCGATCAACAAAGCATTGTGGACTAGTAGTTATGTGCTTTATACAGGTGGCATAGCCATGCAATTCTTAGCTGCTTGTTATTGGCTGATAGATGTGCAGGGGGTTAAAAAATGGTCAACCCCCTTTATCTACTATGGGATGAATGCAATTTTTGTTTTTGTCGCTTCGGGCCTATTGGTGAAAGCGTTGACCCGGATAAAAATCGGTGAAGGCGAGAACGAACTATCTTTGTGGTCATACCTCTATGAAAATCTATATGCCAGCTGGCTTAGCCCTAAAAATGCTTCATTGGGTTTTGCCGTTAGTTTAATTCTTTTCTTTTTAGTGATCCTTTGGCAGATGTACAAAAGAAAGATTTTTGTGAAAGTCTGACGCCAACTAACCATCGAAAAAAGCGCTCATTCAAGTAATTAAGGCAGAATTCACCTACCTCAATTTTAGCCAATTGCGCATTTATTTATAAATCCATGCAACCCCTTTGCGCGTATAAGCATCTTGTTACTGAATTTGCTTAAATGACTTTACAGATTTACCGGGCGAAAGAAAAAGATTGGATAGATGGCTGCAAACGGCAAAACCGGGACGCACAGCATGCCCTCTACTCCTTTTTTTCAGGTAAAATGTACGCCCTTTGCTGCCGATACATTAAAGACAAAATGGAAGCAGAGGATGTGCTGGTAATGGCCTTCACCAAAATTTTTGAACGGATCGATCAGTACAAAAATGAGGGAAGCTTTGAAGGCTGGATCAGAAGGGTTATGGTAAACGAATCGTTGAGTTACTTGCGCAAGAGCAAAAACATGTACTTGGAAATGGACATTGCGGCTGCCGATCGTGAGCCTGACTATAGCAGAGCAGAAAGCGATTTAGAGGCTGCGGATTTGCTAAAGATGATTGGCGAGTTGCCCACCGGATATCGAGTAGTGTTCAACTTGTTTGCAGTGGACGGATTTTCGCATCAGGAAATTGCAGAACAACTGGGCATTAGTGAAAATACCTCCAAATCACAATTGAGCCGGGCGAGGGCACTTCTGCAAAAAAGACTAGTACAAGCCGACCAACGGCTAGAACAAAAAATGAGCTAATATGGAAAACAGGGTAGACGAACTTTTCAAAAACAAGCTGAAGTACTTCACTTCTTCTCCATCGGCAGACGCTTGGGCGCGAATTGAGGCCAGCTTAATAAAAAAAAATAATCCGGTGGTGGTTTGGCGGGTAGCCGCTGCCTTGTTGTTGATGGGCAGCTTGCTTACCGCGCTTTATTGGATGCAAAGCGACAATGATTTGAGGAGTAACTCAAGTATAGTTCAAAAAATAGTGCCGGAACTAGCACCCAAAGAAATTGCTATGCCAGCGGCAAAAGCAGAACAGAAAACCGCCACTATTGAAAAGCAGCCAAACGCCCGACTGCAAACAAAGCGAATGGCCACACTGGTCGCTCAAGTAGATAGCGAGGTGACTGTCCTGGAACATCAGCCAGCAGTGGAAGTGTTAACTATCGAAAACGAACTGACCGTCTCCCCAACAATGGCTCTACTGGTGGTTGCTCAAACAGAAAAACCGATTGTGCTAGAGATTACGCTTGCACCGATGGAAACAGTAGTAACCGCTCAGGTAGAAGAAAAAAATAGCGGCCTAAAGAAATTCTTCATCAAAGCTAAAGAGCTAAAAAATGGAGAAAGTGGAATCAACTTAACCAACTTTGCAAACCGGCTTTTTGCTTCGAATCATAAACAAGATCAAGAGAAAAACAACCTCAATTAAAAAAAGACTTTCATGAGAAAAATACTAATAACAAATGCCTTAATCGTGGCGTGTGTCGTCATGACAACAGCACAAAAAAAGGCTGATACAGTTGTGATCAAAGTAGGCGAATCCAGCAAAGTGATTTTTGCCATTCAAGACAAAAAAGACCTGGAGACATTGAAACATTATAATTTTCAATCATTGATGAACGATATGATTGCCAAACTTGAGAAGAGAGATTCAACGCAAATAGCACAACCCTCTTCCGTTTACCTTAAAGACACAGTTACCGAAACGACTACTTCAGGAAGTCAGATCGAAACGGTGGAGGAGTGGCCTTCCGAAGAAGACAGAAGACGTTACCGTGAAAGCAGCAGAGGCCGTACCTACAGCGACCGCGATCGCAGCTACAATTATGTAAGTTCACGTTCGCGAAACAGATCGGGACGAAGAACCTATAGTTCCTTCAATATCGACCTCGGCACCAACAATTTTCTGGAGAATGGAAAATTTCCTGCCGATGCAAATGCTGTATACACGGTACGCCCTTGGGGAAGTTGGTATGTGGGGCTAAACTCTATTCAGCGCACACGCATCGCCAATAAATTGTTCTTAGAATGGGGAGGCGGAGTGAGTTGGTATAACTTCAAGTTTCAAAACGACAGGACCCTTCTTACGAAAGATGATACACAGGCATATTTTAGTTTTGATACCCGCTCCGATCTCGATTTTAAAAAGAGCAAGCTGACTGTAGTCTATGTGAATTTCTCAATGGTGCCAGTGATCGATTTTGGGGGTAATAGCAAAAAGCCAGGTCTCTTCAGTGGTCGAATGTCAAGAGGCTTCCGCATGGGATTAGGGCCTTATGTCGGCTATCGAATCGACAGCTACACCAAACAAGTATTTGTGCAAAATGGAGATGAAAAGGTCGAGCGTCATCATGACCCTTACTATCTCAACAACATACGGTATGGTGCACGATTGCAGTTTGGATTTAGAGGAACCGATCTCTTCTTCAACTACGACCTCAACGACCTTTTCGTAAAAGACAAAGCGCCTCAATTGAATGCATTCACTTTCGGTATTACGTTGTAACAAAAACTACCTTTCAGAAGAGGGCTACCCCCAATTCTAACTCGAGACTTGGAAAAAGATCTCTCGGTCAAAAGCTGAGAGATTTTTTATTTGAATGCCTCCCCTTTAGTCAATACCATCTGCTCTTCATCGCCACGCAACTTTAGGTCTTTGCTCACCCTCCGCGGACTTGGCCATTGAAACGCCAGCCAGAGAACCAATACTAAAAAGTAGATAGCAAACCATTCGCTGCCGGTTAAAAACAAACCGGCCGCCATAAAGAGTGAAGTCGCCACGATGGCAGAAAGTCGGATCACGGCTACGGAAAAATACTTTTCCAGACGTACGCCCAAGCTGATCTCTTTATTGAGCAACGAAAACTTTTTGCGAACCACCAAGTGAACAATCGTTAGGTCTAGTACAGCCAGGATGGGAAAGGCAATCAAAATAATCCGTTTAACCAGTTCACTATGAATAGAGGGGGAAATCTGGTTCGTCAAAAGCAAGTAGTAGATCACCAAAAAAGTACCGATGGGAACGAACATCATCAACAGGCAAATGTTATACAGCTTGTAGAAAAATTCGCGAAGTGAGCTATAATTCATTTTGGGCAACTTTGTACAATCAAAGCTAATTATAAATTACCTTTGTAACACCTATACTAAGGATCTCATGGAGACGGTAGCCAACTTAACAAGAAAAGAACAAGTCATTCGCAGTGCGGCTCAGCTGTTCAGAGAGAAAGGGTATGCGGCTTCTTCCATGCGCGATCTGGCTCAGAAATTAGGCATCGAGGCGGCCAGTCTTTATTCGCACATCAAATCAAAAGAAGAGATTCTGCAGAGCTTATGCTTTGATATGGCCACTGAGTTTAGAAAATCGCTGGAGGAAGTAGAAAAGCAAAAACTGTCACCCTCAGAAAGGCTCCGCAAAGGCATTATTGGACATATTCAAGTGATGGCAAAAGATCTTACTGCTTCAGCCGTTTTCATGAATGAGCACAGACACCTGAGTCAACCTTTTCTTCGTGATTTTTTATTACTTCGCATCAACTACATCAACCGCTTCAAATCGATGATAGAAGATGGAATCCGCACGGGCCAGTTTAAGGAATCAATAGATAAAAAATTAGCGGTGATGACACTCTTTTCGTCATTGAACTGGATGCCGATGTGGTATGATCCCAAAAGCGACATCGACCCGACTGAACTCGGACAGCAATTGTCGGACATGCTGGTAAACGGCCTTAAGAAAAACTAATCGCAATTCAAATTCGGGCTCTCGAAAGAACAAGGAATGATCTGTTCTCCTTTTTCTTGCTACCTTGAGCCGAAACCCACCACCCATGATCAAATATATCATCCAAATCTTCAAACGATTTGCCTGGTTTAAGCGCTTCAATGCGAAAGTGACCTACGAACTTCTGGCCAAAAACATTCCTGCTGAAGATTGGCATTTTATGAATTATGGCTACACCCCAAACAGCAGCGAGCCCGGTTTGGATTTGCCCAACGATCCCAAAATTCAAAAATATTCCCTTCAAATGTATCACTACCTGGCGTCCAAAGCCGACCTGCTGGGGAAGCAAGTATTGGAAATTGGCAGCGGACGTGGCGGTGGTGCCAAGCATGTAGCATCACACTTCAAACCTGCCAGCTACATTGGTCTGGATATTGCCGCCAGCGCGGTGGATCTGGCCAATAAAATTCATCAAGTGCCGGGGCTTACATTTATTCAAGGAAGTGCCGAAAAAATTCCACTGGCCGATAACAGCATCGATGTGGTTCTCAACGTTGAGTCTTCTCACGGATATGGAAATGTAGATACCTTTTTAAGTGAAGTTAGGCGTGTGCTAAAACCGGGTGGAAAATTGTTGATGGTTGACTTTAGAAATAGCGTGGAGAACATGACCATCTTCCAAAACCAAATAAAAAATTCAGGGCTACAACAATTGTCACAAGAGGACATTACACCCAATGTCGTTGAATCCATCGAAGCTGAGGACGATTCAAAAAAAGAGCGTATCAAAAAATTGATTCCGGCACGTTGGCAAAAACTATTCAATGAGTTTGCCGGGGTGGTGGGGTCAAGGTTCTATGAAACGTTAAAAAATGGCACAAGGCCCTATTATCGGTTTGTACTAACGAAAAACCAGTAGTTACCCTTTCGGACCGATTGTATCCCAATCAAAAAAAACCTTACCCCACTTGAGTGAGTTCGATCTATTTTGCCCAAAACTGATAACCGCTAAAAAGCTAACATCTTCCCTTCTTCTTTGTTAAATTGCAAACGATTGTTAGGGGTAGCCCTAAACAGGTCAAAATCACTTAAATTCTCAGGTTATGTACGGTGGAGGAAATACGTTTGAGGGTATTAAAACAGATGATGTAGCGATTGAGGATCCAATTTTATTGGCTGCTTTTGAAGCGCGGATTGAACGGGGTGAAAAAATTGAACCCACTGATTGGATGCCAAAACTGTATCGTAAGCAGCTGATTCGAATGATCGAGCAGCACGGGCACAGCGAAATTATTGGGGCGCTTCCAGAGGGCACTTGGATTACCCGCGCTCCTGGCTTCAAAAGAAAAATGGCATTGATGGCCAAAGTGCAAGACGAAGTCGGCCATGCGCAGCTACTTTACAGCGCTGCCGAAACATTGGGCAAATCACGTGAGCAAATGATTGACGATTTGATTACCGGTAAATCGAAATACTCTAACATTTTCAATTACCCTACCTTCACGTGGGCAGATTGTTGTTTCATCTCCTGGTTAGTTGATGCCGGAGCCATTGTGAACCAGTTGGCGAATGCAAAAGGAAGCTATGGCCCCTATTGCCGTGCACTCGATCGGATTTGTGCAGAAGAATCTTTCCATTTAAAATACGGGCATCACTGCGTCATTTATTTAGCAAGCGGCACGCAGAAACAACGCGACATGTTTCAGGCAGCCTTGAACCGCTGGTGGCCACCAATGATGCATTTCTTTGGCCCTTCGGATAAAATTTCTGTTCACACAGAAATGCTGATGAAGTGGAAAGTGAAAATGGGAACCAACGATGACATGCGCAATCAGTTTTTGGATATGTATGTACCCAAGATTTGGGAACTGGGTTTTGTGATTCCTGATGCTAACCTGAAGAAAAACGAAGAAACGGGCCGCTGGGATTACACAGAACCAGACTGGGAAGAATTTAAACGCGTGATCAATGGCGGTGGCCCTTGTAATAAAGAAAGACTAGAAGTTAGACGCATTGCAGAAGAGCGTGGAAAGTGGGTGCGCGAAGCGTTGAAAACACCCAAGACCAAGTATGTAATGCCGTTGGCGTAATTTAAAGTTACAAGTTACCGGTTTCTAGTTACCAGTAACCAGCAACTTGAAACCGGAAACAATAAATCAATAAATACATTGAACTCCCTAGATCCCCGCGTAACCCGACTGCCTCATATTGGTGAAGAAGGAAAAATTGTTCCGAAAGCTTCGCTGGATCAGTTTGGCACGTACGAGGTGTTTGTGCAGCCCAAAGAAGGCAAACCGTTTCAGCATGAAGGCATTGTGCATGCCCCTAATTTAGAGTTGGCGTATGTACTCGCCAAAGAAGCGTTTACACGCAGGTTTACTTGTACTTCGTTGTACGTTACTGACACGCGCGATGTATTCGTATCACCGCTAACGGAAGGAACTGATAATACCTATGATCAGATTAAATCTTCAGTATCGACTTCCGGAGTAAAAAAACAATTTGAAATTTACCATTTATCCAAGCGAGGGAAACAACACATCCATGCAGGCAGTGTAGAAGCTAGTTCACCGGAAGAAGCGATGGGCGCGGCCAAACAAAAATTTAATCAGGGAAAAATAGTTTTTAATATCTGGGCGATTGAAGCCAACAACATCAGATTTACCTCACCTGAAGAACAAGAGTTGTGGCTGACGCTGCCCGATAAAAAGTTTAGAGATGCTGCGGAATACAAGGGTGGAGATAAGCTGAAGAATTTTTTAGAAAGTAGAATTGAGAATTGAGAATTGAGAATTGAGAATTGAGAATTGAGAATTGAGAATAAAATGAATAATCTGCCTTTAAAAGAACTTCTCTACAAAATGGCCGATGACCAATTGATCATCGGGCATCGTAATTCTGAATGGACAGGCTTTGGCCCTTTGCTGGAAGAAGACATTGCCTTCTCTTCTATGGCGCAAGATAAAATTGGTCATAGCCTCGCGCTCTATACCATTCTTCATGAGTTGGGCGAAAGTGATCCTGATACCGTTGCTTTCACCCGCAACGCCAACCAATTTCACAACAGCATTTTTACAGAGCTGCCCAATCAGGAATATGACTTTAGTCTTGTGCGTCATTTCTTATACGACACGGCCGAAGCATTGCGTTTTCAATTGTTGACTAACTCTACCTGCGAGCCCTTGGCACAGGTGGCGCGCAAAGTGCGAGGAGAATTACGCTACCATACGCTGCATGCCAAAACCTGGGTGAAACAGCTCGGTTCCGCCACTGAAGAAAGTGTGAGTCGTTTGCAAAAATCATTAGAGCAAGCCATGCCCTATGCATTAGGGATGTTTGAAGAATCGCCTTACGAAAAAGAAATTATTGAAGGAGGTATTTTTGAAGGAGAGAAAAAGTTGAAAGAACTTTGGATGGCGAAAGTAGAAGAGACCATCAGCCAAACCAGTTTGCATTTGCCCGATTGGAAAATTGTTCAACCCATAACCGGGGGAAGAATTGGAAAACATACTGAACACCTTCAGCCTTTGCTAGATGAAATGAGTGAAGTATTTAGACTTGATCCGGGGGCAGAGTGGTAGGAGATAGTAAGGAAGACCGAAAGTCAGAAAGCTGACTGAAGCTTAGAGACTCTCGGACTTGCAGACTTCCGGACTTTTCGGACTCTCTTCAGACTTAAAAAATAATTTCAATGAAACACGTAACCACCGAACTCCATTTCATCACCACCACTTATGCACAGCACATTGCGCAACTTCCTGAAGCTGATTTTTCTGCGAAGCCAAACCCCGCCAAGTGGAGCAAGAAAGAAGTGATGGGGCACCTGATCGACTCGGCCGAAAATAACCTGAGACGTTTTATTTGCGGGCAGTACGAAAGCTCTCCTCCTAAAATTCGCTACGAACAAAATTTCTGGGTGAATGCGAATGACTATTTGAACGCGCCTTCCAGCGAAGTTTTTGAAAGTTGGAAGCTCATCAATCTCAAAATTTGCCGGGTGCTTGATAACATGCCGGTAGAGAATTACAAGAAATTAGTTGACACCGGCAAAGACGCCCCCAACCTGCTTACGATTGAATGGCTGGCCATCGATTATGTGAAGCACCTCAAACATCATCTCAATCAAATCATTCCCAATTCTTTTGATATCGTTTATCCATGACAACAACTACTGTATCTGTCAAGCAAATCTATGAGTGGCTCGAGGATGTGAAAGATCCGGAGATACCTGTTTTGTCTTTGGTAGACCTGGGGGTGATCTCCAACGTGGAAATTGACGGGGACAAAGTGAGCATCGAACTCACTCCTACATTTGCCGGCTGCCCGGCTATGGAGTACATGAAAAACGAAGTCATCGAAAAGTTAAAGAGCAAGGGAATTCCTAAAGTAGAAGCAACCATCTCTTTTCGGGTGCCCTGGTCATCGGAATTTATTTCAGAAAAGGGAAAAAAAGCACTCAAGCAATATGGATTTGCACCCCCTCCTTCCAACAAACTATTCACTGAGCTGGAAATACTCGAAAACGCCATTTGCCCTCGGTGCGATGGCACGAATACTGAAATGAAAAGCCCCTTCGGCCCTACCCTTTGCCGGTCACTTTACTATTGCCATGACTGCAAAGAGGCCTTTGAACAGTTCAAACCGCTGTAAATAGTACATGTCAGGCTTAGATTGGCACAAAACCTTTAATCTTGCGGCTCGTTTAGCGAACCACATGAGATTTTTGAATAGACCAATTACTACAATACCCTTCCTATTGGGGGGGATTTTACTGATGAGTTGTGGCCGATCCACCACGATCAACGAAACTACCACCTTTACTCATATTGATTCGCTGACCGACACCTATTTATCATTACAAGATACTTTGCTGTATTCCTGGAATGTACTGGTAAAAGACGAGCAGGAAAAAGTAGACGCAATGGAAAAAGCGTTGCATCAATTGATTCAATTGCCAGTCCCCGAAAAATCTCAGGTAGTCACTTTACAAAGTCGCCTGCAGCAACTAAAGCAATTGCGCATCACACAAAAAACATTGACCAACCCGTATGTAGTAGAAGAGTATGATTTTGCGACCAGCTCATTGGTGGCCGAAATAGTTGCCCTTTCTGAATCTAATACCGTGTTGATGCAAAACAAAAATCTTTTAACGCTGATTGAGAAAATTAAAGTTGCTGAGCAACATACGCCTCTATTTCGGTCATCCTATGACAGCATTGCATTTTTATTCAACGCCTTTCTGGAGAAGAATGAATCTTCGCTGAAGGAGGTTGATAAAAGTGGTGCCTTTGAAAAGAAACCATTGTTCAGCGGTGTGGCTGGAAAATAATCATTCAAAAATTTTCTAATCAGGCTTCGACAGGCTCAGCCTGACATTCGAAACAAACTCAGTGTGACAGCCCCCCACTGTCACGTTGAGCTTGTCGAAACGTGGCTTCGACAGGCTCAGCCTGACACGGTGTAACAACTCCAAAAAAAATCGAGGCCGAAAGCTTTCACCTTCAACATCGATCTTACTATTCAATCTGGTACTTCGTACTTCCAAATTCGTACCTCTATCTTACCATCTCTTCTTCCGCTCTCCCCCACTGGCGCCACCGCTGCTGCGGCCACCGCCTCCACCGTACGAGCGGCCACCACCTCCACCATAAGAGCGCTTACCTTCGCTGCCTACTTTTCCTTCACCACTAGGGCCATCAAACGAACGTCTCTTGCGCTGGTATCCAACACCGCCTTCGCCTCCTCCACTTCTCTCACCGCCACCACTACGTTCACCACCGCTGCGCTCGCGTCTTTCGCCACCACCTTCTCTGCGCTCGCCCGTCATTTCTAGCCGCACTTTGCGACCGCGAACTTCAACACCTTCAAAGCCTTTCATCACTTGCTCGGTCACATCTTTTTCTAATTCAAAGAAAGAGAATGCACCCTTCAAGTCAATCTTGCCAATCTTGCCTTTGTCAATTTCACCGTAGTCACAGATCAGGCCGAGCAAATCGCCCGTCTCCAATCCATCCATTCTGCCGATGTTGATAAACACACGGTCACCACTTGGGCGACTGTCTCTGTCTCTATCACGGTCATCGCGACTGTACCGATCATCAGCACCTGCAAATGATTTCGTGCGATCTGATTTATTCAAGTCACGTGCATCACGGTAGTACGCTAAGAAACGGTTGAACTCAATCGAAGCAAAACGCTTGATGATATCTTCTTTCGATAAGTCGATCAGTTCATGATATACTTCCGGCAAAAAGCTGTCAATCTCCTCTTCGTTCACCTCTACGTTGCGCATCTTGCGCGTGAGCTCCATGATTTTGCGCTGGCACACCTCATCACCTGTTGGGATCATGATTTTTGTAAACCTGCGCTTCAATGCTTTTTCTATCTGGCTGATCTTGCCCATCTCTTTTTTAGAAACGATGGCCAACGAAATACCTTTCTTACCGGCACGGGCCGTACGGCCGCTTCGGTGCGTGTAGTATTCCATCTCATCAGGCATGTTCATATGAATCACGTGCGTGATGCCCGTTACATCTATACCGCGGGCAGCCACATCCGTAGCCACCAACATCTGCAACGTTTTATTTTTAAAACTCTTCATCACACGGTCGCGCTGCATTTGCGTGAGATCCCCGTGAAGGGCATCGGCATTATAGCCGTCTTTCATCAGGCTTTCGGCTACACGCTGCGTGTCAATTTTAGTACGACAGAAGATCACCCCAAAAATATCAGTGGTGTAGTCTACCATTCTCTTTAGCGCCTGATACTTATCGCGCTCGTCTACTACAATGTATTGATGGTCGATGTTCTCGTTACCCTGGTTGCGCTCGCCCATGGTGAGCTCCTGCGGGTTGTTCATGTAGTTCTTCGATATCTCGCGCACCTCGCGGGGCATCGTAGCCGAGAAGAGCCACACATTTTTTTCATCAGGGGTGCCCGACAAAATTTCGTCAATCGCATCTTTAAAGCCCATGTTCAACATCTCATCGGCTTCATCCAATACTACATATTTGATCGTGCCCAGGCTTACCACCCTGCGTTCGATCAAGTCAATCAATCGGCCGGGCGTAGCGACAATAATCTGAGCGCCTCTTTTTATTTTTCTAATTTGATCTGATATGCTCGCACCGCCATAAACGGTTACGATGTTCAGGTCTTTCACCGACTTGCAAAAGTTTTCTAAGTCAGTAGTAATTTGCACGCTTAGTTCGCGTGTAGGCGCCAGAACCAATGCTTGCGTGGTGCGGTCTTTCACATCGATCAGTTCGATCAACGGAAGGCCAAACGCGGCAGTTTTTCCAGTGCCCGTTTGGGCTAATCCGACCAGGTCGGTGTTTCCTTGCAACAAAACCGGGATGGCTTGTTCTTGAATGGGCGTTGGAGTTTCAAAGCCCATTTGGCGGATTGCCTCCACCACTTGCTCCGAAAGTCCCAGTTCACTAAATGATTTCATTAAAATTGTTTATGTGTAAAAATTAAGCCGCAAAGGTAACCTAATTAATTGGAAGTGATATTATTAGCTCAATCAGCAGCCCCAACGTGTATTCTGCTGCCGCAAGCAAAACCAACCCTACTTTATTCTGAAAAGGAGGGTTTTTGCAAGAATGACCTGCCAGCCTGAAATAAACAACTGGGCGTGCCCCTTGCCGAGGCGGCCGGGTCGCGCTGTCACTACTCGCCACCATCCGCACACTCCAATTCGGGCTCAAACCCCGATAGCTATCGGGGCTCCATCGCTCACGCTGATTGGGTCAACCAATATTGACCTTGTATTATAAAATGCTTTGGGGATTAGAGCAAGAACACCATCTATTCTAGAAGTATAACCAACTGGGTCTTGTATATTGCTTAAATATAGGAGTATATGATCAGATGAATTGAGCATATATCAATGTTCCGCCTCGTTCTTCTATCCCTAACGCAAAATGTATCCCGCAATGATAAATTATTCTGAAGTCTATTTTTTTACTGACCAGATTACAACTTGTCCGAAATGTGGTTCAAGAACAGAGATTACTTTGGACTTAATTGAAACGCAAGAACAAACTCAACACCATAAATGTCCGGCAGCTAATTGCAGTTTTGAATTTGTTATGCAAAACAATGACGTTGAATGAAAGAAGGGCAAAAACTTTGGACAAGAGAAGAATTAATTTTAGCAGTTAATCTTTATTGCAAAATCCCATTTGGAAGATTACACAGACTAAACCCAGAGGTAATAAATCTCGCAGCCCTTATCGGTAGAACTCCAAGTTCAGTTGCATATAAACTTGTAAATTTTGCAAGTCTTGACCCAAGTCTAAAAGCAAGAGGTATTAAAGGCGCCTCTAATGCAAGTAATTTGGATAAAGAGATTTGGAAAGAGTTTTTTAATCATTGGGATGAACTACCTTTTGAAAGTGAAAAACTTCTAGCAAAAATTGAAAAGACAACTGTTGAAAAATTAAATCACATACCGGAGACTGAATTACCAAAAGAAGGAAAGGTTAGAGAACAAATGGTAAAAATCAGGGTAAATCAGTCATTTTTTAGAAGCTCTATTTTAGCTTCCTATAATAACACTTGTTGCATAACAGGAATTCAGCAACCAGAATTCTTAATAGCAGGTCATATCAAACCTTGGAGTGTTGATGAAAAGAATAGATTAAATCCTCAAAATGGAATTGCAATAAATGCTCTTCATGATAAAGCATTTGAAACAGGTTTATTAACCATTACAACTGATTTTAAAATCAAAATATCGCCAGTTCTATTGAAGCAAAAAAAATCAAAATCGATTGGAGACTATTTTATCAAATACGATAAAAAGGATATTATTTTGCCTTCTAGGTTTCTTCCTGATGTTGAATTCCTAAAGTATCACAGCGAAGTTAAGTTCAAGCACTAACCCAGCTAGCGCGCGTTTGCAAACGCGGCTCATCCAATATCAGTCACGGCACTCTTTACAAACCAGCGCCAACAGGGTATCAAGCGTAAGCGCTACTGAAAAGTGAGCAAGTCGGTAGTTCGTTTTCCCTTTTATGAAAGTTATTAAATTTCTACTTTAGTTGAATGAAAACAAAACCCTTACTCATTCTTTGCTTACTCCTTAGCTGGAGTTGTCAAACTAAAAATAGTGCTGCCTGGCGGCCACTTTTTAATGGAGAAAACCTGGAAGGTTGGGATACTTATCTTGGCCCAGCGTATGATTCGATAAGTAAGAAAATGGATTCCACGAAAGTAGTAGGCTTAAACAATGATATCAACGGAGTTTTTAAAGTTGTTCAAATTGATAATCGAACAGCCCTTCGCATTTCGGGGCAAAATTTTGGGGGAATATCAACCAGCGAAGAGTTTAAGAACTTCCATTTAAAACTTGAGTTTAAATGGGGTAGCTTAAAATCCAATCCGCGGAAGGATAGAAAGCGAGACAGTGGGTTGCTATACCATGCGGTGGGAGCACATGGTGCTGACTATGGTTTTTGGATGCGCTCACAGGAATTTCAAATCCAGGAGGGTGACTGTGGCGATTACTGGGGCGTGGCCGGTGCCATTATGGATGTGCCAGCCGAAGGGAGTGAGCGAGAGAAATATGTTTACAATGCAAAAGGCAAACTTTTAACATTTAGCGAGCAAAGTGCGCAATACAGAAGGTGTAATAAAAATTCAGATGCTGAAAATCCTTCTGGCGAATGGAATACCGTAGAACTTTATTGTATGGGCGATACGGCTGTGCATGTGATGAACGGGAAGACGGTGATGGTTCTGTATCGCTCGAGGCAACTTGATGGAGATAAAGAGACACCATTGAAGCAGGGTAAAATTCAGCTTCAGTCTGAAGGTGCAGAAATTTTTTATCGTGCGATCCAGATTCAACCCATTTCCCGGATTCCTGAAGATATTTTGAATCCCAAATAAAACTTCAGTCCTCGCTGGTGTTCTTCACGCACGTGCGATGAAAGTTGTGAGCAGTTAAGCCTGTCAGCACTCGCATTTACGGAAGCTTTTCCGTGTTCTCAGCCTTGGTTCGAGTCTTCACGAATCAAGCAAACTTAACACAGCTGTGTTTCGTGAGGACACAAACCACGAGTGAAGAAGATAGATTTGGAGATAGACATCATGTCTATGTAGTAGTTGTTAATGGTAGTGTTGTAGCTATACATGTACATAGACATCATGTCCATGTTGCATGGGTAATGAAATGGAGTAAGAAAAGACTGAAATAGCATAGATATGGTGTTGGTACTGCATCAGGAGTTAATGATGCACTTAATGGGGAAGGAGAAGGAACGATATGTATAAGTGAATAAGCTTATATTGGGTATTTATAAGTGAATAAGCTTATAAATGGTATTTATAAGTGAATAAGCTTATATTTGACTAAAATTAAGTAAGTATGCTAAGCGGTATTGTATCATCAGATATTGTAGGATCTACCAGTATACATACAGATGATAAGCTGTTGTTGCTGAAAGAACTAAAGAATACGTTATTCAGCCGGCTAAAATCACGGTTTGATACCTACACACGCATTGCAAAAGGGGATATGATTGAATGCTATATCCCCAACCCGGCAGACACATTACGAGTGGCCCTGATTATCAAATGCTTTATCAAGAGCAGAATAGCACCCCGGTTCTCCATTATTAGTAGGAAAAAGCCAGATGCTGAGCAACGCAATCGCTATTTTAAAATACACGGTGTTCGCATGGCCATTGCCGTGGACGACATGGAGAAAATAGATAAACGAAAAGGAGTGCTGGAGGGTGAGGCGATCTATAAGACCGGCCGCATGTTGGGCGAATATCACACCTATGACAAGCAACGCATTGTCATTAAAAATTCAATGTTCTTCCTGTCTGGTAATAAGGAACTGCAGGAAGAGTTTGAAGTTATTGTAATGCTCATGGATGCATTACTTTTAAAAACAACATCGCGCCAATGCGAATTACTAACGGAACGCTTATTTGAACAGAGTGAATCAGAAATTGCCGATCAGCTAGGCATATCGCAATCAGGCGTAAACCAGGGATTGCGAATGAGCGGGTGGCCTTCTATTGATAAAGCAATAAAGTTATTTGAGAAAACGTCAAAAAATTGATATGAAAACAGAACTCATCATCTTGCTATTATCTCAATTTATTGCCTATGTGATCAGTAATTTTATTATTGTGCCCAGTTATTATATCCATGAAAGCCAGACCACCCTTACCAATAAGTATTCCCGGTCAGTTGTCAAGGTGATAGTCTTCTTTGTGTTCTCATTCCTTCTCAGCAAAAGAGACGATTTTGTGATCAGCTCTATAGCACTGGCTTTAATGGTTGGTTTGGTCAATCTGCTCTTTGATAAAAAGGATAAGCCAACAAGCCTACTCATCGCGCAGTTAATTCAGATAACTGTCATATTCAGTGTGGTTCATTTGCATAATGGATTTATTAAATCGTATAATTTAACAGAACTGTTGGGTGATTTTTTTCACTCAGAAAATCATCTCTGGTATATAATTGCCTATCTGCTTTGTCTGGGGCCAGCCAACGTCCTGATAAAACTATTACTTAAAACACAAGATCTAATTCCAACGAAGTCAGAAAATGAGGACAGTCTTTTGCGAGCTGGACGTTTTATTGGAAACATTGAACGCTTGATTACAATTACACTTGTCTTTAACAATCAATATGAAGCAATTGGGTTATTCATTGCCGCCAAGTCATTAATAAGAATCAAAGATGGCGACAAAGCAACAAGCGAATATGTTCTTGTTGGTACTTTATTAAGCTTTGGAATTGCTATAGTGATTGGTCTTATAGTTCGAAAAATATTAGCGATTTAACGTGGTTGGTCTCCATGTCCAAGTGAAGTAGTTAATGCAGCTATATTAGGTGTACCCCTCGCCCTCTTTGGTGTTCTTCACCAATGAGCGAGTTGAAATTGGCCATGTAACATTTTGCTCTCTTAACAGTCATTGTACTTTAAGCCTTACTACTATGAATGAACAGCAAAAAGAATTGGTTAATACGGCCCGCATAGCGGGGGTCTGGTATCTGGCATTGGCCATTTCAGGTGTGGTTGGTTTTCTTGTGTTACATCCACAGGTATATATATCGGGTGATCTGTCACAAACAGTCTCCAACCTGAGTGAGCATGAGACGATTGCCCGTCTGCGCCTTCTGCTGGAGTTCGCCATCGTGATATCGCAAGCCCTGGCAGCGATCTATTTCTTTAAGCTCTTTAAAGACATTAATCATACGGCATCATGGGCTTTGGCTGCGTGGGGCACAATAAATGCAGGCGTGATCATGATCAGCGCGATAGCCATGGGTGGGGCGATCAATGTAGCAAACATGACACTACCAATGAGTGAGAAGTTGATCATGATTCAAATTTTTGATCAGGTAATAAAAAACGCATGGGGTGTTGGCTGCCTTTTCTTTGGTCTATGGCTGATTCCGATGGGATATATAGTAGTAAGTTCACAACGGATGCCTGTATGGCTGGGTCGCACGTTGATAATAGGTGGTGCCGGCTATATCGCCAGCGCTTTTTTAAGTTATGCCGGGTTACGCTTTTCCTGGATCAATATGCTTACGATACCTGCCACTATCGGTGAATTCTGGATAATCGGGTACCTGCTTGTTTTTGGAATACGGCCACAACAATAACCTAGGTTATTGTTGGTCGCCTGACCAACCATTTAAACAAAAATGATTTGTTACTAGGATGCTTGTTGGTGAAGAACACCAACAAGGGCAGGGGTAACTTCCCACCCCCCCGCCTTCGTTGGTGTTCTTCACCAACGAGCCAAGCAAACTTAACGCAGTTGTGGTTCGTGAGGACACGAACCTCCAGCTAGCGCGCGTTTTTAACGCGTGCTCATTCAATATCAGTTGCGGTAGTTTCCTTGAGACTTTTTCTTTAGGTTTATAATAAATTCCAGAGCTATACTTTTGAAATGTTGTACCCCGCGAGAGACAGTCGTACCGGCAAGACTAAAGAACAACTGATCGGGATGTTCATGAAAGGAACACTCTATGAATTCCTGCTGAAGAAGAAAATCCTCAAGGAAGGAGAAGGTGGGAGCTATGCGCAGATCCTTGACCTCTCTGATGATGACTTGCGATCTTATTTCGATGCTAAAGGCTATCCCGGGTTAAAGGAGCCACCAGAATGGGAGGAATGTGACTATTCGTGGAAATTTGAGGAGGGTTACTACAGCGTATTGTTTATTGAAAGGGGCCTAGACATCCCACATCTCTACACAGCGTCTAAGGAAGAATTTCAAGCGTGGTGGAAAAAGCATACCCTTGAGAGATATTCCGCCCAACTTCACAACAGAAAATAATTATAACCCTATGTTCTTTGGCCCCCGCCCTCGTTGGTGTTCTTCACCAACGAGCGAGATGGGTTTCCCAACAATAAGCTCTTATTTTGTTAACTTCCAAAATGGTTTATACCAAACAACATGCTGAGTTCCTCACCGTAACTTGCCTCGAATGGAATCCCCTGCTTAACGAAGACAGGTTTAAAAATGTGATCACAGATAGTTTATATTTTTTAGTCGGCAAACAATGCATCTGCGTATATGGTTTCGTCATCATGCCCAACCATTTCCATTTGATTTGGCAAATGATGGGTGACCACAAACGCAATGATGTGCAGCGAGATTTTCTCAAATACACTGGGCAGCAGATATTGAAAATGCTACGCAACGAACAATCGCCACTACTGCAAGAGTTGCTGGTCAATGCCAGGGACCGCAGGCACCAGGTGTGGGAACGTAATTCACTTGGAATCCCTTTGTGGTCACCAGAGGTATTCGAGCAGAAGCTGGAATATATTCACAACAATCCTGTAAAAGCTGGGCTTTGCGAAACTCCCGAAGAATATAAATATTCAAGCGCCAACTTTTATGAAAAGAACGAAAAGGATTGGGTGTTTTTAGCACACCACCAAGGGTGAGTATTATTTAAGATTAGGATGCTTGTTGGTGAAGAACACCAACAAGGGCAAGAGTTATTGTTGGTCGCCTGACCAACCATTTAAACGAAAATGATTAGTGACTTGAGTTGAATCTGAGTTTGCGTTGATAACCTAATTGATAAATTATAAGTAAGGGGTATTATATGGGAGGCGTTGGTCAGGCGACCAACACCAACGAGGGCAGCACCTTGCCTACTAAAAAAGCGACCCCACCCAGTACTTTATTTGTTCGTAAAAATTTGGCAGCGATGCCGGATACACCACAATACAAAAAAGAAATCCATACACAGCACCATACAAATGTGCATCGTGATTGATGTTGTCGTTTGCTTTTCTCCCCTGATAATAGGTGTAAATTAAATAGCCCACGCCAAATACAAACCCTGGCATGCATAGTGCAAAATATAGGCAAATTGACTGCAACGGCTGAAAAATAATGAACACAAAAATGACTGACCCCACTCCTCCCGAAGCACCCAACGAATTATAATGCGAGTTGTTTTTTTGTTTCAGGTAAGTTGGGATATCGGAAACAACAATAGCAGTGAGATACAAGGCAATGAAATAATACATGCCCGCTTCGGCAAACAAAGCGCCCAACACGGCCTCTACCGCAGTGCCAAAAAAGTAGAAGGAGAACATGTTCCACAGCAAATGCATGTGATCTTTATGGATGAATCCGGAACTGATAAACCGATAATACTGACCGCTGGTTTTTATTAAGTGAGGGTTCATCATGAGCCGTGCCAATAATTCGGGCTTGTTGAACGAATAAAAACTTACGGCTACAGTAATGCAGATCAGAATAACAGTTACGCTCACGTGCAGAGAATTAAAAATAGGTTCAGTGCAATGTTAGATATTTAAGTCGAAAACAATTCTATACATGTTGGCCGGTGTTGGTTAAAGAGCTGCCTTTGCGAAAAAAAAACGAAAGCTTCGAATTGCAACCCGCATTGCGGCAGGGATAGCAGCGGCACCCCGCACCCCGATTGGCTTTGTGTGTTAGCCGGTGTGAATCGGGGGAGGAGTAAAGCGAATAGCCCGCAAGCCGCCCATATAAAGCAAGAATCGATTGAGTAATAACCCTATGTGATGCGCAGGACTTTTTTTATATTGCAACCGCTATTCAGCCATAACAATAACCTATGAACAAGTCTATTCTAATCCTTTTGTTGGCAGCTGTCACCTGCTTTTCAGCCAATGCCGAAGTAACACCTATTGCCAACGGCTATCATGTGGTGGTGGCCACCTTTAATGACCGCCAGGAAAAAGAGGCGCAAAAGTTTTCAGAGTCGCTCAACAAAAAAGGGCTTTCTTCTGGCTATGGCCTGGAGAAAGGAAAGCGTTTTATCTATGTTTTTCTACAGAGTTTTGACTTCACGCAGTACAGCGCAGCTGTAAAGGCAATGACTGAAGCACGCAAGAAAAGTGAATTTGCTACTGCCTGGGTAGTGAAAATAAAAGATGGCCGCGAGATTAAAGAGGGTGAAGCAGTAGCCGAAACTCCCGTACCTGTGGTGGAAAAAGAATTGGTACCTGATATCATCACCGAATATATACTCAATCCTCCGGCCGACCCCATTCCAAATCCGCAAAACCTGGCCAACACGCCCATATTCCTGAGTGTGTACCGAGACCGCGATAGCAAGAATGTGGTGGCCGATATTAATGTCTATGATCCAGATAATGGCAAACTATTGGCCACTTTGAAAAGCAACCGCTACATGAACGTATCTGACCCGAAAACAAAGTCAGGGAGAATTAAATTGGTTGCGTCTGCACTCGGCTATAGTGATGCGCAGGTGGAGATAGGATATAAGAACACAGAGAAAGACACCGTGCAAAAGAACGTAGTCTACTTCGGGAGTTATTTTCAATTGAAATTCCCTTTGCAAAAGGTACAGTCTGGCGCACAAGTGGTGATGTCAAAAGTTACTTTCTTCAACGATGCAGCTATCATGACTCCCTCGGGCAAAGAGCAATTGTTGGTATTGCTGGAGATGCTGCAGGAAAACCCTGCCATGCGCGTACGCATCAACGGCCATACCAATGGCAATGACCGCGGCAAAATTATTTACGTAGGACCGGGCAAAAATTTCTTCAGTCTTACCGCAGATCGAATCGAGAAAAATGGTTCATCAAAAGAGTTGTCAACTGCGCGTGCACAGGCCATCAAAGACTGGCTGTTGACACAGGGAATTGCAGACACGCAGGTGGAGGCCACGGGCTGGGGAGGAACAAAACCACTCTACGAAAAGGGCAGCCAAAACGAACGAAAAAATGCGCGCGTAGAAATGGAGGTACTTAACTAGACCGAGAGCCAGCTCCAACACTATCACACCGCGAAGCAACACTTGCTGGTTCCAGCAAGTGTTGCCTTCTACAAATGCGAGTTTAAAAATGACATCATGACTGAACGAGAACTCATTAAGTTGGAAGCCACCATCCGGAATAAAATGGAGGAAATCAGAAAACAACGCGTGAGCCTAAAGGACTCGGGCATTGGTGGACTGATGAATTCCCTAAAGAAAGTAGACGAAGCACTTTACGAGAGAATACTGCCGGAGTATAAAAAAATGGCAGCAGTAGGTTCCATTTTTAAAAAATAGTTTCTCCACAGTGCGGAGCACTGCTCTGAATAAAAAAATCGGATTTTAGTAGCACTACTCACCCATTAAAGACTACCGGCAATCAGCTCCAAAAAAAAGTTGGCAGATTTGGGGTCTCTTTTGTAACCTTTTACAACTTTTCGAGTGTTACTACCATCTACCAAGTCAACCACCCCTTGCCATGTTAAAAAATCTGTTCATCGTTGCCTTTCGAACCATACGCAAAGACAAGGCCTATAGCGCCATTAACATTTTAGGATTAACCATCGGCATCACCTGCAGTTTGTTTTTGCTGATGTACATCATCGATGAATTGAGCTTTGATCGCTATCACAAAAACGCAGTTAACATTTACCGTATCGTTTCCAACATCAAAGAGCCGGACAACGCCTTTACTTGGGCGGTGGCTCAAAAGCCAATGGCGGTCGAGCTACGAGATAATTATCCGGAGGTAATAAATGCGGTGCGTTTTGACAGATTCGGAAAGACGCTCTTTAAGCACAACGAAAAAGAATTCAATGAGACTGATTTTTACCTGACAGACTCGACTGTCTTTGACATGTTTAGTTATCAATTTCTTGCCGGGGACGCCTCTACTGCCCTTGACAAACCATTCTCTATTGTTCTTACTGAAAAGACGGCTAAGAAATACTTTACAGACGTCACGTCCGCCATTGGCCAGTCACTTCAAACCACCAACGGTGAAGGAGTGACGGAGGATTTTAAAGTAACCGGTATAATCGCGAATGTTCCTTTGAATTCCCATTTCCGCTTTGAAGCATTGATGTCGGGCAATTCTTATCCCAAGAACCAAGGCGGCTGGGGCGGCTTTGGGGTGTTTACTTACATTCAATTGCCCGATAACTACAATCTTTCTAAGATGTATTCAAGTCTTGACTCCATCGTGAAAAAGAAAGTGAATCCGATTTTTGAACAGTATGGAATTTCAGTGAAATATGAGTTGCAAAAAATAACAGACATCCATCTTTACTCAAAAATTCAAGATGAAGCCGAAGCAGGTGGCGACATTTCCTACATCTATATTTTTGCCGCAGTTGCCGCTTTTATGTTGATTATTGCGTGCATCAACTACATGAACCTGGCCACCGCCCGGTCGGCAAACCGATCAAAAGAGGTTGGTATCAGAAAGGTAATGGGTTCGCAAAGGATCCAGTTGTTGTTACAATTTATTGCTGAGTCTGTTGTAATGGCTTTCCTCGCCCTTCTAATAAGTATCGTGTTGATTTATTTGCTGCTTCCGGCCTTTAATACCTTAGCAAATAAAGAGCTACCATTCTCTTACATTTCCCAGCCTGCAGTACTGCTCAGCCTCGTTGGGATTATGCTGTTCATTGGAATTGCTGGCGGGAGCTATCCGGCCGTCTATCTTTCCGGCTTCAGTCCGGTTCAGGTTTTAAAAGGAAAACTTGCTTCGAAAGGGGGGAGCCTGGTCTTTCGAAAGGTGCTGGTTGTGCTCCAGTTTGGCATCTCCATTTTCATGCTGATCTCTACACTAGTAGTTTTCGACCAGCTTCAGTTCATGAGAAACAAAGATTTAGGTTTTTCAAAGGAACATGTCGTGCGGCTAAACTTAAGTGAACGAGAACTGCGGAACAAGTCACAAGTACTAGTGGATGCCCTGAAACAAACGCGTGAGGTAACAGCTATCGGCATGGCAAGTTCATCGCCTGGAGAAGGGATTGGAAAACTGTTGCTGAAAGTGGAAGACAACGATGGAAAGTTAAGCGACCGTGGGGTAGACTTATTTACGGCCGATTACGATTTTGTAAAAACGATGGGCATGACCATTGTTACGGGTCGCGATTTCGCACGCGAGGTGGCCTCAGACACTACCTATGCCGTTTTAGTAAATGAGGCGATGGTAACACGAATGGCCTGGAAAGAACCTATTGGAAAGAAATTTATTTTTCAGGGAGGTGGACCGAATGGTGGTCCACAAGAGAAACGAGTTGTTGGCGTAGTAAAAGATTATCATCAGAATTCACTCTACGATGCCATTGAACCTTTGATGATACTGTTGGACCGGAGAAATAATTACGTGTTTGTCCGAACGAGTGAGGGTGATGTTCACCAATCTATTGCAGCGGTCGAAAAAGCCTGGAAGAACGTATTCCCGAGTTTCGCTTTCGAGTATACCTTTCTTGATCAAGATTTCAATTCTCAGTACAAAGCAGATGAAAAACGAAGTCAGATCTTTACGTTATTTTCAAGCCTAACCATTTTCGTAGCTTGTTTGGGTCTTTTGGGATTGGCGGCATTCACGACTGAACAACGTACCAAAGAGATTGGTGTCAGGAAAGTGATTGGCGCCAGCGTTGGAAGTTTGATGTTACTTGTATCAAAGGAGTTCTTTTTGCTGGTCAGTATTGGAATGGTGTTAGCTTTCCCGGTTGCCTGGTTCTTTACAGATACATGGCTGCAAAATTTTGCATATCGAATTGACTTGAAAGGAGAATGGCTCACATTTATTCTCGCCTCCTTGCTTGCTTTTTTAATCACACTGATAACGGTGGGGTACCATGTTATTCGTGCTGCTTCCGCCAATCCAGTAACCGCTTTGCGGGATGAATAGGGCTTTTAAAAGCTTCGTCTAAGAGAAAAGCAGGGGGTAAAAATCAGGTAGGGCACAAGAATCATCAGGTTCTAGTGTTTTTATTGCGACCGGAATTCAATACTTTGGCAGCCCTTTTTAACAAACCGTTGAAATAATGGCCAATGCCGGAGATTCGCATAGAATGACCTTCAAACTACAGTTTCACTATTGGTTTAGCGATAAATCACATACAATGGATGCCCTGATCCACAATAAGTGTGAGCGTGAGCTGCTCGAGTTGACCAAGGCAATTGCAAAAATCTGTGGGGTGAACATAAAAATGGAGACCGAACCTTCGGGCAAAGGCGGTTTAAAAAGCTGGCTAACTATAACAGCTAAATCCCCAAAAAAAACAGCCCCTGCTAAAATCGCATTGGTCAATACAGCAGTGGCCGCTTGTTTTGCAACGCCTAGCCAAACATCAATGGGCGAGATGGGCAATACCCTGTTGGACACGCTTGCCGGTCAAGTCTTCGAAGCAGGCAAGGAACAACTTCAAAAAGACATCCATGCGGTGAAGATAGAGCTTACCAATTTATTGCTGCTACTAGATCAAAGCAGTGTGGTAAAGAAACGCAGATCAACCTTTTATGATTTGCTTCGCAAATATCAAAAAGTAAAAAGTATCTCTGTAGCGTTGACCGATGAAACAAAGAAACCCATTACAGAAGAACAATTGGTAGCCAGGGACGAGTTTAAGGCATTTATTGTTAGTTCGAATACGGTAGCTCCGCAGGTCGTAGAGAACGCACAGCTAGAAATCATATCGCCTGTATTGATGAAAGGCAAACACAAATGGAGAGGCATGTACAAAGGCGAGCCGATTTCTTTTGTGATGAAGTCAGATGACTTTATGGCGCTGGTGCAATCTGGTAAGGTAGAATTCAAGAGCGGCTCTACGATTTCATGCACATTGCAAATTGAAAAGAAGATCAACGGTGTTGGCGTGGAAAGAATTATGGGTTACACTATTCTTGGTGTCGGCAGCTATTCTGAAAATGGAAAAACAATCGAAACGCCTGAGGCTAAGCAAAAACAAAAGCAAGCTGTCGTGAGCAAAAGGCAATTGGACCTGTTTGGGTAAAATAGGTTGAGAAGTCAACTGTGCATACTGCTGCGCCAACCTGCAAGTTTCCGGCTAACCCATCTTCTTCATTTCATTCCACAACTTATCAAATTCGTTGGAAAATGATTTGATCACATTTGCCTCCCGCGTCAACAAAATATTTTCGTGATTGTACTTGGCGGCACTCAACGTCCAGTTATAGCTACCCGTAATCAACGTATGCTGATCGGCAATCATGAATTTATGATGCATGTGATTTGAAGTGATGTCCATTTTAACAGGAATGCCTGCTCGGGCAAGTTGTTCGATATCAGAACCCTGGTCTAAACTTTTGTCATTATCTGTGATCACCTCTATCTGGATTTTTCTCCGGTGGGCGGCCAGCAGGCTCTCCGTGATGCTATCGTCACTAATCGTAAATACACAAATTTGCAATTGTTTGATTGCACCGTCAATGCGCTGTATGATTGTATTGCGACATGCATCGCCCGGGCTAAAAAAAGCATCGGTAGTTGAAGTTGTTGGTAGCACTAATGCACTGGTTGCTGTTTTTATCCAATCCATAATAAATGGATAGTTGGTGGGAGTGATCTTTGCATTGGCCAATTCAAATACTTTGCCGCGCAGCGTGTTTAATTGATTTATATCTAATGCCCTTTCCTCCACCATCGATTTGAGAGTTCGCTTTTCCTCCTTTGAAAGGATTTCATCAGCAATAGTTCGTTGAAGGTAATCAATCAATTCATCCATGGCTCTAAGCTAACGAGTTGCCTGCCTTTGTGCAAGTAGCCATTCATGAAGACAAAATTTCGTAACTTGGTGTACGCCCCACAAATAAAAAAAACCGTTCGTCAATTTTTTTGATTTTAAATGTCCGTTTTTTCACCATAGACGTATACGCAAATCACACTGTAAATTATCCATCCACTAAATCATATTATTATGAAAATGAAAGTTACCAATTGCTTATTGCTCGTTGGCCTGGTAGGATTGATCCACCTCAGTTCATTTGGGCAACAATTACAACTGCCCGATGACGGAGTAAATCTAAAGCGAAAAACAGGGACCCGAGTGGGTATGACAGACATCGAAATTAACTGGAATGCTCCTGCCGTGCGCGGCCGCGAGGGAGCAATCTGGGGAACAGGCATTGCACCCTATGGCTTTACCGTACTAGGTTTTGGGTCATTTGTTGCCTCTCCCTGGAGAGCCGGAGCCAATGAAAGCACAACCATCTCATTCTCTACTGACGTAATGATTAATGGCAAGCCATTGGCTGCCGGCAAATATGGGTTCTTCATCGCGCTGTATGCAGATTCTAGTACTCTCATTTTTAACAAAAACACGGCAGGTTGGGGAAGTTATTTTTACAAAAGCGAAATGGATGTCGCACGAACTGGTACACGTCAGCAAAAAGAGATGAAAGAAAGCAAAGAACGGCTGGACTTTGTTTTCTCTAATCAAACAGACCGAGCGGTGGAGGTTGCCCTTGAGTGGGAACGTTGGAGAATTCCATTTAAGGTAGAAACTGATTTAACAAAAAATACGTTAGCATCTGTCCGTTCTCAAATGAGCGGTGCATTAGGTTTTGATCCACCAACCCTGGAGGCGGCTGCCGCGTGGTGTTTACGAAACAATGTTAACTACGAAGAAGCGTTAGGATGGATCAATGTGGCGGTAGATCCAAGCATGGGTGGTGTCAAAACGTTCAACGCACTTTCAACAAAAGCCGGCTTGCTCGGAAAATTAAATAAGAAAGAAGAAGCAGAGCAAATGATGCAAGAAGCATTGCTCAATGCCAGTGCCATGGAAATGCATGTTTACGGTCGTCAATTGCTCAATGAGAAAAAAGTAAAAGAAGCCATGGCCATTTTTGAGAAGAACTACAAAAAGAATAAAGGCATATGGCCGACCAATGGAGGTATGATGCGCGGCTATTCTGCAATGGGTGACTTAAAGAAAGCGCTAGAACATGCCAAACTTGCACTGGCTCAAGCGCCAAACCCAGAGACTAAAAAATTGATTGAGCAAGCGATCAAAACACTGGAGTCAGGCAAACCGCTGTAGGTTTTTGTGAAGGCCATTAACTCGCCCTTGTTGACTGGAAAGCAACAGGGGCTTTTTTTTAACCTCTTATTTTCGTAGCTCTTTTTTCAAGATTTTGCCGGTAGCGCTCATGGGAAGTGCAGCAAGAAATTCGATGTGCCTAGGATACTTATAAGAGGCAATGTGCTCTTTCGTCCACTCGATCAGTTCATGCTCACTTACTTTCTTATCTTGTTTCAACACAACATATGCTTTTACTTCTTCACCCATTTCTTCGTGTGGAATGCCAATCACAGCAACAAGTGAAACAGACTCGTGCTTGATCATGAGCTCCTCCACTTCGCGCGGATACACATTAAAACCGCCTCGGATAATCATGTCCTTCGTACGGTCTACGATGTAGTAAAAACCATCTTCATCTTTGACCGCAATATCTCCCGAGTGAAGCCAGCCATCCTGGATGGTCTTTGCGGTTTCATCTGGTTTTTTATAATACCCCTTCATCACATTGTGTCCGCGGTAAAGTAACTCACCCTTTTCACCTAGCGCTACTTCTTTTCCTTCGTTATCGACAAGCTTTACATCTACCCCCCACGCAGGCGTGCCAATAGAACCAGGCTTACGACCAACATTCAATTGATTAAATGTAACAACCGGTGAGCCTTCCGACATGCCATACCCTTCAAGGATAGCAACATGAAAACGGTTCTCAAAATCTTCGAGCACTTTCACCGGTAATGATGCTCCACCCGATGCACATCTTTTCAATGTCTTTGCGATCGTCTCATAATCAAATTTCGGATCGGTATAGTTGACGAGCCCCCAATACATAGTGGGTACACCTGCGAAAAGAGTCACCTTGTGTTTTTGCATAAGACTAAAAACAGCTTCGGCATCAAACCGAGGAAGTAGCACACTAGTAGCTCCTTTATAGATACCCGCATTCATAAGTGTGGTCATCGCAAAAATGTGAAAGAGTGGCAACACAATTAACTGAATATCTTCAGGCTGTGTACCAAACAAATCCGTTGACAGGATAGCATTGAGTAATAAATTTGAATGTGTTAGTTCTGCCCCTTTCGGCCTGCCGGTAGTTCCTGAAGTGTAGATAATGACACTCGTATCTTCCGCCTGCGAAGGATATATTTCAAACAACGGTGACTGTCCTTTCATCAATTCACCCAGTGTAGCAGTACCTTGAATTGAAGAAGGCATTTCAGCAGTAGGCATGATCATAAAAAAGAGTTCACAATCAGGCGCTGCGTTAAAACCTGCATGTCCCATTTCGCCCATTGGCAAATCTGCCGTACCTGTAAAACAGAAATAGGCTTTCGCTTCACTGTCTTTCAAATGGTACTCAATCTCATCTTTTTTCAATAGTACGCTTAATGGCACCACCACTGCGCCAAGTTTGATGATTCCAAAATATATGATCGGAAAGTAAGGCAGATTAAGACAACTCAGCGCCACTTTGTCTCCCGCCTTGATGCCCTTTGCCTTCAGCCCATTGGCTACCTGGTTGGCCGCACCATTTATTTGTGCATATGACAAAGTAGTATCCATAAAAGTAAAGGCTCCTTTACCTGGATAACGCTTTGCGCTATCTTCGAGAATGGTGGCGAGGTTGAGCATAGTGTTAAAATTTTAGTTCAGTTGAATAGCTCAAGCTAAACTACAAAAATGATTTTCACAATTACCAGTTCTATTTTTAGGATTATTTTTTGACACCGCTTTGAATAGCTTCCTAACCAAAGTGCTCCGAATCCAATAAAATCCAATCGCTTTATGCGCGCCCAGCTGTTTTTCTTATCTTTCGCTAAATACAAAAGCCTCAGACATGCAAAAAATAACTAAGCCCATTCTATTGTTCTTTCTTTTTATTGTGGCCGCTTCATGCGAGCAAAAAAGAGAAGAAACCAAGGCCACCGCTGACTACCTGGAAGAAATCACTGTCCTACAACTGCAAGGCGGTTACACCAAAGGAACCTTTACAGCCGAGCAGGTGGTGAAAGACTACCTGGCCAGAATCGAAGCGATTGATAAAAAAGGACCGGGCATTAATTCAATTTTGTTTGTTAATCCCAAAGCCATTGAATTGGCAAAGGAATTAGACAAAGAAAGGAAAGAAGGAAAACTACGTGGGCCACTCCATGGAATCCCGGTGATTCTTAAAGATAATATTGATACGCAAGACATGCCCACTACAGCAGGGGCTACGGTGTTGCGAAACTCTTATCCACCAAAAGACAGCTATATCACCACACAACTGAAAAATGCTGGTGCCATTATTATCGCTAAAGCAAACCTTAGTGAATGGGCCAACTTCAGAGGCGATATGTCATCAAGTGGATGGAGCGGAGTTGGAGGTCAAACAAAGAACCCCTATGTACTTGATCGCAATCCGTGTGGGTCGAGCGCAGGATCCGGTGCCTCGATTGCCGCCAGCTTAGCTGCCTTTGCGATAGGCACAGAAACAAATGGATCTATTGTTTGCCCGTCCAACAACAATGGCCTCGTAGGCCTGAAGCCAACAGTGGGTTTGTTGAGCCGAAGCGGTATTATTCCAATTTCATTCACACAAGATACTCCCGGGCCGATGGCACGCTCAGTTGAAGATGTTGCTATCAGCCTTGGCGTGTTGGTTGGCGTAGATTCATCGGATAGTAAAACACTTGCTTCTGCTGGAAAATACTTAACCGATTATACGAAATCTTTGAAAAAAGACGGATTGAAAGGAAAGCGACTCGGATTATTGAAAAGTAATCTTGGCTATCATGCCAAAGTAGATACGTTAATGAAGCAAGCCGTTGCGCAATTGAAAAGTCAAGGTGCAGAAATTGTGGAGCTTGAGTTTAGTATGGATCGCGCTGCCAATGGCTCCTCGTTCCAGGTGTTGCTTTATGAATTCAATGATGGACTCACCAAGTATTTTGCAAGCCTCGGTGAAAAGACACCCGTGAAGAATCTAGAGGAACTGATTGCGTTCAACAAGCAAGACTCAATTGAACTTCGCTATTTCGATCAGAAACTTTTGGAAATGGCAGCCGCCAAAGGCGATCTAAACACCAAAGAATATGTCGATGCGCTGGCACTCATGTTGAAAGCAACCCGTGAAAACGGCATAGACAAATTGCTTAAGGAACATTCACTAGATGCTCTAATTGCCCCAACCGGATCACCGGCCTGGAAAACGGATTTGATCGATGGAGATCATTTTATTGGCGGAAGTTCATCTTTGGCTGCGATTTCAGGCTACCCTTCGATCACAGTACCTATGGGTTTCGCTGACGAATTACCCGTGGGCATCTCTTTTTTTAGCACCGCATGGACCGAATCGCTTTTGTTGGAAATTGCTTTCGGATATGAACAAAGCACAAAGCATAGGAAGGCGCCTAAGTACATTCCGTCCAATTAGTCAGCTTTAAGTTTTTGCTATTCCGTTACCCCTAAGAAATGTTCAGGCAAATGATGATTCACATTTCAAATAAATCAAACTGGCGATTTTTGCAAATTGTTAGTGCGTTGGTTTTTATCAACGGTTGCACAACTTCTTCAACAGAAAAGGATGCACGTACGCTTGGAGAGATAGCTGCCATCAGTGAAATGGTTGAAGCGGGTGTAAAAAAAATAGGACTCAGCGCTCCTATGACTTCATCAGGCATGAATTCCATTTTTGCCAAAGCAGAGCAAATAGCCGCAGGCTATGGAGTACAAGTCTACCGAGAGCCGCAATTTATAGAAACAGATTTATTCCCGATCGAAAAAACGAAAGGGAAAGAAGTGTTGATCATTTATCGTGGTACAACCAAGGACGAGTATCTTCAACTAAAAAACGATCAGAAAAAACTGGAAGCCGAAGGGCTATACAAAGGGAAAGCACGCGAGGAAATAGCGAGACGAATGGGAAGGTTGCTGAGCTATCCCACTCAAAGAATTAACCAGTTGTTGGCTAGCAATACTTCTTTTCGCACTCTTCCTGATTTTGGGATAAGGGCATCCAATCTCTATTTGTACTACAACGATCTTCCAACAGCAACTGAATTTTACGCAAAAACGCTGGGCATGGAAATGGTAGCTGACTACAAAACTTCAAAGGTCTTTCGCATGACTGCTGATTCGTATCTGGTACTTTCCGATTTGGCAGCAAGCATGCACAAAGCTGAAGAACCAAAAACAGTTGCGTTGGCTCTGTTGACCGATCAATTAGATGAGTGGTACACCTACTTAAAAACAACAAACACTCCATTCAAATATGAGTACAACCTAAAACCCAATCGGCCCCACGATGGCTTTGTAGTCATTGATCCCGAAGGGTATTTGTTAGAATTCGAACGTTTTAACCCAGATGCTGAGAATGAAGATTTTTTACCTCAATTAAATTTATTGAAGACGATCTCTGCAACAATACCATCACACAGTTTGGGATTTAAAGCAACGATTACGTGGTTGTATTACAAAGACATGGTGGCTATGGAACGGTTTTACCAGGAGACGCTGGGCCTTGGGCGAGTCGTAGATCAAGGCTGGGCAAAAGTATATCAAAGCTCAAAAAGTGGCTACATCGGATTAGTAGACGAGCGAAGAGGCATGCATCATTTCACTGAAAAAAAAGCCATTAATGTGTCGTTCGTTATGAACGACCTCGAAGGCTGGTTTACCTATGCGAAAAAGAATCGAAGCCTCACCTTCGGGGCTGATAGCACGGTCGTTACTACTGATCCGCGCATTCATACGTTTTTCGGATTCGATCCAGAAGGCTACGTGTTTGAGTTTGATACATTTCTTCCTCATCAAGAAAACAAACAATTGCTTGAATACCTTACTGGTAAATAATTGATAGAAACAGAAGGAAAAAATTGGTCGTTCTGCTTAGGAGTTCGAAGAGTCCGTCCACTACCAGGTTCAACTTTTTTCGTATTTTAGTATTTTCAAAAGCGCATGAAAACACTACGAAAAATAGGATTCTTTACAGCTTTCATTCTTCCCGGATTAGTGATGATCGGTTTCTATGCCGGTGGAGGTTGGAATTTTTTGGCGCTTGCTTTTGTATTCGGGTTTATCACTGTGATTGATCACTTCACGGGTATCGACAAAGAAAACATCGAAGAAACCGAAGCCAAAATAGTGGGTGACGAATTTTATTACCGCTTCGTTACTTATATCTGGACTTTCGTGCAAGTAACTTTCGTGGTGTGGGGCGCTTTTGCCGTTACAACTGGGCGACTTACAACAACCCTTGAATGGGTTGGCTTCGTGATAGGGTTTAGTTTAGTTACAGGTGGCATAGGCATTACAGTCGCACATGAGTTGGGCCATAAGAAATCAAAATTGGAGCAATTCTACAGCAAGCTGATTTTGATGACCGTATGCTACATGCATTTTTTCATCGAACACAATCGCGGTCACCATGTACAAGTGGCCACACCCGATGACCCAGCCACTTCACGGCACAATGAAAGTTTTTATGTGTTTTGGTTCCGTTCCGTTTTTCACGGATATGCACATGCCTGGCAGCTGGAAAAAGAAAGTTTACATCGAAAAGGTTTTTCTACCTGGAGCGTCAAAAACGAGATGATTTGGTTTGCCCTTCTCCCAATTATCTTTTGTATTACGTTAACCATCATCGGCACTGTTTCAACAGGAAGAATCGTTTGGGAAATTCCTGTTTTCTTTTTTACGCAGAGCTTTTTTGCGTTTACATTGCTCGAACTGGTCAACTACATTGAACACTATGGCATCGTAAGAAATCAGAGTGTAGAAGGAAAATATGAACGGGTGAATCCGTTGCATTCCTGGAACGCTAGTCACCTTGTTAGTAACTTCTTCTTGTTTCAACTTCAGCGCCATTCCGATCATCACGCGAATGCAATCAAACGCTATCAAGTATTGAATCACTATGATGATAGTCCGCAACTACCCTTCGGATACCCCACGATGATATTGATTGCGCTTGTACCCCCTATTTGGTTTGCAAAAATGAATCCCTTGCTGAACGAATGGAAAGAGAAGGTCTACCTGCCGCAATCAGCTGCCTGATGACTCGTTCATCATCGATGCTAAATCCATTTGTTAGTTTTCAACCAATTCTTCAACAGATCCATCCACACATCAGAAGTCGTTGGGTTTTTAAGCCCAAAGCCATGTCCTCCGTGTTGGTAGAGATGTAACTCAGCAGGAACTTTATTTTTTAGCAACGCTTCATAAAAAGCAATGCTATTTAGCGAGCTCACGCCCCCATCATCAGACGAATGAATTAGAAAGGTTGGTGGTGTATTTTTCGAAACATGTTTATCACTGGAATATTCTAACCGTGTTTGAGTCGTATTACCTACTCCCAATAACTTCTCAAACGAACCACCATGATAAATAGCCGTATCAGAGCTGATCACCGGATAAATAAGAACCATAAAATCAGGTCGTAGACTAATTTGATTACTATTCTCGATCACGGGCTTGTCGAATTTTGTACCTGCTGTGCTGGCTAAATGTCCACCCGCTGAAAAACCCAGGATGCCGATCTTCTTTGGATCGATATTCCAATCACTTGCTCGTTCTCGTATCAATTGAATCGCGCGCTGCGCATCCTGAAGTGGCGCAATCGCTGTGTTGAGTTGAAGACGCACATCAGGCAAACGATACTTTAACACAAAGGCAGTTACTCCCATCTTGACAAACTCTTTCGCCACATCCGCGCCTTCATGGCCTGCTGCTAAAATCGAATATCCACCACCTGGGCAAATAATAACAGCCGTGCCATTTCCCTTTCCATTCTCCGGTTGAAAAACAGTGAGTGTAGGTTCTATTACATTACTGATTCGTAAAATTCCATCTGCCCCAACTTCTGATTTTTCATTTACAGAAATATCCACCTTCGAATTTGGGATCGTTATTTCGTATAACTTAACAATCTGTGGTTCCATAGTTGTGCAAGAAAGTAGAAGAAGTAAGAAAAAGTAATATTTCATGTGTTAATAATTGATTTCTTTGTTGTCACATGGAATGGCCGGGATTATCATAGTAAAGATCTACTTAATGGCCATTTCATGTCGTTGTGTTGTGAATGTATTCCGATCGATGAATCCGAAAAATGTTTACCTCATTTTCGTTATAAACGGTTTGCTTTTCAATTCGCATTCCGTTTTTAATCGCCACGTTTGCTGACGGTGCGTTCGTAAGACTGATTATCGAAATCAGCGAAGACGTGAGCTCTTTGTCAAAAGCGTATTCCTTACATTTTCGAGCTGCCTCACTGGCAAAGCCTTTTTTCCGGAACTTCGATAAAAGCGAATAAGCCACTTCTAATTCGGCAAGACCATCCACCGTCTGCACCAATAGTCCCGCATGACCAATTAGCTTTCCTGTTGCCTTTTCAATCAAGGCATTCATACCACCCCTATTTGTGACATAGCGATCAAACTGCTTTTGGTACCAATTTTTACATTCTACTTCCGGTGATTGTAAGTCACCCTTCCAATATTGAAAAGATGCTGGGTCTGTGAAAAATGCTAGCCAATCCGGTAAATCATCCAGGCTAATTTCCCGAAAGGTTAGGCGGGTCGTTTCGCAATTTTTTAAAACATACCTCATTTCTAATCATTCAATCAGACGAATTCACGAAAAGTTAACAAAACAAAAGTATTGAATTAGGTCGCAAAACAGGCAGTTTTCCTCGCCCCTAAGGAGTTCTTGGTGTGAATTGAAACAAGTATTTGAAAAAATTATCAAAACATTGCTATATTCGATTCTATCTCCATTCACATAAACCCCAAACACCTATGAAATCTAAGATGCTTACTTTTGCAGCGCTACTTTTTCTTTCAGGCTTTGCCTTTGCACAGGATGAAGTCAACCGACCTAGTGATATAAAGGTAGGCGAGTATGATAATTTTAAAAACACTTCGTTTGATACTTTCAATGAATCAATGAAATTGAAAGACAACCTCAACACGATTGACAAAGAAGTGAAGAGCTATGCAGGTGTGTGGAAATCAATTTTAACACCTAAATTGATAGAGAACGTGAAGGCGTTAGTGGCTATTAAAGATTCGGGCGAATCACTCAAATCAAAAATCGAAGGGCTGGAACCCCAAGCTAAAGACTTGTTAAACAATGCAAAGAAAGCGGGCTTTAAAGCCCCGGCAGCAACAAAAAATACAAATAGTTCGGTCAGTGCTCTTAGCAAATCAAAAGATAACCTAAGCTACATTTTAGATTTAGTCAATACAGATACTAAATTAATCAAAGACGAATTGAAGGCACGTGGTGAGCCGATAGAATAAAACAATGGAATTATTACCAATTGATTCACATCAAAAAATAAAAAGACGGGCTTTTATGCCCGTTTTTTGTTGGGTGTGTCTGCTACTCTTTTTTTTGGCTCCTTCAGTGCGTGGGCAAGAGCTACTAGACCTTGTTGGTCTGTTCGGAAGGCAGATGGTGGGCAATGAAGGTGCGCGATTAAAGCAACACATTGATTCAATCGATTTTCAGTTTGCTATGACGGTAAGCGAAAATGCCGGATTCTTCGATGTTCAAAATAAGGGTGAATACAAGGCAGGATTCCTTGCGGATTTCAAAACTGCTGGTCAAAAATCGTTGATCGAAATCGCGCGCGATAGCCTTGAATTTGGGTTGGGTCAATATGGAATTCGTAGGTATAAAAAAGCGGAAGAATCATTTCAAAGAGCGAAGCGCCTCCTCGAACAAGCCAACGCTACAGATCATATCGTTTACCTGCGAATTGTGTCTAGTTTAGGCCTTGCTTACCTGGTACAAGGCAGGTGGCTGGAAGCAGAAAAAAATATCGCCTGGAGCGTAGAAAAGAGCAAAAACACGCTGGGCAAACAAAGTGCTGCATACATCGCCAATCTAAACAATCAGGCAAAACTTCACCAAGCACTCGGAAAGTATAATGAAGCTGAACAAGAATTTGAGGAAGCAATAAAGTTGTCCGAGTCTCTTTTTGGTGGGTCGATGCAGACCGCCATCGTTACCAACAATGCAGCAATGCTAGCGGGAGTCTTGGGCCGGAATGAATTGGCCATCGGCAAGATGAATGAGGCGATCAATTACTCTGCCAAAGGACAAAAAAAAATTATTGAAGGTCAGTCGTTCGACAACAGACGGTTTCGGCTTAATCTGGGCACATTGCTACTTACACAAGGGAAATTGACGGAAGCAGAAAATATATTTCTTCTGATCAAGAAAGAAGCCGACAACCGTGGTCAAACAAAAAGCCAGGAGTACGGAACACTCCTTAATTTGATGGGTGTCCTCTACCTTCAAATGGGCAACAACGAAAAAGTAGAAGAATACTTGCTAAAGTCCCTTGATGTATACCGAAAAAGATTTACCGATGTGAACTACCTTTCTGCCAAAGTACTCAACGATCTGGGTAATTTTTATCGGTTGAGGGGGCGCTTCGAAGACGCTGAAAGAAGACTATCGGCAAGCCTTGCCATGCGTCAGTCGATTTACGAACCCACACATCCTGACTTTGTAAAAACACAAGAAGATCTTGCCATTCTTTATTGGAGAACTGGTCGAATCGAAAAAGCTTATCCCCTTTACAAAGAAGTAATGGACAAAACGATGGGATTTATCCGGGAATATTTTGGGCCGATGAGCGAGGCCGAGAAAAGTAAATATTGGGCAACTACCGAAAGTCGTTTTCAACGGTTTTTCAATTTCGCACTCGATGCTAAAAGTCAACTTCCCATTTTGACCAATGATTTTTATGAATACCACTTGGCGACCAAATCGATACTATTGAATGCTACAAGCAAAATCAGGCAGCACATTTTGACTGGCAACGATAACTCACTAAAAGAAGATTACCTCGCTTGGTTGGATCTGAAAGAACAATTGATGGAAGCCTACACGTATTCAAAGATTAAGCAAAAGGCACAGAACATTGATCGGGAGGAACTCGAGCAGAGAGCCAACAAGATGGAAAGATCCCTTTCCAGCCGATCAACAAGCTTTGCTAACGAATATGATGAAGGGCGAACAACCACCAAACAGATCAGCACACTATTAGGCGAACATGAAGCTGTTGTAGATATCGTCAGGGTGACCACATTCCATCAATCGTTCACCGATGAATCGCGCTACGTGGTCTTCGTACTGAAACAAAATGAAGATACACCGCATCTAGTGGTATTAGATCGCGGCAAGGAACTGGAAAGTCGATCGGTAAAGTTTTATCGCAATGCTGTGAAAATGACAGACACGCTATCGTATCGGTCTTTCTGGGCTTCCATAGAACCCGAAGTTGCCGCTAAGAAAAAGATTTATGTCTCATTAGATGGTGTTTACAATCAAATCAATCTAAACACATTACAGAAAACAGAAAAGGAATACCTTATTTCAAAATACGACTTTGTTCTTTTGGGCAATGCAAAAGATTTGTTGGGTATCAAAACTAGCCCAATAAATTCGGGTTCGACAGAGGCCACCTTGGTTGGATTTCCAAACTATGGCAGCGGCTTTGAACCACTTCCCGGCACTCAGGTAGAATTGGAAACTATTTCAAAAATATTAAAGGCAAAAAACGTGGCCGTCTCAACTTATATTCGTTCGGAGGCCAGCGAGAATCGGATTAAGTTGTTGAACAATCCTGCTATTCTCCATGTGGCGTCACACGGTTATTTTTTTCCTGACACAGAAATGAACACTGGAACCACGTTTGGTATTCAAAATCAAAATGCAAATCAAAACCCATTGCTGCGGTCAGGCTTGGTTTTGAGTGGCGCTACCGCGCAAGCAAATACTGCAAACATCGCTGCCACAGATGATGGCTTTCTAACCGCTTATGAAGTCGTCAATCTCAATTTAGAAAAAACAGGGTTGGTAATCTTAAGCGCTTGCGAAACTGCTTTAGGCGATGTTAGGTTTGGCGAAGGAGTGTACGGATTACAACGGGCTTTTTCCTTGGCAGGTGCCAAAGCGATTATTATGAGCCTCTGGAAAGTTGATGATGCTGCCACCCAACAACTAATGACATTCTTTTATTCGAACTGGGTTTCCGGTGGTGATATACTGGCTTCGTTTAAAAAAGCACAACTTCAATTAAAAGAAAAATTTCCAGAGCCTTACTATTGGGGCGCTTTTGTAATGACTGGCGTCTAGTTTTTTGGTTGATCGAACTTTCATTAACTCTTCGTTTGATTCGGAGCATGTTTGCAAAAAGTGAACATTTTTTTCTCTGAGTTGAAACTATTCCTTTCGATCCCCCATCTTTATAGCAACAACCAGTTGGAAATAGCCTAAAACCTGGGATTTGTGGCCGAAACTCTACTCGACATAGCTATGATGCATTCCGATTCCCTCATCGCCAGGGCCCGCGAAGGAGATAAGAGTGCCCAGGGCAAGCTGGTGCAATTGTGGTATAAACGGATTTACAATTTCAGCTATAAGTTCTTTTTCGACCACGACCTGGCCATGGAAGTGTCTCAGAAGACTTTTATCAGCATGCACAAAAATCTTGGTGGGTTGCAAGAGATCGGGCGTTTTAAATCCTGGATTTATACCATCGCAGTTAACTACTGCCGGGAAGAGGCACGCAAACGAAAGACAAACCGGGCGTTGTCATTGGATGACTTAAAACCGGGTGAGGGAGAAGAAAGCTATCGATGGGAAGAAAGTCACCACCGAAGAGAGAATCCAGATCGGCAACTACGGCATGGAGAACTATCAGACCTGCTGCAGCAATGTTTGATGGAATTGAGTGTAGAGCAAAGGGAAGTAGTGATTATGAAAGAATATGAAGGCTTGAAGTTCCGCGAAATTGCTGAAACACTAAACGTCTCAGAGAACACCGTAAAATCCAGAATGTATTACGGCCTGGACGGCCTGAAAAAGATTTTGGAGAGAAGAAACATTACAAAAGAAACCATTGGCTATGAACTATAAACCAGACGAAGGCATGTTGATGGCTTACCTATATGGTGAGTTAACTGCCACAGAAGCTGAAAAAGTGCAATCCTATTTGCAACAACATCCCGAAGAACTAAAAAAACTACAAGGTTTGGGAGAATTGCGAACAGTGATCTCCCATATTCAAGATCAGGAAGTGATTGCTCCACCCCTATTCATGGATGATGCCAATGTAAAACCGCTTTGGCAATCGAACTACTTTAAAACGGTGTTGAGTATTGCCGCCTCTCTCCTTTTGTTGATGGTGGCCGGAAAATTTTTAGGAACTGAAATCAGCTATTCAAACGGAGAGTTGGCGATCAACTTTGGCGGTAAAAAAGAACCAGTAAAGGAAATCGTGCAGCCTTCACTTACCGAAGAGAAGGTAAAAGAAATGATTCAAAACTCGTTGGCCAGTAACAATGAAGTAATCACTTCTAACTGGACCGAAGATCAAAAACGGTTAAGCCAATCGATCCGCCAGAATTTAGATCAGAACTCGAAAAAGATTGACGCGTTGATGAAAGGAGCTGCCGATGCCTCGCAAGCACAGGTGCGTGGTTTTGTAGCCAGCTTACAAAATGAAAATCTGAAATTGATGAAAGACTATTTCCAACTTTCCACAGCTGATCAAAAAAAATATACGGAAGGTCTTTTAGTAGATTTCTCTGAATATCTGAAAGAGCAACGCAGACAAGATTTGATGATTCTACAAACGAAGGTAAACAGTATCGAAAAGAACACCGATTTATTTAAACAAGAAACAGAGCAGATATTGGCTAGCATTATTTCAAATCCGGTGGGGAATACGAAGAATAGTTATTAGGTAATGGTCGATGGTCGAAAAAATAAATGAACAATTAAAAATAAAAACATATGAAACGAGTAGAAAGAAGAGTGATGATGATGGCGGTGATAATGCTGATTTCTTTTGGAGGATTTGCCCAAAAATTAGACGAGGCGCGCATGGAGCGCGATATTGAAGTAGCAGAAAACATCTTGAGCACGCTACTGAAGCAACAATTTGACAAACGCTCCTTTTTCCCTATTGAAGTAAGGGGAAATTACCGAACAGGTTATGGTGTCACATTCACCATTCCCAATTTGCAAACCGGTGTTTGGATGCAAGGTTTTGATGTGCCGGCCATATCATGGTCTAATGGTGAGGGTAGTTTCTCTTATTCGTACAGCGATGGGCCGGAAGATGGGGTGACCATTATCGATCGGCAACAAGCGGAAAATAACAAAGAACAAGCCGAGCAAGCACGAGATATGGCTCGCCAGGAAAAAAGCAGAGCGACCAAGATAGCCGGTTCGGTTGCCCGCGCACCAAAAGCACCCCGTGCAGCTGGATTGAAAAGAACAAATTCAAGACTAGACCGCGATAGCTTGCGCGAAGAATCGAATAAAAAGGTGATCAAAGCCATTAAAGAATTTATGGCAGACTACAGTGACTTGATTGGTCAGCTCGCACCAACGGAAAGAGTAGTGGTAACCAACCGCGGAGAAAACGAACGCTTCTGGTTTGGCCAGTTCGACAATCAACAAGGTACCACCTATCTGTTGGTTGAAGCTATCAAAAGCGACCTGACGCAGTACAAGCAAAACAAAATGACCCGCGATCAGCTGATGGCGAAAATAAAAGTGGTTAACAGCGAGTTAGACAATGAACTTCAACCCGATCTTGAACTACTGGCAAGTATTTTTAACCGGCTTTATCGGAGTGATCTTTCTAAAACCTATTTTACGCAAGGCAACACCTACTACGAACGCTTAAAAGATTTTGGCGTGATCTACTACATGCAAGTGTATTCCAGCAATCAACAGGATGATGATTTTTGGGCAATGCCTACCATCAGCCTCAATGAAATAGATCAAAAAACACGGGATGAAAAGGTAAAAGAACTGTACCCACTTTTTGCCAAGAGTATCAAAGAGGACATGCTCGAATACGGGCGAACTCTGAAAAGCTTAAAAGATGACGAGAACCTTATCTTCAATATCAAATTGACAAGGTGTGTCGGCTGCGGAATTCCCTCTTCCCTTGAGCTAACTGTTAAAAACAGTGTTCTGAAAGATTATTCGACTGGGAAGTTGAGTAAAGAGGCAGCAATGCAAAAGATAACGGAAAAGAAAGGAGCTGAGCAATAAGTTTCTTCTCGGTGAATAGCCCAATGGTGGTTTCTAAACTATTAGTGGGCTATTCACCTAAATTGTTGGGATCAATGGCAGTAAAACACGAAACGACCTTAATAATAATAAAATTTGATCGTGTAATTTCCACAACAAAAATGAAAGCACGGATCAATTCCAAAATCATATGTCTTGCGGTTAACTACCCTGCCACCGCCCCAGGAATCTTCCCGAATGACTTTTCCATTTTCAATTTTCCTCGTTAATTGACCAGCTTCGCTGTACTCCATCTCAATTGTGTTTTTGTTGCGATTCACTTCTTGAAGCTCTCTTGTCAATAAGTCATTTTCGTACTCATACGTTACCGAGGAAATAAGAAAACCATTTAAGTTATATACGTTCATAGCAACCAATCTATTTTTGTTGTCATATTTGTATTTCACGGATGACTTGAACTCAACAGAACCGTTCTCAACTGAATAAAAATTTACTCGAACCTTTTGATTGCCAACGTATTCGAATTCCTCCATTCGATCAAGTACACTCGCAGAATTATAAAACTCTTGCTTTACCAAGTTTGAGTCGGAGTAGTTATATTCCACAAATGACTCTAACTTGCTTTCGTTTCGAATAACAAGGTACACAATCTTTTTTACAAGTTGCCCTTCCCTATTGTACTCAAATTTCTGTTCTTCAACATACGCCTGGTGCTTGAAGTCTTTATTGATCATCAGCAAGCGCTTTTTCCAGTCGTAGGTGTAAACAAACCGATACATCAATCTTGTCGTATCAACAGAGCAATAGCCTTCAATTTTTTTTAATGGGTATTGTTGGAAGCTTGACTCGAAGGTTTGAGCGCTTACGTTAGGTAAGGTAGCGAAGAACAAAAAAACGCCAATCTTAATATTTGGTTTCATCACTTTTTGATTATTATTTCACTTCCCCTTGCTATTGTTGGTCACCTGACCTTGGTTATTGTTGGTCTCCGACCAACAATCTTAATATCAGAATCATGCAAAAGAAAACCAAACACTTTTTACCATATGATCTATTCTTTCAAATTGTTAAGCGCAAATTTTCCAATCTCGTTAAAAAACCGGTCTTTGTCTTGCCAATAGTTGCGGCTATACAATTGCAAAAATGGCCAACGTTTTGACTCAAGCACTCCTGGAACTAGTGCATGAATGGATTTAGCCGACAGACTCTCTATATAGTTATTGTCGTCCGTTAGTAATGCTCCGATCAATCGATTATTTTTTTTCATCGTCAAATCGCAGTAAGGCAATTGATCGCAATCAACCGCATACTCCTTGGTGGCAAACCAGTCTTTGATTTTATGCTTCAAGTGCAAGCGACCATTCTCTTCGGTTACAACGCATGGCTGGAATTCTCCCTGCGAAACATCTCGTGAAAATTGTAAGTATGCCTTTAACAGTTTGGGGCCTTCGTTTTTTGTATCGGCCACCATCAGCTGTTCTGGCCACAGACTAGTTACCACCATCACTTTTTCTCGGGCACGACTGACCGCAACATTCAACCGGTTTTCTCCGCCCTGCTGGTTTAAACTACCAAACTGAGTCGAGGTCACTCCCTTGCTGTTGGCTGCATAGCCTACTGAAAAAATAATGATATCTCGCTCATCTCCCTGAACGTTCTCGATGTTCTTCACAAAAAGAGTCGGAGGAATCTCTTTTCCCTGTCGCGCAAAATTCGCTTCCAATAAATCAAGAATTAACGACTGCTGTGGTGCGTTGAACGTAATCACACCAATTCTCTTTTTCGGATCTGTTGCTGATAATTCAACGATCAGTTCAACTACCTTTAAAGCCTCTATCTCGTTGCAAAAATTTTCCCAAACCCCATCTACTTTTAAATACTCAATCGCTGCCGCCCCGCTGTTGGCAATCGCTAACTCAGGCAACATTTGCAGCTTGCCTCCATAAAAATGTTTGTTCGAAAACTCGATTAATGCAAGTGATTTGCTGCGGTAATGCCCTTGCAATTGAACATTGGGCAAATAACGATCACATAACTCTAGCAGTGAATCTACTTCCGTATCCGGCTCCGCCTGTTCTTCGTCTTCCTCCCAGCGCGACTGGAAAAAGTCGCCTGGTTTCAATTGTTGCGAATCGCCCGCCACCACGGCTTGCTTGCCTCGAAAGAGTGCGGGTATGCCACGTTCTGCAAAGCATTGTGACGCTTCATCGAAAATGACCAGGTCGAACGTTTCTTTCATTGGAAAAATAGCTGACACTGATTCGGGCGAAGCCAGCCAACAAGGTAGCAACCGGAAAACATCGTCTTCAAAATCAGTCAACACTTTTCGCAGCGGCCAAATCTTTTTCTTTTTTGTAACCTGATGATGCAAATCGCGATAGGTCACGCGATTGTTTAACCGATTAAATGCCAACTCATCCGTCACTCGCTCACGCGAGCGGAGCAACAATATTTCGTTACTGATCGACTGCTTGCTAACGATCAGTTCCTTTAGTTCTTCTTCCAGCAAACCAATTTTCCCTGATGAAGCCATTCTCAACAATGGATATTTTGCTTCAAGATTATCAATCCACGCTAAGTAAATACTGTTTGTAAAAAATTGGATCATCGCTACCTCGTCCCATGCCTGACATTTCTCAAATAATTTATTGAGTATAGCCCGGTCCTCCTCGGTCAACGATTCCTTCAATCGATCAAACTCAACAAGTTGATCAAAATCCTCCAGCAATACCCTTCGAAGCTTAACATGGTGGGTATCAGTTTGCGTAAGGGCACTGATCTGTGACGACAAGAAATAGCGCAACCACTCTTCTTTTTTTCCGGGTAACTGAGCAATTACTTGGAAAAGTGTCTCTAAAGCTCCAATGAATTCTTTTTTTTCTGTTGCTATAGGCGAAATCAAATTGCCCATACCTCGGATGGATTTGAAAATTGTTTTTGCTTTGATCGCACTTTGTTGATCGGCAAACCAAGTCGCCATCTCTGCTTTTGAAGTTCCATCTGGTAAATCTATTAGCCAATCTTTTGTTCTTAGTTTAGACAGGTTGTGTTCAAGATTTAAACGCTGATCGAGCCTTTGCTCCAACAACCTGAATCCTTCCTTTGAACTGTCTAGTTGGTTACCTACCAATGCTCGTTTTACTAAATACTTATCCCGTGAAAATAGCTCCCATCGAATGAGTCCAATCAAACTTCTGCGCACTTTCATGCTACGGTGTAGCGCAACTTGCAATTGTCCTAACTGACCGGCAGGCACCGATTTCTCTATCCCTTCTCCCTCGTAACAAGCCATGATGACGCGTTCACTATTCGCAAGCCACAATGAGCTCGTTTCATCCTCTGACTCAGGCGCCATTTTTTGAAAATAGCGATAGCGTTCTTCCTTGGCAATCAATTCTTTGATCGTGATCGCATCCAGTCGTTTGTCGATGAGTGCTTCACATTGTTCCCAATCGAATTGCGTATTAAAGTGTTTCAAAAATTCACTTTTTACTTTACTAAAATAAACTGGTATTTCTTCCAGATAATCTGCCATCAACTGACGATCACTCGCCTGAAGTTGTGAAAATGATTTTCGTTCGCGCCATGGATACTCTTTTTGCTCTATCTTTTTTGCATAAAAACAATACACACCAATCTGTCGTATAAAATCTTTGATTTCAAATACCTTATAATGATTGCACTCTTGCTTCAATGAAATAGAGGGATGAAGAGGATCGCAGGAAAGATAGAGTTGTTTAATGCTCATTCCGCAATCCGATTCGCTCAAAAGTGCAGTGCGAAACGACTCCAACTCTTCTGCTATCTGATCGATCCGCTTACCCAACTGAAAAAATTGGCGATCCAATTGAATGGCATCCAAACTAATATTTTTGGATTTGTATTCATCCACCTTTTCAATCTGGTGGGCCACCTTTTCAAATATCTCCTTGCGGTCGTTCTTAAAGTCGTGAACAAGCGCCACAAAATCGGCCAATCTCCTTTCAGCCAAGCGGGCATAGACAACATCCAGCGCTGCGCGTTTCTGACAAACCACTAACACTTTTTTGCCCTGAGCAATGGTATCAGAAACCAGGTTACAAATCAGTTGCGATTTGCCAGTGCCTGGAGGTCCTTGTACCACCAGCGAATGACCCAACTTAGAGGTTTTCAATGCATGTTCCTGCCATGAGTCCATGGGAAGAATGGAATAAACTTTTTCTTCTTTCACCAAATGAAAAGTATCGCGCAAAGAAGTATCGCTTTGCTGAGGCGACCTCGCATGAAAAAAATCTTCTAAGTCAACAAATGTTTCACTTGCCAAAAGTTGCTGGTAGTCGGGCACAAGAAAAGAACCAGCCTGAGGAAACAACCCTAAAACCGCTTCTGGAAATAGTTTCAGTTCACCCGCTTGATGCTGCTCTTCAAATTCATCTTTCTTGTAAGTGTGAAACAATGCCAATTCATCTCGATAGTTGTCAGGATTAAAATGAATGGCCATGTTTGCTTTCTGCAAGAGTTGGTAAAGTTCAGTTCGGAAAATGGTACTATCTATATCGCTACCTTCAAATGTTTCTTCCAGCAACTCTTCTGGTGCTTTTGTTTTGTTGTAGAAAGCATAGGCCAGCAAAAACGACTTATTAAATGTCACTTCAGCTTGAGACCGCAGTGCCATCGTCCAATAACCGCCTTTCACCTCGAGCTCAACCGGGAAGTAGAGAAGTGGACAATGGACGAACGTACCATCCGAAAATTTTCCACGCACAAATGGCCATCCTACATGGAGTTCTCTCGAGCCCGACTCTTCGAAAATAAAATGGTCAGCTCGTTGAATTTTTTTTAGCCTCGCACTTTCAAGGTTGGCATCTTCCATGCGCGGATCGAGCACAGGGCAAATAACTTTTGATTTACCGCTAATCAAAGACTCAATGATCGAAAACGCTTTTTCACCATTGAGCTGACTCAGCGTTTGGATATCCAAAAAACGATCCGCACTGAGGCGCGGCAAAAAAATTGACTTATTCCTGGCAGAAAGATTGGTAAGCTTCCGCAAGTAGTTAGTCAGTATTTTTTTTGTTTTGTCCGAAGCCACGTTATGGGTTTATGGTAATATAGGGTTTAATCCTTTGGAAATCTTTCTCGGTAAGTAATTTCAAGTTCACAAGGTCTTCAATGGAGGTAAAGTAACCATGTTGAAACCGATAGGCGACAACCGAAGCCGCCAACTTGTAAGAAATGTAAGGATGAGCGGCAAGCTCCTTTTCAGTAACTGAGTTGAGTTGGATTTGTCGGGGAACAAAACCCGGTGACACAAAGAATTTTTTCTTTAAACGTCCGATGGCGGTTGTGTCGAGTCGGTAAACCTCGTTCAGCTGATCCATTGAAACAAATCCACCCAAGCGCTCCCGGTATTCCACAATGCGCATCGAAAACTTTGAACCAATACCATACACGGTTATCAACTGAGCGGTGTCGGCCACATTCAAGTCAAGTCTAGTGATCGCAACAATCGGGCGGGTTAGAAATGAGTCTTTAGAGAATTCTTTTCTTTTCTTTTCAGCGACAAGGGGCAAATCAATAAACGAATAAAGCTTATGGTAGAGCAACGTATCGGCACCGTACATTTTCAACAAATCACTTTTGATTTTGAAAACTCCACCCTTTGTGCGGTAGTTGACTATTCTGCGAGCAAGCGATGGGGAGAAACCTAATTGTAATAAGCTATCCGTGGAGGCTGTATTTGGGTTAAACCTAAAAAGCGGCCGATCAACTGATTCTGAAACACTATCCACTTTTTCCCATTGCCATTTGGCAACCAGGCTATCAAGCCGCAGTGAGTCTTTGGAAAAAGTCAACTCCTGATTCGTAAACCAGTAGCGATATGCGGGCTCTGAGAAAATCAATAAAACCATCAAGGGTAACAAAATGAGAAGTGCGTTCGTCTCCGATCTTGAAAACGCAAAAAAACTTCGAATCCAGGCCCTTAACCTATTCATGGGCAAACGATATTTCCTTTAAACCAAAAAATCGATCGATGCCGTTTGTGTGGATCTTTAGTCTTCCACTTTCATCAACGCCTTCAATTCGACCTTGAAGCTTTTGGCCGTTAGCTAGAAAAGAGTGCTCCTCACCCACTCTATACAGATTCTTCAAGTAAGTAGTCAGTAGTTCCAATCGCCTTCCCGCACGAAGTTGCAAATACCGTCCTTCAAGTTTTTCAAGTAGTGAATTCAGTTCATCGTTATTCACAAACTCAAGCCCAGTCTCTAATTTCAAGGACGTTGCCGTATCTATTGAAAATGAAAACTGGTTAATATTTAATCCAATCCCAACTATACTTTGCTGGATTTGCTCGCCAGCCAGCCCGTTCTCAATTAAAATTCCGACAATTTTTTTCTCACCAATAAGAAGGTCGTTGGGCCACTTGATTTTTACTCGTCCGGGGATTCGTGCCGAAAGAAAATCAAAAACGCCCAGCGAAATTGCCATGGTTAGATCAAATTGCTGTCTGGCCAACATAAAATGAGGTTTCAGCAACAAAGAAAACGTCAAATTCATGCCCGGTTCCGCCTCCCACCCATTGCCTCTTTGACCACGACCTCGGGTTTGAGAGTTGGTGATCACAATCGTGCCTTCAGGTTGATTCGTCTTTTGCGAAAGTTCTAATAAAAGGGTGTTGGTCGAGTGACATTCTGGCACAAAAACCACGTTTTTTCCAAAGAACAGCGTATTGGCAAGGATTTTATACAATGGAATTTGGTTAGATTTGTTGCTTTACTTTTTCCCAAAGATCCTAAGATAGCTGAATGACCAAAAAAAAGAAGAAAGCAGACTCAGAAAAACTATGCAAAGCCATCGTACATGGGATGCAGGAAAAGAAAGCTTCTGAAATTGTTGTGATGGATTTGAGGGAAATCAAGAACGCGGTTGCAGACTTTTTTATCATTTGCTCCGGAAGCTCGGATAAGCAGTTAGATGCCATTGCCGGCTCAGTAGATGACGAAGTCTACAAGAAAATAAAAGAAAATCCGTGGCAAATCGAAGGAAGAAGCAATAAAGAGTGGGTGATTCTCGACTATATCACTGTTGTGGTTCACGTCTTCCGCAAAGACAAACGAGGATTTTATGCCATCGAGCGTTTATGGGGCGATGCCCAAATAACAGAAATTGAGGACTAAGAACTTAAATCAGCAGCAGACGTTAGTAATTTGAACTTTAGATTTAATAAACAATGGCAGACAAAGAGAAAGATAAAAAGATAAATCCCCCAAAACTCCCCAAAACGAACTATCAGACCTGGCTTATTTTGGGACTGATCGTAGTGATTTTCGGCATTAGCCGCGTCATGAACAGTGGCGAATTGACGGAAGTGCTGGACAGTCGATTTGAGGAAATGGTGCGTTCCCGTGATATCAAAAAACTGGTTCTCATCAAGAATGAAGAAATGGTTGAGATTACCCTGAAGGCGGAAGCCCTTCAGAATGCCAAATACAAGCAGGAAATTGAAAAAACAAGCAGCCCCTTAGGCTTCAATGCCAATGGCCCCCATTATAAATTAAAAATTGGATCGGTCGAAAAATTTGAAGACCGTTATGAGGAACTAACTAAAGGTCTCAGTGCCAATGACAAGATTGATCTTAAAAAGGAAGATCGGGTAGACTACACGAATACAATTTTCAATATTGGATTTCTATTCCTGCTCGTATTTGGCTTCTGGATGCTGATGCGGAGAATGACTGGCGGTGGTGGTCCGGGCGGCCAAATCTTCAACATCGGAAAATCAAAAGCGGCTCTTTTTGATGCCGAAAGCAAAGTAAAAATTACGTTCGCGGATGTAGCAGGATTGGAGGAAGCCAAGGAAGAAGTAAAGGAAATTGTTGACTTTTTAAAAACACCACAGAAGTTTACAAAACTGGGCGGCAAGATTCCAAAAGGTGCGCTCTTAATTGGCCCTCCTGGAACGGGAAAAACACTTTTAGCGAAAGCAGTAGCCGGTGAAGCAGGGGTGCCTTTCTTCTCATTGTCAGGTTCAGATTTCGTGGAAATGTTTGTGGGCGTTGGAGCTGCACGCGTTCGCGATCTGTTCAAACAGGCAAAGGAGAAAGCACCTTGTATTGTTTTCATTGACGAGATTGATGCGATTGGTAGGTCACGTGGCAGAGGGCAGATGCCAGGGTCGAATGACGAGCGAGAGAATACGCTGAACTCATTACTCGTTGAAATGGATGGCTTTGCTACAGACAGTGGTGTAATCATTCTAGCCGCTACCAATAGACCAGACGTATTAGACTCTGCATTGATGCGCCCCGGTCGCTTTGATAGACAAATCAGTATTGACAAACCGGACATCGCTGGACGCGAGCATATTTTTAAAGTGCACTTGAAGCCCATTAAGATGTCGAAGGATGTTGATGTTAAAAAGCTAGCAGCACAGACACCCGGGTTTGCCGGTGCTGAAATCGCCAACGTGTGTAACGAAGCTGCGCTCATTGCTGCACGTAAAGACAAAACCGAAGTTGAAATGCAGGATTTCCATGACGCCATTGATCGGGTGATCGGAGGATTGGAAAAGAAAACCAAAATCATTTCACCGGAAGAGAAAAAAATTGTGGCCTATCACGAAGCAGGTCATGCAGTAGCAGGATGGTTTCTGGAGCATGCCGATCCACTCGTAAAAGTGAGTATCGTGCCTCGCGGAGTTGCTGCGTTGGGATACGCACAATATTTGCCAAAAGAACAATTCTTGTATCAAACTGAACAACTGCTCGATGAGATGAGTATGACGTTTGGGGGTCGTGCAGCCGAAGAGATAATTTTCGAAAAGATTTCAACCGGTGCGTTAAGTGATTTAGAGCGCATCACCAAAATGGCATATAGCATGGTGACCGTTTACGGTATGAATAAAGAGATCGGAAACATGTCGTTCTTTGATTCAAAACAATCTGATTACACATTTAATAAGCCTTATTCAGACGCCACAGCACAGCGTATCGATGAAGAAGTAAAAAAGATCATCGATAAGGCGTATCAACGCACCAAAGATTTGCTCATCCACCACAGGGAACATCTCGATATTATTGCGAAAGAACTATTGGAGAAAGAAATCTTGTTCCAATCTGACCTGGAGCGATTAATAGGAAAACGTCCGTTTGCCGGTCAAACCACCTATGAAAAGTTTACCAATGGAACAGACAAAGAAAAAGTCGAGGCGGCCGCAGAAACTGCTGCGCCAATAGAACCAGTAGCAGATTCAGTAAAGGAATAGTATCTATTGAAAACACTTGAAAAGCCATTCAGCTATTCTGAATGGCTTTTTCTATTTTTGCAAAGACATAGCCAATGGAGATTCTCCTTCCATCCGATAAAAAAATATACTTCGCCTCAGATTTTCATCTGGGAGTTCCGAACTATGCGTCCAGTTTGGAGCGTGAAAAAAGAATCATTGCTTGGCTAGATCAGGCAAAACGCGATGCACATAGTATCTACCTACTAGGTGATATTTTCGATTTCTGGTTTGAATACAAACATGCGATTCCAAAAGGGTTTATTCGTTTTCAGGGAAAGCTAGCCGAGTTAAGAGATGCAGGCATACCTATTTACTTCTTTACCGGCAATCACGACATGTGGATGTTCGATTACTTTACCAAAGAACTTGATATTGTGATTTACCGCGAACCACAAACTTTACAAATCAACGGCAAAGTTTTTTTGATTGGCCATGGCGATGGCCTCGGCCCTGGCGATTCTATTTATAAAATTCAAAAAAAGTTTTTTAACAGCAAGGTTTGCCAATGGCTGTTTGCACGCATCCATCCCAACCTGGGCATGGGCATTGCCCAACTTTGGAGCAAGCAAAGCAGATTGGCCAATACCAAAAGAGAAGAAAAGTTCAATGGGGAAGAAAATGAATTTCTCCTATCCTATTGCAAGACAATCGAAAAACAGACGCATCACGATTTCTACGTTTTTGGACATCGTCACTTGCCACTTGACTTGGAAGTGGGGGTGAATAGTCGGTATATCAATTTAGGAGAGTGGGTTCATTTCAACACCTATGCAGAGTATGACGGACAGGCAGTCGCTTTGAAGACCTATCGCCATGTCAATTAGTAAAACAATTTACTTTTTCTGTTTCACGTTGTCTTCCTGTTGCTTCGTAAACGGCCAACAGATTGGTAAAAAAATTAAAGAAATTAAGAGTGCTGAAGTTATCTATGCAACGGTTGACCGACTGGGGAATTTCTTTATTGTCTCAAAGAATAATGTGATCAAAAAATTTGACGCGCAAGGGAAATTAATGGCCACTTTAAAAGGCAAGAACACAACCTTGCTCGAGCCCTGGTATCATCCTTCCATTTTTTTATATAGTCATTTAAACCAAAAATACTGGATCTACGGCCGCTATTTTGAGAATGGGAAAGAGCACCTGTTAGAACCCTCGTGGGCTATTCAGCCAACTTTGGTCTGTCCAAGTAATGATAATAAGCTTTGGCTTTTTGATGCAGCAGATGCATCTATCAAAAAAGTCAATCCAATCACAAAAGAAGTTGTTATAGAATTCTACACAGATACCTTACAAGCTAAGGTTGCACCTGTTTACACCCACCTAAGGGAATACCAAAACATGATTTTTTTGTTGGATCAACAATCTGGGATTTCTGTGTATAGCCATATTGGAAAAAGGATCTACCAAATCGACAAGAAAGGCATCAACAATTTCAATTTCTTTGGTGAGGAGTTGTATTATTTAGATCGAGCCAAAATCAAGTTCTTTGACCTCGGAACAGAGGCAACCAGAGAAATAGAGGTGGGCGTTGATTATAAATATGTGTTAGCTTCTGACGAGTCCGTCATTCTGATCAGCCAAAAGAATAGAATCTTCCTGTTCGAAAACAAGCTCCCTGAATAAGTCCAAATTGGGAAACCGCTCTCAAATTGAAATAATGCCAGCTCAAAAAGCTAAAAAATAGCCATTAAAATATATTTTCTGTCTGGCACAATTGTGTGGTATTCCTGTCAAACACAATCACCCCGTTCAATGAACAAGCACTTATTCAATCGGCTTTATTTCTTGCTGGTCACATCAGATGATGATATCAGCGAAAAGGAAATTGTGCTTTGGAAAAAAATTGCTGAACTAAATAAGTTCCAAGATGACATCCATCTGCAACTGAATTCACTAAAAGCCACAAATCGTGTTCAAATGCGGAAATCTTGCGTTGAGGAATTGAAAACGACTTCAAAAGAACAGCAAATCAACTTGATGGCATTGCTATGTGTGATGGCAAATGCAGACGGTTTTATGCACAAAGCCGAGTGGGAGCTAATCTACTCTATCTACCACAAAGAATTGAAATTGAATCAGCTCGAAATACTGGAAACCCAACGCCACCTTAAAAAAACACTGCTGTCAGCTTGACAATGCGAAAAGGAGGCGAGTAAGAAAAAGCAGGTATCGAATGCAACCTAGCGCATACATGGTGCGTCTTTTGGTAAATCGTAATTCTATGCGCATCTTGTCCTCGCTGGCCCTATCAGTTCTATTTTGTCTTTCGGCAAACGCCCAAATTGATACTATAAAAATCAATGACTTTCAGGTCATTTATGTTTTTGGTCCCTTCCGAGTTGATTTAGTGAAAGCAGACGCGCCCAGTGTCAAGATCGACTACCATGGAGTTGACAAAGAAGCGATTATTGTAAAATCGAAAGACGGTGACCTTACTGTTCGGTTCAAAAACAAAGACTTTGTCGACTTTGAAGACGGACCCTGGAGACGAAATCGCGTTCGTTTTACGAATGTGACTATTTACTACACCCATCTGGAGGCGATCGAAGCCCGCGCGGGCGCGCTGATCGAATCAACAGGAACGATTACCGCAAAAAAAATATTCCTCGTGAGCAAAATGGGATCCCAAATGAAGTTGTATATCCATGCGCAAAATTTGGAGTTGGAATCTTCCATGGGAAGCGAAGTCGACCTGAGCGGTGTGGCAGATCGGTTAACGGTTAGATCCAAAATGGGCAGCGATGTAAATGCATCAGCGTTGAAGAGCCAGCATGTCACTGTTAGTTCCTCTATGGGATCAGAGGTTTCCGTTTACGCAGAGGAAGAGCTGGACGCTTCGGCCGACTTTGGCGCCTCTATCACTTACCGGGGAAATCCATCAATGCGACATACTTCAAAATTCCTCGGGGCCGAAGTGAATCGGACAAATTAGCTGATTGCAACAGTTTGCTTGTTTTGACAACTTGAGCAATAGGCAACTGCCGTAGTCATCCGCTATGCATTCGATGTAGCAACGTTCAATCCGCTATGTCGGAAGATTTTTGGTCAGCCATCGAGCCGGATGCCCGATTTAATGAAATAAGCCATAAATTGATGACGCTAATCTCAATAATTGAATTATGTCCATCAAAGTGGCTATCCGACATCAGACGTTTTATACGTATGATCGTCCGGTCAATTTATCTCCTCATACATTCCGGCTACGACCGGCTGCTCATTGTCGCACACCCATCCTTTCGTTTTCCTTAAAGATTAAACCCGAAGACCATTTTATCAATTGGCAACAAGATCCGTTTGGAAATATGTTGGCACGAGTTGTCTTTCCAAACAAAACCACCAAGCTTCATTTTGAAGTAGAAGTGATCGCAGATATGGTGGTGATAAACCCCTTTGATTTTTTCGTTGAAAAATATGCTGAAACATTTCCGTTCACGTACGATCAACAACTTAAGAAAGAACTCCTCCCCTATTTTGAATATGCCGAAGATGGCCCACTTCTTTCGAATTGGGTAAAGTCAATTGATGTAAGCCAAAAGAAAGAGATCATTCCATTTTTGGTTGGACTCAATCAAGCCTTATGGAAAAATACGCGATACACCGTTCGGTTGGAGCCCGGTATACAAACCTGTGAGCAGACTTTGAGTTTGAAGTCAGGTTCATGCAGGGACTCTGCGTGGTTGTTGGTACAAATTCTTCGACACTTGGGTTTAGCAGCGCGTTTTGCCTCAGGCTATCTGATTCAATTGAAAGCAGACGTAAAAGCGTTGGACGGTCCGTCTGGAACTGAAGTAGATTTCACCGATCTGCATGCGTGGGCCGAAGTATTTATTCCTGGTGCCGGTTGGGTGGGTCTCGATCCAACATCGGGTTTGTTTGCGGGTGAAGGACATATTCCACTTTGTTGTACTCCTGATCCCGTAAGCGCAGCACCTGTTACGGGGATGACGGATTTGTGCGAGGTAACATTCGATTTTAAAAACGAAGTATATCGGATGCACGAAGATCCTCGTGTGACCAAACCGTATACCGAAGAACAGTGGTCAACGATTATTGCCCTCGGCAATAAAGTGGATGAAGATTTACAAGCGGGAGATGTGCGTATGACGATGGGGGGCGAACCCACTTTTGTTTCGGTAGATGATATGGAAGCCAAGGAATGGAACACAACTGCGGACGGTCCTCAGAAGAGAAAATTAGGCGGGCAACTGATCAAGAAATTAAAAAGTGCATTTAGTAAAGGTGCGTTCATTCACAAAGGTCAGGGCAAGTGGTATCCTGGAGAACCGTTGCCGCGTTGGCAATACGCAGCCATCTGGCGCAATGATGGTTTACCGATTTGGAAAAATGAATCACTACTTGATTTAGATGACGCCCCCACGAATTATACTATAGAGGATGCACATCGTTTAGCTTATGAGTTGACGAAGTATCTAAATATTCCCCAGGAGCATGTACATCCTGCCATGGAAGATGCTTTTTATTTTTTGTGGGAAGAAAATAAAGTACCTGTTAACATTGATCCTTACAAATCCAATCTCAACGATCCACTCGAGCGACAAAAATTAAGTCAACTACTAGTTAAAGGCTTAGGCACTCCCGCAGGTTATGTGATCCCGATGGAGTGGAACCATTGGAACAATCGTTGGATTTCATCGGCTTGGCGATTCAGAAACAATCATTTGATTTTGCTACCGGGAGATTCTGCCATTGGTTTACGATTGCCGTTGAAATCATTGGCCTACATCAGTGATTTGAAAATGCAGAAGCCTGTCGAGCGAAGCCCTTTTGAAGAACTAGCAGCATTAGAAAATTTTTCAGACAAAGTTGAAAAGCGTCACGATCTTGCTATTCCAAAGGAAGATTTACCAAAAGAGTTTTTTCAAACAGCTTATCCAAAAGAAGAGGAAACAGAAGAATCTAAAAAAGAGAAAAAAGAAAAACCCAAGGAGGAAGTAGTTCCAACATTTGAAACTTTCATAGTTAAAACAGCGCTTTGTATCGAACCAAGAGATGGCAAGTTGTATCTCTTCATGCCTCCGCTAAAATACCTGGAGCATTACATCGATTTACTTACCTCGATTGAAGCGGCCACAGAAAAACTAAATCTGAAAGTAATTATTGAGGGATACGAGCCACCCTTTGATCATCGGGTTACAAAACTATCGGTATCGCCTGATCCCGGTGTGTTGGAAGTAAACATTCATCCTGCCAAAAGTTGGAAGCAACTAGTCAATAATTACGATGTGCTTTTTGAACAAGCGCGCCTTAGCGGACTGGGTAGTGAAAAGTTTATGCTCGATGGAAAGCATACGGGCACGGGAGGCGGTAATCACATCACCATTGGAGGAAGTACTCCAGCAGACAGTCCTTTATTGAGAAGGCCCGATCTTCTCAGAAGCTTAATTACGTATTGGCAACATCATCCAGGACTTTCCTATTTATTCTCATCTCAATTCATTGGTCCAACCAGTCAGGCGCCTCGCGTAGATGAAGGTCGCCAGGAAATTTTGTATGAACTTGAAATTGCATTCGGTCAAATCCCGGAAGGAAAAGAAGTGCCTTTCTGGTTGGTCGATCGTCTATTCCGAAACTTATTGATCGACATCACTGGCAATACTCATCGCGCTGAGTTCTGTATTGATAAATTGTATTCTCCCGACAGTTCCACAGGTAGATTAGGTATTCTTGAACTCCGTGGATTTGACATGCCACCGAGCAAAGAGATGTGCATCGTACAGTTGCTGCTCATCCGATGCATCGTGGCGATGATGTGGAAAAAACCTTACAAGCAAAAGCTGATACGTTGGGGAACTGAATTGTATGACAAATACATGATCCATCACTACGTACAACAAGATTTGGAAGAAGTAATGCGCGATCTTCAAGAAGCAGGATATCCCTTTCAAACAGCTTGGCTGGAAACGTTTTTTGAATTTCGTTTTCCCCTACATGGAAAAATCATGTTGCAAGACATGGAGCTACTGTTGCGACAAGGCATTGAAGCCTGGCATGTGTTGGGTGAAGAATCTGCTAGCGGAGGAACAGCAAGATTCGTTGACTCATCCGTTGAACGCATTGAAGTGAAAGTAAAAAACTTCAACGTTGATCGATACATGGTGGTTTGCAACGGGGCGCCTGTACCCTTGAAAGAAACCGCAATAAAAGGTGAGTTTGTCGCGGGTGTTCGTTATCGCGCCTGGAGTCCTCCATCGGCATTGCATCCTACATTGGGCACGGATGTCCCACTCGTATTTGACATCGTTGACAAATGGAATCATCGCGCCATTGGTGGATGTACGTATCATGTTGCTCATCCGGGAGGAAGAAACTATGATAGCTATCCTGTCAATTCCTACGAAGCAGAGGGCCGCAGGATCAGCCGCTTTTGGAATCAAGGACATACGCAGGGATCGTTTAGTCCTTCACCGGTTTATGCCGGTGCTGAGCGATATTTGGAAAAGAGCTTAACTCCTAAGAACTTCGATCCACCAGCTATGAAGATCAGTCCGGAGTACCCAACCACATTAGACTTACGGCAATTTTAATGCAGCCTATGGAACAAACGCAAAACTCTTTACTTCAATCGCTAACACAGGGCTATTTGACAAACCAGTCAGTGTTGGATGAATGCGTAACGCTAAATGATGGTGTCAAGGAAAAATGGAAACCGCTATTAACGAACATAGAAAATCTGGGTGCAGCGGAATTTAAAAGTCGCCACCAGGAATTGTTAAAGCTTCTCAAGGAAAACGGTGTAACCTATAATGTGTATGGCGACTCGGACGGATTAAACCGGCCATGGCTATTAGATCCTGTCCCGCTCATCATCTCCGCATCGGAGTGGCGTGGAGCAGAACGAGGCATGAAGCAACGCGCCTATGTGCTGAATAAAGTGTTAGAAGATCTCTACGGAGATCGGGTATTGCTCAAGAAAGGAATCATTCCCCCGGAACTCATTTATTCTCATCCCGGATTTCTTCGCGCTTGTGATAAAATAAAATTACCAGGAGACTATCAACTTCCACTCTATTCTGCAGATATCTCGAGAGGTCCCGATGGCAAAGTATGGGTGATCAAAGATCGCGCACAAGCACCTTCAGGCATGGGCTACGCGCTTGAAAATCGGGGTGCTCTGAGCCGAGTCATTCCTGAATTTTTTCAACAGCATCAGGTGGCCAGGTTAGGTGGATTTTTTAACAGCCTCATGCAGACGCTGATTCAGCTTGCACCGCAAGGAAAAGAACATCCCCGCATCGTGTTGTTGACACCCGGCCCGCGAAACGAAACGTATTTTGAACACGCGTTCCTTGCTTCTTATTTGGGGATCACGTTGGTGCAAGGTGAAGACTTGATCATGCGCGATAGCTTCGTGTGGATCAAGACAGTAGAAGGGCTGGAGAAGGTTGACGTGATTTTACGAAGAGTAGACGATACGTTTTGCGATCCATTAGAGCTACGAGAAGATTCTCAATTGGGAATTCCTGGGTTACTGCAAGCGGTGCGAAAAGGAAATGTTTCGATTGCCAATCCGCTGGGAAGTAGCGTATTAGAAAACATCGGCTTGATGGCCTTCTTACACGGAGCGTTCAAGTACTTCCTCAATGAAGATCCAATCATCCCTATGATTGCTACGTGGTGGTGCGGGCAGAAAAAAGAAATGAATCACGTCATTGATAACCTGGATAAGCTGGTGATTAAAACCACGGAGCGAATGAGTGGTTTCCAAACCGTGATGGGGAGTCAGCTTTCAAGGTCAGAAAAAGATGAGTTGATTCGAAAAATAAAATTTGAACCATTCCGCTACGTAGGGCAGGAGGAAGTTCACTTCTCCACATCACCCGTTTTTACAAAAGAAAAACTAGAGCCGCGCTACACAGTTTTACGGACCTATCTGGTGGGTGGCAAAGATGAATACGAAATGATGCGTGGTGGATTAGCTCGTTGCTCACCCGAAAAAGGAAGCTTTCTTGTTTCCAATCAGGATGGAGGGATTTCAAAAGACACATGGGTTGAGTCAACGGTAAAAAACACGACACCGAGTGTCCTGCACCAATCTCCCGATATGAAGAGAAAAGCTGTATTGCCCAGTCGCACTGCAGAGAATTTGTTTTGGGTCGGTCGTTATACACAACGGCTCATTCGCACTTCCCGTTTTTTGCGAATTGTACTACGCCATCTTACACAAAAAGGATACATCCACCAGGGCAGCGATTCAGAATCATTGCTCATTTTATTGCAGACAACAACTCATCTTACCTATTCCTACCCGGGGTTTGTGGAAGAAGCCGATGAAGTTTTAAAAGATCCTCTTCGAGAAATGCATCAGTTGATTTGTAATCCCAATCGGGCAGGAAGCATTTTATTTACGCTCAATAATCTATTGAAGTCCATGTACGCTGCTCGCGATCGATGGACCATTGACAGCTGGCGAATTATTGATGAAATCGAAAATGTAAAAAGAAGAATTGCTGCCGTACAACCGGATGGCATTCGACATGTGCTAACATTACTTGATTTGTTAACGGGTGGGCTACTATCATTTTCAGAAATGACACGTCAAAGCATGTACCGGAGTGATGGGCGAGTGATGTACCGCATGGGACAACTCATTGAGGAAATTCAAGTAGAATTAGTTCAATACCGATCTATCCTCTCCTTTCAATATGACGAAAGCACCGAATTTCAATTGTTAGAAGCGTTATTACTCAGTAACCAAAACCTGATCACCTATCGCTCTGTCTACCGAACGTACTTAAGTGCTGCACCCACCGTGGATCTTCTATTTTTGAATAGTCAGAATCCGACTTCTGTTTTGTCCCAGTTAGAAGGAGTGTTAAAATATGCTCGTATCCTTGCACAGAAAGAACGAGGTGGGGATGATAATGAAATTTCGCGATTGGTTTTCGAGTGCTATAGTTCAGTTCGATTGATGAACATTGATGCCTTGATGGAAACGGAAAAAGACTCTAACTACCGAAAAGGGTTTGATGAATTCTGCGGTACGCTACAAAAGCAAATGGCACAAGTTTACACCAAATTGAGTGCTACTTATTTTAGCCATTCTACTTACCAGCAACAAGGCAGTAAAGAAGGCTTTCAATTCGAAATATAGATGCGCTACAAAATCCGGCATACGACAGAATACAAGTACCAGGAATTGGTGACGACCGGACATAACCGATTGTGCCTGGTTCCGTTAAACAGCGATGAGCAAAGTCTGTTGTCTTCAGATGTCAAAATTTCTCCCACGCCAGATGAACAGACTTACGTCACCGACTTTTTTGGCAACACATTGTTGTTTATTTCGATTTACAAAGAACATGACCAACTAACCATCCAGTCTGAAAGTACGCTGGATATTCAAAGCCGAATCAATGCGGAGCGGGCGTACAATTCTACCATTCTATGGCATGACGTAGTTAACCAACTTTCGGCAAATGGTGACACGTATGCAGACATCATTCAATATACACTACCATCACTCTATATTCCTTCAAGTGAAGAAATCAGAGCCTTTGCTGCCGATTGCTTTCAGGAAAATACCAGTTTATGGAATGGGTGCCAGACATTGATGAACAAAATATTTAAACACGTTGAATTCAAGGCTGGCTTTACTACCGTAAATACCCCTGTAGAATCAGTATTGAAACTACGCAAAGGAGTATGTCAGGATTTTGCGCATTTGATGATCGCGTGTTTGCGAAACATAGGTTTACCAGCTCGCTATGTGAGCGGGTACTTGGAAACATTTCCCCCACCAGGAAAAGAGAAGTTAGTAGGATCTGATGCCTCTCATGCCTGGGTAGCAGTTTATTTTCCGGATCTTGGATGGGTAGAATTTGACCCAACCAATTGCATCCTTGCCTCTCATACTCACCTGACGATTGCCTTTGGCCGGGATTATTTCGATGTAGCACCTATCAAGGGAATTGTTTTTAGTTCGGGGAACCAAACCCTGAGTGTTAAAGTAGATGTAGAGAGGATGGCAGGCTGAAATAATGGCGTGTGGGGAACTTCGTCATCATAATAAAGGTTTAAGCTACTATTTGACTTTCTTTCAAAAGAGCCATTAATTCAACAAAAAGAAGGTTTTTTTGCTAAAATTAATTACCAAGGGTGACGTAAATCACCAAGATTCTTTTAGACGATGCTTACATTTGCGCAATATTAACTGATCTAAAATCCTATGTTTTTTCAGCACGTATACGATAAGTCGCTCGCTCAGGCCAGCTATTTTATTGGTTGCCAAAAAGAAGGTGTCGCTATGGTGATTGACGCCAAGCGTGATGTGGATACCTACCTCGAAATTGCGAAGCAAAACAAAATGAAAATCACGCACATCGCGGAGACACACATCCATGCGGATTTTTTAGCCGGATCGAGGGAACTCGCCAAACTAACGGGTGCCGCGTTGTACTTATCGGATGAAGGTGGAGAGGGCTGGCAGTATGAGTTTCCCCATGTAGGGCTGAAGGATGGTAGTGTTATCAAAGTGGGCAATCTCACTTTAAAAGTAATGCATACACCAGGACATACGCCTGAGAGTATTAGTTTTCTACTAACCGACAATCCTGCGAGCAAAGAACCTGTGATGCTATTCACGGGCGATTTTGTTTTTGTGGGTGATGTAGGACGGCCGGATCTATTAGAGAAAGCGGCTGGGTTTGCAGGGACAAAGGAAGCCGGTGCAAAGGAGATGTACCAATCGATTGCCAAATTCAACGCCCTACCCGATTTCGTTCAGGTTTGGCCAGGGCATGGAGCCGGTTCGGCTTGCGGAAAAGCATTGGGTGCAGTTCCTAGTTCCACCGTTGGTTATGAAAAAGTCAGAAACTGGGCGTTTCAATATCCCAAAGATGAAAATGGATTTGTAAAATATCTGTTGGAAGATCAGCCAGAGCCACCGAAGTACTTTGCGATGATGAAGAAGTTGAACAAAGTAGATCGGCCATTACTTACTGATGTTCCAAAATTGAAAAAGTTGAGCAATGCCGAATTCAAGACAGCATTCGATAACGGAATTAAGTTGATTGATGCGCGTAACAAAGTCGATTTCGCAGCTGGCTTCATTCCAGGCAGCATTAACATACAAGGCAACAATGCTTTTGCAACATGGGCCGGTTGGTTTTTGAAATACGATGAACCTTTTATGCTTGTCGCGGATGAAAATCAACTAGATGACCTTACCCGAAAACTCATGCGCATTGGGCTCGACAATATTTATGGCTATATCGAAAACGTAACTCCGTGGATCGAATTAGGCGGTAAGCTGGAAAAAAGTAATGTCATCTCATTGGAGGAGTTCAAGCACCTTTATACCAACAACAATATTCAATTGGTTGATGTACGGGGCGTTTCTGAATTCAATGTCGGTCATATTAAAGGAGCCACTAATATTTTTGTTGGCACGTTGGGTGAAAATCTGAATCAACTAAAGAAAGACAAACAGATTGTCATTCAATGCCAATCGGGCGACCGTACGGCTATTGCCTATTCTCTTTTGGCGAAATTCGGATTCACAAACGTAAAGAACTATACAGGCGGAATGAACGAATGGGTAAATTCTGGTAATCCAGTAGTTACTGAAAATTGAAGTTCTCAAACATCTACGTTCGATAACACCACAAAAATTTAGCCCCAACTACTAGCAAATGAGAATCCTAAATGATTGGCGGATACTGCTACTTGTTTCATGTACGCTTGGACTAGCGCCTTTCTTTCCTGAGCCACACATTTGGGGCAAGCTAAAATGGATTGCAGGTGGCGCAGTTGGTATGCACAGAATCGATTGGCTTGACGCGCTGCTTCATGGATTACCTTGGATTTTGTTGCTGAGGGTTTCGCTTATTCGCTCAACTCAATGGTTTAGAAAAATCAACCAGCCCTCTTAATAGCATTTAGTGGGGCGAATAAGGCTCATCAAAAGTCTGTTAATAGGCTTTCGATCTTCAACATCGACTTTTTTGTTTTTTGATGTGTTCATTTTTGAACATCTTTGTACGCCAAGGAACAAAGTGTACCAGTAAAACCGCATTTTCGGACACTTCCTGCATTGGCACAATTTTTCCTATTCAAAGGTACTAAACCTAAACTACAGTGAACGAAGCCGGCAAAATATTGATGATTGATGACGATGAGGACGTGCTATTGGCGGCCAAAATGCTATTGAAAAAATCAAATCACCAGGTCATCATCGAAAAGAATCCAAATAAAATTCCTTTCCTCCTCAACAACGATACCTACGATGTGATTCTGCTGGATATGAACTTCAGCAAAGACACCACTAGCGGCAAAGAAGGCTTTGAGTGGCTTAAAGTAATTAAGGAAAGAGAACCCGAGGCAGTAGTCATCATGATCACCGCCTTTGGCGATGTAGAAATGGCAGTGCGTGCATTGAAGGAGGGCGCTACCGATTTTGTGCTCAAGCCGTGGCAGAATGAGAAATTGATTGCGACCATTTCTACTGCTATCAAGCTAAAAAAATCGTACAATGAAGTCGATAAATTGCGAAAAGCGAAAGAAATGCTGGAAGAGCAAATTAGTCAGCCCTTCCGCGACATCATTGGCAATAGCACTGCGATCAAAGACGTCTTTTCTCTGATTGATAAAGTAGCCAAAACAGACGCCAACATTTTAATACTTGGTGAAAATGGTACGGGAAAAGAGCTGGTCGCTCGCGCCATCCACCAAAAATCGTTGCGCAAAGACCAGTCCTTTGTAGCCGTTGACATGGGGGCCGTGACAGAGACACTTTTTGAAAGTGAGTTGTTCGGTCATAAGAAAGGTTCATTTACAGATGCGCGCGAGGATCGACCCGGTCGATTTGAATTAGCGAACGGTGGAACGTTATTCCTGGACGAAATTGGAAACCTAAGCATGAGTCTGCAAAGCAAATTGTTAAGCGCATTGCAATCCCGACAAGTGACACGGGTTGGCTCCAATCAACATATAGATGTCGATATCCGTTTGATATGCGCCACCAATATGCCCTTGCATCAAATGGTAAAAGATGGAAAATTCCGTCAAGATTTATTGTATCGTATCAACACGGTAGAGTTGATGATACCACCCTTGTGCGAACGCATTGACGACATTCCGATGTTGGCCAACCACTTTCTGAATTACTATTCAAAAAAATATCGAAAGGATGTGTTGACCATTTCGCCTGAGGCGCTAAATAAATTAAAGAAGTATCCGTGGCCAGGAAACGTGAGGGAATTGCAACACTCCATTGAGCGAGCATTGATCATGGCCGACTCCCCCACTCTACAGGAAAGCGATTTCCTCTTTAGTAGAAAAGGCAATGAAGCCCTAGCCAGTGATACACTGAATCTAGATGAAGTAGAAAAGTCAGCCGTCACCAAAGCCATTCAGCTCCACAATGGAAATATTTCAAAGGCAGCCGATGAGTTGGGTCTCACACGGGCATCACTCTACCGAAGGATGGAGAAATATGGAATTTAACTGGCGCTCGCCATTAGTCACTCGTGTTGCCATTTTGGTTTTCACCATCTTCGCCTTTACGGTTATACTCGATGGAAAAGACACGAGCATTTTTTTGGCGCTTGCGCTTCTGGCCGCTATTGGGTTTCAGGTGTCGCAATTGGTAAAAGTAGTGGAGCGACCGACACAAGATGTCAACTCTTTTTTAGATGCTATCAAATTTGACGACCTCTCTTCCTCTTTTAAAACAGAAAGCCCCGACCCGTCCGTACAAAAGTTGCATCGGGAAATGAATGAAGCGCTTGGAAAATTGCGCCAGTCGCGAAAGGAAAAAGATTCCGAATACCAGTTCTTTAAAAATATAGTGCAACACGTAGGAATCGGGATTCTTACGTTCAAACGCGATGAAACGATCCAAATTATTAACAACGCAGCAAAGCGACTTCTGCATATAGAAAAGGCAGACCGCCTTCACGACCTAAGGGACGTCAGCGAGGATATGGTGGAAGCTTTCCTGAAACTAAAAACAGGGGGTCGTGAATTGGTACGGGTAAAAAATGGAGATGAAACAATACAGCTGTCTATCTATGCCATTGAACTTACCTTGCGTGGCGAAGAAGTGAAGTTGATCTCGATGAGCAACATCCAAAGTGAATTGGAGGAGAAAGAAATGGAGGCGTGGCAAAATCTGGTGCGTGTGTTGACGCATGAGATCATGAATTCAGTCACACCGATTTCTTCCCTGGCGGGCGTTGTAGAAGAAGAGTTGCAACGGAAACTTTTAGCGAACGAGCTGAACATGGAGAAAGAGGAAGCGGAAGATATGCACCTCTCTATTCAGACCATCAGCAGGCGCAGTGAAGGGCTCATCAAATTCGTAAAAGAGTTCAGAAGTCTTACACACATTCCTAAACCAAAATTAGCCGAGGTTTGCATTCGTCCGCTGCTGGATGAACTTGCTATGCTGCACAAAAAAGAATTGGCCGATAACAACATTACAATTTCCATTTCTGTCGAGCCCGATACGCTATGCATCCGGGCCGATAAGACGTTGGTCGAGCAAGTGCTAATCAACTTGATAAAAAATGCAATTCAGGCTTTTGGCGAAAAACAGGACAAGAAAATAGCACTGGCGAGCTACGTCAATGAAAACGGTGGGGTGATCATATCTGTAAAAGATAACGGTACGGGTATTGAACCTGAGGCGCTGGAAAAGATTTTTATCCCTTTTTTCTCCACCAAAAAGACGGGCTCTGGTATAGGCTTAAGTCTCTCCAAGCAAATCATGCGGCAGCACGAAGGCAACATTGCCGTCAAATCGGTTTTGGGCGAAGGAACCGAGTTTTTGCTGCGTTTTTGACAGTTGGCAACCCATGCACGATTCAAAAGATTTTTTTAGCTTTGGTACTTCTAACTGATGTACATGCAAGACGTTGAAAAGAAAGTCACCTCCATTCTCACCGAAAAATTAGGCGTACCCAGTTCTCAAATTACTACAGACGCAAGCTTTGTAAAGGACTTAGGCATTGACTCCCTTGACTATGCCGAATTAGTTATGGAATTTGAACAAACGTTTGACATTAAGATTCCCGATGACGATGCAGAAAAAATGCAAACCATTGGACAAGCGGTTAGTTACATTCAATCTAAGTTGGCTAAATAGTTAGCGTTTCTTTTCTTCAGGACGTTCCGCTAATTCAAAATTATTGCAAAAACGCTTCATGGTAGTGGCTTGCTTCTCTAAAAAAGAGGAGAAAGAGTGTCTACTTTTTAATGCTGAATAGTACCATCCATTCTGGTTTTCATTCCAAAACACAATATATCGTTCCAATGAAATCGTCAAGATATCCTGATCGTAGATCTCCTCACCATCTTTATCAAGTAGGCCGGTGAATTGCAGTAGAATATGATCCTTCTTCACCAATTCTCCCTTGCTGCACTCGATACTATTCAAGCGCATCAATAAGCGATGTTCGCTGTCCCAAGCCTTAAACTTGATTTTCCTGGGTTTGAATTCGTTCATTGATCATATCAATTTAATATCCCACAATAATCCAGATCGATCTCATTAATTATCTTTGACCTTTCTATGAGCGAAAATAAGAAGGTATTGTTCATTATCAATAGATTTTCTGGTGGTGTTTACCGACCCTCTATTGAAGGCCGTATTATCGATTTCTGTGCCTTAAAAAAAATGGAGTGTTCGATTGATTTCACTCAGGCTCGTGGGCACGCTATTGAGCTGGCACGAAATGCATCACAAAGCAACGAATTCACCGCAGTGTTCGCAGTGGGTGGCGATGGCACCGTTAACGAAGTGGCGCAAGGCCTAGTAGGCACCAAGACTCCCATGGGCATTTTGCCAACTGGATCGGGCAATGGATTGGCAAGGCACCTGCAACTACCCATGGATTTCAAGCGTTCGCTAGAACTAATCGGCTCACAGGAAGTTATCGACATGGACACTTTTTTAGTCAATGGAATGCTGTCCGTAAATGTTTCAGGTGTTGGCTTTGATGGTCATGTGGCGAGTCTGTTTGGGAAAAATGGCATGCGTGGATTTTTCGGATACTCCAAATTGGTAATCCAAGAATTTCTACGTTTTCATGAATTTGATTTCGAGGTTTGGTTGGACAATAAAAAGGTTAACAAAAAGTCATTCATTGTTGCGCTCGCCAACTCCTCTCAATTTGGAAATAACGCAAAGGTTGCCCCGCAAGCATCTGTCTGCGATGAGTGGTTGGATGTTTGTTTTGTTAGAAAAGTGCCCATCCTCCAATCCATCGGATTTGGATACAACATGTTTACGGGCCAATTAAATAAATCACAGCACGTAGAGATCGTAAAAGCAAAAAATATTCAACTGGCATTCTCAAAACCAATGGCTTTTCATATTGACGGTGAAACTCAAAGTCCTTCGTCAACACTAGACGTAAAAATCCAGCCTGCGTCTTTGCGGGTATTGGTCCTTGAAAATAATTCAAGAAAAAATTCAGTATAAGAACCTTCTCGTTCTGGCGATTTGCTCATTTCTTCTCCACGGCATGCCCACCAAACTCATTTCGCAGGGCGGCCACCACTTTTCCTGAAAAAGTATCTTCGACTTGCGATCGATACCTCATCAACAATGACATGGTGATCACAGGAGTGGGAACGCCCATTTCCAATGCTGCCTCCACTGTCCATTTCCCTTCGCCCGATGAATGCATAACGCCTTTAATCGACTCGAGGTTTTTATCTTTTTCTAACGCTGATTGAGTTAACTCCATTAACCAACTTCGCACGACAGAACCATGATTCCAAACCTTGGACACTGCTGCTAAGTCAACCTCTGTATCGTACCGATGAAGAACTTCCAGGCCCTCAGCCATCGCTTGCATCATGCCATACTCAATGCCATTGTGAACCATTTTCGTAAAATGTCCATTGCCGGTTTTACCGCAATACAAAAATCCGTTAGGCACAGAGATGGCTTTAAAAATGGGTTCGCAATAGTCAAATACTTCCTTCTTTCCGCCAACCATCGTGCAAACCCCATTTCTTGCACCATCAATCCCGCCACTTGTTCCACAATCCAACAACTCAACTCCTATTTTCTCAAGATCGCGCGCGCGGGCTAGTGTGTCTTTAAAGTGAGAATTTCCCCCATCGATGATGATGTCTCCCGGGTTTAGATAAATTTTAACGTTGTTCAATACCACATCTACCACATGGCCGGCTGGAACCATTAGCCATATTACTTTTCGGCCATTCAATGCCAACGCCATATCGCTCATCACAGATGTGGTCGCAATACCTTCCTTCGATATTTTTTCTGCAGCCGACTTATTGACATCAAATGCAACCACTTCAAAACCCTTACTCTTAAAATTGAGCGCCAGGTTGTATCCCATCTTTCCCAAACCTACCAATCCTATTTGCATAGCCTATTTGTTAAATGATTTGATCTAAGAGCAACACACCCACTAATCCCGAAATAGAAACGATGGTCTCCATCATTGTCCAGGACTGGAAGGTCTGTTTGAGGGTCAAATTAAAATATTCCTTAAACATCCAAAAGCCGGTGTCATTAACGTGTGAGAACATAAGGCTGCCTGCACCAACAGCCAATACCATCAGCTCAGGATGAACTCCCGGTTGAGATAGAAACGGAAGTACGATACCAGCTGCAGTAAGACCTGCAACGGTGGCAGAACCCAACGAAACCCTAAGCAACGCTGCCACACTCCAGGCCAATAATAGCGGAGAAAGTGAAAAGTCTTGCGCAAGCGATTTGATGTAAAGGCCAACACCGCTATCGATCAGTACTTGCTTGAACCCACCACCAGCAGCTATCACCAACACGATAAGCACAACCTCTTTGATCGACTGAAACAAATCAATCGGTAAATCCTTCAACTGACCACCGTTCGTTTTTTGAAAAACTAAAATTGATATAACCAGCGAAAAAGACAATGCTACCAAGGGGCTACCAAAAAGATCGACAAAAGTCGACATTGGCTTGTCGGGTGTAAACATCGCCAATAACGCACTTGAGCCAATTAACAAAACCGGAAGAAGAGCGACAAAGAAACTGAGACTAGTGGATGGCAATACCACGATAGTTGGCTTACGAATGCTTTCTTTCATTGACAAGATAACTTTCACCTTGCTCAGGGTTTTGGAAAAAATCGGCCCGGCCAGAATTACCGCAGGAATTGCCACCACAAAACCGAGTAAGAGTGTTTTCCCCAAATCGGCTTGAAAAATAGATGCAATAGCAGTGGGGCCGGGATGAGGTGGCAGAAACCCGTGCGTAACTGAGAGTGAAGCTGCCATAGGAATGCCCACTAACAAAATCGGAACCTCAGCTGATAATGCAATTGAAAAAACAAGGGGTATCAGAATGACAAACCCTGCATTATAGAACATTGGAATTCCAACCACAAAGCCTGTGAGCATCACGGCCCACTGAATATTTGCTTTGCCAAAAAAATCGATCAACGAAGCGGAGATGCGCCCTGCGGCTCCACTTTTTTCAATCATTTTTCCAAACATGGCTCCCAAAAAAAGAACAAGCGCGATGCTTTTCAAGGTATCCCAAACTCCCAAACCCATGGATTGAATTACCGAAAACCAACCCATCCCTTGACCGACCCCTACAAGTAATGAAACAAACGGCAGCGCATAAACCGGCTTTATCTTTAAAAGAATTAATACAAGCAAGAGCAACACACCAAAAGCAACAATTAGTAGAGGCATATCACTTTCTTAAGTAGCTTAATCCTTCAAACAAAGACGTGGTTTGTCTGTAGATGGACTCAAACAGGGAAAAATGTGCTTCATAGATTTTGGTAGCCTCTTCATTTGGATGAAACATTTGCTGCTGGTTAGGCGCCTGCTGAAAAGTTATCCCTAAAGACTTAAATCCGATCATCACTGCGCCTATTGCAGAAGCATCTTGAGTATTTGTGACAATCATCTCTCTACCCAAAACATCGCTTAATAACTGTAGCCAGATTTTTGAACGGATGATGCCTCCACTCACTCTAATGGGTGGCGACTGTTTCGCTGCATCTTCGACTAGATTCAATATACTCTTTAAACTAAAGCAAATTCCCTCCACGAGTGCACGTTGAAAATGTTTACGAGTATGGTTGACGGAAACACCAAAAAAAACTCCTCTGGCATCTGGATCGTACCAAGGTGCACGTTCACCATGCAAATAAGGCAATGCAATTAACCCATCAGAACCGGGTTCGATGTCTTCGATTTCCTTTAAAAAATCAACCAACTTCTTTGATACACTTGGATCAAATTTCTCTGAATACCAATCCAGAAGCGAAGTTCCGGTATTCGAGGCACCCCCACATATAAAAGTGAACTCGTCCAATACATAATTAAATATTGACCAACGCGGATGTAAAATCGGTTCTTTTCTTGCCAACCGCACCGCGCCACTAGTACCGAGGGTAATAGACAACTGTCCGTTTTCCAGTGCAAGGCTCCCGACATGGGCAGCACAACCATCGCTTGAACCAACTATTAGTTTGGTCGGGCGATTGCGCATGTCATTGAACCACTGCGCTTTCAGTTCTACTTGGTGATAAATTGACACAGGTGTAGAAAATTTTCCCAATGAAACACCGTGAAAATCCTGAGCTCGGGTTGACCACTTCAATTCTTTTATATCAAAAAGACCTGTGGCTGATGCAGTAGAAAAATCAATCAAGTATTCTCCTGTAAATTGAAAGACGATATACTCTTTTATCGATACGAATCTATAAGCGCGCTCGAAAACATCTTTTTGATTTTCCTTCCACCATAGAAGTTTGCAAAACGGAGACATTGGATGTACAGGTGTTCCTGTTTTTTCATACAGTTCTTGAGCAACCCCCATTTCCTTGAGTCTTTTTGACTGCTTTGTGGCACGGGTATCTGCCCAAATAATGATAGGTGTGATAGCAACACCACTCACGTCCACCGCCAACAAACTATGCATAGCCGCACTGAAACAGATGCCAAGGCATTCACGTGATGAACAGTCCTTTAAGATTACATTAATCAAATTCGCCACAGCGCGAAAAATGGCTTCGGCATTTTGCTCGGCAAAGCCTTGCTGCGGATAGTCGGTATTATAATACTCTTGACGAACAGCTACTACTTCTCCCTTGGCCGTAATGGCCATTCCTTTTGAACTAGTTGTTCCAATGTCAATTGCTAAAATATAGGAATGCAATTAACCGGCATTATTCCAGAAAAGTAGTAAAAGGAAAAATGGTATCGAAGCGGAATTCTAAATCTCTGTTAGCGCTTTAGAAATTTGTGGGTTGATTTCAAGCCGGATTGCTCGTTTTGGATGGATAGAAAATAGTAGCCCTCGTGAATTTCTTTCACTTTAACCCGAACTTCAAACTCATCAATCACCTCTATTTCAAGGTTGATCTCGTTTCCAATTATTGTCCGAAAAGTGAACTTTGATTTACTAGCTACAGGGTGCTCGAATTTGACAGTTAAAAATTCAGTGGCGGGGTTTGGAAAAAGCTCAATCAATTTTACGGGGTCTGTTTGCCCTAAAATTGCTTCCTCTTTGGTCTGTCCAAAGAGAGCTTGAACAGAAAAAAAGCCAAGTATGACAATAAAAATAATCCTTGAAGCGTTCATCAGTGCTACTTACGTGATTTAATAGCTCTTGGATGCAATTTGTGAGCCAAAAGTTTAAACTGTCGGCTTCTCTTTTTGAATCTTTCCGAATGCACTAGGAAAGAAATCGATCAAATCGGATGCAATTAAGGAATTCATAGTTACTTGTTGAACGGCCAAATCGCCCGACAAGCCGTGCAGATAGACACCCAAAACAGCTGCCTGCTCAGGCGGGTAACCCTGAGCCAGTAAACCAGTTAGCACTCCCGTAAGAACATCTCCAGATCCACCGGTAGCCATTCCGGCATTACCAGTCGGGTTAAAATAAATGGTGCCGCTCGGACTAGATATTGAGGTAAAAGCACCTTTCAGAACAACAATAGCTTTTTTCTCCACGCTAAAATTTCGTTGTTTTTCGAGCCTCTCAAAATCGTTGGCCCAACTTCCCACAAGCCTTTCAAACTCTTTGGGGTGAGGGGTTAGAATACTTCCCCAGGGAATCAGAGATATCATTTCTCGATTTTCCGAGAGCAGGTTTAAGGCGTCTGCATCGATGACCAAAGGCAGTGCGTAATCTTTAAGCAGCCTACCGAGCGCAGCAGCTGACTTCGGATTTTTGCCCAATCCGGGACCAATACCAATGCTTTGATAGTTCAAACCCTTCGGGACAGACGAAAAATAAGTGTCGTTTTCATCCAAGGAGGTCATCGCCTCCGGAACCGATGATTGAAGAATTTCATTGCCGCTCCTGGGCACATGCACTGTTAATAAGCCAACCCCCGATCTCAAAGCAGCTCGGGCACTCAGAATCCCAGCACCCATCTTCCCATACGAGCCAGCAATAAGCAGCGCATGACCATACGTCCCCTTGTGAGAAAACCGTAACCTTGGGCGAAGAATCTTCATTACATCATTTTCATCTATCAAAAAATTTGACCCTTCAACTTGATCGGAGTAAGCCTTGGCCAACCCAATGTCAAGAACTACCCAGTCGCCCACAAACTGACTATTTTCCGGAAAAAGAAAAGCCAGCTTAGGGGTTTGAAAAGAAACGGTTTGGTGAGCCTTAACAATGTTTCCCTTGCTGGGATGATCGACCAACAGGCCGGAGGGAATATCAACGGCAACTCTGATGGCGTTTGCGCAATTCATTTGGTCAATAACACTAGCATAGATACCAGCAACAGCTCGAGACAATCCAGAACCGAAGATGGCATCAATAAGTAAATTGCAACTCGTGAAATCGGGGAGTTCAGTTGGCGATATAATCTCACTTACTGTAAGCTTACCAGTGAGTCGATGGAGGTTGGTTTTAAAGTCCGCGGTTTCTTTTGCATCCCCTCGAACCACCCAAACGTGAATGGCGAATCCTTTCTCATACAATATTCTGGCAATACCAAGCCCATCACCACCATTGTTTCCGGTACCACACACAATCCCAATGTTTTTAGTGGCGTACTGAGAGACAAACCAATTTGTAAAAGCCATGCACGCCCGATCCATCAGATCTATGGACGAAATTGGCTCATTCTCGATCGTGTAGCGATCGAGGTCTTTGACTTGATTTGTTGTCAGAATTTTTACCATAAGAAAACACTCTTGTCAAAAGTTGAACCAACAAACTCAAATCCGGTGTGGTCGCTATTCCGTATAGTCCAGATATGCGGCAACATCGGACTGAATATAGTTTGGGTAAATATGAAGATGCTTCTTTCGCACCTCCTCGAAAATAATTTTCTTTAAAAGAGGCAAGTTTTCTTTTGTAGCTGCCGATACAAAAACTACATTTTCAAATCCCTGTTCACGGTAATGACCTTTGAGTTGCTCATAATCGACCGGTGTGTCAGTTAACAAATCAATTTTATTAAGGACCAAGAGAGTGGTAATGTTTCCCGCACCAATTTCGGCCAGCGTTTGTTTGACCACCTCAATATGATTGTCATGAAACGGATGTGCTATATCGGCTACATGGATTAAAAGATCTGCCTCACGGACTTCATCCAGCGTTGACTTAAATGATTCTATCAGATGATGAGGCAATTTCCTGATGAACCCAACAGTGTCAGACAACAGAAATGGTATGTCACCTATCACTACTTTCCGGACGGTCGCGTCTACAGTAGCGAAAAGTTTATTCTCAGCTTTGACATCTGCCTTTGAGAGTACATTCATTAGGCTAGACTTGCCCACGTTGGTATAACCCACCAGAGATACCCGCACGATATTGTTTCTTGATTTGCGCTGTGTGACGCGTTGCTTATCGATTTTTTTCAGGTCTTCTTTTAGTACAGAAATCTGGTTCTTAATATTACGCCTATCTGTTTCAATCTCCTTTTCACCTGATCCTCCCCTAGATCCAGTACCTCCACGCTGCCGTTCCAAGTGAGTCCACATACCTGTGAGACGAGGCAACAAGTATTGATTCATTGCCAACTCAACTTGAGTACGTGCCTGCGCGGTTTGAGCCCGCATTACAAAAATGTCGAGGATGAGCAGACTTCGATCATACACCCTTACTTTTTCTTCGCGAGATGCCGGATTAAATTCCTTTTCGATGTTTCGAAGTTGAGAAGGACTAAGGTCGTCATCAAAAATCAGGCTCCTAATCCCGTTGGCAAAGACATAGTTTTTGATTTCCTCCAGTTTTCCCTTTCCTACAAAAGTTCTCACATCTGGATGCGGCAGGCGTTGAACAAAGCGCTGGGCGGTCTGGATACCAGCAGTTTCTGCAAGGAAAGCTAGTTCGTCCAAGTGCTCTGTCGTCACTTCCTGTCGCGATGAGGGTTCCATCAACGCTATCAAAACGGCCTTGTTTTCAGTATTTTTCATTTCAAACCACAAACTTACTTTATTACCAAGTTTGTTTTCCCATCAGGTTACTTTTTAATAGTTTTGTCGGATGTAGAAATGGTGAATTCTCCCCTTTGGGTCGATTTCCTGTCTCTATAACTAAACCTTAAATAGTTGCTTGAACAGTCAATTCAAGCGATTTGTTGGCCGAATGAAAGTAGCTATTGTATTAAACACTTCCTGGAACATCTACAACTTCAGGTTGAATTTTGTAAAAACCCTTATCGCCCAGGGACATGAAGTTCATACAGTGGCACCTCATGATGATTTCACGGAAAAGTTAGAAGAGGTTGGCTGTATTCACCATGATGTGCGCATGGACAGCCGAGGAGCAAATCCAATTAAAGATTCAGCACTCATACTTGAGCTTTTCTTAATTTATCGAAGGATGAGACCAGATGTTGTGCTTCATTATACCATCAAACCAAACATTTATGGCACGTTGGCCGCTGCGTTATTGCGTATTCCAGTTGTTAATAATGTTTGTGGGCTCGGGACAATATTCTTGAAAGACAACTGGGTGTCTAAAATCGCTATTTCACTTTACAAGTTAGCTTTTCGGTATCCGAAAAAGGTTTTCTTTCAAAACCCAGATGACTTGGCTCTTTTCGTTGACAAGAAAATCATTTCTGCGGACATCACAGACCTATTGCCCGGTTCTGGGATCGATCTAACCCACTTTACTGCGGCTGATTTCAAACGCAATAAGGAATTTACCTTCTTGCTTATCTCTCGCTTAATTACCGATAAGGGTATTTTAGAATTCATCGATGCGGTAAAAAAACTAAAAGCAAGTGGATTGCAAGCCAGGTTTCAAATTTTAGGTTCAAAGGATCCAAAACATAAACGTGGCATTCCATTGGACGTCATCGAAGATTGGGTACAGTCATCAACGGTTGAGTATCTGGGAACAACAAAGGACGTTCGGAAGTTTATCGAGCAAGCAGACTGCATTGTGCTACCTTCCTACCGCGAGGGAACCCCCAGAACACTGCTTGAAGCGTCAAGTACAGCAAAGCCAATTATTGCCACAGATGTACCAGGTTGCCATAATGTAGTTGACCACAACTTCAACGGGTTGTTGTGTAAGCTTAAAGATGCTGACGATTTGGCTAAGAAAATGTTTGAGATGGCAAATTTTGATGACGTCACTCTAAAAAGGCTTGGCGAAAACGGTAGGCGAAAGATGGAGGAAAAATTTGACGAAAAAATCGTTGTCAATAAATACCTGGCAGTTCTAAAAGAGCTATAGCCCGGTATTCCCAACTAACAAAAATGAAAACCATCTAGGCCACTTTCCAAATAAGTGAAGGTGTCCATTACTTTTTGCTCAATAATTGCTTACTTTGACGCAAATGAAAACGTGGGCTGTGCCGAAAATATCCTGTTTTGTTTTGTCTCTTTGCATTCTTTCTTCGTGTGCATCTTATAAGCAGAATATCATGTTTAGATCAACGGATGATGCAAAACCGGAGGTATTCAAACGAGAGGCATCAAAGGCAGAAAAAAACTACGTCATTCAAAAAAATGACCTACTCACTTTAGATGTTTTTACAAACAAAGGGGAAAGGATCATCGATCCGAACCCAGAATTGACATCTTCAAATGTTAATCCTAACGCAAGCGAAGTCATTGCCATAAATTACTTAGTCGAGCTTAACGGAATTGTCAAATTCCCTGTCATTGGAGAGTTAAATGTAGAGGGGCTAACCCTTCGGCAAGCTGAAGAAGTAGCGCAAAAAGAATATGCAAAGTTCTTCAAGGAGCCCTTTGTGATAATCAATTTCACAAATAAACGAATCACGGTAGTAGGGGCTCCGGGAGGGCTGGTTATTCCGTTGACAAACCAAAACACACGACTGATTGAAGTACTCGCACTGTCTAAAGGCATTAGCAATGACGCGAAAGCGAATAAAATTAAAGTGATTAGAAACGATAAGGTTTATGACGTTGATTTTAGCACCATCAAAGGATTTCAAGAGGGTAACATGATAGTAGAACCTGGTGATGTCGTTTATATCGAACCTATTCGCAGGCCATTCACCGAAGGATTGAGAGACAACGCTATTCTATTTAGCCTTGCTGTTAGTCTGACTACACTTGTGGTTCTTTTACGCAGCTTTTAAATGGTTTAATAGAAAAGTTGGAAAATAGCAAACCAATAAACACCTCTCCCATCGAAGGGATAGACCTCGACAAACTCCAGTCTGTTGTTCGGAAAAACAAGTGGTGGATTTTGCTCATTTTTATTGTCTGCAATTCAGTCGCCTACTTGTCGATTCGATGGACAAAAGATTTGTTTGAATCCGAATCCGAGATGAAGTTGGAAATCAAGAATGACGCCACCGACTTGGGCTTAAAAAACATTGTTGAGGATCAAAATTTAAACTTGATATCAGGTGAAATCGAGCAGATTAAGTCCAAAGTTTTCTTTGGTAGGCTAATTGACTCTCTTGATATTGAGACAAGTTACTATAGCATAGGTAACGTGTTAACGGATGAAATGTATCAACGCTCTCCATTTTCAGTACAAGCTGTGGGGGATGAAGCAACTCGTCTTTTTGATCAAAACGTATATATTAACATCATCGACAATGCAACATTCAAAATTAAAATTGACCCAGACGGTGAGTTTGTCAGTAGAAAATTTAACGAACCTTTTAGTCTGAATGGCGCAAACATTATTGTTCATCCGAGCCGCTATTTTGAACTTAGCGATAACAAATATTTTTTTGTGATCCATAGCAAAGGCGCATTGATCGCTTACCTAGCACAGAACATTTCCGTGTCGCCCCTTAATTTTAACGCAAATACTATTCGTGTTGCTTTCAAAGACAATAATGCAAAAAAAGCATTCGATATTGTCAATAAAATCGATTCGCTTTACATATTCTACAGCAGCGAACAGAAAAATCTTGCCAACCGGCAGAAGATAGGCTGGCTAAATAATGAACTTGGGCAAGTCGAGAAAAGAATGCAGAATTACGAAAATTATTTTGAAAACTTCACGCTTCAAAATAAGAGTAGCGACTTATCACAAGATCTTAAGCGAACCATCGTCACCATAAATGCGACAGATTCCGCTCGTTTTCAACTTATAAAGAATATTGGGCAACTTAATAGCATTATCGAACAAATCAACGATAACAAACTTCCGTTTTCGTTGCAGCAACAAAGATTTTTACCAGAATATATTAACAAGAAGCTAGAGGACTTTAACAAGCTGCAGCAAGACCGTGATCGATTGGCATTGGCCTACAATGAAAACACCTTTGCCTTTCGTCAAAAAGAAAAAGAAGTGACGTTAGCCAAAGAAACAATATTTAGGCAAGTGACTGAGTTAAAACGTGATTGGCTGAAGACATTGGCTGAACTTCGACAGACGAAGGAGAATCTGGAAAGAGAATTTTCCACGATGCCCGATAAGAATACCCAATTTTCGAAAAATCAACGGTTTTATAAACTCTATGAAGAGTTCTATCTTTCAATGATGCAGTCGAAAGCGCAATTCGAAATTGCACAAGCGGGCAATGTGCCTGATTTTAAGATTCTTTCACCGGCATCACTTCCTATTGTTCCTATCTCACCGAAAAAATTATTAATTTTAGGTATTGGGTTGGTGGCAAGTCTTGTTATCAATTTCTTTTTTCTTGGCATATCCTATCTGCTGAATAACAAAATTACTAGTGCACAAGAAGTTGAAAAATCGATACATGTACCGCTTCTTGGAGTTATCCCTCACACACATCGAAAATCAAATTCTTTATTCCAAGTTGTGGATAGTCCGAAATCAATGGTCAGTGAATCTTTCCGATCATTGAGAACAAATTTAGATTTCTTTACCATTGGCGGTCATAAGAAAATTATCACCGTCACCTCCACTATTTCGGGTGAAGGGAAATCTTTCCTGGCTACAAACTTGGGAGGGGTGCTCTCGATGTCCAAGAAAAAAGTTTTGCTGATAGACTTGGACATGAGAAAGCAAAAAAATGAAAGCTCCATGCTTGCACTTGATCCATCAAAAGGGGTAAGTACAACATTGATAAAGAAAACTACTTGGGGGGAATCTATTCAGCCGACAGGTCTAGAAAACCTTGACTTCCTTCCAGCCGGCCCACATCCTCCCAATCCGTCTGAGTTACTTCTCAATGGAGAGTTTGCTAGTCTATTGGAAGATCTAAAGAAAGCGTATGATTTTATTGTCATCGATACCCCTCCCGTGGGGTTAGTGACAGATGGAATTATGGCAATGAAACGTGCTGACTTGTCTATTTATGTGCTGCGCGCAAACTATTCGAAAAAGGAATTCGTCAACACCTTAAATAGAATTTCTAGCATTCATAAACTGACGAATTTAGCAGTTGTCTTAAACGCACTGCCGACTACCGGAAAAACGTATGGATATGGCTATTATGAAGACAAGCCTAAACGGAAAGGCTGGAGAGATTTAGTGAAAGTATAGTGTTCTCGTTTTTCAACAAACTGAAAGTAGTTCCAAAACTCCCACTCTCTGTGGATCTACACTCTCATCTCCTGGCGGGTTTAGACGATGGTGTAAAGAATTTTGCAGAAGCCGAAGCCGTCATTATTGATCTTTTAGAAATGGGGTTTAAGAAACTAATCACGACTCCTCATATTATGAGCGATACCTATCGCAACGAACCACGAGGTATTCAAAAAGGATTAGATGAGCTAAAGTTTCATTTAGCAAACAAAGGCACTAACGTGGAACTGGAAGCAGCAGCCGAATACTACTTAGACGAATTTCTTTATATGAAAATAATAAATAAAGAATCGCTCCTTACTTTTGGAGACAAGTACCTGCTTTTTGAAACCAACTTCATAAGCGAACCGTTGCAAATGAAAGAATTTATTTTTCAAGCTTCATCACAAGGATACCGTTTAGTACTCGCTCATCCTGAAAGATATGGCTACATGACCATGGAGAAAGCAGAAGACTTCAAAAATAGAGGCGTATTATTTCAACTAAACTCGCTTTCAATTGGAGGTCTTTATTCAAAGTCGGTTCAGAAGATGGCGATTCAATTGATTGACAAAGGATGGGTAGATTTCTTAGGAAGTGATTGCCACAACCCAGTACAGTCTAAAATGTTGAAGTCTTTGCAGGAAAATAGACACTATCAAAAAGCATGTTCTTTGCCATTATTGAACAACACCCTTTAGAACTATGATAGTTATTACTGGTGGTAATGGTTTGGTTGGTGCTGCTATTGCACAGCGACTACTATTAGAAGACATTTCTGTATGCGGTTTAAAAAGAGACTCCAGCAATTTGCGTTTGACGAACCATTCTGTTCAACAAATTCAATGGAAAACGGCAGACATCCTTGACGTAAGCGCTTTGAGCGAATGTTTTAAAAATGCTTCTGTTGTCATCCATACAGCGGCAAAGGTTTCGTTCGATCCCAAAGAAAAACAAGAGTTGTTTCAAGTAAATGTGGAGGGTACAAAAAATGTGGTCAATGCATGCCTAGCAAGTGGCGTAAAAAAATTGATTCATATTAGCTCTGTGGCTGCTCTTGGTCGGCAGAAAGGAATTAAGACGATTGATGAAACCAACAAATGGGAAGATAATGCGCTAAACTCTTCTTATGCTGAATCAAAATATTTGGCAGAGCTAGAGATCTACCGGGGGATCGAAGAGGGCCTTCCTGCCTCCATCGTAAATCCATCCCTCATACTTGGTACGGGCGATTGGGAAAAAAGTAGTTCAAAACTCTTTCAATATGTTTGGAAGGAAAACAAATTCTATAGCTCAGGCAATTGCAATTATGTAGATGTACGGGATTTGGCTGAGATCGTATTTAAGTTACTGAATGAAGACTTCTTGACCCAACGATATATTGCAAGTGCAGGAGCGATTCCTTACAAAGATTTGTTTGAAAAGATAGCTTTTAGGTTTAACAAAAAGGCTCCATCTATAAAGGTCAACCCCTTGCTAATAAAAGCGATTGCAACCCTTGAAGAATTAAAGGGTCGGCTTTTGAACACGCACCCTTTGGTGACTCGAGAATCTGTTAAGTCCGCAAGCGAAAAATTTACTTTTTCAAACCAAAAATCAATCAACGACCTGGGCGTCAACTATCGCCCACTAGACGAAACAGTTGGTTTCTGTTGCGAGTACTATTTACGCACTTATAGCATAAACAAATAACAAACACAACTTGCTGATTACTTTTAATTGCAAGAACTTTGCAGGAATAATAGAGTAAAATTGTTACTGCTGAAATTTTTCCTTACTTTAGGAAAACCTTTCGACCGATGAGCCACGAATTCAGAAAAAGGGAAGAAGAAGAGGAGTTGATCAAGCGATACGAAGAAAATCTACGGGCAAATTCAATTGGATATTTTGATATCGATGCCTATGAAGTGATCGTTGATCATTATATGGAAAAGCTAAAGTTTAAAAAAGCATTAGCTGCCATTAATCAGGCCATGGAGCAATTTCCATTCTCTACCGGTCTTATCGCTATAAAAGCGCAAATCCTTTCAAATTTAGAGCAATACGAAGAAGCGCTAGAACTGCTTGAGATGGCGCGCAATTTACACCCGATGGATATCGAGGTTTATCTCTCGATTGGCTCCATTTTGTCGCTTCAAGGAAAACACAAAGAAGCGGTTTCTTTGTATGAAGAAATTCTTTCTTTTGCCGATGACGAAAAAGATGACATCTACTATAACATCGGATTAGCCTATCAAAGTCTGGAGGAATATGATAAAGCAATTGACTCTTACAAAAAGTCAATTGAAGAAAATATTAATCATGAGGGTTCGCTGTATGAGCTAGCCTTCTGCTTAGACATAGCGGGACAATTGGAAGGCAGTCTATCCTACTATAGAAAGTTTATAGATGAAGATCCCTATTCAGCAGCTGCTTGGTATAACTTGGGAATTGTTTGCAATAAACTAGAGAAATTTGACGAAGCGATCGAAGCATATGGCTACGCACTCGCCATCGATGACACCTTTGCTTCGGCTCACTTCAATATGGGCAACTCGTTGATGAACCTTGAGAAGTTCAAAGAGGCACTAGAGGAATTTAACAAAACGGTCGAGATTGAAGGTCCCAGCCCTGAAGTTTATTGTTGTATAGGTGCCGCTTATGAGAATATGGGGCATTTTGATTTGGGATTAAAATACTTTCAGAAGTCGGCAAAACTAGATTCGCTCTATGATGAAGCTTGGTTCGGTGCTGGCAGTTGTTTAGAAAAACAGGAAAAATGGTATCAAGCACTGCATTTCTTCAACAAGGCTATTAAGATTAATCACCTCAATTCTGAATACTGGAAAGCGGCAGCCCACGCTGAATTCAAAATTGGAAATACTATTTCCAGCATCAGTGCTTACGAGGAAGCCGCAAATCTTGCACCGGAAGACAAAGAGATATGGCTTAATTGGTCTTTCATATACTATGAACAAGGCGAACCTGATAAGGCCATTGATGTTTTATCGCAAGGTATGGTAGAGGCGCCTAAAGAACCCGATTTTCTATATCGAATGGCCATCTACTTAGTTGAGTCGGGCCAATTTAAAGAAGCCTTTACTTATCTGGAAAATGCATTAATTTTGGACTTTGAAGGGCATAAGATTCTATTCGAGTTTTTTCCGAAATTAGAAACTCAAAAAGCCCTCTATAAAATCATCGATCAGTTTAGAAAAGAAAATTCCTGATGAACTACCACCTGAACAATTTACCTGAGCGAACAAAAAAGCCCAGGCAAAAAGGTTTCACCATGGCCATGGACAAAGGACTGAGCGTACGCGAGGCCGAAGACTTCATGAGCATTGCTGCCGACCATGTTGACATTGTCAAGCTAGGTTGGGCAACATCTTTTGTTACGCCCAATTTGAAAGACAAGTTAAAGGTTTATCGAGATGCTGGAATCCCCTGCTATTTTGGTGGCACGCTGTTCGAAGCATTCATCATACGCGACCAATTCGAAGATTATCGAAAAGTGCTCGATAAATATGATATGACATTTGCAGAAGTTTCTGATGGTTCCATTGACCTAGACCACGATAAGAAACTGGACTACATCACCAAACTTTCTAAACAGGTGACTGTTTTATCAGAAGTTGGATCCAAGGACGCAGACAAAATTATTCCTCCTTATCAATGGATTGATTTGATGCAGAAAGAATTAGATGCAGGTGCCTGGAAAGTAATTGGCGAAGCTCGTGAAGGAGGGAACGTAGGGTTGTTTAGATCAAGTGGAGAAGTAAGATCCGGATTAGTGCAAGAAATTCTTACAAAAATTCCGTTTGAGAAAATCATTTGGGAAGCACCACAAAAAGCTCAACAGGTGTGGTTCATTAAATTATTGGGCGCTAATGTAAATTTGGGAAACATCGCGCCCAATGAAATCATTCCGCTTGAGACAATTCGTCTGGGGCTTAGGGGAGATACTTTTTTACATTTCTTGGGGCTCGAAAGAAAAAAGGATAACTCAACGCCAACGTTCGAAGCGGATTAACAACTCATGGAATTTCTAATCGATTTTTTGCTTCACTTAGACAATCATCTGGTTGCCATGGTGAACGAATATGGCACATTGACATACGCTATACTTTTTTTGATCATATTTACTGAAACCGGGTTGATAGTAATGCCGTTTCTTCCAGGCGACTCGCTCTTGTTTGCAGCCGGTGCCATTGCTGCACTTCCTAACTCTACGCTCAACGTCTACTTGATCATTCCTCTTCTTATTGCAGCCGCATTGCTGGGTGATAATGTAAACTACTTTGTTGGTCGTTTCGCGGGTGACTTCGTTAAGAGCAAAGAACGCATTCTATTCTTCAAGCGTGATTACATTATTCAGACGGAAGCATTTTACGAAAAGCACGGAGCCAAAACAATTATAATGGCAAGGTTTGTACCTATCGTTCGTACAGTCGCTCCGTTTGTTGCTGGAGCAGGGAGTATGAAATACCAGAACTACTTATTGAATTGCGTGATTGGCGCACTCTTATGGGTTATAGGTCTTACTACGATGGGTTTTTTGTTTGGTAACATTCCAATTGTTAAAAATAACTTCGAAAAGGTAATCCTTGCAATCATTGTTATCTCTGTACTCCCAATGGTGATTGCTCTCCTAAAAGGAAAAAGGAAAAAATCGACACTTCCCACTTTTTAAGAAAACTATGGAAAAGAAATTTGGCTTAATCGGCTCGACTGTCTCTCATTCATTCTCAAAATCTTTCTTTGATGAAAAATTTTTTAGGGAAGGTTTGCGCGACTATCACTATGACCTTTATCCGTTGGGTAATGTGGATGAACTTAAGAAATTATTAGAAGACAATCCTGAACTTTATGGACTAAACGTAACCGTTCCATACAAAGAAAAGGTGATAAAGCTCTTAAGTGATATTGATTCAGAAGCAAAAAAAATCGGAGCTGTCAATGTCATTAAAATACAAAACGGAAAGCTGAAAGGGTTCAATACTGACAGTGATGCGTTTTATGAGACCCTCGAAAAGTGGTTTCCTAAAATTGAAAATGCCACTGCTTTAATACTTGGATCAGGCGGTTCTTCCAAAGCGGTACAACAAGCGTTGCGAAAACTTAAGATTCCTTTTAAAGTCGTATCTCGAGAAGAAGGAAAGGCAGATTTGACATACGAGGCATTAGAGAAAAACGGAAACTTAATTACAGAAGCTACGCTGATCATTAACAGCACTCCCTTGGGCATGTCTCCAGAAACAAATGCAATGCCCCCGATCAATTATGAACTCTTGACATCGCAGCACTTTGTTTACGATTTGATTTACAATCCTGCGCGGACCATGTTCTTGCAGAAAGCAGAAATGCGGGGAGCGACTATCAAAAACGGCTTGGAAATGTTGCACATCCAAGCTGAGAAGGCATGGGCTATCTGGAACAATTAGTCCTGTTCTCTTGCTGTAAGCTGTATTGTAATATGCCGCTTCAATTTTAGTTTCAACAGTGTCAATTCCCTATGGACTTTGAGTTAACGAGTGAGTACGAACCCACCGGAGATCAACCCAAGGCAATTGAACAGCTTGTCAAGGGAGTAAATGCTGGAGATCTCCATCAAACATTGTTAGGTGTTACCGGATCGGGAAAGACGTTTACGATCGCAAATGTTATTGCGAAAACGAATAAGCCGACATTAATTCTAAGTCACAACAAAACGCTGGCCGCACAGTTGTACGGGGAATTCAAACAATTCTTTCCCCATAACTCGGTTGAATACTTTATCTCCTACTACGACTACTATCAGCCCGAAGCGTTTATCCCATCCTCCAATCTTTACATTGAAAAAGATCTGTCGATCAATCAAGAGATAGAAAAACTTAGATTGAGTGCAACGTCAGCTTTACTTTCTGGAAGAAGGGATGTGATCGTGGTGGCTTCTGTTTCTTGTATCTATGGTATTGGAAATCCAGAAGAATTTGGTAAAAACAGAATTCAACTAAAAGTAGGAGAAATAATTCCTCGCAATAAGTTACTTTTCGCACTAGTGGACATTCTGTATAGCCGTACAGAAGCCGAATTTAAGCGAGGTACATTTCGCGTTAAAGGCGATACAGTAGATATCTTCTTAGCTTATGCAGACTACGCACTACGCGTTTATTTTTTTGGTGATGAGATTGAATCCATACAATTGATTGATCCTGTTTCGGGAAAGAAGATCTCAGATGAAAAGCAAAGTGTAATCTTTCCAGCAAATTTATTTGTGACCGGAAAGGATATGTTGCAACAAGCCATCCGCGAGATTCAGGATGACATGGTGTTACAAGTAGAAATGTTTGAGGGGGAGAGAAAGCATCTGGAAGCGAAACGGCTAAAGGAGCGTACTGAATTTGATTTGGAGATGATGCGCGAGTTGGGATATTGCAGTGGGATCGAAAATTACTCGCGCTACTTTGACAGGCGCAGTGTTGGCGCAAGACCTTTTTGTTTAATCGATTATTTCCCAGACGATTTTTTGATGGTAATAGACGAGAGCCATGTCACAGTGCCTCAGGTACGTGCTATGTGGGGAGGTGATCGATCGCGCAAAGTGAACCTGGTCGACTATGGATTCCGTTTGCCTTCTGCGCTCGACAACCGACCGCTAACGTTTAACGAATTTGAGGCCATTCTTGGCCAGGTCGTTTATGTGAGTGCCACACCTTCTGAATATGAGTTAAGAAAATCCGAGGGCATCGTGGTGGAGCAAATCATCCGTCCTACTGGACTCCTCGATCCTATCATTGATGTACGGCCTAGTAAGAATCAGATTGATGATTTGTTGGAAGAAATTGACGAACGTGTAAAAAAGAAGGAACGTGTGCTGGTAACAACCCTTACAAAGCGTATGGCAGAGGAGTTGACAAAATTTTTAGAACGGGCACGCGTAAAATGTCGATATATCCATAGTGAGGTGCAAACACTGGATCGGGTGGAGATTTTGCGCGAGCTGCGCCTTGGTGTCTTTGACGTTTTAGTCGGGGTAAACTTGCTTCGAGAAGGGCTCGATTTACCTGAAGTTTCTCTGGTAGCTATTCTGGATGCTGATAAGGAGGGATTTCTGCGTAATCAGCGTTCCCTTGTTCAAACTATTGGGCGCGCAGCACGAAATGAAAATGGAAGGGTCATTATGTACGCAGATCGGGTAACCGAATCAATGGAAAATGCAATTGACGAAACTAATCGTAGACGAAAAATTCAGCAAGACTACAATCTTGCCAATGGAATCACTCCAAAAACAATCTTGAAATCTATTGACTCTATTCTTGGCCAAACAAAGGTGGCCGACTCCAAAAAAACGCTCAAACGTTATTACATCGAGGACGAAGAAAAATCGTTGGCGGCTGATCCAGTAACTGCTTACCTCACAAAAGACGAGCTTGTTGCAATGAGTGACCGAACTCGAAAAGCGATGGAGAAGGCCGCTAAAGAACTAGAATTTATGGAAGCTGCACGCCTTCGCGATGAATACCTTGCCATCCAAAAACTAATTGAGCAGAAGTAGTAGGAATGGGTTAGTTGGCTTTCAACTCTCCGTCAATAACACTCCAATACTGATCTGGCGGAGGGACAGGCGTCTGTAATACGTTTATCCCTTCAGTCCCTACTGCGCTACCTACGCGCGCATACAATCGCAGCGCCTTACCTTGGTTATTCCATATCAATTTTTTGCCACCTTCGCATTGCTCTGGTACCGAACCAGCAAACAAAAAATGTGCAGTTCCAGATCCAAAAACTTTAGTGCTTCCATTCTCTTCAATCGCGACAGCTGTTTTTTCATCTACGCCAATGCCAACTGGGGAAGAAACTGCGAAGTCCTTTATCAGACGTGCCATAAAAGCCACATGCCTTCCCTGCCTGGTGCGTTGCGAATAATGTTGATCTGCAATTACATTTTTTAAAACAGGCACCAGAATAAAACTCTTGGAAATACTTACCAATGGATCATACGGATTTGTCAATGCTTCACTGGAAATAACACTGCCATTCTTCGCATCAAAGATGTACTCACTTAAAACAGCGCAGCCTGCACTTGTACCCCCAATTGGTACTTTCTTTGATTCAACAAGAAATTTAATTGCCTTTGAAACTTCCGTGTCTGCCCAATACTTGACATAATTGCTTTGGTCGCCACCCGCAATAAACAAAGCTTCTGCATTTCTAATTTTCTCTGATGCTTCTGCCAAATTTGCCTTGTCTCTCGAATCAATCAAAAGCGTCTCTACCGAATTGGCATTCCCTAATTGTTTTATGTAATCGTTATAGCCAGTGGAACCGGAAGCACGGATCACTACAAAATCCCCTCCCCCACTTTTGTTAATCATCCATTTGATGGCTTCATCCACATCCGTTCCTCCACCCATGAGTATGACACCAAATTGGGTTGTGGTCTGCACATCGGCTGCGTCTCCCGTGATTCCTAAGCTGATTGAAGAAGGTGTGTTGCCTGGATTCTGTGCACAACATTCCGTACCGGTATCGCACGAAATAAACGATGCAGCGATAAGAATGACCAGGTTATTCAGGCTAAAATGATTCATCCTTATTTTATCTTCACATCAATGCTTAACTCTTTTAACTGCTCTTGTGAGATAGTCGATGGCGTATCGATCATCGTATCTCTCCCCGCATTGTTTTTTGGAAACGCAATAAAATCCCTGATCGAATCGGCACCTCCAAAAAGGGAACAAAGTCGATCAAAACCAAACGCGATGCCTCCATGTGGAGGTGCTCCGTATTCAAATGCCTCCATTAAAAATCCAAATTGTTTTTTCGCTTCTTCTGGCGAGAATCCCAATTTGCTAAACATTAGTTGTTGAGTAGCTCGGTCATGAATACGAATTGAACCGCCACCAATCTCAGTTCCGTTCAAAACCATGTCATAGGCGTTTGCTCGCACCTTTCCTGGGTTGCTATCAAGTAATCCCATATCTTCCGGCTTGGGTGAAGTAAACGGATGATGCATGGCATGCCAACGGCCCATTTCTTCATTCCATTCCAACAGCGGAAAATCTACTACCCAAAGTGGTGCAAATTTGTTTTTATCACGAAGCCCCAATTGGTTCGCCAGGTGTAGACGAAGTTCGCCAAGTGCTTTCTGGGTTTTTTCTTTTTCGCCCGACAATACCAAAATAAGATCGCCCGCATCTGCATTAAACTTCTGCGCCCATCGGCTCAATTCAATCTCATCATAAAATTTATCAACCGATGATTTGTAAGTGCCGTTTGCTTCACAGCGCAAGTAGATCATTCCCTTGGCACCTATTTGTGGCTTCTTTACAAACTCAGTTAACTCGTCTAGTTGTTTGCGGGTATAGCTTGCACATCCTTTTGCACAAATTCCAACGACCAGCTCGGCATCATCAAACACTACAAATCCCTTTCCCTTGGCCACATCATTCAGCTCAACAAATTTCATCTCGAACCGTGTGTCGGGCTTATCGGAGCCGTAATATTTCATCGCATCGTCATACGTCATGTGAGGTACTGACGGCATATCAATGCCTTTCACGGATTTGAAAAGATGGCGGATCAATCCCTCAAAAGTCTTGAGGATATCTTCTTGTGTGATAAAGGCCATCTCGCAGTCGATCTGGGTAAATTCCGGTTGACGATCTGCTCGCAAATCTTCATCGCGAAAACATTTTACAATTTGATAGTAGCGGTCAAATCCCGAAACCATTAACAGTTGCTTGAAAGTTTGTGGCGACTGCGGCAACGCGTAAAACTCCCCCGGGTTCATTCGAGAAGGAACGACAAAATCGCGCGCGCCTTCCGGTGTTGATTTGATCAAAACCGGAGTTTCGACTTCAATGAAATCCAGGCTATCTAAATAGAGACGAGTCTGCTGAGCCATTTTATGCCTTAGCTGCAGCCCTTCACGTACGGTTGTTCTGCGCAAGTCCAGATAACGGTACTTCATTCGCAGATCTTCTCCCCCATCGGTTTGATCTTCAATGGTGAAAGGTGGAGTTTTGGAGGTGTTTAAAATCTCTAGTGAAGTCAATTTTACTTCAATATCGCCCGTTGGCATTTTATCATTCTTTGAAAGGCGCTCCGCAACAATGCCTGTTACTTTTATAACATATTCCCTTCCCATGGTTCTAGCCAATTGAATCAAACTGGCTTCAGACTTGCCCTCTTCCAAGAAAAGCTGTGTAACGCCATACCGATCGCGCAAATCGATCCACAGCAAGCTGCCTTTGTCGCGCTGCCGCTGCACCCATCCCGTTAGGGTAATTTCCTTGTTTACATCACCAATTCGAAGTTCACCGCACGTATGAGTCCTGAGCATAGCAAAATGATTAAATTTGAAGGCGCAAATTAATAAAAGGATATCTCTTGCGTTATTAAAAGATCAATCCATTATGCCACTAACTATGCCAAAATCAATCATTTTCCTGTGCGTTTTTTTGTTCGGTTTTAGCCAAAGTAAGTTGGTAAAGACAAAAGTGGCAGACGGGATAACCGTTTCCATTTCAAGCGAGTTGACACCTATGACGCCAGAAGACATTGTGCAACGCTACCCATCGGTGCGGGCTCCGTTGGCAGCCTATACGAATGGCAACAGAACGGCAGACTTTAGCGTCAATACTTCTGCTACCCAATGGCCGGACGGCAACATTGAATTGGCGCAAAAATTTTTTAAAGCCGGGATCGGCAATCTATATGACCGCGTTGATTTTATTGATCAGGGCGTGCACGTTGTAAACAAAAACAAATTGATTTTTTTTGAATTCGAATCACGCGTAAATGGAAATCGAATGAAGGAGGGGGAGCAATCAGCTGTTTTTCGCTATACCTACATCCAATACTTCGTTGAGAAAGATAAGGCCATTGTTTTTTCATTCTCTTGCCCGAGAGATCAAAAAAGCGAATGGCAGCCAGTCGTTCGCTCAATGATGAAGTCAGTGAAGTTGAAAAAGTAACTGTCGTTCTGTGGACGTTTTGGTTCAAAAAAAATCGCACGAATACTTTATGCAAGAAGCCTTAAAAGAGGCTCGAAAAGCATTGGAGTTGGGTGAAGTGCCCGTGGGAGCCATTGTTGTTTGCCAAAACAAAATCATTGCGCGTACGCACAACCAAACAGAGCTACTGACTGATGCCACCGCACATGCTGAGATGCTGGCCGTTACGTCAGCTTCTTATGAACTGGGTTCAAAATACTTAAGTGAATGCACGCTGTATGTAACGCTAGAGCCCTGCGTGATGTGTGCCGGGGCTTTGCATTGGGTTCAATTGCAGCAACTCGTTTACGGGGCAGATGATGTACAAAGGGGTTTCTCGATGCATCAAAAAAACCTGCTACACCCAAAAACAGAAATACAAAAAGGCGTTTGTGTAGCCGAAAGTCAGGAACTGTTGAGTCAATTTTTTGAAAGATTGCGAGATAAATAATAAAAAAAGCCTCGTTCAGAGGCCTTTTTTGGTAGATCAAAATCGATCTTAAACTTTTGTCTTCTTGATTTTCTTTTCGTCAACGCGCTTTCCGCTACGATGCTCGCCTAAGATGAGAACATCTTTGGTAGTCTCGTATTGTTTGGCAGCCTGAAACATAGCCACTTCAGTATCGCGAATTAGAATCATACCGCTTTTGGCGCCCTTGTTGCGCACTTCAATGTACCAGCCATCTTTCTTCTTTTTTGGTAAAATTGGAGGTCTTCCCATGTTTTTTGTGATTTTATGGGCTAAAAAAGCCCGTTTTATGAATTGGTGCGCAAAGATACGGTTTTCAGGCTGTTTGCCAAAGCAATTGATCACAGAAAGGGTAACGTGCCTTACGCCTTCCTTCTAATTACAAAACACTCCTTAAACTGCTCCATGCCAATTCTTGGATAGTACCCCACGGCTTTTGGCGCAGCCAACAAAATCAACTGAACTTCATGTGTGCCCGCCACTTCATGTGTGCGTTGGATCAACTCCTTTCCAATCCCTTGATGCTGGTACGCTTCATCTACCGCAAGATCAGATAGGTAACAACAAAAAGAAAAATCGCTTAGAGCACGTGAAACACCAACTAACAAATCACCTTGCCACGCGGTGATCAAAATATTGCCATGTGCCAACATTTTTTCAATTCTCAATCTGTTGTTGACAGGTCTACGTTCAGCCAAAGTAGATCGCTGTAACAAATCAATAAATTCGTCCGGTGTGATGGCCCGATCCATTTTGTATTCAATATTCATAGCCGTTAGTTTGAAACTGAGAAAACAGAAGCACAGAACCAATCATTTAACTACTCTTAAAAAAAACGAGGTTCGAAGTAGTAGCTCCGAACCTCGATTCTCAATCAAGTTATTTATTTTACGAGGTAATTCCAATTGTGAACATCAGACTCGATGCCTTTGCGGATATCGCTCAATTTCTTCTTTACTCGTAATTGAAAACTAGTAGCATCTATAGCCGGTAAATTATAATCGGTACCATGTATATGAATGGTAGCTATTTGAGAAACAACTGCTGCAGTACCCACACCAAATGCTTCTGTAATGGTTTTGTTTTTAAACGCCTCCTCTATTTCGGCCACGCTTACTCTTCGCTCTTCTTTTTCAATTCCCATTGTGCTCGAAAGTGTAAGGATAGAATCGCGCGTTACACCGTCCAACAATGAAGTCGATAGCTTTGGAGTAACCAGTTTGCCATTCAACACAAACATCACATTCATAGCGCCCGACTCATCAATGTATTTGTGATCCTTTGCATCCGTCCATAACACTTGGTCAAAGCCTTGCTTTTGCGCTAACATGGTAGGATAAAATGCTCCTCCATAGTTGCCGGCACATTTAGCGAATCCAGTTCCACCTTCTGCCGCTCTTACAAATTCTTCTTCTACCTTCACGCGGACAGGCTTAGAGAAATAAGGCCCAACCGGGCTTGTTAAAATAATGAACTTATATTCTTCCGCTACTTTTACTCCAAGTTTGGCTTCAGAAGCAAATACAAATGGCCTCAAATAAAGTGAGGCACCTTCGGTAGTCGGAACCCAATCCGCGTCAACCTCTATTAGCGCGCTTAACGACTGTAGAAACAATTCTTCACTAATGGCCGGCATGCACATCCTATCTAAAGATCTCAATAGCCTTTTATGATGACGCTCCGGGCGGAAAATAGTAATCGTTCCTTGATCATTCTTAAAAGCCTTCATGCCTTCAAATACCGATTGGCCATAGTGCAACGCTAACATGGCAGGTGATAACTCCAAGTTACCATAGGGTATTATCTTTGGTTCTTGCCATTGTCCATCTCTATAATCAATCATTAACATGTGGTCGGAAATATGGGCTCCGAAACCAAGATTGTTGAAATCGATACCAGATAGGCGGGACTTCGCAACTCGTTCAACGTGGATAGGTTCTGTTAGTACTGCCATGGCTTTTTGCTTTTTTAATTATTGTAAAATTACAGAGTTATAGTGAATTAAAAATTTATTTCTATTGCTCAATTTTGCCAGCCCGATGCCATTGTAAGGCACTCCGTCCTCAAACTTTTTTTAGTGGCTCTCACCTTAAACTATTTGTGGCATCCATACGTTCTCATCTCATTCGCAATGCTCACAGAATTTTCATCGCCTCTTTTCTCCAATTCTGAAATAATCTGAGTGTGGTTTTTCTCGTCCCGATTTTGACTGAGCTTGTAGCTTGCCTCTATTCGATCAACGGTAATTTCAAAACCAATCGTTCCGCGCAGTTCGCCATGGAGAAATTTTTCTGACATCGTGTCAACGGAAACCGGACATGTCGACTCCTTTTCGTATTTATTTGTCAATTGTCGGAGCGATTCGATCAACTCTTCTTCGGACTGCATATGCGGTTTCCCATACACATGCACGGCTACGTAGTTCCATGAGGGCACATTTTCATGATCGTACCACGAAGAGGAAACATAGGTGTGTGGCCCTTGAAAGATTACCATCACTTCCTCATTTTGCGATAGCGCACACCATTGCTTGTTGCCTCGACTTACATGCCCTTGCAGTTTGTTCCCAACAAGAATTAGCGGAATGTGTGTCGCCCATAGCTTCTCCTCCACAGTACTTACAACAATGCCAAATCCATTCTTACGAATAAAACCTTTTAGGTCTTCTTCGTTTTCATTTTTTGCATAAGCGGGTGTATACATATGTTATCTATTAAAGCGAACGAACTATTAATCTACAATGAACAACTTTACACCTTTTTCACTTCTGGTACGGTGTGCTTCTGCCCCATCCCCTACCTGATAAGATAGACCCGTACTCAATGTGAATTCGCGGCCATCTTCCAACTCTGTAATCATTTCACCTTCCACGCAAAATATAATATGCCCTTTCTTGCACCAATGATCTGCCTGATAGTTTGCCGAATATTCAACCATCCGCACACGCACGTTGCCAAAATGTTGTACCCGCCAAAGCGCAAAACCCGTGGTACCTTCATGGCACTCTACTGCTACCGAATTCCAATCAGTAATACCAAAAACTATTTTTTGATCAATGACCATTTCTAAGTTGGTTAATTACTTCATTCATCAAGCCTAGTACCAAGTTCACATCGTCCGTGGTGGTGCGCCAATTCACAAATGCCGCGCGAATTCCTTTTCTGTCTTTGTAAAGTGTGGGCGTCATAAATACTTTTCCGGTAGCATTTAATGCTTTTAGGAACACAGTTACTTCATCTGGGTTTGTTTCTTTTCTCAATGTAAAGCAAACGGTGTTCAACCTAACAGGTGCTAATAATTCAAAATCTAAAGATGTCTCAATGCCCTTGCCAAACTGTACTGCATGACTAATGTTGTCATCCACAATTGCCCGAATCCCCTCTTGTCCATATGCTGCTAACGAAAACCAAACGGGTAGCGCTTTCAACCTTCGCGAATTTTCTGGAAGGAAATTCAAATAGCTGAAATCTTCCATCGGGTTTCCCAAATAAGGTGCGTTGGAATTTTGGAACGTCTCGACCTGAAGAAGGCTGTGCTTTTGCTTCACGAAAAATACTGCGCTCTCATAGGGTGCATTCAACCATTTATGACAATCAATCGTGATACTATCGGCCTGTTCCCAGCCCTCTACTAAATGTTGATAGTGCGATGAGCAAGCAGCAAATCCACCAAAGGCTGCATCAATATGCCACCAAAATGAATATTTCTCTTTCAGTTTGGCAATGGCTTTGAAATTGTCAAAATCAACCGTATTAACAGTACCTGCACTGGAAATCAAAATGACGGGTTCAGATGAGTTATTCGAGAAATAGTGTTCAAGTGCACCAACATCGATTGCCTCACGATTACCAACTTCTGTGGCTATTTTGACTACGTTATTACTACCGATGCCCAACAGCGCTAGTGATTTAATAGAAGAGGAATGTGGTGTAGCGGTAACAAGTTTAATTCCTTTTGTCACTCCCTCTTTGGCAATATCTATTCCCATTTGTTTTCCTATCCATTGGCGCGCTACAGCCATACATGTAAAATTGGACATAGTTGCACCTGTAACAAAACCTCCAAAAAAATCAGAAGGCAAATGAAATAGATCCAACAATAATTGAATGGTTTCTATTTCGAGATTGGCAGATACGTCACCTTGTCCTTTTAGTCCTTGTGGGTTTTGGTCATATACTGTTGAAAGCCAATCTCCTGCGATCGCAGCCGGAGTAGTTCCGCCAGTTACAAAGCCCCAATACCGTGGCCCTGACGTCCCAACCATTAGAGCCTCAAATCGTTCGTTGAATTGCTTTAACGCACCGAGCGTGCCAACACCGGATTGATCAAGTTTCGAGCGCAGTATTGGAACTTGTGATTGTGTAGTTGGTCGCTCATGCAAATCCTTTAAGTATGCGACACTTTGCGTGGAAATGAGCTCAAAGAGTGAACTGCATTCTTCGGATTCCTTTTTTAACAGGTCATTCATTTAACTCAGCGTCAATTCCATTTTTATATCACTGCGCTTATATGGACCATCCAAGTCGACTTCCACAAATCCTAATTTGCGATATAGATTGATTGCTGCTTCCAGCTTTGTATTGGAGTAGAGGATAATTTTAGCAGCGTTCTTATCGCGAGCCTGTGCGATGGCCGCGATGGCCAATCGCTCGCCAATTTTTTTCCCTTGGTACGTCTCGTCCACAGCCATTTTAGTAAACTCAAATGTTGTTTCGTCTACTCGTTTCAAGGCGACTACTCCTACCGCTTGGCTGTCGACTACTGCCAATAAGATCTCACCACCAGCCTCAAGTATTTTTTGTCCCGGATGCTGAAGTACTTCAAGGTCAATCGGTTCAATCCAAAAATATTTTTCAATCCACGCCCGATTGAGAGACTCAAACGCGGGTTGATGTTCTGGTTTGTAACTGACGATTTTAACATCTTGATGTGTCATGATACTGCTAATTATCCCAGCTATAATAATGATGATCCTGATCTAATTGAAACCCAGCCCTTGGATACAACTTGTTGCCGATAGTATTAGACTTGGCAGTTTCCAGAATCAAACCACACCCGCCCGTTTGTCTGCAATGCTCTTTAGCTCTTTCTATCAGGGCAATCGAAAAACCCTTTCCCCGAAAAGCAGCTTCTACAAATAAATCATTGAGTAACCAGAGACGCTTCAACCTCGTGGAAGAAAATAGCGGATAGAGTTGAGTAAAGCCGGTCATTGCATTGGCTTCATCGAATGAAACAAAAATGACCGATTCATTTACTTCGATTCGCTGTCTCAGGAATTCCTTTGCAGCCTTTACATCAGACTGTTTTTCATAAAAGACCCGATACTGATCAAACAAAACAGCTAGGCTATCCAGGTGGTCGATTGTCGCTTGTTCTATTCGAATCATATTTTTTTTTCTTGTTTTTCAAGAATCAACAAATATTTTACCTACCAAATACAATTTCGCTCTTCCACTGATTTCAACTCGGTCACCCATTAATTTACAATTCAAGTCTCCTTGTCGGTTCGATAATTGACGAGCCGTCAATTCTGTTTTATTTAAAAATTTTGCCCAATAGGGAGTTAAAGAAGTATGTGCCGATCCTGTTACAGGGTCTTCATCAACTCCAGATTGTGGGCCAAAAAATCGAGAAACCAAATCAACCTGATTGCCTTTGGCTGTAACAATAATTCCGCGCGCTTCTACTTTCCCAATGGTACCAAAATCCGGACTCATGCTTCTAATCTGTTCTTCATTTTCGAAGATGAGCATATAGTCTGTCTTCCCTTTAAAAGTTTTGCTGGATTTTAAACCTAAGCCAATTTCCAGCTCAGGAACAGGTCTTACCTCTTGCAACGTATCAGTTGGAAAGTTCAGCGTAAGCATATCTCCCGATTTTGCAACCGTCAATGGACCACTGCGAGAATTGAAAACGATCTTATCGCCTTGATAGTTTTCTTGATTGAATAATACAAATGCCGTGGCTAACGTTGCGTGGCCGCAAAGATCCACCTCGACTGTAGGTGTGAACCATCGTATACGCAAGCCTTCTTTTTCCTCCACATAGAAAGCCGTTTCGGCCAGACAATTTTCCATGGCAATATTCTGCATAAGAGCAGCCGGCAACCATTCTTGCAAAGGACACACTGCGGCTGGGTTACCTCCAAACAACTTATCTGTAAATGCATCTACCTGATAAATTCTAATTTCCATTTTACTTAGACGGTGTTGTGGTCAAATTTTTGAAAGTCGATTTCACTTTAGAAAGAGGCTTTATCGGGTTTGTCTTCAGTTGATAACCTCTATTAACTAAATAGATACCTGCAACAGTAACGATAATAGCCAGCCCTATTTGAAAATTTAACTTTTCGTTCAGGATAAGCCAACCTAAAATCACAGCTACTATTGGGTTAATATAGGCATACAAAGAAACTAAGGTCATCGGCAACTTCTTAATAGCATAGGAGTAGCAGGCATAAGCTGCTACCGAGCCAATCAATATCATATAGATTAATGAAAAAATGACTTCGTTATTCCATTGAATGGCACTATAGTCATCTAACACCAAACTAATTGGAATAAGAAACAAACCTCCAAATAGCATTTGCAATCCGGCATTCAAAAATGGGTTAGAGTGTTGGTTTTTCTTCTTGATCCAGATGCTACCAATCGCCCAGCAAAGATTGGCCAGAAAAGTAAGTACAATTCCCTTTGTGTAATTGGCATTCGAAAATTCTGTGAGATGTTCACCGAAAATCATAAGGATACCTGCTAGCCCAGTTGCCAATCCAAAGAGGATCAACCAATTTGGTTTTTCGTCCTTAGTGACTAACACATTAATAAGTACCGTCCAAATGGGCATCATCGAACATATAATAGCTGCAACTCCGCTTGATATGTAAACTTCCGCCCAACCGACCATGGCAATGCCCAAGGTGACCATGAACAGTCCGGAAATGGCTTGGTCAAAAAGTGTTTTTCTATCCGGCCAACGAGCCTTACCAATCGTAAGCATAAAACCAACAAGTATTGGACCCGCAGCTAAAAAGCGAAGCATAGAAAAGAGAAAAGGAGGAAATTGTGTTACGCCAATTCGCAACGCCAAATAGGTGGTACCCCAAATCACACAAACGGCCGCTAATGCCAAATACGCAATCAAATTCTTGTTGTCTTTCATCTTCTATTTCTTCAAAATTCTGTTACTTAACCTATTCTTCAATAGCTTGTTTGCTGACTTTCCTGGTCAGAAAACGATTTGTTGATATCGAAACATCAACGCAATAATTCCAACGGCTATACCCAAAACTAAAAATAACTTACGTCTCCTACTCATTTCTAATTACTGCCTCAAATTTGAGCCTATAACGGCAATAAAACAGTTTCAGTTTTAAGTATTTTAACCAGATCAGTTCAAATGATAATACCTATTTTGTGGTATTGCCAGTATGGCTTGCAAGACCGATCTTTGAAGATTACAAAGCCGAGTTTATGCGTAGCCTATTTTTTCTGTTCTGTCTAGTCATCTCCTTTAGCAGTATAGCTCAAGAATGGCTGACGCTTTATCAAAAGGCACAGACGAGTTACTCAAACAACCAATTTGAAACAGCATACTTGGAGGCTGGTCAAACGCTTAAGAAATACCAGGAAGAAGATGGTGCCACCAATGACTCTTATGCATCCATTTTACGGGTACTTGCTAACGTCTGTTTTCAGCGAGATAAGCTAGAGGAAGGGCTGGGGTATGCCCAAAAGGAAATTCAAATTCGCGAAGGAAAAAAGGATCTCTTGCTGTCTGCAGCTTTTGAGAACACTGCTCAATTCCATCAAGAAATGGGTGATTATCAGAAGGCCATAGAACAGTTGGCTCGATCAAAAGAGGTTCTGTTAAATTTTTACTCCGTTGATGAAAGTCCAATTGTCGAGTGCGAATTAAACATGGCCATCAATCATTACCTGGCTAACAATAACAACCAGGCCTTTACCTTATTCAAGGAGGGTTTTTCCAGGTTAAAAGTGGAAAAAATTGAAACATTACAAGCAAAATACTATTTCGGGTTTCTGAATTTGGAAATGGGTATTACTGAAACTGCGTCAACCATCTTTTCAGAAATACAAAGAAAATATCAAGACAGTAGCTCAACTGAGACGATTGACTATGCACTTGTCTTAAAAGGTCTCGCAGAGACGAAGCATCAATTGAAGGAGTATGAAAAAGCGGAAGCCGCCTATCAAGAATGTCAGGCTCTTTTTGAAAAATTGAATGCTGCCAATGAAGATGAATATTTATACTTGTTGAATAGTCGTGCGATCAATTTAGAACAACTTGGTAAGAACGAGTTAGCAGAATCATTATTTGGAATTGTGGCCAAACACCCTGAAGGTCGACTTCCTTATGCTGCTGTTCTAAACAATCGAGCCGCATTACTCCAATCCAAAGGGGAATTTGAATCCGCACAAAAACTATATGAAGAATCTATCTCGAAACTTGACAAAACAAAAAAGACAGAGTCACTTTTATACGCAGAAACGCTACAGAATTTGGCTTTGTTAGAGGCCGAACGAAAACAATTGGAAAAGGCCATTCAATTTATTGATGAGTCATACGCGATTATTGTTGGAACCTTGGGAGAAGTTCACCCCAGCGCCATTAACTCGCTGAATAAAAAAGCTTCCATCCTATACAAAGCAAATCAAACGCAACCGGCCAAGCGAGACTATAAGAAAGTGATCAATGCACTTGCCTCTAAACCTTCTCATGAAATGGCTGTTGCCCTGATTGGTCTCGCGCAATGCTTTCAGAAGGAAGCTAAATATGTTGCTGCAGATTCAATCTACCGAGTTGCGATTGGTTACTATGACTCGGGGCAATTGAATAAGGATGATCACTTCGTAACAGTGCTGGCTAGCTATGCATCCCTCTTACAAGAGCAAGGCCAGCTAAAGGACGCATCCACTTTTATCCGAAAAGCGCTTGTTCAATTGAAAAAGATAAAGGGCATGCAGCACGAATACTACCCAATTCTACTTGAAAATATTGCATCACTCCATCTGAGATTGGGAAACCGAGAGTTAGCTAAAACAGAACTCGACTCTGCTGAAGCCTTTTATGATTCTGAAAAAAAGAAGAACCGCGAGGCTTATGGAGCCATGCTGTTGGGCAAAGGAAGGTATCACCAAGTTTCGGGCGAGTATCAAAAAGCTGAACTGTATTTGCGAAGGGGAACAGATTTGTTTTTGAAATTAAACGGAGAAAGGAGTGAATCTTACGCATTTGCAATTAATTCGCTTGCTCTATATTATCAGACAATGGGGAATTTCCCGGAAGCAGAACCCCTTTTTACTAAAGCACTGTCTATTCGAGAGAATGCAAACGGCAAAGTGTCAACAGAGTACGCCACGGTATTACAAAATCTTGCTTCGCTTTACCAACTGCAAGAAAACTATCAAAAAGCAGAACCTCTATTACAAGAAGCAAATAAAATAGATGAATCTGTGCTAGGTACCAAGCATCCGCAATACCTCGTCTCTCTTCAAAACTTAGCTACGCTCTACCAAAAGAAAAAAGACTTGGAAAAGGCTGCCTTTATGATGGAGACTGTCCGCTCGCTCACAGAAAAAATATTTGGAAAGAATCATCCATCTTATGTAACGGTGGTAAGCAATATCGCTTCTCTATATCAAGACCAAGGAAAATATGCCGAATCAGAAGCGTTGTGGAAAGAAAGTGTGAACCTTAGAAAATCGATGTTGGGAGAAGACCATCCAGATTACGCACGATCGCTTTACGGATTAGCCGGTGTCTATTTTGCGACCGGAAGATTTGCAGAAGCGGCTCCCCACTTTACGACTGTCGTTGAGAAATACCAACGACAGATAGCTACCTATTTTGATGCACTAAGTGAAAAGGAAAAGAGTGCCTTCTACAATCGCATCAGACCCGTCTTCGAATCTTATCAGGATTTTTGTGTGCAGCTCATCGCCCAAAAATCGGCAAACGAAGGCGTTATCGAAAAACTTTATGACATCCAGTTATCTACAAAAGCCATTCTCTTAAATGCATCGAATAAAGTAAGAAATGCAATTATGAACAGTGGAGATGTGGAGTTACAGAATCTCTTCCGCCAATGGCAGGCTACAAAAGAAGAACTGGTTCGTTCGTATAGCCTCACTACAGAGGAGCGCACACGCTTAGGAATTGATTTAGTGAAAGAGGAAGAAAAAGCAAATGACTTGGAAAAGAACCTATCTGCACGCTCCTCGCAATTTGCTCTTGGAAAAAAGAATGTGACATGGAAAGAGGTAAAAGCAAGTCTCAAACCCAATGAGACTGCAATCGAGATCATCCGGATCAAAAAGAAGTATGTAACTGACTCTGTCTATTATGCTGCCCTTATTCTGAATACTTCCAATGAAAAACCCCAATTGTTTATTTGGCCGGAGGGCGATAAAATGGAGAACAGGTGGTACAAGTACCATCGAAATGCGATCAAATTTCATTTCAAAGACACCATTTCATTTAAACATTTCTGGGGCCCATTGCTCACAATCCTTCCTGCCTCTAAGACCCTTTTTATTAGCTGCGATGGTGTCTTCAATAAGATCAACCTAAACTGCATTCAGAATCCCAACACTAACAAATGGGCCATTGACGAGTTTAATATTCGGTTAGTAAGCAATACTAGGGAGCTTACTGAATCGCACCCAAGCATGAAAACATCCTCCAATCAAGCAAGTATTTTTGGGTATGCCGATTTCAATCTTACAGCCGCCAATCAAGTCAGCGCTAGTATGGGCGGCAAGCGTGCTTCTCGATATGGATTTCAGGGAGAAGAAATTCCTATGTTGCCTGCCACTAAAAAGGAAGTCGATTTGCTCAACGAAGTCTTAACTGCGAAAGCATGGAAAACATCTTCCTTCACACTGCTTGATGCCACCGAAGAGAATTTCAAAAAAATTAATAACCCTCAAATCTTACACATTGCCACCCACGGCTTTTTTCTAAATGATGTGGACGTAAATGATGAATTGGAAAGTAACGAAGAAAGTCAATTGGCAAAAAATCCGTTGTTTAGATCTGGGATCCTGTTGGCAGGTGCAGGGTTGCAACAAACGGGAACCCAAGAAGATGGAGTACTGACGGCCTATGAAGCCATGAACCTAACACTCGATAATACTGAACTTGTTTCGCTATCAGCGTGCGAGACGGGTCTGGGCGATGTACGAAATGGGGAGGGTGTGTATGGTTTGCAGCGATCGTTTTTAGTTGCCGGAGCCAGAACCGTGATTATGAGTTTGTGGCAAGTCGATGATGAAGCTACGCAAGAATTAATGAGCACTTTTTATACTCAATGGATTAATGGCATGGATAAGTTTCAAGCCTTCCGCGCAGCACAGCTGGCGATCAAGGAAAAACATAAACTACCCTACTACTGGGGTGCGTTTGTTATGATTGGAAATTAATCTATGACCAAAATGGATCTTGTTAAAAACGGATTGTAGATTTGGTATCAATATATCGATTGAAGATTATTTTATGATGTATCGATTACTGTGTCTTGCCCTGGCATTAACCTGGGCATCGTTTTCAACTGCACAGGTAAAACCCTTGGCTCCGCCTGTAACAGTTCCCACGTTTGATTCTATGGCTTACTATGGCAACACCAAAAAACCAGCCATTAGCGACCCCGCCCAAATTGAGTATGCTCCAACTATTCAGGCGGATGGGCGAGTAATAATTTTTGAAGCTCAGGGCAAAAAGTCTTACCAGTTATTCCAAACAAAAATAAGTGAGGGCAAATGGCAGAAGCCTGAGTCCATTACCAAGATAAACGAGTCGGGTGACTCCACCTCATTGATTGGAGGTCCTAGCCTTAGCTTTGATGGAAATGAACTCTACTTTTTTAAAGATGCCAAGGGAAACTCGGAAATTCTTTTTTCAACGCGGCAAAAAGAAGGTTGGAGTCAACCCGAACTAATTGGCGCACCCATTAATAGCCCGGCCTATGAAGGCTTTCCATCCATAAGTGCGGATGGTTCTACACTCTATTTCGTGCGGCAAAATTTTGAGGGCCCCACTTCGAAGGAACTTAAAAAGGAAGCTCAATTCTGCCTCAGCATTTATAAATCTGTTCGAGATAAAAGTGGTAAATGGGGCACGCCAGAAAAACTGCCCTGGCCAATTAATCAAGATTGCGAAAAAGCACCCAAGATAATGGCAGATGGTCGTACCCTGATTTTTTCATCCAATCGCCCGGGCGGAAAAGGAGGCTACGACATGTATCAGTCGAAGTTAAATGATCTTGGTGAATGGGGCATGCCGGAAAGCCTTGCTTTTGTGAATACCGATAAGGATGATCAATTGCCCTGCATTTCTGCAGAAGGCGATCTCATGTATTACACTTACAACAACAATGATATTTACTCAATAGTCATTCCGCCCAAGCTCCGGCAATTCATGAATAACATTGTGCAGGGTTTTATTACAGACGAGGATTCAAAAAAAGGAATAGGTGCTGAAATAATTGTCACGGATGCCTTTACCTCTGAGGTTGTCCTGAGAACCGAAAGCAACTCTGATGATGGTCGGTACACCGTGGTATTGCCGGTGGGTCGCAGTTTTAATTTTGAATTTCGCAAACCTGATTATTCGAGTTATACATACGCGCTTGATATCCGATCAAAGAAAAAATACGAAGAGATCAACTTGAATGTAAAATTGTTTAAAACCGTTCATCTTTCCATAAATGTCAACGATCACGAGTTTTTTGAACCCATGCTTGCCGAAATAACGATTCAAGAAAAAGGGCAGGACAATTTCATCATCGACAAAAAAACAAACGCTTTGACTGGAAGGCTAAGCGTTGATTTACCTTTAGGGAAAGAATATTTGATCGTTATAAAAGCACCCTATTTCAAGCGTGAGGCAATACCCTTTAACGTTTCCAGTCTGGTCATCTACCGGGAGTTTGACAAATTCGTTGAACTGGTTCCAGAGAAAGTAGAGGTTGCGTTGAACGTAGCAGACATGGTAAACAACTCAAAAGTGAAATCGAAAGTGTTGCTGAAAAACAAGACCCGTGGCGAAGTGATTGAAGTCGATGGCAATCAAATGGTATCGCTGCGTGCGGGAGATCGCTACGAAGTGGAGGTTACTTCCGATCAGGGCTATGCTTTCAACTCTACCGCTATTGATCTAACCACAGGTAAAGTTAATTCTATCGATGTGAAATTAATGAAGTTGGAGATTAATAAACAATTAGAATTAAAGGATATCAATTTCGAGTCAAATTCAGACAAATTATCTGATGTTTCGTTTGTTGAATTAGAGCGAGTGATCAAGCTAATGAAAGAAAACCCGACCTTAAAAGTTGAGATTGATGCCCATACGGATGATATCGGTTCGGAAAACTATAATCTGGCACTATCAAATAAGCGCGCCAAGAGTGTGATGGATCATCTCATCCAAAACAGTATTCCCTTTGAGCGCTTTTCATCCAAAGGATATGGGGAGAGTCAATTCAAGTTTAAGAATGATTCGGACGAGAACAGGGCCAAAAACAGAAGAGTGGAATTAAAAATCTTAAGTATCTAATTCATGAAGCGCTTTGCGAGTATTTTACTTCTCCTGGTACCCTTTTTGGCCAATGCGCAACGAGTCAAATTCCGAGATCTGGTTCCGCTTTTGTCGACTTATTCGGCTGAGCGCCAAAAAAACGAATTGAAAGAATACCTGGCTGCTGATCTGGATCATCCAAATACTAACTTCAGGCTGGCTCTGTTGTATGAAGCAAATTACAAAAACGCAGATCCATTAACCGACTATGCTTTTGCAATGGCAAACGCTGAGCAAGCTACCAACCGCTATATCAAATCAAAACAGCTGGTTGATGAACGTGAAGTAAACCGAAACGAGGAATACTATGCACCCATTTTTAAAGCATTCGATGCAAAAGGAAATCCGGCTATTCCGTTCCCAAAAGTATCGGCAAAAATTATAGGTGGCTACGATTCCTCCCTTCTGTTTAGAGCAAAAATGCCACCGATCTACAAAGCATTTACCAAAAGTGTAAATTTCTATGATCAGTCTGTACGGCTATTTGCTGGAGTCACTGAAGAATTTGCGACCATCGAAGATTTATATCTGATGCATGACGAGTCGGTCGATGCGCGACTATCAAAAATGAAAATCAACTATGACTCATCGGTCTTCTACCTCAACAAGTATTTAGAACTCATCAAAGAATACCCCATTAAAGGCCATCGCCCATCCTACAAGGTTCGTGCTATCGTAACTTATCGATTGGATGGATTGTTGACCAACATCAATTTTTTGACCGACCAGATACAGCTTTGGGACTATAGTGCCTGGGTAATTCAAGTAAGAGCAAAAATAAATGGGGAAGTGGCTGACCTGAGAAAAAAGATCGCCTCTACCAATCAAAAAATGGACGATAATCTCTCTAAGATTGGATCCATATTTAGCAATTTCCCAGCTGTTGTAAAAGTTGACAAACAATTGACATTCAATTTGAACAATTTAGATAGGCAATCAATGATACTCTCGCTTCTCGATTACAAGGCCTATAAGCAAGATCTGGAAATTCAATCAAAGGCAAAATCTCTAGATACTTTGCCAACCTCCCGGAATGCAGAAGTTTTCAATCAACTGATCTACTCTAACAGAAAAGCAGATACACTTGTCAAAGAATTCAAGACCAGAATCTCTGAAGGCATGACAAAAAAACACAGAGATTTCGTGACTAAGTTTTTTGGTGGCGTACCTGGTTTGGAAAAGTATGCGGGGACAGAACAAAAAGGCATCAATGATTCCTATGCGGAATTTGGGGTGGAACTTAGAAATAATATTCTTGGACTCAACTCTGCAGAGAATACCTACACAAACAAAGAAGGGTTTTTGAAATCTGGAAGGTTTACTGTTCCACTACAATTTCAACCACCTACTCCAGAAGGTCTTGACTTGGGTCTGCTGTTCACAAAATTCAATCGAAAAAATCCAGACGGCAGCGCTTACCTGGCAGGCATCTACAAGCCAGACAAGAAAAAAAATCTGGTCAGCACTTTTGTTATGCGCATTAATCCTGATGGTAAAACCGCTTGGTTTAAGGATGTTACCGCTCCGGTGGACAGTACGGCTATTGGCGATGCACATACTTACTTGGGTCCTCTGGTACTCACTCAAGAGGGAAGTGCATTGGTTATTAGGTCTATTCACGCCACCCGCGGTGATGCCGTTAATACATTCGTTTACCTAAACGAAAAGGGTGAAGAAAGGCTTCGCAAAAAATTAACTAACAAATCATTCCCTCGATCATTGCTGTACGCTGAAAAAAGCAATTCTTTTACCCTTGTACTTAAAGGTGTTGAACAAAAAGAAAAGTTTAGCTCTGCCGAACCGATCGACATGCTAGGTATTAACGTATTAGGAGAAATAACGTGGAAGAAAGAAAATATTTCATTGACAGGTACATTGACAGATGTCTTAAGCCTTTCGGATGGATATCTATTGGCAGGAAATTATTTCGTCTTAAGCGACCAAACGGGAAAAGAAGTAAGAACCAAGATGAGTAGTGGCGAGTGTAGCCCCTACCTTATTAGGTTGAATGAACGCGGTGTGATCCTCTTCTCAAAACCGATTACAACCAATGGATCTTTTTATCTGCACCGAGTCGTCAAAATAAATGACATGTCAGTTCACCTACTCGGCAATTCTGAAACAATGGAGTCGGGTGTAGCAGGGGTACTCAAGCCCAACGAAAAATTCTTGCATATCATGACCAACAAATTGGGACAGCAGATAAGCACCAATTTCTAGTCGAGTGAAGAACACGGTTGTAATAGGCTAAAATATCACTCTGAATTTTAGTACATTTGACCATATCAGTTCTACGGTATGGAGACAAGCGTACGCGAACACATCTATCAAGAAGTAGCCGATCGAATTGAGCAACTCATTGAAAAACAATCCTTAAAAGTAGGAGATAAGCTACTCTCGGTTCGATCGCTCAGCAAAGAACAGGGAATTAGTTTGAGCACCGCTTTCCAGGCATACTATCATTTAGAGAGCAAGGGGTTGGTGGAGGCCAGGCCACAATCCGGCTACTACGTAAAGTTTTCTCCGAAGCATAATTTTGCCATTCCCTCGAGTTGCGAACCGACAGACGAAGCATTGCCTGTCACATTAGATGAAATGATCACCAGTGTTTACAATGATCTTCGGTCAACCAAGCTTACTTCGTTTTCATTGGGCGCACCGGATTCCAGCCTGCTTCCAGCTGCGAAATTAAAAAAGTCAGTGCTGCATTGTTTGAATCACTCCCCTGACCACTGCCTTGGCTATGAACACATCCAAGGGAACGAACAGCTACGCAAACAAATTGCTCGATTTAGTTTTAACTGGGGCGGCACCTTGAGCGAGCAGGACATTGTTGTAACGGCAGGTTGCATGGAGGCACTTTCATTTTGCCTTCAAGCAGTAACAAAGCCCGGAGATACGGTTGCCATCGAAAGCCCGACCTTCTACGGAATCTTTCGAGTCATGCAAAGCTTGGGATTGAATGTAGTTGAAGTTCCTACGGATCCTATCACAGGGATCGATCTGAGTTATTTAGAGAAAGCCATCCCAAAACTAAACATCAAAGCTTGTTTGTTCGTGCCCAATTTCAATAACCCTGTTGGGAGTTGCATGCCAGACGAAAAGAAAAAAGAACTGGTGAAGATGCTTGCTAAAAAAGAAATTCCATTGATTGAAGATGATATTTATGGTGAACTTTATTTTGGCAAAACGCGACCAAAGACCTGTAAATCTTTTGATGAAAAAGGGCTTGTATTGCACTGCGGATCATTTTCAAAATCGCTGGCTCCCGGTTATCGAATAGGCTGGGCGGTGCCGGGTCGATTCAAAGAAAAAGTATTGAGTTTAAAACGAATGAATAACGTTGCTACCAACACACTGGCACAATCTGCCATTGCACACTTCCTTCAAAATGGCCGCTATGAACTGCACCTGCGGCACCTGCGCACAGCTCTTCATACTCAATGCCTCAGATATCTTCAAGCAATATCCGAATATTTCCCGGATGACATTAGAATTACGAGGCCGCAAGGCGGCTTTGTTTTATGGGTTGAAATGAACAAAAAACTGGACGGTTTCAAGCTCCACAAACGAGCATTACATCACCAAATCGGGATTGCGCCTGGTCAGATCTTTTCCTCACAAGGGCAGTTTCATCATTACTTTAGGCTTAGTTACGGTACGCCATGGAATGAAAAAATTGACAAAGGACTAAAAACGCTTGGGGAATTGGTGAAAAGGTATTAGTTGTTCAAAGTTCAAAATTTGAAAACTCGAATTTGGACTTATAACAAATAGCGAATTGGTTCTTATATTTGGAATGACAAAAACAAAACATCTAAAATCAAACATACTATGGCCTTTACACTCCCGGCACTACCATATGCATTCAATGCATTAGAGCCACACATTGACGCACGCACCATGGAAATTCATCATGGCAAACATCACAATGCATACGTTACTAATCTTAACAATGCCCTTGCTGGCAAACCAGAGGAAAATCTAAGTATTGAAGAAATTTGTAAAACCATTTCAAAACACCCAATGCCCGTTCGTAACAATGGCGGTGGTCATTATAATCACAGCCTGTTTTGGACGATCATGGCCCCCAATGCGGGGGGTGCGCCAGCGGGTGCATTAGCAGATGCAATCACTGCTGCCTTCGGAAATTTTGAAGAATTTAAAACAAAGTTTAACACAGCAGCCACATCTCGGTTTGGTTCGGGTTGGGCCTGGCTCATCAAAGGCGCAGATGGTAAATTAGCTATTACGTCAACCCCCAATCAAGACAACCCCTTGATGGACATAGCCGAAGTAAAAGGCACGCCAATCCTTGGTCTCGATGTGTGGGAACATGCCTATTATCTACATTATCAAAACCGGAGACCGGATTATTGCGCTGCTTTTTGGAACTTGGTGAATTGGAATGAGGTAGCAAAAAGATTCGCATAAGGCGGATCAATTCTCATCTTGAAAAAGGTCTGGCCAATTGCCAGACCTTTTTTGTTTCAGCCAGTTCACGGATTGGGTTCTTTACGCCATTAGTGTTCTTATCTCATCCGCATCAATTACTATGTCGTCTTCTCCAATTTCGTCAAAGGGATTCTCTAAGTGGTCTTGAATATTATCCAGGCTGACGAGGATGAAACTATAAAGCACTGGCATTACATACTCCAAGTGAGCCGAGTACTCATGAAACGTGCTGGCAAAGTAGGGTCCATAAATAATTGGAAAGACATAAATGAACACTTTGCTGTAGGTGCGCAACGTAACGGGGGTACGGTAATTATGGATGATTTTCATGTTGTCGAATGCGATAATTATTTTACTCACATACTGACTGACTCTGGATATCTCGCCACTTTGTACACCCAATTCGCGTAGTTGCATGGAAAGAATTGATAATTTGGAGAAAAGTACATACATCTCTTTCTCCCTACTTCTAAACTCATCGGGCGTTAGCTTCAACATCAATTTGGTTTGGTGCATTAGATCTTGCACAAGCTTGCTCATCTGCGATGACAAAGTATTGTCTTTCGCAGAAGCCCAATCGCGAGTAGCATAGTAAATGGCTATCGCATGCCCTTTGAAATCGGCATAACGCTGCAGTGCCGTTTCTCTACGTGAGTAGGCTGATCCAATTGAAAAAACCACTGGGAAAACAATCGCTACACCTACCAACATATCAGGGAACTTGGCCGTTAGCCCCAAATGGAAACATACAAAACTTGACAGTACTGCCAGAGCAGTAATGATAAACGTCTTGTAGTTGATAATAAGGGTGAAACTTCTAAAAATCTTCTTCATTTCCATTTTTGGTTAATTCATAAATTTCCAAAAAGGGATAGTATTAACAAATTGTTAAGCGAAGTTTTACGAGGGTTAAATAAAACTATCTGACAAGCGGTCGGCCCCGGGGATCGGGGAAACTCCCTATCTGATCAGTTTTCCAGCACTTCTACCTCTACACGCACATTGCGTCTGGCATGTTGGCTGTCTTTATCATGGAGCATTCTAACGCCACCCCAAGCTTTTGTTTGAATCCTGCTTGCATCAATGCCCTGTGCGACTAGCCATTCCTTTATTACATTAGCCCGCGCACCCGAAAGTTCTTTAGCACTTCCAGATTCGTTTACCACATCGTCTTTGGTGATATTAAAAAAGTCCTTTTCCGGACCCATAAAAATGATTTTCCCACGCCCATTGCCATTGGTGTGCCCGTGCAACATTATTCGATTGCTGGGACTTTCCTGCATCATTTGCAGTAACTTATTCAACTCATACTTAGACTCGGGCAACATCACCGCTGCATCGTTGTAGAAATACACATTGTACAAAGTGGCGATATCGCCCTTCACCATGCGCGAAAGATCAAACTTGACCATGTAGAAATTACCAATCAAGTCGATATCTTCTTGCAATGTATCTGCTTCGGTATTGTAGTAATTCATCTCGTGTTGAATTTTTCGAAAGCCAAATGCACTGCCGATCAGTGTAAGCTTCCCCGATTTACTTTTAGGATCGGGAAGAGTCAGGTAAGAATTCGCCTTCATTTTCGAAAGCAGCTTGGCTCTATCGGTATCGATTACTTCTACCTCACCATCAAGGACTAGTCCATTGGCAGCATTATAAAGGCTAAAGAACGCCTGTGTGTTTTTTAAGGTTTGCGGAATATAGACCGGATCAGCCTTAGGATTTTCAACCACTTCGGTGGCGACCATTGCTGGGGTTGGCCCAGTTGCCAACAAATCTTTTGGTTCCTCTTTCTTTGTTTCGCTTATCGCTGCTACAGGCTTTGTTACCTCTTCTTCAACTATAGTTTGTAGTGGTCTTGGCGTTTCACTTTTCACCGCGACCTCTACTGGTTGTTCGGTTCCGTCTTTCATGATTCGAACCCAAGCTTCGCCAAAGCCATCTTCTTTCCTTGTGTTCAACATTCTGTCTATAGACGTAGAAAAATCGGTGTAGAAATCCAGATACACATAGTAGTAACTTCGCACAGCATCAAAGCCATAGTTAGAGTGCCGACCCGCTTTGTTTAATTCAGCGGAGTATTTTTTTGCAAATTTTTCCTGACCGGATAAATAGGAGGCAACAACAATGTAATACCCTTTTGGTAAGGTAGCTGATTGCGCGTTGAGAGAGGTTGCCACAGAGGACATCCCAATGGTGCAAAAAAAGAAGGCAAATATGCGCAGCCGCGTCATGTAAGTTTATCTTTAGGTTAGCACAATATTGCCCAAAAAAAAGCAAAAATTCAAAGAAAAGGAGTGATTTAATGACAATCCGCCTATTTTTTTGCCTGTAATAATTTTAGCTTTTCAGCAAAAAAACCAGTCCCGTACCCTGTTAATTGAACGAACAAAGCCGGAACAGAAAACAAGGCTACCATAGTACTTTTTGTTCGCTTGAGTCCGTCCAACATGACAAGGCATACATAGGATAGATAAGCAACTCCAACAACTTGGGCAGCTAGCGAATTGAACAAAAACAAAAGGCCCAAAGAAAAAAGACCCAAAAGAAAAAAAGTGGGAAACCAATGCACCCATTTAACCTCTCCGGGATGAAAAGCACCGATCCTTGCCCGTCCTTTTCCGAAATTAAAAACCTGACGGTAGAATTGAATGAGTGTAGCTCTGCGTTTATGAAAAACATAGGCGTCTGGAATGAATACGGTTGACAATCCCAATTGGCGCATTCGAATACTGAGTTCAATATCTTCTGCAAAACGATCGAACCTAAACCCACCCGTCAATTGAAAAGCTGACCGACTAATGCCCATGTTAAAACTGCGCGGCTGATAATTGCCAACCATTTTTGCACCGCCACGAATGCCCCCCGTTGTAAAAAACGAAGACATTGTATGAGCCATCGCTCGCTGTAGAATGGTGAAGTTTTCGTGGCCCAGATCTGGGCCTCCCCAGGCATCCACTTTTGTCTGCCTTAAAAAAATCTCAACTGCATCAAAATAGGTACGGGGTAAAATGCAGTCACTATCGAATACTACAAAATACTCGCCCCGCGCTTTTTGAAATCCAACATTTCTTGAAGGTCCAGGGCCAGTGTTGGTCTTCAAAATATATTCAATAGTTAGATTGGCTCTATATTTTTCAACTACAGTTTGGCTTTGTATCGAAGAACCATCTTCCACCACAATCACTTCAAAATCAGAAAAAGTTTGTTGAACCAAGCTATTCAACAACTCCTCCATCTCGTCAGGACGATTGTATACTGGTATGACAACAGAATATTTTGGCGCTTTCATCAATTCATGCAAAATACTACTTCTTCGAATCTTTCAAATGCAGCAACCAGTTCTCATCATAGTAAACCTGTCCCGCATCCACCGCTTCACGGAGCACTTCAATAAAAAGATCTTTTTCTTTCGGTGCTACTTGCCCTTCTAATTCCTCTGGCGACATCGCACCTTTGTTGAGTAGGTAGATAATTTGGCTTTCATAATCTTTTGTGGTGGTCGAATTCAATCGCTTCCTTTTACCTATGCACACATCACAAATTCCACAAGTACTATAGGTTACCTCATCAAAATACTCTTGAATCAGCTGCATGCGACAGCGTTGATTCTGCTCGGCATATTGGATAATGGCCTCCATTTTACTCAAGTGTAAATTCCGTCTGGCCTCCATTACAACTCGGTCAATGGGCAATCGTTCAGCATCCTGGCGCGGCAAAACAAATGTGATCCGTGCGTTATCTATAGACGGCTCGTACGCTAGTAGTTGTAATTCGTGAAGTTGTTGGAGTTGTCCTTTTACCTGTGGTGCTGATAATTTTAATGCGCTTGCCAACTGCGCTTCTGAAATCGTCATAAAATCCGCATAGAGTTCTCCGCCATAAAGTCGCAACAATGTCTTTAAAATGGAATCAAACCGAGCATGAGCAACCTGAAATTCGTAGATCTTCTTTTTGTCAATTGAAAAATGAACACGTGAAGGTCGATAGAAGCTTTCATTAAAAGTTACCAGGCCGGCTTCTTCTAACTTTTTTAGGGCAGGATAAACTGCAGCAGACTTCAAGGAGAATTTTTTACAGAATTGATCCAGGTCGAAATCATAACTTTCTCCCTGGCTGCTACCCATTGCGAGTTGAAAATGGTTGGCCATCGCTTGGTACACTTTCTGCAAGTATTCCATTTGAGGCTGTGATTGTTCCACTTTGTGGCGCAGCGACTGTGCATCGGCTTCGTGGAAGATAAACGCAGCATACGATCTTTTCCCGTCTCGCCCTGCCCTGCCTGCCTCCTGGTAGTATGATTCGATGTCCTCAGGAATATCAAGGTGAATGACCAATCGCACATTGGACTTATCGATACCCATTCCAAATGCATTTGTCGCCACCATTACGCGGCATCGATCGGCAAGCCACTCATGCTGGCGATTCGTGCGGTCTTGATGGCTCAAACCAGCGTGGTAAAAAGCCGCACTGATTTTATTTCGTTGAAGCAAGCGTGCGATTTCCTGAGTGGCTTTTCGAGATCGCACATATACAATGGCCGCCCCAGAAATCTTTCCAAGAATTTCTAAAAGTTTTTTCTCTTTTGTCTCGGTCTTTCTAACAACCAACGAAACATTTTCCCGGGCAAAACTAATTTGAAAAACAGCCGGGCTTTTTAGCTGCAACTTCGCGATGACATCGTCCCTTACAATGTGTGTGGCAGACGCTGTCAATCCAATAATCGGGACATTCGGCTTCACTTCTCTCAGCTTTGCAATTTGTAAGTACGGTGGCCTGAAATCATATCCCCATTGCGAAATGCAATGGGCTTCGTCCACGGCAATAAGATTCACATTCATTTTTTTGAAACGCACTTGAAATAATTCGGTTTGTAGGCGCTCAGGGGACAGGTACAGAAATTTCTGTTGCCCATAAATGCAGTTGTCCAGAAGAATGTCGATAGCTTGATGGCTCAATCCGGAATGGATGGCGATAGCCGCAATACCTTTCTGTTTGAGTTGCTCCACCTGATCTTGCATGAGAGCGATCAACGGGGTGATCACTACGCAAAGGCCTTCCATGGCCAGCGCAGGTACCTGAAAACAAACTGATTTGCCACCGCCTGTTGGCAAAATGGCTACTACGTCTTGGCCGGCAAGAACAGATTGGATAATCTCTGCTTGCGGAGGTCTAAACGAAGTATGGCCCCAATATTTAGTGAGTATTGAATCAGGCGACACCCTGTAAAAGTAAATACGATTCGTGATCCGTAGGTCATACCCATCGGAAATACTTGAACCTAATACCTATTTGGCAGCCGATTGCAAAAGTTTAACACCGATTTCGCCTAAATGCTTTTTTAAAATGCCCTTGTATTGAGGGGAATTCACGTAACCTCCGTTTGCCTTGAAAAACTCATCCATCACAGGGAACCAGTCACTATTGAGAGGCATGGCAAATCCAAACTGTTCCGATGCCTTATCTCCAATAGGATGGCGCTTAAGTGGCTTGCGTTGCTGCACCGCTTCGAGATAATACGCCAAATCCAAGTAAGCAAATCCGCTTGGATCGTTTGCTATTTTCTCAAATGTTTCCTGGCTGGTAGCAGTCAACACCACTTTCATATCCGGAAAATAACTTTTCTTCATTTCCTGAATACGTTTTTCGTTGAGGGTGCCTTTTGCAGTGTAGGCGGTCAACTTCCCAAACGTTGTTGGCAAATCCTCCATCTTAGCTAAGTTTCCTACGCTATTTTGGGTAATCAAAAATGCGAGATTGGTAATAAAAGGTGGGCTGAACTTTACTTCTTTTTTGCGTTCTTCGGTGATTGTAATATTTCCCAAACCAAAAACACCACCAGTAGATGTTTTGACTTTGTCATACATTCCTTTAAATGCGGTACCATCACCCACAAACTGCGATGTCAGCTTAACCGACTTCTTTTCATTCACAAACTTGACAAAGTCATCCATGATGTCAACACAAACACCCGTCAACTTGTCTCCATCTTTATAAACAAACCCAAATGTTTGCACGTATGCCAATGAGATGGTTCCTTCCCCTTTGGCCTTTGCTTGCGCCCACGAGTCGCCCGTGTAGTTTTGCCCTACTACCGAGAAATTAATTACAAGAAATACGAGTGTGATCAAGTTGACTTTCATAAAATTTTATTTGCCGAATGTGATATTAGTGAATCGATTTGAAAAAATCAGGGAACGGGTAATAAGTGCGTACTTTTTAGTATAAAATAATCGTTTACCAACCAATTTCTTCTTTATTCAAAAAAGCAGCTATTCCCTTTTTGCAGTCGGCAGAGCCGCGAGCAAGGGCATTCAGCTTGACTGCATGTGCCAGGGCTTCTGGGAGAGGCATCGATTGTACCTCCCCTATCATCTGCTTTGTCAACGCCATGGACTGACCGGAATTGTTTTTGATGAGAAATTGTGCGAACGAATTGACTCGTTGCTCCAATTCTTCTTTTGAATAAAGGTAATTGACTAAGCTGATTCGAACGGCCTCTTCTCCCCGTATCAAATCACCACTAAGCAGAAGTTGTTTCGCCTTTTGTTCACCAATCTTGCGAATCAAAAACACGCTTACCAAGGCTGGGATAAATCCGATCTTAACTTCGGTGTAGCCAAATTTTACTTCTGGAGTCGAAAAGACAAAGTCACAGATCGTAGCTAGCCCGCAGCCACCTGCCAACGCATGCCCCTGTACTTGTGCAATAACTACTTTTTTTAACTGGTAAATCTGTAAGAACAAATCCTTTAAATGGTTGGAGTCTTGTAAGTTTTCCTCCAATGAGAATTTTTGCAGTTGTTGGAGATAGGCAAGGTCTGCCCCCGCGCAAAAAGCTTCTCCATTGGCTTTTAGTACTATTACCTTTACTGCTTCATCCGCTTCCGCTCTCGCAAACGCAGCCTTCAATTCAGTGACCATATCGCCACTCAACGCATTTCTTTTTTCCGGCCGATTGAGAGTGATCTGCCCAACGCGATCCTGAACAGTATAAATTACCAAACTCATAGTCTAATTGGTTAACGTAAAAGCACCTTCATCGAGAACGGAACAAAACGATATATTTTCTACTGTTGCAAACTTACGCATCTTGTTGATGTAAGTTCGTGAATTGCTTCCATCCACAATCAATTTCCCGATTTTTTTTGAGCCCGTCCATTTCTTATCAAATAGCAAAGAATTGTTGCTCACGACCAAATAGTCCACTTGAAAGTTGAGTGGCGTGCTGTCGCCTTTTTTTGAGATATGCGCAATGGTTTTCGTCTGCCACTCAACCATCAATATGTTTTTTGTCCATTTGGCCGCAGGGAGTGATTCCACTCCCCTTACACGTGCAACCCCATTTAATAGCCGATTGGGGCGAATATGAAAACGCTGGCGGTCGTTGTCTTCCAACAATGCCGAATCTGATTTAAAGTACGATTGCCCATTTTTTATAAATTCAAATGCATGATGACCAGAGACACTATAAACAATGAACTGGCTTCTGTTTATCGTTTTGAAAAAGTGATTCCATTGTGCATAACAAAAAACAATGACAAAAATAACTGATGCAAAAAGCCATCGGGCCGAACGAAACTCAAACAGAAAAATCAAGCATAATAAAAACGCCATCAGTAGCCAGCACTGCAGCGTGGTAATGTGAATGTCACTGATTAGACTGAAGGGTAATTTTTCCGTAATAAAAACTGTTTCATTCAATAGGTAGATTATTCCGGTGAGCAATTTGCCAAGCATAATGGCAAGGGGAGAAATGAAACTGAACGCGAGTACTAAAATTCCCAGCACCAACACAGCCGTGGAAAGCGGAATAACAAACAAATTTGAAATCAAGAAGTAAACAGGAAATTGGTGAAAGTACAAAAGCCCGAGTGAAAATGTCGCTATCTGAGCAGCAATAGAGACGCATGTAATTTGCCAAGTCCAGTCAGCCAATCGATTTTCTACTTCCCACAGGTTATAAATAGGTCTTTGCAAATAAACAATTCCCAACACAGCGAGGTAAGACAGTTGAAACCCAACGGACATAACTAAATAGGGATTGTATAGCAACAGCACAAAAGCGGATGCTGCTAACGTGTTGTAGATATTAGTGCGTTGGCCAAATGGGCGAGCAATCGCAACAAACGAGAACATTACCACCGCCCGAAGAACAGATGGCGAAAGGCCGGTAACAAAAGCAAATACCCAAAGACAAACAAGACTTATTGCGGCCACTGCCCATCGGCTCCACGCAAACCGGTTGAGAGGCCTTAGAAGCACTAAAAGGATTCCATAAATGATGCCCACATGTAATCCTGAAACAGCTAAGACATGCATTGCTCCGCTCGCTGCATACGCGTTTAACAAATCGGTATCAATTCCATCGGTTACTCCCAAAACAAGTGCCCCAGCGATGGCTTGTTGCTGCTCTCCGACTACGTATTGATTCAATTTCGCTTGGGCCCAAGCGCGAGCTTGGTGTGAGTAGTAAATAAACCCTCTGCGATCTGCCGGGGCAATCCACCGGACCTGCTCGGCCCGAACAAATTGCTGGTAATAAATATTTTTAAAACTAAGAAATCGTTTAAAATCAAATTCACCGGGATTCGCAGGTGGTCTCAGCGCTTGGGGGCTTCCTTCTATGAGCAGCCGGTCGCCATATTTCCATGCTACTTCGCCTATGGCTTTTGAAACGTAAAGAAGTACCCTCCCTTTTGATTGCTGCCAACGCGTACTTTTTGTGGCCGCTACTTCCACCTCGAACTTCCAACTTTTGGCCTTTGACTCCGGAGAACTTCGAACAATGGCTAAATAGGCTTTTGTCGGCTCGTCAACTGACTGCAAAAGTGTCCGGTCGACCTCGCCTGTTCGAATCAACACATGAACGAATCCTAGAGACAATATAGCCAGAAGTCCAACCAGTCCTGATGCAAACCCTACTTTTCGCCTGCGAAAAAAGACGGTGATAAGAAAATAGACAAGCACTAAAATGGTGGAAAGAATCACGGCTCGGAGCAAGCCAAAGACACCGGGAAAATAAATCGCTACAAGGATACCTGTTGCAAAAAAAGCAACTATCCGTACCATGGCATATGGAATCCATCTCAGCATGAATGAAAGATACTAGATCGGCAATCTGATTGCAAGCAAAACGGGTCCGGTATTAGGGCAAATAAAAATCAAAACCCATTTCATTCATGCACTTAAAATGCCCCTTGGGGCATTTGTCGAATCCTATTTTTGAACACGGTCTGCAATCCAACCGTGTATTTTCTAACACGGTAAACTTAGTGCGATAGGGATACATGCCAAAAGAGGGAATCGTGCTACCCCAGATGCTAAATACTTCTTTTTTCAACGCGGCTGCGATGTGCATTAGCCCGGTGTCATGTGCAAACACATACCTCGCTTGTTTTATTAAACTGGCCGATTGATTGAGATTGTAAAACCCACACGCATTATAGACCACCGTCTTTTTTCCTAAGTCATGCAAGCCTTGCTCGAAATCGTCTCCTTTTGTTGAACGCTCGAAAAACTCACGAATGATCTCTCCATTCTGAAAGTCTTCTTTACCACCGAGCAGAATGATCGGCTTATTTATTTTGTCGCAAAGCTCGATCATTCTCTTTATCGGTAATTTTTTTGTTTCGTGCTGGGCGCCAATGGCATAGGCTACGTAACCCTCCCAGTGTGTTTCCGGTATCCAGTCTAATGGAACCTCGTCTTTTTCGGGAATAAAATAATCCAAACCCAACGCATCATTCTTCACTTGCAAAGATTGGACAGCTTCCAGATAACGATCTACAATATGCAAAGCGGGGAGTTTGTTGATCTTAAAATTAACCAGGAGCCATTTTTCTATATTCAGTTTCCGAAAACTAAACGACTTTACATTCATCTTCCATTTTAGAATTCGGGTGCGCAGGTTGTTATGAAGGTCAATAACGTAGTCATACTTTTCAACCTTCAACTGCTCCACCAAGTCATTCAATTCTTTTTCCAGATAAAAAACCTTATCGATATAGGGGTTATTTTCCACCAGCACTTTGTACTGTACCTTTGTTACAAAATGAATTTCAGCCTCGTCCAGTTGCGTTTTCAACACACGTACCACGGGCGTGGTCAATACAATATCTCCAATAGACGAAAACCGGATGACCAAAATCTTCATAGTGGCGTAAAGGTAAGCTTGATTTTAGAGATGAAAAATGCCAACTGAATTTGCTACTTTAGAAAATAAAATTAGAACCTCTATGAATTATTGGCTAGTAAAGTCAGAACCGGATGTATACTCTTGGGACGACCTAATGAAAGATAAAAAAACCACCTGGGATGGAGTGCGCAATTTTCAAGCACGAAACAACTTAAAAGCCATGAAGAAAGGTGATTTGGCACTTTTCTACTATAGCAATGAAGGCAAAGCGATTGTGGGTATTGCCGAAATCAGCAAAGAATCATTTCCGGATCCAAATGATCCTAACTGGGTGGCCGTAGAGCTAAAGCCAAAAACAAAACTGAAAAATCCGGTAGAATTAGCAACTATTAAGAAAGACAAACACTTGGAACGAATGGTTTTGGTAACCAACTCACGTCTTTCTGTGCAGCCTGTTAAGCCTGAAGAATTTGACTGGATATTGGCTCTTTCAGAAAAATAACCGATCCACGCAGGTGAAAAGAATTCAAGAAATGCATAAACGGCTTACTCAGGTCATCGCACAATCAACAGTACTGTTACTTGTATTTTTCTTGCTGATGGCAGAAGCCACTGCCTTGGCTCAACTTTCGCAACCTGCGCGGTTCGAAAAGAAGAAGAAAAGTGGCGATCATGATTTCACTGTAGTCTCGATGGGTGAAAAAGGAATTGCACTACTGCGTGATGCACAAAAATATCAACGGGCAGATAATTTGTGGGAACTAATTATCGTGGATTCTACCCTGCAGGAAACGTGGGCAAAAGAATTGATCATCGAAAATAGATTCAACCTGATTGGGCATGAATACCGTGACGAAACATTGTATTTTCTTTTTCGCGTAGGTGAAACGGAGCAGGGAAAATTGAAAATCATCAAAGTCGACTTCAAGGCTGGCCAAACCGAGGAACATAATTACGAACCAGAACTCAACATACGGCTGACTCACTTCAATGTAGTGGCCGATCAAGTAGTTCTGGCGGGGTATGTGTCTAACCAGCCTACCGTTTTGCTTTACGATCTTTCGAATGACCATGCGAAAATCATTCCGGGCCTTTTGATTGATAATACTGAACTACTAGACGTGCGTGTCAATATCAACAACACGTTTAACGTGCTCGTTGCCGAACGTGAATCAAAATTGAAAAAACGTCTCGTCTCTAAAACCTTTGACCGATCAGGTGCGATGTTATTGGATGATGTGATTGAGGTGGATCCTGACAAAGTGATCCTTAGTGGCTTTACAAGCACATTGATCCGCGATGAGTTGATGATCATGGGCACGTGGGGCGAGGGGTCGTTAAAACAGGCAGCTGGTGTGTTTACTGTATTGGTAGATCCCTACAACGAGCAAAAAGTGAACTACTACGACTTTGCTCAACTCAACCATTTTTTAGATTATTTGAAGCCGAAGGCAGCCGCAAAAACAAAAGTAAAATCCGAAAACAGGAGAAAATTGGGGAAAATTCCTGAATTCAAAGCCAACGTTTTACCCGCCCGTTTGGAAGAAACCAAGAACGGCTTTCTTTTTTATATGGAGGCATACTACAGTTCGGCCAACCTCAATAATAACCGATGGAACAACAACCCGAATGGCAACTACCCCTACTCACCCTATGGATATAACCCCTACCGAAGCTTCTATTCCCCGTTTAACTATGGGTACCCCTACTCAGTTGGCAATAACAACTCACCAGAAACGAAAATGCTTCATGGAAGTCTAGCAGTTTTCAACGAAAAAGGAGAGTTGGTCGCTGACCACGGATTTAAATTGGACAATTTAAGAATGGTTTCTCCCGAACAGGTTTCCGATTTTGCGTTTGCGGCTACAAAGTGTACGTTGATCTATTCCAAAGAAAAAGAAATACGTTATCAGGTTAGTCAGCTAGATGGCGTTGCACTAATGGATGAGAAAATAAGTATTCAACTCAAATCACCCATAGAATCGGTTAGAGACAGTAATGATGTCAACTTGGTTCGCTTTTGGTATGGATCGTTCTTTTTTCTTTTTGGCACCCAAACGATCCGAAGCACCGAGGGAGAAAATCGGGACGTCTTTTACATAAACAAAATAAAGGTTGAATAAGACAGCTTTCACTATCGCCTATTTTTTTTGTTTTGCACTGCTTGGGCAGGTTGAACAAACTGGCCGATGGGAAAAAGGCATGTTGACCGAAGACAATGAGACATATCGAATTGCGGCTGACAGTTTGGGACTAACCGTATACAGTCAATTAAGTGGAAAAGAGTTCGATCAAATTGCATTGATTCGCCTCGACACTTCCTTGCACCAGAAATGGGATGGGTATGTACCAATAGACAGAGGGTTTGTTATCTCCCGGGCCATCACCCGAAAGAACATTCTCTATTTGTTGTTGCGTAATCCTCGTCTTGCTGGTTTTTTGTTAGTAGATCTGAACATTAGCTCTGGCGTGTACAATACGCACGTCATCAAAAATGCAATTCCTTTTTTGCCCACTGAGTTCGCGGGTACCAATAATGCCGTAATGATTGGAGGGTACTACAATTACAGGCCGCTCGTGCTACACTATTCGCTAAAGCTACAGAAATCGAAAGTCCTTCCGGGTTTTTTTAATGAACCTGGTGAACTCACCCAGATGAAAGTAACCGAAGATGGATCTATTGACATCATCGTGAGTGCAAAGAATTATGAAAAGCGGAATAGTTTGTGGATTAGAAATTACAATGCTGAAGGAGAGTTGATCAAGACCACCGTGTTGGAGTCGCGTGAAAAAAGAAACCTGATTTTCGGAAGGTCGATCAAAATGCAAAACAATGAGCAGGTGGTAGCCGGTGTGTATGGACGCAATACCGAGTACTCGCGTGGCATATTTGTAGCAACTATTGGTTCGTATGGCGAATACACCATTCGGTATTACAACTTTGCGGACTTACAAAATTTCTTTCATTATCTACGCGCCAACCAAGAACGCAGGATAAAAAACCGCATCGAGCGGAGACGGGTAAAAGGAAAAAATACAAAGTTCAATTATCGATTGTTAGTGCAGGAATTGATTCCTTATAAAGATCAATTTGTGATGCTCGGTGAGGCTTTTTACCCTCGTTATATTTATCAGAATCGGCCAGGAGGTTCATTTAATAATAACTTTGGCCAAAGTTATACCAGTGGATCTGGTTATCGGACAGATTATGTCTTCGATGGCTATCAGTATACCCATGCTGTTGTTATTGGGTTCGATGCGGGCGGAAAAGTGAGGTGGGACAATAGCTTTGAAATTAACGATGTGAAATCTTTTCAACTTGAACAGTTTGTAAAAATTGCACCGGGTGATGACCACATCGACTTGATTTATCTGTTTGAGAACCTGATTCGCACCAAAGTGATCAAGGACAACCAGGTTCTCGAAGGAAAGTCGTCCGATGAACTGAAACTATTTAGCGATTTGGGTATATCGACCAAGGAAGATGCAAAAACAAACCATTTGGACTACTGGTACCAAAAGCATTTGATTGCCTCGGGCGTCCAAACCATCCGTAAGTCAAAAGAAAGAAGGGAAGAGCCCTTTAAAAAAGTGTTTTTTATCAACAAGATCAAATATCGGTAGGGGAGAAATCGATAAAATCGCACTTCGGAAGTCGTACTTCGTACCCTGTTTTTACCTACCTTCGCGCAGGCGTATGCAGAAAAAACTCGTACTCGATTCAAATCAGCTGGATATCACCCTCGATCGCCTTTGCCAGCAACTCATTGAAGCTCATTCTCATTTTTCCGATTCTGTCATTTTGGGAATGCAACCGCGGGGCATTTTTTTAGCGGAGTTAATCCATACAAAGCTTGAGAAACTGGTCAAGATGAAAATACCTCTTGGTTACCTGGATACTACCTTTCACCGCGATGATTTCAGGCGAAGGGAAATCCCGGCAAAGGCCAGTGAGACTAGGATCGATTTTGTAATTGAGGGCAAGAACGTGATATTGATCGATGATGTGCTTTTTACCGGAAGAACGGTCCGGGCCGCACTCGATGCCATGATCGCATTTGGTCGTCCGTCCAAAGTGGAATTGTTAGTACTGGTAGATCGGAAATATACCCGCGACTTACCTATTTCTGCGGATTATGTCGGGCGCTATGTGGATACGTTAGAATCACAACGTGTATTAGTAGAATTGGAAGCGCAAGGCCATCGCCAAAATAAAATCTGGTTGATCAACAAGGATAAATAATATGTCAAAGCTCAGTCAACGGCATCTGCTCGGAATCAAGAACCTTACTCGCCAAGACTTAGAGCTTATTTTTGAAACTGCCGACAACTTCAAGGACGTGATCAACCGACCCATCAAAAAAGTACCTTCATTACGGGACGTTACGATTGCCAATGTTTTTTTTGAAAATTCAACACGCACCAGGCTTTCTTTTGAACTGGCAGAAAAACGCCTTTCTGCAGATGTCGTAAACTTTAGCACTTCCACGAGCTCTGTAAAAAAAGGAGAGACATTGTTGGATACTGTGAATAATATTTTAGCCATGAAAGTGGACATGGTGGTGATGCGGCATGCCAGCGTGGGCGCGCCCCATTTTCTAGCTAAACATATCAAGGCAAACATCATCAACGCGGGCGATGGAACCCATGAACACCCTACGCAGGCCTTGCTCGATAGTTTTTCAATCAGAGAAAAACTGGGTGCTGTGGAAGGAAAGAAAATTGCAATTATCGGTGACATTCTACACTCCCGAGTAGCGCTTTCAAATATTTTTGCATTGAAGAAACTTGGTGCAGAAGTTATGGTATGCGGCCCTCCTACCTTATTGCCAAAATATATTGCATCTCTAGGAGTGATTGTGGAGTGGGATGTAAAGAAAGCATTGGCCTGGTGTGATGTGGCAAATGTGCTTCGCATTCAACTAGAAAGGCAACAGATTAAATATTTCCCTTCCCTCCGTGAATACTCGCTTTACTACGGAATCAACAAAAAGATACTGGATGATTTAAAGAAAGAAATTGTGCTCATGCATCCCGGTCCTATCAATCGAGGCGTGGAGCTAACTAGTGACGCAGCCGATTCTCATCACTCGATCATACTAGACCAAGTTGAAAATGGTGTGGCTATTCGGATGGCGGTGCTTTATCTTTTGGCGGGCGCAAGCTAATCCGGGTTACTTGTCATCCTTTCCATTGGTGGGATTGTCTTTCTCATATTCCTTTACAACACGACTTCCCCAGGTTCCTTGAAAGCGCTTCCAAAGTCCCTCTCTCTCTTTTATAGAAACAAATTTCGGATGGTAGGCACCATGTGGATTCACTACAGGCAACGGTTGACTGATATCCAACTTATCGTACACCATGGGAACTTCTCCAATACCGGGACAATACTTTTTCCCAAAGCCCCTTAACAAAATAGATTGAAAAGGATCAGTCGCTAGCGCGATCTTTTCAAAACCCATTCGCTGAGCCATTTTCCAGCCATAATAAATGTTCTCTGTACTATGTTCTGCCTTTGTTTCCGAAAAGGTGTGACCCGGAGGAATCCCTAAAGAATCTGCAATCGTCTTCATCACACTGCCCTCGAAGTAGGGCGAATAAACTGCAGAGCCAGAAAAAATAACATTCTTGGTGAACCCGCTATCGTACAAGAATTTAGCCCAGAGAATCCGCGCTTTGAAAACTGTACCAATTTCAGTCGAGTCATACGGAACACCAGGAACAATAACTACATCGTATGGCTTTTCTTTTTGTGCCTTTTTGAAAGCCTTTGTAGTGTAACGATCAAGCGAACACATCGTTAAACCAAACACGACCAAATGAAAGGCAATAACATAAAGAATGATCTTAAAAATACGTTTCATATAGATTGTTAGATTGTTACTGTTTCTTAAAAATGCTGCCAACCAAATCTCAACACTCACTGCATAACCCTGATCCTCAGCCCTCAAGTAAGAGGAAAGAAAGACTGCGGTTGCGATAGTGATTCGCTATTAATACTCTTTTTATTTTCTTTGGGGGTTGCACAGCGTTAAAATGCGTAATAGCCGGAATTCTATTTTTCTTCAAGATGGATGCAGCTAACCATACCGCAAATGAAACAGCTGTGAAATACTCGCCACATAAATGTTTAAACCGACAAAGGGTGACCGAAGGCATCGATCTTTCCAATTGGTGAATCTGCTCGTCTGCGTCTGAATCTCCCGAAGCTCCACTGATCAATATATCAATGGTGGAAATGTCGATTTTATTCTCGCTCAAATATTTCGTTAGAGAAGCATAAATGTCTTTGACGAGTGAAGGCTTGTAAATGACCAATGGCTCGCGAACTTGACACCAGGTCTTTTCAGTTTGTTTGTTCGAAAGCAAGAAAAATGAAGCACCTTCACCCCATAAAGTTCCCGGAGTTGCTCGGGTGAACAACTGTAAACTAGATCCTGTTTCCTTTTTATAATGACCCGTTCGGTTGTCAAGTTCAAAATGCGGTGCGTACGATTCGTCATAACTACCTACGAGTAAGTCTTTAGACGTATGCACTATCAATTGCAACATCGCGTCTTGTAAAGCGGTTTCAAAAGCAAATCCACCACTTACGAAATTGTTGTTATAGCCCATCATCCGATACGTCATTGCGACTAAGCCAGCTAAATTATTATAGCTACTTTGAACGAAACTCGTGGGTGTAGTATACTTTTCATCTTGCAAAAGAAATTCGGCAATAAAGGTTCCTTTGCTAGCAGATGAACCCTCTCCCGTGGCTGTAACAATTCCCAAGATTGAATCCAACGAAGCATCTTTTAATGCTAAAGCAGCTGCTGTTAAACCAATGCGCTGAATTCGATTAAGCCTGCGCAGCTGAATCGGGTTAATAAACTGTTTAAAGTCAGGCGTTATGCAACTAAGAATAGAAAGACGATGGTCAATGGGCGAGTCTAAGAAATCACCATCGCCAAACGTTTGCTGCGGTGAGATCAGCCCAATACCATTGATATAGAAACTTCTTGATTCCATTTTTTAAACTGCGCTCAAAAGCAATGTTGACGTATTCCCGCCAAACCCAAATGAATTTGAAAGCACATTCTTTATGGGGATGTTTTGACGGAGTACTGTCTCTGGAATAAAATTCAGTTCAGGCATTGGTGAAGAATAGTTTAGGTTCGGAAAAACAACCTGATGCAATAACGTCAGAATAGAAATTACTGCCTCCATGCTTCCTGCGGTAGCAAGTGTATGGCCCGTAAATGGTTTAGTCGAACTGACCAGTGGAGGCTTGCCCAAAAAAAGTTTCTGAATAGCCATCCCCTCAGAGAGGTCATTATTTTCAGTGGCAGTTCCATGTGCATTGATATAGTCAATGTCATTTAGTGCGAGGTCACTCATCTCAACGGCCAGTTGCATCGACCTCAACGCACCTGCGCCATCTGGCGAAGAAGCAGTTTGATGAAACGCATCGTTGGCATTGCCATAGCCCGTCAAAGTTGCCAATATCTTTGCTCCTCTCTCCCTTGCCGTTGGTTCTCTCTCCAGCACCACATAGGCGGCACCCTCTCCAAGATTTAATCCTTTTCTTTCTGCATCAAAAGGTCTGCAATGACCTTTGTCTAAAATCATCAATGCATTAAACCCATTGATGGTAAAACACGAAAGTGCTTCTGACCCTCCACAAATAACACGATCTAGTTTCCCAGCTTTCAACAATTGTGCTCCCAGCATAATAGAATTGGCAGACGAAGAACAAGCCGTGCTAAGGGTAGCTATATATTTTGTCAATCCAAGCATATCTGCGACTCTCTCGGTATGTTCACCCGGATTTCCTGTATCTGCAAACTGAAGAAACGCACCCGACTTATCGGGATCTTTCATTTCAAAGAAATACTTTTCAAGTTCGCGAATACCTCCGGTAGTAGTAGCGGAAATAAACCCAGATTGCGCTAATTCACCTTGCGTAAGGCTAGCAGATTGAATCGCTTCTCCGGCCGCGATAAGGGATAACAAAGATGTTCGTGTGAAACCAGTTCCGTCCTGCACCCCAGCTAGGTCACGCAATTGCGCATCGGTGGATTTTATTTCAAATGCCGGCAAATTTTCTCGGTGAGCCGTTTGCAGGATTTCAATTTTTCCAAATCCTGTCTTGCCGGTTAACAATGAATTGTAGTTTTCCGGCACATTTACTCCCAAGGACGATATCATCCCCATGCCCGTAATAACTATTTGTTCATTCATTTTTGATGTTCCAAAATATAATCAGCCATGGTATTCAAGTTGACAAATACTTTTCGAGCGTCTTTCGGATCTTGAAATTTTATGCCATAGTTTTTTTCAAACAAAACAACTAACTCAATCGCGTCAATAGAATCGAGTCCAAGTCCCTCACCGAAAATAGGAAGTTCTCCATCAAAGTTGGCAGGCACCAAATCTTGAAGGTTCAGTCTTTCAATGATCAATTCTTTTAACTCGCGAACTAACTCTTCTTTTGACTTCATAACACGTGGTTTAAGAAATGGTTCTCGATCGGTGAATAAGCACACTTAAAAGTAAGGCAGTGAGTCCAAAGCATAAAAGTTTGGCAATATTGGGTAAGATATACATCAATGACACGTGACGTAAAAATAAGTCATTAAATGACTCTAAACCCCACTGAAGAGGCGAAAACCGACTTACGACCTGTAGAAACTCAGGCATCACATACACGGGCACCCACACGCCCCCCAAAGCGGAAAGAATCACCACCGACACAGATCCGAACGAAAGAGCTTGCTGCGGAGTTTTAAAAAACACAGCAATCACAAGACCATAACCCGTGGCTGCAATGGCTACAGCACATGCGGTAACTGCCATGCCCAATCCATCTCCCAGTTCTAATGAGCTTAGGCCTATGAACGGCATCACAAAAATTCCTACCAATATCATCAGGATAAACTGCACCAGACAAATAGAAAAATAAAACAAAAACTTGCCCACCATTACTGGAAGTTGAGATGCAGCAATAAGGCGCAGCCGTAACATGCTTCCTTCTTCTCGTTCTTTTATGAAATTTCCAGCCAACGGAAACAAAATAAAAAACATAGCAAACATTGTCCAGGCGGGTACATTGTGTTGCACCGAGTTCATCATTATTCCTTTATTTCTGTTTTCGCCTGCATCTTTTTGAACCACTCGAATCATTTGTGAAGGGTCAAAATGAAGAGTAGAATGCGCTGATTCGCCATCTGTCAATTGAATTTGTAATTCATCAAGTACCCATTGTGTTTGTACATCTGCAAAAATTTTTGATACTGCACCCGTAAGTGCTTGCTTATAGTTAGCCTTGATCGCGGGATCAAATACAATTGTGACATCTACAGCCGGCCTCGCTATCGGATCTAATAATTGAGCTGGAAGACCAGCCTGACGCAATACACGAGCGATCAGTTGACGTGTCTTTTCTTGTAGGGTAAAGCTTGCATGGGCGGGCAGAATGATGGCCGCCTTATAAGCTCCATTACGAACCAATGCATTGGCTTCAGACGAATCGTGTTGGGAAATTAGGCGAACGTGCGTTGATTGAGCGAACGATTGGGATAGTCTTCTACCCAACTCTGCCTGATCCTGGTCAACAAAGATGACATCGAGTTTCAATTCTTGATAGTCACGAAACGGAGCATCTTGAACTAACGCCATCACAATCACTAGCGCCAGTGGCATCAAAAAAATAACAGCCATGCCGCCCACATCTCGAATGAGTAACAAAAATTCTTTGTGAAAAGTAGCCAGTATTTTCAATCGCGAATTTTTTTTCCGGTTAATTTTAAAAATAGATCTTCAAGTGTTGGGCATTCCGGATGGCTCGTTAGCAGCGATTCCTTGATTCCCGCTGTCACCAATTTTCCTTCATCAAGAATTGCCAAATGTGTACATATCTTTTCGGCCTCTTCAAGAAAATGAGAAGAATAGATAATCGTTGTTTTTTTTTCCTTTAACTTCTTCAGAAAATCAACAATCATATTTCGCGATTGTACGTCTACGCCCGCAGTGGGTTCATCAAGAATGAGGAGCTGGGGCTGATGAAGCAACGCTGCGATGAGGTTAAGTCTTCGTTTCATTCCCCCCGAGAAAGTTTCTACGCGCTTGCCTGATTTGGCTAACAGGCCGAACTGGTCAAGGTAATCTGGAATGACCTTTTTCAGAAAGTTAGAGGAGAGCCCGTACATTCTACCAAAATAAAATAAATTTTCACTAGCTGTAAGCGTTGGAAACAACGCTATTTCTTGAGGGGCAACACCTATTTTTTTTCGTATGCGCACTTCGTTTCCGGAAATCGGCAAATCAAAAACGGAAATGAAGCCGGCATCTGGTCTCAGCAGCCCGCACATCATCATGATCAGGGTCGACTTACCCGCTCCATTGGGACCGAGTAACCCAAGTACTGAACCCGAGGGGATAGAAAGTGTTACGTTGGAGATGGCTGGTAATTGTGTGCCGCGATATTGCTTCGTGATCTGATCAATAGAAACAATCACATCGCTCATGCTATTTAGATCGACTCAACTGGTACAATTCATTAAAAACATTGTATTCAAAAGCCGCGGTTTCCTCAAGCATATCTCCCAGCTCACTAAACGACTTCGTATCGGAGGTTCTGCTTTTACAAACCCGTCCTGCATAGTAGGCAATCTCCCGCAGTTGATCTCCGCTTTTGGTTATTTTTTTCGATAACTCGAATAGCGATTCATTCTTCAGTCGGGTGCTGGCTTGATCCAAAAAAGCAGCATAAATAAAACGAAAACCCGCTCCACCGGTGCCTATTTCTTCCTGCATCCGGATCATATTCCCCAGCCACAAAATAGCTTTGCGATTGCCAATTCGCTCCGGCCATTTGCGCAAACGCTTTGAAAGATACTTCATCCCTTTGGTGCCAATCAGCGGCATAGGAATTTGAGTCATGTCGTGGCTGGTTTGTTTAATACCCGTCCAGATGGCTTTTTCAAAATCAGCATGTGCTGGCACTTTCACCGGGTAATACATCCTACCACTTGGCTCAGGCATTCCTTTAGCAAAGCGAGCGCGAACTAAATCCTCATACGAAAGTTCAGTGGTATACTCCATAATGGGGTCACTGACCTGATATCTTCCGTTCTCTTTTCCAAAAACAATAATGTTATGGGCATTGAAATGAAAACGATAGGCCGCTGGCAAATAGTCTAAATAAAAAACCGAAGTGAGCATGCCCACAGGTTGACCTTTGTCCAACTGACGGTCGAGCGCATCCATCGCTGTTCTAGTAGAAGAGAATTTTTGCCGCTCAATTTTGATACCCGTGCGGTTGGAAAAGCGTTTGAATATTTGTCCAGGCCATATACGATACGAAACAACAGGGATGCCGTTGAGCCGAATGAATGGCAAATAAGAAAAAAGTAGGCCGGAACCGATGCCAAAAACCATGGGCTCATCCACGTCCATGCCATGAAACCGAAGTAGATTCGAAACTACTCCGTTTTCGCAGTGGGCCGATTGCTTATGAGTAAATGCGATACTCATGATTGCTTTTTCAAGAGAGTAGTATCCTTCAATTCCTTTACAGATATCCGGAACGTTTTGGCGTACCGCTCCAACATCTTGTTACTAAGTCGATGAAAGAAAAATGGCACCATATGCAATTGTACTATCAAACTAATGCTACCAACATAGCTGGCCAGCATGGGCACGTTCATTATATTTTTTTTCAAATAGAAAAGAATAGGGCTTGCCTTTCCGGCCAACACTTTTTCACGCGCTTCTTCGACTTCGGCATTGACCACCTCCCACGCCTGCTGCATGGCTACTGTTTCCGGTTCCCAGCCAATGCTATTTACTTTCAGGTAATGGCCTTTGTCATCGGTCGCGTAGTAAAGCTTCGCGAGCTTTCCCTCGTTAAGATTTTCTTTGTCCTGTGGAACCTGATTTTCTTTCATCAAAGTAAACTTCTAATTTTTGTGATAAGCCGGTTACTCCTTAGACCACCGTAAATAACATCCACCCATAATTGAAGCGTGCACTCTCCGGAACCATCATAAGTAACTTGTCACCTACTTTCAATTTTCCTGAATGAAACAATTCATCCAACATAAGATAGGCGGAACCTGCACCAACGTTACCCACTTTCGACAGGTTGACAAACCACTTAGAGGCGGGGATGCCCAATCCTATTCTGGTTAGTTCCTTGTCTATTTTTGGCCCAAAATACTGGGAAGATAAGTGTGGCAAGAAATAAGTGATTGAAGAAACATCAAAGTTTCTTTTTTCCACCACTTTGGTTAGAAGTTCTCCACCTTTTTTCACAATAAATTCACCCAATAGCTTGGTATCTTGTTTTACAGCAAACACTGATTCGCCCGCCCAACGGCTTTGTTCCAAATCACTCCACCCGATAAACTCTCCCATCTCATTTTTGATGGCTCCCGAATACATGCAAGCAGGCAATTCGTGGGCGTAAGACTGCTGTTCGATCCAATCGATTCGCAATGACAGCCCATTTGGATTAGGTGATGACTGCAGTAATGCTGCGCCAGCTCCATCAGACAACATAAAACGAAGAAAGTCTTTCTCAAACGCAATCATTCCATCTCCTTCCAATTGCGCTACTTTTGCGGCTTCTTCTTTAAAATACTTTGCCAGCATCCAGATTGAGAATCGTTCTGAGCCTGCGCAAACGGCATTGTTGGCTTCACTAGAAAGAACGGCCAGATAGCCAAACTTTAACGCTTGAATACCTGCACTACATGCGCCACTGGGTGAGTTGATCTCCATAGAATGACCACCTAGCGCTCCGTGCACCATCGCAGTGTGGGCGGGCAAAATCTGATCAGGTGAACTTGTTCCGCAAGACAATACCTCTAGATCTTTCAAACCGAAGTGGGCGTCAAACAGTTTTTCAATGGCCAACTTCGTTAGTTCTGCATTGGTATGAGTTGCGTTGCCATTTTTGTCCAACGCGTAGTAACGTGTCTTAATTTGATTATTGCGCAGTATCAATGGTTTTGCCTTAGAGGAGACACCATTAATAAATCCAAGAATTCCCTCTATCTCATCGTTACTTACCGGCTGATTGGGCAAAAAAGATGATAGCCGATTGATGTACACATTTCTACTCATTACTCGCCTTGGTTTCAATAGGCAATATTATGAATTTGGATCAAAATCCATAGTTTCCCGTTTGAATATTGGCGCATGAGCAAACTAAGCCTGGCTGTGATTTGCGATAGACATATAATGCTTCACTATCTAAGCGAGTTCTGTTTATAGTAAGCCACCTCTTGCATCAATTGTTTGCGCTTGAGAATCAACAACGTGCGAGACATGATCCACAATAAGGGCGTAAGAAAAAAGATAGCGGTAGGCAACAAATACATGAAGATGTAAACTCGTATTTTCCGTCCGGTAGATTCTTGGCTACCGCCCGATGCCACAAATTTAGACCATACAGAAAATGCTTTTTGCCCTCGCTTTTCCATCAACACCAAATTGGGTCGTATTTCGATGGCACCTTCTTCGTTCAACTTTCGTTGAAGAGTAGTAAATTCTGCAGATAGTAAAGCACTCTTGATTTGCTCACCAAATTTGGATGCATTACGTATATCATCTGCCGACACACCCCCGGCCGGAAAGAACCAAAAAGGGTTTCTGTTTCCCGTAAACATCCAACGCAGAATGGTGATCAGGCTGGTGAGATTTCCCGAGCGATCAATGAGTGCTATATGTCCTACGAGATTTGCTTTAGCTTCGAGTAGTTTTCCTTTCATTTTTTCCTGCGCGCCAAGCCACATATTTCGGCAGCCCAAAATGGTGACGACTGGGCGATTCGCTAATACTTGTCTTCCATCCGAAGACTGCAAAAATGAACTGACGGGCCGAGAGGGTGTGAGAAACCAAGGTTGATAGCCTACTATTACCAAGTCAAACGGACGCTTGGCTTTCTCTGAAAGGGGGTGAAGGGGATAGGGCTTTTGGCTAAATGTTTCAGGGAAAGCATTAAAAAAATCGAAAGCACGCCACGGAAAAGGGAAACTTTGAACGGGTATGATTTGCTCAAAGTGAACCTCAAACTCGGTCGAAGAAAATGGGGCTAACAGTGAAACAAGGATATCTTTGAGCTGGCCAGACTGGGTGTAATACAATACCAAAACCTTCTTCATAGTTGTTTGCTTACTGTGAAACCTTCAAGATAAACCAAACAGGCAATCAAAACCAAATATTGCTGTAATGCAACACTTTGTTTCTAATACTTTCAATGCACAATACTATTTTACTAGTGCCACTTTTCGGGCTTTTGTTGGTTTGGGGGCTTGGGCTTTTTACCAACTTTGATTACGACTTTGGATTTAGTAGAGTTCCAGCATCCACCGTTAGCAACAGTTACATGGTAGTTCGTTTGGTATCTCCATTGATGGCGGGAAAATTAAGTAGATAGGAATATTTATCTGAAACAAACCACTTGAAAAATACCTAAAAAGAGGTATTGACAAAGTTCTCCCAAATGTTGAACTTTATAGAAAACCTAACCTCTTTCCTATGAAAACAAGATTTAACCTCGGCTCTAAGATGTCCTGGGCAAGAAACGTGTTAATCGTATTCTTCCTAGTAGCCCTTCAAAACTGTAGCAAGGATTCACCTTTGGCTACCTGTACGGGCTGCGGTAGCAGCTCACCGTACTCTGTCCCTAGTTCATCTAGTTGTTATTCAACCCTATCCGCTTGCCAGGCTGCACTAGGCTCTGCTTGTCGACTGTGTAATTAATAGGGCAACATGTTCTAGTGGAAAAGTCAGGCCAGTGCCTGATTTTTTTTGCACTAGAATATGAATCAAAAGAGAAATAGGTTCCTTCATCACAATGACGACAGTACCTCTTCTGTATGTTCTCCAAAATGCGGAGGTGGTAATAAATTCGAGGTTGGAAGTTTGATGTTAGAAACTCGTCCGGCAAAGTTTTTCACACCAGTTAGCTCTGTTGATCTAATCAGTATTTCATTTGCTTCTTGTGTGGAAAACGCCTCTTCTACATTTTGAATTAATCCTGCCGGAATTTTCAGATGGTAAATTTTACTCATCAACTCTTTCGATTCAAATTGCACAATGGCTTTTTCTAATAGCTCATTCAACTGTAATCGATTTTCAACTCGTTGCTGATTCGACAAAAATTTAACTTCCAACGCCCACGCTCCTAGGTCGAGCACCTGCTCACTGATGCCAAGAACAGCTATCAAAGCTTTGAACTGTCTATCATTGCCAACTGCCAGCAAAACTCGCTTGCCATCCTTTGTCAAAAATGAATCGCCATAGGGAGCTATGTTCGGGTGGGCAGATCCCTGCCGGGTGGGCAGCTTCTTCGTCACCAGCCAATTGGTAGCTTGGTTGGCAAGCGAAGATAACGCAGATTGAATCAAAGACACCTCTACCAAACTTCCTACTCCAGATCGTTCTTTCTTCAACAAGGCGAGCAGCAATCCCTCTTTCAACTGATGTGCTGCCAACACATCAATCAAAGCTACGGGCATTTTCGTGGGTTGCCCATCCTTCTCCCCATTCAAGTCCATAAATCCAGACTCCGCCTGAATGACGGCATCGTAACCGACACGATCATCATCACTTCCATAACCGGAGATTTGGCCATAAATTAGGTGTTCGTTATTCGTTGATAGTTGTTGGTAGGAGACACCTAGTTTCTCGGCATCTCCCGGTTTGTAGCTGGCGATAACAATGTCCGAACGATGTGCCAATTTCTTAACGGCTTGCTTGCCCTCTTCGCTGGTTAGGTCAACTGCAATAGATTTCTTTCCCCAATTGCATGAACAAAAATAAGCGGAACGGTCGTCTGTCTCCTCCCCCACCCCCTTCCAACTGCGCGTAACATCACCACCTGTTTTAAGATTTTCTACCTTAATTACCTCTGCGCCTAACTCAGCGAAAAACTGCCCAACACTGGGGCCGGCAAGGACCGAGGCCAATTCGAGTACTTTCAGATTTTGAAACATGACTTGGCTGTTAGTTAGTAGTTGCTGGATGTTCGACCAACCAGCAATGAATCACAGTAAAGGTCAACGAAATTAGAATCATTTATCGCATTTTTGTGTTGTACGTCAAAATTTGATGATTCATGAGATTTTTATTCTTTTTTGCGGCAATTCTGGCAATTACTTCATGTCAAAAACCACCAGCGGAGCTGAAAACCGGGAGTTGGCGAGGCATTATAGAAATGCAGGGACATGAGCTCCCGTTCAATTTTGAGGTAACGAAAGAATCCGGGAAGTACCAAGTATACCTGCAAAACGCAGAAGAAAAACTGCTGCAAGATGAAATATCGATCACCGGTGATTCAGTAAAAATTACTATGCTTGTTTTTGATATTGATCTGATAGCTAAAATTAATGGCGACAAACTGGAAGGTTTTTACATCAAAAATTATGATCCTGATTTTAAGCTACCCTTCAGAGCAGTACACGGAGAAGGTTTTAGATTTTCCGGGGCGGAAGCATCGGTGGTAAATTATTCAGGTAAATACCAGTTGAATTTTGTTTCCAAAATAAAAACGTATCCGGCAGTCGGTGTGATTCAACAAAATGGAAATCTGGTAACAGGAACTTTTCTAACCCCAGAAGGCGACTATCGTTACCTGCAGGGCAATGTGTTCGACAGCAAATTAATGCTTAGTACGTTTGACGGTAACCATGCTTTTCTTTTTACTGCTGCCTTTGAAGGCGATTCACTAAAAGGCGATTTCTTCTCGGGCAAACTCTCTCATGAAGTTTTTAAAGGCATAAAAAATGAAAATGCTGAGATGCCAGATGCCGAGGCCCTTACGTTTTTGAAGGAAGGTTATGATCGGATTGCTTTTAGTTTCCCGGATGAGAATCGAACTATGATAAGTCCATCTGACGAAAAGTATGCGGGCAAGGTATTGATTCTTCAAATCTTTGGCACGTGGTGCCCCAATTGTATGGATGAGACAAAATTTCTAACGCAATGGTACAAGCAAAATCACGAACGAGGGGTAGAAATACTTGGACTCGCCTATGAGCGCAAAGATGATTTCGACTATGCTATTGGTCGGGTAAAAAAAATGAAAGAGAAGTTAGCAGTACCCTATGACTTTGTCATTGCGGGAACAAACGACAAAGAGAAGGCCTCACAAAGTCTGCCGATGCTCAACAAAGTGATTGCCTTTCCTACTACTATTTTCATTGGTAAAGATGGGAAAGTAAAACACATTCGAACTGGCTTTGAAGGTCCTGGAACAGGTATCTATTACGAACAATTCAAAGAGCGATTTAATCAGATCATAAACGAGTTGTTAGCCGAAGGTGTCTAGCTAGAAATAAGCAATGAAAAAGAGGGTCGTTGTCGGTCTATCCGGAGGTGTTGATTCCAGCGTAGCTGCTTACTTGCTAAAAGAACAAGGCTACGAAGTGATCGGCATGTTCATGAAAAACTGGCATGACGACACAGTGACAATCAGCAACGAATGCCCATGGCTAGATGATAGCAATGATGCGATGATCGTTGCACAACAATTGGGTATTCCTTTCCAAACGATTGATCTAAGTGTAGAATACAAAGACCGAATTGTTGACTACATGTTTGCCGAATACAAATCCGGACGAACTCCCAATCCGGATGTGCTGTGCAACCGTGAAATAAAATTTGATGTTTTCCTGGATGCAGCCTTAAAACTGGGTGCTGATTTTGTAGCCACCGGCCATTATTGCCGCAAAGGTGTTTTGCAAAATGGAGGAGGACCAATATTTCAGCTACTCGCAGGAAAAGATCCGAATAAAGATCAGAGCTATTTTTTATGTCAGCTTAGTCAATCACAACTTTCGAAAGCCCTCTTTCCTATTGGAGAATTACTAAAACCAGAAGTTAGAGCGATTGCGAAAAAGGCAGGACTAGATACCGCAGAGAAAAAAGATTCACAAGGACTTTGTTTCATTGGAAAAGTTCATTTACCTGATTTCCTACAACAACGCCTGGAGCCTAAAAAGGGAAAAGTGATTGAAATACCACTCGACTCTGCGGTTTTCAGCAATGGCTTCACCGATAGAGACCTTGTCGACATCTCAGCACCCTATCACCTAACACCCGAACTGGGTGACATTGTAGGTGAACATACCGGTGCACACTATTATACAATTGGCCAACGTAGAGGTTTAAACATTGGCGGGCATGAAAAGCCTTTGTTTGTAATTGGCACCGACACAGAGAAAAATATTATTTACACAGGCAGTGGTGACGATCACCCCGGACTTTATCGGAAAGGACTATTCATTCCCAACGAAGATGAGCACTGGGTACGACCCGATCTTAGAATAGCTATCGGAGGATCTAAAAACTATTTAGCCAGAATACGCTACCGCCAACCATTGGAAAAATGCACCCTGTATAAAAAAGAGGAAGGTCTATACATCATTTTTGATCGACCTCAACGAGGAATAACACCAGGCCAATTTGCGGCATGGTATGATGACGAGGAATTGATTGGATCAGGCGTAATCAGTTAGTCTGTGCCTGAACTAAACCCACTGACACCGCCAGATATAATAAACTTCATTGCTATGGGCCCAGGGATATTCAAAGGCTGAACATTCTCGCGAGGTACCAAAAAATGATCTCCAGCTACCGCATAAGATTGAGGAAAATAAACGACTATCATGTCCGGAAGGCCCAGTTCAGTTAAATCTTGTTGGGTGATAAAACCTATTCGATGCAACTGGTTCTCTTTATTAATTCGAACCAACACAGGGCGATCAAATTTCTTCTTGTCTCCAACAAAAGCGGCCAACAAATCTTTGACGGACGAATAGATTAGTTTCACCAATGGAATACGGTTCATACCATGGTCAAACCAATTTGAAAAAGTCTTGAAAGCAAAATTCGAAGTGAAATAACCAAATATCGTTATCACACTTAGTATGATGGCAAAACCAACTCCCGGATATGGCAAGTTCAATCGACTGTCCAGCCATTGAAAGGAAACAATAATGAAATAGACCGTGGCTACCAACGGAACTATAAATAGGGTACCATTAAAGAAGTAGCGAACAATTTTACCAGCTAAGCCTTTCATAACTATTCAATTTAAGCGTTTAACTCCGTATTCTTTTCAAACAAAAAAGGCTTCTCGCGAAGCCTTTTTATTTCTTGTTCGCATTTCTTTATAAAGAGAAGCCGAGGAAGCTCAAAAATCCCAAGGACATCAGCCCAACTAATATAAACGTAATGCCCAGTCCTCTAAGCGGAGCAGGAACATTTGAATACTTCATCTTTTCTCTTACACCTGCTAACGCAACGATAGCCAGCATCCAACCTATTCCCGAACCAAGTCCAAAAACAGTTGCTTCTGCCAAGTTGTAGGGGCGCCCCACCATAAATAACGCAGCGCCCAATACAGAACAGTTTACAGCAATCAAAGGAAGAAAAATTCCCAGTGTACCATATAGTGCGGGTGAAAATTTCTCAACAGCCATTTCTGTTAACTGTGTGATGGCCGCAATTACCGAAATGAAGATGATGAATTGCAAAAAGCTTAAATCCACATTCTTAAAGTCATCACCTAACCAGGCGAGAGCGCCCGGAACCAATACGTAATTCTGAATTAGCCAATTGATAGGCACCGTAATTCCAATTACAAAAACAACAGCTACACCTAGCCCTATTGCGGTTGTCACTTTTTTGGAAATGGCAAGGAAAGAACACATTCCCAGAAAGTAAGCGAATATCATGTTATCGATAAATATCGACCTGATTCCAATGTTTACTAAATTCTCCATATCAAATTAAGATTAATGCGTCTCGCGATGTCCGTTCAATGTGCGCTGCAGCCAGATAACAATCCCTACTAAAATACAGGCACCCGCTGGTAGTAGCAACAATCCATTGCCGGTATAATGTACTCCCATAGACTCAAATACTTTAAAGCCAAACAGACTTCCCGCGCCAAAAAGCTCACGAACAAAAGCTACCGTCATCAAGATAAGTCCATATCCCAACCCATTTCCAATTCCATCCAAAAAAGAAGGCCAAGGCTTGTTGCCCATCGCAAAAGCTTCCAATCGACCCATCACAATGCAATTTGTTATGATTAGCCCCACAAATACTGATAATTGCTTAGAAACGTCATATACATACGCCTTCAAAATCTGATCTACGAGAATCACCCATAGCGACACAATAGCCAGTTGAACAATGATTCGAATACGTGAAGGAATTGAATTTCGCATCATCGAGATCACTACGTTGGAGGAAGCCGTTACCACCATCAATCCGATTGACATTACAAAGGCAGGCTTCATTTGGGTTGTTACTGCCAACGCAGAACACACACCTAAAATCTGAACTGTAATCGGATTATCGATATCCAGTGGATTGCTAATCAACTTTCTATTCTTCTTAGAGAAAAGCGGTTCTGCTTTTTTCTCCACCACTTCTACTTCCGCTGTTGCTGTGCTCATAGGTTTAGTGATAAATTTTGTTGATTCTTCTTCAAATAATTTTTATAGCATGAAAAATAGTCGGTCAACATGTTATTGACTCCTTTTGCTGTAAGGGTAGCACCGGACATGCCGTCCACCTTATGCAAATCAGACGAATAATCCATGCCCTCCCCCTTTTGCATTTGAACGGACATGATCTTGTCTCCGTCAAAAACCTTTTTCCCTTTATAGCGAACTTGTATATCATCAGAAGTAATCCGAGCGCCCAGACCAGGTGTTTCACCTGCATGCTCAAACTTCACACCCTGCACAGTATTCAAATCAGATTGTAGCGCAACAAATCCCCAGATGTTATTCCATAGTCCATATCCATATACGGGCATTACTGCATTTTCAATTTTTGTTGAATCCGTCTGATTTCTAAATTCATAGATAGGCAGAAGGCGTTCTTCAGGTTTCAATTTATATTGCTCAGCAATGATCACTTGGCTGGCCTTCATTCCTACTTTTACATTTCCCTGGTAGTCGATGACGCTTTCTTTCACACGCGAAGCATAAAGCTCTACAACATCGTCTCCCTCTTTCAACTCCATAACGGTAGCCAAGATATTCTTCTTGCGCTCTAGCTCGATGTTAGCATCTTGCAGAGGCTTTAAACTTTGTGACGCAATAGCTAGTGCACCGCCACACACGATCGTGATGGCCGCAGCATATAAAACGATGTAAAGGTTAGACTGTCGCACGTTGTAATCTTCTTTTTTTGTTTGCACTAACTACAAAATAATCGATGAGGGGAGCGAACACATTCATCAATAATATCGCTAACATAATTCCTTCCGGATAAGCAGGATTGAATACTCGAATCATAACAGTAAAGACTCCAATCAAAGCCCCATAAATCCATTTTCCTGTTTCTGTTTGCGAGGCAGTTACTGGATCTGTCGCCATGAAGACAGCGCCAAAAGCCAACCCGCCAATCACCAAGTGATAATGGGCAGGCATTTCTACAAAGGCATTTCCGCCAATCACATTTAACAAAAGTCCCATTGCATAGGCACCTCCAAAAACACTCACGATCACTTTCCAACTTCCTGCACCGGTAGTTACCAAAATAAAGGCTCCTACTAGGCACATTAATGTTGAAGTCTCTCCAATACAACCAGGCATTACACCCATAAACATATTCCAGAACGAAAACACGCCCTCATTCCATCCGGTTCCAAAAGAGTTAAGTGAAGTAACAACGTTTGTTCCTGTAGTGGCTGCGTCTGCGGCTAAGGACAATGGCGTTGCTCCAGAATAACCGGCCACTGCCTTTGCATCTCCTATATACGTCCACACACTTCCTGATATGTCAGTTGGGTAGGCGAAATACAAAAATGCCCGAGCGGTCAATGCAACGTTCATTACATTCATGCCAGTGCCACCAAACGCTTCTTTACCAATAATCACGGCAAAAGCAGTGGCCAAGCCAACTTGCCAAAGTGGTACATCCGGAGGCATGACCAACGGAATCAACATTCCCGTTACCAAAAATCCTTCATTAACAGGATGTCTTCTAAATGTGGCAAACACAAACTCAATACCCAAACCGACACCGTAAGAGACAACTACAACAGGCATTACTTGAACAACACCAATCCAAAATTTATCCGTGAACGATGCAGCCTGACCAATGGCCAAAAAATGTTGGTGACCGACATTCCACATTCCAAACAATAAGCACGGAACCATAGAAATAATAACAGTCATCATCAACCGCTTCAAGTCGATGGCATCGCGAATCTGTGCTCCTTTTATTCCATTCGTAGTTGCTGGTGCAAATAAGAAAGTCTCTAATGCCTCGAAGGAATAATAGTGCTTCTCCCACTTACCGCCCTTCTCAAAATTGGGCTTAATTTTCTCTATCTGATGCTTGATAAACTCCATCTGATCGCTGTATTAACTTTGTTGAACTAATTCAAGACCCTCTCTCAAGATTTCCTGTACTTTATGTTTTGATACATCGACAAATTCGCAAAGTGCCAAGTCTTCTTCAATGACTTCGTAAATGCCCAATGCTTCCATTTCATCAATATCTTCGGCCAGAATACTCTTTAGTAAATGAGTAGGTAAAATATCCATCGGAACTACCTGTTCAAAAATACCAGATTGAACGAAAGCGCGTGGTTCTCCGTGTGTATTTGTATCTACTACCCTTTCTTTGCCTGGCGAGAGGAACGAAAACAAACCAATCGCTCGATGGAAACTTAGTTTGCGCTCACCCGGAGTAATCCAACCCACAAACTCCGCATAATCTCCTTCAGGTAAAACAGAAATTTGTTGATCGAAAAACCCAATGTGTCCTTCCTTTCCAATTGCAGTGCCCGTCAAAGGATTTCCGGCTATCACTCGCACGTGATCTTGTTTCAAGTTGTCTTGAAGGAATTTTTTTACGGAAGCTCCTGTGTAGGTTTTGTAATATTGAGGGTTCTTAACTTCAGAACCTGTCAGCGCTACAAGCTTTGATGCATCATATATTCCGTTCAGGAAGAGTTTACCAATCTGGATCACACCCGCTGGCGTAATTGTCCAAACGACCTGCCCTTTGTTGATCGGATCCAAGTGATGAATCTGAACACCAACACATCCAACGGGATGTGGGCCCGAAAACTTGTTTACCTCCACGCCTTTCACTTGAGAAAAAACAGTGGAAATCTCGCTGGTTGTATGTGTGTTAACATGAACAGTACCAGAAGTAAGCTTCTTCAAAATATCCACACCCACTTGAAAGTACTGGTCTTGCCCTTTGTACAACACACCGTAATCGGGTGCCAGCGGATGTGTATCAAATGCAGAAATATGAATCGCCTTTGGCGTCACTCCAGGGTCGGCCACTACGCCAAAGGGGCGTTCTATCAAGTTAGGCCAAACTCCTGACGCAAGAAGTTGCTCCTTTAATGCTGCTGCTGATAGATTCGCGATGTCTGAAATTGTATATTTTTTGAAAGCCTCGTATTCTACTTTCTTATCGGCCAAGATTTTTATTTCTAGCAATTTGCGCTTTTCGCCTCTCTTAATCTCGACCACTTCTCCACTAACGGGTGCCGAGTAAATGATATTTTCATGTCGCTTGTCGTGAAACAGCGGAGAGCCTGCTTTTACGGTATCCCCCTCCTTTACAACCGGTTTGGGCATATAAGTACCGTGGAAGTCTGTGGGTTTGATAACAAATGTGTCAGGCTGCTCTATTTCCAAAACTTTGGGAGTCGCTTTGCCCGCCAGATTGATGGTAAAACCTTTTTTTAGTCGGATGAATTTGCCCATGAGGAGTTGGCAATAAGTTAAGTTTAGTACTCCTCCACTATTCAACCAAAAAAGGCATTTTAGGAAGGAACGTGGCAAAATTAGCAATTAAATTCAAGCAGCAAAGGGGAGTTAATTCAAAGAATTTTTGAGCCTTGTGCCAGCTTGAAAATGGCGGTCAAGCCAAGCTGACTATTTTTGAAAAAGCCTGCCTAACTACCTCATCAACTTGTTCGTCAATAGTGATGTGGGTCGTATCGATCGAGACAGCATCTGGTGACTTTACCAAGGGGCTCTCCTTTCGGGTGCTATCAATCTGGTCGCGTTTAGTCAAGTTTTCAACAATTGTGTCAATATCGACCAGATCATCGCGTTGCAGAAGTTCCTTTTGCCTACGGAAAGCCCTCACCAACATCTCGGCAGTAAGAAAAAGTTTCAGCTCGGCCTGAGGAAAAACCACCGATCCAATATCTCGGCCATCCATCACGATACCTTTGTCTTTACCCAACTTTCGTTGGATAGCCACCATGGCTTTGCGAACCTCTTTTAGCGCACTTACCGGACTTACATTCTCTGAAATTCGCATTTTTCGAATGTCCCTTTCTATGTTAATGCCATTCATAAACAATTCGGAAACCCCTTTTGCATTGACCCGAAAAGAAAGCTGGATTTCGCGTATTGCCTTCTCAACTTCTTTAGGGTTAGTTATGGCCACTAAGTGATCCAAAAAATAAAGGGTGACAGCTCGGTACATCGCGCCAGAGTCTATATACCTATAGTTTAACTCCTTTGCCACCTCCTTTGCCGTGGAGCTTTTGCCACAAGCCGAGTACCCATCTATAGCTATCACAATTTTCCGCATAACTCAACAGTCTTTTTGTGGACAAGGTAACGGCTTGTTAGGATTTGGCTTCTTATAACGTGGTTTATAGCCTGAGTTAGACTTGGCACAGGCGGATACCACAATCAATACAGCCAAAAAAAGAAAAATAAGCTTCGATTTCAAACTCGGTCAGATTAACAAATCAAATTTAAGCATCCTGGTAGCCCAACCAAATTTCGCTAACAAAATCGCACCCTTGATTTTTCAATGGGATCACAGTTGACTAGATTTGTCTATCATTAAAGCAATGTCAAATGGAAGAATCTAGCCAAGAAGGCTCAGCAGAGAAGTTTTTTAAAGAATTCGGGAAAAAATTCGACCAGTTTCTTGTTGAAGCAAAAGATGCCAGCACCCGAGTGGAAGCTGACTTAAAGAAGAAATTTGAGGAACTAAAAGTGGCCGCTGACAAACTTAAAAATGACGCAGAAAATAAAGAACGTTGGAAAGAGGTAGAAGCAAGTTTGAAAAAAGCCGGTGAAGAATTGAATAATGCGGTGAAGGCTGCGTTTAAGAAAGGTCAGTAGGTCCATGGTCCCTAGTCGATAGTCCACAGTAATCTACCATGGACTATCGACTATTGACTGACTTAAATTAAATTTTAACTCCCTTCCATTTCCCCTGTCTGAAGATAACAATGGCGACAACCGCCATCACCGATTCGGCAATAGCAATCGCCCAAAAAACCGCGCTGGGCCCAAGGCCAAATTGCACAGCTAGCAAGTAGGCCAGCGGAATTTGAAAAAGCCAGTACCCACACAGATTTAGAATGGTTGGAGTGCGCGTATCTCCTGCGCCATTGAACGATTGCACAATCACCATTCCATATCCATAAAACACATACCCAAAAGCCACAATCCTAAGGCATTGGGCGCCATAACGAATTACTTCTTCATTGGTTGAAAAAATTCGCATGATTGGCTCGGACACAAAATAAAAAGTGATGGATATCAAACCTAGGAAAACCATATTCAAAAAACCAGCCGTCCATACCGACTGCTCTGCACGGTCCGGCTTTTGAGCACCCAGGTTTTGGCCAACCAAAGTAGCTGCTGCATTGGCCATGCCCCAAGAGGGTAGAATGGTAAATATGATTACTCTGATCGCAAACTGATAACCAGCAAAGGCAGCACTTCCAAACGTAACAATAATTCGTGCCATAAAAAGCCAGCTGGCAGTAGAAATCAAAAACTGCCCAATGTTACCGGCCGATACTTTTAAGAGTCGGGTGATAATGCTCCAATCTATTTTAATGTTTTCCTTATGGATTTTGATGACTCCCTTTTCACCAGATAGATAGTACAGTTGGTAGAGCACACCAGCGCCTCTTCCAATATTGGTCGCTATTGCCGCCCCCTCCACTCCAAGTGCAGGAATGGGTCCCCATCCAAAAATGAGAATTGGATCAAGGATCATGTTTAAAATGTTGGCTATCCATAACGAGTGCATGGCAATAGCTGCACTACCCGCACCACGGAAAATGGCGTTCACTAAAAACAAAGCAACGATGGTGATATTCCCAACTAACATCCATTGTGTATATCCCGAGCCAACAGAAATTACGCTCTCTGATGCGCCCATCAATCGCAGCACATCATCATAAAAGAAAATTCCGGCAAGAGTAATCACAATCGAAACAATCAAACCAATGTAAAGAGCGTTGACCGCAGCCACCGCTGCACCCGGTTGGTCCTTTTCCCCGATGCGCCTCGCTACCATGGCAGTAGCTGCCATACCCAAACCCATCGCCAATGAATAAACTATCGCCAATACTGATTCAGTCAGGCCTACTGCGGTTACCGCATCGTTGTTGTTTAGTTTGCTGATAAAAAATATGTCCACCACCGCCAGCAACGACTCCATTGCCATTTCCAAAATCATGGGAATGGACAAGAGAAAAATGGCACGGTTGATACTCCCTTCGGTAAAGTTTTGTTCGGAGCCTTTTACGGCTTCTTTGAATAAGTGAAAAACAGAAAACGCCTTAGTTGTAAAAGCTTTCATTTGAAAAATTAAAAGTATGAATAAATGAAGAAATCCCTTCCGGGAAATGACTTGGTCCTTTGCGACCAAAAATAATCATCGAAGCTTCTTAAGCGAGGATGAAAAGGATAAAGGACTTCATGGGCTTTAAAATTTGCAAGTCTCAATGACTTGGTGCAAAGATGGGAAAAAGTTTAGGAATTCTATTCTTCCCTCTCCTTTAAAGAAAGTGCAGCCATGGCCGATTTTTTAAAAGCTCTACCTATCGGAAGTTCTTTCCCTTTGATTTCAGTGGTACCGGATGAGATGGCCGTTGGAGGAAGATTAATCTAAATAATGTAGTCTACATCATCACTTTTACAACCACCTTTCTTACAAATGTTTTTTCGGTTAAGTGCACACCTGGCATGTGAATGTCATGCGGATAAAGTAATGTAAACATCTCCGGCTTCAATAACTGAGGTGTACAGGCACAACTAAAAAGCATATAGTCATCTTCTTCGTCATAGTCTCTAGTTGGCACTTGATCTGTTAAAAACGTAGTGGCGATGCATTCGCTCCCAGTTATGATATAGTGTATGTCGATATACTTTCTGTGTGCTTCTAGAATGCCTTCGCTAATTTGCTTGGTTTCGTACTCATTTATTATTGCATAAAGTTTGTCGCCATCAATGTTATACTTACCTAAATTCATTTCTGTGAAATCGGTGTTTTGCAAAAATTGAAATGCTGTTTCTATTCTAGCGTTGGCGTAAGAATAAAGGCTTGCATTTTTTAGATAGTCCAGTATCATTTTGAAAATCGTACGTTTTTTTGGAAATCCTAAATAAAAAAAGGAAGCTCATCGCTCCCTTTTGAACTTCAGGTATCCTACACTTTGAAAGTGTAGGATACCTTGCAATTATCCAATCGCTACTCTCTTGAATTCTACAACAGTCAACCCTTTGGTCACGCTATCCAAATATTGAGCAACTGTCTTCGAGTTGTCCTTCACGAAAGTCTGAGGTAACAACGTGCTTTCTTTGAAGAACTTGTTCAACTTGCCTTGCGCAATCTTTTCAATCATGTGCTCAGGCTTGCCTTCTGCCAAAATTTGAGCTTTGGCAATCTCCATTTCTTTTTCAATCACTGTCTTGTCTACTTCGCTTTCATTCACCGCTACTGGGTTCATGGCAGCTATTTGCATACCGATGTCTTTTCCTGCTTCGGTTACATCTTTGCCATTTATACCTTTCAAAGAAACCAATACACCTAATTTGCTTCCTGAGTGGATGTAAGGAACAACGGCTTCACCTTTCATGTGGATGAATGAGCTTACCTCCAACTTTTCTCCAATCTTACCTACCAACTCGGTGATCTTATCATTCAACGAAAGGCCACCTACTACTTCGGCAAGCAAAGCTTCTTTCGTTGCCGGCTTTTTAGCGAAGGCGGTCTCTGCAATCAACTTGCCCAGGTTTTGGAACTCATCATTCTTAGCAACGAAATCCGTCTCGCAATTCAACGCAATCAAGATTGCTTCTTTATTGTCTCCCGATACTTTTACAAACACAGACCCCTCTTTCGCATCTCTATCAGAGCGAGAAGCTGATACTTTCTGTCCCTTTTTTCTCAATATTTCAATGGCCTTTTCAAAATCTCCGTCTGCTTCAGTCAAGGCTTTTTTGCTGTCCATCATACCTGCACCGGTCATCGTGCGGAGTTTGTTTACGTCTTGTGCGCTAATCATACTTTATTTTATTAAAATTTACTATTACTAATAACCCTTAAAAACAAAACATCGACTTTAAGGCCGATGTTTTGATTATTTCAAATCGGCCTTGCATGACGCTTGGCCAATCAACAATTAATTTGTCTCTACGGCTTCGTCAACTTTCTTCTTATCATCTTCCTCCTTCTTCATCCCTGCTTCTTCCTTATCCTTTTTGCGCTCCATCAATGCTTCTTCCATCGCCTTGCCCAAATGGTTGGTAATGATCGAGATGGACTTGAACGCATCATCGTTAGCAGGAATCGGGAAATCGATATTTGAGGGATCTGAATTGGTATCTACCATTGCAAAAACTGGAATATTTAGTTTTTGAGCTTCTGCAACAGCAATATGCTCGCGCTTAACGTCAATCACAAACAAAGCGGCAGGCAAACGATTCAAATCGGTAATACCACCTAACAACTTCTCTAATTTCGCTTTCTCACGAGCAATCATCAACCGCTCACGTTTAGCCAGATTGTTGAAAGCATCATCCTTCATCAATTTGTCAATCTGAGCCAATTTCTTCAATGACTTACGTATGGTTGCAAAATTGGTCAACATACCGCCCAACCAACGCTCAGTTACGAATGGCATGTTAAGGCGAGTCGCTTCTTGGTTGATGATGTCTTTTGCTTGCTTTTTCGTAGCAACGAACATGATCTTACGGCCAGAGCGTACGATGTTTTTCATCGCATAGGTCGCTTCCTCTAGGCACTTTAGCGTTTTGTTCAAATCAATAATATGGATGCCATTATTCTCCATGTAGATGTACTCTGACATCTTAGGATTCCACTTTCTGGTCAAGTGTCCAAAATGAACACCTGCATCCAATAAATCTTGAAAATTTGTTCTTGGCATCTTTTTACTTTTTTTTAAAAAATAATCTCTTGAAAAGCAATTGCTGGGTAGTCCGAATCTTTGTAAAGATGGAGTCTGAGCAATTTAGATCCTAAGCAGAATATTTTTGTACTAAAAATACTAACGTTTTGAGAACTGGAATCTTTTGCGTGCTTTTGGCTGACCTGGTTTTTTACGTTCAACCTCACGAGGATCTCTGGTCACGAATCCGGCAGCTTTTAATGCAGGACGTGATTCAGGATTGATTTCCATCAATGCTCGTGTAATTCCTAAACGTAATGCTTCAGCCTGTCCGGTGATACCACCACCATCAAGGTTAACATTGATGTCATAATCACCAGCAACACCTAACAGATTCAACGGTTGCAAAACAACATACTGCAGAATTCCTGTTGGAAAATAATCAGTCAATTCTCTGTTATTGATAGTGATTTTTCCTTTGCCTTCGCTTACATAAACTCTGGCAACTGCGGATTTCCTGCGACCTAACGCGTTTACTACTTCCATTAG
>JANNQG010000016.1:0-194514 GCA_031400595.1 Cyclobacteriaceae bacterium
GGCAATAGCCACGGCCGAAAAGGCTTCATTGATTTCATAGTAGCTAACATCTTTCGCGGTAACACCTGCCATTTTCATAGCCTTGGGAATAGCGATGGTAGGTGTGGTAGTAAACCACATTGGATCTTGTGCTGCATCGGCAAAGCCAAGAATTTTGGCAAGGGGCTTAAGTCCAAGTTCTGTAGCTTTTTCTTTACTCATTAAGATAACTGCGGCCGCTCCATCATTGAGGGTAGAGGCATTGGCAGCAGTTACCGTTCCTTCTTTAGTGAAAACAGGTTTTAGTCCAGCTATCTTATCAAAGTTCACATTTTTAAATTCTTCATCTTCTGCAAAAAGAGTAACGTCTCCTTTCTTACCGGTCAGTTCCACGGCAACAATCTCATCCTTGAATTTTCCTGCCGCCCAGGCGGCTGCAGAGCGTTTGTAAGAGTTAATCGCATACGCATCCTGATCTTGTCGGGAAATGTTCATCTCCTTGGCGGTGTTGTCCGCACATACTCCCATCGCACAATTATTGTACACATCCGTGAGTCCGTCAAAGGTGAGGCCATCGATAAGTTCTCCGTTTCCAAATTTATAGCCGGTCCGTGCCTTCATCAGGTAGTAAGGAATATTCGACATGCTTTCCATACCTCCCGTGACCACCACATCATTTTGTCCTAGCATAATGGACTGTGCGCCCAGCATCATCGCTTTCATACCGGAAGCACATACTTTATTCACCAGTGTGCAGGGAATGGTATAGCCGAGGCCCGCGCCCACCGCTACTTGGGTAGCAGGTGCCTGAGCAAGCCCTGAAGAAATCACGTTGCCGAAGAAAACTTCCTGAACATGTTTTGGGTCAAGCTTAATTTTATCCATTGCACCTTTCACGGCAAGGGATCCTAACTTCACAGCATTCAGACTTGCTAAACTTCCTCCAAAACTCCCGATAGGAGTCCGGACTGCGGATACAATGTATACTTCTTTCATAGGTTAAAGGCTTTATACTTTATACTTACATCTTACATCTTACTTCTCACATCTTACATCTCACATCTCACATCTCACATCTTACTTCTTACTTCTTACTTCTTACTTCTTACATCTTACTTCTCACATCTTACATCTCACATCTCACATCTTACATCTCACATCTCCCTACCAATCCGGTTTCCCTTTATCTTTTGGTTTAGAAGCTTTCCGTTTATTCTGCTGCAGGTATTGAACTTCTTGATTTTTCATTGCTTCAAGAATCATCTTGGCTTTCTCCTCACTCATTTGCATTTCCTTTAGTTTTTCTGCGACAGAAGGAGGGAGGTCCATCTTGTTAAGATTCTTTTCTTGCTGTTCTTTCTCCTGTTGCTCTTTCTCTTTTTTGTCTTTGTCTTGCTGCTCTTTGCTTTTCTGCTCTTTGTCTTTCTGTTCTTGTTGATCTTTCTTTTGCTGATCTCGCTGGTCTTTCTTTTGATCTTCCTTATTCTTCTGATCTTGCTGATCTTTCTTTTGTTGATCCTTCTTATCTTTGTTTGGATCTTTCTTATCGTCTTTGTTCTCCTTGTTCTGATCTTTGTTTTGTTGCTCCTGTTTTTTCTTTTCCTCCTCTAGTTTCTTTTTTACCAACTCATAATTGTAACGGGCATCTTCGTTATCCGGAGCAGTCTTCAATGCTTGCTTAAAATAATTCAGCGCTTCTTCGAACTTCCCATTTCGGTTGGCCATCACGCCAAGTTGCTGGTTGGCGATGGATTTAATCTTGGTGTCTGCACTTTGAGTAAGAGGTAGATACGTGGAGGGCGCATTCACCGTGTCTTTACTGTTGAAGTAGGCATTCGCCAGATTCAACAGTACTTCTTCTTCGTTTACACCAAGCGAATCAACCAGGTACTTGTATTTGTCAATGGCAACCTGATAGTCTCCTTTTACATAAGCAGCTTTCGCTTCGGATTTCAATGAATTGATTTTACGGATGTCCCCCGGGCCGGTGGCAAATAAAAGAAGTTGGGCAGCAAGAATTCCAAGAATGACTTTCATATCCGGATGGTCTTCACATTCAGTAAAACATCCAATACCAAAAGTACGAAAGCGGCAAGTAAAAAGTAAAAGTAGCGGTTGGCAGACACGTCCACCATCCGGGCTTCACGCAATTGGCCCTCAATAGTGCTGATGGTATTAATCAATTTAGATACGTCATTCCGGCTTTCGTTGATCTCGAAATATTGACCATCGGTCTTTTGGGCAAGCGATTGCAAGGAGGCAGCATTAAGTTTTGAAATAACGGTATTGCCTTCGCGATCGGTTTTGTACCCGCGATTGGCATAAAGCTGACTGCCTTTCTGCGTTCCAACACCCAACGTAAAGAGTTTGATATCCTCCCCTTCAATTTCTTTGGCCACCTCATCAGTCTCTTCTCCAAAATCTTCGCCATCGCTGATGAGAATAATTACTTTGGATTTGTGTGCCGCATTAGGCTCTCCTTCTTTGTCCGTTAATTTTGCCAGCGCCATACGCAGGGGAGGACTAAAGTCAGTTCCTGTGGCGGGCACCAATCCCGAGTTCATCGTTTCGATAAAAAGATTCAATGCATTTTGATCAAACGTTAATGGGCATTGCATGAAAGCTTCTGACGAAAAGATGATGATGCCGATGCGGTCAGAGTTAAATGCTTCGATCACTTTCTTCATTTCAAATTTTACTTTCTCAAGTCGCGTGGGCTGTATATCAAACGCCTCCATGGATTTGGAGAGATCCACACAAATCATGATATCTTTCCCTACGGATTGAATTTCTTTTTTGGAGTCACCAAATGTAGGGCCTAAGAAGGCGAAGAGAATAAGCCCGAAAATAAGGGAACGAAGAAAGAGTTTGATGAAGACATTATGGAAAGGAGTATTAAGTGTCTTCCCAATCCTCACGACACGAACGATGTAGAAAGTATAGAAAATCACGAAGACGAGGAGAACCAAAACCTCACGAACCCCAAACGCACGGAATAATGACATGGTGCAAAATTAAACAGACTTGTATCTTCTCCAACGTATTTAACGTGTTCTGATACAATGAGTTCAATTCAAATTAAATTGAATAAAAAAGAACCCTGTGAAGACAGGGTTAAAAGTTTGTCGGGCCATCCCGAAAGCTTTCGGGAGAACTGACCATCTTTGAAATAGCTATTTATCAATGTTAATCAAGAAAAAACCTCATCGATAGGATGAGGTCTTGTCGGGGCGGCCAGATTCGAACTGACGATCTCCTGGTCCCAAACCAGGCGCGATACCGGGCTACGCTACGCCCCGAGCATTTTTAAGAGGCGCGAAGATATAAAAACATCTTCATTAGCCAATTATATTTTGTGATCCCGGCTGGATTCGAACCAGCGACCTACTGCTTAGAAGGCAGTTGCTCTATCCAGCTGAGCTACGAGACCAGACTACGCTAAAGCTTCGTCTGGCGCACCAGACAAGCAGAATAAGATTTGTTCGGCAATACCAAATACTAGTTATTGGCAGCCAGTTCATCTTTCTAAGATTCTCTTTTTCAAGATAGCCTTACCTGAGCCTGTTTTAAAGTATTTCTCAAGTTCCCTCGCTTTTGCTTCTGTTTTTACAGCAACATAAGCTTGGATTTCAAATGGTCCATAATGTTTGGTGGACGTATTTAATCCACTATTATGTTCCAAGAGACGTCTTTTTAAATCATTTGTGGATCCAATATAAATCCAAGGGTGTTCAATACTTTGAAGAACGTAAACATACCACATACCATACGTAGCCTGCTAAACGAAGCTTTAGCGTAGTTTAGCGGAGAGGGGGTGATTCGAACCCCCGGTACAGTTTAACCCGTACGACAGTTTAGCAAACTATTGGTTTCAGCCACTCACCCACCTCTCCAAACGGCTTTGAGGCTGCAAATATAATAGAATGATAGAAAAACAGATGACTATTTTTAAAATCTCAGTTTGATTTAAAGCCGTGAAACGATTGTCGTCAGAGGTGGCCAATTACTCCACACATGCTTCATTTGCAATATGTTGCCGTTTGTCCCCTATTACCTGGTGGCTAACTAGGTCTTAATAACATAGGTAAAATTGATTACCTAGATTTGTACTTTAAAGAATTCGTATGGATCAACAGGAGAAACCCATTGAGAGATTTTTCTTTGAATTGCTGTTGCGACTCAGCCTCGTAAGCATTGTCATAGTTATTGTCGTGGATCTATGGTTTACCCAGTTTAAAGAGACAAGATCACTCCTCGTCAACTCGATCGTATTGGGCTCTATATTGTTGGCATTTGTCGTCAATCGCCTTGGTTATTTTCGTAGTTCTGTCGTGCTGATCGGACTTTTGATACTTGTTGCTATGGTCTATCAAAGCCTCGTGGCCGATACCATCACCACCTCATCTATGGCCGTTGTCATGGTCATTGGTTTCGGTTTTTCCGTACTGCTCAATGGCAAACTTTCCATTGCGCTACATGCCCTGACCATTTTTTGTATGGTAGCGGTATTCGCGTGGCTGGCTTTGCACCCAGCCGATTATGCAAAAAACAATATGGGAGATATTGTGATAGCGGGTGTCACCTACCTGGTACTTTACTCAGTCATTTCCTATTCCTCTTTTTTGCTTAAAAAAAGGTACGATGAAATGTTCCTGTCGCTACGTGAGAAAAATATTGAATTGTTTGAAAAGTCCAACGAGATTGAAGCGCAAAACGAAGAACTGGTTCAGAGTCAGCAAGGCCTATCTGAATTAAATAACCACCTTGAAAGTTTGGTCAACGAGAGGACACATGAAGTGAAAAAACAAAACGAGCAACTGATACGATATGCGTTTTCAAATGCCCACCATTTGCGTGGCCCGGTAGCGAGATTGCTGGGTTTAATCCAGATTTCCAAGTTGGACAGCGAAATAGACTACGATTACTTTTTCGATAAAATGAAGATGCAAGCTGAGGAGATCGATGAAGTAGTAAAACGTATCAATCGTGAGTTAGAGGTATAGGAAAAAAATCATTTTCGTTGCTTTAACAAAGCCCCCGTTAGAGCTGCAAATCCACCTACCAATCCACCGATTAATGTGGTTAGCACAAATGAATTAAGCGGTAGAAGTCTATTCACTTTCTCAGTTAGTATAGAATGTGTGGAATGGTCTATAAAGTAGGCCATCCCTAACCAAAGGATCCCTACGCCAATAAAACCGGCAACGAAAGAGACCCATCCTTTATTAGTAACCCCATAGCCAACCGCCATCGATCCAATCGCCATTGTCCACCAAGGCATAAATGTTTGCAGTAAAAAACAAACAGCTATCGTAATAATTATCTGGATGAAAAATTTCATTTTGACATGGGATTAAGGGTGATGATTGCTAATTCTTTTCCTTTCATTTTATCGGCATCAGAAGTGAAACTGAATTTCACATAGTTCCCTTCGGTCCATAAGCCGAGCAGATTGTTGTAATAAGGGCTGCCCGGGTTTCCGGATTGCCCACCTGGGTAAACTCCCCATGCTTGAACGCCAGTCTTTTCTAGACTAACCACCATCCGCCAACTAGGGCCATTCGATTTTGAATGTGCATTAACAATGCTTCCATTCCCCCCATGTTTGATATGATAGCTAAAAGCTTCCTGACGCGTTAGATGTCCAACATATCCATCCTTATAATCAGCCCAAGTAGGCTCGCCTTTCTTTTCTTCTTTCCATTTTTCTATCACGGTTACGCTTTCGCTAAATGATTTTCGGATCACTTCTTTCACGGTTTCTTTTTCCGGTGTATCGATGATATCAAAGAAACTAAGATCCGGTTTTTCTTTCATTAAGCGAATGGTCATATAGGTAGCGGGTCTCGGCAAAGCCACTTTTGAGGAGCTGATCTCATCCCACACCATCGGAAGAAAAGCCCGCAACCAAGCTTCATAGTAAGAAGCGCCTTCCGATTCCTTGTTGTTATAGTAGTCCCATTTACTTAATTTTTGATAAGCGATGGCTTCGGCTCCGCTCAGTTGAGTGCTGTCGATATAGCTGAGGAATGTCGGAAGACTTTCAGATGCTTTTAAATTAAAATTATCCAATTGCAACTTCATCAAATCAATAGGTTTGATTTGGGTTAACTCAGTCAATAGTTTGTTAATTCGTCTGTTGCGATATTCCTCCCAGTTGCTCGCATTGATATAGTAAGGATAGGTTTGATCTACCGGATACTGGTTCGCGGAACTCACAAAACCACGTTCCGGATTTTTATAGCCGATGTTGTGCTCATTGGGGATAAAGGCATTCCAATCATTCGAGGTTTTGGTGCCATCTAAAACAAACTTGCCTTCATTTTTTCTACGAACTGGGTATTTTCCTTGAATGCGCATGGCAATGTCTCCATCCACACTGGCAAACACAAAGTTTTGTGCTGGCGATCCGTAATGATCAAGGGCTTCCATATAGTCTCGGTGATTCTTCGCTCGGTTAAGTTTGTAAAAGGCAATCACTTCTTCCGATGGATCATGCGCTATCCAACGGAAAGCGTAATGATTTTTTTCACTTTCACCATGAAAGCTCTCATCAAAAACCACCGGACCATGATGTGTATAAATGACTGTGTCATAAAAGGCCTTTCCACCCTTTAGTTGAATCTTTTCAACTACTTTTCGGGTTGGCTTCCATTGGCCATCGCTTAAATATTCGTTTCTGTTTTTGTCTTTGAACTCAATCTTAAACCAGTCTACCAAATCGCGTTGAGCATTGGTAACACCCCAGGCGATAGAGTCATTGAAACCGCTAATCACATTCGGGGAACCTGGAAGAGATGCACCCATCGTATTGATACCGGGAGCAGATAAATGGACAACATACCAGATAGAAGGAAGATTTAATTCAAGGTGAGGATCATTGCAAAGAATAGGAGAGCCTGTGGCTGTTTTAGACCCACTCACTGCCCAGTTGTTGCTGCCAATTTCATGAGAAACTTTTTCCATTGGTTGAATGGCAATCAATTCAGTGGGTACTGCTAACGGCAATGAGTCTAACGTAACGGGCTTGAATTTCCAGTTGCCAGTATTATCTACAATAGGGTCGCTAACACCTTCATGATCAGGATACAAAAGATCAAGCGTTTCTTTGCCAAAGAGCTTCAAGGCATTCGTCATTTCTAAATCTTTTTCTCCTGTATTGAGGGTTTTGGCCATGTACTTCAGAAGCAATCCTGATTTGAGGTTGGTCCATAATTCAGGTTCATATCCTAGCAATTTATATTCTATGGGTAGCGCCTCGTAATCCAGCGACTGGATGTAGGCATTGACTCCTTTGGTGTAACTCTCAACCATTGCTTTAGCTGTAGGATTGGACTCCATCGACTTGGCGGAATTCTCAGCGGCATAGACCATACCGAGTCTGCGTTGAGTTCGGTCAAGGTCAAGAGTAGCCTTGCCGACAATTTCACTCAGCCTTCCTCCCGCGGCATGGGTTTGAAACTCCATCTGCCACAATCTATTCTTGGCGGTGATATAGCCCTGGGCGGCAAACAGATCATTATCATTAGTAGCATAGATATGTGGAATTAAAGCACTGTCGTAAACGATGGATACTTTGTCGACCAATCCAGCTAAGGAAATTGATTCATTTTCCACTTTACTGGTCTTTGCATTTTTCCAAAACCCATGAAAGGGATCTAAGAATTTCCCAAGAGGCGGAATAGGCGAACCGAAGTTCCAACTCTTATTCAGAAAGACGACCAACGCGACAGTTATGGCTAGCGAAAGTACGGGTTTGATTAGCTTCATAAAGATTTCAATTGAAACAAACCTACTTCATTTCGCCTTGAATATCCTAATCCCGAAATGAAACTTTATCTAACTTGCGCTATCGAATGATGCATGGACAAAAAGTGGTTTGTATTCTATACCAAGAGCAGGCAAGAGAAAAAGGTCAACGAGCTCTTACTCAAAAAGAAATTTGAACCCTTTCTTCCCATGCAGCAGGTCATGCGGCAGTGGAGTGATCGAAAGAAAAAAGTGACCGTGCCGCTTTTTAACTCCTATATTTTCGTGTTCGTAGAAGAGCATCGGATTTTAGATGTCTTGCAGGTGCCGGGCATTGCCTGGAACATCAGGCATAATGACAAGCCGGCCGTCCTTCATGTGAACGAACTGCATACTATCCAGCGATTTATTGAAACAGGTTGGCTCATCGAAGCCGGTTCGGATTTTTCCCTCATCGAAGTAGGGGATCTGGTGAAGGTATTGGACGGGCCGTTGAAGGGTGCCATTGGCAGGCTTACATCGGTGCACAGTAAACACCAGTTCAGTGTGGTTCTGGAGTCAATAGGGCAAGTAATTACCGCTCAAATTGACAAGCAAGCGGTGAGGAAACTTACTGATAAAGAGACGGATAGAGCATCTATGGTACTTTAGTGCTTTATCGAGTAACGGAATTACTCAAAAAGTGTAGATTTGTAGCGTGCTAGAGTTAGAGTCTTTAATCACTTCGCGTACGCGAATCAAGATGCTGTTGAAGTTTTTTTCCAACAGTCATTCCTCTGCTTACCTCCGTGAAATGGCGGAAGAGTTTGGTGAGTCCACCAACTCAATCAGACATGAATTAAACAAGCTTTCAAGCGCAGGGTATTTGATCTCGTCCAGCGAGGGACGTACGATTGCTTACCGCGCTAACACCAAACACCTACTTTATCAGGAGCTAAGGAAACTAGTGCACAAGTACTTGGGCTTCGAAACGATTCTGGACAGTGTAGTTCATAAAGTTGTCAATCGCCTGGGCAAAGTAGATGGTGTTTTCATTGTGGGAGATTATGCAAGTGGAAAAGACAGTGGCATCATTGACTTAGTATTGGTAGGGGAGATCGATCAACCCTACTTAGGCATATGTGTTCAGAAAGCAGAGACACTAATCAAGAGAAAGATACGGACCCTCGTCCTGTCACCTGCAGAGTACGAATTGAATAAAGGAAATCTTCATCCCGAAAAAGCCATTTGGCTGTGGGGTGACGAGGCTGAGCTGAGATCTTAGCGCGGAACGAATTTGATGGTGCCTACTCATCCTAATGGGACTGAGGAGGCGAAGCTTTGAAAAGACTATTACAATTGTGAATGTTATCCTTACCTTTAACTTTTTAATCTAAGTCGTAAATGCGTTTATTATCGCTATTGGTCGTGTCGGTTTTAGTGTTTGGCTCTTGTGTTACCAACAAGAAGTTTCAGCTGATGCAAAAGAACGATGTGAACAAGCAGAACATGCCTTCTGACTCGGTTTTTAGAAAGTACTCGATCGAGCCATTTGATTACAAAATTCAAACAAATGATATTCTCTCGGTTCGATTTGAAAGTCTGACGCCAAAGGAGTACGATTTCCTTTCCAAAGGAGCCGATCCGAACGCTGCTAACCCATTTGTAGGAGGTGCATTACTGTTGGGCGACCTAGTGGATGAAAACGGTGAAATGCCTTTTCCGGTGGTAGGCAAGGTAAAGGTGATTGGGATGACCGTTTACGAAGTGCAAGAGTATTTGCAAAAAATAGCCAACCAATACCTCGAGTCACCAATTGTCAAAGTCCGGTTATTGAACTACCGCATCACATTTTTAGGCGAGGTGAATCGCGAAGGGTCGATCACACTCAACAATAATCGCGTAACCATGTTGGAGGCGATCGGGTTGGCCGGAGGGTTGACCGATTTGGCCGATAAAACCAGTGTGAAATTGATTCGGCAAAAGGGAAACAATACAGAGGTAGTCTATTTAAATGTGTTGGATGAAAACTTCATTCAATCACCCTACTACTATGTTTACCAAAATGATATTTTGATTGTGCCTGCCTTGCGCCAGCGCCCCTTTCGGAAATACTTTGGACAAAATATTTCTTTGATCATCTCCTCCCTCTCTTTGCTCTTGATTGTACTAAACTACACCAAGTAACGTGAACGTTTCATCCCCCGACTCAAAACAATTACTACAATCCTCTGCCAATTCAATTGACATAAAGAGGATTGTGTACCATGCCGTCACGAAATGGTATCTAGTGGTGCTTTCGCTACTTATCTGTTTGTCAATCGCCTACTATAAAAACAGATATACACAAAAGATTTATCCGGTTTCTGCGTCAATCATTGTGAAAGAAAAGGAGGAAACAAACGGGGGAGCAGAGTTGCTTTACAAAAATGCGTTGGTAGATCAATACCGGAACTACCTCAACGAGCCTTACATTTTGCGTTCCTACCCGCTGGTGGCGCGGGCTGCGGAAGAGCTGCAGTTTACTACTTCTTTCTTTTTAGAGGGGCGAGTTATTACCACGGAGATTTATAATGGAATACCGGTAAAAGTTACCGCAATCAAAACCTTGCCGAAAGCTGGCAACAGGTATTATTTTTTGATTTTAAATGACCAGCAATTTTCTATCAGACGAGCAGAATCGGAGGATGAAAAAGAAGCTGTTGTATTCAATTTTGGACAACCTTTTACATTTGACAAAAGGGAGTTGCTTGTTTCCAGAATTCCTGAAAGTTCTCTGCAGGATAATCTCAATATCACCTATGTGATGGTATTGCGGACACCCTTGCAAGTAGCGGCTGAGTACGTGGGGAAACTGAATGTGAAGTGGGCTGAAAAAGGAGCCGGTGTAATGAATATCAATTTGGTGGGTTCCAACCCCGAAAAAGAAATAGACTTTATCAACAGCCTTATTCGCAACTATCAATCGTATGATCTGGAAAAGAAAAACCAGACTGCTGATCGGACGGTTTTGTTTATCAAGGGACAATTGCTGAATATTTCGGATTCATTAAAACTATTTGAGCGGCAGTTGGAAGCCTTTAAAAAGACCAATCGTACTGCCGGTGATCTGGGGGTTGATGGCCAGCGTATGTATGGCAAGGTGGAGGGGTTGGAGGTTCAAAAGACGGAGCTTCTGATAAAGGCAAACTATTTTTCTTATCTGAAAAAATACATAGCGGAGAGTAAAAACCTGGATCAGATTATCTTACCGAGTGCGATTGGTGTCAATGATCCAATTTTAAGTGGTCTGATTAACAACGTCATTGGTCTACAACTCGAGATTAAATTATACCTCGATAAGGAGAAATCAATCAATCCGCTGGTAACCAGCCGAATGAACAGGCTCACAGAATTAAAGAGAGATGTACTTGAGTCAGTGGAGAGTTTACGCTCTACCGATAAGATCAAACTTGATTTCATTAATAAGCAAATAGCTGAAGTAGAAAAACAAATCGGTTATTTGCCCCTGGCGCAACGCCAGTTTATCTCTATTCAACGCAACTATTCGTTGCTTGAAAATCTGTACGTCTATCTCATGCAAAAGAAAGCAGAGGCAGAAATCAGCAAAGCAGCCAATGTATCTGATCTGGTCACGGTCAATCCTCCCATGCTGGCTGGTGGTGCTATTGTTCCAAAGACAAGCCAGAATTTAATGATCGCAGCGATCATTGGATTGGCAATCCCACTATTGATATTTATTCTGATAGAGTATTTAAACACACGGGTTCAATCGAAAGAAGACATCGAAAAATTTACGACCATTCCTTTTATTGGTGGTATTGGTCATAAAAAAGCAGACGTGAATTTGGAAGTACTGAATTCGCCTAAGTCGGTCATTGCGGAGTCTTTCCGTGCATTGAGGTCCAACCTGAATTATTTTCTTGGAAAGCAGGAAAAAGCTGTGTTTTTGATAACCAGTTCCATCAGTGGCGAAGGCAAAACGTTTACGTCCATCAACCTGGCTTCTGTTTTTTCACTTTCTGAGAAGCGTACCCTTATTGTTGGGGGCGATATGCGCAAGCCAAAGTTGTTTAAAGACTTTGATGCTTCTAACGATGTGGGGTTGAGTAGCTTTTTGGCAGGCATTGCCGATTTCGATACGGTGGTACAAAAAACGAAATATAAATACCTTGACCTGGTGAGTGGTGGCCCAGTTCCGCCAAATCCTTCCGAATTGCTTTTGAATAAACGAATGGATGAGTTTATGTCGTTGGCGCGTCAGCACTATGACTATGTGGTGATTGATACTCCACCTTTGGCCATTATTACCGATGCATTTCCGTTAGCCGTGTATGCCGATCATACGATATTCCTGGTTCGACAAAATTATACACCGAAGGAGTTGTTAAAAGCAGCGCAAGACTATTACACCTCTGGAAAACTGAAAAATATCAGCATTGTGTTTAATGATGTGTACAAGTCCGGACCTGGGTATGGCTACGGGTATAGTTATGGCTATGGCTACGCGTATGGTTATGGAAAAAAGGGGAAGAATGGCTACGGGTATTATTCCTAAGTTAAAACTGTATTGTGATTGACGTTCCTAAACTAATCGATTTTCCACAGATTGTTGACGAGAGAGGCAATCTGTCTTTTTTTGAAAATGAAAACCAAATTCCTTTTCAGATTAAGCGTACCTATTTGATTTATGATTTGCCGGGTGGTGGCGTTAGGGAGGGATGAAAACTGCGCAGAAATATTAGAGGCGTGTGTTAAATAACAAAGTGAAAATTCCTTTTCTTTCTTTTGAAACTACAAACCAAAAAATTCGAGATGAAGTATTGGTTAGTTTTGAAAAGTTCTTCGATGACGCCTGGTACATTCTGGGTGAGCGCTTAAAACAATTTGAGAACGAATACGCTCACTTTAACAACGTAGAACATGCGATTGGGGTTAGCAATGGTCTGGATGCTTTGCATCTGGCTTTGCGATCGCTGGATATCGGTCCGGGTGATGAAGTGATTGTTCCATCTAATACATTTATTGCCACCGTGCTTGCGGTCTCTTATGTGGGAGCAAAGCCTGTTTTTGTAGAGCCTGATAGCAGGACATACAATATTGATCCATCCAAGATCCAACAAGCTATTACGAAGAAAACAAAAGCAATCATGCCGGTTCATCTGTATGGGCAGGCTTGCCATATGGATGCGATTGAAGATGTGGCGCGCGCCAATCGTATTTATGTTATTGAAGACAATGCCCAGGCGCACGGTGCTTCCTACAATGGCAGACTAACCGGTAGCATAGGTGACATCAATGCCACCAGTTTCTATCCCGGCAAAAATTTAGGTGCCTTAGGGGATGCAGGTGCCTTAACGACCAACCATACTGAGTTGGCTAAAAAGGTTTTGGCTTTGCGCAACTATGGTTCAACCAAGAAGTACAATAACGAGTACATTGGTTACAACATGCGACTGGATGAATTGCAGGCTGCGTTTTTGTCTATTAAACTAAAATACCTGACAGAGTGGACTCGGCAACGACAAACGATCGCTGGCTGGTATACGGAAGCGCTACAAGGCATCGGTGATATCACACTGCCGTCAACATTGGCAGGCGCAACACACGTATTTCATCTCTACGTCATCCGCACAAAGTTTCGCGATGCCCTGCAACAATACCTGGCATCAAAGGAAATAGGAACGCTCATTCATTATCCAATTCCACCTCATTTACAAAAGGCCTACGCTGATTTAGGGTATAAAAAAGGTGACTACCCAATTGCAGAAGAGATCGCTGAGACCTGCCTAAGTTTGCCGATTTGGCCGGGCATGACGTTTGAACAAGTTAAGGAAGTAGCAGATAGCGTAGCTTCATTTAACTGGAAATAAACTAGTGAGGCTGAGTCTACTCTTAAGAAACCCATTTGAGGTAATTCAGAGATTTTTCTGTCTTGCCAAATCGGTTTATTACACCAGAAAATATGTTGACGGTTGCGGCTATTGGAAACAACTGTATTGTGGCAAGTAACTTCAAAATAGCGAATACGGAATTCCCGGACAATGTACTGATTGCCGGGGTTTCATCAATAATACAAAGAGATAGTAGTTGGAATCGTGATATTAACTAGGATCGAAAAGCAAGCTTCATATCGACAAATCCTCAAGTCAACGTCCATTTTTGGAGGGGTTCAATTTATAAACATTGCAATCTCCTTAGTCAGGTCAAAATTTCTGGCAGTTCTCTTGGGCCCGTCAGGTGTTGGATTAATCGGACTGTATAGCTCTGCTACTCAAATTGTAACAGGGTTTATAGACCTGGGAATGTCAGTCAGTGGGGTTAAAAGTGTTTCTGAAGCCGCTGCGGGAGGCGATGATTTTGAAATAAGAAAGACCGTAACAGTTGTAAGAAAAATTGCGTGGTTGAGCGGGACATTGGGTGCCATTATTGGCTTTCTGTTTTCAAAATACCTGAGCGTTATCACGTTTGGCAATGAGGAATTTAGCATCGCCTTTAAATGGCTTTCAATTACAATATTGTTTACGCAGCTTTCTAATAGCTATTTGGTAGTACTCCAGGGATTTAGACGGTTGGCTTTGCTGGCAAAGGCAAGTGTACTCGGCAATATACTGGGTGTTTCCATTTCGTTGCCGATGTACTACCTAATGGGAAAGGATGGTATTGTGCTGTCGCTCCTGGCTACCTCGGGACTGTCGCTTTTGATTGCCTGGTACTACGGGCGAAAAGAAAGGGTTATTCCAATTCAATTAACAACAGATGAATTTTTAAGTAAAGCAAAACTCATTTTGATGATGGGCATCGCTTTGAGTGCGAGCAGTATTCTTGTTCTGCTTAGTGCCTATTTTTTAAAGATTTACATCGGGTCAAGGGGGGGCATTTCAGACGTAGGGCTCTACAATGCAGGTTACGCAATAGTAAATACATACGTGGGCATGGTTTTTACAGCCATGGGCACAGATTTTTATCCACGACTGAGCGGAACAAAAGAAGCAGGATTGTTTAATCAACTGGTTAATCACCAGGCCGAGCTTGCGGTTTTGATTGTTGGACCGTTGGCTATTAGTATGATTGTTTTTGAAGAGTATTTGGTAGTACTTCTTTTTAGCAGTGAATTCTTAAAAGTAGTAGATATGATGAAATGGAGTTTGGTGGGTGTATTTTTTAAAGCGGTAAGTTGGCCATTGGGTTTTATTGTTTTGGCAAAAGGAAATTCGAAGCTTTTTTTTGTGAGTGAGTTGCTAGCCAATACATACGTGTTTCTGATGAGTTTAGTCGGTTACTATTTTCGGGGCTTGGAAGGCATCGGTATCGCGTACTTATTTGGCTATTTACTTTATACGATCCAGATGTTGTTTGTAGCTAGAACATTTTATGATTTTACATATAGTCTTTCGATGGCAAAGATTTCTATTGTGGTTTTATTGCTCCTCGTTCTCATCATTCTGGTTTCAAAACTATTCGCGGGTAAGATAGCGCTCATTCTAGGAGTGATCGTGTTAATGGGTTCGATCTATTTCTCCGTTGCAATGATCAACAAGCGACTTCCGATCATTAGCACATTAAGAAATCGGTTCTTTAACTAATTTCACAAGGTTAATCGACTTCTTGCTTTGGGTAATTGGATGTCTCAAAAATTAAAAAAATAAACACTAAGAAAGTGAAAACTGTAATTCTTGCAGGTGGCTTGGGAACTCGCTTAAGTGAAGAGACCTCTCTTCGCCCAAAGCCGATGGTTGAAATTGGTGGCATGCCCATTCTGTGGCACATCATGAAAATCTATTCGTCCTTCGGCTTCAATGATTTTGTCGTATGCCTGGGTTACAAGGGCTATGTGATTAAAGAATACTTCGCGAATTATTTTTTACATCAGTCAGATGTGACGATAGATCTGTCTGACAATTCGATGAAAGTACTTGACACCAAAACGGAGCCCTGGAAAATAACGCTCGTGGATACAGGCATCCATTCTATGACGGGCGCTCGAATTAAACAAATTGAAAAACATATTGGGAAGGAACCTTTTTTATTGACCTATGGCGATGGAGTTGCGGACATAGACGTTACCGCATTGGTACGACATCACAAAAGTTCGGGCCGGCTTTGTACGGTTTCGGCCGTGCAACCCTCAGGACGTTTTGGTGCCTTGGATATTGATCCTGGTAGTGACGTCTCATCGTTTCTGGAGAAACCCAAGGGAGATGGTTCGTGGATAAACGGAGGCTTTTTTGTTTGCCAGCCCGAAGTGATGACTTATGTGACTTTGAACGAATCCTGCATTTGGGAACGCGAGCCATTGGAAAAATTGGCGGCCGATAAACAATTGAGCGCATTTAAACATGTTGGTTATTGGAAACCCATGGACACGCTACGGGATAAGCAGGAGTTAGAAAAGGAATGGAGTTCAGGCCATGCACCATGGAAAAAATGGTAGAGACGAAAGAGTTGTTTGCCCTCTATAAAAACAAAAAAGTTTTTTTAACCGGTCATACCGGTTTCAAAGGTTCGTGGTTGGCATTTTGGCTGCATCAACTAGGGGCGCAGGTAAAAGGCTATTCGTTGCCTCCCGAGCCACACCAAAGTCTGTTCGAGGCAAGCGGTGTTAACAAAGAAATACAATCTATATTCGGCAACATATTAGACGTAAAATCACTAGAGAAAGAGTTAACAGCGTTTCAACCCGATTTCGTTTTTCATTTAGCCGCACAGCCGCTGGTACGTTTGTCTTATGAGATTCCGGCCCAAACGTTTGAAGTGAATGTGGTCGGTACTGCTAACGTGTTGAGCGCAGTACGCAAACTCGCTAATCCTTGTTCGGTGGTTATCATCACCACGGACAAGGTGTATGAAAACCATGAATGGGTCTATCCCTACCGGGAAACGGATCGATTGGGTGGGTTTGACCCTTACTCGGCAAGCAAAGCATGCACAGAGGTAGTGGTAGAAAGTTATCGAAATTCATTTTTCAAACCGGGTTCGCCTGCAGGCCAACTCGTCCGCATCGCGACAGCCAGAGCGGGCAATGTGATTGGTGGAGGCGACTGGGCCCCAGATCGGATTGTGCCGGATTGTATTCGCGCCTTGAAAGAAAAAAGAAAAATTCTAGTTAGAAACCCCGGTGCGATAAGACCCTGGCAGCACGTACTCGAGCCGCTCGGTGGGTATTTGTTACTCGGACAGCGTTTGACGGAATCGCCCTCCTTTGGACAAGCCTGGAATTTTGGGCCTTATCTCCAGGACCACTTGCCTGTACTTGCTTTGGTCAAGAAAAGTATTGCCGCTTGGGGAGAAGGAACTTATGATTCACCGGTTTTGTCAAATCAACCGCACGAAGCGGCAGTGTTAAAATTGGACATTAGCAAAAGCAAGGAGCAACTACAGTGGCAGCCTAAATGGAATGCGAATGAGGCATTGGACCGTACCATTACGTGGTATTTTCAGTTCTTGACAGGCACGCAGGCTTCAGAACTCATGATTAACGACATCAAAGAATATTCGCGTTGAAGATAGCTGTACTCGGTGTCAATGGATTTTTAGGACGACAGCTGTTTTTGTTTTTTGAGCAAAAAGGTGAAGAGGTAATGGGGTGGGGCAGAGCAAGGCCGAACTTTATCCCGGAAACTCAATTTCATTTGCTGGATGTCAGCTCAACGGATTTTGGTTTGTTAGTCGGGCAACAACTGATTATCAATTGCGTGGGGGCAGGTGTTCAATCAAACAGCCAAGCAACGAATGAAGAACTTTACGAAGTCAATTTACATTTTCCGATTCGCTTGATTACCCATTTGAAGGACGCTGGCTTTGAGGGTCAGTTAATTACACTGGGTACGTACTTCGAGATCGGCAACGATCCGTTGAAGCACGCGTATTCAGAAGATGAACTTTTGCGTGCGGCTCACCCGATATCCAACCATTATTGTGCATCAAAGAGATTATTGAGTCGATTTATTCAATCCTGGCGATCGGACTTCTGCCACTTTCATTTGTTTCTACCCACTATTTATGGGCCGGGCGAACCCATTCACCGACTATTGCCTTATTTGGTGGACTGTCTAAAAAATAACCGCAAACCACAACTTAGTGGGGGTACACAACTGAGGCAATATTTGCATGTTCAAAACTTTTGTGAGGTCGTGTGGGCGTTAGCCAACTCAGGTGTTAGAGAAAGACTTTTCTTAAATTTACCGGCCGAGCTGACATGCACCGTGAGAGAACTGGCAGATCGCGTCTATACTTTCTTTGGATTGGCGCTTTCTGACTCCTTGTTTGGAACCCAGGTCGCGCGAGATGTAGGTATGCCTTATTTACTGTTGAGCGATTTGCGTTACCAAAGTTTAGGCTTTTCGCCACCTGTTGACTATTTTGAAAAATCACTTCTGCGTTACTGATGTATAAAAATTTTGGCGATCAATTGTTAGAGCAGCTACGCAACGTGGCTACTGAGCGGACTACAAAAAAGATAGTTCCCGGGCAAGACTACATTCCGGTTACAGGCAAAGTGCTTGATGCCGATGATTTGTTGATGGGTGTAGATGCCGTGTTGGATGGCTGGCTTACCACGGGGCGTTTTGGCCCTCAGTTTGAAAAGGAGTTTGCCGCTTATTTTGGAGCACGGTTTTCTGCTTTGGTGAACAGTGGTTCCTCGGCCAACCTGGTAGCCTTTTATGCGCTCACTTCACCCAAGCTAGAAGAGCGTGCCATTAAACCCGGTGATGAAGTAATTACCGTTGCAGCGGGTTTCCCAACTACGGTCAACCCGATGATTCAATTTGGGTGTGTGCCGGTTTTTGTGGATGTAGAAATTCCTACTTATAATATCGATGTTACCCAATTGGAACGCGCGCTAAGTCCCAAAACAAAGGCGATCATGCTTGCGCATACACTGGGCAATCCATTTAACCTGGATGTGGTTACCGCATTTGCCAGGCAGCACAACTTGTGGTTGGTGGAAGATGATTGCGACAGTTTAGGCGCCACCTATCGCGGCAAGAAAACAGGCACGTTTGGAGAGCTGGCCACCGTGTCTTTTTATCCGGCCCACCACATTACCATGGGCGAGGGGGGTGCCGTGCTGATCAATTCTTTTGCACTGAAAAAAATAGTGGAGAGCTTCCGCGACTGGGGACGCGATTGTTATTGCGAGCCGGGTAAAGACAATACCTGCCTGAAACGGCACGCCTGGCAATTGGGTGACTTGCCTTTTGGATACGATCACAAATATACCTACTCGCATATAGGGTTTAATTTGAAAGTGACAGACATGCAGGCTGCCATTGGTCTCAGTCAGTTAAAAAAGGCAGACCATTTTGTGCAGCGCAGGCGCGAAAACCACCGGCTGCTGTATCAAATGTTGAAACCCTTTGAAGAGCACTTTATTTTACCAGAAGCTACGCCTCATAGCGACCCCAGTTGGTTTGGTTTTCTGATCACCCTGCGAGACAGCAGCCCTATTGACCGTAACCAGTTGGTAAAACACCTCGAGGCAAATAAAATAGGCACACGCTTACTTTTTGCAGGTAACTTGCTACGCCAGCCGGCCTATAAAAATATTCAGCACCGGGTGGTGGGCGAGTTGATTAATACCGATATCATTATGAACCGGTCTTTTTGGTTAGGTGTATGGCCAGGATTGTATGAGGTACATTATCAATATCTAATACAAGTCATAAGAGAATTTTTAAGTCAAAAGAGCTGATAATTTGGAGCACTCGTAAAATTTTAGTGTTTATAAATGACAACAACTAAGCCTTTACTAACTAACTTATCTTTATGATCATTATGATTTTCTGCGCCCCAATAAAAAAAACACAATAAAAGAATAGCTTTATGGATATAAAAATAGGAGATATTCATCAGCCAGAGCTACTCAACTTTAAACGCGTAGGCTCAAGCGCGCTCGGCTACATATCAATCGCTGAAAAGCTACCCTTCGAAATCAAACGCGTGTATTGGACATACTATGCACCGCATGAGGTAATACGAGGTTACCATGCACATAAAGCTCTAAGCCAGGTTATTTTTGCAGTTAGTGGTATTATTAAATTCGAACTTGAAAATATTCAAGGCGTGAAGAAATCTTTTATTCTCGACCGACCTGAAATGGGTTTATATATACCAAAGTTTTACTGGAGAACGATGGAGTTTTCTCACAATGCTGTGTTGCTTTGTTTAGCATCTGAGGAATACGATGAGAATGACTATATACGCGACTATAACGAATTTATTTCTTTAAGAGATCGATGAATATTCTAACTACATCAATTGTGGTCGAATGCATCCATTTTAGTTATAAAGCCATTACAACCTAAAAATTGCACCTCATGAAAACTTCCAAGACGTTTATAGTTGAAACAATCGTAAAAACACTCAACGACTTAGTTGACACTTTGCCCGATGATCAGAAATTTGAACCCCATCTGAACACGATATTATTTGGCACAGGTTCTACCATCGATTCATTGACTTTAGTGTCATTTATCGTGGACCTTGAATCTTTGTTATCTGAAGAATATTCACAGAGTATTTCGCTTACGGATGACCGGGCGATGACCAGGGAAAAATCTCCTTTCAGCAGCATTAACGATTTGGCAGAATACATCGAAGAGATTATTGATCCTGCGTTGGTTAAATAGAAGGTTGAGTAGGTAACAAATGAAATACCAGGGGAAAGTAGTCTTGATTTCAGGCTCTAGCAGAGGATTAGGATATGTTATAGCTGAACATTTTTTAGAAAATGGTGCTACGGTTATTGGCTTAAGCCGTAGTGAGCACAAATTTGAAAGCCCGAACTATCATCACGTTATCGTTGACATTGGCGATCCGCAATCAATTATTGCTGCATTCAAGACAATCTCCAAAAGCTTTTCAATGATGCACATTGTTGTTAATAATGCTGCAGTCCTGACTTCGCAGTATAGTTTAATAATGCCGATAAAAAATGCAGTGGATATGGTCAATGTGAATTTGCTAGGAACATTTTTTGTTTCAAGGGAGTCAGCCAAACTGATGAGAAAAAGCGGTCAGGGTAGAATTATTAACATAGGATCTATGGCAGCATCACTCGAGCCCATGGGCGATTCAATATATGCTGCTACTAAGGTTGCGATTCAGACGCTGGCAAATGTAATGGCCAAGGAGTTTGCATCAATGAATATAACCTGTAATACGATCGGTATCACTGCCTTTGACACAGACATGTTAAGATCACATACTCAACAAGCGCAAGAAAAAATCAATGAAATAATAAAAAACCTTCCTGTGCCTAGAAAGGCAGTAGCAGCAGATATTTTAAATGTGATTGATTTTTTTGCCTCTGACGAGAGCTCGTATATAACTTCACAAACAATTTATCTGGGTGGGATCAATTGATACCAATATTAAAGTCGTTAGAAACGGGATATTCCCTTCAAACACATACTTATTGTCCAGTGACATAGATAATACTTGTGTGATAATAGATCCTGGCCTTGATCACCAAGCCATCCTTACAGCGATAAAGGAATCTGGGCTTAAACCTATAGCTATCCTCTCAACACATGGGCATTTTGATCATATAGGTGGTGTGGCAAATATTCAGAATGAATATGACATCCCTTTTTATTTACATGAACTGGATTTAAAGTTATTACAGTCTGCGAATTTTTTTCTTTTTGTAGCAAAAATCAATCATAAAATTAGTATCCCTAAACCCGACTTACTCTTTAAGCAGAAGAAAGATAAAATCATTATTGGAAATTTCAATTTTGATGTTTACCACCTACCCGGACATTCAAATGGATCTTGCGCTTTTCAATTCCATAAATATCTTTTCACAGGAGATATTTTGTATAAAAACGGTATAGGCCAAGAAAGTATGCCCCGAGAAGATAAGGTTGTGCTCAAAGAATCAATACGTGAGATTTTTTTAAAATTTTCTGACGACTTGTTAGTGTTACCAGGGCATGGCTCTTCAGAATATTTGGGGAAAATCAAGGAAGAAAATGTAGAGCTTAAACATTTTATATCGAATTAGAATCATGCAGGTATCTGAATTGGGAATAGGAATAGTAGGCACTGGTTACCAATTGGCTTCCAAGGTTCAAACAAATGAGGAACTATGTTCATTAATTGATGGGCTTACTCCAGAGTGGATTGTTGAGAAGACAGGGATTAAAAGACGCTTTCACATTTCTGGTAATGAAACAGCATCCACACTTGCAACTAGTGCGTCTCAAAATTCAATTGCAGATGCTGGGATTGATTCTAATGATATAGGATTGGTTATAGTCGCTTCATTTAGTCAGGACTACCTATTCCCGCCTATGTCGGCCAAAATTCATTCGAACCTTAAGTTAAATAGAGATTGTCAGATACTTGATATTAATACGAATTGTGTCGGACTGGTTTCCGCATTAACCATTGCTGCGGAAAGAATGAAAAATGATCATTCAATTAAATATGCTCTGATTATTGGCGCAGAAGTGTTATCAAAATTTACCAATCCCAGAGACAAAGAAACCGCAGTATTCTTTAGTGATGGTGCCTCGGCGGTGGTGCTGGGAAGAGTCAATGAGTTATCAGGTTATAGGGCGGCTAAATTCATGACTGATTCGTCCACCTATGAATCGGTGAGGATGAGGGGGGGAGGATCTTTATACCCAATTGGAGAAGGCTCAACCGATATTAAATTATTGTACACGGAGCAAAACGGTCTTGCTACATGGAAGCAAGCGGTTACTAATTTCCCAGTGGTGATTAGGAAATTATTAGATCATCAATCTCTAAGTGTGGATCAAATAGATTTCTTTATTTTCCATCAGGCAAATGGATTTTTAATCGATTATCTAATGAAAAAAATGAAGGTTGATATTAGTAAAACGTATACAAATGTTCAAGAGATTGGAAATACAGGTTCAGCTAGCATAGGGATTGCTCTAAGTGAAGCCTTTTCAAAGGGGTCAATAAAGAAGGGTGATAACCTACTAATAGCTGGCGTAGGTGCCGGGTTTAACTTTGGTGCATGTTTATTTAAAGTATAATAGAATCGATTAATTAAACTATGGAAAACAAACAAAGTGGATTCTTTTTTTTAGATGGACTTGTGAATGAGATAGCATTGAAGGACAAGTTGCACTCAAAAAAAATAAATGCTAATATTTCATTTCTAAAAGAACATTACCCAAATCAACTTCAGGAATTGACTGGATTAATTGAGAAGTATTTTAAGAGCCTTCATTTATCAACGCAACGAATTGCAGACGACTATTTAAAGATGATTAGGGATATGAGATTGGAGGGCTTGTATTTCTATAAACACGGTAAGTATAGATGTCAAAATCAACAGATTGCCAACGAATACGTTTATTCAAGACCAGAGGTAATGAGCTATTATATGAATGCTCTATTGGTTTCGCAAATTATGTGGAAGCACCATTTTAATATATTCATGTGCTTTCAAAGAAACCTGAATTTATTAGTTCCGGATCGCACGAACATATCCATATTGGATGTGGGGCCTGGGCACGGTTTTTTTTCTTTTTTTGTCAAAAAGGAATTTCCAAATTATGATAAAATAGATATAGTCGACATTAGTGAAACATCCCTTGAAATGACTAAGACCATTTTGGGATATGATTTTGATAAAATTCATTATTTCAGAAAAGATATCTTTGAATATAATGACACTAACAAATACGATTTTATAGTCTTAGGTGAAGTATTGGAGCATCTTGATAATCCGAAAGAAATTTTGATTAAGCTTTCACAACTTTTGACTCCCAATGGATTATTATGGATTACAACTCCCACTAATTCCCCAGCGCTGGATCATGTTTATCTATTTAATAACAAAGAAGAGGCAATTGCGCTTGTTGAAAAATCCCAACTAAAAATTATTGAGTGTTTCAATTATTTTGCCGAAGACGTTGACGAACCCACAGCATTGAAAAACAGGGTAACTGATCTGGTGGGTTTGTTTTGTAAAAAAAGTAACGAATGAAAACGTACGAGGAAATAAAAATAGGAGATAAAGAGAGCTTGACTCATGTCATTACATCCGTAGACATTGAGAAGTTTGTCGATCTTACTGGGGACGATAATAAACTTCATGTAGATAGCGACTTTGCTCGTACTACCGCCTTTAAGAAACCGGTTGTTCATGGGATGTTAGGCGCATCGTTTATCTCTACCTTGATAGGAACAAAGCTCCCGGGAGACGGGGCACTTTGGTTTTCACAAACACTGGAATTTTTGTTGCCAGTGCGGTTAGGTGATCAATTGACCATAACTGCTGAGGTAGTAAAGAAGAACGATAAGGATCGGATAATTGAATTGAACATAGAAATTAGAAATCAAAATAAACAAATCGTAACAAAAGGAGTTTCAAAAGTCAAAGTAGTAGACATACAGCAGCAAGAGTTACCTCTCGTGAAGGAAGTTTTTCAAAAAAAAGCATTGGTTATTGGCGGTACTGGTGGCATAGGAAGAGCAGTTTGCAGGCAATTAGCAGCTGATGGTTTTCACGTTTTCATCCATTATTTTTCAAACAAATCGTTAGCCGATAACTTAGTGAATGAGATTAATACAAAAGAAGGAAAAGCAACTTGTATTAAAGCGGATGTGACAAAAGTTGAGGAAATACGAGACCTTCGTTCTGCATTTGAGCGATACGCAACTGAGCTTGACGTGCTTGTAAATTGTTCGTCAATTAAAATTCCAAGAATAAGTTTTAGGGAATTAGAATGGAGAGACGTTAGTGAGCAAATTGATTTTCATGTAAAGTCAATCTTTGAAGTATCAAAGACTTTTCTGGACTTGCTCAGCAAGGGGCGGCCCGGAAAAATAATTAACATTGGAACGCTGGCCAATGACAGGCCGAATGCAGACTGGGCACATTATATTACTGCTAAGTCTGCCCTAGTTGGTCTTACTAAAGCGATGGCCTTTGAACTCGGCCCAAAAGGCATTCGGGTTAATCTTGTTTCACCTGGTCTTACAGACACAGAGTTAACAGCGGATATACCAGAAAAAATAAAGCTGATTACTGCTTCACAAACACCCCTGCGAAAATTAGCCACGGTTGAAGATGTTGCGGGCGCCATAAGTTTTATGGCATCGGACAAATCTAATTTTTTAACTGGAGAAAACATTCGTATCAATGGCGGACAATTTAGCGTATAGTTTAAAACAGTTAAGTTACTCGACCATTCTCAAGGGTAATATCGAGTTATCAAAATCGGTTAGCGGTAAAGAATTTACCGTGGATGTACTCAGCAATGTAATCGTTAATCCAATCAAGGAAATACTCGAATATTACATTCGGAGTCTTTCCCTAAAACCGGTCATCCGATTTGGTAACTACGACAATATCGTCCAAGATACTTTTGTACTAGCCCAAGGGAACATGGACATGGTCATCGTTTTCTACGAATTAATTAATCTTTCTGAAAACTTTCATCTTAGTGCTGAGTTGCTGGCGGATGCTGAAGTCAGCGATCATATAGAAAAATGCAAAAGAGATATCGATTTGATTTTTGCTAATCTATCAGTTAAGCCTCTTGTAGTTTTTAATACTTTTTCCTCGTATCCATTTACCGGTTCAAATAGTGCGAAACGAAACCTGGATTTGATGGAGCGTGAACTGAATCATTACATTCATCAAAACAAACCGGCTAATACCCAATTGGTTGATGTCGGGAGAATCCTTAATGCCATCGGAGCAGACGGAGCATATGACAGAAGGAAATTTCAAAAGTACAAGTCGCCTTATAAAATCGACTTTTTCAAATTCTATGTGTCTGCTATCGAAAATATACTGTTAAAAAGAACTGGAAAATTAAAAAAGGCGTTGATTTTTGATTGTGATAATACTTTATGGAAGGGAGTGATTGGTGAAGATGGTCCTCAGGGTATTGATATGTCGTCAAAAACCGAAGCTGGGATGAACTATTATTTCGTTCAAAAAATCGCAGCCAGCTTAAGTCAAAAAGGCGTTTTGATATGTTTGTGTAGCAAAAATAATCCGGAGGAAGTGGAAGACTTATTGGGAAAGCATCCCGATATGATTCTCAATAGTGAGCATATTGTCGCCATGAAAATAAACTGGCAACCGAAAGATGAAAACCTGAAAATGCTTGCCGAGGAATTGAATATTGGACTCGATAGTTTTATATTCGTGGATGATTCTGATTTTGAAGTCAACTTGATAAAAACGAGCCTTCCCGAAGTCTTGACTGTGGCAGTACCTACGGACATAAGTGAGTATCCCGGGATGATCATGGAGATTGCGCAGCGTTATTTTAATCTTGAACCGCTAAACGAGGATACGAAGAAGATTAAAATCTATACGGAACAAGCGAAGCGTTCAGAAGCAATGCGACAAATTGGCGACATTGATTCATACCTCACTACGCTAGAAACCAAAGTTATCATCTCCCACAATGATGCAAGTCAAATTTCTAGAATAGCTCAATTGACACAAAAGACGAATCAATTTAACCTTACGACTAAGAGATATTCAGAAACAGAAATTGAGGGATTTATGAAAAATCCTGCGTTTCATGTTTTCGCCATTGACGTGTCAGACAAATTCGGAGATTCAGGTATTACCGGGGTAGCTATATTAAAACAATCAGACAATGCGAAAGTGATGGAGATAGATTCTTACTTACTGAGTTGTCGTATTCTTGGAAGAAAAATAGAAACGTTTTTCTTAAATTATATCATCTCGTTCTTTAGTAGGGCTCAGTACAAAACAATAAAGTCAACCTACATAAAAACAAATAAGAATATTCAAGTCAAAGATTTTTACGTCACCCATCAGTTTACAGAAGAACAGCTAAACGAAGGACAGTCAGGCTATGTATTGGATATGGAAAATTATCACGAGACCAAAATTGATTTTATAACACTAATTGAACCTTAAATAAAGAAAGACTATGCAATCACAAGAGATAAAGAAAAAGATTATTAATTCAATGAGTCTGGTATTTGAGATGTCGGAAATCGAAATTAATGATGAGAGTTCAACGGACAACATTGAGAACTGGGATTCACTTCGTCAGCTGAATCTTGTTCTTGCACTTGAGGAGGAGTTTGGTGTTTCCATCCCTGATGAGGAGGTGGGTAACATGGTTAATTATAAAATTATTTTTTACGTAATAAGTGAAGAACTAAAAAATGGAAGAAATTAAATTGCTGGATTATATTAACGAATACGAGGAAGCTCGGGCGATCGCGCACAACGGCAATGTCTATACCTACAGCGAACTTGTAGAGAAAATCACTTTTTGGGATGAAAAAATTGCAGGAATAGAGAGCCAAAATGTTGTTGGCATTGAGAGTGATTTTTCACTACACTCGATCGCATTAATATTCAGTCTTCTAAAAGGAAAATTTATAATTGTACCCCTTGATGCGAAACAAAAAGATAGGAATCCGGAAAAGTACGAAATTGCCGAGCTTGACTATTTGATCAGGATAAAGCAATCGGGGGAATACATTATCGAACAATTGTCGCGAGAGGCTCCGACTAAAAATATTTTTTATAATGAATTGTTTTCTGAAAAAAAACCAGGACTGGTATTGTTTACGTCAGGGTCTTCAGGTAAGCCAAAGGCAGCCGTTCATGACCTCAATAAGCTGTTGAGGAAATTCAATAAGAAGAGAAGAACGTACATCACTATTAATTTTTTATTATTTGATCATTGGGGTGGATTAAACACCATGTTTCACATTCTGTCCAATGGAGGATTGCTTGTGTTGTTAGCGGAGCGATCACCGGATTACGTTTGTGAGCTGATTGATACCTATAAAGTGGAGTTGTTGCCTACTTCTCCCACCTTTCTGAATATGATCATGATTAGTAGAGCATACCAACGATGGTCACTTCAAAGCCTGAAATTGATTACGTATGGTGCGGAGCCTATGCCCGAGAGTTTACTAAAAATGGTAAATAAGTCCTTCCCTAATATTCAACTTCAGCAAACTTATGGATTGATTGAGTTGGGGGTACTTAGCTCCAAATCAGAAAACAACGATTCGCTATGGGTGAAAATCGGAGGCGATGGCTACCAGGTAAGAGTCAACGATGGATTGTTGGAGATAAAATCCGACTCAGCAATGTTAGGGTACATCAATGCCCCAAGTCCGTACACGGAAGATGGGTGGTTTCAAACGGGTGATGCGGTCGAGGTTAAGGGCGATTATTTTCACATTCTGGGTAGAAAGTCTGAGCTGATCAATGTGGGGGGAGAAAAGGTCTATCCTCAGGAGGTGGAAAATGTAATTTTGGAAATTGATGAGATTACCGATGTCTTAGTATTCGGAGAGAAGAACCCACTCACAGGAAATATCGTATGCGCAAAAGTCGCAACTGATTCAACTAAATCGAAAGAGGAGATAATTAAGCAGATCAAGACGCATTGCAGAGGCAAGCTGGCTTCATTTAAGGTACCTGTGAAAATAACAATCGGTGTTGCAGGTTTTGGAAATGCTCGGTTTAAAAAAGAGAGAATCAAATGGTCATAGCCGATAAATTTATTGAAGGGGAATTTATTCTCCTGAAAGCGATTAGTGAAGAGGATGCCCCTGATGTATATAGATGGAGAACCAGCGAGTCGGGAATGTACTTGAATCAGCCTGTAGATTATAATTTAGAATCGCAAAGGCAATGGATAAAAAGCAGGGTACACATCGATAGTGAAATCAATTTTATTATTTTTTCTAAAGAGGGTATTGAAAAGGTAGGTATGATATCAATTCTTGACATCGATAAAAAAAATAGAAGAGCGGAGGTTGGCAGATTGCTATTGGACGTTAGATATTTAAGCGTTTCAAACCCGTTTGGTCTGGAGGCGCTGAAGATCACATACAATATTGTCTTAAATAAGTGGGGATTAAATAAGATTTATGGGTCAATATCTTCGGCCAATGAGAAAATGATCAAGCTTCAACGATATTTAGGCATGGAGGAGGAAGGGGTATTGAAAAACCATGTACTTTACAATGGAAACTTGGTAGATCTTCATTTGTTTTCATTGTTCGCGGCTCAAATAAATTCCAAATACTTACCAAGGATTAACTTCCTATTAAAGTCATTTAACTCAAAATAGCTATTTGCTCGCCTTATTGACACGACATCAAAAATTTTGATTTAGCCAAATATGAAAGTCCCGTTTGGGCGGCTTCGATATTTTAAGAGCTTAGTTCTCGGGCTATTTGAGCAAAGTCACATTTGGAAGCGATGAATATAGTTTTGGTTATTACAATGCATTTGCGATTGTGTTGTTTTTGATTGCCTCAGTCTTCTCAGTTCAAAAAATAAACGATCAAATGCCTATCATGCAAACATTGAGGGCGAAATTTACTAGTAGAAAAAAGCATGAATGACATAAATTCGCGAAGTGAGTCTTTTCAAAGAGTAAGTGTAATTATAACTAGCTACAATCACGCCAAATTCATAGAGCAATCGATAATGAGTGTTTTGAATCAATCATATGGGAATGTAGAGTTAATTGTTGTGGATGACGGATCAACGGACGGCTCACCTATGATTATAAAAGACTTACAACTAAAACATTCTTTCAGTTTTTTTGAACAGAAGAATGGTGGTTGCGCAAGTGCTGTTAATCATGGTTTGAGGTATGCGACCGGGGAGTATATTGGGTTCTTGGCATCCGATGACTACTATCATCCGGAAAAGATTAGCCAACAATTGGCATATTATACTCAAAACCCTCATTTTGGGTTCATTCACGCAGGAGCAGTTACAGTGAATCAAAATGGAGTTGAGATTAGCAAAACTGACTTTGCTAAGGTGACTTGGGATAATGCAAGAATATTTGAAACACTGATGGAAGACTGTTTTGTCTCAGCTCAAACAGTAATGACAAAACGTACGGTACTGGATTCGGTTGGTTGTTTTGACGAGTCAATTGAAATTGAAGATTGGGATTTATGGCTTCGAATCGCAAAATATTACGAAGTGGGTTTTCAGCGACAGCACTTTTCTTACTATCGCCAACACGGTTCGAATACATATTTTTCGAGGAATAGACAAAAGGTTTTGAGAATGTGTAAGGCTGAAAAATCTATTTTGGATAAATGGGTAGCTGATCCGCACTACAAAAAAGTTATTGAAATGCGGAAATTGAAATGGTTTTACCGCCTAAGCCAAGTTAGTAGAATCGATGCGTTACCATACTTTTTTCCAGCTTTAAGGTATTTTTACAATCACCTCTTTTATAAAGGGCTATTGTTTTTTTTCTTTGGAGACAAATTAATTCAGAACTTGAGGGCCTTTAGAGATTGAATAGGAACAAGAAAATTTTAATTAGACTTTCTAGCTTTAACAACTCAATCGTAAACGCACGTATCAAAAGCTTGGTTTTTTGAAAAAAACAAGTTGTTTCTTATCATGAAGTTCGCTGCTCAAATTCTTTTTTATAATTGTGATCAGTTCATTCTGCGGACCATCGCAAATTGCTCGGTTCACGTAGATTGTATTTTTGTTTTGTACAGCCCGCAACCATGGAGTGCCTATAATAAAGAGGCGCGCAATAATTTTCCGAATAGATCAAATCCGGAATTGCTTAGGCAATCGCCTCATTTTGAGAAAATTCAATTACTAGAAGGAACATGGGATACAGAAGAGGCACAGCGAGAAGCGTGCAGAATTATCGCCAAAGACCAAGGCTTCGATTTTTTGATTGTTCAGGATGCAGACGAATTTTATCTACCTCAAGACTATGCAGCTAACATCCGGCAGATGGAACTAAATCCGGGCTATGAGGTGTATCAAACGCCATGGATTAATTTTTGGAAATCAACTAAGTATGCATTGGTTCATCGCCAACATGTGGGTGTGTATAATACATTGCAGGGCACTTGTCCACTATTCGCCATCAATCTGCATTTACCTGTGAGATTTGAAAAGAGGCGTGTGCCTATCAATTCCTCTAGCGTATATCAGTTGACAGGAACTTGTTTTCATTTGTCCTATGTCTTTTCGGACGTAGATATGTTTACAAAAATAAAAACCTGGGGACACGCACACCAAGTGAGTAGTAACTGGTTTAAATGGAAGTGGCTGGCCTGGCACCCGGGCAAGCGAAATCTTAATCCATTTACCTCGGTAGAGTGGATGAGGGCTATTCCGTTTACGGGCGTACTGCCCGTGGAATTGCAGAATTTTCAGAATCCAACCCATGTATCGATTTCATTAACCTGGTACGATCGGCTGCAAGAGTCGATGCACGATGCCTGGAATGCCCTTACGTATCGGCTGCGTCAATGGAAATCCAAAATTAGATAAGTGTGCTGGTAGTAGTGCCCACCTATAAGAGACTTGACTGCCTGCGGCTTTCGCTGCTTTCTGTTTTCAACAATGAACTTCCATTGCACGAGCCCTGCCGATTGGTATTGAGCAACAACTATCCGCCCCACCGGCAGGATGTGGAAGAGATTGTGAGCACGTTGAGCGGTCATCCGAATTTCAAAAAATGGGATGTTATTTTTAATCATCAATCGCAAACTGTGCCTGCGGTAGACAATTGGTATCAAACCATTCTTGATTTTGCCAAAGAGGGTGAAATGGTGGTATTGCATGGAGATGATGATCTGCTTACTCCGTGGAGTTTGGCAGACCGGCAATCATTAGCAGATAAACATCAAGCTGATTTTTTACTGACTGGCGTATGCAGTGGGCTTACCTTCGTCAGTTCCACCTCCATTCATTATCGTGGTGGCTGGCCGAGAAGAAATCGCAACGAACAAGGTGTCGTTCTCTCGTTCGCAACCTTTGAAGATTTTGGTAATGTTTTTATAGGCAGTCACACCTATCGCAACACAGTCCACTTTAGGGCGGCTATTGAAAAAGCCAGAGCATGGACAGAAACCCAAACGTGGGTAGACTACAGCACCAGAAATTTAATGTTTCCGTATTACCTATTACTAGCTGTACAGTTGACGCCAGCGAAGGTGGTCGGAAGCCATTGGCACGGATGTATACGGGGCACTTCGCTGGAAGAGAAAGTAAAAGCACCCTTTAATAATTCGTATGGATGGAACTCAGGTGTGCTGCTGATGTTAATGATGGATCTGTTGAATCAGCCAGAATTAAGCGATAAGCCAATTGCTAAAACAAGGATGATTTTAGAAAACGAAGCGGCCAATTGGTATTTAACATTGTTTTTGGATCCACGCGTACCTTCATCGTTTCGCAAGGAATTGTTGGCTCGCGTTCGCCTGCCCCTGCGAGCAGCCCATTATTGGTTTGGAGCCAAAGTAATTTTACAACAGTACCTCGGGTTAAAGGCGTTTTCGGTGCGGTGGGATGTTTGGAGAGAAAGAAATATTTATTCGACCGAGGCATTGCTGCAACGGATAATGAGTCATTCGAACCCAGTTCTAAAATGAAAAAGTACCTGATCAGGTGGCATCGTTTTTTTGCGACCTTCTTTGTTGATCCACTTCGGCTGCTTGCCAATTTGAGAGCGGTGCCATCTTATTGGCGAAATTTGATCGCCTACAGAAAGAGAAATCAGGGAACAAAATTTCGTTTGAAGGACGCTAGTCTATTTTTTACCACCTATGATAAATTCCTGCCCGCAGGCTCTATTTTCACTCACTATTTTTTTCAGGATTTGTGGGCGGCTGGTAAGATTCATGAAAGCAACCCCGGGGAACACGTTGATGTGGGCTCGCGGCTCGATGGTTTTGTAGCGCACGTATTGCCATTTTGTCAAGTTAACTATGTTGATATCCGGCCGTTGGCTGCAGCGATCCCAAATCTCCAATTTATTCAGGGTTCTATTCTGAAGCTTCCGTTTGCAGATCAGAGTGTGAAAAGCTTAAGTTGCCTGCACGTAATAGAGCACATTGGCCTTGGGCGATATGGAGATGACGTTGATCCGGATGGATACAGAAAAGCAGCACATGAACTGACGAGAGTGCTGGCAAAGGGGGGGATGCTCCTCATAGGCACTCCCACGGGCAAGGAAAAATTGTATTTTGACGCTCACCGGGTTTTTGATCCGGCCACCATAAAAGATATTTTTGGGGAATTGGAATTAACAGAGTTTCACCTGATTGATGATAGTGCAAAAGGTATCCACTACAATGCAAGTTTTGAAATGGCTTCGCAATGTAATTATGGGTGCGGCTTGTATGTGTTTAAACGTAACTAAAAGATAGAGATCATGAACAACAAAAAAGTAAACGTATTAGTAGCGGGTGCCGGTGGTTTTATAGGAGGGCATTTGGTAGAATTTTTATTAGCAAAAGGATATGGAGTACGTGCGGTAGATAAAAAGCCTCAGACGCAGTGGTACCAACGCAATACTTCGATCGAGAACCTAACATTGGATTTGAGTCTTTTACCCAATTGCTACACAGCCATGCAGGGTGTTGACGAGGTATACAATCTGGCAGCAGATATGGGCGGCATGGGATTTATTGAAAACAATAAGGCCTTATGTATGCTTTCAGTTTTGATCAACACACATCTATTGCAGGCGGCCAAAGACGTGGGCGCAAAGCGTTTCTTCTTTGCCTCTTCGGCATGTGTGTATGCTGCGGGCAAGCAAGTGATCACCGATGTGACTGCGCTAAAGGAGGGTGATGCCTATCCGGCCGAGCCGGAAGATGGCTACGGCTGGGAGAAACTTTTTAGCGAAAGAATGTGTCGTCATTTTAGAGAAGACTTTGGCATTACTACGCGCGTAGCGCGCTACCACAACGTGTATGGTCCGTTCGGCACCTATGCGGGCGGGCGCGAGAAGGCACCTGCCGCCATTTGTCGCAAAGTGATTGACGCGAAAATGTCTGGCAAGCACGAGATTGAAATTTGGGGAGATGGAGAGCAAACGCGCAGTTTTATGTTTATTGACGATTGTCTGAAAGGCACATTTGATATTCTGCAATCTGATTGGCAAGAGCCGATTAACCTGGGAAGTCATGAGATGGTGAGCATCAATCAACTCGTAGACATTGTGGAAAGCATTGCAGGAATTAAGTTGAAGCGCAGCTATAAATTAGATGCTCCAAAAGGAGTGCGTGGCCGCAACAGCGATAACGAGTTAATCAAAAAGGTATTTGGCTGGGAGCCATCCATTAAGTTGCGTGATGGTCTTGAGAAAACGTATGCGTGGATTGAACAGGAAATGAAGCAGAGTGGTAGCGGAAAGAGTATTGTTAATTTGTATTAACGGTATCATTACCAACCTAAAACGCATGTCAGACTGAAAAGGCCTGTCAGACTGAGCCTGCCTACCGTACAGGCAGGCTTGTCGAAGTCGGTTTCGTCCCGATGGCTATCGGGACAACCTGACATGACCTTAAATAACCACGTTGCCAGAAATGAATCAGTTGTCGTCATTGCGAGTACCTGCCCTGCAAGTGGAAGGGACGAAGCCTGTCCGGCAGGCTCCAGAAGTTACAAAAAACAAATACCCGGTCGTCATTGCGAGTACCAGCACGGCAAGTGGGAGGGACGAAGCAATCCCCCGTTCGAAGTCCGAAAAGAGGTAGTCTGGCATAAGGCTTTCACAGACTTTCCCAATGACAAAAAATATTTCTGTTAAATGATCATCGCAAAAATTTTCGGAGGCTTAGGCAATCAACTCTTCTGCTATGCGGCTGCGAAAAGTTTAGCCGTTCAAAGTGGACGCCCATTAATTCTTGACACGGCATCGGGTTTCAAAAAGGATTTTTACAAACGCGAGCCAACCATTAATTTTTTTAATGTAGCCTACCAGCCTGCCAACGCCTGGCAGAGCTTTCAATTTCCCGGAGGCATCAAAGCAAGTGGTGCGCTGCGTAAGTTGGCTCGATCTAACGACTGGCTACATCATTACTATTACTTTGAGCGCGATTTCTCAAAGATCGATCCGCATTTTTTTCAGCAACCCAAGGGTCGATTCATCTACTTAGATGGGTACTGGCAATCAGAATATTATTTTAAATCGATTGAGTCATTGATTCGTCAGGAATTTCAAATGAAGGAAATTCACGATGAAGAAAATAAAACATGGGCCAGGGAGATCCGATCGCGCAATGCCATCGCCTTGCACGCGCGCAGATTGCACGGTGTGCCAAATCAAAAAAACGCAAAACCAAAACCGGGTATCCGTTCGCTTTCATTGGACTACTATCACAAGTGTATGGACGAGCTGGCCAGGGAGGTGGCCGATCCTCATTTTTATTGTTTCTCTGACTATCCGGAGTGGTTTCAGCAAAACCTGAAGTCAAATTATCCAATCACCTTTATTACCCACAACCAATACGGTGCCGATCGCAGTCATGAAGACTTTTGGTTGATGACGCAATGCAAGCATTTTATTATTTCCAACAGCACGTTTAGCTGGTGGGCAGCCTGGCTCAGTGACTTTGCCGACAAAATGATATTTGCGCCCGATCTTAGTTTTTGGGAATGCAAAGATGCCATTCCGCAGCGCTGGCAAATCCGAAATGCTTCATGATCATTTCGGTGCTGATCTTGTTGGCTTCGGGTTTGTTGTTTTATCGCATCATAAAGCTAGGCTCCTTTATTTTGATAATCATGGCGCTTGCTCCCTTTCAGCAAGGCCTTTACGTATTTTATGGGCATTATTTTCTCGATAATTTTTTTGCCAATAACTTCATTCACTTTCGACTTTTAAGGGAAGGCGATATTGACTTTATTCTTCTGAATTTTGCGGTGTACGTGGCGGGTGTTTTATTTTTTGCTCTGGTGTTCTATCGCTTTTTTCCCCAACAAAATGCGGCTCTTAGAAAAGTAGAGCCTGGCATCATGCTCTTTTCCATCGACAGGCTGATCTTGATTTATAGTGCACTGGCATTGATTTTTTTGGTGTCTACTGATTTGAATAATTTCATCGCCAAGGTCATGCGACTCGGATTTTACTATATCAGTTTTGTTCCCCTGCTCATTGGCTATTTTATCCAGGAATTGAAGAAGAGAACACTCATCGTTTTTGCTGCAGTCGCTCTCTTTTTTGTGGTTCTCAATTTATTAGTGGGCAGCCGCGGCTACATGGCCGTTATGTTTGTCACCATCACCATTGGTATGCTGGCCAACGAAAAGAACAGAGTAATATTCCGCTATTACCTTGTAGCAGTGGCTTTACTCATGCTGGTCGTATTCCCTTTTTTGGGTTTTATCGAAATCTTTCGGTCTGAGTTTGGACGAATTGCCTATGAGGAAGTAGACCAGGAGCGCATCGAATTACTCGCGCGTGAGTATCAGGATGATGAAAAGTATGAGAAGAGTTCAGAGTCGAGTTTTGCCCGCAATATCACCTGGCCCAATTTATCTGTAATGATTTTAACAGATCGGGAAGTTCCCAGTGTGGGGTTTGATAATCTTTCAAATGACTTAGCCTTTATTTTTACCAATACTTTTGTCAGTGGTAAAACGTTGGAAGAGTCTCGAGAGGAGTACCTGGAGCGGCTATGGGGTGCAGGTCCAGCCAATTTATATGGATATAATGTCAATGTTGCCAACAGTGTTGAGTTCTCTGCCATGGCCGATGGAATTTGGAGGTACGGAAAATTTGGCTTTTTAGTAAACTTGTTTTTTTTGGTGCTTATTGGTTTGGCAGCCGAGCGGAGGTTCTTGAAGAAAATAAAAGTAGGAGGTGTTGATTTGTTTACCATGTTATGGGTCGGCAACGTGTATCTTATTTTTATTACGATCATTAACGGGGAGCCACTCATCAGCATCGTACGCACATTGCTTTATACAACTGTCTTTTGTTACTTTTTAACGTTTGCCCTGTTGCCTTTCACACGTAAACCGGTGGCTGTTTAAAATCATGTGTGGCATTTGTGGATTTATTGGAACACCGCTCGCTGAAGATCGAGAAATTGAGAGCATGATGAACTCGATTCGTCACCGAGGGCCAGATGGCAGCGGGTGTTGGATAAACGAGCATGTGGCATTGGGTCATTTGCGACTTAGTATTATTGATCTTTCGGATGCCGGACGCCAACCCATGGTGGATCCATTGACGGGAAATCAACTCATATTTAATGGAGAGATTTATAACTATCTGGAACTTAAAAAGGAACTCCAGGCAGACTATTCATTTGCCACCCATACCGACACCGAAGTAATTTTGGCTGCATTTCGAAAATGGGGTATTGATTGTTTAAAGAAGTTGCGCGGGATGTTTGCCTTGGCAATCTATAATCCCACTGATCACACATTAACTGTTGCGCGAGATCGGGTGGGCATCAAACCTTTTTACTACCGATTGGCTAACAATAGATTCTACTTCTCATCTGAAATTAAAACGCTAGTTCATTCAGCTATTGGAAAGCGATCGGTGAACGTGTTGAGGGCTTCTGAATTTTTGATGGCGCGGCAATTAGACACCACCGATCAAACTCTTTTTGAAGACGTTCAACAGTTAAAGCCCGGTCATTGGATGAAAGTTGATGAGCAAGGGCAGTGCGGCAGTCAGAAAGCGTATTGGGATTTCCCGGTACCCGGCACCGTAACTTTTTCCAAAAGACACCAGATGGAGTTGGTCGAAAGGATGGATGAAACGATTCGACTGCATCTTCGGTCCGATGTCCCGGTAGGCTCTTTTGTTTCGGGCGGCATCGATTCATCATCAGTTACTTGTTTTGCTTTGCGCCATTTGGAGAAAGATCAATTGCTGCATACGTATTCTGCGTTGCTTCCCAACGCCAATGCGGAGAATGCATTGATTCCATCTATTAACACGTTGCCTAAGGTGGAGAAGCATGAGTTTATGCTGGATGGCCGTGATTTTTTCAATGATATTCGCAAGGTGATTTATCACCATGATGAGCCGCTTTTGGACGGTTCTATGTACTCTCATTTTAAACTATGTGAGATGGCCCAGGCAGACGGGATAAAAGTCTTGCTATCGGGTGCCGGAGGTGATGAATTATTTGGCGGGTACTTTAGCCATGTCAGTAGCTATCTCGGAAGCCTGATCCAGCAACTAAAATGGAAGAAGCTGTACAATTCCGTAAATGAAATTAATTCAAAATCAGATTATAGTCGCGCTCAACTATTAGTGAAAGCGGCACAGGAAACGTTGCCTTTTTCGCTTCGTAAGCTGTTAAAGAATAACTCGATAAAAAAGCAGTTCACTCACTTGAGAGCCCAACCCGATCTTGCCTTTTTTACACAAACCAACGCAAATGCGTGGACAGCAAATTTGTTGAATAACTACAAAAGCTGGACTGTTCCACCTTATCTTCATTACGAAGATCGCAATTCAATGGCTTTTGGTGTTGAGATACGTGTGCCCTTCTATGACCATGTATTGATGGAGTGGGTGATGCAGTTTGATCCCGCCAGTTTTATAAACGGAAGCAGCAAGTCAATGATGCGCGAGTCGTTCAAAGAGATTGTGCCACCCGAAGTTTTGCAGCAAAAAGGAAAGTATGGTTTTCCCAGTCCGATCGATGAGCTTCTGCGCGTTTCCAAAGCGAGCAAGGAATTGTATTTTGATTTGACCGCCTCGAATCCATTTTTGGTGGCCTCCAAGGCGAGAGAATTAGGTGATCGCTTCTTTGCAGGGCATGGAGATATTGGTACTTACTGGCGCACCTTGTCATTTTCCCTTTGGTACGACATTTTTTTTAATGAGCAATAAAAGGATTCTCTACATAGGAGATTTGTGGTACGGAAGCACGGCTCTATGGCGATTGCAGGCACTTCAAAAAATGAATTTGGATGTGACCGCTATTGATTCCACTGTTCCCACGAAGGGTTGGAAGAATTTGTTGTACCGTTTTTTTTTTAAACTAAGAATTGGTATTGACTTCAACAGACTCAGCCGCCAAATCAGTCAGCGGTGTAAAGAGTCAACTTACCATGCCCTGTGGGTGGACAAAGGCCTGGCTATGTCAAGTTCACTATTGAAATCAATAGCCAGGAAATATCCTGATACAAAGCTCATCTACTTCAGTCCTGATGACATGTTTAATCCGGCCAACCAAACATTGAATTATTTCAGATGTCTCCCGTTTTACAACGCCATCATAACGACTAAGTCAACCAATCTTGTTGAGTACAAGGAAGAAGGATTTAAGAACGTATTCTATGTACAGAAGTCTTATGAACCATCTATCCATAGACCGATCGAGTTAAGCCAGTTGGATAAAGGCAAATTTAGCTGCGATGTTGGTTTTATAGGCAATTTCGAAAAACCTCGGTTTCAGTCCATCCTTTCGCTCGCGAAATCGGGTATTAGTGTTTCAGTGAAAGGACCTGCCTGGAAAGAATATCTGCTCATAAACCCGCTTCTGAAAATTGACACTAATAGTTATTTTGGAGATGAATACAGTAAAGTGATCAATGCCACGAAGATCAATCTTGGTTTTCTACACAAGGGAAACCGAGATCAGCACACAGCCCGAAGTATCGAGATCCCAGCTTGCAAAGGCTTTTTGCTGGCAGAACGTACGAATGAACATCTGGCGCTCTTCAAGGAGGGGCAAGAAGCCGAATTTTTCGGATCAGATGAAGAGTTAAAAGAAAAGGTTTTTTACTATCTCGCCAACGAGACTAAACGGTTAGCTATTGCCGAAGCAGGGTATCAACGTTGTCTCCGCGATCAATACGACAACTATCATGTATTCAAAAAAATTATTGACCAGTTACTTTAACGAATGAGCGATTACAAATCGACACTCTACCGCAACTACCTTTCTACTCACAATAGACAATTGTATGGAGAAATGTCTCTTGAAAAGATTAAGAACAATTTTGCCGTATGGGATTTTTACTTTGGCTCACTTTTACCTCGCGACAAAGATTGTGCTATTTTAGACATTGGATGTGGGAACGGAGGTTTTGTTTATTATCTTCATCAACGTGGCTACCGGAATGCATGCGGCATCGATCTTTCCGATGAACAAATTGAGGAAGGTAAAAGTTTAGGCATCGCCAATCTTCGCAGTGGGTCTGCAACTACGATGCTCGCGGAGGCAAATGAATATCAATGCATTGTTGCCCGAGATTTAGTAGAACATCTCACCCGACAAGAAGCGTTTGATTTGCTTTTGTTGGTGTCCGCTCGGTTAGTAAAATCAGGTCGATTCATCATGCAAGTGCCCAACGGCCAGGGAATTTATTTTACATCGATTTTTTATGGAGACTATACGCATGAGCAGGCCTATACAGAGTCATCCGTAAGCCAGTTATTTCTCAATACTGGTTTTTCATCTTCATTTTGTAGACCGACTGGCCCAGTGCCGCATGGTTTTGTTAGTTCGGTGAGGTCGCTTCTATGGAAATGCAAAGTGTTGGTTCATCGATTTTGGAAAGCGGTGGAGACGGGCAGTGGAAAAGGAATTTTCACTTCGAATTTAATTGCTGTAGGAGATAAGTTGTGACGATCAATTACTATTATAGAAAGCCTGAACCAACCAATTTTAGTATCGAGAATGTTTTTGAAACTGTGCAGCAGAATTTGCCAGACGGGATCACTTATTCCTCCCTATCGGCATCTCGGACTTTTGATATCGGCTATTTGCTAAAACTGAAGACACTGCAAGCAGATGTTCACCATATAACGGGTGCGATTAACTATGCTGCGCTCGCTTTGCCATCCAGCCGAACGGTATTGACAATCCATGACTTGGGACATTTGACGGAAACTTTAAAAGGCATAAAGAAGGAAATCTATAAGTTGCTTTTTTGGAACTTACCTTTAAAAAAAATCAGGTACCTCACCACTATTTCGGATTTCACGCAAAGAGAAGTCAAAAAACATTGCAATGTCAACGGAAAGAAAATAAAGACGATTTACAACCCGGTTAGTGCTGATTTTCACGTCCACCCAAAACATGAAAATGAATATCCTGTGATATTGCAGATTGGTGGTGGTGCCAATAAAAATATCGAAACGCTGATAGAGGCAGTAGCGGGTATCAAATGCAAATTGATATTGGTAAGATCGGCCAGCGAACATCTGATTTCTCTGCTACAACAAAAAAAAATAGACTATGAGTTTCGTAGTCAGTTGACAAAAAATCAATTGGTCGAGTGCTATGCCAATTGTGATTTATTGTTTTTCGCTTCATCCTATGAAGGGTTTGGCTTGCCTATTATTGAGGCGATGGCAAGTGGTCGACCTGTGATTACGGCTAACATTGATCCTATGAAGGAAATTGCTGGTGGTTGTGCCGTTCTGGTTGACTGGAAAAGCGCCAGTGAAATCCGCGATGCCATTAATCAGGTATGGAGAAACAAATCGTTGTACTCGGAACTCCAGTCAAAAGGTTTGGAGCACGCGAAACAATTTAACCCAAAGCGAATTACAGATGAGTACTTGGACTTCTATTATGATATGGTAGCCAATGCCTAAACGAATACTCTTTTTGTATTCCGAGTTTATGCCCTACAATATCCCTGTTTGGTTGTCACTCAAATCTGATTTTGGGTTCGATGTCCACGTGGTCTATTGGGATCATAAGAAGTTAACACCGTATCAATACCCGGGATCTGAATTTAGTTTTTACAAGCGAAGTGAGCATGACCGTAACTCATTGATTTCATTGTTTGAATCAATTAAACCCCAGGCACTTTTTGTTTCGGGAAGAATGGATCGGGATTATTTGTATGTTGCTCGTCAGGCAAAGACGCGTTCCATCCCCGTTATCATGGGTTCTGACAAACAATGGAAAGGAAACTGGAAAGATTGGATATTTTTCGTTTTTCAAAAATATTTTTATCGACCCTATTTTACGCATGCCTGCATACCTGGCGAGCGGCAGCGTATTTATTGCAATAAAGTTGGTTTTACGAACGATCGCGTTGTGGAAGGATTGTATTGCGCGAACATAGATCTCTTTAAAACCATTAATGCTACAGGTGACGACATTTTGTTCGTGGGAAGATTAGAACCGATTAAGGGGATACTACTGCTGGTTGAGGCTGTAAAACAGTTGAAAACACGCAACGCTTTTCCGGGCAAATTGAGGATTTACGGTAATGGTTCTTTGAAGGATCACGTACCGCACGAGGAATGGATTATTTGTAATGATTTTGCTGACCAATCTCTACTTAAAGATGCCATTCAGGCTTCTCGTATCTTTTGTCTGCCTAGTGTGGAAGAGCCATGGGGCGTAGTAGTTCATGAGATGGCAGCAGCCGGCTTACTGATTTGTTGTTCTGATGCCTGTGGAGCTGGTGATTCTTTCGTTCGGCAAGATGAGAACGGTTATGTTTTTAAAACAGGTGATCAAGATGAATTGGTGAATGGCTTGATGTATCTTCTTTCCTTAAAGCCGGATGCGGTAGAGCAGGGTAGGTCGGTCAGCAAAGTGCTCTCTCAAGCAATCACTCCATTTTTTTCAGCTTCGCAATTGGCCGGCTTAGTGAAGTAGGTGCAATAAGACTTAGGTAAATGAATCTCTTGATTGAGGCGGCAAATATCGGTAGTTCAGGTGGTATCATTCACTTAAGGGAATTGTTAGCACATTCAAATCCCGGCAAGTATGGGATTTCCAAAATAATCATTGCTGCACCTTCGAGAGTGTTGGATCAAATTGAGGAACAAGATTGGTTGATCAAGCGAGGGCATCCTTTACTGAATGGTTCAATACTGTCAAAATGGCTTTGGAAAAGAATGATGCTAAAGGAATGGTTGAAAGAGTACCAAGCCTTTCTTTTTGTGGATAGCACATTTAGACCTCCCTTTAATTGGCCTCACGTAACGATTTGTCATAATCTGCTCCCACTAGAGCGCAAAGAAATCAAGCGATATGGCATTAGCTTGGTAACTCTTCGTCTATGGCTTTTACGATTTGCTCATTTACGGGCTTACAAAAAGGCATCCGGTGTTATCTTCCTAACCCGGTATTGTTTGGATGTGCTCCCAAAGTCAACAAAAAAGCATATTTTAAAGTATGCGATCGTTCCGCATGGCGTTAATAAAAGCATGTTCAAAGCAGTAGAGGGCAAGCAAATTTCTTCATGGACAAATCCGATTTATACATTGTTATATGTATCAGCTGTTGACGTGTATAAGCACCAGGAAAAAATTGCGGAAGCAGTTATTTCGCTAAACAGAAAAGGGTATCCAATTCGTCTTCGACTCGTTGGGCCTTCTTATTTGCCGGCTCTCAGAAGACTAAATCAAACAATTGAGGATTTTTCTAGCATTGTTCAGTACGTTGGTCCCATTAGTTATACAGAGTTGCAAAAAGAATATGGTCAGGCAAATGGATTTATATTTGGCTCATCATGTGAATCATTTGGAATGATTTTGACGGAAGCCATGGCGATGGGATTGCCGATAGCATGCTCATCACTAAGCTCGCTTCCTGAAACAGGGGGAGATGGTGTACTGTATTTTAACCCTTTAGAACAGTCTTCTATCGAGGCTGTAATTCTAGATCTATTTTCGAATCAAGAATTAAGTAAGAATTTATCGGCTCGTGCAGTGAAACGAGCAACAGAATTTACATGGGAGAGTACGTCTCATAAAACATGGGAATTTATTTCAGAAGTGGCAAAAGGATCCTCGAATCCCGAGACTCAACTTTCTTTTAGTTAGATAATGTGCGGCATCGTAGGCGGATTTGGTAGAGTGGGGCAGTGGCCGATCGAAGAAATGATGGGCGCCATTGCGCATCGGGGCCCCGATCATCAGGCGTCCTTTGTGGAAGCGAACGTATTTCTCGGTCATACAAGACTTTCCATACAAGACTTAAGTGAAAGCGGAAACCAACCTATGTTTTCCGAAGATGGGCGATTGGTAATCATCTTTAATGGAGAGATATACAATCATTTCGAATTACGTGGCGAGGTAAATGCCAGACACTATCGCTCTACTTCGGATACAGAAACTCTTTTAGCAGCATATCAACAATGGGGTATTGATTGTTTGGCAAAATTGAACGGCATCTTTGCATTTGCGCTATACGATAGACAAGAGCAAACGCTACTATTAGCAAGAGATCGTTTCGGTGTAAAGCCACTTTACTTTTCATCGTTGAAAAACAGCGTTTCTTTTTCGTCTGAATTGAAAGCACTCTTGCCAGTTATTGCCGATCGTTCAATAGATGTTACGGCCCTCGATAATTATTTAACCTTCCTTTGGTCTCCGGGCGTGCGCACACCGTTTCTAAGCGTCAATAAATTGGAACCTGGTTCTTCTATTAAGTTTCATTTTGTTGGTGAAGAACTGAAACTGGAAAAAAAAGAATTTTACCAAGTTCCGTTCATCGGAAAGTATTCTGACAGTAGCGAAAAAGAACTAATTGACATATGCGAACAGAAAATACTTCAGGCCGTTGAGCGTCAATTGCTGTCCGATGTCCCGGTAGGTTTCTTTCTGTCCGGAGGATTAGATTCAAGTCTTCTGGTTGCCATGGCCAAACGGCTGCATCCTGAGAAAACCTTAAATTGTTTTACCATCGATGCCGGCTTCGAAATCAGCGAAGAGGGTTTTGCTGATGACTTGGGCTATGCGAAAAAGGTAGCGAATCACCTGAAAGTCAATTTGCATATTGTGAAAGCAGATATTGACATCCTCCGGGATTTTGATAAGATGATTTGGCACCTCGATGAGCCTCAGGCAGATGCGGCCCCCCTCAATGTTTCAAACATTTGCCAGCAAGCGCGATCAATGGGATTTAAAGTATTGATTGGCGGCACAGCCGGTGATGATGTTTTTTCCGGCTATCGTAGACACCAGGCATTGCAGATTGAGAAGTATTTGAAACTATTGCCACGGTGGGTAAGCGAGGGCCTACTTAAATTGCCACTGAATCGAAAAAATCCCCTCTTTCGAAGAGTTACGAAGGTATTGAAAGAGTCAACGCAGACAATCGAACAGCGATTAGCTAATTATTACCGGTGGCTTCCAAAAGAAACAGTACAGCAATTGTTTAGCAAACAGTATCAATCCATCGTCAAACAACACGATCCCACTGAATATCTTATCGATCGCCTAGCCGACATTCCAAATGAAACTTCCTGGCTCAATAGAATGCTCTATTGGGAAATGACTTCCTTTTTGGTTGATCATAACCTTAATTACACAGACAAAATGGCGATGGCCCATGGAGTAGAAGTGCGGGTGCCTTTCCTGGATAACGAGTTGGTGGAGTTTGCCTGTACTATTCCCCCATCATTAAAAATGAAAGGGCAGGAGACGAAGTATATCCTGAAAAAAGTGGCCGAGCGCTATTTACCAAATGAGGTGATCTACCGACCCAAAACAGGTTTTGGAGCGCCTGTGCGCAAATGGATCACAACCGACATGAAGCCCCTGATCGCTGAACGACTTTCTCCTGAGCGCATCAGAGACGTGGGTATTTTTGATTCACAAAAAATTCAGCAGTTGATTGCCGACAATGAAGCAGGGAAAATAGATGCATCATATAGCATCTGGTCATTGCTTGCTATCGATTCATGGATACGTCAATTCTCAACCCAAAAGACAACCGAAATACTTGAAACAACTAATTCAAAATCTTAAAACAGGGATCACATCTCTCGAGGAAATTCCCGTACCACAGCCGGGGAGGGGGCAGGTCCTGATTCGAACAACACATACTCTTGTTTCGTTGGGAACGGAGCGAATGCTAGTAGAGTTCGGTAAAGCGTCACTATTCCAGAAGGCGCGTCAACAACCGGAGAAAGTGCAGCAGGTACTTGATAAAATTAGAGCCGAGGGGCTTTTGCCAACATTGGAAGCTGTGTTTAATAAACTGGATCAGCCAATCCCTTTGGGCTATTGTCAGGTGGGAGTGGTGGCAGAGTTAGGCGAGGGGATCACCGAATTTCAAATAGGCGACCGCGTGGTGTCAAATGGCTCTCATGCGGAATTTGTTTGCGTCCCAAAGAATTTGGTGGCAAAAATTCCTGCTGGGGTTAGCGATGAAGAAGCTTCCTTCGCTGTTATTGGTTCTATTGGCCTGCAAGGATTGCGACTGGCTCAACCCACGCTTGGAGAAACTGTTGTTGTGATAGGATTAGGATTAATCGGTTTGCTGACAGCGCAGCTTGCGAAAGCAAATGGTTGCCGGGTTATAGGATATGATGTCGATGAGGCAAAAGTAAAACTAGCAGAGTCGCTTGGGATCAAATCATTTAATTCACTGATCAATGATCCGATTGCTTCTGTGAAAGAAGCTACACAAGGACTTGGCGCAGACATTGTTCTCATTACGGCTTCTGCAAAAGGAGATGAGATTATTCATCAAGCAGCATTGATCAGCCGCAAACGAGGACGTATTGTTTTAATTGGTGTAATTGGTTTGAATTTGAAGCGACCTGATTTTTACGAGAAAGAATTGACTTTCCAAGTCTCCTGTTCGTATGGTCCGGGTCGCTACGATGAAAACTATGAGCAGAAAGGACAGGACTATCCAGTGCCTTTTGTAAGATGGACAGCACAACGAAATTTTGAATCAGTGTTGCATGCGATAGCAACTCAGTCCGTCAATGTAAAGGCACTCATCTCAGAACAAGTTTCGTTTTCAGATTTTCAAAATGTGTATGGCGACATGAAAAATCCCAATCGGGTTGCCTCACTGTTAGTGTATCCATCGCAGCCAAAAACACTTTCAAGGCGAGTCGTCTTTCAGCCAAAAGGTTCCTTGGAGGGATCTTTGCGTGCGGGAATTATAGGTGCGGGCAATTTTACGAAGGCAACGTTGCTTCCCGCTTTGAAGAAAAACCAAGTTGCCATTCAAGGTATTGCCAGTGCCAATGGGTTGTCAGGCACCCTAATGGCAAAAAAATACAATGCTGCGTTCTCTACATCGGACTACCAAGAATTGCTCAAAGACGAAAAAGTCAATTTAGTCATCATCACAACGCGTCACAGTTTGCATGCTCGTATGGTGATGCAAGCTGCCCAAACGGGTAAAAACATTTTTGTTGAAAAACCACTGGCAGTAAATGAAGAAGAGCTAGAAGCATTACAGCAGCTGTTTACGACCAAGCCACAATCTTCGTTATTGCACGTGGGTTTCAATCGGAGATTTTCACCTCATATTACACAACTAAAAAAGCTAGTAGGTTTGCAGCCTGGTGCCATGCATCTCATCATAACCATGAATGCGGGAGCATTGCCGGCTAACCATTGGACGTTAGATCCGAAGGAGGGAGGCAGAATAATCGGTGAGGCTTGCCACCTGGTCGATTTGGCGGTGTATCTTACGGGAAGCGAAGTAGTGAGCGTAACGGGTCAGTCGATGGGTATTTCAACGAATAGTAATTCTGACAATGCCAGTTTTCTACTGGAGATGCAAAGCGGTTCAAATGTAGTCATCAACTATTTTGCAAATGGTTCAAAAGCCTATTCAAAAGAGCGAATTGAATTATTCTATCAAGAGAGAACATTGGTGATGGACAATTTTCGCATCACGACTGGTTATGGATGGCCGGGTTTCACAAAGCTTAAAACGTCTATCGACAAAGGGCATAGTGAACAGATCAAACAATTGAAAATCGCGTTTGAGAGTGGCAAGCCCTTAGTACCGATCAGTCAATTATTTCACGTAACGGCCGTCACGTTGGCAATGGTTCAAAGCCTAAAACAAAACGCGCGCATTTCAATATGAGGATTGACATTATTGCAGGTGCGCGGCCGAATTTCATGAAAATTGCGCCAATCATAGACGCTATACGCACTCGTCAATCAAAGGGCAGTCGTCTCTCATTTCGCTTGATTCATACAGGGCAGCATTATGATAAAGCAATGAGCGGGCGCTTTTTTGAAGAGCTGAACATTCCAGACCCTGACGTAAATCTGGAGGTTGGCTCTGGAACCCAGGCCGAACAAACCGGAAGTATCATGGTTCGTTACGAAAAACTACTGATCGATTCCCCGTGCGATTTGTGCTTGGTGGTTGGTGATGTCACGTCAACAATGGCATGTAGCATTGCTGCTAAAAAGCTGAACATCAAAGTGGCCCATGTCGAGGGAGGCATTCGTTCATTCGATGTAACAATGCCAGAAGAAATCAATCGAATGGTTACCGATTCGATCACTGACTATTTCTTTACAACGTCTGAGGTAGCCAATCAAAATTTACGAAGAGAGGGAGTTGATCCGGCAGCTATTTTCTTTGTTGGCAATACGATGATCGACACACTTCTTAAAAATCAATCGAGATTCTCGCAGCCTTCTTTGTGGAAGGATCTGAATCTAAAAGAAAAGGAGTTTATTATTGTTACACTTCACCGTCCATCCAATGTCGATACAATTGATCAGTTACAGAGGTTATTGAATGAGATCACATTGAGCGCGAAACACCTGCCGGTTATTTTTCCCGTTCATCCCCGCACACGTAAAACACTTCTATCAGCAAATATTAGCTGGGCCAACTTGTTCTGTGTTGATCCCTTGGGCTATCTTGAATTTAATTACCTGGTGAAGCATGCAAAAGCAGTGATAACCGATTCGGGTGGTGTTACAGAGGAAACCACGGTTTTGGGAGTTCCTTGTATGACATTGCGTACTAGCACCGAACGACCTGAGACGGTCACAATGGGCACTAACGAGTTGTTGGGAATCGATCCGGCAAACATCAAACCAGCCATGGAGAGACTATTCGAAGGGAAATGGAAGAGGGGTGCAACGCCCGAAAAATGGGATGGGCAAACAGCCGACAGAATTGTAACTATACTAGAAAAGATAGATATAGCGTGACAGTCCTTCTGCAATGGATAAAGTGGGCTCGGGCCATGGGATTGAGATATATTGGATTTCGGCTTTTTTACGAAATTCAGATGAGAACAGGAATCCTAAAATCTCAGTTTCCAATCTCAGCCACCTTTAGGCGTTGGATCACATTGGCAGAATGGCGGGGCAAAACACCGCCATTTTTTTTTGACTCGCGCGAATCATTGAAATCAAAAATCACCCCAAGTTCTGGTTTACGGGAATCAGCGGCACGAATAAAGGCAGGAGAGATTCAATTTTTTCAAGGTGCGTGGATAAAAATGGCTTTGGATGAGTGGCTGTTGAATCCTTCAACAGGGTATCGATACTCCAACAAAAAACACTGGACAGAAATTCCGGATTTTGATGCGTCAATTGGTGACATTAAATATGTTTGGGAAAAGAGTCGGTTTAGCTTTATCCAACCTGTTTTACGAAGTGATGTAGCCTTAGATGAAGATTCATCTGATTGGGTATTTTGTCAGATCGAAAGTTGGATCGCTGCCAATCCGATCAATCTTGGTCCTAATTACCGATGTAGCCAGGAGACTTCGCTGCGCATTTTTAACTGGATAATAGCACTCTATTTCTATAAGGATTCTGTTCAACTTACAGAGCAGCGCTTCGAGAAAATTATCTTCTCGATCTATTGGCAAATAAAGCATGTGCGCGCGAACATTCACTTTTCACGAATTGCTGTCCGGAATAACCATGCGCTCACAGAAACCCTATGCCTTTATACGGCTGGACTTCTATTTCCATTTTTTCAAGAGTCGAGCCAATGGAAAATTGACGGAAAGAAATGGTTTGAAGAAGAAATTCTTTACCAGATTTATGAGGATGGATCTTACCTTCAATTTAGTTTCAACTATCAGCGTGTAGTAGTTCAATTACTGACATGGGCATTTTCAATTAGTGAGCGCCACGGAGATTCTTTCGGAGATCAGGTTTATGAACGGGCCTATCGAACCCTCAATTTGTTGGCTACTTGTCAAGATCGAATTTCAGGCGAGTTGCCAAACTATGGAGCCAATGATGGTTCATTGTTTTTTAGTTGGAATGACGAATCCTTTCGGAATTTTTCTCCCGCTTTGGATGCATTACACTACTATTTGACAGGTAAAAATTTTTATGCAAACAGTTTTGAAGATCGGGCATGGTTTGGGTTGAAGGGCAAACCAAAAGCACGTTACCAGGGATTGATTGTTGAAGATGGTTGTTATTCTTTTACCTCAGGCGGTCTGTATATATTCAGACGAGAAAAACTGCTGGCAATGGTCGTATGTGCTTCTTACAAAGATCGACCATCGCAGGCAGACAACCTTCATCTGGACGTTTGGTATGAAGGAAAGAACGTACTGCGTGATGGAGGTTCGTACCTTTATAACACAGACAAAACGATTGTTAAATACTTTTTTGGAACGGAGTCGCACAATACCGTGATGCTTGGCGATTCGGATCAAATGCAAAAAGGTTCGCGTTTTATCTGGGTAAATTGGTCAAAGGCATTGAGCGCTGAGTGGAAAGAATCCAAGGGCGGAGTCATCGAGTTTATTGGGGCAATAAAGGCTTATGATACGATTGGTAATATTCGACATAATCGGAGGGTTACTATTGACTTCAGTAAAAGAGAAATGATTGTCGAAGATTCGATGGAAGGAGAAGCGGGCAGCTTAATGCGTCAAATATGGCACCCAACAGCGGACATCAAGTTCAGCCAACCTGATAGTAATTGCACGATAAAAAAGAGTAAACGTTATTATTCCAATACGTACGGTCAAAATGAGGAAGCGAATCAAATTGAGTTTTTTACTTCCGGTAAAAAAATAACAACTGTATTAAAATACGCTTGATCAAAGCATGAGAATATTATTAATTCACCAATATTTTTTAGAAGAAGACGAGCCTGGAGGATCTCGCTTTAATGAATTTGCCAAACTGTGGACAGAACAAGGGGTTGAAGTAACAGTGATAGCCGGAATGGTTCATGCCTATGCTTCTGAAAAGAGAGACGAATACAAGGGCAAATTTTTTGTCAAAAAAAGTCAAGGATTGGTCACGGTTGTGAGATGCTATGTTTCGTCATCCTACAACAAGAGTTTCAGGGGTAGACTATGGGGTTATTTTTCGTTTGTTCTATCTGGTTTAGTAGCATCACTTTTTACACTGCGGTCACAAAAATTTGATTTGGTGATTTCAACATCCCCACCACTCTTTGTTGGTGTGATTGGTTACATCACTTCACGCCTAAGAAGAATACCGTGGATTTTTGAAGTTAGAGACTTGTGGCCCGAATCAGCAATCGATACGGGAGTACTTAAAAACAATACCATAATTAGGTTCGCATATTGGGTTGAGAAGTTCATCTATGAAAAGGCCTCAAAAATTGTAGTCTTAACTCCTTCATTTAAGATTTCATTAATTGAAAAGAAAAAGGTCCCAGACAATAAAATAATTGAGATTCCCAATGCCGCTGATTTTAGTTCGGTGGATTTATTGAAGAGTACGTTCGATAGAGAGGCTTTTCTTGAGAAACACAATTGGAAGGGCAGATTCATAGTCACGTATGTAGGTGCACATGGAGTCGCCAATCAGTTGGATCAACTTTTAGATGCAGCTCTACTACTCAAAGATGAGAATGTGTTGTTCTTGTTAATAGGTGATGGGATGGAAAAGAAACGTTTAATAGAAAGGAAAGAAAAGGAGTCCATTGAAAACGTATTGTTTCTTGGGCCTTTTCCAAAACCGGAAATTTACAAGTACATCCTTATTGCCGATGTTGGAACGTCTGTCTTGAAAAATGTGGAGACCTTTAAGACAGTCTATTCCAATAAAACGTTCGATTACATGGCATGCGAAAAACCAATATTGATGGGAATTGATGGCGTCTCTCGGGTATTAGTTGAAGAATCTGAATCAGGTCTATTTGTTACGCCCGAGGACCCTCATAGTTTTGTGCAGAAGGTGAAGATCTTAGTAGATCAGCCTGACGTAAGATTGCAGATGGGAAAAAATGGATACCTCTTCGCAAAGAATAATTTCGATCGCAGAGTTCTTTCAACAAAGTATCTTGAACTTATAACGTCTTTAGTTCGTGTGGTATAAATTTGTGAAGCGGGTGCTGGATATGCTGTTTGCGTTTTCTATACTGGTCGTCACTTTGCCACTGATTATTATTGTAACGCTAGCACTAGCAATAGCAAATCGAGGAATTCCGTTTTTTGTTCAGCCAAGACCTGGGAAAGATGAACAGGTGTTTAGGCTGATCAAGTTTAAGACAATGGATGATACCAAAGATAGAGAGGGCAATCTTTTACCAGATGATTTACGCATAACTGCGATCGGTAATTTTGTTAGGAATTATTCAATTGATGAATTGCCACAAATGGTAAATGTGCTGCTCGGCCATATGTCTCTCATTGGACCGCGACCACTTTTAGTGGACTACCTCCCGCTTTACGACAAGGTACAGAAAAGGAGGCATGAGGTGAGACCGGGGATCACAGGCTGGGCACAAGTAAACGGAAGAAATTCGATCTCATGGAAGGAAAAATTTGAGTATGACGTATGGTACGTTGATCATGTAACTTTTTCGGTTGACATATCTATTTTCGTCAGAACAATCAAGAAAGTGTTTATGGCAGAGGGGATTGGAGCAAGCGGAATAAAAACGATGCCCAGGTTCAATGGGAAAAATTAACTAACGCTTATGAAGAAGATTGCGATTTTCGGGGCTGGGGGTTTTGGTCGGGAAGTTAAAATGTTGATCGATCAAATCAACGAGGTTTCAAAACAATGGGAATTCATTGGCTTCTTTGATGATGGAATTTTGAAGGGAGAAGTAGTTAACGGATACCCGGTTTTCGGTGGGGGCGATGAGTTGTTAAAGTATGCAGAACAATTGGAAGTGGTTTTTGCGATAGGCAATCCAGTAGTAAAGAAGAAAGTGATTGGCAAAGTAGCTGGGAATCCATTACTTTCTTTCCCAGTCCTAATTCATCCCAATTGCCAAATTGGAAAAGACGATGTCTCGATTGGAAAAGGGACGATAATTACTGCGGGGGTTATAGTGACCGTTAACATTTCGATTGGTGCACATGTGATTTTAAACCTGTCAACCACAGTTGGTCATGACACTAAAATAAATAACTATTGCTCCATCATGCCAGGCGTAAATATATCTGGTGAGGTAGAACTTGGCGAGTGTGTTTACATTGGAACAGGTGCAAAAATTATTAATCAGGTTACCATTGGGGAGAGATCAATCATTGGAGCGGGGGCAGTGGTTTCTCGAAGCATTGGGCCAGATGTTACAGCCGTTGGTATTCCCGCAAAACCTCTTGCTCCCAAATGAAACTCTTCCAGGAAAACAAACCTGCCATTCTTTTCTTGCTCACTTTCGTTGGTTTGTATCTGCTATTGAACACCATCTACGGCTTTTATGTCAACTCCTTCTTGCCGCAGCCAGATCCCATTACGCTTGTCGTTTCTAAGCACGTAGCGTGGGTGCTGTCCTGGTGGGATGATTCTGTCACCTATGCATTGAAAGCAGGTTACAAAAACGTGATCTTGAAAAATAGTTACCGAACGGTGATCGAAGTATTTGAAGGTTGCAATAGTGTGAATGTGATGATTGTGTTTGTGTCGTTTATGGCAGCGTTCCGAAGTAAATTCAAATCTACTCTCGTCTTTTCTTTGATGGGCCTCGTGATCATTTATGGGATGAACTTGTTTCGGGTGGCAATGCTATATGGTATTGAAATCTATCTGCCCCGCTATTTGTATTTTTTTCACAAGTACTTATTCACAGGCGCTCTCTATGCCGTGGTGTTTCTACTTTGGTTTGTTTGGGCTAGACGAGTAAGGCATGAAGCCGCTTGACGAACTTGCGTTGTCCCGCAGGCTTCGCATCGCGCTGATCGTTTTTGGGGTCGCTGGGTTAGTCATCGTTTTTCTTTTCCTGCAGACTGGTTTTTTAGGGCAGCTGGTTGATAAAGGAAGCCATCCCTATTTATCTTTCTCTTTTAATCGCACCCTCCGCCTTCTACTCAACGATTTTTTTATGCTGCTATTGCTGGCGGGCTGGTTTCATTCGCGCTCCGTTCTTCGGTTAGCATTTGCGATTCAACTGCTTGATTTCTTCGTTTTACTTCCCATCTATTTACTGGTGAAATTGAATTTGGAAGGAGATATCGAAATCTCGTCACCGCTATTATCTCAATTTCATCGTCTGATTGTCAATCCCACCCTCATGATTTTACTTATTCCTGCCGTATATTTCCAGCGGTTTATAAAGAAGGAATGAGCAAACGAATCTATTTGTCTCCGCCACACATGGGTGGGGAAGAACTAACGTACATCCATCAGGCGTTTGATTCCAACTGGGTTTCTCCAGCTGGGCCTCACATCGATACATTTGAAAAAGAACTGACCACCTACAATGGTATTCAGCATTGTGCGGCTTTATCTTCTGGTACGGCTGCCATCCATTTGGCGTTGATTATTTTGGGCATAAAGCAGGGTGACGAAGTAATTTGTTCCACCTTCACCTTCTCCGGCTCGTGTAACCCAATTGCCTATATCGGTGCCACCCCGGTTTTTATTGATTCCGAACTGGATACCTGGAACATGGACCCGGACCTATTGGAAGAAGCAATTTTGGATCGCATCAAGAAAGGCAAAAAACCCAAGGCAATTATTCTCGTGCATTTGTATGGGATGCCCGCCAAACTGAACGAACTCATGGCGATATCCCGAAAATACGAGATACCGGTTATCGAAGACGCAGCCGAGGCACTTGGTTCTACTTATTTTGGTCAAAGGGCCGGGACTTTCGGTGACTTTGGCATCTATTCATTCAATGGAAACAAGATCATTACCACCTCGGGGGGAGGTGCACTCGTTTCAAAAAATGAAGATTGGATCAAAAAAGCTCGGTTTTTGGCTACCCAGGCAAGAGATGCTGCCCCTCATTACCAACATTCAGAAATAGGCTACAACTATCGGTTAAGCAACATCTCTGCGGGCATTGGGCTAGGCCAGTTAAAGGTATTGGATGAGCGCGTTTGGCAACGAAAAGCCAACTTTGATTTTTACCACGCTGCGCTTTCTCACTTGCCGGGCTTGACGTTTCAACCGGAAATGACTGGCTCATTTTCCAACCGTTGGCTTACGACTATTCTCATTGATCCTTCTAAAAGTCGGGGCGTCACTAGGGAAGATATCCGTTTGGCCTTGGAAAAAGAGAATATTGAAAGCCGTCCGTTATGGAAGCCAATGCACCTCCAGCCTGTTTTTCTAGAGTTTCCAAGCTATGGGGGAGGGGTGAGTGAAAAACTGTTTGAAAAAGGTCTTTGTTTGCCCTCGGGATCTGCGTTAACCGAAGAAGAACTGAGAATAGTGACTACCTTAACTTCAGGCATTTTTTAGTTGATTTACAGCAGAGAATTGGGGCAACCGAAACGGATCCCTCTTGACCGGTTTGGGATTACGTTTCATAACTAACTTACAAGGTATAGGAAGATAGGTAAAGTGGTTACTAGCCTATAAGGAAATGTATTAACATTCACAATTATTTGCTTATTTTTGCTTTTAATGAAGACATTATAACCGTTGCCATGAGGAGATTTTTACTTTCTGTAGGGTTTATTGTTTTGATAGGTCAATTGGCCTTTGCTCAAAACCCTTTTAGAACAAGGCAATCGGGCAATTGGAATGACCCTAATACCTGGGAAGAAGATACAGGTGGTGGTTTTAATACCACATTAAATACACCAAATTCAAGCTCCGGATTTATTACGATCAGAAATTCGCATGTTGTAACAGCTACCGCGGATATAACCACTGATGAAACTACGGTCCAAAGCGGAGGTTCAATAGTTGTTAATTCTGGGATCACTTTAACACTGGATGAAGATTTCAGTTCGACCCCCTTGACGGTTGACATCGGAGGCTCGTTGAGTAATTCCGGAACCCTTGATTTAGCAAGTCTTTTGATTATCTCACCCTGTGTTGTGAATGGCAATATTACCAACAGCAATATCATCTCAATTGCTGATGGCTCTCTACTTCAGTTCAATAGCGGTTCGAATTATTTCCATAATTTTTCATCAGGCGGATCAATACCCCTTGCAACATGGGATTCAAATTCCACTTGTGAAATTAACAATCTAACAGCTGCAAGCCCATCTGCTCCTTCAAACTTAAATCAGCCGTTTGGTAATTTTAGATGGAATACTCCGTTTATGGGTACTACTTCAACGTTTAGCTTAGGTGGCCAATTGACAAGTGTTGGAGGTAACTTGATTTTTGTTTCGTCAAATAACAAGGCTATTAGGTTTAATAGAGCCGGTGGTGGTTATACACTTAACATTACTGGAAATTTTGATAATCAAGGAGCACCTTTGATATTGGCGGATAATTTATCGTCAGCGGTTGTTGTCAATGTTGGTGGAACATACACCCAATCTCAACCAACTGGTTCAGTACCCTCCTTCATTTTCTTTGCAGCCTCGAATGCTTTTGATGCAACTATTAACATCGCTGGTGGCTTTGCAAGAACGGCTGGAACGATTTCACGAGGTTCGGCAAGTAGTAGTTCGATTCTTTCAACTTTCAATTTTAATGGTAGTTCCGTCCAAACTTATTCATATTCGGGCGCTGGTGTAATTGCAACACAAATAAACTATTCGGTTGCAAGCGGAGCTACTTTAGATGTTGGTACGTCAGCACTTACCGGTACCGGAAATTTTCTTTTGAACGGAACGCTTAGAGTCGGGTCATTGGACGCAGGTGGAGCAATTCAGACAGGTGCTACAAACGGCAATATCCGGGTAAGCGGGCCTACTAGAACTTATAACATTGGCAGTAACGTTGTTTACAATGGTGCATCTGCTCAATTTATGGGGTCCGGGCATCCTTCAACTTCTAACACAACTATTAACAATTCTAATGGCGTTACGCTTGCTAGCGATGTTACCATCAATGGAAATTTTATACTTGCTGCAGGCAATCTTAGCGTATCATCGAGTACATTGACGCTTGGTGCAAACTTTACACCCAATTCGAATTTTTTGGCTGTAAACTCCTCTTCTAGCTTGTCAATTGGCGGCTCAAGCTCTTTTGGCAATTTGGCTCTTTCAGGAGGGCCAACTATTAACAATTTTACGCTGAACAGAGGTTCTAGTGGTTCGATCACATTGGTTAGCGACTTGACAGTAAATGGTACTTTTACTCAAAGCAATGGAGATATCAATTTAAACGGTAATACACTTAGAATTAGCGGTATATATAATCGAACTGCAGGTAACAAAGTCGGGTCTTCAACTTCGTCAATCATTGTCGATGGGTCGGGCTCATTCACCGGAATCCTGGGAATTACAAGCCCGTTAAATACCTTAACAATAGATAGAACTGGTGTTACTATCAATACGGGGTCTGCCTTTACCGTTACAAACTTGAATTTGCTTAATGGAACGTTCAATAATGGTGGTACAATTACCATGGCTTCTGGGGGTGCTGTGCTTACCAGAAATGCCGGATCGCTACTGAACCCTGTGGTAGCTGCCACGTCATTTGATGTGACCTATTCTAATTCAAGCGGTTCAGCTGTTACAACGGGATCAGAGCTTCCGACTAATGCTTCTGACCTTAGAAATTTAACAATCAACAGTACCGACCCTATCAATCTCAACGCGGCAGTCACAGTAAATGGGACATTAACCTTCACGTCAGGTGTTTTCAATGCCGGTAGCAACGCAATAGACTTGAAAGGTAACTTGGTGAGTAACAACACATCGTCATTGACATCAAGTGCTATGACCTTTTCTGGAGTTACTGTGGTTACAGGCAGTACCGCTCCGGTTTTTGGCAACGTAACCATTACGGGATCATTGACGCCAACATCTAGTCTGAATATCAATGGTAATTTAGTAAATAATGGCACGCTCAATTCCGGGTCAGCCACTGTTACTTTTGGTGGAACGACTCTCATTTCTGGCTCGAGCGTTAGTTCTTTTAATAACTTGGTAATAAGTCCGGCTAGCTCGCTTACTGCCCCCAGCACTACAATGAACGTGGCGGGCACTTGGACGAATAACGGTACGTTCACTAACAATGCTGGTACGGTGGTATTTAATGGAACGTCTTCAATTGCCGGGAGTAGCGCTACTAATTTTGGTGGGGTTACCGTATCGGGTACGCTTACTTCGCCTGCCACCTTAAATGTGGCACGGGATTTTACTAATAACGGAACCTTTGGTGCCGGGTCGGGCACGCTTGTATTGAATGGCAGCGCAACACAGTCGATTGGCGGAGCAACGACAACGACTTTCAATAATATTACCGTAACGAATTCCGCAGGACCGCCAGCTGTACAGGTTCAGAGTAGTCAAAATTTACAGGGTGTTCTTACGCTGTCTACCAATTCGCAATTCGATGCAGATGGTAGTTCTAATACATCTGTTTTTACGTTGTTGTCTACGAATGATAACTCCACATCTGACGCATCCATTGCTGCCTTGCCAACAGGCGCATCGGTAACTGGTAATGTGACAGTTCAACGCTTTATGGCCATTGAAGGGGGAAACAATACTCGGATTTACAGATTCATATCTTCTCCGGTGCAATCAGCTCCGGTATCACAAATACAAACGTTTATACCTGTAACAGGAACATTTAGCGGGGCTAGTTCATGTTCAGGCTGTGGTACTACTCAAAGCATGTTTGCATACGATGAGTCGGTGACAACAGGAGATCTGAATGCGGGCTACGTTAATTTTCCTGCTACAGCTAATTCAGAGACTTTCACCTCAGGAAGGGGTTATTCCTTTTTCGTACGTGGTAACACTGCACCGGTTTCGACAGCAGGAAATGCGAGGTGGTCGTTAACCGGGCCAATTAACAGCGGCAATATCAGCTTTAATTCATTTACTACATTTAACACCAGTGGCACGCTGGCCAACGATGGTTGGAACTTAGTAGGCAATCCCTATCCTTCAACAATTGATTGGGATGCTGTGGGATGGACCAAGACGAACGTCAATAATGCGGTCTATACAAAAGATAATGGAACAGGCGTCTATGCAACATATATAGCAGGAACTGGTGCGAATGGTGGTTCGCGGTTTATTGCAACAGGGCAAGGATTCTTTGTAAAAAGTGACGGAGGAGCGATCAATTTTCAATCGAGTGAAAGTGTTAAAGTGGCAGGTACACAAACTACGTTTTTTCGAGAGGCAACAATTGATAACCTTCTTAGAATGACACTTTCTAGGAATGGTGTTAAGGACGAGGCTATAATTCGTTTCATGAACAATTCATCAGGCAACTATAACTCATCTCAGGACGCGCAGAAGCTCCGAAATGGAACAGATGCTGCTCCGGTAATTAGTCTATCATCAATGTCGAGTGACGGCATTCCCTTGGTTATCAATGCGGCTGGTTCACTTGGATGCGCAGCTTTAACGCCTTCTAAGCGAATTGGGCTGTTTGTAGATGGCGTTAGTCCGGGTACACATAGATTAAGTTTTTCCCAGCTAGAAAGCTTTTCTGAAGATGTTACAATTGTTCTTCATGACCAATTTAAGAAGGATTCAGTAGTAGTTAACCAGTCAAATTTTGCGTATGATTTTGATGTCACCTCTGATGCAAAGAGTTTCGGCTCGCAACGTTTTTCTATTTCATTCACCTGCAAAAATCTAGTAACAAGTATTCCCGGCAACAAGGAGAATTTAATACATATTTTTCCCAACCCGGCTTCAGATAAAGTTCAAATCGAGATTCCTTACAATTCTATTATTGTGGCAACTATGTTAAATAGTGTTGGTGCTCCAATTGGAAAAGTAGTGCTCATCAAGGAAGGTGATTTTTGGAAGGGAGAGTTTGACCTAGGCGCTCACGCAGCGGGTTTCTATTTTGTCCAAGTTTCCGAGGGAACAAAAGTATACGCTAAAAAAGTAATAAAGAGATGAAAGGATTGTCTATGGTTTGCTTTAAAAGAATTTTTACGCTTTCCTTTCTTGTCTGTTTAGCTGCGGTTACAGCACAAGCTCAACCGGGTGATCCGGGTGGTGACCCTGACGTGCCGATTACCGGCATTGAAATTTTGATAGGTGCAGGTGGCGCATTGGGTGTAAAAAAGATGCTCAAAAAGAGAAAGAAAACAGACTGATGTGTTTACACGCATTATCAAAAGTATAAAGATCCTTCCCCGTTGGGTCATCGTTTTCATTGACCTTTCTATCATCTCATTTTCCTGTTTTCTAGGGTACATCCTCCGATTTAATTTTTCTCTCGTTGACCTCGGACATAGTGGGTTTGTTCGGGGTATTTTCGCGTATACCGCCTTAGGCGCGGTCACTGTTGCCGCAACAGGGAGTTATAAAGGCATTATTCGCTATACCGGCCTGCAGGACGGGGCTCGTATAATCACCATGGTATTCTTGAACGCCTTGTTGGTGTCAGTGGCTAATTTGGTTAGTCATTATAATTTTAATTTTAATCTGATCCCTTATTCAGTTATTATTATCACGTTTCTTTCTTCTTCGTTATTGTTGTTTAACTATCGCTTGCTCGTCAAATACTTTTTCGCCTACTACAAAAATGCAGTCGTTAAGAAATCTCGTGTGGTAATTTATGGGGCAGGGCAAACAGGTATTATCACTCGGCATGTAATCGATTCGTCACCGCGCATGCAAACGGTAGGTTTCTTTGAGAATGATAAAAACAAAGCAGGCAAATTGTTGGATGGTGTTAAGATTTATAAGGCGGATGTAGATGATTTGGAAAGACTGTTTAAGGAGATTGGTGTTGACGAATTGGTGATCACTGTTCGTGATTTGTCTCTAGAAAAGAAGAATGAGTTGGTTGATATCTGCATTCAAAACCATGTGAAGATACGCACCGTACCACCGGTTGATAAGTGGGTGAAAGGCGAATTGAGTTTCAATCAAATAAAGGAAATTAATATTGAAGATCTGTTGGGGAGAGAGTCCATCAAGTTGGATCGGCAGAATGTGAAGCATGACTTGCGAGCAAAAAGAATTTTGATCACCGGAGCAGCAGGTTCGATTGGTAGCGAGTTAGTAAGGCAAATCATACAGTATGATCCTGCCAGCTTAGTTTTGATTGACCAGGCGGAATCGGATCTCTACGCCATAGAGCGTGAAATAAAGGGACTAGATTCCGGTGCAAACATTACGCTTTACTTAGCCGACATCACCAATCAAGATCGGATGAAGGCCATTTTTGAGTATCATAAACCAGAGATCGTCTACCATGCTGCCGCCTACAAGCATGTGCCCATGATGGAGAGTAACCCTTCTGAAGCGGTGCTTTGCAATATTCTTGGAACTAAATTGTTGGCCGATCTTTCGGTGAAACATGGTGTTTCGAAATTTGTTATGGTCTCTACAGACAAGGCGGTCAACCCAACAAATGTGATGGGTTGTTCAAAACGCATCGCGGAAATTTATGTGCAGTCGTATAATAATTCGTTAGGTACTGAGCAGCCAATCGCAACCTCCTTTGTCACCACTCGTTTTGGGAATGTGTTGGGGTCAAATGGTTCGGTCATCCCTATGTTTAAAAAACAGATACAAGCAGGTGGGCCCATTACAGTGACTCACCCGGAGGTTACCCGTTATTTTATGACAATACCAGAGGCTTGCCAGCTCGTGCTGGAGGCAGGCACCATGGGTAAAGGCGGAGAGATATTTATTTTTGATATGGGCAAGGCCATCAAGATTGCCGACCTCGCCAAGAAGATGGTTTACCTATCTGGATTGGAACCCGGTCGCGATATTGATATTGTTTTTACTGGCTTAAGAGAAGGAGAAAAATTGTATGAGGAACTCCTTACTAAGAATGAGAATACGGTTCCGACTCATCATGCCAAAATCATGATTGCCAAAGTGAAGGAGTATCCCTATGATGAGATAAACCGCTACGTAGACCTATTCAATGATCTGGTGTACGATAAGAATGAATTAAAGATGGTTGCGTTGATGAAGGAGTTGGTGCCGGAATACAAGAGCAATTACTCTCGCTACGAAATGCTAGATAACAAATAGCTTCTTATTTTCTCTTCTTCCCGTTGTACTTGAAAGATTTCCTTTTCTTGGAATAAGTCTTTCTCCGATCACTGCCGCCAATGCTCCACGGCAAATAATACTCCACCTTTGCGTTAAGTAGCATATAGGAATCCAAGCTACTAGGATTTCCGCGAATTCCGCCTACAGTTCCGTTTGTTGCAGGGTCTACTCTACGATCTGAGAAAAAGATAGCTTGCGCGTCTCCATTGAATGAAGCAGCTCCGGGGTAAGTAGTGCTTACGTCATCCAAATAATCGGTGAATGTCTTTCTGAAACCAGCCTCAATGGCCAAATTAAACATTGGACTTACTTTAAATCTGACACCTAATCCATAGGGAAGAACAGTAGTCACCAGGCTGTAAGAGACCCCTTCCGTCTTTAGCGGTTGCAGTGCCACTGAGGTGCCAAGCTGATCGGTTGATTTCGGGTTAAAATAGAGTAGGCCAATTCCAGCAAAACCATACACATTGAAGCCAGGTCTGCGATAATACCGATCGCCATGAGTAAACAAATTAACTATTCCAACGGCACTGAGTTCAAAGTTACTGGACTGAAATGAAAGATTACGTTCGACTCTTCCACCGCCATTTGCATCTTTGTCATCTCCCGCTAAGGTAAACCAATTCAACTCTACCCGGGCACCAATTCTCCTGGAAAGGTAATATTCAAGAGCTGCATTGATGTTTGGGTCCGCCTTGATATAAGCATTTGAGTTGGCTAAATCACCATAGTAGGTGGAGGTTCCAAGGCCTGCACTCAAGATTAGCGAACGCTCCCTTCTAGCCGCATAGAAACTCTGTGCGTCAGTGACTGAAGAGATCGTCATCAACAAGATTATGGTACTAACTAGTTTACCCATTGGCCAACGTTTAAAACGCTAATTTATAGAATTTCTATCAATAAGGAAACCAACTACTTAGCTAAAACTTCCTTGATCTTCGCGGCTGCTTCTTTTAACTGAATAGCTGAGAAAACCTTTAACCCTGATTCTTTGATAATTTTTGCCCCCTCTTCGGCATTGGTGCCTTGCAAGCGAACAATAATAGGCACCGGAATGTCTCCTACTTTTTTGTAGGCCTCAACTACTCCAGATGCTACCCGGTCGCACCGAACGATACCACCAAAAATATTAATCAGAATCGCTTTTACGTTAGGGTCTTTTAAAATAATCCTAAAACCAGCCTCTACGGTTTCTGCATTAGCGCCACCACCCACGTCCAAAAAGTTTGCCGGATCGCCACCAGAGAGTTTAATAATATCCATGGTCGCCATGGCAAGGCCGGCACCGTTCACCATACAGCCCACATTGCCATCTAGCTTCACATAGTTTAAGCCAGACTTGCCCGCTTCAACTTCTAATGGATCTTCTTCACTAATATCTCTCAGCTCTTCTAAATCTTTATGTCTGTAGAGGGCATTGTCATCTAAATTTACTTTTCCGTCTACGGCCAATATCTTGCCGTCAGACGTTTTTAAAACAGGATTAATCTCAAACATGGAAGCATCTAAACCCATGTAAGCGGTATACAATGAATTTACGAATTTGACCATTTCCTTGAATGCATTTCCCTCTAAGCCAAGAGAAAAGGCAATTTTACGAGCCTGGAACGGTTGAAGACCGATGGTTGGGTCAATCCATTCTTTGACGATTTTCTCGGGATGTGTGGCAGCGACCTCCTCGATATTCATACCTCCTTCAGTGGAAGCCATAATTACCGGCTTGCTTGTTGAGCGATCCAGCAAGATACTCATGTAATACTCTTTCGGTTCGGTTGCTCCAGGATAATAGACATCTTCCGCAATCAATACTTTATTCACTTTTTTTCCGGCAGCCCCTGTCTGTATGGTCACTAGAGTACCTCCCAATATCGCTTTTGATTTTTCAAAGACTTCATCTATACTTTTTGCGAGAACAACGCCTCTTGATCCAGTCTCTTTGACCGTTCCCTTTCCACGACCGCCTGCATGAATCTGTGATTTCACCACGAACCACTTGGATCCGGTTTCGGTTTGGATTTCTTTGGCTGCCGCAACGGCTTTATCTGGGGTATCTGCAACAATGCCTCGTTGAACGGCAACGCCATATTTTTTAAGAATGTCCTTGGCTTGGTACTCGTGAATATTCATGATAGTCAGTTTTGCTAGCAAGCTACTTTTTTTAATGCTTATTTCACTACATAGCAAGTGTTTTTTAGCATTGCACATGGCGGATTTATTTTTATTCAAAACTATCCGGCAGTGTTATTATCATTACTTTGCTACGAAGAACGAGTAAAGTCAAAAGAGAAAAGTATGCTTAAAGGAAGTGGACTCCAGAAGTCCTATGGCGATTTAAAAGTCTTAAAAGGTGTTGATATTCAAATCAACAAAGGAGAAGTGGTTTCTATTGTTGGCGCTTCAGGGGCAGGCAAGAGCACACTCTTGCATATTTTAGGAACGTTGGATGTGCCCGATGCCGGATCGTTAGAAATAGATGGGAGGGATGTTTTTCGCCAAACTGCGAACGGGCTGGCTGCTTTCAGGAACAGCAGTATTGGGTTTGTCTTTCAATTTCATAATCTCCTGCCTGAATTTTCGGCCATAGAAAATGTCATGATACCCGGCTTTATTGCCAAGGCTAGCCAAGGTAAAGTAAGAAAGCGCGCTATCGAGTTACTTGAACTATTAGGATTGGCAGAACGGCAAAATCATAAACCTTCTGAGTTGTCGGGAGGGGAACAGCAGAGAGTTGCGGTCGCCCGGTCGTTAATCAATTCGCCCCTGTTGGTGCTGGCGGATGAGCCAAGCGGCAACCTGGATTCGAAAAATGCGGCAGAATTACATCAACTCTTTTTTCGTCTTCGTGATCAGTTTGGTCAAACCTTCGTGATTGTTACGCACAACCAGGAATTGGCAACTATTACCGATCGCAGACTGGAAATCAGAGATGGAATGATGGGCAACTAGATTCTGTGCCTGTAGCTTTTCTGTGCTTTGTGACCTTGTTTGGTGTGCCTATTAGTATTGCCATACGAGTGGCACTGGTAGCTTTCAAAGGCGCATGAAGAAAGTGTAGCAGCAACTAATAAGAACAGGATTAATTTTCTCATGATTTTTTGTCTTTTTGTTGAGACAAAAGTAGGGTAAGCCGTTGGGCGGCATTTCTCGATGATTGGTCGAATTAAATGAGAGTAAGCAGAATTGCGACTATTGTAGAAAATCACAAAAAACAGCCGAATAGTGCACGGTGCGATGGAAACCTTACAGACTTCTGTACTTTAGAGGGCTATGTAAAGGAATACTTTAAGTTAAGAATGGACGAAAACTTCATTTTCCGCCTCTTCTACCTCAACAGTGCCAGTAGAATCGATTGACAGAAGCTTCACTTTTCTTAGCTCGCTGATCAATAAGGGGTCATAAGCAGCATTGACTCGTATGTAATTTGGCGTGAAACCATGCATTTTCCCATTCTCGATGTCATTTTCAAAGAGAACGGTATATTCCTTTTGCAAATTTTGCTCGTAGAAAGCTCGTCTCTTCTTGTCTGATAAACCATGAAGCATTTTAGACCTATCGCTTCTGACATGTGGAAGAACCCGTTCCGGAAGCGTTGAGGCTAGGGTATCGTTCCGCTCAGAGTAGGTAAAAACATGCAAATAGGAGATGTCTAGCTCATTCAGAAACTGATACGTTTCAAGGAAATCTTCATGTGTTTCGCCCGGAAATCCAACGATGACATCAACCCCAATGCAGCAATGAGGCATCACGTTTTTTATCTTCTCAACGCGTGCTGTATACAACTCGCGTTGGTAGCGTCTCCGCATCATCTTCAATATCTTGTTTGAACCCGATTGCAATGGGATGTGAAAGTGCGGAACGAATTTTTTTGAGGTTGATACAAATTCGATGATTTCGTCTGTGAGAAGATTCGGTTCAATGGAGGAAATTCTGAAGCGATCTATTCCGTCCACTTCATCCAGTGCTTTGATGAGGTCAATGAAACGCTCTTTTCGTTCTCCCTCTTGAATGCCAAAGTCACCGGTGTTGACTCCTGTTAATACAATCTCCTTCACATTCGTTAGCGCGATAGATTTGGCAGTAGCAACGATGTGTTCGATACTATCGCTACGACTTGCACCCCTCGCGAGCGGAATGGTGCAGAATGAGCAAGAGTAATCACATCCGTCTTGCACCTTCAAAAAAGTACGAGTACGGTCATTCATCGAATAGGAGGTGTTGAAGCTGGAAGCCTTTTCGATATCTGAAGAAATAACAATTGGCTGACTTGGGCGAACAAATCCGTCTAAAAGCTCGACTAGCTGAAATTTCTCTGCTGCACCTAGTACAGCATCAACCCCCGGAATTTCCGATATCTCTTTCGGTTTGAGTTGTGCATAACAGCCGATGATAACGACATAGGCATCGGGTGAAATAGCCCTCGCTTCGCGGACTACCTTGTGACATTTCTTATCGGCATTTTCGGTAACAGAGCAGGTATTGATGATGAAGATGTCCGGACGATCGGTGAAATCTACTTTTCGATAGCCTTTTTCCTCAAATTTTCGGGCGATCGTTGAAGTCTCCGAAAAGTTTAGTTTGCAGCCAAGGGTATAAAAAGCGACTTTCTTCATGTATGTGAGCACAAAGGTAGAGAAGAGAAACCAAGAACTAAAAAGTAGTGATTAAAGTTTAACTTGGTTGGCGTTGAATCATCCTTCGGTGGTAGTTAATCTGCCCTAAGTGGTAGCCCAAATGCGCAGTCAGGTGGATTAGAAAATGTTCAGTACTCATAGGAAACTTGAACACCTCTTCCGGATAAGGCATGGACAATACGTTTTGCGGTAAGCCGCTTAGTGCAAGCTGAACCGAATTTTTCGTTTCACTTATTTCAGCCAACAATTCATTTCTTGGGATGCCATGTGCCGCAAATTCATTGTCACGATTTCGAGTATAGCCTGAATTGCCTAAAACTGCTCCAATGTAGTGCTGTAGGTTTCCACAAAGGTGAAGGCTTAAGTTGCCGGCTGAGTTTTTGATATCTCCCGTTACCGCCCAAATGAGATCCTCAGATGAATAGAGCGCAAGCTCTTTTTCTAATAGCGTAAGATCTCTGTCAATTATTTTTTGAATGGATTGAATAAACGAACTCATGGGATTAACTCTTTTTCTATGGCATTGATGACGGTATCCAATTGTTGTGAGACTACCTCAAACTCATTTTTTGATCCCAATTTTGCCTTCACACTCACATAAAATTTGATCTTGGGTTCTGTACCCGAGGGACGAACTGAAATTTTGTTTCCTGTTTCGGTATAGAATTGAAGAACATCAGAGGAAGACAGATCAATAGATTTCTTTTCACTGGAAACCAAATTCGTTTCTTCCCTTAACTTGTAATCTAGTTTCCGTACCACGCGATCTCCGCCCAACTTGGAAGGCGGATTCTCACGAAACATTTTCATCATATCTTTGATTTGCTGTTCACCTTCTGCACCCTTGCGCACCAATGTAAAGAGACCTTCTTTGTAGTAGCTATTTTCAATATACATTTGGAGCAGCCAGTCGTACAAAGTCTGACCCTCCTGTTTAGCGGCAGCAGCCATCGCAGCAAAAAAGGCACACGCAGAAACGGCATCTTTATCACGAACGAAGTCTCCCACCATGTAACCATAACTTTCTTCGCCTGCTGCAATAAATTTCATTTTGCCCTCCTGCTCACGCATTAACTCGGCAATATATTTGAAGCCAGTCAGTGTGTTAAAGCAAGTCACTCCAGCCTGTTTTGCCATTTCATCAATTAATTCTGTAGTCACAATGGTCTTGGCGATGTACGTACTTGAGTTGTCTTTCAGATTTTTCAGGATAAACCACATCATCAAACTGAATGCCTGATTACCATTTAATAAAAAGAATTCACCGTTATTGTCTTTGATGCCTATTCCGACTCGATCAGTATCGGGGTCGGTGGCCATCACCAATTCAGCGTTTAGTTTTTTCGCTTTTTGAAGTGCCAAGGCCATGGCCGATTTTTCCTCCGGGTTGGGTGATTGTACTGTTGAGAAATTGCCATCCGGTATTTTTTGTTCCTCCACTACTTGCACGTTTTCAAAGCCAAGGCGCTTTAAGCACTCGGGTACCATCGTAATACCCGCTCCATGAAGACTGGAATATACTATGGGAATATTTTTTTGAAGTCTGATACTATCCTGTTTGGGAATCAATTTTTTGACTTCCTCGTAGTACGCATCTTCTAACTCACTTCCAATCATTTTGATTTTGGATGGATCAGCAGTGAACTTGATCTGCCCGAAATCGGTGATGGCGTTTACCTCGTTGATCACATTTTTGTCGTGGGGCGGCACTAACTGAGCGCCATCGACCCAATACGCTTTGTAGCCGTTGTATTCTTTTGGATTGTGCGAAGCTGTAATAACCACACCCGACTGACATTTTAGATAACGAATAGCGAAAGACAGAAGGGGGGTTGGTCGAAGTTCGGGGAACAAATGGACAGTAATTCCATTGGCGGAAAACACATCCGCCACAATGCTCGCAAATAGTTTACTGTTATTGCGGCTATCATAGGCGATTGCCACCCGAATCTCTTGAGAAAGGAAACTTTTCTTGAGATAGTTAGCGAGCCCTTGTGTAGCAGCACCGATCGTATACTTATTAATGCAATTGGCTCCAACACCCATGATGCCACGCAAGCCACCTGTGCCAAATTCCAGTTCTTTGTAAAAACTATCAATCAGGTTTTTTGTATTACTGTCTGCGAGAAGTTTATGTATTTCTTGTTTCGTGATATCGTCAACAACTATACTGTTCAGCCATTTCTCTGCTTTCTCTTTTGATTGCGCAAGTAAATCCATTCGCTTTGTTATTTTTTGTAGTCCTGCCGAACTGGGTAAAATACATCTAAAATTTTGCAGTCTGTTATGGCCCTTCCTGCATGCTTGGCATGAGACGGAATAGGTAAAACCATTCCTGCATGTAGGTGATTGGATACACCCTGTAGGACGAGTTCAAATTCTCCGTCAAGCATATTGACTACTTGCTCATGCATATGGGAGTGTTCCGGCAATGAACTTCCTTTTTTAATCTCCCAATAGGCGAACGTCATATTGTCTGTGTGGACGAACCGCCCAAAAAAGCCGGGCATTACTTCGCGGGGCACTATCTTTTTTAACTCTTCAATCATTTTGTGTTTTTATAGATTTCCTCTTAATTCCTGTTCATGCTCGATAGCTTCAAACAATGCTTTGAAATTTCCTTTACCAAAAGACTTGGCTCCATTGCGTTCGATGATTTCAAAAAATAAGGTTGGGCGGTCTTGGAGTGGCTTGGAAAATATCTGCAGCAAGTAGCCTTCTTCATCTCGATCAATGAGGATATTCAGTTTCTGCAGCTCTTTATAGTCTTCATTGATGTGTCCTACTCGTTCGATTACTTCAGCATAATAAGAATCAGGTACATGAAGAAATTCAACACCGCGCTTCTTAAGTTCTCCTACAGTTTGGATAATGTCATCGGTGGCAATTGCGATGTGTTGCACGCCTGCTCCACGATAAAAGTCCAGGTATTCTTCTATCTGTGATTTCTTTTTGCCCTTGGCCGGTTCGTTGATAGGAAATTTGATATATCCGTTTCCATTTGAAACCACTTTGCTCATCAGGGCACTGTATTCGGTAGAGATGTCTTTATCATCGAAGGTGATCAGCAATTTGAAACCCATGACATCTTCATAAAACTTCACCCACTTATTCATATCACCCAATTCAACATTGCCCACGCAATGGTCAACATGTTTTAATCCTATGGGGGTAGGGGCAAAACTGCTTTTTACAGCTTTGAAGCCCGGCATAAAGGCTCCCTTGTAGTTCTTTCTTTCAACAAAAGTGTGAATGGTTTCTCCGTAGGTTCTAATACCCGATAAAACGACTTCTCCATGTTCGTCTTTTAACGTCTTTGGTTCAAAAGCAATTTCAGCTCCACGCAGTACCGTTTCTTGAAAAGATTTTGTGGCGTCATCTACCCAAAGCGCTAGCACTTTGACACCGTCTCCATGTTTTCTGAGGTGTTCTGAGATTTCAGAATCAGGTTGAAGCGAAGTAGTTACAACAAATCGTATTTTGTGTTGCTGCAGTACGTAACTAGCTCTGTCTTTCACCCCTGTTTCCGGGCCTGCATAGGCTACCAGTTCGAAGCCAAAGCAGTGTTGATAGAACAAAGAAGCCTGTTTAGCGTTGCCAACATAGAATTCGATGTGGTCGGTGCCATTAATGGGAAGAAAGTCAGGTTCCATTGGAATGTTGATTTAGTGTGGTAAATTTAATCATTCCCCTTGTTTTTATTTTGACTTTGGGCAATCTTCGCAAAAAATTGGATTATGGATTTTAAAAAATTGGATCTGGCCGTCCAGGCAATAGCGCTGAGAAGGAATGAGCTGAAGAAGCTAGACTACAATAATCCCAAATATGACGATCTGGAAGAACAGCTGCATGATTTGGAGGATTCGCTAGTTGACGAGTTTGGTGATTACCTAGAAGGTGTGTTTCAAGAGATTCATGATAAATATTGCCCCGATACAGATATCCTGTTGCCCATCGCATATTTAGCCAAGACATATGCGATAACTGAAGCCAATGAGTTTTCAGTTGCATCTTCAGAAGGCGTTTATGTAGAAGTCGATTCACTGCCTGGCAAAGAGACTAAATTGGTGATGCTTCCGAATCCACTTCGGGTGTTGATGAACGTAGGAAAGGAAAAACAGCAGTTGGTTTGGAGTCTAAAGTGATTTTTCTAACCAAGGTTTTGGGAACCCCATATGCGCTAGTTGGGTAGGTATTACTTTTTCCTTCTACCTTTGCCACCCCAGCGAATTAATACAATTACTCGTGAACTTTTCAGCTCAACTAGATTCTAATTCCTCCTTTAAGTCGGTAGCGAAAGCTGCCGAAAAACTGGGTGTGGAGGCCTATGTGGTGGGTGGCTATGTTCGAGATCTAATCCTGCAAAGACCGTGTAAGGACGTGGATTTTGTTTGTGTGGGGAGTGGCATTGAACTGGCTCAGGAAGTGGCCGCTATCCTTGGTGAAAAGCAGGTAACTGTTTTTAAAAATTTTGGAACTGCCAACATCAAGCACGGTGATCTGGAACTAGAGTTTGTTGGCGCCAGAAAAGAATCGTATCGTACTGAGTCGCGAAAGCCCATTGTTGAAGATGGCACACTACAAGACGATCAATACAGGAGGGATTTTACAATCAACGCGCTAGCAATTAGTCTTTCAAAGAATAAATATGGTGAGCTGATTGACCCATTTGGTGGTGTAGCCCATCTCAAGGAAAGACTGATAAAAACTCCGCTTGATCCAGATATTACCTTTTCAGACGACCCTCTTCGCATCATGCGAGCGGTGCGGTTTGCTTCGCAATTGAATTTTGACATTGACGCAGATACGTTTGAGGCCATTGGCAGAAATAAAGACAGGCTGAAAATTGTTTCATTGGAACGTATTTCAGACGAACTCAATAAGATCATCCTGTCTCCTGTTCCTTCTTATGGGTTTAAGCTCCTTTTTCAATGCGGAATTCTTAAACAAGTCTTTCCCGAGATGGTAGCGCTGCATGGTGTTGAATATCAGGACAACAAAGCGCACAAAGACAATTTTTACCATACCCTTCAGGTGTTGGACAATCTTTCAAAAGTATCCTCAGACTTATGGTTGCGTTGGGCAGCGATTCTGCATGACATAGCCAAACCGGCTACCAAGCGATTTGATAAAGAAGTGGGCTGGACTTTTCACGGACACGAAGACAAGGGAGCTAGGATGGTCCCCGGTATTTTCAGGAGGTTGAAGTTGCCCATGAACGAAAAGATGGATTTTGTTCAGAAGTTAGTTCGACTTCACTTAAGGCCCATTGCCTTGGTAAAGGAAGTGACTGATTCCGCCATTCGCAGATTACTTTTTGAAGCCGGCAACGATGCGGAAGCGCTGATGATTCTTTGCCGCGCGGACATTACTTCAAAGAATAGTGAGAAAGTGGCGAAGTACCTGAAGAACTTTGAGAAGGTTCAACAGAAGATGATTGAGGTAGAAGAAAAGGATCAAATGAGAAATTTCCAGCCACCCATTGATGGGGATGAAATCATGACTATTTTTGACGTTCAACCCGGTAGGATTATTGGAGATATCAAAGAACAAATTAAGGAGGCAATCTTGGAGGGGCAAATCAAAAACGACCGGGACGAGGCGTATGAATTAATGCTTAAAATTGCAGCTGAAAAAGGACTTCACTTGAAAATTAAAACACCTTAAAAACTAACCTTGTATATGAAAATCAGAACTTATTTGTTGATTGCTTTTGTGACAGTTTCTACACTTTCATTCGGCCAGAGAAAGAAGAAAGGAGAGGAGCAGCGGAAAATGGAACCAGAGCCTGCCGCAGCAACGACAACAACTTCAGCACCGAAGGTCGAGCCAGTAAAGAAGGACACACTTCCTAAAATTAACCCACTCACCCAGCATTTTGCCCGTAAATATGCGGCAGCCCTTCAATGGAATGACTACGAGGTGGCGAAGGACGCGCTTTATGATCTGATCATCGAAAACCCGGGGAATGATTCAATCATTTTTGATTTGGCAGTTTACTATTACCAAAACCAGAAATCTGCATCTGCCGTGCTGGTCGCAAATGAGCTGTTAAAAAGAAATCCGAAGAACGCGGGCGCGCTGGAAGTGGCAGCCGGAGGGTACGAGGCATTGGGTGTCCTTGATAAGTCTATCCAAAGCTATGAGAGCCTCTACTTGTTGACGGACAACATTACAGCGCTTTACAAGATGGCGTTTCTTCAATATCAAATGAAACGATTTAAAGAGAGTGCGAGCTCTGCCGAAATTTTGCTTGCTAGAAAAGATCTTGATGGTGTAAAAGCCTCTTACAATGATTCGAAAGGAAAAGCTAAGGAGTTTCCGGTAAAAGTGGCGGTCGTCAATTTAAAGGGCTTGCTTGCACTTGATCAAGGAGACAAAATAAATGCGAAAAAGTACTTTCAGGAAGCACTTGCAATTGCCCCAGACTTCGCGTTAGCAAAAGAAAACCTAGCGAAGATCAAGTAGTATGCAACCTTGTTATCTTTACTTGGTCTTTTGACCAAGTAAAGGTTATTCGTTGGAACTGCCGATTACACATGTCCATCAGGAACTAATCGATCGTTGCCGTAAAGGCGACAGGAAATCTTATTATCAACTGTATAAGTTGTATAGTAGAAGCATGTACAATGTCGGCTATCGGATTGTCAATAATGAAGAGGAAGCCCAGGATGTTCTGCAAGAAGCCTTTATCAGCGCGTTTAACAACCTCGATAGTTATCGCGGTGATTCAGCTTTTGGCGCTTGGTTAAAAAGGATCGTGATCAATAAAGCGATTACACATGCTACAAAAAGGCGGTTTGAGCGATTTCCGGAACACGAAGACTTTGACATAAAGGAAGAAGAGCCTCAGGATCTTTTTGAGGGTTTCCCATTCACGGTTGAGAAGGTCAAGACCGCTATTCACGCTTTGCCAGACGGATACAGAACCGTTCTGTCGCTCTATTTGCTGGAAGGGTATGACCATGGAGAGATTGCTGAAATAATGGGCATCAGTGAGTCCACGTCTAAATCCCAGTTTAATCGATCAAAAAAAAAATTGAAGGAATTACTTGAACTAAGCATGATATGAAAGACGCACTAAAAGATTTTGTGAGTCAGCACCGAGACGGCTTTGATTCGCACGTGCCTCCTCACGGAATATGGGAAGGAATTGAGGGCCAGTTACCTGCAAAAGCTGTTTCCCTTTGGAACTCAGTGATCTTATGGCGTGCCGCTGCTATTTTTCTTTTAGGGGTATCCATGTTTATCGTTTTTTCAAACCGTGATGTGCAAACTGGTAGGGGCGAGCGCGCAAAGTTAAAAGGTGAGTTTATCGATCTCGAATCTTACTACGGCAGTCAGATCACAGAAAAAAAGCTATTGGTGACTCAATTTCAATCCGATACAGGGTTGACAGAAGACGAGGTCACTCAAAACCTTCAAAAATTGGAGGCCATGTATCAGGTTTTAAAGTTGGAGATGGAAAAAAGACCTTCGGCAGACGTTAAAGACGCACTTGTTCTCAACCTACTTGTTAGAATTGATTTGTTGAATCAGCAATTGCATAAACTGGATAAACAACCTGACAGAAAGGTGCCGGTTAGTTCTTAGTACATTTCAGGACTTAACTCAAATTCGTGAATGCTGGAATCCAAGATTCTACCTTCATCACATTTAAGAACCCGAGCTGGAAACTTTTTGATGAGGCCGTAGCTGTGAGTGGCCATTAGTACCGCAGTTCCACTTTTGTTGATTTGTTGAAATATTTTGAGGATTCCATGAGACACTTCAGGATCCAGATTACCCGTAGGTTCATCGGCAATCAGCATTACTGGCTCGTTGATGAGGGCGCGGGCGATGACTACTCTTTGTTGTTCGCCTCCAGAAAGCTGATGGGGTAATTTTTTTTCCACCGCGCCTAGGCCAACTTGCATAAGCACATCGGCCAAACGATTCTTCATTTTTGCATTTTCCTTCCAACCGGTCGCGCGCATCACAAACAGAAGATTCTCAGCAACGGTTCTATCCGGCAACAACTGGAAATCCTGGAAGATGATTCCAACTTTTCTGCGCAGCAACGGAACTTCCTGATTTTTAATTTCCCGGATGCTAAAACCGGCCACACTGATATCCCCCAGCCGAAGTGGTAGGTCAGCGTAAAATGTTTTTAAAAGGGATGATTTTCCGGAGCCGGTTCGCCCAATGATAAAAACGAATTCGCCCTTTTCCATTTCAAAACTAATGTTGCTGAGCACTGGGTTTTGCTCCTGGAAAATGGTGGCCTCTTTTACGCGAAGGACAGGGTCTGTGGAAAACATTTAGATAATCAGAATTCAATATTCAAAACTCAAAACTATGGTTTAGCCGTTCGCTTTTTTGTGATCTGCCAGAAATTTCTCTAAGCCACTATCGGTCAACGGATGCTTCAATAAAGCCATGATTACGTTCAGCGGACAGGTGGCAACATCAGCGCCTATTTCTGCACACTTAATTAAATGAATCGTATGACGGATACTTGCTGCAAGGATCTCGGTTTGGTAGCCGTAGTTATCATAGATTAATCTGATCTGCGCAATCAACTCTAAGCCGTCTTGTGAGATATCGTCTAGACGGCCAATGAATGGAGAAACATAACTTGCTCCAGCCTTGGCAGTCAACAAGGCCTGGCCTGCCGAGAATACCAGAGTGCAATTGGTGCGGATTCCCTCGCTGCTAAATTTCTTAATTGCTTTTACGCCATCTTTTATCATCGGTACTTTCACCACAATCTTATCGTCAATTTTTGCCAACTCTTTTCCCTCTCGAATAATACCCTCAAAATCAGTTGCGATCACTTCAGCACTGACGTTATTGTCGACTATGTTACAAATCGCTTTGTAATGAGCAATTACTTTTTCTTTACCTGCAATGCCCTCTTTGGCCATCAATGATGGATTGGTAGTAACCCCGTCCAATACACCCAGGTCATAGGCTTCTTTTATTTCGTTCAGATTAGCAGTATCAATAAAGAATTTCATAGTGGTAGGGTAAATAGTGGTTTGGGTAGCAAAACTAGCTAAAAGCCATCAAAGAATGATTGGCGATCAATGCTAAATTAGGCGTTAATTTTTAACTTTGACAAGATGAAGATTAACGAGCCAGACCTTAGCGGAAGCTACACCTATGCCGACTACTTTAGCTGGCAATGGGGCGAGATGGCTGAGCTAATTAGGGGTAAGATTTATAAGATGTCACCAGCGCCCACAAGCAAACATCAAAAAGTAGTGGGTAATTTATTTGGCTTGCTATGGAGCGAGCTGCGTGGCGAGCGTTGTCAACTGTTTACAGCACCCTTTGATGTGCGTTTACCCATATCACCAAAAATGAAGGGTGATAACGATATAATCACGGTAGTTCAACCAGATGTTTGTGTTGTGTGCGACCCCTCGAAAATTGATGAACGAGGTTGCATAGGAGCTCCCGATTGGATCATTGAGGTGCTTTCTTCCAATACGACCTCAAAAGACCTGCGAGAAAAGTTTTCAATTTATGAAGAAGCCGGTGTGAAAGAATATTGGGCGATTCATCCACAGGAACAAACAGTTCTGGTGTATACTCTCAATGCCGATGGTAAATATGACGGAATTTTGCAGCCTTACATTTGCACCGACAAGGTAAGGTCTACAGTTCTCTCTGATATTTCTATAGACTTATCTGAGGTTTTCCCAGCGGAGATTCAATAATGATGCTGAAGTTTTTATTCCCGAAGGGCCTTCTCGAGCGATAGCAAAAAAAGTGGCAAACTGAACATCGCACCGCTACAACCGCCTACCCTTGCTACCTTCCGATCCTGGGGGAGTTCAGCAGGAGCTGGTCGTGCCAGTTTGCCATTGCAAAGATAGGGTATTCATAGTAACCCTGCCAAATAAAGATTAAATTCTATCGCATTTACTTCTTCAAAGCCATCTACTTTAAGATCCTCTAGTACTTCGCTATCCAGCTCCAGTTCGCGTATATCAGCTCCATCTTGGGTAATCGTCAATTCGGCACCAGTCCAGTGAATAGGGTTAACCCGCACAATTATTTTTGTGCCGTTCAGTTCTTTTTTGAAATACTGGTGAACGATATTGCTGTTTTTAGCCATGTTATGAAAATGCCAGAGCTATTTGAGACTTCCCGGTTGCTCATGCAGCGGCTAAGGTACGAAGATGCCTCTGAGATTTTTTATACCTATGCCAGTAAACCTGATGCCACACGATATTTGTCGTGGCCAACTCATGAGAGCATTAGAGACACACGTCAATTTCTTCAATATGCCCGCGCAGCCTGGCAGGCGGGTGTAGATTTTTCGTACTCCATCCGAACCAAAGACACCGGTCGAATGGTGGGCAGTATTGGTGTTGTTAATGATGCCGGCAAAGTACATTTTGGTTATGTATTCGGTCCGCTGCATTGGGGTCAAGGCTTTGCAACCGAAGCTTGCTGGCAACTCTTAGAGCTTCTTACCACTAACCCAGATGTTGTTCGTATCGGAACATTTGTAGATGCAGAAAATATTGCTTCGGCAAAGGTGCTTTACAAATGCGGTTTAATAGAGGAGGCCCATTTGGTAAAATGGTATCGTTTTGTAAATCAAGCAAATGAACCAAAAGACTGTATCTTGTTCAAATTGCCGATTTAAATCTTATGCCTCAATTAATTCTGCACTCCCTTCGTCTAACACAAGCGTAATTTGGCTGAGTAACTGTTCTTCAACAAGGGTAGCCCAGGTTCGGAGGTAAGTGACCACATCTCGCTTAATGTTGTGGTGGAGATTTCTTTGATGGGCGGGAAGCGCTCTTAAGATTTGCGCATCCGAGAGTTTCTCCAAGTGACGCAAATCATCCGCTGAGAAGCCAAAACCAATAAGTTCATCTATCAATTGATCCATAGGCAAGCCACTGGTAGGGCAGTAGTCGTTTAGTTGTTCAGTCCAATCCCCATGGCGTTGCATGGCGCGGGTGTGGATTTCGGTTTTGGTAAGTTTTGTAATCTCCTGAGCCAAAAAACCACAGTTACAAAGGCCCATATGGCCCCATTGGTACCTCGTGTCGGATTCAATCTTGGTAGCAGTTGCCCTCAAAGTATTAATGATTACTGAACTTACTTGTGCCATAGGTCTAATTGTTTGCCATAAAAATAACCCATAATTCAATAATTTGTTCCACGTCTTTTTTTATTTAAGAAAGAGTGGCTATACTTGCGGCATAATCAACTAATTACTAATGGGAAGAGGAGATAAAAAGTCGGCTAAAGGAAAAAGAACAATCGGTTCTTTTGGGGTAAGTAGATCAAAGAAAAAGATTAAAGCCCGTTTGAAGCGTATTGCTAGTGTTAAAAAGGCAGTGGTTGCTGGAGCCGATACAAAGCCAAAAGCAAAGAGAGTTGTTAAAAAGAAAGAGGCTGCAGAATAAATGAAAACAGTAAATACTATGATGTGGTGGTGGCACAAGTCGAACTTCGATCGGTGCATGGCTGCGTTTTAGTTTTAAGATAATTCTTGTAAAAAGCCCGCTCCGATTCATCGGGGCGGGCTTTTTGTTTAATCAGGGTAATAATTGGAAAGGATTTTGATCACGTTGAATATTGAAGTTGTATGACGTATAAACTAAGTACACAAACAAAGAAGATGCTGGCCGATACGCTCACGCCAGTAAATATCTATCTGAAATTGAGAGATGTTTTTGCCGGAAGCATCCTACTTGAAAGCTCCGATTACCATGGTAATGAGAACAGTTTGTCTTTTATCTGCTGCGATCCCATCGCGTCTATTCAGTTGAAAGACAATAAGATTGATAGTGTTTTTCCTGACGGGCAAAAATCAAGCAGACCAATTGGTACTGATGAAATGGTTTTACAAAGCCTCGAAGACTTTAGAAATTCGTTTGAAGTTGGACCTGCTATCTCCAAATATCCGTATGCGGGTTTGTTTGGATACATGACCTATGATACGGTACGGTTTTTTGAGGATGTCACTATTCAGAATAAGGAAGAGCTTATACCTGATTTAGTTTACAAAGTCTATCGCTACGTAATTGTGATTGATCATTTTAGTAACGAGTTGATCTTGTTTGAGAATACCGTTGAAGGGGAGATACAACCGGTAATGGGGTTAGCGAAGTTGGAGAAAATTATTTACAGCAATCGATTTGCTACCTTTTCATTTCAATCGCCCAATGGCGAAGTCTCCAATCTGACGGACCAAGATTATTTGAAGATGGTAGAATCAGGGATTCAACATTGCAAGCGAGGCGATGTGTTTCAGATTGTTTTATCCAGAAGATTTGAGCGAAATTTTAGTGGTGATGAATTTAATGTGTATCGCGCATTGCGGTCCATCAATCCTTCTCCCTATCTTTTTTACTTCGACTACGGAAGTTTCAAAATATTCGGGTCGTCACCCGAAGCACAAATTCAAATAAAAAATACGGAGGCTAGTATTTATCCAATTGCCGGCACTTTTAAACGCACAGGAAACGACCACGAAGATGCTCTATTGGCAGAAAAATTATCAAAAGACGAAAAAGAGAATGCAGAGCATGTGATGTTGGTAGATTTAGCACGCAATGATTTGAGCCGAAGTGCGGATCATGTGACTGTGGAGGTTTTTAAGGAAGTGCAATATTATTCTCACGTGATTCACCTGGTTTCAAAAGTATCCGGAAAGCTTCAGAAAAATGCTTCTTCGATTCGATTAGCCACGGATACGTTTCCAGCCGGGACCTTATCAGGTGCGCCAAAGCCAATGGCTATGAAGTTGATCAATCAATATGAAAATGTCAATCGAGGTTTTTATGGAGGGGCCATTGGCTTTATTGGATTCAATGGAGATGTAAACTTGGCGATTATGATACGCACCTTTTTGAGCAAAGCGAATAAATTAATTTTTCAAGCCGGGGCAGGCGTGGTGGCTAAGTCGAACCCGGAAAGTGAATTGCAGGAAGTAAACAATAAAGTAGAAGCATTGCGAAAAGCCATTAAGATGGCCGAACAAATTTAATTATGAAGATACTTGTTTTAGATAATTACGATTCTTTTACCTACAACCTGGTTCACATCATTCGTGAATTGGGTTTTCCGATGGACATTATTAGAAATGATAAGATATCTGTAGGTGAGGTAAGCAAATACGACAAAATACTTTTATCTCCCGGCCCGGGAATACCTGATGAAGCGGGCATTATGAAACAGGTCATTGAAACCTATGCGTCCACCAAAAGTATTTTGGGAGTTTGTCTGGGTCACCAGGGTATTGCTGAGGTTTTTGGTGGGAAGCTGTTTAATATTCCAAATGTTTTGCATGGCGTTACTTCTGCAATTGAAGTCGTGGATCCATCGGAGAAACTTTTTCACGGAATCCCGACTTCTTTTCAAGCCTGCCATTATCACTCATGGGCAGTGAAAGCCGATTATATTCCAAACGAACTTACGGTTACAGCCACGAACAAAGATGGGTTGGTGATGGCAATTGCGCATAAACAATTTGACGTTCGGGGTGTTCAATTTCATCCAGAATCAATTATGACAGAACATGGGCAGTTGATGATCAAAAACTGGTTGACGTTGTAAGTATGAAAGAGATTTTAAATGAACTAATTGAGCACCGTTCGCTGAGTAAGGAAACAGCCAAACAGGTATTGGTAGACCTCGCTTCCGGTAAATTTAACGCAAGCCAGACTTCTGCTTTCATGACTGTCTATATGATGCGCAGCATTACGATAGATGAACTACAAGGTTTTCGGGATGCCATGTTGGAGCTTTGTATTCCGGTGAAACTTGATTTGCCGGTTATGGATGTATGCGGCACGGGTGGAGACAGCAAAAATACATTTAACATTTCTACACTTAGTTCTTTTGTGGTGGCAGCCGCGGGTCAGCCTGTGGCCAAGCATGGCAACTACGGAGTGAGTTCGGTATCTGGATCTTCGAATGTACTGGAATATTTTGGCTACAAATTCTCCAACAACATCGATGAGCTTAAGCGAAGTCTGGACCGGGCAAATATTTGTTTTATGCACGCGCCTTTGTTTCATCCGGCCATGAAGAACGTAGCGCCTATTCGAAAAGAGCTGGGAGTGAAAACATTTTTTAACATGCTGGGTCCTATGGTAAATCCAGCTTTTCCAAAAAGGCAATTGGTAGGTGTGTTTAGCTTGGAGTTAGCCAGGCAGTATGGCTATCTCTATCAACAGACAGACAAAGACTTTGTGATTCTACATTCATTGGATGGGTATGATGAGGTATCACTCACGGGGGCATTCAAATATTTTTATAATGGGGGAGAAGTACTGGCGGAACCACAAGATTTGAATTTGCCTCATTTGTTATCCGATGAATTGAAAGGTGGAGATACAGTAGAGGCATCTGCTAAAATATTTATGACTATCCTGGAAGGCAATGGTACAGAAGCACAAAATTCGGCTGTGATTGCAAATTCGGGGATGGCACTATTTTGTGGGCATCAAAAAGAAGGATTGGTTTCTGCTTTGGCAAAAGCCAGACAAGCTTTAGAATCGGGAGCAGCACTGGTTTGTTTTAAAAAGTTAGTAGAAGGATAAACAAGCGGTTTTTCATAAGGAACTCTTGCTTTAATAAATAATAAATATGAATATCCTGGATAAAATTATCGAGCACAAGTATAAGGAGGTGGCCGAACGAAAAAGCCTGTATCCTGTCAAGCTGTTGGAGCAAAGTATTTTCTTTTCTTCGCCCACGGTTTCATTGAAAAAGTACGTTCAGCGAAAAGATAAATCCGGAATCATTGCAGAGATCAAACGCAAATCACCTTCTAAGGGAATACTCAATGCTTCGGTTTCTATCGAGCGAACTTCAATCGGTTATATGCAAGCCGGAGCCTCAGCTCTTTCGATTCTTACTGACAAAGAGTTTTTTGGTGGCAGTAGTGACGACTTAACAGTGGCCAGGAAATTTAATTTTTGTCCGATTCTTCGAAAGGATTTTGTAGTGGACGAATATCAGATTGTAGAGGCGAAATCAATTGGTGCCGATGCGATATTATTGATCGCTGCCGCATTGCCGGTTAAACGATTAAATGAGTTGGTGTTGTTTGCGAAATCATTGGGGCTCGAGATTTTGATGGAAGTACATACCGCTGAAGAGTTGATATCCAATCAAGAGGCTGAAGTTGATCTGGTCGGTGTGAACAATCGAGATTTAAAGACGTTTATTGTATCACTGGATATTTCAAAAAAGTTAGCCTCTTTAATGCCGAAAGGAAAAGTACTGGTTTCTGAAAGCGGTATTGATTCGCCAGCAGCAATTGTAGAATTAAGAAAATATGGGTATGAAGGCTTTTTAATGGGAGAGAAGTTCATGAAGAACAGTCGCCCGGAACAGGCTGCTAAGGATTTTATTAAAGAGTTAGCCCAACTGACCAAATAAATGCCAGAGCGTAGCACCATAGCGCTTAAAGTTTGTGGCAACCGTGATAACATCATGGAAGTCGCTTCATTGAAACCGGATTACATGGGTTTTATTTTTTATGAGCCCTCACCGCGCAATGTAGGTGTGAATTTCGAAATGCCCGTACTGCCAAAGTCAATCAAAAAAGTAGGGGTGTTTGTCAATGAAGAAGTGGAAGTGGTTAAGAAGTTTGTGGCAAAATTCAAATTGGATTTTGTGCAATTGCATGGAAGTGAATCTGTTGAGGATTGTAAAACACTAAAACAGTTTGGTGTTGGAGTAATCAAAGTATTTTTTATTGACACGACTTTTGATTTCGATACGACCGTCCCCTACGAAGAGGTGGTGGACTATTATTTATTTGACGCGAAGGGTAAATATTATGGAGGTAATGCCATTGCATTCGATTGGGATATATTATCTAACTATCATCAACGAGTTCCCTTTTTCTTGGGCGGTGGATTGTCTCCTGAAAATATTTCCCGAATAAAGAATCTTTCTAAAATGAATCTTCATGCGATTGATATCAATAGCGGAGTGGAAGACTCTCCCGGGCGTAAAGATATTGCTAGGCTTAAAGCTGTAATTAATATTTTAAATTCTTGATACTTGATACTTGATACTAATATCTAACATCTAAAAATATATGACTTACGCAGTTAATGAAAAAGGATACTATGGACAGTTTGGTGGGGCATATATTCCTGAAATGCTATATCCAAATATTGAAGAGCTCCGACTCAACTATCTGAATATTATTCAAGAGGATGGATTTCGAGCTGAGTTTGATCAATTACTCAAAGATTTCGTAGGCAGGCCAACACCACTCTATTTTGCAAAGCGGTTGTCTGAAAGATATAACGCTAAAGTTTATTTGAAGCGGGAAGACTTGTGCCACACCGGTGCGCACAAAATCAATAACACCATTGGGCAAATATTATTAGCACAACGGTTGGGAAAGCAAAAAATAATTGCGGAGACAGGAGCCGGGCAACACGGTGTTGCAACCGCTACTGTTTGTGCACTAATGGGAATGGAATGTATCGTATACATGGGCAAACATGATATGGAAAGACAGAAGCCCAACGTAGAGCGAATGCGTATTTTGGGAACGAAAGTGGTGCCTGCGCTAAGTGGAAGTATGACGCTAAAAGATGCCACCAACGAAGCCATGCGTCATTGGATCAATCATCCGACTGACACACATTATATCATCGGTTCAGTGGTTGGACCTCATCCTTATCCAGATATGGTGGCACGGTTTCAATCGGTGATTAGCGAAGAAATGAAGAAACAATTGATTGAAAAGGAGGGTAATCCTTTTCCAGATTATGTGATTGCTTGTGTAGGGGGAGGCAGCAATGCAGCAGGCGCGTTTTATCATTTTTTAGATGATGAGCACGTGCAGTTAATAGGAGTGGAGGCTGGGGGGAAAGGTGTGGATACTGGGGAGTCTGCCGCTACTACTGTGCTCGGTAAAGTAGGCATATTGCATGGAAGTAAATCGCTTTTGATGCAAACAGCGGACGGCCAGGTGGTTGAACCTTATTCAATTTCTGCCGGATTGGACTATCCGGGAATTGGGCCGATGCACGCGCATTTGTTTGAAACAGGACGTGTTCAATTTGTAAGTGCTACGGATGACGAAGCCATGAATGCGGGAATTGAATTAAGTCGAACAGAGGGAATTATCCCTGCAATTGAAACGGCTCATGCAATTGCCGTATTGAGTAAGATGGATTTTGCCCCAGATGATGTAGTGGTGATTAATTTAAGTGGCAGAGGAGACAAGGACTTAGAAACTTATATTAAATGGGGAAAATATTAATCAATGGAAAATCGAATTAAGAAATTATTCAAGTCTAAAAGGGGAAACTTACTTTCGGTTTATTACACAGCAGGATTTCCTAAACTAAAGGATACCCTACCAATAGCTGTCGCATTGGAGAGGGCAGGTGCAGATATTATTGAAATCGGCATACCATTTTCTGACCCGATAGCTGATGGACCCACCATACAGGAAAGCAACAAACAAGCCTTAGATAGTGGAATGAATCTGCATTTGTTGCTTGAGCAAGTGCAAGAAATACGAGAAAGTGTTTCTATCCCGATTATCTTAATGGGCTACATTAATCCGGTGTTACAGTTTGGATTTGAAAAGTTTGTAAAAGAAGCCGCACGAGTGGGTGTGGATGGATTAATTTTGCCAGACTTACCTGTAGACGAATACCTCGAAATGTATAAGAGCATTGTAGATGAGAATGGACTGACAAATACCTTTTTGATTTCCCCTACTACTTCAGAAGAAAGGATTCGAAAAATTGACGCGGCTACTAATGGGTTTATTTACGCGGTTTCTTCTTCGAGTACCACAGGTGCGCAGAAAGGATTTTCGCAAGAGCAAGAATCTTATTTCAAGAGATTGCAAGACATGAAGTTAGCAAACCCTTTTCTAATTGGCTTTGGGGTTTCTAATCATGAGACATTTGCAGCGGTAAGCAAATACTCGTCAGGCGCCATTGTGGGGAGTGCCTTCATTAATCTTCTCAAGGGTAGTACTGATCTCGAGTCGGATATCACTCAATTTATAAAAGGACTCAGGTAATATTAAAAAATAGTATGATCATTCAGTTAACATCCTCCATCCAATCGACCGAGAAGGATTCTATTATTTCGAAAGTGACGAACTTAGGGTACAAATCGACAGAGGTAAAAACTCAACTCGGCTCTTATCTAATCGCAATTGGAAAAAGGGAATTTGATATACGCCAGTTAGGTTTCATGCCAGGTATTGCAGATATCCATCGGGTATCAGATGAGTACAAGTTAGTTTCCAGGAAATGGAAAGTAGATCAAACACAAGTTGATTTAGGAGATGGTGTTTTTATTGGGGGAGGATCACTTGCTATTATAGCTGGGCCGTGTTCAATAGAAACGGAAAAACAAGTACAATTGACAATAGAACACTTGAAAGAAAATGGCGTCAAAATTATGAGGGGGGGTGTGTTTAAACCGCGCAGTTCACCCTACGCCTTTCGCGGTTTAGGCGTGGAAGGGTTAATGATGTGGTATCAACAAGCGAAAGCTGCAGGTATAAAAATCATTAGCGAGGTAATGCAGGTAAGCCAAATAGCAGAAATGTATGATTATGTAGACGTGTTTCAGGTAGGTGCGAGGAATACTCAGAACTTCAATTTGTTGGATGAACTGGGAAAAGTGGATAAACCAGTAATGATAAAAAGAGGAATTTCGGGTACGATTGAAGAGCTGCTTTCTTCTGCGGAATATGTTTTTTCAGGAGGCAACGAAAAGTTGATTTTATGTGAGCGTGGCATTCGCACGTATGAGAAGGCGAGTCGCAATACTATGGATATAAACGCGATCCCAATTCTAAAAGAGAAATCACATTTACCTGTCGTGGCCGATCCTTCTCATGGGATTGGAATAAGAGAGTATGTTGAGCCTGTTGCTTTAGCGGCATTGATGTCAGGTGCCGATGGAATTATCTATGAGACCCATCAAAAACCAGAAGAAGCCTATAGCGATGCGCAACAGACCTTGGATTTTTCTGAGTCAGCACGATTGATTAGAAAATTGAAGGAGGCCTATCAACTACGAGAATCCTGGTAGGCCTATGTTAGTATGCGCACTTCTTTTTCCTTTTTTAACTCTGAGGTTATCCAAATTTGCGCGTCTTGAATTGTTCTAAAAAAACTAATTTTCCCCTGATAGAAGGCAATCATATGCTTTTTATATTCTTCAAAATCGGGTGTTTCATTAGCTTCTGAAATAACATAACCCAGCCTTTTCAAGCTTGTCCGCTTTAATTCGTTAGCAAATTTTAACCTTGCTTGTTGGTATTCAATATTGTTTTCTTCGGCTTTCGTACCTCGCTTGATTTCAACAATCCAGTTTGCGCATAATTGGGAATTGGCAAAGTCAACACACTGCTGGTAGAACTCTAAAAACTCGGGCACACTTAAAGCTCTTTTCCAAACTACTATGGTCGTGTCTTCATAGGCATCGTAATACAGTCGTCCCCACTCTTTATCCATAATTACTTGGTGGTCGGGGTTGGTGATGTTGGGAATAACGACAGCAATGGTTGTACCCGTGCCGGGAATACTTTCAATTTGCACCTGGCCGCCCAATGACTCAGCTTGCAGTTTTACCAGAAAAAGACCAAGGCCCTTTCCATCTACATGGGTATGAAATCTTTTATACAAGCCGAAGAGTTTTTCTTTGAACTTGTCAATGTCAAGACCTAACCCGTTATCAGCAACAGATATTCTTACTGAAGAACCCTCTTTGGCTGAAGAAACTTTTATCTCAGCCTTTCGATCCCTTGACCGATATTTGATCGAGTTACTAATGAGATTATATAGAATGCTATTGACCATCGGCTTCATAGAATAAATGTCGGCAACAGCGGTGAAGTCGGAAATGATGGTGATTTCATTTTCTTTAATTTCGTTTTGAAGCAGATTCTCAACGTGACTCACTTCATCCTGAAAAACAACATGCTGTTTAACTTGTGATACCGAATTTCTGATGTCAATGATGCTCCCGAGATCTTTGATAATCGTATCCAGTGAAGATGCAGATTTTTTGATATGATGAAGAAGTTCATTCGTTTCTTCATCCAGGAGCGACTGATTGGTAAGCCCCAACAGACCTAATAAACTGGCTACAGGCCCTCTAAGGTTGTGCGAAACGGTATAAGAGAATTGCTGTAAATCGTTATTATGTTGTATGAGCGCCTCATTGGTTTGAACAAGTTGATTATTTTTTTCCATGAGCGTTCGGTTCAGCAATAAATTTTCCTCCGCTAGTGTTTTTCTTTGCCTTTCAATTTCAAGATTACTGAATTCCAATTGTTTCTGTTTGGCAGACAACTCCTCAATTAGACGATGACTCTTTACTTCGTATTTTTCGAAACTCCTTTTCAGGAAATAGGTGCATCCGGCCAGTATCGAAAAGCTACATGCGAAAACAAAATTTTGGAACGGGTATTCTTCATTTGTTAGGCCTACTTGGTAAAACCCGAAATGGAAAAGCTCATGTATAGGGTCGTAAAAGAGCAGCAGTACAAGATTAGCGGCTAGCGTAGAAATCCAGAATTTTCTTTCGTTAAGACTGAATAAAATGAAAGGAAGAATACTTGCACCTAAGATAATAACTCGATATTCAAAATATTGTGATTCCACCAAATTAGGATATAAAGCCTTGTCTATAATTGACATAAACATGGCGGATACGCAGACCGTTACTGCAAGGAAAATGCGACTAAAATTGGTTAATCCAAAATGGTTAAAGAGTAAAGCCGTTAGCGGGATCACGGCAAATAAGAGAGCGAGTTTCACAGCTAAGGTCAATCCAAAATAGAATACCGCGCCAGCAAATGAAACCAGAAAAAAGCCCGACAACAGGAGGCTCACACGATTGGTGATCCTTATGTATCGATTAAGGATATTATCTTCTGGAGCTGTCCCTATAAAACTGATTCGATCTAACAAATTCATTCGGCCACAAAATAAGCATCTTCTTTGATTCATTCGTTGTTTTGGAATAGACTTACAGCTAAATGTATATTTGTCGAAAATGCGTATTCGCTTGAATGGAAGAGGTTAGACAGAAAACACTGATAGTCAATGATGTTGCGTTAAGAGCTTATGAGCTCATGTGCGTAGCTCGCGCCTTGGCTCAATTATATGATGACAATCGAGATATATGTAGTCGCTACGTACACAGTACCTCTCGAGGCCATGAAGCGATCCAACTCGCTGCTGGGTTTCTGTTAACAGCAAATGATTTCGCTTCGCCATACTATCGAGATGAATCCGTGCTATTGGCCATCGGGCTCACGCCTCTGGAACTAATGCTTCAGCTATTAGCCAAAAAAGATGATCCCTTTTCAGGAGGCAGAACTTACTATGGTCATCCTTCGCTGAAGAGAAAGGGTTTTCCCACTATTCCACACCAAAGCTCTGCAACTGGCATGCAAGCGATACCTGCCACAGGAATGGCAAATGGCTTGGCGTACTTGGAGTCCCAAGGATTGTTGGTCGAAAGAGAGAGTATAGTCCTTTGTTCATTGGGCGATGGTTCTGTAACTGAAGGTGAAGTGGCAGAAGCATTCCAGATGGCGGTATTGAAAAAGCTACCAATTATTTACTTAGTGCAAGACAATGATTGGGGAATATCCGCTACCGGTAGCGAAATGCGAACGATGGATGCCTACGAGTATGCAGCTGGGTTCAAAGGACTTGAACGGATGCGAGTGAATGGTTCTGATTTTATAGAAAGTTATAACGGCATGGTCAAGGCATTCGATTTTGTAAGAAAGGAGAGAAGCCCCATATTGGTTCATGCCAAATGCCCATTGCTAGGGCATCATACTTCGGGAGTTAGAAGAGAATGGTATCGGGGGGAAAATCTGGCTATTCAAGAGCTGGATGATCCAATTCTTAAACTGGAAAGGTATCTTTTAAGCAACGGACAATCTTCGGCAACGCTAAAGAAAATTCAGGATCGTTCGATAAAGAAAGTACAAGAAGACTATGAGCAGGCCTTGTCAATGCCTGATCCGGACCCAGCAGATTTTGACTCGCATGAATTTGCCCCTACAGAAATTTTGGAAGAAAAGGGAATGCGACTTCCCAAGGGAGGTGAGAAGGTCACGATGGTGGACGCAGCCCTTCATGCCGTAGACGAAATTCTAAGACATCATCCTGAAGCAATTTTTTATGGCCAGGATGTTGGAGCACGTTTAGGTGGAGTGTTTAGAGAAGCGGCCACTTTAGCTCAGAAGTACGGTGAGGATCGTGTCTTCAATACTCCCATTCAGGAGGCTTACATTGTTGGATCGACAGCCGGCATGTCTGCTGTCGGGGTGAAGTCAATTGTAGAAATTCAATTTGCTGATTACATCTGGCCAGCCCTCAATCAATTGGTAGAGGAACTTTCGAAGAGTTGTTATCTCTCCAAGGGAAAGTTTCCAATCCAATCGTTGATCAGAGTTCCTATTGGAGCTTATGGGGGGGGAGGTCCTTATCATTCTGGCAGCATTGAATCAACATTGCTAACAATACGCGGAATAAAAGTAGTATACCCTTCCAATGCGGCAGATATGAAGGGGTTGATGAAAGCTTCTTTTCATGACCTAAATCCTGTGGTTATGTTAGAGCACAAGGGTTTATATTGGAGCAAGGTGCCCGGAACATTGGAGGCCAAAACTATTGAACCAGATGAAGACTATATCATTCCATTAGGCAAAGCAAGCCGTGTTCAAACAGCCAACGAAGAGAGAGTAAACGCGGGCGATAGCGCAGTGGTGATCACCTATGGGATGGGCGTGTACTGGGCGAAAGAAGCTTCCCAAACATTCAAGAACCAAATTGAAATTATTGACTTGCGTACACTTAATCCCATCGATTGGACTATGATTGTTGAAAGCGTAACCAAACATGGGCGTGCGTTTGTGCTAACAGAGGAACCATTGCTAAATTCTTTTGCAGAGTCGTTGGCTGGAAGAATCTCGAAAGAGTTGTTTCATTTCTTAGATGCACCGGTATGGACTTTTGGTGCAGTCAGTCTTCCTGCCATTCCTCTCAATATAGAGTTGGAAAGAATGATGTTGCCCAATGCCGAGAAAGTCAAAAGTGAATTTGAAAAATTACTGGCCTATTAGAATTGCAGGTTAGAAAGGATATCCTATTCCGATATTGTAGATAACGGGTTCACTATTTTTTCCATAAGGCCCCATGAAACGCGTATTGCCCAGCACGAACCTATCGTTTGATGGGCGTGCAGGATCCCATACTTTCATTCCTACATCAAGTCGAAGAATTAGAAAAGTGAAATCGAAGCGCAAGCCGAATCCCGTACCTACTCCAAACTCACTTAGAAAGGTGCTTGCTTTAAATTGAGCGGCTTCGCTAGCACCGGGCCTATTAGCCCAGACGTTGCCAGCATCCAAGAAGAGTGCGTAGTTAACAAATCCAAAAAGTTTTTGCCGCCATTCCATACTTCCCTCTATTAATATTTCACCCGGCCTTTCAAATTGATAGTTAAAATATCCATCTTTTTCCGGGTTACCAGTCAGTTCAGTTAGTGGAGGAGGCTCAGATCCAATGCCTAGGCGCCTAGGGCGCCAGGCACGCACGCTGTTGCTACCGCCACTAAAGAAGTTCCTTTCATAGGGAAGAATTTTGTTGTTGCTATAAGGGAATCCAAATCCAGTATTGATGCGATACGAAAAAGAAGTGGTTTTACTGATTATTGTATTTCTTCTGTAATCAAGACTAAGTCGAATAAACTGATATGGTTCTAACCCTTGGTTGATAATAATTTGCGGAGTGTAAAGGTTAAGAAGTGTGCCACCACTTTCTATCGTACCTCGAATCAAACTCGAATGCCGCTTTGTGCTTCCGTAGTCATTGTTCCAAGTAATCGATAAGATCATGCTTCCTACAAAAGATGGATTAAATGCGTTAATGATGTTGTTGCCTTGTTCTCGCTGTAGTTTTGTCAGTTCGTCTCGAAAATCTTTGGTGAGTGTAGAGTTGATGATATTTAAACTGGTTGGCGTAAACGTGAAGCGAAGCTTTGGCGTAAAGTCCCAGAGAAACGAAGCCGAGATATTCGTAATGGATCGTTGGTATTCTGGCCGGTCGGTGTAAGTATAGCTACCGGAAAGTCTTGTTCTTGGGTTGTATTTGGCATATCTAAAAACGGCCGCCTTGCTGAGGGGAAACAAAAAACGGGGAAATGTGATAGACGCACCTCCGATCGCCTCTGTACTTTGATAGAAGTTTCCCGTTTCCGTTGCTGATGCAACGCCTTCATATCCATAGCGACCGTTTAGTTCTAGAATTTCCAAGCCACCAAAAAGATTGCGCCATTTCAAATTACTGCTTACATACGGGCCCGGAAAACCTTGGGTTACCGTAGCACCCACTTCATTTGACCAGCCGTATCGTTCCAGCGGGCTTGCAAAAATATTGGCAATGAACCGGCCTCCAGATGTATCATAATTTACGTTTACAAACTTGAAAACGTCTAAGTTGGCCATTTGCCGTTGGGTTGTAAACGTTTGACTTTTGCTGTATAGGCTATCTTTTTTTACAAACACGCGCGAGGCCAGAATCTTTTTGCTGAATTGGTATTTGTAATAGATGAAAGTAATGTTCTCATAGGGGTCATTGACACGCTTAAGCCCGGGGGCAATTGATTTTACTCCAACATCGGTTGTGAAATTGATTGAATCAATCTTAAACTGCTTGTGGTGATCGCTTTGTTGTGGGTTATTAATTTCTAAGACAAGAATTATACGCTGGTCGCCTTTAGTAACTGTATCAATCTGGAAATCAATATACTGGCGACTGAAATCGTAATAACCGCGATCTTTGAGGAACCCATCAATTCGCTCTCTTTCTTTTGTTAACAGCTCCTGATCGTATTGTTGGCCTTCCTTAATATTGCTTTGGTCTAAGTCGTTTGTCAAAAGATCAAGCACTTTTTGATCGGGTATTCGCAACAAAAGGGAATCAATGATGTAAGGTTTCCCCGGTACTACTCTATAATTAATCGAGACCATTCTACCCTTTTCTTTTACGGATGCCTCTACTTTTCCGTGAAAGTACCCCTTTATAAAAAGATAGTTATTCATCTTGGCGAGGGTAATTGGGAGCTTTGCAGAATCATATACAGCTGTTTGATCGCCCCACTGCATGAATAGGTTTCCGTTCTCAATTTTATTATCCAGCGATTCTTGTTTCTTTTTCTTTCTGAATTCAAGATTGTCTTTCTTCCGGGGGTTTTTGGCTTTTGCTATTTTACGATCAAACTTTTTTTCTTTTTTAACTTTTCGGTCGATAAACTTTTGTTTGTCAAAGTTTTTTTCGCCTTTGTGATACATCCAGCCCAAAAAACTCATCGGAACACCGAATATTTTTCGTGCGGATTTTTGAGTATACAGATCTTGTAAATTATCCTTGTTGATATGCCTGGGTGCCACTATCGTTTGGCGATATAGCAGCTTTTGATTTTCTTGGAGGTATCTTGTAGACGAACAGCTGTTCAACAGGATTAAAAGAGCTCCAACGGAGAGCACTCGCGACACCTGTTTAAACCCAAAAGAGCCAATGATTTCCAAAGCAAAAGTTAAGTTCATCAAATCTCTGCAATTAAAGAAATACCGAAAAGACGAACAATGTTTTACGGTAGAAGGAGCCAAAGGAATTGTTGAACTGTTGAATTCAGATTTTGAGGTAATTTGGGTAGCCGGCACGACAAATTTTCTCCGAGAAAACGAAGCGTTGCTTAGGCAGAATAGGATAGAGGTAGTCGAGACAACAGAACGGGAACTATCGGGGGCGAGTAGCTTTCAGACAAATAACTCAGCCATAGCAATTGCCAAACTGAAACCCATATCCCCGCCAGTCTTGAGCAAAGAATTTGTGCTGGTCTTAGATGACATCCGAGATCCTGGCAATTTGGGAACAATTATCCGTACAGCCGACTGGTATGGAATAAAGCACATCATTGCTTCATTAGAAACGGCAGATTTGTATAACCCAAAAGTGATAAGTGCTACAATGGGCTCTTTCTGCCGAATGAACATCTACTACACTCAATTGACGAACTATTTGGTAGGAACCGATTGGCCGATTTACGGTGCTTCGTTGGTTGGAAAATCTATTTATGAATCGAATTTCGGAGAAGAGGGTTTTATTGTTATCGGAAACGAGTCACAAGGTATCTCACCAGCCTTGCACAGCTTAATTACCCATCATATTACTATTCCACGCATTGGCCAAGCCGAATCTCTCAATGCTTCTATTGCCACTGCCATTATTCTGGATAACTTAGTAAGGCTAAAGAAATGATCCGCTTTGCTTAGATGACTCCTCAGATAGTCGGGCTGCGTTCTCTTTGCCTAGATAACGGTCGATTACATAGTGGCCAAGGTAAATGAGGGGGGTGAGGAGTATGGCTACCGAAAATTTGTAGATGTAATTTGTGAAACCGATTGCAAGGATCTGCTGGTTGGAGAAGATCCCCACAAAAGCTAGATAAAGCACAACAAAGCTGTCAATAAACTGTGACACCAACGTTGAGCCGGTAGCGCGCAACCAAAGCATTTTTGATCCTGTCATTTTACGTAGCTTCTGGAAAACATAAACATCAACAAGTTGGCCGATTAGAAATGCCGCCAAAGAGGCGATGATAATTCGCTGACCTTGCCCAAGGATTTTGTTGAAGGCAAAGTCCATATTGAAATAGTTGCCAGCTGCATCTTTGTTATTTGCATCTAGCCACCACTGGGCGGGGGGTAATTCCATGGTTAGAAAAATGACAAGAAAGGAGTAAGCGATAAAGAATGCGGCCAGATAGCTGATTCGTTTTACGCCTGGCTTGCCAAAGTATTCATTGATTAAATCAGAAGTGATAAAAACCACTGGCCAAATGACCGCACCGGCCGTCAGGTTAAAATCCATTTCAAATCCGAGTAATTGAAGATGAGCTGGTGCAAGACCGAGTGCTCCCTCACCGGAAAATATTTTCACACCGATTAGTTCAGCAACAATCGCGTTCGTTAAAAACAGTGCCGCCAATACAATGAAAAGTCGATTTTTTTTCTCGTCTAAACGGATAGTCATGCGTCTATTGTAAAAGTTTGGCCTTCAATGGCTAAGGAAGAATTTTCAAAGACTGATTTGGCCTCGGCCAGAAGGGGTTCCACGTCTTTATACCGCGCGGAAAAGTGGCCGATAAGAAGGTTTTTTACCTTGCTCCGCTTTGCAATTTCCGCAGCCTGTTTCGCTGTGCTGTGCCTGGTTTCAATGGCCTTAGCCAGTTCATCATCCATAAAAGTTGCCTCATGATATAAAAGGTCAACATCGCGAATTTGTTCTATTATCGGTTCGAAAAATGCAGTGTCAGAGCAGTAGGCATAAGAAAGAGAGCGTTTTGGATCCAGCGTAAAATCCTCATTTTTATAGAGTAGCTCGCCCTGATCATCAAATACATCGCGTCCAGTCTTCAAGGCAACAATATGTTGTAACAACATACTCTTCACAAGCCTTTCTTTATTAATGCGCCTTTGCTTGGGCTTTTCTCTGAATAAAAAACCAGCACAGGGCAGTTTGTGGAACAACGGAATTGTTTCTACCGACAATACATCATTCACCAAGAGCTGCTGCTTTTGAGTTGGATCGAACGAATGAAAATGTAATGGATAATTCAAAACCGATCTTGAATACTTCAATTGAAGCAAGATGATTTCATTTAGTCCCGGAGGACTGTACAAATGCAAGTCGGCTTTGCGCTTTTGAAGGTGCATGGAGAATAGCAGCCCGGTAAGACCCAGGTAATGATCGCCATGCAGATGACTTATAAAAATATGTTCTATTTTGTGAATAGGTATTTCATACCGCGCCAATTGAAGCTGACACCCTTCCCCACAGTCAATTAGAAAGTGTTTGTTTTGGATGACCAAATATTGTGATGAAGGGAATCTGCCATAGACGGGAACAGCTCCGCTAGCTCCTAGTATTGTTAAGCTGAGATTAGTCAAGTCGTTGATTGGATTCAATTCTCTCGATCATTTGAAAGCCAATTGTCGAATCACCACATTGAATCATCAACAACTAAGTTAATCTTCGCCTTTCATATCTTTTTCAATCTCATGCATAAATACCGCATCGATCGCTTCTTCCACAGTCGGAAGAATATTCAAAACGCTATCAAGCTGAGAAATTTTAATGAGCTTGGCGGTATGGTCAGAGAGTGACGTAAGCACAAAAATGCCTCCATCTTCATGTAGAATTCGATTGCCTACTAACAACGCGCTGAGTCCGGAAGAGTCGGTATATTTTACTTCACTTAAGTCAAGAATGATGTTCCGTACCCCTTCCGCATGCAGGGTAACCATCTCTGATTTTAGTTGAGGTGCTGCCGTAGAGTCTAATTTTTCTTCGTGGAGGCGTACTAAAGTGTACTTTTCTTGCTTGTCGATTGTGTATTTCATTTCGTGTGGTAGATAGAAGTCTAAATGTAGCTTTTACAATAATGAAGGCGCTAATTTAACGATTTAACGATACTTTGCTCAATTCGTTTTTCGATGCTGGAATAATCAATCGGAGCCAATTTTTCACCGGTCATTTGCTGATAAAGTTCCTGGTAGCGGCTGGAAATGTTTGCTACGATTTGATCTGTCATTTCAGGCACTTTTTGACCATCCTTGCCTTGAAAGCCATTTTCAATCAACCATTGTCTAACAAACTCTTTGGAGAGTTGCTTCTGAGCTTCGCCCGATTTTTGTCTTGCTTCGTAACCTTCTTGATAAAAATAACGGGAGGAATCAGGTGTGTGCACCTCATCGATGAGATAGATAGTACCCTCGTGTTTTCCAAATTCGTATTTTGTGTCTACCAGTATCAAACCACGTACAGTGGCTAATTCTGTTCCCCTTTGGTAAAGCTTGAGCGTATAGTCTTCCAATGTGCGGTAATCGCTGTCGGTTACAATTCCCCGACTTAAAATTTCTTCCCGCGAAATGTCTTCATCGTGGCCGACTTTTGCTTTGGTGGTCGGTGTAATAATTGGGTGGGGTAGTCGGTCATTTTCATGTAGACCTTCTGGCATAGCTACTCCGCAAATGGATCGTTTACCTAGCTTGTATTCTCGCCAGGCATGACCTGCTAAATACCCCCTCACAACCATTTCCACGGCAAAGGGCTCACATTTGAAACCTACGGTAACGTTTGGGTCAGGTGTGCTTATCACCCAGTTAGGAGCGATGTCTTTCGTTGCATTGAGGTTATAGGCTGCTATTTGGTTTAAAATTCTTCCTTTGTCGGGGATGCCCTTCGGTAAGACTACGTCAAAAGCGGAGATACGGTCAGTTGCCACCATTGCCATCTTCTCGCCAAAGTAGTACACATCGCGAACTTTGCCTTTGTAAAAACCTGTTTGATTTGGGAATTGAAAGTGCGTTTCCTTGACAGCTTGCATAAATGATTTTCTGAGCCTGCAATTTAAATGAAATACTCTACACTTCGTGGGGTTGAAATGGTTGATTATCTTTTGTCAATAAAGGTTTTCAGACCTTCGCCAAAAGCTAGTTATTTGCAAAGGAGTTTAGTAGGCTGACCATTTGTCTTTTGTGTTGCTATTTCAAATTAATCGGGCTACTTTGTTTGCGTTTTAAACCTAAAACAACCTAATGAGTCTTCGCGAACGCGTCACCAATATCCTCAATGGCTTTTCTTCTACATTTTGGATTGCTAATACCTTAGAACTTTTTGAACGATTGGCCTTTTACGGGACTAAGGCTGTGCTCGCTTACTACCTCGCCACCAAAGTAGGCCTTCAAGATGAAGCGGCTACGCTCACAGGTTGGTTCTCAACAGTAATCTATTCGTTGCCTATCGTGGCTGGCGTGTTTGTGGATCGCTATGGTTTTCGCAAAACTCTCATGACCTGCTTTGGTATGTTTGCTGTCGGGTACTTTGCCATTGGCCTGGCGGGTATGGAGTATGGCGCATCTATCACTCAAGTCATCGGCTTGCGTAATTATGTGATTATCGTCTTGATGCTAACGGCTATCGGAGGGTCATTGATTAAGCCCTGTATTGTAGGCACCGTTGCCAAAACATCCAAACCTGAAACTCAGGCTTTGGGTTTTTCTATTTATTATACCCTCGTGAATTTGGGTGGAGCCATTGGCCCGGTTGTGGCTTTGACAATTCGAAAAAATCTTGGAATAGAATATGTACTGATGATGTCATCCTTGACTTCTGCGCTTCTTTTTTTAGGCACCTATTTATTTTTTAGAGAACCTCAAACTGAAAATTCGTTAGAGGTTAAGAGAACTTTTGGCAAAGTATTTCAGGACATGCTGCTGGTTTTCAAGAATTTTAAGTTCATAAGTTTCTTAGTAATATTCTCAGGCTTTTGGTTGATGTTCTGGCAGATCTTTTACCTACTTCCATTTTACGCCACCCAATTTCTGCACTTCGAAGATTTTGAATTACTGGAAACCATTGATGCCTTTGGCATTATCATTCTAACACTGCCGATGACAGCGCTGGTAAAAAACTGGAAACCGATACGCGCGATGACACTTGGATTTGTTTTTGCCAGCTTATCATGGTTAATTATTGGATCGATCGGAACAGTTGCATCTGTTATTATTGCGGTATTTCTCTATTCGTTGGGCGAGGCGACACAAGCACCCCGCTTTTATGAGTATGTTGCGTCTCTAGCTCCTAAAAATCAAGTCGGTACGTTTATGGGATTTGCCTTTTTACCAGTGGCTATTGGTTCGCTCACAGCGGGCTATTTGGCCGACTGGCTACGAATCACCTACCTAAATACAAATCCTTCGATGATGTGGTACATACTCACTATGATTGGTGTCGTGGCCACCATCCTAATGATTTTATACAATACTTTTTTTGTAAAGTCGGAATCTAAAATCTAAATCTATGTCAGAAGGCAAAACGTTCCAACCCTACATTGCTCCAGAGCAAAATATTGCTGAGTTTACGGTAAAGTCAGTTGTTTTTGGCGTTCTGTTTGGAATTCTATTTGGCTGTTCCACAGTGTACCTGGCATTGAAAGCCGGCCTCACTGTTTCGGCATCCATACCGATAGCCGTAATCGCTATTACGCTAGGACGTAAGTTTTTAAAGACAACAATCTTAGAGAACAACATCATACAAACGACCGGTTCGGCAGGCGAGTCCATCGCAGCCGGTGTCGTGTTTACCTTGCCAGGGTTTCTGTTTTTATCTCCCGGAGCAGATGGCGTGAGTGTTGGGGAAAGTTATTTCAACTACCTGACGATTTTGATTTTAGCTGCTTTTGGCGGTATGCTTGGTACCTTAATGATGATTCCACTTCGTAGGTCCTTGATTGTGAAAGAACACGGAACATTGCCCTACCCGGAAGGAACCGCGTGTGCTTCTGTTTTACAAGCCGGGGAAAAGGGCGGAGATTTTGCCAAAACAGCTTTCATCGGTATGGGAGTTGCATTCACCTATGCCATCCTGCAAAAAGTGTTGCACGTCATTGCAGAGACACCCGCTTACGTTACAAGTCAGGTAAACAAGTTTTGGCCTTCGGCAGCTACCCGTGGAGAAATCACCCCAGAGTACCTTGGGGTGGGCTACATTATTGGATTCAAGATATCTGGTGTACTTGTGGCTGGCTCTGTTCTTGCCTGGTGGGCAATGACACCTCTATTAGCAACGTTGGTTCCAGCAGATACAATTGCATTGCAATTGGTAAAGCTAGGTTACTTGGTCGATGTAAATACAGCAGGAGGTCCGGGTAGTTGGGATCCATCTACCCATTCGTTTGGTAGCTACGCAGACGCCATTTACCGCGCCTACATTCGCCAGATAGGAGCAGGTGCTGTTGCTGCTGGTGGTTTCATCACGTTAATAAAAACAATTCCAACCATCGTCAGTTCGTTCAGTGAAAGTGTTAGTTCACTGAAGGAAAAAGGAACTTCCGGAGTGCTCCGCACAGAGCGAGATTTGTCGTTCAAAGTAGTAATTATTGGAAGCATCGTCTTGATTGCTACGCTTGCCATTATGCCCAATATCCCGGGTGACAGCATTTTACAAAAATTATTCATTGGTGTGTTGATCATCATCTTCGGGTTTTTCTTCGTAACAGTAGCCAGTCGAATTGTGGGCTTGGTCGGTTCCAGCAATAGCCCGATTTCTGGGATGACGATTGCTACCCTGATGGGTACGTGTCTAATCTTTACTGCCGTGGGATGGAGTGGGAAGCTTTATGAACCTTTGGCCTTAGTAGTAGGCGGTATGATCTGTATCGCTGCTGCCAATGCAGGAGCGACTTCGCAAGATTTAAAAACCGGCTACATCGTTGGTGCAACACCTCGCTATCAACAATTGGCCTTGTTTATTGGAGCGATTGTTTCGTCCATTGCAATTGGGCTTGTAGTGAAAGTGCTAGACACACCAACACAAGCTATGTTGGCACAGGGAATCAAACACGCGGTGGGCAGTGATGCGTATCCAGCACCTCAAGCAACCTTGATGGCTACTTTGGCAAAAGGTATTTTGTCCTTTAATCTCGATTGGCAATTTGTGATGGTTGGTGTGTTTATTGCCGTGATGATTGAATTATGCGGAATCAAGGCACTCGCCTTTGCAATTGGGCTGTATTTGCCATTGGCTACCACACTACCGATTTTTATTGGCGGTGCGATTAAGGGGTATGTTGACTACCGAGCAGAAAAGAACAACGAGAAAAAAGAAGAAGATGACCTAGGCAAAGGAAGCTTATTTGCAACCGGATTGATCGCGGGTGGAGCAATCACTGGAGTTGTAGTAGCTATTTTGACAGTCTTCTTACCCGATTTTATGGGCAGTGTGAATCTAGAGCATGGTATCGTTGGAGCTCTTGGTCAGAATGCCTACTTCGCAGTCGGTGTGTTGTTCTTCATGGGCATGGGAGCGTGGCTTTATCAGACGGCAGTGAAAAAAGACTTATAGAAATTCAACGATGAGACAACAAAAAAAGAGCTGCAATTATTTACAGCTCTTTTTACAGAAGGGATTTTTTACATCTAACAGAACTCGTCAAACACCTCCACGAGATGTTCTCCGATCATCTGAGCATTTCTGCCTTCAATATGATGACGCTCCACAAAATGTACTAACTCACCATCTTTAAACAGCGCAATGGCTGGTGACGATGGGGGGTAAGGAAGCGTATATTCTCTTGCTTTAGAAACTGCTTCTTTGTCAACCCCTGCAAAAACAGTGGCTAGATGGGCGGGCTTCTTTTCAGAATGTTGAAGAGCCCATTTGATACCCGGTCGTGCTGCACCAGCGGCACATCCACAAACTGAATTAATGACCAAAAGCGTTGTGCCTTTTTGGTCTTTTAGCTCTTGATCAACTGCGTCAGATGACTTCAATTCTTTGAAGCCGGCCACGGTCAGATCATTTCTCATGGGTGCTACTAAATGTTCAGGATACATAAAATTCAAAATTTAGGATTCAAAATTAACTAATAAACACAACTACATAAAACCTAGTTCCAGTTTGGCTACCTCACTCATCATATCTTGCGAGTAAGGTGGGTCAAAAGTAATCTCGACTTTCACTTCGTTAACACCCTCAATTTCCCTGATTTTTTGCTCCACTTCACTAGGTATTACCTCTGCCGAAGGACAGGATGGAGAGGTAAGAGTCATTAAAATAAAGACATTGTTCACCGGGAAGATATTGATTTCATAAATTAACCCCAATTCATAAACATCCACCGGTATCTCTGGGTCGTAGACTGTTTTAATGGCAGCTAATACCTTATCTCGAAGGTTAACTCCCGTGTCCTGAGTACTTACACTATTTGTCGAAACTTCGTCCATTAGTTTGCTGCCAGTTGTGTCTTAAATGCCAAAGCATAAAGCTTGATTTGTTTGATCATCGCTCCAAAGCCATTAGAACGCTGCGTGCCAATAAAGCGTTCCATGCCAATCTTCTTCATGAAATATAGGTCAGCATTCAAAATGTCTTCAGGGCGTTGACCATTAAAAATACGTACCAAAATACTAACCAAGCCTTTTGTGATGGCTGTATTGCTGTCAGCCTGAAATTCAACACCATCTTTTTCAAGATGAGCGGTCATCCAGACTTTTGATTGACAACCTTTCACTTCATTCAACTCAGATTTATCTGCCACTTTCATTTCGGGAAGTTTTTGTCCGAGTTCCATAATGTAAAACACAATCATCTCCATGTCTCCGTCCAAAAGAGCGAATTCACCAATAATTTGATCTTGTGTTTCGTTGACGGTCATTTATTCAAAAATGCAATGATTCTTTTCAATCCATCGATCAATACATCAATCTCTTCCTTCGTGTTATACACAGCAAAGGATGCCCGTACCGTTCCGTCTAGACCAAAACTTTCCATTAGAGGTTGAGTACAATGGTGACCTGTGCGAACAGCAATACCCCGCGCATCCAGCATCTGGCCAATATCAAAAGGGTGAATCCCCTCTATAACAAATGATTGAACACTTACTTTCTTTGAAGATGTTCCAATCATTCGAACAGAAGAAAGGGAAGCAAGTTTTTGGGACGCATAGGTCAATAAGTCATGCTCATGTGCTGCAATATTTTCTTTTCCTAGTTGATTGATAAATCCAATGGCTTCCTTCAAAGCGACCACATCGGCTATATTGGGAGTGCCCGCTTCAAACTTATAGGGCAACTCGTTGTAGGTCGTTTTTGCAAAGGTCACATCTTTAATCATTTCACCTCCGCCCATGTACGGGGGCATTCTTTCAAGAAGTTCTTTCTTTCCATACAAAATGCCTGTGCCTGTTGGTCCATACATCTTGTGCGATGAAATGCAGTAGAAGTCACAGTCCAAATCAATGACATCGATTGCTAAATGGGCGGATGCCTGCGCTCCATCGATCAACACGACTGCCCCCACCTCGTGAGCCATCGCGATCATTTCCTTAATTGGATTGATAGTGCCCAAACTATTTGAGGCATGATTAACCGCCACTATTTTGGTGCGCGAAGAAAGTAATTGTCTATAATGGTCTAAGTCTATTTCTCCTGACGGAGTGATAGTGATTACTTTAATAACGGCTTTCTTTTCTTCAGCGATCATTTGCCAAGGCACAATATTGGAATGATGCTCTAAGCCAGAAAGTACGATTTCATCTCCTTCTTTTAAAAACGCTCTGCCGTAGGATGACGCTACCAAATTGACACTCTCTGTTACACCTCTTGTAAAGATGATTTCTTCTAGGTGTTGTGCATGAATGAACTCCTGCATCGCCAAACGGGTGTCCTCATAGGCTCGAGTAGCTTTTTCGGCCAGTGTATGAATGCCACGGTGTATGTTGGCATTGTATTTCTCGTAATATGTTGAAAGCGCCTCAATAACCCTTTTTGGTTTCTGATTGGTCGCGGCATTGTCAAAATAGATCAAGGGCTTACCATTCACCTGCTGATCAAGAATCGGAAATTCCTCTCTGATCTTTTGTATATCTAATGCAGGTGCAAATAGGGTGGTCATTTTAGAAATTCTTATGAAGTCTTTGTGTGATCAAGCTATCCAAATAAGTCTTCAAGGTTTCATTCTTGACGAGTTCGATAACATCCAACGCAAAAGCATATAAAAGCATTGCCCTGGCGGCATCATATGGGATTCCTCTTGCTTGCAAGTAGAATAATGCCTCTTCATCGAGTTGCCCGGTCGTGCATCCATGTGAGCACTTCACATCATCTGCCCAAATCTCTAACTGTGGCTTCGTGTTGATCGTAGCCGATTCACTCATTAAGATATTGCGATTAGATTGAAAAGCGTTCGTTTTCTGTGCGTGCGGACGGACATAAATCTTTCCATTAAAGACACCTTTGGAATTTTCATCCATGATACCTTTGTACAATTCGTTGCTAAATGAATTCGGTTTTTGGTGATCCACCACGGTGTGGTTGTCTACCAACGTATTGCCGGTTACCAAATACAACCCATGGAAATGGGATTCGCAGTGCTCACCGTCAATGACGATAGATAGGTTATTGCGAATGAGTTGGCCGTTCAGGGTAAGTGTGAATGTATTTACTTTGCTTTCATCAGATTGCCAAATAGTAGTGTTCGATACCTGATGAATCAAACCACTATCATTTTGAACTTTGCAGTAGTCAAACGTTGCGTGTTCTTCAACGATGATTTCCTCGGTGAATGTATGGAAACAAGTATGTCCACCTACAGAATCTGATTTCTCTATGACTGAAACGGCACTTCCGGTCTCGACAGAAACCAGCATTCGCGTGTGGCTGACCACTTGCTTTTGCTGCGCATCGTTGATATGTAGAATCAAAAATGGTTTGGCTACAACTGTGTTTTTAGGTACATGAATAAAAATTCCTTCCTGATAAAACGCACTATTTAACAACGAAAAAGCATCGTCTGATTTATTCAGCGAGCCAAGTTGCTTGACAATCGTTTCTTTTACATGGGTGTCGGCATCTGCGAACGTTGTAAAAATTACGTTGCTTTCTAACTCACCCAGGTCAGAGAATTGCGTTGCAAAAGTTCCATTGATCAAAACGATCAAATGGGCATCAAGGCCACTGATCAAAAAGGATTCAACAGACGATAGGGTAGGTGCTTGGGTAGAAATTTCCCAAGTAAGCTTCTTTTCTAATGTTTTTGTGATCGGTGTAAATCGATACTCCTCTGTTTTGTTAGAGGGAAGCCCGATTTCTCCAAGTCGTTGGAGTGCTTCTGCGCGTGTCGTTTTCCCTTCGACAAAATAGGAGGGAATAGCGCTTTCCTGAATGCTTTTGAAAAATGTTTCCGTAGCTGTCGTCATAAATCAAACAAACGCAGCTTCATTCTTAATCCAATCGTATCCCTTTGCTTCCAATTCTTTGGCAAGTTCTTTTGTTCCAGACTTTACAATTTTTCCTTTATACAATACGTGAACAAAATCGGGTACGATGTAGTCCAACAATCGCTGGTAATGAGTAACTACGATGGTCGCATTATTTTTCGAGCGAAGAGAATTAACGCCATGCGCAACAATTTTTAGTGCGTCAATATCCAGACCCGAATCGGTCTCATCCAGAATAGCGAGCTTTGGCTCCAACATGGCCATTTGAAAAATTTCGTTTCTCTTTTTCTCGCCACCAGAAAAACCCTCATTCAACGAGCGGCTTAATAGCGATTGGTCAATTTCGACCAACTTCATTTTCTCCTTCATCAATTGAAGAAAGGCTACAGCGTCCAACGGGCTTTGCCCGCGGTAATGACGAATTTTATTGACAGCCGTTTTCATGAAATTAATCGTGCTGACACCCGGAATTTCAACCGGATATTGAAACGCTAAAAAGATACCTTCAGCGGCACGATCGCTCGGCTCGAGTTCTAAAAGATCCTTGCCATTAAATTGAACGGTACCAGTTATAACTTCATAATCTTCTCTTCCAGCCAATACTGAGGCAAGAGTGCTTTTGCCTGAACCGTTAGGCCCCATAATGGCATGAACTTCTCCTGCGTTTACTTTCAGATCAATCCCGTTAAGGATTTGTTTCTCTCCAATCTTAGCTTGTAAATTCTTTATCGTTAACATATTAAATTAATTCAAAAATCAAGATTCAAAATTGGAGGAACTTGTAGAATATTCCTCGATTGGTTCTTTCACGTATTTCTCTCCACGCATTTTCGGCAATGTTATCCATGGTTAATCCCGAAGACCGATTGATTTGATCTTTGTGAGAAAAATCTTTAGAAAAACTGATCTTCAAAGTAGTATCAACAATAAGTTTTGAAAAAGATCTTGCGCTTTTCCAGACCTCTAAATCTTCAAATCGACTCACTTTCCCCATGTTTCTAGTTTCGTAACTTTTTGGATCTTGAACTTTGAATCTTGAATTAACCTACCCAACACTTCCTTCCAACGTAAGTGCAAGTAGCTTCTGAGCCTCCACTGCAAATTCCATTGGCAATTGATTGAGCACTTCTTTCGCATATCCATTTACTATCAACGCTACAGCCGCTTCTTCATCAATACCTCTTTGCAAACAATAGAAAATTTGATCTTCTCCAATTTTTGATGTCGTAGCTTCGTGTTCTATTCTCGCGGTTTGATTTTCGACATCTATATAGGGAAACGTGTGTGCTCCACACTGATCGCCCATGAGTAAAGAGTCACACTGAGAAAAATTTCGGGCGTTCGATGCACGCTTCATAATGTGTACCTGACCGCGATAGCTATTCTGTGATTTGCCGGCTGAAATTCCCTTCGATACAATTCTTGATCTGGTGTTTTTACCAATGTGAATCATCTTCGTTCCGGTGTCTGCCTGTTGATAATTATTGGTGACAGCAACGGAATAAAATTCACCCATCGAGTAGTCGCCTTTCAACACGCAGGACGGATATTTCCAAGTGATAGCAGAACCAGTTTCCACCTGGGTCCACGAAATTTTGGAATGATCTCCAAAGCAAAGGCCTCTTTTGGTTACAAAATTGTAAATGCCGCCTTTTCCGTTTTTATCTCCTGGATACCAATTTTGAACAGTGGAGTACTTTATCTCAGCATCCTTCATTGTGTACAGTTCAACCACAGCAGCGTGCAATTGATTTTCATCGCGCATGGGCGCAGTACATCCCTCTAAATAGCTGACGAAAGAGCCTTCATCAGCAATGATCAATGTTCTTTCAAATTGACCGGTATTGGCAGCATTAATCCTAAAATAAGTCGACAATTCCATTGGACATCGAACTCCTTTAGGGATGTAGCAAAACGATCCATCGGAGAACACCGCAGAATTTAATGCAGCAAAATAATTGTCACCCATCGGCACAACCGATCCTAAGTACTTCTTTATAAGTTCGGGGTGTTCCTTAACTGCTTCACTGAAAGAACAAAAAATAATACCAAGTTCACCTAAAGTAGACTTGAAGGTAGTTGCCACCGAAACACTGTCAATAACAGCATCTACAGCTACTCCGGTGAGTCGTTTTTGTTCAGTAATTGAGATACCCAATTTTTCAAAGGTCTTGATCAGTTCAGGATCTACTTCATCCAAGCCACTAAGGCTTTTCTTTTGTTTCGGAGCCGAATAGTAAATGATATCCTGATAATTGATTTTTGGGTAATGAACATTTGGCCAGGTCGGTTCAGGCATTTTCTCCCATTGACGATACGCCTTTAGACGCCACTCCAAGAGCCATGTGGGTTCTTTCTTTTTGGCCGATATAAAACGAACAGTATCTTCACTGAGGCCTTTTGGGGCCTCATCTGCTTCCAGGTTTACATTCCAGCCATGTTCGTACTCTTTGGAGGTAAACTCTTCTAGTACCTGATTGTCTTTGCTCATTCCGACCTATTTAGACTAATTCAAAATAGAATGTCAAAAATAGGAACAATAAACGGCTTTTAAGGTTCAAAGTATTGAAAATTATTTAGTTAGTGAGCTTAAGATTTCGATCCAAGCTCTCTTCAAGGGATATCATCGTTTCTGTGCGATCGATGCCTTCCACTTGCTGCATTTTGTCGTGCAAGACTTCCTTTAGATGATTCGTATCTCGACAATGAATTTTCAAGAACATAGAGTAGTTGCCAGTGGTATAGTGGATGCTAACTATTTCCGGAATATCCTTGAGTTTTGTAAGCACCTTATCGTACAACGCACTCTTTTCCAGGTAAATACCAATAAAGGCGGTGATATCGTAGCCCAAATTCGCATAATTGATTTTAAGCGTGGTTTTATCCAAGATGCCGGCTTCTTCCATTTTGGTCATCCTTACATGAACTGTTCCCTGAGATACATTGACTTTCTTCGCCACTTCTGTGTAGGGTCGCTTAGCATCCTGCATTAGGATCTCAAGAATCTTTAAATCCGTATTGTCAAGTTGATAATTTTTAGGCATAACATTTTGAGTTAATTATCAAAAATACATTAATTAATAACATTTATTGAAAATAGTGTAATATTAGATGGTTATTGTTGACTATTGTGTCAGTATATACGTTAATTTGCAGTATAATTTATAATGTAAGGTGTTGAAATTGGCAGACAAGCCCTCCTGTCTCGGGGGTGGAGAGTAAAGGACAAACGCAAGGTAATGGGTTGACCACTAAAGTTTTCTTGATGCCTTGTAGCTAACTTCTCCGTGGAGGTTCGAGACCTTCCCTTACAGCCAAGCCTTCTCAGAAATGAGAGGGCTTTTTTGTTTGAACCACCCACACTTCATGAAAGACCAAGATGTACGTTTAGATAATTTATAGCTATCAGAGCAAACGATTGCTTGGCGCAACTTTTTTGACCTAATTGGGGGTTGTTTCAAATCTTGTTTTACTATGACATCGTTTCCTTGGCTAAAAAATTATTCTGCCGGCATTCCGGATCAACTTGGTTCATTGGATTTCACATCTTTACCAGAATTGTTTGAAACCGCTTGTAAGAAATTTGGTGATAGAATCGCTTTTGAAAATTTGGGTGGAAAAATCACCTATCGCGAAGTAGATCGCCTTTCCACCAATTTTGCGGCTTATCTACAAAAGGAGCTTAACCTGAAAAAGGGCGATCGCATTGCCATCCAAATGCCTAACCTGATTCAGTTTCCGATTGCATTGATTGGCTCAATGAAGGCAGGATTGATCGTGGTAAATACGAATCCCCTCTACACACCCAGGGAAATGGAGCATCAGTTTAAAGATGCAGGTATTTCGGCAATAGTTATTGTGTCCAATTTTGCGCACAATCTGGAGCAGATAAAAGACAAAACACCCGCAAAGCATATTATCGTTACCGATATGGGCGATATGCTCGGTTCGGTTAAAGGTGCGATTGTGAACTTTGTCGTCAAGAATATCAAAAAACTGGTACCTGCTTATAGTTTGCCGAATGCCATTTCATTTAAATCAGTATTGGCCAAAGGGGCAAGCCTTCAATTAACGAAGCCAGCCATTGATATAGAGGATGTAGCCGTATTGCAATACACTGGAGGCACGACTGGCATATCAAAAGGGGCTCAACTATCTCATCGCAATATCATTGCACACAACATGATGATATCGCACTGGTTTGGCCCCTTGCTTAACCCCTCTGAGCAGCAGATTGTGATCACCGCATTGCCACTCTACCATATTTTTGCTTTTAGTGTCAATGGCGTCCTTATGTTTCACAAAGGACTTCGCAATGTATTGATTACAAACCCCAGAGATATTCCGGGCTTTGTAAAGGAGATAAAGAAATACCAATTTGCCATCATTACAGGTGTCAATACATTGTTCAATGGGTTGATCAACAACCCCGATTTTGCCTCTTGCAATTTTTCGAAATTAAAAGGTGCCGTGGGTGGTGGAATGGCCGTGCAAGATGCGGTAGCCATCAAATGGCAAGAAATTACAAAAAGCCCGTTGGTAGAGGGTTACGGCCTGAGCGAGACGTCTCCGGTTCTTTGTTGCAATCCACTCACAGGAAATCACAAGCGTGGAACTATCGGCATACCTATGCCTAGCACAGAAGTAGCTATTTTTGATGATGTTGGAAACCAATTAGCGCAGGGAGAAACGGGTGAGATTTGCGCGCGCGGTCCCCAAGTGATGAAAGGCTATTGGGAGAAAGATAATGAAGGCGTTTTCTTCAGCCCAGATTGGTTTCGCACGGGTGATATTGGTTTGATGGATACTGATGGCTATTTCAAGATCGTTGATCGAAAGAAAGACATGATTAAAGTTTCCGGTTTCAATGTGTTCCCCAATGAAATTGAAAATGTGCTGGCGGGCCACCCCAAGGTGTTAGAAGTAGCTGCGATTGGCGTAACAGACCCGAAGTCGGGCGAAGTAATCAAAGCATTTATTGTGAAGAAGGATCAAAGTCTGACAGAAGAAGAACTCAAGAAGTTCTGCCACGAAAACATGACGAATTACAAAGTGCCAAAATACTTTGAGTTCAGAACGGAGCTGCCCAAAACCAACGTGGGTAAAATACTAAGGCGAACATTGAAAGAGGAAGAAGCAAAAAAAGCAGCATGATGAAATTTGAATATAGTCGTATGAGAGTTGTTCCTTTTTTTATTTTAGTGATCGGTACAATCCTACTCTCCTTTAGCTCCATAAATAAACGGGCGGCCCATTTAGCTATTGATTCGTTGCGATATGCTGAAGAGAACCACTTCAAGAACCTGCGCCAACTTACATTTGGTGGAGATAATGCAGAAGCTTATTGGAGTTTCAATAGTAAGATGGTCAGCTTCCAATCCAACAATAAAGAGTGGGGCTTGGGCTGCGATCAGATTTTTTACATGCCCATTGAGGGAATGAACTTGAGTGATGGCAAGAAAAAGCCAACGATGATCAGCACAGGGGAGGGCAGAACGACCTGTTCGTTTTTTCTACCCGGCAACAAAACTATTCTTTATGCTTCCACTCACCTGGGAGGCAAAGATTGCCCGAAAGATGTAGAACGAACTCCGGGTGGAAAATACTTATGGCCAGTTTATGAAAGTTACGATATTTTTGTCGCTGACCTCACAGGTAAACAGTTAAAGCAGTTAACCAACGCGCCCGGGTATGACGCAGAAGCTACCGTATCGCCCAAGGGAGATAAAATTGTTTTTACTTCTACGCGCAATGGTGACTTGGATTTGTATACGATGGATATCAACGGTGAAAATGTAAAGCAAATAACCAACGAACTCGGCTATGATGGAGGCGCATTCTTTTCACCAGATGGAACCAAAATTGTTTTCAGAGCTTCGCGCTTTGCGACTGAAGAAGCACGAAAAGAATATATCGATTATTTAAAGCAAGGTCTTGTTGCGCCTACCGCCATGGAGCTGTTTACTTGCAATGTCGATGGCTCGGATTTAAAACAGTTGACACAGTTAGGCAAGGCAAATTGGGCTCCTTTCTATCATCCATCCGGGAAAAAGATTATCTTCAGCTCCAACCACAAAGGGAAACGGGGTTTCGAGTTCAACCTCTTTATGATCAACACCGATGGAAGCGGGCTTGAGCAGATTTCGTATGATAAAGTTTTCGATTCATTCCCGATGTTTTCACCGGATGGAAAGAAGATTATTTTTTCTTCCAACCGGAATAATGGCGGTACTAGAAATACTAATTTGTTTGTAGCGGAATGGATAGATTAGAATTCAATATTTAAAATTCAATATATTTAAAATTGTAAATCGTACATCTTAAATCATAAACCAAAATGATAGGCTTCTTCGAAAACCAATATCTCTCTTACAAAAAGGATCACATTAAAAACTTGTTAGCATTGGCAAAGGCCGATGGGCACGTACATGAGAAAGAAGAAGCAGTGATTTATAAAATTGGGAAGCGCTACGGTCTAAAGGAAAGGCAAGTGAAAGCTATCCTAGACAGCAATGAAAAATTCACCGTCAACGTTCCAAACAATCATCACGACAAGATGAATGTGTTGTACGATTTGATGCTAATCGTTTTTGCGGATGGCGTTGTTGAAAAGAAAGAAGTTGCTTTTTGCGAAGATGTGGCCAAGCAATTCAGCCTAAAAAAAGAGGTCGTAAAGTGGCTCCTGACAGAGGTATTTGACAAAGGCAAAGCTCCTGCTCCAGATGAATGGGATGAGATGCGTGAACTAGCGAGAGAAAAATACTCCTTAAAGAAATAGATTTTTACTCTTTTTCGACAAACGGTTTAGAAAAGATGTTCTAACCCAAAAAACTTATCGATAATTACAAGTATTGATAGAATACTCAGTAACACCGGACAGACCCAACTGATAGCGAAGTTGATATAAGTCTGAATAGACGAGCCCAAAAAGCTTGGATTGCCCAACGACAGTTCTTCATTAAAGTTTCCAATTTTCCACCTATTGCGGATGAAGAAGCACATGAGGCACGCACCCACCGTCAAACTGATGTCGCACATATCCGATACAAAAGAGAGAAAATCGGGAGAATTGTGAACGGGCAGTTTATTTAGCCAAGGCACAATCCCTTGACTGAAAAGGCTGGGTAGCCCGAAGATAAATATCAATGCGGAAAGACCCCAAACCACAGGCTTTCTTGGTAGCTTTTTTTGGTCAACTAAATAGGCGGCTGGAACCTCTAACAATGAGATCGTGGAGGTAAGTGCAGCAAAACAAATCAAAAGGAAAAAAGATCCGCCAACAATTCGGCCCATGATAGGTCCCATATTTTGAAAGGCTTCTGCCAAAATCACAAAAATGAGTTTGGGGCCTTGACCCGGCTCGGCACCTAGAGAAAACACCAATGGAAACACCATTAGTCCAGCAAGAAAAGCGACCGATGTATCGGCAGCTGAAATGATGACGGCAGATGAAACAATATTTTGATTTTTCCCTACGTACGATCCGTAAGTAATCAACGCACCCATGCCGAGTGAAAGCGAAAAGAAAGCTTGTGTCAATGCGTAGAAAATAGTTCGAGGGGTTATCTCGTTCAGGTCGGGCACAAGATAAAACTTGACACCTGCCATCGCATTGGGTAGCGTTAGGCTATAAATGATGAGGCCAATCAAAATGATATACAACCCGGGCATCATGATCTTATTCGCAGCTTCGATTCCTTTTGCAATGCCTTGCGAAACAATATAAGCGGTGAGTCCCATGAAGACTAAAGAGAAGAAGAACAAAGGCCCGATGTCGTTCACATACTCTCCGAAAAATTGCGCGAGGTCTTGGTTTGTCAAAAGATCACCAAAAGAGATTTCCAAAAAATAACCAAAAGCCCAGCCTGCTACTACGTTGTAAAATGAGAGAATAAAAAACCCGGCAAGAATACCGAATAAGCCTAGGTAGCCCCACTTACCGCCTCCCAATTTTTGATAGGAGCCATAAGCGTCTGTCCCCGCTTTCCGTCCGATGGCAATTTCACCAACCATTACGGGAAAGCAGAGCAATAAGATACAAATCAAGTAAATCAGTAAAAAGCCTGCTCCACCATTTGTACCTGCGAGATATGGAAACCGCCAGATGTTACCTAACCCTACTGCCGAGCCAGCTGCAGCTAAAATGAATCCGATGCGACCTGAAAAACTCCCTCTGTTTGCCATAGACGTATAATTGTGCGGCAAAATACTCGTTAAACTCGTAGCAACAAAAAAACGTTGTAATTGGCGACTTTAACATGGATATTTACCATTGAATAGCAATAGAATGGAAGAGGCAAAAAAGTTAACCACGCAAGAAAAGGCACTACGAATAAACCTTAGCAAATCTATCTATGGCTCATTTGCCGAAATAGGAGCGGGGCAAGAAGTAGCTGCCAATTTTTTCAAAGTGGGCGGAGCTTCAGGAACCATCGCCAAAACGATGTCAGCGTATGACATGAAATTTTCCGATGCAATTTATGGAGTAGGCGATCGCTACGTTTGTGAAGACCGACTCATTAGAATGTTGTCGCATGAGTATCCGTTACTTCCTGAACGGTTGCCCCATCGAATTGAGGAAACACGTTTTTTTGCTTTCGCGGATACCGTAGAAGTCTTGAATTTTGACCGCACAAACCAAGGACATGGTTGGATTGGGTTACGCTTTCAGCTTACTCCCAAAGCGGAGCCAAATGACTGCGTGATTCATGTGAAGATGCATGACAACGATCCGTTACAACAACAAGTTTCGTTGGGTATTGTAGGCGTTAATCTGCTTTATGCCTGTATGTTCCTCAGAGAACCTGAGGAGATTATTTCTTCTTTGTTAGATGGACTTACCACTCGCAGGATGGAAGTAGACATGTTCCGAATTCAGGGGCCTGATTTTGGCCATGTCGATAACAGGCTGATGGCGTTGAAACTGGTGAAGAATGGGTTGACCAAAGCAGCCATGTTCGGACCAGACGGGCAAGTCATGCAACCTTCTGAATACCTGTACAAGAAAAACGTATTGGTGTTACGCGGAAGATTTCGCCCTGTAACACACGTCAATGTTGACATGCTTCTTACGTCCAGAAGGCACTTCAAAAATGAGCCCGATGTAGATCGTTCCAAAATTATTACGATAACAGAGTTGACATTGAACGATTTGAGTGCAGAAGGTGTGATCGATGAAAAGGACTTTCTGCATCGCGCGGATATTGTCTGCTCACTGGGTCAGAATGTGATGGTGTCAAATTATTTTGAGTATTATCGTCTTGTCGATTACCTATCTAAGATAACCAAAGGCAGAAAGACAGGGATGGTGATGGGGATCTATGCACTGCAAAAGGTTTTTGATGAGAAGACCTATGAAAATCTACGCGGAGGAATTTTAGAGTGCTTTGGTTCTTTGTTCGGCACTAACATCAAACTGTATATATACCCCGCCTTACGAAAAGACGGAAGTTTGTTTACACTAAAGGATTTTGAAACGGATCTCCCGCCCCATTTAAAAAGTCTTTTTCGCTATCTGATGGACAGTAATAAATTAGAAGATATCCACGATGCGAACGTTGTCAATTTGAACATCATCTCCGACAACGTATTGGCAATGATTCGCAAAGGAGAAGTGGGCTGGGAAAAATTTGTTCCACATAAAGTTGAAGAAGCCATCAAAGAGCAGGGTCTGTTTGACTACCCGCATCGAGCCCCATCTTCGAACATTCCAATATTGAATCAATAATTTTTTTATGAAGTTTTTTGCGGCTTTTTTGCTTTTGGCAACTCTTTTTCTATTGCCAATCTTGGCTTGGTCTCAGGATCAATCAAATACCGAATTTGTAAAATGTACTATTCAGTTTAAGGATGGCACAAAAAAAGTAGATCGAATAAGTCCATATTCACTTTTCATTAAAAGCCAGGTCCTCTCGGAAGAGAAGTCAATAGACACCTCGGTGATCGACTGGGTTGAAATAGATTCAATTAAGTACTTTATCAAAAAGGCAAGTAATCTTCGCGAAGACAACCTGAAAATAGTAGAGGCTATATCTATTGGTACTATTTCACTGTTCCGGTCTGCTCGGCAGTCAGAAAAATCAGACATACTCGTAGAAAAAAATGGCATTGCCTATCAGTTAAGGGTCATAAGAAGCGCGAAATGGGATTCACCGAATCAAATACGCGAGGTAAAAGAATATCTTTCTATTTTAATGGGGTTGACGACTGATTGTCCGGGGGTTAAAAGCCTGAAAGCAAATACTGCTCTTGAGATAAAGGAAATAGAAAAAGTTATTGTTGAGTACAATAGCAGATGTGGTAAACAGTCTTTTCAGAATACCAGACTTGAGAAAAAAAAGAATTCATTCAGTTTTGGTGTTGTCGGAGGCTATGCCTTTGTAAGTAATGAAATTGTTTATGGCCAGATCGCAAGGAAAGGCAACTTCTCTTCAAGTAAGCCATTTTTTGGTATTTTTATTGGCAGTGATTTTGGACGTTATTCAAAATTTTCATTCGAGAACGAGCTTGTTTATGAGCAGATCAAAGGACAAGCTTTTGCGTCATCATCTCCAAGTAGTTTGTTTCTACTCTTGGAACAGATTCGTTATGACATTAGCCAATTGAGGAATCAGTTGGGTTTCGAATATAGATTTTTGGATAAAAAGATTAATTTACATTCGGGCCTAGGTGTCTCTGTCAAGTATCAGCTGCAGAATAACTCGGCTATTGATTACTACTATGGCACTTCTGGTGGTTTTTCTGAGGCAATCACCAATCCCGGCAATTTGACTTTTTCACCTTTCCTATCTTTGCGTGGTAGTGCAGGTAGATTTGATATTCGTTATAGGGTATTAGCTTTTACTGCAAACCTTCCAGACTTCGAAGATATCGCGTTTGAGCACAGACTTTCGTTGTCGTATACCTTGTTTAAGAAAGGGTAGGTGAAGCGCTCATAAACTACCCTGCTCCTTCATTCGCTTAAAATATGATCTCGCCTCAACAAGCACTTTGGGTGCAAGAATAAATCCGGATATCATGGTTGGGATGGCCATTAAGGCATAAGCAATATCAATGATATTTATTACTAAGTTCATAGACACGATTGCTCCAAAAATGATGGTACCCAGGTAAAAATAATCATAATAGCGAGCGGCCTTTACACCCACCAAAAACGAAAGAGCCTTATTTCCATAGTAACTATATGAAAAGAGTGAAGTGATTGCAAAAAAGAATGCACAGAGTAATAGTAAGTATTTCCCGATGCCTGGCATGGCGGTGTTAAAGGCATTGGCAGTAAGTGTAACACCTAATCCACGGGTTCCTTCTACATCCCATACACCTGTAACTAAGATAGCGAGTGCGGTAAGGGAGCAAACCAGTAAGGTATCAATGGCAGGGCTGAGCATCGAAACTAATCCTTCTCTAACCGGTTCTGAACTTTGAGAGGCTCCTAATGCCATCGGTGCTGTTCCAATCCCAGCCTCATTTGAAAAAGAAGCTCTGCGCACACCTGCCACAATAAGACCTCCCAACATTCCACCTAGTGCCGGGCTTCCATGATAATTGGCTGCGGCAAAAGCATCTGTTATAATCAGGGAAAAATAATGGGGGACTTTGTCAAAGTTGATTATCAGGATAGCCAATACAGAGAAAAAATAAATCACAATCATAAGTGGAACCATTTTTCCGGCCCAAACTCCAATGCGTTGAATTCCACCAATAATTACAATTCCCGAAATGATGGTTAAAATAATTCCGATGACAAACTTTGCGATATTAATTTCCATACCTGCAAATGAAAATGAAGCGACCTTCATTTCAGGTGAATCAATTCCAATATCAACGATGGCTTGTGTAAGCTGATTAGCTTGAAATATTGGCAAACAGCCAACCATTGCACACAGACAGAACAACACCGCCAGCGGATAAAATGGCTTGCCAAGTGCTTCGCGGATTACATACATTGGGCCTCCTTGAATTACCCCGTTGGAATCTTTCCCGCGATACATCACCGATAACGTACTGGTAAAGAAGTTGGTAGACATTCCAACAAAAGCGGTTACCCACATCCAGAAAAGTGCTCCCGGGCCCCCAATGCTAATGGCTGCAGCCACGCCAGCAATATTGCCCATGCCGACAGTAGAAGCCAACGCGGTAGAAAGCGCTTCATACGGACTGATTTGTCCCGGATCATTTGGGTTGTGAAACTTGCCTTTTAAAATGGCGATGCAATGAAAGAAATGCTTATAGTGAATGAATCGGGAATAAAAGAAAAAGAATACGCCACCCAGAATCAATAAAAATAAGATCGGAGTCCAGACCCCCGTTGCAATGTTGCTGATTAATTCATCCACGTACAGTTACTTTATAAAGTTCGAGCTAAAAATAGACAAAATAATTTATAGTGTTGACATAGAGATGGTTGTTGTTGACCATCGTCCGTGGACCATGGTCGATAGTTGCAAATAATTAAATTATGAACAAATCCACATCGTATATTGTAGATAAGTTGTTGAGTGCAGGGAGTTGTTAAGACGTAGGTTTGTCCTTCTAAAAAAAGCAACTCAATACCAACAACCACGAAGTATGGAGCAGCGGTCAACGCCAGTGAGGTTAAGTTCTGCTATGAGCGGAATGGGCAATAAGTCCAAATTACTTGTGAGAGATATCTCAGAAAGTTTGGGCAAGTTACCCCCTCAGGCGATTGACTTAGAGGAAGCCATTCTTGGGGCCCTCATGCTAGAAAAAAATGCGCTCACAGCTGTGGTGGAGTTTCTTCGACCAGATCACTTCTACACTGAGCAGCACAAAGAAATTTATAACGCCATTATCGACTTATTTAAAGCCACTGAACCGGTTGATATGCGAACGGTGGTTGCTCAGCTCCGCAAAAATGCAAAGCTGGAATTGGTAGGGGGTGCCTACTATATTGCCGAGCTCACTTCTAAAGTCAGTTCAGCAGCCAACATCGAGTACCATGCGCGTATCATCATCGAGATGGCCATCAAGCGCGACTTGATTCAGATCGCTTCGCAGATGCATCAAGATGCGTATGAAGATACCACCGATGTATTTGAGTTACTCGACAAAACGGAACAGTCCATTTTCCAAATTTCGGATACCAACCTGCGCAAGAACTACGACAACATGAAGTCGTTGATGTATCGGGCGATACAGGAATTGCAGGAGAAGAAAAATCACAAAGATGGATTGACTGGTGTGCCAAGTGGATTCTCTCGATTAGACCGAGTTACTTCGGGATGGCAAAAATCGGATTTGGTCATCATTGCAGCACGCCCGGGTATGGGTAAAACAGCTTTTATCGTATCGGCTATGCGTAATGCAGCTGTCGACTTTAATTTCCCGGTAGCGATTTTTTCATTGGAGATGGCCTCTCTTCAATTGGTGAATCGACTTATTTCTGCAGAAGCCGAATTAGAATCAGATAAGATCAAGAAAGGAAACCTGGCTGATTTTGAATGGCAGCAATTGGTATCGAAAACAACCCGCCTTTCCAGCGCACCGATATTTATTGACGATACTCCCGCGCTATCTATACTTGAGCTTCGTGCCAAATGCCGAAGACTGAAAGCAGAGCACAATATTCAATTGATTGTAATCGACTACTTACAGTTGATGAAAGGGGAGATGGGCGGCAACCGTGAGCAAGAGATTGCGTCTATATCACGAGCACTCAAAGGAATTGCCAAGGAGTTGTCAGTGCCGGTTATTGCCTTGTCGCAGTTGAGCAGAGGGGTAGAAACAAGGGGAGGGGATAAGAGGCCTCAACTTTCTGACTTACGTGAATCCGGTTCTATCGAGCAAGATGCTGATATCGTTATGTTTTTGTATCGACCGGAGTATTATAAAATTACAGTTGATGAAGAAGGCATGCCTACTCAGGGCATGGCCGAAGTAATTATTGCGAAGCATCGGAATGGATCGTTAGAGAACGTGAAGTTGAAATTCATCGGCAAGTACACCAAGTTTGCTGACTATGATTCACCGGATGGCATGATTCCGATGAGCAGCATCACCCGCGAAAGCAGGGTAAATACGTTCCGCAATGATCCGCCACCTCCAGCGGCATTGGACGATGAAACGCCTTTTTAGAAGCCAGGTTTAGACGATCCTTTTGGATCTTGTTTGACAATATTGTTTCTTGATTTCTGTTTACTTATTTGACCTGATCGCGTATTTAGAACGTCACTGAATCCTATGAAATCACTCGTACTAAGTAGTCCCGGACAGATTGAACTCAAAGACCTCCCCATGCCCACTTTGAGTCCGGGAAAAGTGTTGGTAAAAATGAAAGCCGTTGCTCTCAATAGAAGAGACGACTGGATTCGAGAAGGAAAATACCCCAACATTAAGTTTGGAGGCATTCTTGGATCGGACGGAGCAGGTGTGGTGGAACAAGTTTTTGATGAAGCAGACAAATCATGGGTTGGTCGTGAAGTCATCATCAATCCAAATATAGAATGGGGCGCAGACCCTGAGGTTCAGTCTTCAAAGTATTCCGTGTTGGGTATGCCGGTCAACGGCACCTTTGCAGAATATATTTCCGTTTCGCTTGATCGCATACACCGAAAGCCCGCACACCTAGATTTTTTACAGGCTGCTGCTTTGCCTTTGGGTGGGCTCACCGCCTACCGCGCCTTGTTTAGAAAAGGAGGATTACGCACGGGCCAGAACGTACTCATCACCGGGTTTGGTGGGGGAGTAGCCCAGTTTGCTTTTTTGTTTGCCAAAGCGGCTGGTGCCAATGTGTACGTCTCTTCAGGTAGTGATGAAAAGATTGAGAAGGCTTTGAAGTTGGGCGCGAAGGGCGCCTACAACTATCGCAAGCAAATCAACTTTGAAGAGTTGTGGAAAACAAAAGGTGGTTTTGATCTGGTCATTGACAGTGCCGGGGGCGATCAGTTGAACAACTTTATTAAAGTGTTGCGACCGCTTGGCAAAATTGTTTTTTATGGTGCCACCAATGGGCTCCCCGCAAAGATAGATTTGTACCGCATGTTTTGGAATCAGCTTTCACTCGTTGGCACCACCATGGGCAACGATCAGGAGTTTGTAGATATGATTGCGTTCGTGGAGAAACATCAACTTCGCCCGATGGTAGATTCCATTCGACCCTTTTCAAAAATGGTAGAGTCATTTCCGGATATCACCAAATCGAATAAGGTAGGGAAGATTGTTTTTCAGGTGTAGAAGCGCTATAGAAAACCTAAACCACCATCGACTGGAAGGCGAGTAGAAAGACCGTTGCGGAGACCAATAATAACGGGCCAAGTACAAACCCCTGTACTGAAGGGGAGATTGCTTCACGCCACTCCACTTGCCGCGCAGGTGTTCGCAATGACGTCTAAAGAAAAAGCCACCGGAGGTTATCGTTGGTCGCCTGACGTCAGGCGATCAACAACAACTTAGGGCAAGACTATGCAGGTAATAAAAGTTGTTGTAGTCGCAGAGTCCTCCAGCGGAGACTCTGCGGGGAATAAAACCTGACAGCACGGAGTATTGCAGGGGAGATTGCTTCACGCCACCCCACTTCCCGCGCAGGTGTTCGCAATGACGGTTCAAAAACAAGCCACCCTTGCTGAGGTGGCTTATCTCTCCGCAGAGTCTCCGACTCGGGACTCTGCGGCATTCTTTAACACAGTCAAATCCACATCTTTCAAGGCAGAATAGCTCGTCACCTCATAAGCACCCTGCTGCCCCGTTGCATAGAATTTCGCTGAACTGTGCAGGTAGTCTATCGGGTTTTCGGATAAAAGCCACTTATCTCTCCGCAGAGTCTCCGACTCGGTACTCTGCGGCATTCTTTAACACAGTCAAATCCACATCTTTCAAGGCAGAATAGCTCGTCACCTCATAAACACCCTGCTGCCCCGTTGCATAGAATTTCGCTGAACTGTGCAGGTAGTCTATCGGGTTTTCGGATAAAAGCCACTTGCCTTGGCACGGATTTGCATGGATGTAGTCCAACTTCTGTTCTATAAACCTATCGCTGACACATTCTTTCCAATCAAACGATGGCTCAAACACCACGTGCTGCTTGTTCCTTTTTTTATCAGTGTTATTTACAAATGATGTCAGGTGGTATAAGATCTCTTGGTTGTTTTGTTGTTGTAGCTTTTGCACAATCTCATATGCCATAAAGCGCTTGCCGTTTCCTACGGTTTTGTTGATGCTAATTCCTGTGTTTGCAAAACCGATGATGGCATGGAGATGGTTGGGCATGATGACATAGCCAAGGATGTAATGCCCTCGTAACTTGAGGTAGTCAAACCATTTGTATATGGCATCGTACGATAGAGAAATTTCGAATAGGTGTAGCCACCGGGCGCAGGTGAAAGTGATGAAGTAGATTCCGTTGGTCTCGTGTATCTGTCGCCTTACGCTCATAGAGCAAATTTACTTGATTGGCGGTAGAGTTTTGAATTGTAACCGCAGAGCCCGAGGCGAGACTATGCGGGGAATAAAAGTTGTTGTAACCGCAGAGTCCCGAGGCGGAGACTCTGCGGGGAATAAGATGACGTCTAGAGAAAAAGCCACCGGAGGTTATTGTTGGTCGCCTGACGTCAGGCCACCAACAACAACTTAGGGCAAGACTATGCAGGGAATAAAAGTTGTTGTAGTCGCAGAGTCCCGAGGCGGAGACTCTGCGGGGAATAAATAACAATTACAATTCCCTGTATCGAAGCGGAGATTGCTTCACGCCACTCCACTTGCCGCGCAGGTGTTCGCAATGACGGCTCAAAAAAAAGCCACCCTTGCTGAGGTGGCTTTTTAAATTTTGAGGTTAGTCTTTTCTAGTGAGCCACCATCACTTTCTTTCTCACGGTGCCCTTGTCTGTTTCTAATTGAATGATGTATACACCAGGAGCAAAATCTTGCGTGTTCACTGTTTTGCTTTGCTGGCCTTTGTCAATCGTTGTTTGGTGCACTGCCTTGCCTACCGCATCATACATCAGCACGGGTGTGTTGGTTAGTGCTGCTTCGCCTAAACTGATCAGCAACTCTTTATCGGCCGGGATGGGGTAGAAGGACATTGGCGACATATTCCCCGGCTCTACTCCAGTAACCAATGCAGAAACGGCTAAAGGAATTTGATTTGCTTGTAGAATATCCTTACTTCCCAACTCTTGAATAAAACAGATAGCCGATAATTTATTGGGATCATAGGGGCTACTAACTTTCCACGTATAGTTCACAATTTGTGTCGATAAGGCTGCCAAAGAAGTTAGTCTGGTTCCCGATGCATCCGGCAGCATTTTTCTAAGAATAAACTGACCATTAACATTTTCAACAATGGCCATATGAATAAAGTAATCTTTGCCGGCAGGCAATGGCGAATTGTACACGTCTACTGTTGCTCTTACATTTACCACATCATCGGTATTTGTATCTTTTGTAATAAATGAAGTTTGTTTAATTGAAACAGGTGAAGGAACTAGAATCCTCGTATCATAATAATTATCGGCATTGCTTGGCGCGGCAGGAGGTTGTACAGAAAATATGTTTCCATTAAAATAGGAATTTGACGATGAGTTGCTTGGCCCGTCAGAGCCATCTATGAATCCCCGCAATCCACTTTGGGCGCTACTCAGTCCATAAAAAGCAGCCCTCGCCATGGGATCGGCCGGGTTTAGTTTGTTATCAACATCATCCCCCCCAAAACTCGTGCGATATTGGATTTTCACAAGAGAAAAAACAGATGTACTAGCTTGAAAGTTTTTGAAATTTGTATTAAACGTTCCAGCACCCGATGCAGAAGAATTGGAAAAACTTTCGGCTAGTACAGTACGATTGCTACTTTGAATGAATACGTTATCAATACCAAAACCGCTGTGCTTGGAGTTGGCCGGATTGACGATTGCTTGAGTACCAAAATAAAACCTAAAACGAAGTGGCATATTTGGTGGAGGCAAATTTTTACTCAATGTATACCGTGCAGTTGCCCAAGCAGGAGCCTGTGTCTGATCAGACTTGGTGCCATCCCATCCTTCCTGACCTGTGGATTGACCAAGGTTACCACTTCCAGACAGACCTATGATAAAGCTATTTGAATACCAAAGAATCCCTTGGTCTTTTTTCCCAAACGTTGACCACGTTAAGCCATTGTCGGTAGATACTTGAAGGTAAGCCCCATCATTTCCCACCCGGGTATCTGCAATGTAATCAAAAGCAATTATGGGCTTACTCAAACCGGTGATATCAAAACAGGGGCTATTCAACACCGAGATTTCATTTTGAGAATAGGTTTTATTCACTCCATTCAATCCTGCCACCCAGGCAGTAGGACTATTTGAACCTGTGGTGATGGTTATGTTAGGCCCCGGTGCGGGCTGCACTAAATTCCAACTGTTGGAATTTTTAAATTGCTCGCTTGCCCATGCCCCAAAATTGGTTGGAATGTTGTTATTGGGTACGTTACTATTATTTTCAAAACTTTCACCGTAGATATTTGCATCACTGACAGCAATTTTCGGAAGTATGTAAACAGGTATTGTTTTAGTTGCAAAACAATTCAATTCGGATGTTAGCCTTAAACTTGCAGTGTAGCTGCCCGGCCTAGCGTAGTTAAAATTTGGCGGTGGTGGTGGGGGCGCAGGATTTGGCAGCGCAGTTTGTGTTAGTGAACTAGTGCCAGCATTGGCCGTGTCAAAAACCCACTGCCATGTTTGTATGGTTTTGCCCGGGCTGGTATTATCAAACAAACTTCCAGACGAAGAAACGAAACTTGTATTATCGCCAAAGCATTGATTGCTAAACGTAAAATCCGTTTGTGGAACGGGGCCGATTTCAATCGGTGGGGTTTGCGTATAAGTGTTGCTGCATTCAAAATTGGTATTGGTAGTTGCAGTAGTAAATGTTAGAGAGGGCGAATAAGAACCTCTTTGAGAATATGTTTTTGCTGGATTTTGAAACGAAGAAATGTCGGGATTGGTTGTAGTAGAATTACCGTCTCCAAATTTCCAAGCATATGATTTTACAGCATAGGTAATACCAGCTGGGCCACTAGGCAAAGCGGTAGGGCCAGTAAACTGAGTGGCTGTACCCTCACAAAACTGCGAAGCAGTAAAGGCAGCGGCTGGCAGAGGATGCAGCAACACGTTTAGTGTCCTAGCTTGACTCGTGCAACCTGCAAATAAGGGAAGTGCTTTGTCAGTGGTTTGGGTAATCAAAAAGCTAACAGTTCGTTCCGAGCTAGGATTGAAATTATAATTTACAAATGCCTGGTTTGAAGGGTTGTCTGCCACGTCAAGGCTTAGTATGGTTAACAAGCTATTTTTGTAAAATGAGATACTGCCAGTGCCGGCTCCAGCCGCTACTATTTTAGGGTCAATGCTGTTATCGCAATACTCTAACGTAGTACCATCAGGCAATGCATTGCCTGTTTTCAGAAAGCTTGGCGGGGCTGGAATTTTTTTAATTGAAACTTGATACTGTTTGGCCGCAGCTGGGCAGGCCAAATTCGGTTGATTCGTAGTGAGTGTTAAAATAACCGACCCGGCACTAACTTCCGCAGCATTTGGCTGGTAGGTAGTCGCTACGTTTGGTGGATTTATATTTGTGTTTCCACCCGTAAAAGTTCCCCCAGTCAAGCTCGACCAGGTTGCTTGGGTAGCTCCGCCACCAATTGTTGCGTTCACTGCAGATTGCGAAATATCAACAACACCGCCAGCACAAATCGAGACTCCAGCGTTGATTGATAGTGTAGGAACCGGCTTCACATTGGCATTAACTGTTACGGAGGGACCTTCACAACCATTAACAGTTTGCGTTAGAAAAAAAGGAAAGTCGAAGAGTACATTGTTGTTGAATGTATTGCCGTTCAGGGCAGAGTTCGTAGGAGTAAAACTATTGGCCTGAGCCAGCAGATTACCAGCGCCCAATGCAGCCTGCGAATACCAGCTGTAGACCGTGTTTGCAGCAGGAGTGGCAGTTAGGGCAGTCGGTGTTGAGCCTTGGCACACGATAACAGGGCTATTAGTAGAAGCAAGTACAGGTGCAGTGGGAATACCGTAAACAGCAACATTCAAAATTTTAAAGTCTGAGCAAGTTGTTGTAGGACTAGTGTAATCATACCTTATTTGGAATGGTACATTTAGTTGACCTGGCGTTACAGAACTTGGTGAAAAAGTCCATACGTTACCAATATTAGATATTCCACCTGCAGATGGTGGAATCGTAGTAAACTGGTCAGTGATTATTGAACTTGGCGTAGGGATACCCGTTAACGATTGAGGAACTTCGTTAGCGCAAAAAGTATACTTAGGAAGTGAAAAAGTCACTGATGGAGGATTTACAATTTTCGTAATACCAAAATTGGAAAGTGAAATGTTGGCAGGAGTTACAATTTCTTGAATTCTGAAATAAACCTGGATCGAATTCAAATTGGAATAAGGTAAAATCAGCTGAGGATTGAAACTAGTTACAAGACCTTGGCTTGGATTATTTATTGTCTGTAATACTCCGGTAAGAAAATCAAAGCTAAAATTAAATGGAGGCCCAGATGTAAATGTTGTGTAGGACTCAATAATTTGTATTGCCGGGGTTGCTGTTCCCAGATAAAAGTACGTTTTTACGATGTCGAATGTTGTGACTGAAGTCTGATTTTTGACGGAAGCCAGGTAAACAAAGTCATAAAACTGATATCCCAATGGAATATTTGCCGGCAAAACAGACAAAGGTGTACTCGAGCCATTTTTACAATATTGTGATTGCAATCCTTGCACTACAGAAGCATAAACATCAAATGATTTGGTTTTCGTTACCTGGCATTGTTGAATTGTTGCAGGCTCAGTATAAGTGTAAACTACTTGATTTGCGGTGCTAACACCCACTGAAGCCGGTGAAAAAATATAGGAATTCAAGCCCGCATTGAAGGAAACACCTGAGCCACTAAAAATACCACCCGTGGGGTTTCCTACAAGTAGCACACTATTGATTCCAACAGAGAATGCAAGATCGGAGGAATTCACACTCGGTTCGCCTGGCGCAGTTGATACGGAAAAATCAACAACTGTTGATGAGTTCTGCGCTGCCAGCGTACAATAAATTCTGTTATCTGAACTGGCATTTCCTGCTTGTACAGCTGTACCCCCTGACCTAACAAGAGTAACACCTGACACATTTGTTGTTCCGGTGTATCTAACTTTTAATCCATTAATTACAATCACGTCCAAGGTTGAATTACTCGTTCCGCTGACTGTATACGAGAAACTAACAGAATTGCTAGCAGGGTATGACAGTGCGGTTATACCTCCAATTTCATTGCCAGTTACACTCGGAGCTGTCGTCACAGAAGTGTCAAAGACAAAGTTGGGTGGGAGAGTTAGAGAAAAAGAACCCCCCGAAAAAAAATCTGACGGATCTCGTTCAGCAATTGTAATGGGGGAAATAATTTGAGCTAATCCACTATAACAAAGGGGTGAATTGCTTAATGTACCAGCTGTAACTAACACCCCAGGCGTAGATATTGTGATATTTATATTGCCTGCGGAGACGCCCCCAACTCCGTATGTTGCTCTTATAGTCTTTGCACCTGCTGCTGTGATAGATAAATTAGGAAAGGTGGTAGTACCAGCAACTAGATTTTGAACTAAGCCAGGCACTCCATTTAGTGTTCCTGTACCGGAAAACAATGAAAGCGTTACTGTATTGCTTCTGCTAAGTTGAATATTACCAATCGCATCTACTGCAGTTACCGTCAACGGTGCAAAATTTGCGTTGGGTGCAGTATTAGGCAAAAGGGCAGGCACAAAACTAAATTGATTTGAAGAAACTCTGATTTTGTTTGCGGTACCTCCAGTGGTGGCGGCAAATGACGATAAACCAGTACCCAGAGTCGTGGCGCCAGTAATGGTGAGTGTTATCACTTGTTGATCAACAACACTATTTTTAAATGTTGCATAAATTTCAAAATCAACATTATTATTATTGGCAGCAGAAATTCCGGTTAACCCTGTAAACGAAACACTAGCGCCAGGATTTGTTACCTGCCCGCGATTAGTGTTACCGCTATCAAAAATAGCGATCTCACTTATATTTGAATTGTTGGCTATACTTATTGTGATATCCGTCAGTGTAGTTGGCGCGCCATCTCCACCTACGTCTGTAATTCTAAATTTTCCAAGACTCTCGCTATTTAGACTACCACCATTGTTAATCAACGTGCCGCCAAAAGTTAAAAAATTGATGTAGTCGATATTTGCTGTTGTTCCTCCATTAAGTGTTATGGTTGAAGTAGCATTGAGCGTAGTCGCGTTTGCATAGGTAAAACCAACGCCTACTTTGTAGTTATAAGTTGGGGTATTTACATTATCCCAGTTAAAAGGGACCACCGCATAGTTGTATTGAGTACCAGTTGTAAGTCCTGTTCCTCCATTGTTGTCGTTAAACGTGGAAGTACCAGCCACAGTGATCACACTAACCAATGTAGACGCGCCTAGTGAAAGTGAGCCAGGAGCTACGCCATCTTGTACACTGCTTGTGGCAGGGTCGGTGCCGGTTCGCCTTAGTATAACATACCCTCTAACATTGCCAGCACCAGGTGGCGGAGATGGAAGTGCAGTGAAGGAGAGATTAATTTGGGTTGAACTTACAGCCGTTGCAGTTACCGAAGCAGGTTGGTTGTCGGGTACTGTAGAAAATGTGTAACCGATTGCTGTCGCATAGCTAGTAACTAAATAATTGTAGGTAGCTGCATTAACGCCATCGTATCCGTAGGGAATGAGTGCATAGGTGTATTGAATTCCTGCACTTGCAGAATTATCTGAGAATGCGACATCCGAAGCCAATGGGGTTGTTCCTACCAAAACAGCCGGGCCAATGTTTGCAGGAGGTGCTGCCCCATTTGCCAGTGTTAATCCTGAAATGGTATTCCCCGTTCTTCTATAGATCGCGTAACCAGCTGCTGCCACTGATCCGTTACTCGGTGGTGTAAAAGATAGATCTATTTGAGTTTCGCCAACTGTAGAGGCAGTAAAGCTAGCGGGCTGGGCAAGGGGAGGAGCTGCCAACGAAAAGGCAGTTGTGGTTACATAGCTTGCAGTTAAAAAATTGTAAGTAGCTGCGTTTGTTCCGTTATAGCCGAAAGGAATTAGTGCATACGAATATTGCGTTCCTGCCAGTGCAGTATTATCTGAGAAACTGAGATTACTAGGTGCGGCTGTTGTACCCACAAGAACCGCGGCACCAATGGATGCCGGAGGAGCAATGCCATTTGTCAACGTTAAACCTGCAATGGTAGCTCCCGGCTTTCTATAAATGGCATAGCCTGAGGCAGCGACACCTAAATTATTGGGACGTGTGAAGATTAGATCAATTTGAGAACTGCTGACAGCAGAGGCAGAAAAGGTAACAGGTTGCCCAATCGGTGGATTGGATAAAGTATAAAAAGACAATTCCGAACTGATGGCAGTTCCAACCCCATCCGTTCCATAAGCCACAAAGAAAATTTGAGTTCCGGGGGGTAAGCTTGCGCGTGGGTGTGAATATGCACCAGCAGCCGTGCCACCTTCTGCCAGTTGATTGTCAGTTGCAATAACGGGTGAACTTATCTTCCATGCCGTACCTCTTGCGGTTATTCCGCTTCCGGCAATAGTTCCACCCAAAATGGCTGAATTGTTTGTGATGGTTGTAACTGTTGGCACCGACATAGCTGGTTGTGCGTAGCTATCAACTCCAAACAGGATCATTGAAGAAAAAAGGCCGAATCGAATAAGTTTATTCATATCTAGATTTCCAACTATTAGTTATTTAAATCACCACTGACATTTGTTTTAATCACAAACATGCTGGCAAAACCTTGAAGCGTATTAGTACCGGTTATAATAAATCCACCATCAGGTGCCTGCATGGCAGTGTTTACTACCTCATCGCCACTGCCGCCATAGCTCTTTGTCCATTGTACATTTCCAAAGCCATCTATTTTTACCAGCAATACATCTTTGCCGCCATTTCCTCTGGCAGCGGCACTACCACTGGCTGGTTTTGATTCCAAATAGCCGGTCAGTAAATAGCCACCATCCGTTGATGGAGTAACTGCAAGTCCCACGTCCTCGATGGTATTGTTTTCGGCTGCAGACAAATCGGTTGAAGCAATTTCAACTCCTCCATCATAGTACTTAATACTTCCGGGTATCACGTTGCCATCATTTGCCAAACGGGCAAAAAAGAAGTTATTATTTTCAGTATTTGTGCCGTTGATAATGGTGTAATTGGTGCCTATAGCTGCAAAACCAAGACTGTTTTTTTGCAAGTCAGCTACTATTAGGTTGTTTGTTACGTCATTTTCTCCAATAGGACTACTATTTACAAATGTTGAACCTGGTTTCACAAAAGGAAAAGAAACGTAGGAGCGAGCCGTGGCATTGGTTGTAATAGAGCTTGGCCAAATAATACTATTGTTCGAAGTGAGTTGTACTGACTTTCCATTGGTGTAATTTCTACCTGACAAGTCAAACTCTTTACTCCAGATTGGCGTGTAGCCGTTGCCAGTTGGCGCAAATATACTTACCACGCTTAAGCGATTGAGCCCGGCCACCTTTGTACCAAGCAGCACAACATTTCCTACGTCATCCGTTGTAATTGAGTTGGCAAAAAAGTTGCCGCTGCGGTCGTTTTGTTCATACGTAAACGTGATATTCCCTTGTAAATCCATCTTGTAGAAGTGAATGTTGTACTCTGTTGTTGTTACGTTGGTAGTGGTATTCAACTTCACTTTTATTCTGTCGGCCGCCACCAAGTAACCATCTGCCACAGGCTTAACGGCTTTACCATATAAGCTGTCCGTAGCGGCATCTGTAAATTCCTTCTGCCATACTGTTTTGCCCCGCACATCTGTTTTAATAACAACCATGGTAGGGTTAGTAAGGTCGACAAGTGAATTGCTGCGGAAACCCACCAACACGACACCACCATCTTGATCAAGTGCAGAGGCCACCGATATAGAGTTGAGTGCGCTCGGATAAAAATAGACAAATGAATTACGCGTTTCGGGCTGTGCATCTTGGATATTGCTACACCCCGCAGCGATCAGTAATAGTATCACGAAAAATTTCTTCATGCTGTTCTTGTCAATAATTGTTAGTACTCATGTGTAAAAGCGCTTGGCAATAAATGCGTGCTTAACGCCCTATCGATAGTCTGTCTTTCTTGGTTACTTTTCGAACTTTCTTTTTCAGTTTTTTTGGTTTGAAGATATTGTAGCCATACCCAATGGTGACTGAGAGTGAATTGAGACTATAAATACCAGGCGCCACATTGTTATTAAAAACCTGTTGTTGGTTGGCGTAAACATCTTTTGAACTGGTAATAGGGGTGAGGCCATAGGAAAAACGTGCCTCCGCAGTCAGCAGCCCGGGGCCTGCCTTCATTTTAGCGCCTACCGATAGAATTGCGTTGAGATTGGTGGCGCTACGGTTTGATTTGGTATCAAATGTTCGCTGTGTGATGGAAGCAAATCCAGTACGTTCTGATGAAGGACTCTCACTGGAGGAAAGCAAGTAATCAAATTGCGCACCCAAGGCAACATAGGGCATAATTCTCGATTCGCCTTTCTTGAACTTAGCTTTCCGGAATTCATATTGCAAAGATACCGGTAGGGAAATCCAACTTTGGCTTTCAGGCGATGTCGTTGCCAACGGACTGATTGAATTTGTAAGATTGAATGCTCTGTTAATGAAATACAACTCAGGGTTCAGCACAAATTTCTTCAAAACCGGGATTTCAATGGAAGCCCCTACTAATACTCCTATTTTATACTCGTATTTACTGGCGCCATCATTGGCAACGGCAGAGCTGATCACATTGGGTTGTGTTGCGTTCGCACCTACCTTTAGGCCAACTCGATAAACAGGTTCGGTTCTAAACGTTTTATACAACCCCAAAAACTCCTGTGGATCTACTTTTTCATTTGGGCTAAAGTAGGGATCGGTTTTCAGCAAGAGCAACATGCTGCTATCTGCTTTTTCCGGTTCTTCTAAGTAGATATAACTTAGCGTAAGTAGTTTGTACGCCTCTACTTTTTCCGTTTTGCTAAAACCATCTGTTTTTTTAGTGTCTAAGCAATCCTTCATCAACGAAGGTAGTTCGTGCAGTCGCCCTTGGTCATAAGTAGATCTTGCAAGGCGCAAAACCTGCGCGCAGTTTTGGGCAACACTAACACTATACGGAATAACGACTAAAGCCAATACTAAAATTCTCCTCATGCTATTTGTAATTAGGACATGTTTTCTCGTTCGGTAAATCGTCTGCTACAAAAAGTTCCCATTCATCTTGAGTCATATTTCTTTTGGCTAGGCCGCAAAGTTCGTTGGCCATTGTCGTGAGTTTAGTGGGATAGGCATGAATGGCGAAGTCTTTATTCGATCGGGAGATTCCCTCCGCATCACGCGTAATACCCTCTGATGTGGAGTGCACGCCCGCCATCAATTGTTCATCATCCGGACTAAAGGCCATGCTCCACACCCAATCGTTGTTGCTCAATACCTGAGGTTGCTCTTTCAAGAAATTCATATTCCACAAGCGCACGGTTTTGTCTTTGCTGGCCGTAGCCATAAAGTTGCCCGAGTGACTGAACTTAATCTGTTCTATCATCGAAGTGTGACCAGTCAAAATCCTTCGGGGCGATCCTAAGCTGAGATTTATGATGCGTACCTCCCCATTTTGATCGCCAACAACCACTTCATTACCAGCCGGGTTGAATGAAAGAGCTAGGATATCGTTTTCTTTTCCATTCAAAATTTTGATAGATCGCGCACCAAAGGCTCGTTTTACATCCCAGATAATAAGGTTTCCATCGTCTGATACACCCCCTAGTATATCGCCATCGGCACTGAGGTCGGTAGCGTTAATCTTTTCTTTAGATGTGATCACTTCTTTAGCAGATTTTAGGTCGGAGAACATGATGCTATGACCCGAGTTGGCGCGGGCATAAAATCCCTTTCCATCAGGTGCAAAAGAGATGTTTTCGATATCAGAGACAAAACCGGTTATCTTTTTTGGTTCTGCGCCCGGGTTGCTCACATCAATAAGCATTGCGTAGTTGGCATTTCGATCTGCCGGGTATAGGCCGCCTATGGCCAACGTGTTTCCATCCGGGCTTACGTCTAATGAGTAGATTTGGTAAGACACATTCGAATTGAATGGAGAAGGGTTAGCAAACTCTTTAAGCAGTGTACCCTTCCATAATCCATCCGCTTCTTGCTTCCACTGATATACTTTTCCATCGCTACCACCGGAGTAGATGGTGTTTGTTTTTTCGTTGGTTACAACGGCTCTGGCGGCTTTGATGTGACCGTCTAAACTGCGGGTGAGTGGATGATCGTATTTGTCTAACGCAGCGTACAACCCATTGTAAATATCATTGTCATATTCATAGCCATCGTATTTTTTATTGAAGTTGTAGGCCTGTTGAGATAATAATGCCTGCAGAACGGGATCGTTAAGCTCTTTCGATTTTAGAGCCATACTTTTTGCTATAGAAAGATAACGTCTTCTGTCAGCTAACTTTTTAGCTTCCAACGCCTCATTCTGCGCTTTCACCGCAATATCCCTTGATTTCTCTGCCGCATTTTTCTGAACGGTTGCGTCATTCTCTGCAATTTTTGCCCTTGTTAAATTGGCAAGTGCTTCTTCTGTCGCTTTTTGTGCCAAATCCTTTTGCCGATTTGCTTCGATGGCATTCTCTTCAGCGTTTGCTTTTGCTACAAGAGCCTCATCTGCTTTTTGTTTAGCAATGCCCTCAGCTGTTTTTGCCAAAGCAGCATTCTTGATAGCCTCAATGGAGTTTGCTTTCGCCAACTTTTCTTGCTCTTTCGCAATACCACTTTGTACAAAGGCATATATGAACGCTAAGAGCGCTATGCCCGCGAATGTTCCTAATATAATGGCCACCAGCCGTGCGCGTTGCAGCTTTCTCTTTTGCTCCAGCTCTTTAATGCGTTGCTCGGTGTCAAATTCCTTTTTAGAGTATTCAAGGAACACAATCGTCCGCTCAAACGCAGGATTGTATCGCTGACCCCATACCAACGTGGGTTTGTGTTTGGTTTGCCAGTTGAGTGCCAACTGTAAATCGGGTGGCCTCCACAACCCTGCTTTGCCCACTTGATACTGGGACGCAGCTTCGGCCAAACGGGTATACATCTGAACGGCATCGGCTTCATCTTCCACCCAGTTTTTCAATCGCACCCAAATCCGCATCAAGCTCTCGTGAGAAATATCGACCATCGATCGACCACTCAACGGAATGCCATGCGAAGGCGTGAGCAACGAACGACCCGGCTCACGGAACTTCTCAATCACTTCTATTACATCTGCTTCGGAGACATCGGCAATGGAGGCAATTTCATTCAGGCGGGTAGGCCTGCGTATACCAAAATTCTCGCCTCTCTTTTCAGTAATGGCTTTAAATAAAATCTCACAGATTCGCTTTTGATCATCATCGAGTTCATCGAACGCTTCGTTGGCATGTTGTGAGAGTGCCTCGGACATGGTGCCGATGGCCTCATAATGTTTTAGATCTAGTGATTCGTCCTCCGTGTCCTTAAACCTTCCCCAATAACTCCACGTACGCATCAAGGCGTGTTGAAGAATGGGCAGCTGATCAGGATTGTCGCCTAAGTCATTGAGTAGTTGTTGCACCAGTCTGGGAGCAATGCGGGCTTCACCTACTGCTACCGGGCCTTCAATGGCTCTGCGCTTTTGCTCACGCGTCATTTGCGGAATCAGGTAGTGACTGTCGTTGATTTTCCGCGTTAGTTCAGGGAATTGTGCGCAGTCACCAATAAAATCAGACCGCATAGTGATCGCTACGTAAATAGGAGCGTCTTCATAGTTGATGGCTTCCATCAGCAGATTGATGAAGGCTAATGATTCGTTTACCGAATTCGGATCGGTACCGTCTTTAAAACGGAATAGCTCCTCAAACTGATCGACCAATACCAGATAATTGATATCTGCCGATCTCCTTGATTGTTGGATCGCTTCTACCAGGCCAAGCGAACTGCTTTTCAGCAAAGTAGAAACAATGGTACGTTTGATTTTTTTGTCTTCCGTGTCGGCTAGGTTGTAGTCGCGAGCCGTTTTTAGCAATGCTTCGGAAAGGTTGTCGATAGGACCAGAACCGGGGCGAGTGACGATCACTTCCCAATTAGGGCTTGCATCTGTCAAAAAGCCGCCATACAGAATCGGCATTACGCCACAATAGATAAAAGAGGATTTACCACTTCCTGACGGACCAATCACGCCAACAAACCGATTCTTGGAGAGTTTTAAAAGCACTTCATCGCTTTGCCCTTCGCGGCCAAAGAAAAGATGACTCTCTTCGATTTTGAAAGGCCTCAACCCGGGGAAGGGATTGCTTTGTACCTCAACCGGTATGTATGCCTCTGCGTTTTCGTTTGCAATCTGACTCATAATTGTGGTGTTTACGGTGTAAGCGCAACTACTATTATCCTGCTACTTCTTGTAAAAAATTCTTTAATATTTCAATCGCCTTCACGCTATCTGAAGGAATGATTGTCATGTTCTGATTTCTGTAGGCATCCAGGTTTCCGATTCCTACCAAAGCTTTTCCCTGAATGGGTTTCTTTCGGCCAAAACCGGGCGCTTTTAGCAGATCCAACACTTTCATCCGCACCCATTGGTCGTTCACTTTACCTTTGAAGATAATGGCTCCATCGAAGTTTCGGAGATTTTCAATATGTTGCTTTCGCACATCCAGCAACTCTCCTTCGAAGGCTGGTGATAGTACTTTGAATCCTGATTTTTCAATGGCTTCCTGAAAAGGTTTTACATCAGCATGGTCGATTTTGTCATGCACGAGATAAATTGACTTACCCCCGGTTTCATCGGTTTCTTTTCGTTCTAGTGAGTCGAGGAGTTCTTCACGTACAATATTCTTAAAATCCTCGAGGGGGTTTTGAAGAATCTCGGCACCTTCTTGCGCCTCAGCATCGCGTTTTAATGTTTCAATAAAAGACTTTTGACGATCACTCGCACTCCGTAGATTTTGAGTGATCCAGATGAGCCTTGAAAAATCTTGTTTGTTTTCGCGCTTTGCCAACGCACTCTCTGCCGCGATCCGGTTCTGCATATCTACCACCGAACGATCGCCACCTTCCGGTATTTCGCCATAGGAGTTTCCAATTAGGTGGATAGACAAGCTACATTCATCTAAATCTTTTCGCACCGATCTTTCTATTTCGGAAGCAGTAGCTGGCATTGAGTTTTTCGGCAGCACCACATATCCGTGGCGTATCAATTCTCGTTTGATAATGTTTCTTTGGATGGCCAAATCGTGCCCCGATTCTGCCAGGTAGATCGTCTTCCGTTTATAAATGTTCTTTACTTCGGTTTGCGCTCCGTCTTTTAGAACGATTAATGCCTCGTGGATGTCATACGCGAGATCAACCATTTTCATCCAATACTGCTTTTCAGCTTCGGGGCTAAAGAAGTCGGAGTACTCCTTCATCGCACCTGTTTCATCATCTAGCTGATACATTTCGTATCCCAGTGAATCGCGCAAACGTGGTGGTTGTTCTTGCAGTGTCAGAGGCGATTTGAGTACTTTAAAAAACCGGTTCGTCTTTGTGTTGGCTGTGGCTTTGTAAAAAGATTCAACCAGATCCAAGCACCGTCCTGATTGCGCAAATTCTTTGGTTAGTATAGATACCAGAATTGCCGCATTGTCCAACGCTGGAGCTACGGCAGTGTCAAATTCAGATTTGATCACAATGTTGGGTTTGGTACCCAACACTTGAAGAAGCATTAATTCTAAAAATTTCTTGAACTGCGTTACCCAGCCTTGTTCGCTTTTACTTGCGACCTCGTTGTCTTTCTCCGCGTAGGTTATCAATATGTCAATCTCAAATGCCATGGGTTAAGTATTTATTCGTTAACAAGTTCTTTCCGTACAGTAATATTTTCAATGAGTCCTTGCGCCAGGTCATGATGGCTCGCGAGAACAAAATAAAAATCGATTAAGTTGATCTTGAATATAACGGCTCGCCCGTTTGCTTCGCACTCGGTTATTGTTGGCACGGCCCCTTCCTGAAACAAATCGCCAAACACATCACCCTGTTTGAGCACCTGAACGGTGTCGGTCTGATTTTTCAAAGTGACGGATCCAAAAGCCTGAATCAATATTGGATTTTCGCCTGGTTGAACTACCAATTTTTCTCTGCTAGACAACGCAACAGGTACGATCTTGTCAGCGAGGTCACTTAGAATGCGTCCACTGATACCGCGAAAAGCAGGAAGACTTTTGATCAGCATTACCATTTCTATCCCTAAGAAAAAGCCATCATCCAGTCCATCCAGCAGTTGATTGTTTTCAATTGAGGAATCTAGAAACTTCTTATCTTTTCCCGGCAGCCGATCGGCTATCACTTTATACGCTTCTCTGTCTTTGTTGAAAACAACCCACGCTGCCGTTTCCTGAAGCAGTTTATCTCGATTGAACATTTGGCTGATCAAACCACGGCTCACCCTAAAATTGGGAATATAAGCAGTGGAATGAGCAGCACATACCTTTGTCCAGCGGTTATTGTAATTGAAATCGCGGTTGAGGATGTAGTTGATGGTTTGAACAGGGTTGTAACTTTCACGAGGGAAGTAGACTTGTAACTTTTCAAGTTTATCTTTTACAGGGCTGTCGTCTAGCAGAGGAATCAGCTTTGGCTTTAAGTCCTGCTCAACAAAAAGATCCAACAACTCCAACGCATATTGAATACTGTCGGGCGAGCCTACTTCTACGTTGGTTCGTACCAATTGAACTGATTCGGGCTCGTACAAAAGCGATAGCAGCAAGGTAATGTGATCATAGTTTTCGCGAATCTCTTCACGCAAGGCAATTTTCACCATTTTGAAATAATCGACATCTGGCAACTCTTCGAGTGCGGCCAGATTCCAAAGTGTTTTGCTCATTTCTACATCGAGCAAATCTTTTACATCCAGTGCTTCGCGACCACTTGCCCGATAGTTGATCAACCTGAGTGAATACAATATCTGCCGCACTATTCTTTTGTCTGGATAGTCAATTTTTTTCCATAGAAGACTCATGCCTTCTTTACCACCAATATGACCCATGATTTGGATCAACTTCAACATGATCAGTTCTGTTTGTCCTGACTTATGGAATGCTGCCTCCAGATAGGGAAGTACGGCTTCGCCACTTTCCTTCAGCGCTGATGCGGCCTGATGTGAATAAAGCGGGGAGGATAGTTGTTCGATAAGCACGCCCCAGGTTTCAGGACGCTTTACCCTTCGGGCAGTAAGCAATGCTTCGCTGCGTACCTTTGGATCTGCATCGCGCAATAATTCCAACAGGATAAAAATTGTCTTTTGGTTGGTTAATTTTCTCAGAAGCTTTGCGCCCAATATTCGATCAGATTGTTTAGAAGACTTACTCAGTTTCATCAACTTGTCTATCGAAATCGACAAAAAATCGCTATCCTCCGCGGCACCCGCTGCCTGAGAGGCGAGCCCCCTAATTTCACTTCCTTCGGTGTTCTGCAAGCCGAGTTCTTGAATCTTGTCAACCGCAAACTGACGTACCCGTTTGATTTTACTTTCAGCCAATTGAACGATGGACGATTCGAATAACGCGGGCTCTAATTTTTCCATCAGCTTCAACCCGTAGATTACTTTCTCCTCGGCTCCGCTGTTTACTTCTTTGCCCAAGACACTATCCATGGTGTATTCTCGCACGACCTCTTTTTCAATCGCGGATTTGTTTTTAATCAACGATGATTGTAGTGTTTCACGGTAGCCGTGATACATTCTGTTGGTGACCCAATACCAAATCACAAGAATAGGGATGGTAAAGGCAGTAACAGTTAACAGATTAAAAATATGAACACGGTTAATCAGCACGATCATTCCCCCCGCAATGGTACTGGCAAGAGCCATCACAATACCCTCGACTTTCGTTTGAACATCGATTTTAATTTCTTTATCAATTGGTACGTAGTAGAATTTAAATGTCGGATTGTCCAGTGCATCCTTCAATGAATTGATGAACAATTTCCCCATCGCAATAGCAATGAAAAAGTAGATGATGGAGTTCTTGCTGGAAAGGGCAATATCATACCCAAAAAAGAAACCCAGTGCTAAGGCTGAAGCTGTAAAAAGAATGAGTAGCAGCGGGTTGATGATGAGCGAAACACGAAGTCCGTAGTGTTGGTTGATATAATCGGTGGCAAACGTGGTAAACAAAAAGCTGAAGATCACGACAGTCGCCTCAAAGAAGCTTAGGAAGTAGGGGAGTGATTCATTGTTGAATTGGGCGGTAGAGATGTTGAAAAAAGAATAATCTATGAAGCGCAATGCTATTGTAGAAATAATAATGAATAGCGACATCATGATGATGTATTTATTCCCAAAAAACTGGCCTACAGAAAGTTTTTTAATTTCCGACTCTGACTTAACAAAAAGTTTTTCTTGGGTTAGATACCGATTCGACAACCTGACGAACAGAAGGAGGTAAATAACAATACTGCCTAATCCGATGCTAAACAATGACTCTACTGCTACGCCTGACGCCAAGATAACGGGTACAGCAAAAAAAGCGAGAATGGAGGCTATCGTGGTTCCAATATCCACACTTCCCACAATTCGTTTTGCTACACGCACGTTGAACATCCGCGCAAAGGCTCCCCAAAAAACTAGTTGGGTAACGAATGTAAAGGGCAATACCAGCATAAACCCAAATCGGTAAAGCAACTTCACGTCAGCAACATACCCACTCCCAAATTCAATAAATGCGGTGAGCAAAATAACGGCAACGAGATTCAAAATAGCCAATACACGAAACTGAACCCGGCCTTGCAAGAAGTTATATAAGTAGGTGGTAACAATTCCAAAGACCCCGGAGTAGAGGATTGCCTCTGGAAGATCATCTTTTTCGCTAAAGAATTTCAAAAAAAGTGTTTGAGAGGCTACTGCCACTGTGGCCATGAAGAGCCCCATGAAAAAGCTAATAGCCAGCAATAGTCCAACCGGCCCCGTTTCCTCGGGCTCGACATCCAACATTCCCCAAAAGCGCTTCATCATGGTATAGGGATTTTTTCTCTAAATTTGGATATTTTTATCGGAAAAACCTACATTACAATTCATTTTTATGGTTTTCACGAAAGACTGATTATGAGTTGGTTGAATACCAATACCTAAACTAGAATTTTTCCAATTGTCGAAAAAATGTTTGTGTGTAACTTTTATAGCGCAATTACTAGTTTTCGGTTCGGGGAATGTGATTTCTTCGCGGTTGTAAAATATGACTACATTCAGAAATCTTTAAAAAAAGCAATATTGAAAACGAGCACTATGAGAATCATCTACGCTTTCCTTATCCTTTCACTTTTGTCCACAACAACTGCTTTTTCGCAGTCAAACAAAGCTATTGTTGAAGCACAACGATTGTTTGGAGCAAAAAACTATGCAGCAGCTTTGCCAAAATATCTGGAAGGTATTGAAGGAGTTAAGGATCCACTCGTTTTTTATCAATTGGCCACCTGTTACAGATTATCGGAAAGTGTGGAGGATCAAATAAAAGGAATTCAATATTTTGAGCAAGCGTTGGCCTTGAAGAAGGACTATTCTGCGCAGATCTACTTTGACCTGGGTGAGCTATACCTGAAAGACGAACAGTTGCAAAAAGCAATGGAAGCCTTTCAAATTTATCGCGGGAAGGTAAAAATGGACAAAAAGTTGCTGGATGCGGCCGAAAAAGCAATTGGATCTTGTCAGAACGCAATGGCCATGATGTCGGTGCCACGCAACTTCACTGTACATAGTTTTTCTGAAACAGTAAACACCAAATACACGGAATATAATCCAGTGGTTTCAGCCGATGAAAGCGTTCTGGCTTTCACTGCGCTCCGCCCCAACACCGGCCGTACAAGATCAGGGGATAAGTTTATCGAAGAGATCTATGTATCGTACAACAAATCCGGCAATTGGACGGAGCCGAAAGTGGTACCCATTGCTTCGGAGTACAATGTGGGGACGGCAGGGATGTCTGCTGACGGCCAGAAAATGGTGGTATTCATGGGAGGAAATACTGATCCGGGAAATCTATTCGTAGTTACAAAGGCTGGGGACGTTTGGTCGAAGCCAAGCATTTTGTCTCCAACGATTAACTCGATGGGGTTGGAATCAACGTCAAGTTTGACTCCCGATGGTAAGGTAATCTATTTTGCGAGCGACAGGCAAGGCGGAAAGGGAGGCCTTGATATTTGGAAGATTGAATTGAAAAGTGATGGGAAGTGGAGTCCGCCAATTAATCTAGGTCCAGATGTAAATACAAAAGACAATGAAGATGCGCCCTTTATCCACCCCGATCAGAAGACTCTTTTCTTTACGTCCGATGGCCACGCTACGATGGGTGGAAGAGACATATTCAAGACGAGCTTAGTCAATGGTAAGTGGACCAAACCTGAAAACATGGGATTTCCAGTAAACACAACGTCCAACGATAACTACTTCACACTTTTGGCGGATGGCAAACGCGCCTATTTTTCATCAGATCGAAAAGGGGGACGGGGGGCACAGGATATCTATTATCTAGACATGCCTGAGAATTCTATGACCATTCCGTTGACGATGATCAAAGGAAGAGTGTTAAACACGGAGACAGGTAAACCGATGCCTACCAAAATGTATGTGGTCGACATGGAAACAAAAAAGGAATTGGAATTTGTCTATAACCCAGACCCCAAAACCGGAGAGTACCTTATCATTTTGCCGCCCTCAAAGAACTACGATATCGTGATTGAATCAGAAGGTTTTCTTCCATACACGCTCAACGTAAATATTCCCAACCAAACCTATTTCTATGAGTTGTATCAACAGGTGAGTTTAAAGTCGATCAAACAATTTGATGTGGTAGTGGGGCAAGAGGTAGAAGTGAAAAACGCCTTTTATGATACGGATGCCGATGTAAAGACCGAGTTACGCAAATCAAATGAAGCTAAACTGGTGCAAACCGGAAAAGTAGACGTCTATGACATGATGTTGGATTTGATGGCTTCTAACGACAAAGAAGGTATCGAGTATCTGACCGGTCTGATAGAACACACCGATCCCATTGACGGGGTCAACTTCAATGAAAAAGAGAACTCTAAAATTGATGTTGTGACGCGAACATTCTATTTTGACGAAAGTGATGAAAGTAAGTTTGAACAGAAAAAAGTCGAAGGTAAAGTGGTGTTCTCATTACCCACCGTAAACATCACAGAAGAACTGCAGAATAAAAAAGCTGGCGTAAAGCCTGCTGCGGCATTTGACAAAAATGCATTGTCAAAGTTTAGCAAAGTATTTTTTGATCAGGGGAAAAGTGAGATCAAGCCCATTTATAACAAAGAACTGGATGGCATTTTGACGGCCTTAACTCAAAATCCAGTTTTAGGTGTGGAGATCTCTGGTTTTGCTTCCGCAGAAGGGACAGAAGAAGCAAATCGTGAGCTCTCCAATAAGCGGGCAATAGCTGTGCTTGATTATCTAAATCATCAGGGTATCGTGAGAAGACGCATCGTAGCGAAGGGCTATGGGGCAACAAAAGATCAAACGGCTGCCAAGGAAGAAGGAAGAAGAGTAGAGGTACGCGTGGTTGAGCTAAAATAATGGCATCAAGGGATTAACAACGAACTATCACCATAGCTTAAAAATCGGTAATCATTCTCTAGCGCATGTTGGTAGATTTTTTTCCAATCCTTTCCAACAAAAGCAGCAACGAGCAGCATTAGCGTAGAGCCTGGTTGATGGAAGTTAGTGATCAACGCATTGGCTGTTTTTATTTGATAGCCCGGCACGATGTAGATCGAAGTTTCTCCAGCCAATTGGGTTTCTCCATCCCGCGTCATTTTTTTCAACACGTTTTCAAAAGCCTCATTGCGATCAATGTTTTTTGTTTTATTGTTTTTTTGGTAGGGCTCATCTTGAGCAATTTGAAAGATAGCATCAGGTTCACTCGCTAATTTTACACCATACCAGTATAAGCTTTCCAAAGTTCGCAAAGAGGTTGTGCCAACAGCAATGACGCTTTTTTGGTTAAGTAGATTTTCAAGGTTTGCTTTTGAAACCACCATTTGTTCAGCATGCATGGTGTGATCAAGAGCGTTCTCTGCTTTAACAGGTTGAAAGGTCCCTGCACTTACATGCAAGGTCAAAAAATCAGTGGAAATATTTTTTTGACGAAGCTTTTCAAAAACACGATCTGTAAAATGCAGTCCGGCTGTAGGTGCAGCTACGGCTCCCTCCTTTTTTGAATAGACGGTCTGGTATCTTTCTTTATCGCTCACCTCTACTTCTCGTTTCAGATAGGGCGGTAAAGGAGTGGCGCCCAAGTGTGAAATCATTTCTGCAAATGTGAGTTGATCGGGCCATTCGAAACGTACAATGGATTTCTCCCGGTCGATGAGGGTTACTGTTAACTGATGATTGCCCGCTCGTTTTGTTAATACCCCCTCGTTCCATCTTTTGGCATTTCCGACTGCCACATGCCACTCGCAAAAGCTGTGCGCTTCCATCGCAACAGATACAAGTGGTGAGGGAGAGACAGGGTTCAGTAGGAATACTTCAATTTCGGCACCTGTTTCTTTTTTGAACAAGAGACGCGCGGGGATCACTTTCGTGTTGTTGAAAACCAACATCGCATCAGCCGTCAAGAACTGATCAAGGTCGGTGAATTGCGAATGGGTCATCACGCCTTGGTTGTAGACGAGCAGTTTTGAGTGATCTCGCTGGGGCAATGGAAAAAGCGCAATTCGGTCTGTTGAGAGTTCGTATTTGTATTCGTTAATGTCAATCGTTTTTTCCATGTTCGGGCAAAGGTAGCTGTTGTTGTTTATGGTTTGCAACGGTGTCGCACATGTTACTGGTTTTGTTATTCAGTTTTAAACGCGAACTTTAGCTATCCAATCTATTTTGTTCATGGCGTTAAGAGTTAGTATTCAAAAGAAAATTTTTCACTTTAATTTCGAAGCCAGAACATCTCGGGGCCCTATGAAGAAACGCACGGCCTGGTTTATAAAACTTTGGGATGTGGTTGATTCGGCTACGTTTGGATTGGGGGAATGTGCACCGCTGGAGGGCCTCAGCAAAGAGACCGAGGCTGAGATGGATTTGCTCCTCGCCAGCTTAGAATTTAAAATCAACAACGAAGCTATTGAGTTGTCTTCGTCAGGGTTTTCAACACTCAACGATATCAACCATTTTCTACTTCAATACCAACTTACGTCTGATGTTTCTTCTATTTGCTTCGCGATGGAGACCGCGCTGCTTGATTTGTCAAATGGGGGAGTGCGAACGCTATTTAAAACTGATTTCCTGAAGGGCGTACCTATTCCAATTAATGGTTTGATATGGATTGGAGGACTAGACTACATGCTACAACAAATCGATATCAAGATTAAGGATGGATTTCGCTGCATTAAGATAAAAGTAGGTAGTCTAAATTTTGAAAAGGAGTGTGACATCCTGCAATACATTCGAAGAAAATACTATCGGGAAAATATCGTTGTACGACTGGATGCCAACGGAGCTTTCAAGCCGGACGAGGCCATGTTCAAGCTACTGGATATGTCGCGCTTTGGCATTCATTCCATCGAGCAGCCTTTGAAACCGGGTGCCAAAGAAACTGAACTACTTTGTCGACAATCGGCTATTCCCATTGCGTTGGATGAGGAACTTATTGGAGTCCGTACTCCCGGGGAAAGGAAACTGCTATTAGAAACATTACGTCCGACTTATATTATACTCAAACCCTCCTTGCACGGTGGTCTCTTCTCCTGCCAGGAGTGGATTACATTGGCTCAGGAACTGAAGATAGGGTGGTGGATGACATCAGCCCTTGAATCTTCCGTAGGGCTCAATGCAATTGCTCAGTTTACTTCTACCTACGCGATAGACCTGCCACAAGGGCTGGGCACCGGACAGATTTATGAAAACAATATTGAATCCCCACTCACTGTCCATAAAGGACAGATTTATTATAATCAATTGATTAAATGGGATTTAAGCTCAATTTATCCGTCTGAGCAAGAGCCCGAAGAAGTAAATAACTAATTATTTTAGTTTTATTCTTGCTTTCTGATTGTAATAGCTGTTATTTCACTAAAAATATTAGTTATGGAGGGGGCTAAATTGAAGCTAAAAAGCAAAAAATTGCAATCGGGTAAGTATCAGGTAGACTTTTCGACCGAAGGAAGTCAGCCTACCTTTTATGGATATCTGTTGGCTGAGCCATTTACACCCCTTGCTGATGTGATTGAAAAAATACACCGACATGTTGCCTCGATGAGTAATAGGCCGAGGTATTTTCAGCGCAATCTTTTTTCCCTTGGGAATCGTGAAGTGAACAATGGACGTATCTTAATCTTTCAAAAATAGTATGGTAAAGCTAAATGAAAACATGCGGAGTTTGCGTAAGCGACTTAAGCTTACCCAAGATCAGTTTGCTGCCAAGCTGGATATCAAACGATCGTTGCTTGGTGCCTACGAGGAGGGGCGTGCCGAGCCCAAATTGGAACTTCTACAAAAGATTGCAGAAGTATTTCACGTCACAGTCGATGATCTGATCGGCAAAGACCTATCTGTTATCGGGCCGGACAGTTTGATGGCTCCCTCTGCAGGTGGGCTTCGTTCCAAAGAGATCTTGGTAGTCACAGCTGATGCGGGAGGGAAAGACAATATCGAATTGGTTCCCATCAAGGCAGCAGCCGGTTATCTAAATGGATATGCTGATGCAGAGTATGTGAAAGAGCTTCCGAAGTTTCAATTGCCGATTTTAAAACATGGCACGTATCGCGCCTTTGAAATCAATGGTGATTCGATGTTGCCACTGCTTTCGGGTACAATTGTCATTGGCGAGCATGTGGAAGACATCAGAAGTATTAAAAGTGGCAAGACCTACGTGCTTGTTTCACAACGTGAAGGAGTCGTTTATAAAAGGGTGTTTAACTACCTTGAAGATAGTGGGAAGCTCTTTTTAGTTTCAGATAACAGGCATTATTCCCCCTATCAAATAGATGGTCATGAAGTGATTGAGGCGTGGGCAGCGAAAGCTTACATCAGCGTCCAGTTTCCGGATGTTGAGAGCAAGAAAGATGTTTCTGTCGAGGAACTGGCAGGAGTAGTATTGGATTTACAGAAGGAAATTTTTCAGTTAAAATCAGGTAAGAATAAAGAGAATTAACTTAGCGGTTGCCAAAATCTGTTTTCCGGTGGTTTGTGTGCACGCAAGCCACGGAGGCAGTGAGGGGTTTTTTTGAAACCGAACTCGTTTTATTGCTTAGCTGAGTTAAACATCGAAAGCGTTTTCATGCGATTTATTTTTCCTGAATCAATTCGTATAAACGATGGGATGTAAACAAGAGATTGGGGTATTTCGAATTTGTATAAAACAGATTTTTGCTTTTCCAGTAACATTTCTTTTTCCTTCTCAGATAGTTCTCCCTCGATGAACAGGGTCACAGCTTGCCCCCACCGATCATCGGGTTGCCCAGCTACAAAGAAAAAGTTTTTTATGCTCAACTCTGTAAAAATCCTTTCTATTTTTGCTTCAATGGTTTCCGGAAAAACTTTGAGACCCCCTGTGTTAATCACATTGTCCCAGCGCCCTAACCAAATAAATTTGTTCACGTCTACCATTTCAACGATATCGTTGGTAACTATCTCATTTTTGAGGTAGGATGTTACAATGCATAGGCAACCACGTTCGTCCTGCCGAATAGAAACACTAGGGAGAGTGGTAAAGAAGCTCGATCTGCCCGAGCCATTTAGTTGCTTCAAGGCGATATGCGAAATAGTTTCGGTCATTCCATAAGTTTCGAAAATTTGGCTCTTGCAATTTTGCAATGCTGCTTTGGTTGACTGATCCAAAGGAGCACCGCCAACGAGAACCGTTTGCACTTGATTCAGGAAGAATTGTTGAGGAGAATTGAGAATAGACTTAATCTGGTAAGGCACTAAGGCAACGAAATCAATCTTTCCGTTCGGCTCAATTCGTTCAAAAGGATTTGCACAGGGTTCCACTGCAATAATGTTCATGCCTATTTCCAGGCTTCTTACCAACATCATCATCCCAGCAATGTAAGCAGTATCTAAACAGACCAGTGAGGTTTGATTGGGTTGTAGATCTAATGCTTGAATAGTGCCATTGGCGCTTGCGACTATACTTTGCCTACTGATGAAAATCTTTTTTGGTTGACCCGTAGAGCCGGAAGTGTGGATTTCAAATTGTTGTTGACCCGAGAGCCATCGTTGGCAAAAGTCGATCGTTCGCTCATCAAAAGTTAAGGGCTGACTTACCTGCGGGAGGTCTTCTAAGAAGTACGTTTTGTTGCCGAGTTGAAGTGTTGGTGAGCTCATGGCGTGGTGATCTGGTTTTTGACGAAGGTAATTTCATTACCGACATCGACTATATGTTGTAGCCCGTGTAACTTAGTCAATGTTGCCTTCAAAAAAGATTGATGGTGAGTTGTGGAAGCGAACAACGATCGATGAGCTAACGCATGCTTGATTTCTTGCCATTCGTTTAAAAATATTTTTGTTTCTGGCTCGAAATATTTTTGTAAAAATTTTTGCCAAATATATTCTTCCGCTTCTTTCGTTGGGTGAATGCGGTCTTCCTGATAGAATCGGTAGTCACGCAAATCGTCCATCATAATCTCATAAGCCGGGAAATAGTCAACACCTGGTCGGTGTGATAACTTATGGCAGAACAGTCGTAAAGTGGATTTGCTGACACTATTTAATTCGATAGTGTCTTTGAGATGGCGCACCGGACTGACGGTGACAATGATCAGGATGGCTGGATTTATTGCTTTTAAGGCCGAATGGATTTCATCAAAAGAATTTTCCATAGAATCTATTGACAAAAGCTCTTTCGAAAAGTGGGTAGATGGAATCTTATGGCAATTAGCTACCCATTGTGTCGTGTCTTTTCGTTTGTAAGCCCATGCCGTTCCGTACGTGATAATAACAAAACGAGCCGTGCTGATAAAGTGATTCACTTTGTTGACTGTGTGACTGATTTGTTCAGCTAGTTCTTGTCGACTGAGGCTCGCAAAACTGGAGTGGAACTGATAATGGTAATGAACTTCCTGATGAACCAAAAAATCATCTTCTGATACCTCGACTTTTTTCAACGCTACCTTTAGCAAGTGGTGTATAGAAAGTGGGCTGTACACAGTTCCAAAAGGATTGATCGTTACGTTAAATTTGTTGTCGTTTAGCTGTTGGCCGATGGCCTGTGAAAAGCAAGACCCAATTGTCAGGATAGGGTCATGGAGGTGAATCGGACGATCAGCAGACTTCACATTCAAATCAGTCTTCCAGTCATTCATCGTAGCGGCAGATTTTTTGCAAACGGCAATTCGTTTACCAGCAAAAGTATCTATTTTTAGGCTTCCAAATTGAACACTAGACTATGCTTTCACAGAAAGAAATTGAAAAGATTCCGACTCAGATTTTTAAGACATCCGAGGCAGCCTCAATTTTCGTGGCAAACGAAATTGCTGCATTAATTCGGTCAAAACAAAAGGAAGGCAAACCCTGTGTGTTGGGGTTGGCAACCGGATCCACACCCACACGTGTGTATTCAGAATTGATATCTCTCCATAAACAGGGACTTAGCTTCAATAATGTACACACATTCAATTTGGACGAATACTACCCGATGTTGCCCAACTCGCTGCAAAGCTATGTGAGGTTTATGAATGAACATCTGTTTAACGAGATTGATATTCCGAAAGAGCAAATTCATATTCCCGATGGAACACTTCCAAAGGATCGCATCGCTGAATTTTGCAAAGCCTACGATGCAAAGATCGCTTCGTTAGGTGGTATCGATCTTCAAGTGTTAGGGGTAGGTCGCACAGGACATATTGGATTTAATGAACCTGGGTCTTCTGAAAGATCAACGACCCGCTTGATTACGCTTGATCAGGTAACACGCATCGATGCTGCCAGTGATTTTTATGGAGAAGAGAATGTTCCTACAAAGGCGATCACAATGGGGGTTGGCACAATCATGCAATCCAAGCGGGTAATTATGATGGCCTGGGGTGAAGGCAAAGGTGCAATTGTGAAGAAAGCTGTTGAAGGTCCGGTGACTGATCAAATCCCGTCCACATTCTTACAGAAGCATCCAAATGCTTTGGTGATTTTAGATGACGCAGCCTCTTCGCAACTAACTGCCATCAATACTCCATGGTTGGTAGATAGTTGCGATTGGGATGATAAGTTGGTTCGTAAGGCAATTGTCTGGTTGTGCCAAACTGTGAAAAAGCCGATTCTAAAACTGACCAATCATGATTATATGGAGCATGGGATGGGAGACATCCTGACGGAATTTGGCTCCGCGTACCAAGCAAATATTAAAGTTTTCAACCAGTTGCAACACACCATCACTGGTTGGCCGGGAGGCAAGCCAAATGCAGACGACTCTAACCGGCCAGAGCGTGCAAAACCATTTCCTAAGAAGGTTATTATTTTTAGCCCCCATCCAGATGATGACGTGATTTCGATGGGTGGAACATTTATTCGATTGGTTGATCAAGGGCATGAAGTTCATGTGGCCTACCAGACCTCAGGAAACATTGCGGTGTTCGATGATGACGCTATTCGATTTGCAGATTTTGTTCGGGACTTTGATGTTTCTTTTGGTTTGAGCAAAGAAGATGGTGCTCAATTTTACGATAAAATTGTCAAGGCGATTAAAGAGAAAAAGCCGGGAGAGGTGGACAGCCCGGAGGTCATGAAAATTAAAGGACTGATAAGAAGGGGAGAGGCAAAAGCAGGCTGCCGCTATACGGGTATTCCAGATTCGCAGGCACATTTTTTAGATATGCCCTTTTATGAAACGGGTGCGGTGAAGAAGAAACCATTAGGAGAAAAAGATATTCAAATCATTGTAGACTTAATTGAACAAATCAAGCCTCATCAAATTTATGCCGCTGGAGATTTGTCAGATCCACATGGAACACACCGTGTTTGTCTGGCTGCAATTTTTCAAGCAGTAGATCGACTCAAGAACAAAGATTGGATGAAAGACTGTTATTTGTGGTTGTATCGTGGGGCATGGCAGGAATGGGATATTGATCAAATTGAAATGGCTGTTCCGTTAAGTCCAGATGAACTCATGCGCAAACGAAGAGCGGTGTTCAAGCACCAATCGCAGAAAGATAGTGCTGTATTCCCCGGTAACGACAAGCGAGAATTTTGGGTCCGCGCTGAAGATCGCAATCATGCCACCGCTCAGGGCTACAATGAGTTAGGACTAGCCGAGTACGAGGCGATGGAAGCATTTGTCCGTTATCATTTTTAGCATGAGCAAACTTCACTTAGTCAGTTGGAATGTCAATGGCGTTCGAGCTATTATGAAGAAGGATTTCCTGGCAAGTGTGAAGGCGATGAGCCCAGACATTCTCTGCCTCCAAGAAACAAAAGCAGCCAAGGAAGAGACCCTCTCAGCTTTAGAGTTATTTCCTGACTATCGTGTTTTTGCTAACTCATCAAAGGCTAGAAAAGGGTATTCGGGTACGGCTATTCTAACAAAAGAGGAACCTCTCTCTGTATCTTACGACATGGGGATTGACGAATTTGATCAAGAAGGCAGAGTGATTGCGGCTGAGTTTGCTAACTTCTTTCTTGTTACTGTTTACACACCCAACTCGGGATCGGAGTTAGCGCGATTGGATTTTCGCCAGTCGTGGGATGATGCGTTTAGAGATTATTTGTTGTGGCTAAATAAAAGAAAGCCCGTCATCGCTTGTGGCGATTTTAATGTTGCCCATCAGCCCATTGATCTGTCGCGACCTAGGGAGAACTATAACAAATCGGCAGGCTATACGCAGCAAGAGATTGATGGATTTTCCAAATTGTTGGACGCAGGATTTGTGGATACGTTCCGCAACTTTCATCCCGATGAAATAAAATTTTCTTACTGGAATCAGATTTTTAATGGGCGCGAAAAAAATATTGGATGGAGGATTGATCACTTCCTGACAAGCACTAAGCTGCAGGATCGGCTAAAAGACGCCATGATTTACAATGAGTATTATGGATCTGATCATTGCCCGGTGGCCCTCCACATCGAAATGAAATAAACAGGCATACCTTTTTCACCCAATTGGAATGGCCAAAATGACACAATGGGTAACAGTTGGAAAGCGAAAGATTGAACTTAGCAATCTAGACAAGATTTTATTTCCCGAAGACCAGATTTCAAAAGCTGAAGTCATTGAATATTATTTGAATATCGCGCCCACCTTACTCAGTCATGTAAAGGGCAGAGCGCTCACCCTCATTCGATTTCCCGATGGTATTCATGGAGAAACGTTTTACCAAAGAAATCGCCCCGAGTGGGCACCCGATTGGGTGGAGTTCGAGCAACTAGGAAAGGAAGAAAAGAAGGATTACATCATTGCAACTGAGCCTGCTTCGCTGGTGTGGCTGGCAAACCTCGCCACGCTGGAATTGCATCAGTTGCATAGCCGAAAGCCTAATTTTAGTTGTCCCGACTACATGGTTTTTGATCTCGATCCTCCTAAAGGGTATCGATTTAGTGACGTGGTCGACATTGGATTGAAGTTGAAAGTATTGATCGAGACTTTTGGGTATACACCCTTTGTGAAGACAACAGGAGGGAAGGGTATACACATTTGTTGTCCGATCCTACCTCTTCATGAGTTTGATTTGGTTTTTTCTGCTGCTAAACAAATTGCGCAAGTTTTTGTTGACAGCAATCTAAACACCACACTTCACATTAAAAAAGATTCAAGAAAGGGCAGAGTGCTAATAGATATTTACAGAATCCGATCGGGGCAGAGCATTGTTTCGCCCTATAGCTTACGCGGCCGGCCAGGAGCACCGGTGTCGATGCCGGTTAGCTGGACAGAGTTGCAACAACTAAAAGACCCAAAGGAGTATTCGCTACGAAACGTGGTGGAGAAAGTCGTAGCCAATGGTGATGCGTGGGAGGGGATGGATGCATTTGCAGTTGGTCTTCACACTGAATTAAAAGAAGCACAAGAGAAAGCAACGTTAAAACCCTCAATAAAAAGAAAAACGCCCGAACAGTTGGCCAGCTACGAGCAAAAGCGAGATTTTGAAAAAACTCCGGAGCCCATTGCACAAGTTGGAGACAGAGTGGGAAACAACTTTGTAATACATCGACACCATGCCTCTCATTTGCACTATGATTTACGGCTCGAACAAGATGGCGTGTTGAAATCGTGGGCCGTTCCTAAAGGGCTACCCCCTTATCCCGGAATAAAAAGATTAGCAGTACAGACGGAAGATCATCCTATGGAGTACCTCACGTTCAACGGTACTATTCCAAAAGGTCAATATGGAGGGGGAGAAATGTGGATATATGCCTTGGGCAAATACCAGATAACGAAAGACAAAAAAGATGGATTTTATTTCAGACTAACAAGTAAAGAGTTGAACGGAGAGTTCAGGATCTACAAAATAAAATCGAAAGAATGGCTATTGGAGAGGGTAGATATTCCTCAGGTAAATTATGTGCGAGATTCCATAGAGCCAATGCTTTCTGGCACTGCTAGAGAGATTCCACAAAAGGACTATCTCTACGAGGTAAAATGGGATGGTATTCGAGCCATGATTTATCTTGATGAAGGGGGAATCCGTATTCTCAGCCGTAACAAGAATGACATCACCGGGCAATTTCCTGAACTGCTCAGTACCGAAAAAGCATTGCGAGCAACCTGCGGACTATTTGACGCTGAAATTGTTTGTTTGGATGATCAGGGAAAACCATCATTTGCAAACGTAATCAAGCGACTGAAGAGCAATGGCGAATCGATGGTTCAACGGCTCTCGAAGTCGCACCCTGTTCATTGTTATGTTTTTGATTGCCTTTATCTAGATGGGCGTTCACTGGTCCATGATCCATTGTACAAACGAAAGGAGTGGTTGTTCGATGCGATAAAATCCGGTGGCCCGTATCGTATCAGCGAATCGGTTGAAGATGGCCAAGGGCTTCTTGACGCTGCTCGTGAGTTGGGGCTGGAAGGCGTCATGGCGAAGGATAAAAATAGTAAGTATTCCCCGGGTAAAAGAACGGATCAATGGCTGAAGGTTAAAATCCGCGATACGCGGGAGTGTGTGATCATTGGCTACAACCCGGGGAAAGGAGATAGAGCCTTTGCCTTTGGTGGTCTGCATCTGGCGGAATGGATAGACGAACGCCTGGTGTATAGAGGAAAAGTTGGAAGTGGTTTTGATGAACCAGCAATTCGTGAGATTTTTAATCTACTGAAGACATTAAATGAGACGAAAAAGCCAATTGCCAACAAGGTGATGGACGAGAAGACGAGCAAGTGGGTTCAGCCTATTGTAGTTGCAGAAATCAGTTTTGCTTCCCTAACGCCAGATGAACAATTTAGAGAGCCCGTGTTTGTTCGTCTTCGCCCGGATCTGTCAATGTAAAAAGCCTTACTTTTGTATGTAAACCAAATCTATGGCCGCGGACGCTTCGCTCTATCTTAAGAACCTTTGGTATCTGGCTTTTCACAGTTCGTTTCTCAAGAATGGAAAACTCGTGGGTAAAGAAATGTTAGGGGAGAAAATTGTCTTCGGTCGTGATGCACAAGGTAAGCCGTTTGCTTTGCGCGACAACTGCCCACACAGAGGAGTGCCATTGTCACAGGGGTGGTTTAAAGATAATACCATTCAGTGTTGTTATCATGGCTGGATGTTCAACACGGAGGGAGTTTGCACCGGCATTCCTGCTATGCCGCCCGATGCTGCTTTTGACCCGTCAAAAATAAAAGTATTCCAATATCAGATTGCTGAAGTCAACGACACCATCTGGGTTTACATCCCTGAAAAAAAGCTGCCTAACACGATACCCAACGAGCCACCTCCCAATTTGATTTTGAATGTAGATCAGAAATTTAAACATGTGGAAACAGTAATGATGCCGGCCGATATCGACCATGCTGTAATTGGGTTGATCGACCCGGCACATGTTACGTTTGTTCATCAATCCTGGTATTGGCGATCGGCCAAAAAGCTAAAATTGAAAGAGAAAAAATTTGAACCTACCGCTCGCGGTTTTAAAATGGTGAGACACAAGCCCTCGGGAAATTCAAAGGGATATGGAATTCTTAAAGGAGGTACAAGTACAGAGATCACATTTGAAGTACCAGGCATTCGCACAGAACACATTTTGGTGGGCGAAAAAAATCAAGTGGTTTCTATAACGATACTCACTCCAGTAAATGAAAACCAAACGGAGCTAACCCATATTTTGTATACCGACATAGCGTTGGCAAATATGCTGTGGCTTCCGCTAAAGAGATTGGGTAAACAATTCATCGGTCAAGATTTAGGTGTGTTCAATAAACTCAACGAAGGACTGAAGTCTAAGCCCACATTGTCGCTCATTGGCGAACCTGATTTGCAAGCTAGATGGTATTATGAAATCAAGCGATTGTGGGCTATCTCACAACAGAATAATGAACCATTTGTAAACCCGGTAAAGCCCCAGACGTTGCATTGGGTTACGTAACCAATTACTTACAAATCGTTGTTAAAATTTTCTTGTCGATCGACACGTTTAGACTTTGCGCTTTTAATAAATCGGCACAGGCTTTTTGAAGTTGCCCTGTTCGATGAAGGGCAAGTGCGCGATTGTAATAGGCAAGCCCATATTCCGGATAGAGGGTAATGGCGATGGTGTAATCTTCGATGGCTTCGTTCAATCGATCGGTTTTGCTCAATAGATTTCCCCGATTCATCCAAGCACGTTCATAGTCACTTTTTAATTTTATCGCTTGGGTATAATCTGCTAAAGCCCCTTGCATATCTTTGATTTTCTCCTTCACAATGCCTCGATGTAACCAGTTGTCGGGCTCGATCGCATCTAGGAAAATCGCCTGGTTAAAATCTTCGAGCGCTCCTTTCCAGTTCCTTGCTTTCATTCGAATGAATCCTCGCTCTTCGTATGAATAAACAAGGTTTGGATTTTTTTCAATTGCCTCTGTCAATTTTTTTTCTGTTTCCTTTTCCCTTCCTTCCGTGCCGCCTAAGAGTGCCAGATTGTGATTAGCCAGCGCATGCTCAGAATCGATTTGAAGTGCAGACTTAAAATCTTTCACGGCTGCCAGTGTATCCCTCGAAGATTGCTTGACGATTCCTCGGTTTACCCAAAAGTCAGCCATGTTTGGAGCAAGCTTTACCGCAGAGTCTAAGTTTATTATTGCCTGCCGATAGTTTTTCAATCTCCATTCAATCAAACCCAAGTAGTTTAAGTAATAGGGCTTCATGTTTCCCTGCAACGTCATGATCCTATTATCGCCCCCGGTCGGGCTGGTTTGATGGAATACAGTGTTAGTCATTCCACTGGGTTTCTTGAGCAACGCAGCGAAATCCTCTTTAGCAACTGCCCATTGGCCATAGTTGTACCTTAGTACAGCTCGAGCAAAGATTGCTTCCGCCTGATCGGGCTTGGATTCTAGAAAAATATTGTAGTCGGTCAGCGCACCCTTTGCATCACCTAATCGCTCTTTGGAAAGGGCGCGGCCGTAGTAGGCATCCCAAAAATAGGGATCCAAACGAAGACACTCATTGTAATGGGCTAGTGCCGTTTTGTAGGCTCTCTCGTCAAGCGCTTTTTCACCAAGAGAAAACAATTCTCCAGGTTCAAATTTAGTCGTTGACTGGGCGATGACCAATTGCGAAAGCACCAACACCAGAACAGCCACATAGAGCCAAAATGCTGGTTGGTAGATACGCAATCTTCGCGGTGTCATTTGATTGAAAATTGATTGGTCAAAGTTCAACCTTTTCTGAATTCTTTTGTTCTAATACTATGGAAACTACCAAGAAAAAAGTCAAAGCGCAAAAAGCCAATCCAGTCACCGCGATTGGGATTAGAAATGCCTATCGAACCTATGTGTTAACAGAGGGTAAGAAGCCTCTTTCCGTCTTTGCCTTTTGCAAAGAAAACGGAATGGCTGAGACCGATTTTTATGCTTTTTTTGGTTCATTTGAAGGAGTCGAGAAATCAATTTGGGAAAGTTATATATCCGATACAATTGCCCGTCTGGCCGGAGACAAAGACTTTGCCCTATTCACAGCACGCGAAAAATTATTGACTTTCTATTTTTCATTGGCAGAATTGCTAAAATCAGATCGCAGTTTTGTCGTGCACCAACTGAAGGGCACTAAATTTACTGGTGGTACGCCCACGTTTTTGAAGAGCTTCAAGTCTGCTTTTGAGGGATGGATTGAAGGTATTTTGAACGAAGGAAAATCAACAGGAGAAATAGCAAAAAGACCCTTTATTGACGATCGGTATTCGAATGTTTTTTGGATGCATCTACTGTTTGTTCTCAATTTTTGGGTGCGTGACGATAGCCCAAATTTCGAAAAGACCGATGTGGCGATTGAAAAGTCAGTGACACTCGCTTTTGACTTGATTGGAAAAGGCGTTTTAGATAATGCGCTCGATTTCGGAAAATTTTTGTATCAAAATTCAAAATCATAAAAACCATTTGGGAAGGGGAGGAGCGTAAAAATTTGACAAAATGGCAAAAGTAAAAGAGCAGCAAAGTATTCCGATAAGTAAAGTTCAACGTGCCACCAAATTTATCACCACGGGAGCGAAGATTGGTGGAAACTACCTAAAGCACTACGGAAAGAAGTTAGTAAATCCCGAGTTGACGAAAGATCAGCTGCACGAGGACAACGCCACCGATATTTATCAATCTCTTAGCCAGTTGAAAGGAAGCGCACTTAAGGTGGCGCAGATGCTGAGCATGGACAAGAATTTACTACCCACCGCCTATCAAAATCAATTTGCCATGGCGCAGTATAGCGCGCCCCCGTTGTCGTACCCATTGGTGGTTAGAACATTTGAAAGATCTTTTAAGAAAAGACCCAATGAAATCTTTGACACCTTTACTCAATCTGCTAGAAATGCCGCCTCCATGGGGCAGGTTCACGAAGCAACATTGAATGGAAAAAAACTAGCGGTCAAAATTCAGTACCCAGGGGTGGGAGATAGCATTAAGAGCGATCTGGCTATGGTGAAGCCTATTGCGCTACGCATGTTCAAATTAAACCCTACTGAGTATGACGAGTACATTCAAGAGGTGCAGAGCCGAATGATGGAAGAGGCGGATTATTCGCTCGAGCTTGAACGTTCAATGAATCTTTCTGTGAGATGTGGCGAGATTGAGAATTTGGTTTTCCCAATCTATTATCCAGAACTGTCATCAGATAAAATTTTAACCATGGATTGGTTGGAAGGAAAGCCACTGGGCGAATTCCTGAAAACCGAATCTCTGACAAAAGCAGAGGCAAATAGAGTGGGGCAGGCGATGTGGGATTTTTACCATTTCCAAATTCACCAATTGAAAGAACTTCATGCTGATCCACATCCTGGAAACTTTATTATCACTAAAGATAAGAAACTCGGCATCATCGATTTTGGGTGCGTAAAGGTTATACCTGCCGATTTCTATCCCCAATATTTCCAATTGTTAGAGAAGGATATTTTGTCCAATAAAGCAAAACTTGAAAAGGCTTTTTTTGAGTTGCGATTTATTTTTGACGATGACACTGCCAGCGAGCGGAGGTTTTTTATTGAATTATTTTCCGAGCTAGTAGAGCTTTTGGGGCGACCCTTCCGAACAGCCGAGTTTGACTTTGATAACAAATCCTACTTTGAGTCTATCTATTTATTTGGTGAAAGGTTGACCGGCATGAAGGAGCTGCGTGACTCAAAGAAGGCCAGGGGAGTTAAGCATGCTATTTATATCAACCGCACTTATTTTGGCCTCTACAATTTACTCCACGACATAAAGGCAAAGGTTAACACCAGTTCGTGGGTTCCTTTCTAGGCGTTCTGCAACCGGGCAATTTTAGTTGGTTTTTGGGTGTATAGGATTGATTTTGAAAAGTCTTTCATTATCAATACTTTAGTGCCGTCTATCTCATTTTTTAAACTAACTGAAAATGCCATGAGATCTATTTGGAAAGGGCACATTCAATTCTCTTTGGTAACCATCCCAATCCGCCTTTATAGTGCCATTGATACCGGGCAAACGATTGGGTTCAATTTGTTGAGTAAAGAGGGACATCATCCCGTTGGGTATGAAAAAAAAGACAAAGTTACAGGCCAACCACTGCGTGCTGAAGATATCGTAAAGGGCTATGAATATGAGCCAGGCCAGTTTGTTATAATCGAGGCTGAGGATTTAGAAAAAGTAAAGTTAAAGAGTGAAAAGGTGATCGAGATCGAAGGGTTTGTAGACTCTGCGGAAGTACACCCTACGCTTTTTGAGTCGCCCTATTTTATTGGACCGGATGGAGATGTAGCAGCAAAGACATACGGATTACTTTGTGCCACACTAAAAGAATCTGGGAAAGTAGGAGTGGGCAAAGTGGTGTTACGCGATCGCGAAACGCCTGTGCTGATTACGCCCCATGAGCGGGGCATGTTGCTCTATCGGCTACGTTTTCCAAGCGAAGTTCGCGACATCAACGAAGTGCCCAGCTTACTGGAAGTCAAGGCAGATAGTGAGCAATTAAAGTTGGCAAAGACACTGGTGGATTCTATGTCAACAACCTTCTCAAAGATTGAGATGAAAGACCATTATTATGAGGTCATGAAGTCCATCATAGACGCAAAAGTGGAAGGAAAAGAAGTAGTGATGCTGACCGAAGAAGAGCCAAAGGTGGTAGACATTATGACTGCTTTGAAGGCCAGTATCGAAGCCAAGAAAAAACCAATGGAAAAGGCAACCGGAACGAGCAGCAAAGAGAAACAAGCAAATCAAGGTGCAGTGAAAAGAAAAGCGGGCTAATGGTCTTGTTTCCTTTTCATTTTGGTTAAAAGGAGTTGATGTCTTCTATGTTGCGCCCGATCTTTATCATTGTTTGTTTTTTACTTTGCACAAGTAATACCCTACTGTGCCAAAGCAAGTATTTTGATTCCCTTGCCAGGGCGAAATACATTGAACGATTTCCTGACTATTTCTTCATTTGGCCCGTGCTTCGGCAACGAGCTTCTACTTTTGTCATTCAAAACGCAAAGAACGCTGGTGATCGGTTGACATTTAGCCCGAATATTACCAATCATGCTGGTTTGGGGTTTTATGTGTTTGAGATTGGCTTTCAATTCATCGTGGCAATTCCGCCTTCCCAAAAAAGCATCAAGGAATTTGGTGAATCGAACTCACTTGATTTACAGGCGAATGTAATAGGCAACAATTGGGAGATAGATGCATTCCATGAAAACTATAAAGGATATTTTGTCGAAGATACCCGGAACCCTATTCCTGGCGGTGTGCCAAAGCTTCAGCGAAGGGATATTGAAACAATAAATTCAGGTATAACCGGAGCATACTTTTTCAACAAGAGGAGATTTTCAATTCGTGCTACTTATAATTTTTATGAACGCCAAAAAAAGAGTGCTGGCTCACCAATGTTATTGGCCAATTTCACCGAGTTTACATTACGCTCAGACTCAGCTCTCTATCGCTCAACTCAATTCAACGCGAATGATATTGGTGATTTTAAAGATATTGACTACAGAACCTTTTCCATTGCACCGGGGTATGGATACAACTTGGTACTGCGAAATTTCTTTGTTAGTGCATCATTAAGTATTGGGGCCAATTTCCAGTTTTTTAATTATCGCTTGGGGGTTGATAAGGACTATTCGCTTGCAGTTGCCCCTTACTTCAACGGACGAACCACCATAGGCTTTAACAGTGATCGCTTTTTCACGGGGATCACATATGCTTTTCAAACGCTTCAGATCAATTATTCGAATGCTGACTTTATCAATCGCACGGACACATTTCGGCTTATCTTTGGCTATCGATTTCGTGAAATCGGCTTCCTAAAACTGAGAGCATTAGAAATGATTAAGCCAAAGAGCAGATAGTTGCTTTTTGTTAGCACAAATGGGTTTGGGTAAGTTATTTTCTTTGGATTAATCAAACACACAGTTATATTTGCGCCTCCTAAACAGGATGGTCTGGTAGTTCAGCTGGTTAGAATGCCTGCCTGTCACGCAGGAGGTCGCGGGTTCGAGTCCCGTCCAGACCGCAAGAAGGTGTAAAAACCTTCTTTTTTTATGCCTTTTTGGTGCTTTGTATCTATAAAGCACCATAAAAACCCTCTAAACCTTGACCCCTACCTTGACCCGCTGTATCTTCGGGTCATGAAGGTAAGGTTGCTTTTCAAAAAGAAATCTAAGTCGCACAAAGAAGGCCTTATCTATATCGCCCTGTATTTAGGGGACACGACAGAGTTAATTTCCACAGGCCAACGCATTCCCGAGCGAGAATGGAGCAAAAATGATAATAAGGTAAAAGCACATTTGGGCAATGTTTATAAAGAGATAGAAAAAATCAAAAGTAAAGTGGACGATGCCATCACCCGCCTTCAGGCAAGGAAGGTAGACATCATCACACCGATGTTGGTGAAGGAAGAATTTATGGCCGACCATAAAGGTAAAGTTGGCAAGCAGATGGCTGAAGACCTCATAAGTAAAAAGGGGCAACTTCCTCTAAAACACATTGCCACGCAATGGCTCGAAAATAATCTGTTCAAATACAAAATCTCTACACAAAAGGCAGTGAAGGAATCCATGAATCAATTTTTGGATTTCGTTGCTAGACGCCATGGGCATGTCTTGCAATCTGAACTAGATGAACAGCTTATTGCAGGGTACGAAAAGTACTTGCAAAATGAACGCAAGCTGGCAAACAGCACTCACGGCAAAAGGATGAAACACCTACGATGGTTTCTAAATACCATTGGCTATGATGTGCGTAAGATAAAGATCAGGCGTTCCAAAAAGGAAATTATCAGCCTTTCACAAGACGAGCTTAATCTTTTGGATAGGGTAGATGTTGCCTCAAATAGCAAGTGGCAAAAAGCCAAAGATTTGTTCTTACTCGGCTGCTACACAGGGTTACGGATAAGTGATATCAAGAGGATAAACCCTACAATGATCGTAAATGGTAGGGTGAATATGGTGTTGAAAAAGAACAACAGACAAGTGGGTATTCCGCTCTTGCCACAAGCAAAAGCCATTCTGGATAGATATTCATACCGAGCCCCCAAGATAAATGATCAAGCGGTCAATAGTTGCATTAAAGAAGTATGCAAGAAAGCCGGTATTGATACGAGGATAACGTTGCGCACCAACATAGCAGGGGAGGATTTAGACAAAGTTTGCCCAAAATATGAGGCTGTAACTTCTCACATGGCATCTAAAACTTTTATATCTCTTGCTCCAGCATGGAAAAACTTGTCACCGGCAGAAGTGGCGGCCATTGTGGGCAAAGATGTAAAGACCTTGTTGAGCCACTATTATGAACTACCATTGGAATCGGCAATAAAGAAAATGGAGGCAAAATGATATACTCGATTACCGTCAAAAGTATTTGGGAGGATTTCAGGTTTAGTTGGCGATTGATGAACCGCGATATTAACTTGGTTGATTCGCTCGACCAGTCCGAAAAACAGGCGATTTCAAGGTTGTCGGAATTTTTAGTTTTCAAAAATCAATGGGGTTGCGTTAGCGACATTTTGCAAATGAAAAGTTATGGAAAGGACTACATAGATCACCTGATTCTGCATAGCAATATCATAAACGATGAGAGCATTGGTCTTTTTTACAATATCAAAATAGACCTTGTTGGGAAAGGGATTTTCTTTGGGTTGGGAAATACCAGTTACCGAGTAAGTCAATCGGGTGTCAACGAGCCTATATGCGCATTCATGTTATCAGAAATTGCTCCTGATTATTCTATCAAAGAGGAGCGAACCTATTTTCGTTCTTTTTTTTCGCTGAAATTAGTAAAGATCGATTGGACATATTTCAATGATTTTTTGGATTTCCATTTTGTCAATACATTCAACAACAATTATTTAATGTATCGTAATTTTCTTCACGAAGTGATGAGTGACCAAATTTTGGAAGAAAGGTCCATGCTTAACACTAGGTTAGACAATTGGATTAATGATAACTTAAAGAATACAGAAGAATCAGCGTCTAAAGAAAGTAATATAAAAAAAACAGCACCTAAAGAGTTAAGGGAGATATTGACTGAGCAGGGACTGATGATTTATGAATGGCTAGTCAGTAGTTTTGCTCGCGAAGAACCCTTGGAAAGAATTCTTCTGATCTTCGCTTTATCAGAGTCAAAGCTAATTAATAATCGCTATGAGGATAGAAATTATAGACTTGTCAGGAACGCGATCGAACAGAGCATCGGCACGCTTGGAGCAAGGCAAAACTTTAGTAAGGCTAAAGAGAAAAGAGATGACTATAACAATAGGGTGGAAAATATTAGATTGAAGATCAAAGAAGAAATCTCAAAAAAAATGGTTGACAAATCAAAAAATTCGTGATGTCAACTAAAATATTTTATCAGTCATTTTCCCTATTAAAGCCTATATAATCCAATAACAGAAATTGACAAATGCAGGATTCTGATTTTGTCAATTGATTTGTCTCGCTCACTACCGTTGTTTTACCTAAAATCTAACGGTATGAAAACAAATAAAAATTTACGAACGATCAAAAAAGCACACCAAGAAACGGGTGCTTCCATCTCTTACTTCAAGCAACTATTGCGAGAAGGAAAATTGAAACGCTACAAAATAAACTCGGCTACTTACATCAGCCTCACCGAGTTTGAGAATCTGGCACAGGTGCAAACACCGCTCTTTGGGACGCCCTAGGTTCTCTACTCAAGAAGTATTACGAATAAAAAAGCCCGTGGGGGAAACTGGCTTCTAATTTTTTAACTCTAAACAAAACAAAAATGAAAACATTAAGCAAAGCAGGTCAAAACAAAATGTCGTTGAAGGAAAAACAAGGTATTGTAGGAATCAATTTTTGGAAAATTCTTGAAGAACTTTTTTTAGAGGGATCTATTCGAGATCAAATTCGGATAACCGTCTTAAAAAAAGTAAGATTGAAAGAAAATGGATTAATTGTGGTGCGGGAATTTCCTGACTTCAAAAACGTATTGATAATTCTGTTTTCCGGTGTTCACACTATGTATCACGAACGTTTGCTCAAAGAAAACCGAATCTCGCCTGGTGAAAAGCCAATACGGCTTTATCTTAAAAGCCAACCGTACTTTATCGGACTATTGCCCACTGAATCCTTTGACAACAAACGCACGAGTGGCTATGCATTTGACTACGATATGATGGAACGCGATCTTGGTGTTGTGCTTTACGCCTAGAAAGGCAACGAGTAATTGTGACTAGACTTTCGAATCAATTTTGTTTGCCAAAACAACATCAGTGCAAAAAATAACGGTTTAACTTTTTAGTCGCTCCGCCATATGCTTTAATAGCTCCGGTGTTCCATAATTTTTAACCAACAAGTCAAGATCGATCGGTGTAAGATGATTTCTATGATTGATGCCAATCTTCCTAAGCATTTTGCGCAAAGTTTTGTCACAAATGCCATAACGCTTACAAAGCAGTTCGCGAGTTTGAATTGTCAGCATATATTTTTTCTAAAATTGATTTTTCAAGGCTTTCCAAGATTTCGGGGGTAATATGCATCAAAGATAAAATGTTTTTTTTGGCTTTATAATTTATCAGGGCAACTACTGATTTTAGTAAATTGTTAGAGTAGCCTAAACTATCATCTTAAATTTAGATTACATTTTCAAAAAACACATTTTTTCAGTCTCAAAGTCACGGGTTATCTCACTAGTTAGAAATCAACTAGTTACATATTGTAATTTACGAGACAACCCGTGACTGACTCATGATTTACTTTTGCAATTGTGACAACCCGAGACTTTGAGACAGCGTGACCACACGTTTCTCAAAAAATAAATGTTTTTTAAATTTGATTGAATGTGGTTTGTGCCTAAGCAAAAAGGATTCAAAGACGATGTTCAGTTTTAATAAAACATGAAAAAGCAGTCCCTAAGTCCCTTATCATCCCACTAATTGAATATTAGTTAGTTAATGATATGATAAATGTCCACAAGTGGGAACCTTTCTGGGTAACTGTCCACAGGTGGGGACTTCGGGACTAGCTATTTTAGAAAGAATGTTTAAAGTTTAAATACAAAAAGCGGTCGAAATGAAAGTAAATAACGATCCCGAAAACTATTTCAAGTTATCACGGCCAGGCTGCGCATGATCTGGCCGATTACCTTTTGAAACTGGATCCACCTAAATCAAAAGTACAAAAGCTCATTGAGCTTAATCCAAACATCCAAAGGCTTTGTGAACGGTTTGACTTGGTGGAAGTTTAGTTTTTGAGCTTGGCGTGATTGTGCAATAGCAGTTGGCAATGGTACTAGCAATGGCGATGCAACTGCCAATGCTTATGGCAAACGCAATTTGGGCCACTTTTGAGGCAAAAGGACAATGCCCGCCCCACAAGCCTATGCACCCGCCCATGCATGCTGCCAAGGCTATACCAAGGCTGGCAACGGCAAGAGCAATGGCCAATGCTCTTGCCAGCGCTATTGCCTACTGCTATTGTGAACCGCTGCTTTGCTCGGTTGGGTTAGTTCATCTTCGACAATCGCAAGAGGCAAACATTCAATTTCTATATCCTGTTTGTACAAAGCATATTCTCCCTCGCCTCTACCTTCAATTTTGCCCAGGTAATGCAGAAAGTCCTTTTTATCCTTCAAGAAGAAAACCTCCGTTATCAAAGCGAACTGCCCGGTTCGTTTAATCCTGACAACCGTGTCAATTGGATACGGATGCTGGATGTTATTCATCATTCTAGTTCGCCATACATAAACCCTACCAAAACTAAGAAAAGGTACTTTTATTCCATGAAATTTGCCCTAAGATACATTGTGAAGGATTTTATACGCTTAATCTTTAGCATTAAGCCGGACAGCCCGTTAAGCAATGGAGAAATCAATGCCGTGTTGGTATTCCTGTTATTCCTGATTTTCGTCTTTGCCTCTTTAGCCTGAAGAATAACTCAAAAGAACCTATATCGAAAACCAAATCGTAAAGTATCTTTTACGGTTTCGTATCGTGTAGCAGCTAGACAGTTCCTGATTTTAAGTTTACGTTTTAGTCTTGCCTTTCGATTTCCTGTTTGCTTTGTACAAAACCTTTGCGTTTGTGCTACTGCACAAATGGCGTTTGCAATGGCATTTTGCTTTAAAGCTGCTGGCAATTGCATGGGGACAGTAAGGATACACCCCACATGAACCAAACGGGGGTTAAAGAATCTGGTCAGTCTTTTGGGCTTTTTGGCAAAAGGCTTAAATTTAACCAACCAGTAAACGTATATCGGAGACGGAGTCTCCGATATATAAATGTTGGCAGCCATTTTAAAAAGAGATATGTTCCAAAAGACTAAGACATTTTTTCTGACTCTACTTTTAGGACAAGAACACGCCCGACCGACAAATAAGTTAAGGCCAGCATTGACAAATCAATGGCTGAATGTTAAAAGAATTTGGGACAACGAACACAGCAAGGACTTCGGACTTGAAAGATTAATCCGTCTGACTCTATCTCTCCTATTGTTCATTTTTCCAGGCCTATATGTCAGAGCATTCTTTGGACAATTTGGTCTGTTAGGGAGAAAGTTGGGAGTAGACTTGTATGTGCTAATTAAATTATTTCTTCCAATAATTTTCTTCAAACTTGACTGGACAGACAACATATTTGTTGCAGTTGTTAGCGCAATAATGGCTGTCGAGACGATAGTCTATTTGACATCTTTGATTTTTCTTTCTAACGAATTTGCCAAACCTATTTCTTATAGACGTTCTCTAAAAAGCGTTTTTATTAATTACATCGAGGTTTGCCTAAACTACGCAGTGATTTACTCATATTTCAACTACACTACTCCGGACTTTTTTAAAGAAAAATTGACGACAGACATCCAAGCGATATATTTTAGCTTTGTAACTTCAGCGACAGTTGGGTATGGTGACATTGTAACTACACATCCAATAGGACAAATGCTTGTGATTTCACAGATAATTCTATTTCTGTTTTTTGTGGGACTGTTTATTAGTTTTTTTGCTTCTAAGGTTCACGACCCGACTTATTACAACGACAAACCAACTTATGGGGACAAGTGGCAAAAATCTAAAAGCAAAAAGGGACGGACATAAAACGGCTGCCAACAAAATGTTTCTGCAATGGTGCCGTGACGAGTTGGTATAAAGTTTTATCTTCTTTCCACGTTTGGTTTCGTGGGACAGGACGCGGCTTCGAAAAGGCACCACTGCAGAAACGCAAACGTTTAACTAAAATCAAACATCAAGTAAGCCGACAGGTCAAAAAAATAATAGCGAAAAAATAATGTTTGAAAGTTTAGAATCATATTATGAATATCTTGAAAAAGACAGCAGTTTATTGTTGGACTATAATATTTCCAATTCTTTATTAAAACTTCGGGACAAAGCCGAGGAAAAGGAATTAAAATCTTACTGCTCCTACGAATTATATTTTACCGATTATACAATTAATAACGGTGAGATTAGACCAAAAATATCTTACACCAGCGGAGAATCATATCCGAACTTCACATTATTCGATGATGATTTAAAATATATCAAAGCAAGAGCGGAAAACATTAAGAATCCCAAGTATAAAGCAAAATACAACCATCTTCTTTGGGAAAGCAAGCACAAGCATAATGACTATGCTAAACAAGCGATTGATAATTATGTTTTGTTTTTGCAAAACACTTATATTCCGCTTGATGATAATTTATCTCATCATTCTTTTGAAAATTATTTTAAGAACCTCTTTATTATTGCTCAAACGACAAACTATAAAAAATTAGAAACGATACAGATTTTACTTTCGCTTTTAGGTTCTAAAAAAATAAATGGTTTCAAGGAATTTTCTTTAATGAAATTTATTTCAGAAGAAGGAAAAAAAGTTGAGACTTCAACTCTGCAAACATTTCTTACCTATTCTAATAAAGTGATTGAAGGTTTTGTTTATCCTGATTTAATTGGCGAATATCTACAGTTATTAATAATTCTTTGCCAAAAATTAAACGTTTCGCCAAAGCCTTATCATAATAAATTAGCTGAGTTTCATATTGCACAATCTCAAAACCAAAAGGAAGAAAGCTTTGTTGTTCACGATTTCTATTTAAAAGCATTGGCTCAGTATCAAAAAGCGGGGAACAAAGAAAAGATAGAGGAGGTTACAGTGTTATTAGAAAAAGCAAAGCGGAACATTAATTTTAAAACAGTTAAAACAGAGTTTACTGATGAAAGATTACAGCAACTTTGGGAGGGAATTATTAAAATAACCGATGAACTAACTGAAAAACATCCAAGCAAAGATATTTATGAGTACATAATGCTTTCATTAAACATATTTCCTAAAGCAGAAGTTCTTAATGCAAATGTTCGCCCAGTTATGTTTGACCTTGTTAGTGTAATGACTTTTGACATTAATAAAAATGTTAGCGGAAAAGAGAAAATCGGAATCAATACTTATTTTCTTCACATACAAAATTTTTCAATTCAACATTTATGGATGGTTTTTTCAAAAGGAATTAAAAACGGAAAGGTATCTTTTGAATCTTTAATTGAGTTTCTGCAAAATCATTCTTGGTATGGACAAGATTTTACCTTTACAAATGCAGACGGAGAAATTGATGGTTTTAATTGGATTCAATTACTATCACCATCCTTATCGAGTTTCTTTAATCAATCTGAAATTGACATAAAGACAAGTAAAAATAATAGTCAAGGATATATTTTAGGTATTGATTCATTGGTGATAAAATTTGAAGGACTACTACGAGAATTTTCACGCAACATTGGTGCTCAAATTATAGAATATAAAGAGGACGGAACAGAAGCAAGAATTTCCTTTGATAAATTACTGGACAACGAAAAGCTAAAAGCGCTTGTCCCGAATGATGATATTGCTCTTTTCAAATTTCTTTTTACGTCAGAAGGAATGAATTTGAGAAATAACATTGCTCATTGTTTTTATAAGACGAGAAATTATTCGCCAGCGACAATGTTTTTATTAATAGCAGCACTATTAAAACTCGGTAATTATAAATTTGACCTAAAGAGTAAGTTGACACTCAATGACACGAAAACTCAATAAAGACAATTGGTTACAAACGCGATGATAGAACGCCAGCACCTAACACTGTGGAATTGCGTCAACCCCGGGTTGATAATGCAATTCAGCGTTTTCGTATCTTTAATGCGTTCGCTTTCGGGTACAGGACGCGGCTTCGAAAGCCACGCTCGAACGCAAATACTAACGTTGGAAGCAATGCCATTCCGACAAATTTTCACCAGACAAAACCAACAATAATGACTTAGACGTTTGACCTTGTTAAAAAAATCAAATTATGCCTAACAGACAAAATAAGCAATTCAAACGTGAGATTGTTTTTACTAAAATACCTTTGTCTGGAGCCATTAGATATAAAGATATATTTCAGATGTTTCCAGCCGACCTTAAGGGAATGCCAACAACAAAAATTGCACACAAGCATCACCCACAAATTCTTGAGTACTGGTATACAAATGAAGAACTCGAACAAATAGGAGTTGAAGAGCTTTTTTCAGGTCTCGAAGATTTACATCGTTTGACCAGTCTTTCCTATCGTAAGACAGACCTCTTTCTTGGATTGCTGACACTTATTACGACAAACCGGTTCTTCAGTTATCAACCTGACGATAGCCGATGGGGTTGGCCCTTATTAGATGAAAATGCAGGAAGTGCAATGAATAATTTGTCTTCTAAATGGTGCTTTCAATGGTTTATGTGGCCAGAACTTCCGGAACAATTAAAGATAGAGGGATTTACAGATTTGACTTCAATTCACCCGAGAGTTTTAACTTGGGACTACTATTATAGTCATCCAAATTTCGATGAGAATATTGAGTCTCAGATTAAATTCTCTAGCATCACACTCCAGTTTTTTGACGCGTACTTTGAAATGGATGAAGCGACTAAAAGGGTATTGGACTCTGCTATTTCAAGTGCTAATGCTGCAATGGAATTTATTCATTCTAGAAAAAAGTTAGCATTACTTTCGGCATTTACAGCAATTGAAACAATGGTCAACTTTGAAACGAAAGATTTCGATCCATCAAAATGCGAGAAGTGCAACCAAGACGTTTATAAAATTTCTGCTCGCTACCGAGACTTCTTACTCAAATATATCGGTGATTCGCAAGCCAACAAGAAAAAATTTAACAAATACTACAAATTACGATCAAGTATCGTACACACAGGACAAGGCTTCAAAACAGAAAAATTATTTTCAGAGGTTGACGAAGAAACCAAGTTTCAAGAACGACTTCAAATATCTGAAGTGGTAATGATGAGCAAACTTTCAATCATATTTTGGACAATTAAAAATAGAAAAGTAAGGGGGACGTGAACACTAACTTGCGTTGTGTAATGTAAGGCACTACTGCCAACAAAATGTTTTTTAATAGTGCGGTGACGTGTAAGTTCAAAGTCTTATCTTCGTTCAATGTTTGGTTTAGGGGACCGAACGCGGCTCCGGAAGCGCACCACTGAAGAAACACAAACGTTATGCACAAATGCCGCGGGACAGACTCAGTGCTTCGAACAGTGGCACATTTGCTTGCCACACTTCCCGCGCGACACCCAAGCAAGCAAAAGAGCCAACTGTCCCATCCTCACCGAAAATACAATAGTATATGAATGACGAAGAAAAACATTATCTAATTCAACAAATGCGGACGAGTCTAATAGACATGGCGTTTGGCGATATAAACCGAGCATCAAACGGAGGTGCAAAGATGGGAGCATTTATACTATGCAGCTGTTACATTGACTATCTAGCTGGGTTTAGATTTGGAAGGCAAACTACAGGAAGGGACTATAAGGAATTTATTAATCTATATCTTAAAGGATATGACCCCGAGACCGTCTATCATGATTTAAGGTGTGGAATTGTTCACAATTATTCTGAAGGCGGAAGTTATACTTTTATGCATGCCCATCCGGACTTGCATTTCTATAGACCTGGCGGAATGGGAAAGATCAGTTTAAACCTTGAGAACTTCATTTCAGATTTGGAGACCGCAACTAATTTGTACTTTGAGGAACTAGGTGCTTCTGACGAACTTTTAAATCTTGCATTGCAACGAAAGAAACTAAAAAGTATTCTAATAGAGCAAGATCATTTATAACTGGGATAGGCAAAGACAATTCAAGCAGCCATGGAAAATAAAGAAGAAGGAAATGGGTACGATCAGAAACTCCACTGACGTTCTCTTAGACATCAAGCAACTAGTAGAAAGTAAAGGCTTTATATATGCAATTTGCCTGATCCTTGTAGATGACTTTCATCTCAATGTTGAGCAAATACACAACGTTGACCATAGGGCAAGATTGAATAAAAATGAAGTTCTATTGCTCATTGGTTTCTTGATACAAGGACCAATTTCGCTTGACTTTCCTAATTCACCATTTGATCTGATCAAGCTAAAAAAGAGAACATATGAACTGATGGATGAACTTCACCATTCAACTATGATTCCCTTTTTCAATAAAATCGGACCATTTGTTGAAAATCCAGATCAAAGGAATACGTCACGTGAACAAGATTTCTTTGGTGACGAAGATATGTTTATCGAACCAATTTTTTATTCGGGCGATGGACTCTATGATTTTCAGTACTTGGAGTTCTTAGCAAGAAAATACAAGTACGATGCAGAGTGGTTGAAAAACAATGTCTCATTTGACTTTGAGAAGGCAGCTAAGTTTGCTTTAGGAATTAAGTCTACGCTTCAATCCAAGATTAGCAAAGTTGACTTTTTGGGTCTCCGAGAAAATAAACCCAAGTTTCTAAAGAACCTTAAGAAGGACAAGTCCATTCCAAAAAGTGAATATGATCAATTTCTGACTATGCTGGAGTTTTATCAGTTTCATAGACTTTTTGAAACTGAACTTCATATTTCAAACGGGCTTGATCCTTCAAGAATTACCGAGAATGGATGGAAATCCTTTTATAAAGGTCTTATTGATTTATTTACCATAAGAGAATCAGACTTTCAGGCAGAACTAAAAGCAGGTGACTACATAAAACTGTTTTCCGCTTGTGACAACGAAGTTGGAAGAAATTCTCAATTTCAAGGGATCGGAGATTTCAACATACTCTCGGCTAGCCCGATTATTCCACTTGATTCCAATAGATTCTTTGTTCCTATACCTTACTCGATTTTCGAAGCCGTTTATGAAAGTCCGTACTATTGGATGATTGAGGATAAATTGTATCGGGATAAACTAGCTGAAAATAGAGGCAACGCTGGTGAGGAAATAACATATGAACTACTAAAAAAGGCCTTAGGTGAAAGCCGTGTTTATAGGTCTGTCAAGATTGAATCAAAAAAAGGCCATGATGACACTGACGTAGATGTTCTATGCATTCTCGGTAGCAAAGCTATTTGCGTTCAAGTGAAATCCAAAAAACTAACCCGATTGTCAAGGAAGGGAAATTCACAGCAATTAAAGAAGGACTTTAAAGGGGCGGTGCAAGATGCGCATGAGCAGGGTCTTCTCTGCAGAAAAAGAATAATCGAGAAGAATGCAGTATTTCGTGACGAGAACGGTGAAAAACTCACGATTATTGAAGATATCGATGATGCATACATTTTAATTGTAACACCAGAAAATTACCCAAGTTTGACGCATCAGTCGCGCACGTTGTTAGAAAAGGGCAATACTGATCCTCACCCGCTAGTTCTAACTGTTTTCGATTTGGACCTAATTCTTTTTTACCTAAACAAACCATACGATTTATTTTACTACATAAGGCAAAGGATAGTGCTAATGGATCACTTCATTGCAGATGAAGAAATGCATTATCTGGGGTACCATTTATTACATAAGCTGTGGAGAGATTCAAAAGCCAACATGGTTGCGCTTGAAAATGATTTTGGTCAATTAATAGATAGAAACTACTATCCTCTTAAACTTGGAATTGAGACTTCATCTAAGACCGACAAAATTAGAAACAGATGGAAGAATCCATCATTTGATGACCTCTGCAAACAGATTGATGACCTAAGAATACCCAAGAAAACTGATATAATATTTCACTTTCTTGACTGGTCAGAACAATCGAGGGACAACTTAATGAATAGCCTTCAACTCATTAAGAGTCGAACCCGACAAGACGGAAAAGCTCATAACGTTTCAATAATGGCTGGGCCAGAGCGATCGACACATGGTATAACTTTCATTTCTTGGGAGAGTAATAACATTGACGAGCTTGGTGATCGACTTCTCGTTCATAGTCGAGCAAGAAAATATAAAAGCAGAGCCGATGTTTGGATTGGCATGGGTAGTCTAATAGGCAGTGATAGGTTCGTTGACGTAATTGTCTTCAATGATGAGAAATGGACGTTTGATGAAGAATTAGATAAACAAGCAAAATCATTGTTTGAAGGCGCAAATAAGGGGACACCGATTAACTTCGGTAAAAAAGTTGGACGAAATGACTTTTGTCCGTGTGGAAGTGGGGTAAAGTATAAAAAGTGCTGTGGGAGAACGTGATAACCACACCGATGCCAAAGCCGCTCAATCCGACACTCAAACCAAATCTTTGGCATTCGTGTGGTTAAGTGACTGTTGACAGCGGCACATGTACATAACAATGTATTTGCGTCAAAGGGGGTTGACGTGCAATCCTACGTTTTCGTATCTTTATTGCGTTCGGTGTCGGGGACAGGCGCGGCTTCGGAAGCGCACCACTGCAGAAACATAAACGTTTGCTGCAATTTTTAATAAGATGCAAGACAGATGAAAATAATCTACATTGACGCAAATATTTATCTCGGTTTCTATAATTCCAATAGACCAGATTTTAAAAAACTACTTGGTTCGGTAATTGAGTTGAAGGACAGGATTTTCTTCACAGAACAAATTGCTCACGAAATTGACAGGAATAAACTGAACATCTTTAGACAATCTATTGAAAATTATACAAGGCAAGTCGCATTAAGTGCTACGACACTTCCAGAGCACATGGAAGAGGATAGTTCCCCTAAACTGTCAGAATGGAATAAAGAGCGAAAGAAATTAGAAGATCAAATAAGTGAGTCAAATAAGTCATTATTGCCAATTCTTAATGACGTGTTAACGGAGATTTCGGTGTCCCGGGACAAAGTTTCAAAAGAGCTTGCTGCTATCTATTCGAAAGCAAGTGTTCCATCAACAATCGAGATTGAAAAAGCACGATTACGTAGAGAACTAGGAAATCCACCGGGTAAAAGGTCAGACCCGTTAGGTGATCAACTCTCATGGGAACAATTATTGAGTGTTATCAAAAATGTCTCGCATCTTTGGATGGTATCGACTGACCGAGACTATTTTACTGAACATCACAAGGCAATTTATTTAAATCCCATTCTTTACAACGACATCATTAGACTAAACCCAAAGATTGAAATAAAGACATATAATACTTTGACTGAAGCGCTCAGGGACTATAACAAAAAAGACCAAATAAAGGCTATTCCGACAAATGAGGAACTTGATGTGATTTCTGAGAATGAAAGACAAGATTTAAAAGGAACGTCAGGACTGACAACAACCTACATTAACAACATGGACTTTATAATTCCAGGTCCGACAATCTGTCCAAAATGCAATGCAATAAAATCATTTACGGATGGCGCATACCTTCGTTCTCAGTACGGTGGATTGACTTTACAATACATCTGTAAGAGGTGCGGTTTCCATTATGACACAGGTGAATTCTTCGACTAAACTTTTTAGAGAAAAACTGCAGCAAACAATGTATTTGCACCAGCGGGATTGACGTGTAGTTCAAAGTTTTGTTTTCTTTATTCCCTACAGCCTTGCCCCGTCCTTAACACAGCACATTCCAATTCAATTAAGACAGCACTCCACTTTCAGCTTTTTCTATTATAGTCGGGGAAATTCAGTAGCACCTTTTTTACTTGAACATTTGATCGAGGAAGCAAAGCCACGCAGATTTTAGCTACGTTGTGCTACCTGTAAAATTTCTGACAAAGTCAACGTGGAAAACCACGTAAAAAATACGTGGTTTTCCACGTTGCGGGCTAGTGTTAGCCCAGCTATATTTGTTCGAAACGGACTCTCGAGCGAAAAATAAAAAATGAATGTTGATCGATTGTTTTGACCATGGAAATGGGAGACTAGATGTGATTAGAAAATAAATTATAAGTTAATGTTTTTTATGAGAGTTGTTAAGCACGTTGTACTATTTATGGTTTTAAGCCCATTGTTGGCAATCGGCCAGTCCAAAGAAAATAGCCCGCTCAAATTCAATGTCATACCGCCTGCCCCAGAGGCGGCTTCTATTGGAAAATATGTTGACATGCCTGTCAGCGCCTATACTGGTCTACCTAAAATAGAGGTTCCTGTTTACGAACTTAAATCATATGAGCTTTCATTACCGATCAATTTAAGTTACCATGCTTCTGGATTGAAGTGGGATGAAATACCTTCTTGGGTTGGCGCTGGTTGGTCGTTGAATGCCGGTGGCCTGGTCAGCCGGACCATACGCGGTCGGAATGATGAAGACCCAGGCTATGGCTTTTTTTCACAGCTGACTTCTGGATTTAACGTTACAGGTTTTTTTAATGCAGATGGAACAATAAATTCTTCAGCCAATTCCAACTTTGGCTCAGTGTCACCCTATGGCGCTTGCCCGCCCTCACCTAATGACCAATACTTGAGTGTTCTGTACGCTTCTAAAGGTGGGCTGGATTTAGAGCCAGATCTTTTTTTCTTTTCCTTGCCAGATGGGCAGTCAGGAAAATTTGTTTACAGCCGGACTAAGCAATTGAAATTGATACCCAATCAATACGCTAACATCACCTACGCAAATGACGCGCTAGGAAAACCGTTTTTGAAATGGACTATTGTGGGTAAGAATGGAACCAAGTATTTCTTTGACAATAGTGAGACAACGCTGAACAACTCAAGTTGCGGTGAACTTTATAACGGCACACCCGAAACGTTCACGATTCCCGATATCAATGCGCCTTCCACCTGGAAGCTGACAAAAATGGAAAGCGCCAACGGGTTGGACTATATCAATTTTGAATACGATGCAGAGTCACTTCTTTATCAAAACGCTACTTCGGTAACTACTTACGATCGAGTTTCAGGCACGGTATCTCCACCTGGCTCTTCTACTTGTATTAACAATACTACTATTTCAGGGCTTCGGTTAAAACGAATTTATACCAAGTCGGGATATGAGGTAAGGTTCATCGCTAACACCGGTCGCCCCGGCATGTCTGGTGGTAAGATGCTGGATGAGATACAGATATACTACAAGACTGACATAATCAAAAAATCTGTCCTTTCTTACAGTATGGCCAATGGCTTGCCCTCCTTGCTAGCGGTGCAAGATTCATTTGGAGTGGGCAGTGCACCGGTACCACCATATGATTTTTCCTACTACCAGGATGGTCTCAATGGCTCAAATTATAATCGCGACAGTTATGGGGTTGACCATTGGGGCTACAACAATAGCGCACCAGCCAGCCAAAACTATATAAAATCTCCTGCGCTTATTTATCAAAACTGGTTCTTTAACGGAGCTAATAGAGAGCCGGATTTAGCTTCTTGCAGATGGATGACGTTAAAGGAAGTACGCTATCCAACTGGTGGACGCTCTACGTTCGACTATGAGCTGCACGATTACTCCAACGTTCCTACGTTTTCTAACTTTATTTATTCGCCAGGCCTAGTGCCAATTGAGTCGGTCGAGTTTGCAATTGCCAACAACACTGCAATCAGTTATTCGCAGACTAAAAATTTTACTCTAAGTGCGGCTACCGATGTGGTAGTATTATATGAGCTTCCAGCAATACCAGGTGGTGGCATACCGGTTACTGGGTGCAACGCCAGTATAAGCAAGCCGAGTTTCGCTACCATCAATTATTTGAGTGGGAATTCGCAAATAAGCTCGGCACCGATCCAAAATTTGGGAGCCGGTACCTATACGCTCTCAGCAGAATTTACGCCCAGCCAATTTGGATGGGGGACTACTGATTTGAGCACACTAAAGTTTTATGTAAAGGTTTACCGTGTCCAGACTTTACAAGAGCGCATCCAAAACAATGCATTAAAAGGAGGGGGTTTGCGGGTGAAAAAAATAACCAACTATGGTGATCAGGTACTGAGTAAAACATACGAATATGTAAACAGAGGTACGGGAATATCGAGCGGAAAGCTCGCGAGCTTTCCGATGTATGCCTACACTGCCGGGTTTAATGATGGCCAAATGTTCGGCACCCCTTGTTATATTACTGCTGCGGGAACGATGTTAGTACGAGCCAATGCCTCTAGTGTACCACTAGGTGTAAACCAAGGTAGCCACGTTGGCTACGATGTAGTGACTGAGTATCATGGTGATGCCACTACCAATAATGGCTTTACTGTGTACAACTTTACCAATACACCTGATGTAGTTGTTGCCGCCTATCCATTTGTGCCAAATCAGTCTTATAGCTACAAAAATGGTTTATTGCTGAAACAAGAAGACTATACCTCCACCAGTAGGTTGGTAGGGAGAACAACCAACACGTATACAGTTTTGACGGACCCTGGACCGATTGTGCAAGGGTTAAAAATTGTGCAAGCCGTGAACAATGGGTGCACGGGTTGCAACAACAGGACTTTTACCTATGGTGCGTATAGCGAAGCCACTGAAAAAGTATGGCTGGCGTCCACCACTTCTGAAACGTACGATTCAAAAGAAGACAGCTATTTCACAGGCAATTCGATTTTTACGTACGACCCCGAGACGGATATGGTGCTCATAAAAGAGGAGCAAATAAGCAATGGTGGAGCCAAGAAAAAATACACCAGATATAACTACCACCCGAGTATTAAAAATGCTGTGATTCAGGAATACGCGTATTATTCCACTTCCAATGCTGCACCATTTTATTACATCGGGGGGGTAAACAAAAACTACAACAACACCTACCTGAAACCTGATCAGATTGACTTGATGGAAACATTGCAAACAAGCTACACTACCAATGTCCCTAGCCCTTCATTATTCAAGCAGCGGTTATTGTTCAATGCTTTTGATTCGCAAGGCAATGTTCTTTCTTACAAAAAAGACAGCGATGCGACCACTACTTATATTGTTTGGGATTCGAACCGATTGTTTCCCATTGCTCAAGCGATAAACCCAACCACACTTGTGCAAGTAGCGCACACCAGTTTCGAAAACCTTTCTGGTGAGGGAAACCTGAACTTCATTCTTAACCCCGTTGCAACAGATAAAAAAGCAGGAAACCTATCTCATGACTTAACAAACAACTCTATCAGCTATGCTGGGCTGGCGGCCAATGCCAAATACGTAGTTTCTTATTGGGCTAAGGGAACCGCCCCAACTATCAACAACGTAACCGCCAACAATGATGCCCTCGTTGCTGACAGCGATGGATGGCGGTACTACGAGAAAGTGGTGAATTCCGATTCTGCCTTTACACTCACTATAAGCGGCACGGCATTGATCGATGAACTGCGGCTGTACCCGCAAGGTGCTCAGATGACAACATATACCTACGACCCCAAAATAGGAATGACTTCATCCAGTGATGTGAACAGTGTGATTAGCTATTACTTCTACGATAACCGAAACCGGTTGGAGTACCTGCGCGACTTTGAAAAGAACCTGCTGAAGCGGAATGAGTACAGTTACCAACGTGACAACAACTAGCCTCGCCACGTTTATGAAAATAACAAAAACAATATTCCTCTTTTTGTTCATGCTGGTTAGCATAGCAACTTACTCCCAAGGCATCAGCGGGGCTACCGTTGTTTGTGATGGTGAAGCAAACGTTCCCTATTCTGTGACCATTAGCGCAGGTGGAGGCATTGGTGCGGGAATATATAATTGGAGGATGAACGGTGTTCGGATCTTTGTCAATGCAGCCAATATCACGTATACCTTTACAGTTGGAGGACCCACCACCAATACTCTTACTGTTCAATTTACACCCAGCGATGGCAGTGCAGTAGAAAACTACAGCATGAGCATTTCGGTGGCAGCACCAGGAGTGGTCACTGTCAATAACCCCTCAATTTGCAGTGGCGGATCCGTGCAGCTTACCCTAAGTGCACAAAATGGTAGCGGCTTTGTATGGGAGCATAATGTAAATGGTGCAGGCTGGGTGAGCATACCCGGAGTGGTTGGTTTCCCAAATCCATTGACGGTAAGTGCAATCACGCAATCAACTTCCTATCGCTCGTCTATGCCAACAGGAAGTTGTGGCACCTTGTATTCTACCACAGCCTCTGTTAACGCGAATCCCACACCAGCGTCTCCATCTGTGACAAACGGTGCGTTGTGCGGTGCCGGCATTGTTACCCTCACCGCTACAGCTGGTGCCAATGGAAATACCGTGCGCTGGTATGATGCTGCCACCAATGGCACTCTTGTAAGCACTGGAACTTCTTACTCGCCCAACCTAGCCACCACCACCAGTTATTGGCTCACCAGTTATAACGCTACTACAACCTGTGAAACAGGAACAAGGACTCAGATCACGGCCACAATCAATCCGATTCCAGCTTCGCCCTCTGTCACCAACTGGGCACAATGCGGCCCAGGCGTGGTGAACTTGAGTGCGGCAGCGGGTGCCAACGGCAATACTGTGCGCTGGTACGATGCTGCCTCTGCTGGCAACCTGGTGAATACAGGAAATACCTATCAGCCGAGTTTGTCTGCTACCACTAGTTACTGGGTGAGCAGCTATCACACTACCACTACTTGCGAGAGTGCCAGCCGGGTGCAAGTAACCGCCAATATCAATCCCGTTCCATCGGTACCCAGCATCACCAATGGGGCCACCTGCGGGGCGGGTACAGTTGCCCTTAGTGCAACGCCCGGGGCCAACGGCACCCTTGTGCGTTGGTACGATGCTGCCACCAATGGCAACCTGCTCGCTACCAACAATAACTATACAACTCCCAGCCTTAATGCTACGGCCTTTTACTGGGCTGCCACTTATAATTCTGTTACGGGCTGTGAAGGCGGCCGCACTATGGCCACCGCTACTTACAATAATATCCCACTGCCACCAACAGGCAACGCGGTGAGTCGCTGTGGTACTGGCGTGGTGACAATTAACGCAAACCTAGGTGCTAACGGCACCGATGTACGCTGGTATGCGAATGCTTCTGGCGGTGCAGTGCTGCAAACATCGCTCAGCTACAGCCCCAGCATTACCGGAACCACTACCTACTACGCAAGTTCCTATAATTCTTCCACGGGCTGCGAGTCCTCGCGCACAGGCATCCAGGCTATTATGTACCAGCCGGCACCCAACCCTACAGTGTCGGGCTACTTTGGCCGCTTTGGTTTTGGACCGATTGCCTTACAAGCTACTGGCATTGTTGCAGGCACCACCTACCAATGGGCTACCGCTGCCGATGTGAACATACCGGGTGCCACAGCTGCTACTTATACCGCTGACTATACCGCCACCACCTCATACAAAGTAAAGTTGGTGACCACAGAGGGCTGCCCGAGTGCCAGCATTTCAGCTACCGGCAATGTGCTGCAGATACCAGTAATCACCAACAGCACCACTACCTATTTGGCCGCTGCACAAACGGTGGTGCTGACGGTGCAGAGTGGCTTTGCAAGCTACCAATGGAAAAAGGATGGCACTAACCTTAGCGGGGCGACCACACGCAACTATACTGCCAATGCTGCTGGCAAGTATACGGTGCGTGTAACGCTCACCAACGGCCTGGCACGCGAGTCTGACCACACTTATGTGGCCTTACTCACCAATGCGCCTGCTGTGGTAACGCCCGTTACAGACAACAACCTGCCACCGATAGTGGCTACTGCCTCGCGCAAAAACTTTGTGCGCAGCTACACTGCTAAAGAGCCGGGTTTGGCCACTATGCAACTGACTATGCTCGCGTTTGACCGCACCAAGGTGAGCGCCACCACACAATATTTAGACGACCTTGGCATGCCGGTGCAGACCATGGATAAACAAGCCTCGCCTGCGGGCAAGGATATGGTGATGCATCAAGAATATGATGTATATGGCCGCGTGGTAAAAGAGTATTTGCCACTGAGCACCAACAGTCTTGACATAGACGTGGACGGCTACCGCAAAAATGCCAGGCTGGAGCAATACAACTTTTACCGCAATGGCACGGCCGATGTGCCCGTGACTGGCGTCCCCTTTAGCGAAAAACAATTTGAAGCCTCGCCAGTCAATCGTGTACTCAAACAAGCGACCCCGGGCGAAACCTGGAAGATGGGCAGCGGTCGCGAAACCAAGGTGGAATACCGCGCCAACAGTAGCATCGATGGCAGTATCCGCAACTTTACAATAAGCGATGCGGGGGTGTTGGTGGAGAACGCAGCTCACGGCATGCGCGAACTGATGTTGACGGATACGCGCGATGAAAACGACAATGCCCTGCGCGAGTACAAGGACAAAGAAGGCCGACTGTTGCTGAGGCGCGTAAAGGGCGATGGTAGCACCTGGCACAACACCTATTATGTGTACGACATGCTGGGCAACCAGCGCTACGTGCTCTCGCCCGAGTTCATAAGAATAGTGACGGCAACCTTTAGCTCTGCCAACTCCACCCACACCACTGCACTCACCAACTTTGCTTACCAATATAAGTTTGACGAGCGCCAGCGGCAGATTGAAAAATACTTGCCCGGGCAAAGCGGGTGGACCTACATTATCTACGACAAACTAGACCGTGTGGTGCTGACACAAGATGCAGTACAACGCCCCAACAACAAGTGGAGCTTTATCAAGTACGATGCCCTCAGCCGCCCCGTGCTCTCGGGCGAAACCACTGTTACCACTGCCTATGCTTTACTGCGTACCAGCGTGGCCGCGCAGGCCGGCAACGAGAGCAAAGATGCCGTGACCAACGACTATTCTCTGAATGGTGGCCTGCCCACGGTGCTGGCGGCAGAAGTTTTCACCAAAACTTTTTATGACAACTATGCCCTACCCTCGCAGGCAGACACAACAGGTGTAAGGAGATACATCAAAGAAATAAGTTTGGCAGGTATTGGCACTGGCAGCCCAGATAGAAAAGATATTAACACCCGCGTGAACGGGCAGGTAACGGCCACCTTGGTGCGCAACCTCGATACCAACGCATGGCTGGAAACCGTGACCTACTATGATAGCCGCCTGCGCCCACGACAAGTATTCAGCCGCAACGTGCGCAACACGCTGGACAGGGCCAGCATGGCTTATGAAAATGCGATCAGCCCACAAGTACTGAAGACAGTGCTGCGCCACAATGTAGACGCTGCCAACGAAGTGCTGGTGCAAGAGCGTGTGGACTACGATGCATTTGATAGGCCCATCACTGCATATCATAAAGTGGGCACCAGTCCTGAAGTGCGCTTGCTCAACAACCGCTACAACGAAGCAAATCAAGTGGTAGAGAAGAACCTGCACAGCACCAATGGCAGCAACTGGTTCCAATCTGTGGATGTGGCCTACAACATCCGCGGGCAGGTGCGGGCCATCAACGATGCGGCCCTGGCCGGCACCGACCGCGACCTATTTGGTATGGAGCTGTTTTATGACAACGGCTACGGCCAGAAGCAATACAACGGCAATGTGAGCGGGGCACGCTGGAAAAATTTGCAAGATGGCAGCGAGCGCAGCCATGGCTACGTGTACGACCCGCTGAACCGCTTGAAGCTGGCCGAGCACAACCGAAAGAACACCGCCAACGGGCAGTGGAACTTAGAAACGGGCCGATACAACGAGTACATCAAAAGTTATGACATGAATGGCAACATCACCGCGCTGGAGCGCTACGGGTTGCTGACGGCCGGCCCTCAAAACTTTGGCATGATAGACAATCTCACGTATACCTACTCAGGGAACAGATTAATGAAAGTATTCGATGCCACCAACAACGTGATGGGCTTCAAAGACGATGTAGTGAGCGGCACCAGCGACCCCGCCAACGACTATACGTACGATAACAACGGCAGCCTGACCAAGGACGACAATAAAGGCATTGCTTCCGTGGTGTACAACCACCTTAACCTGCCCAAGCGTGTGAACAAGACCAGTGGTGACTACATCAAATACATTTACGATGGCTCTGGCAAGAAACTTAGGCAAGAAGTGTACAACTCTACCAACGTGTTGCAGAAAGCCACCGATTATGTTGGGGGCTTTGTGTATGAGAACAACGCCATCCAGTTTTTACAACATGCCGAAGGCAGATCAGTGCTTACGGGAGCTACGCCCGAATACCAATACGTATTGAAAGACCACTTGGGCAACACACGGATAACGGCTACCACCAAGCCGGATGTAATAACAGAGACCGCCACTCTAGAGACCGCAAACCTGGCGATAGAGCAAAGCCAGTTTTTGCGCTACGACAATGCGCGCAGAGTGCAGGCGATATTGTTTGACCGCACCAATGGGGCAGCGAACGGCTACGCCCAACGGCTGAACGGCAGCACCAACGAAAAATACGGTATCGCCAAATCGCTGCAGGTAAACGCAGGCGACACCGTGCGGGCGGAAGTTTACGCCAAGTACGTTGACCCAAACAGTAGCAACTGGACGGGGGCACTCAATACCTTGATGGGGCAGATAGCCGCCAGTGCTGCGGGCGTGGTGGTGGACGGTGCTAACTATCCCAACAGTACATCTACTTTCCCTTATGGAGGTTTGAACGGCACCACGGGTAGCAGCGGCACGGGGCCGAAGGCTTATTTGAACTGGCTGGTGTTCGACAAGAACTTTGTGTTGAAGACAGGTGGCTTCATGCGCATGACCACGGCCGCGCGCGAGTATGGGCAAGATGTGGCGCACGAGCGGCTGTTTTCGCCCACAATAGCGGTGGCCGAGGCGGGCTACGTGTATATTTATGTGAGCAACGAGGAGGCCGCGCCCGTGGAAGTTTATTTTGATGACATGAAAATTACCTACACCAAAAGCCCTGTGGTACAAGCTGACGATTATTATGCGTTTGGTATGTCGGTGGCAGATCTCTCGTACAAAAAGCCTAGCTCGGTAGCAAACCCTTTCAAGTATAATGGGAAAGAAGAACAGGATGAATTGAGTTTGGGCTGGCTTGACTACGGGGCAAGGATGTACGACAATGCGATAGGCAGGTGGATGGCGGTGGATCCGCTGGCGGAGAAGGCGAGGAGGTGGAGCCCGTACACATATGGATACAATAACCCGATAAGGTTTATAGACCCGGATGGGATGAAGAGCACGGACGTAGTGGATGCCAAATCTGAAGGAGGCGGTAGTGGACAACAGACTGGTGGCATCGCCAGAAGCTTATCGGAGACGACAGTGAACGTAGGCTACGGCATGACAACGCAAAGGAAATTCCTTTCAGGATCGGTAGCAACTTCTATCTCAAACCAGTTCTATGTTGCAGGATTAGGAACGAATACTCAGAGCAACGCGCAGACTGGCGCAAGCGCGCAAGGGTATAGGGAAGAGGCTAATGGGGAAAAAGATTTCGAGGCCGAGTCGGGGGTGGAGCGACAGCAGACACAGGGAAGTGGTCCAGAGGATCCTCCCAACGGAGTGTTCTGGAATTTCTCAAGGATGTTCAAAGACATCAGCGATCCGAAGTACCCTGGGGTAAAAATTTATCAAACATCAACGATTAGAAGATATTCTGCCGTTACCCTACCAGGCATAGGAATACTTATTCACCCTACTGTAACGGGCTTTGAACAAACGAAAATGTTGCAGCATGAGTATGGCCACATCTTAGACTCCAAATATTTTCAGGGAGCTAGATTTTATTTTGAAATAGGCGTACCAAGCATTTGGAATATGATGACCGACCCAAGTAGTCATGATAATTTCTGGACTGAAATAAGAGCCAATATAAAAGCTGAAAGATTTTTCGGCCCGAATTACATTTCTGATCCGATCAACTACCCAACAACATTTCCAAAATAAGTAATATGAAAAATAAAATCTTTATATCTTTCTTGCTGTTTCTTTCCTTGAGTTGCGATCCAATGGATGGAAAATTGACTATTGCCAATGAAAGTAAGGATACTATTTTTATTGCTCTTTCAGCGGATGGAATAATAAAAGAAAATCCAATCAAGTTCGTTAATGGCGATACTTTGTGGAGCCACATTCGATATATTTTACCTGAAAAAGAAGATCATCCTCTGTCTTTTGGTAGTAATAGTTGGGAGAATACAATAAACACAAAATACAAGGACAGCACGTTAACTATTTTTATATTTGATAAAAAGTTGCTGAAGTTAGTCACTGAGGATAGCCTGTTGAAGCATCAGCTATATAGCGAGAAATTTTCTTACAAGGTGAAGGACTTGGAGAAGTTGAACTGGCGAATAGAGTATCAGAAATAACAATACATCATTGGTGCGCGCTTGCAACCTGCCGTTCTGGGAATATTTGTAATCTACTTACCGAGTGTATATTTATAATTTATGGGTTGATCGAAATGCATTTATATTTCATGAAAAAAATTCTCTTAATGTTACTATGTGCGCTTGTATTTAGTAAAGGACATTCACAAAAGCAAAGTAGGGATTTTGGCCGCTCGCGTGTGGAACAAAAAACACCCAATATTTAAAACTGTTGTACATCTTTTATTACTTTGGTCTTTAAAGAATTAATAGTGATTAGACGTTTGGCATTAGCATTAGTAGCACTTGGGATTACTCAATTTGCTTTCTCGCAGTCGGATTTTCGCAAAGGTTTCATCATTACCAATTCGAGAGACACGATTGAAGGGTTGATCAATTACCATGAAAATTTTAAGTCTTACGAAGTTTGCGACTTTAAGAAATCGAAGGATCAAAGCGCGGTTAGCTATAAACCATTTGAGATTTTGGGTTATGGTTTTACTGAAGGCAGATTTTATGAAGCCAAGAGTGTGACGGTTAATAATCTTCCGGTTAAACCGGCATTTTTGGAGGTATTAGTCAAAGGGATTGTTAGCCTTTATAAATTTCAGTCTAGATTTTTGTTAGAGAAAGACTCGACTGATCTAAGAGTTTTGTCAAATGAGCTCGAGGAAGTTTTTGTGGGAGGCAGAAAGATGATCAGAAGGTCAAATCAGCATATTTCAACACTCAATACGTTCATGTACGATTGCTTTGGGCAGAATAAACTGAACAATAATGCAACCTTAAATGAAAAATCACTTACAAGAATTGTGGAACACTATCATAAATGTAAAGGGCTTTCATTTATTACCTACAAGACTGAGAAGCCTTGGCTAAAACCCACCATTGGATTAGCAGTAGGTGGCAGTACATCTCAGATTGAGTTTACCGCTGACCGTGCAAGCTATAATTACCTCACCAGATCTTCTTTCGTAGCCTCTAAATCTACTTCAATTGGTATTTCTTTTGATGTTTCATCACCCCGTTTAAGTGAACGATTCTCCTTCCATAGTAATTTTCTTTTTTCGAGTCCCAGATATTATCTGTTTGACCTAGCTCAAAATAATTTTTCCATTGAGAGAAACTACGTAGCTATCGAAATGGAAGAACTGAAAATACCGATTAGCCTACGGTATACACTTCCTAAAATAATCTTGACGCCTTATTTTGACGCTGGCGTTTCTACCACCTTGCATTTAAAGACTTCAACTTCTTGGATCCAGGAAGTTGAAATGAGTAACATAGTGGAGATAACAAAGTCTGAAGCTCTAACTACGAAAAAAAGCCAATTTGGCCTGTGGGCCGGCTTTGGGCTTTCGAAATCAATTAGCCGAAAATTGGAGGTGTATGCCGAATTTAGATTTGAAGTAACAAATGGTATTTCAAAAGAAATGCCAGCACCTTTCGAGATAAACTCAAAGATCACCAATCTGCAATTAATTACGGGCATAAGATTAAAGTAAGGAAAATGAATAAGTTCTTTCGACATTCTGTATATTTAATACTAGTCATTGCTGCGGTTTTGTTGCAGTGCAACAAATACGAGTTTCCCAAAAGCCCATATCCTCTAATCGAGACACTTGCAGTTAGTAATATATCTGAAACGGGCGCCACGCTAGTTTGCAATCTAGAGCAACTGGGAGCTAAACCGATTGTCAACCACGGTTTTGTATGGGGAGCTAAAAAGAATGTCTCACTGAGCAACTATCGAGGCATCATTAATCTTGGATCTCTCTCTGCCTTAGGTGAATTTCAAAAGGAGATAAAAAGTGATTTGTTAAAGGATTCAGTTTACTTTGTAAAAGCCTTCATATCTACCGATACATACACAATGTTAGGTAATGAGGTTTCTTTTGAAAGTAGCGGAAGCGCAGCCCCAATCATCTCCAGTTTTTTTCCGAAAGAGGGCACCTGGGGAGACACAGTTACCGTTCGAGGCAAGTACTTTAGCTCAAATCCAAAAAGAATGCTGGTAAAATTTGGAACATTCAATTCTAAAGTGATTACCAGTTCTGATTCTATCGTGAAATGCATCGTTCCCGATAATATTGGGGACGAAAGTGTGAAGATATCTGTAACCGTTTCCGGTAAGACCACCCAATCGATAAATAGTTATGCTCTAATTAGACCTTCAATAAGCGGTTTCTTTCCAACCACTGGCACTTTTAATGATGTTGTTACAATCACGGGTAGCGGATTCAGTAGTGTAAAAGAATGGAACGTGGTGAAGTTTAATCAAAATTTGGCTGAAGTCATTGAAGCCAACAGCACTTCTTTGCGGGTAAAAGTTCCTGCATTGGTGAAGGAAAGGGAAAATACGATTAGCGTTACCGTTAGGCTTAAAACAGAACAAGCAATAGCCAAGTTCATTATTTTAACTCCTATCATTAGTTCAATTTCCGTTAGCTCTGCATTAATAGGCGAAACAATTGCTATAGAAGGAAACAATTTTAACCCAATTACTACTGAAAACACAGTCTTATTTGGCGATCTCAAAGCTGAAATAAAAAATGCAACGAAGACAAACCTATTGGTCGAGATTCCTAATGGTATTTATAGAGATAGGGTTTTAAAAATCAAAGTCAAGGTTACTGATCAAGAAGCTACGGCAACTAATTTCTTTACGTTAAAGAACAGCTGGATACAAAAGCAGGCGTTACCAGCTGATGGAATGGTCGGGTTTTTGTCCAACAATAAGATTCTTTTAGGCTTGGGATTAACTTTCAACACTGTAAATAGTGAGTTCTTAGAGTACAATTCAGTCAACAATAGTTGGAGCCCTGCATTTGTCTTTCCCGGCTCTGGTAGATTTCTACCTTTTTCATTTTTGATCGGGGACTACTTTTATGTTGGCAGCGGCTTTGATGGAAGTACAACCTTTTCAGACTTTTGGAGGTATAGCCTTATCAGTAAGTCATGGGAGGAAATCGCGGAGCTACCAGAAGAATTTTCGAGCAGAAATGGCAAATATCTATCCTTTACCCTTAACGGAAGAGGCTATATAATTTTTGGTGACGATCCAAGTAATTTCTGGGAGTATGCTCCGTCAACGGGAAGTTGGACAAAAAAATCAGACATCCAATGGGGAGCTGCTGGTGCAGTACCCCTCAGCTCTTTTATACTTGGGAACACGCTTTATCTTTATTTTTTCGATAACAGCAGTTCAAATTTATTTTATAGTTACAACCAAGCAACTGATACGTGGACTTCAAAAACAGAAATTAATCTAGATGGTACTTACAATTCTGCAAGTTTTTCGATAGGGGGCTTTGGGTACCTAGTTCTTGGCAACGGAACTGTTCATAAGTATGACCCTGCTTTAGACTCTTGGAAAATGCTAGAGGAAACGATTGTATTTACTACTGGCGGATCGTTTGTTGTTAACAATAAAGGTTATGTATGGTCGCCTGGTTTTTTCTGGGAATTTGATCCCAATTATGAGAGGTAGAAATAGCCAATAGATTTTTTATTGGCCAATGGAAACTTCAAGTTCCGTAGAGGATGTATGTAGCGTACCTCTATTGACACTTTTTGCAAACGCGCGCCAGCTCAATCATATCTGAAAAGATTTTGTAGTTATTTTCAGTCCGATTTCAATTGAGTTCATCAATAAACTCATCTTGCGATTGTTTACTTTTACACAGTGAAAAGCACCCTTCTTTCAATACTCTTTTTTGCTTCGTTACATGTCGGCTTTTCACAAGTCAACACAGATAGTCTGCGCTTGCCAACGAGGCGAATCAATAACACTATCCGTCAAATGGATTCCGCAAACAACAAACTTTCAGCTGCATTAGATAGCCTGCAACTTCCTGGCGATAGCACCATGCGGGCATCGTACTACAAAGTAGATTCCATCCGTTCTAATTTCCAGTCAAAAACAGACAGCCTGCAAAGGGCTTATCAAAAACCGATTAATCAACTCAACGAAACCAGAGGATCACTTCAAAGGAAAATCGATAGCCTGCAAGCACTCAAACTGCCTACTGTTGGACTAACTAAAAAGTTAGACAGTGTAAACAATCTCAGTGCGCAAAAGATTGGTGAAATGAAAAGCGAAGTGGAAAAACTCAAGAGCAAGGCCACGAACGGTCTAAACTCATTGGACCTTCCACCAGAGGTAAAAGAGCATACCGACAAACTGCGACAGTCGTTGGGTACCTATCAAATTCCAACCGCAAATGGTACCATCCCAAACATTGGTGGTGGGTCTTCCGGCCTGCCGGGAGTTAATTTGCCTGGCGGAGTCAACGCGCCAACGCTTGGTGGTGCGAATCTCCCCAATACGAGTGCGCCTGCCTTGCCGGGACTGGGTTCGATAAACGAAGGAACAAAGGAGATCACCGACTTGACCAAAGAAGCTGGCGGCTATGCTAAAGATATCCAACAACTATCGAAAGGAGATATAGCGGATGCGAAAAATTTGGAGAAGAAAGCTAAGGAAGAATTGAAGAATGTTGATGGTTTGAAAGAGCTCGATGGGAAGAAAGGGGAGTTGGATAAATACAAAAATAAATTAGCCCGACCGGATTCAGTTGCTTTATCTGCGGCCAAAGAGCAAGCGAAAGAAATGGTGTTGAAAGAAGCCACTAATCACTTTGCGGGCAAGGAAGATATTTTGCAAGCAGCCATGGACAAAATGATCAAGTTCAAGAGTAGATACAGCGATGTGAAGAGTATAGCGGACTTACCCAAGCGATTGCCCAACCCGTTGAAAGGCAAACCACTTCGCGAGCGGTTGGTCCCAGCGTTAACGCTACAGATCATGACTCAGAAAAATGTATTGTTGGATTTAAACCCGTCTATAGCCTATCGCATCTCACCACGGTTTAAGTCAGGCATTGGTTGGGTAGAGCGCATCACCTTTGATGATTGGAAGCCTACTATTCCTGAGAGAGTTTTTGGGTTGAGGAACTACACAGAGTTTCAGTTGCCAAAAGGTTTTCAGGTACGTGCAGATGTCGAATGGCTGAATGCCATTTTGCCACCGCTGATTATCAACACCGGGGATTTGGGTAAAAGAGAGTGGGAGTGGAGTACACTGATCGGTTTGAAGAAAGATTTCAAAATATCGAGTACGGTAACAGGCAATGTGCAAACCATGTATCGCCTATGGAGTGACAAAGACAAAGTGCCCTTTCCCGATCGACTCAACATCCGAATCGGGTTTGAGTTTCCTATGAGGAAGAAAGTAAAGCAATCTCAGCCATAAGGTAAATGAGTGTTGGAATTGCCTATTTAGAAACTCCTAAACCTTGACCCCAGCCTTGACCCAGTAGGCTCAAAATCGCGTAAAAGGACGTAATTAAGTTGAAAATGGGGTTTGTTTTACGTCCCGTCCAGACCGCAAGTTTAAAAGATTAAAAGCCTGTAAATCAATAGTTTACAGGTTTTTTTTATTTGAAAGTATTTTTTGGTTTGCTAGATAGGCTGCTAGTAAAGGCGAATTAGCCCCTATTCTCGGGTCTTAATTCGGGATTTTAGAACCTCTTGGATTACGCGTCAACCCCGCTTGACGCAAATACAGTGTTGGTGGCTGTGTGACCTTCGAGTCATCCTAATTTGTTGCTCTGTCAAGTTAGTCGAAATTTAAAATGAATATTTGAGAACATTTAAAATTAGATAGAGAACAACAAGGTAAAGAAGTGTCCCGACCGAGAGAACAGTTATTCCTTTGAAAATTGAGATTGTCCATGTATTGCCAAAAAACTCCTTCTGCATTTTAAGAAACAAATACCAATAAGGAACGTGTATTAATAGGTCCGAAAAATTGGAACCACCTATTGTTAATGAATCTAATTGTGTAGAAAGTAAAGTCATCACAATGGCAACAAATGCAAATTGTCCACAAAAATATGTGTGTAAAATTAGAATTTCAGTATAGTTGAATCTGCTCCCTCTGTGGAATAGATAGTTGATCGCGGTTAAAAATGGAATGAGTCCCATTAGGTAAATGTTCGTCTTTATTTTCATCACATAGTCCCACACCGAACGAAAGTCGGACAAGGAGCCAGTACTGAAAATGGGGTTTGAATTTGAAATTATGTTCTCGAAAGAGAAATTTGAATCAGAAGTGGCCGTAAATGGCACAATAATTAAATAAATTGCTGTCCAGAAAATTAGATATTTTAACGGGCTGTAATATTTTTTTGTCGCTCCATTAATGTAGTTCAGCACCATTGTCCCTGGATGCGTCCAAAGTTCTCTAAACGTCAGTAGGAGTCCGCCTTCAATTTCGAACAAGTCGTCACGCAGTCCATGCCATAAATATGAGATACTGAATCTTTTGAAGGACCTCTGTCCGCAACTACTGCAATACTCGCCTTGAAATGTCTGCCGACAATTTTTGCAAATAACATCTTGACTCATCTATTGCAGATTAGAATGTCGGTTAGTCTTAATTGGTCTAAAGCGTCCCGGCCACATTGCCACCCACGTTTGTGTTTGCGCAGTGGTGCGATTTCGAAGCCGCGTCCTGTTCCCGACACCGAACGGAATAAAGATACGAAAACGTTGGATTACGCGTCAACCCCGCTTGACGCAAATACATTGTTGGTAGCAGTTATTTTTTCCAAATCAGTCAGTTATTTTTTTTAAAATTCCTCTGTCCACACTTTCGTTTATTAAATTCTCGGCATAGTCCCAAATTGATGTCGAACCGTTTTTAATTGCTTTTTTCTTGTCATAAACTTTTTGATATGGTACATTAAATTCTGCCCAAGTCCCACCATTATTTGAAGCGTTTTGTAGCAAAGGTTCAAATCTGTCCATTGATTTTGCGAATTTCGCTTCATCAGTCATGCTTTCTTCAAATTCTTTCCAAATTGCAATAAATTCTTCTGCTTGTTCTGTCGGTAAAAGTCCAAAAATTCGTCTAGCTGCAATAAGTTCTTCTTCTGTATTCGTGTGATTTTTTGTGGAGTCGTAAATAAAAGTGTCGCCTGCGTCAATTTCTACAATGTCATGGATTAAAACCATTTTCAAAACTTTAAGAACGTCTATTGGTTTGTCCGAATGTTCCGCCAATACAATTGTCATCATTGCTAAATGCCAACTGTGTTCAGCGTCATTTTCTGGTCTGTCACTATTGAATAATTTAGTCTTACGTTGAATGTATTTTAATTTGTCAATCTCTTTTATGAAACTTATTTGTTTTAATAAATTGTCAGTCTGCATTAGTCTATGAAGTTTTGTGAGAATCTCAATGTTATTTGATGTCTGTTAAAAAATTGCTACCAACGTGAGTATTTGCGTTCGAGCGGGGCTTCCGAAGCCGCGTCCTGTCCCCGACACCAAACGTTAAACGAAGATATAAACTTTGGGCTACACGTCACCGCACCATTGAGCAAACATTTTGTTGGCAGTAGTAGGGCCCTTCTCTTCACTTCATTCTTAGGAATGTCTTTGTCCCCCGTGAATAATATACATTTCTCTGTGATGCGTTTCTGCGATTGCAATAACAAACTATTTCAGAAAATATTATTCAATGTGTTGGTGATTTTGTTTTTGATGTCCCAACAATTAAAAGTAAAAAGGCTACTCCAAAAAAAAGCTCTACAGTCATAGTTGTCATGTCTTGGAACATTTGAGGGGAGTTCATTTTAATATTTGAAATAATTCCTGTTTGGATTCCATTCAATGCACCATGGGCTATAGCCGCAGGAATGAAACTTCTACTTTTAATCGTAAGCCATGCATAGAAAAATGAAACGGCAATAAGGCGAATTGGGAATAGAATTAGTGCGCCAAGAATTGGCGTTTTGGGATAATTGTACCCAGCGAGTAATATAGGCAAGTGCCAGATAGCCCATATAATACCTAGAAGCGTAATTCCTTTTGTTAAGCCATACTTATCTGTCAATAATGGCTGTAACATTCCTCTCCAGGCAAACTCCTCACCGCTAGCAAAAAAGGAATTTAATAGAGCAAATGCTGCGCCCGTTAAAAATACGTTTAAGACGAACATGAGCCAGGGCTGCTCGCCTCTACCCAAGAAAAACGGGCCACCATGTATACTTACGCTCGTAGAAGAAAAACTAAACCAATCTGATTTTCCATAGCCAAAATATTGAAGAAAGACGAGTACAGCAAAGGCAATAAGTATTGGCACCAGAACAGCTAAAAAAGAAGTAACTAATATGTTGATATTCGGTTTCCAAAATAATTTCTCTTTAAAGGTCTTGTATCTTGATAAGAAGATGAATGAAACTAATGATGGCGTAAGCATTATACCCGCAAGCCAGAATACCATTTTTTCACTATTTACACCACCTGTAATTTTTATAGCCAGTAATTGGATTGTCCAACTAATAAAAAACATTACTCCGACATAAGTCCAAATTTGCATTTTTGATATCATTTCCGTTTTCGTAGAATCTTCAACTGTGTTATCAACGTTAATTGGCATACAAGGCTATTTAATTAAAATTCATAAAATAATCGTACGGAGTGGTCTGTCTGAACTGTACCAGTTACAGTCCAGGGAGTCAGAACTAAAAATTAAACCCGAAATGCAGCCCGAATTCAAACGTGTATTTTGGCCACTTGTCATCTTTTTGTTTAAATCCATCAGGCATTTTAGTGTAATAAGGACGGCCAGCAAAACCGATTGAGGGTTGTATAAAAAACCTATCCTTAAAGAGTTTAATGTGATAGCCAACTCGATTCGTGTTGAATATCATGAAACCATTACCCACATTATTGCCGTTGTCATTCACAAATGTTTGCCACATAGGCATTGCGTGTATTGCTACGTAAAGACCTTTCCAAAAAAACCTTTGATAAGCAACACCAATACCATAATCTCTTATATAGCCAGGAAATTTCTCTTCAGGTGTTCCGTATAGCTCATTAAATATAGGGTTAATACCAAGTGGCCAGGCAGATTTCCAAGTTATTAGTTCAAGGGAAATAACATCCTTTCCTGTAATCCGATACCCTAAATTGAGTTGAGCAAAGTCGGGGCTGTTTGTAGTAGCAAAATTACCCAATAAAAACATGGAGCTACCAACGAACCACCGTTTGTAAGTGCTGTCTGTTTTAGCATATTGTGCTTTGAGTTGGAGCGTACTTGTCATCATTAAGAAAAAACCGATGAATAAAATCTTCTTTTTCATTTCCTTCTTTCATTTATGTTAAAAGATGGCGCAAAAGTAGATTGGCGAGATACTACAACTCGTTCACTTAAGTTAAGAAATACGTTTTAGCTCTTTTTTTCTAGAATTCTTGCTCTTAGTCTGCTTAATGATTGTGGCTTAATACCTAAATAACTCGCTAACTGGTGCTGTGGAACACGTTGAATAAGTTCTGGTCGTGATTGCAATAAATTCAAATATCGTTGTTCAGGGGAAGAAGTCTTAAACTCGTCAAAGTCCATTCGCTGTTTAGCTAACAATTCTTCCGACAACATTCTGCACATTATTTCAAACTTTGGAAATTTAGTATTTATTTCAACTCCCATATCTGGGTTTGCAACCGTTAGTATAGTATCCTCTACACAACTTATAAAGTATTCAGACGGAGTATTATATTTTACACAATAGGGTGTTAATCCTTCCATTTCTGTAAAAAAGGCGGTAGTTTTTTCTTCACCATTTATGATGTAATATTTCCGTATGCATCCTTTTAGAACAAAATAGTCATCCTGCGATTTCTGTCCTTCTTTGAGTAAAATAGTCCCCTTCTCAACAGAGCGAAATAGGTCTAACGAAAGTATTGCGCTCTTCTCACCTTCCGTCAGAGAAATGTATTTTGATATAAAGTCAAATAGTATGTTATGCATTGTATTTTATTTTATTTTATATGTTGTTGGGGCCAGTTGGGCTTAGTCCGTTTTTGTCCCACGTCACTTTATTTTTTCTTGCTCAGTTGGTGTTCTGAATTCCACGAGTTGTTCACTGTCAACGAAGTTCAACTCCACATTTTTTGAGTCGATGTCGTTTTTCTTTTTTCGAGTCACCGTTACTGTTGTTAGTTAATTGTCAAATTCCCCAGTCTTTCCCCCATTAAAAGATGTTTGTAAGAATTTGAGTTACTGTTTTTGGGTACATCTAAAGTAAAGGTCACTTTATCTTGAAAAATCATTATGAAATCCGAACCCCCAAAAAGAAAATATCCAAGCATGTCACCTTTCCTTACTTTCTCTCCAACTTTTATGTTGGTCTCAAAATTTACTGAGCCTACTGCTGCCATTCCAATTGGAAGTAGAGCAACTAACCCGTAATCTTTTGTTTCTAAGATAACGCAACCACGGGTTTCCAGCATTTGCCAATTTATTGATGAGGGGTTAAACTTATATTGCTTTTCATCAGGATTCCATGTAATAACACCTCCTGTTGGATTCATGCCTTGAATGACACGTACTTCTTTTATTGTGCCACTTATGGGAAAATGATATCTGTGATAGTCGTTAACATTCAAAAATGAATGTGTGAATGTTCCATTGTTAAAAGCGTTCTTATACTGACTATCATCACCCAATAATTTTTGAATGTGTTTTATGTTCGCAGACTTAACACTCACACCATTATTATCTACAATAGTGGAGCTACTGTCGATAGCCCATACACCCTGAGGTTCCGCATCGGCAAAAGAAGTAACCACAGAATTATCTTCTGGAGAAGCAATAGGGCGTGCCGATGGGGAACTCAAATGCCGTGCAAAAAATTGATTGAAGGTTTTCCACTTTGCGGGTTCTTCATACCATGAGTTTAGGATTCCAAAGGCAGAATCTTTAGCAACTATTTCATAAAATTCTTTGCTCCACGACTCTTCTGATTCAAGATAATTTTGCCAAGACTTATTGAACGTTGTTAACCACTTCGCAAATGGCTCATAGTACTGGAGTGAATTATAATATTGATTTTTCCCCTCCAGTGCCGGTAGGGGCTGATCAATTACAAAATAAAAAGTGCATAGAGACTGGAAGATATGCTCAAATGAGGTTCTTTGCTTATTGTTTGTAACATACGTCCATGGCATAGACCTTTCGACCTTTGAAACAAATGCAAAATACTGTTCGAGCGACTGAGCAGGATTAGAGACAGTGTCTGGGTTAATTTCTTTTGCCCTTTTTATAGACGAGATCAAAAGAGATTTTAAAAGACTGTCTTTGTTCACCATAGCTACTAATTGTTTAGTCGCCTCGCCATAAGAAACATTGTCTGGTGAACTGACTCTTTCTCTGCATGATGTAAAGATAATTACGGCTAAAATCAGGTATGTTAAAGATTTGATAAGATTTCTCATATTCTATTTGCTTAGTTAGACATTTAGTGGTATTCATTACAATCTAATTAAAATTGATAGCAACATTTCTATCTGTTGTTCTAAAGAGCAATTGTATTATTTTGTCATCTGTCATTTTTGATGCCCCAATTTGTCAGTTTACACATCACTGTCCGCGGAGGCAGCCCAATTGGCCACAACGTTTGTGCTTCTGCAGTAGCGCGCTTCCGAAGCCGCGTCCTGTCCCCGAAACCAAACGTGGAACGAAGATAAAGCTTATAATTTACACGTCACCGCGCCATTGATGAAACATTTTGTTGGCGTTTCGTGCCGGTTAGTCCAAGTCTAAAACTATTTTTAAATTATCTCTCACTTTGTCAGCGGTGTCGCTGTCCACGTCTCCAATTTTTTTCACAAGTCTTTTGTTGTCTATCGCTCTTACTTGGTCAATCATTATGTCGCAGTCCTCCTTAAGTCCAAACTTTGACTTTTTTAAATGAACTCTTAATATTTCAGAGTCCAGTTTAACATTTGTCGTTATTGGGCAAATGACAGTCGAAGGATGTTCCTTATTTAACAAGTCCGTTTGAACGATAATAACGGGTCTGATTTTTCCGGCTTCTGTCCCCATTCTTGGATTTAGGTCGGCAATCCAGATTTCGAATTGGCTAATCTTCATCGTTCAGCTTTTCGAACTCAGCCAAAACTTCTAGGGAGTCCTTGGCAACAATTTTTGATTCCTTACTCAACTGTTTTGAAAGCAGTCTACGTCTATGAAGTCTATTGTAGAATTCGATAGCTTCATTGATATACCTGTTCCGGTTCTTTTTTACTTTGGTCACTATTTTCTCAGTCTCCTGAAAAATGTTGTCCTCAAGTTTTAATGATAGATTTTTCATAGTATTACCTTTGTCCAAAGGTATATACTTTATAGATATACTCCAAATTTGTTTGGGTGTCGACCGGCATGAACGCTAACGTTTGTGCTTCTGCAGTAGCGCGCTTCCGAAGCCGCGTCCTGTCCCCGACACCAAACGTTGAACGAAGATAGAACTTTATACCAACTCGTCACGGCACCATTGCAGAAACATACTGTTAGCAACATGTGCCCTTCTTCTCTCAACTTTTAAGTCAGACGCTAGTGTGTCGTCAAAGTGTCACGTAATAGAATTGATTGTCACGGTACATAGTTGTCCGTTTGTTATTCATTTGTTCTTTGCCCTAAAACTTGGTTGTGAAACTGGACCCGCGCGGGGGGCAACTTTGGAGAACTTTTTAGTTTACTCTTACTAATCTGTCCAGTATTGGTGCGGGGGTGCGGCACTCTTGGCAAAGGTTTTGGATTGTGCGGTTGGAGGTGTGGCCTTTGGCAAGTGTGCTGCTTGGGTCGGCCTCACTTTCGGGTTAGATATGACAAAATCTGGTCAAATTCGTGGATTGGTCGGGAGAATTGAAGTCGCAGGTGCGAGAATTCTAAATGAGGAAGCGAGAATACTACTCGCAGTTGCGAGAAAACTTCTCGTGGAACCCAAGGACTTAATTAATTGCAGATTAAATAGTAGCTGGCGTTAAGCAAAGTCACGAGGGGCGGCATACTTGTAAGGTTATTTGTTAGTCGCTGACTTTATTTTAAACTCATTTGCTGCTCTCAATTTAATTCCCTTCATACATTTACTCATCATTACAATATCACCAAAGTCATATAGTAGATAATATATAATCCAAAATCCTTTCCATACATATTCTGTCCTAAGTCTAGTCAGCAGTCTGCTTTGCTTTTCATCAACCTGATATAAATACCAAAGCCAGGTTGCCCTTCCTTCCTTGTCTACCCATAAAATATATTCATTTTCCTTAAACTCCTTAACCCACATGCCATTCTTTTGGTCAGGAGTAAAAGGAATAAATTGTCCGATTTCAATTTTTTGAAACTCAGGTAAAATCTC
>JANNQG010000003.1:0-50855 GCA_031400595.1 Cyclobacteriaceae bacterium
GTCCACCTCTTCCCATTCCGAACAGAGAAGTTAAGCCCGCCAGCGCCGATGGTACTAGAGTAAAATCCGGGAGAGTAGGTCGTTGCCTTTTTTATTATATCAAACCCCTATAACAACAAATTATAGGGGTTTTTTTATGAACTTTTTCAACGAGGAGACACACAGTGGTGTGTTTATCCAACCAAGGCCAAGTGAAAGCTTTCGGCAGAAAGATACTCGTTTGTTATCCTCAATAGATCCCTATCAGTCGCAACAATTACTGCCTTATAAAGGTCCTGATAATAGGAAGCAGGCAACTTATTCAATCGAATATTTTTTAGTTTTTCGGTAACTGCAAATGGATTTGATATCTCCAGTTGGAGATTTCCTAAAAAATGATTTTTTGCTGTGCTTAGTTCTGCCTTTTCTACCGCAACGGATAGCAGTTTTTTTACTTCTTTCCCGATTTCAGTGAGGGCTTGTTCCGCCTTATCTTTATTCGTTTCAGTTGAAATGCTGAAAACGCCATTGTTTAAGTAGGAAGTCACAGACGAATGAATTCCATAGGTTAAGCCTTTTTCTTCCCTGATATTCTTCATCAGTCTTGAGCCAAAATAGCCGCCTAGTATATGATTTGCTAACAACAAGCCAGGATAATCGGCATGACTTCTATTGATTGTCTTCTTACCGATTTTGATTGCTGATTGAAGGCTCTTATCCCAGACAATCTTCTCAGCAACTAGCCCACCTACCGAATCAATAATACTGGGCATTTTTTTTGATTGGTTCTCTAGCTTATTGATTTCATTTGTAAGTAGTGAGAATTGATGCTTATTTAAATTTCCTGTTAAGTAGATTTCAGCTGGTGAAAACGTGTTAAGGAAAAAGGATTTTAAGTCGGATGAGCTGATCTCATTAACGTCTCCTTCATCTGCAGATCTCCCATAGGGATGGTCAACCCCGAACACATTTCTATTGAAGACCTTAGACGCCACAAAACTGTTCTTTTCATTATTAATTTTCAGGGTATCCAAAAAAATATTGGACAATAGAGCCAGTTCTTTTTCGGGAAAAGTGGGCTCGGTAAGAATTTCAATCACTAGCGGCAAAACAGCCTCAAAATTTTTGGATAGAGAATATAGACTTATGGAAGTAAAGTCCGCTCCGGAAGAAATCTCTAGTTGGGCACCCTGTTGATCTAAAACACTTGCAATTTGTTCAGAGGTCAAATTCGCTGTTCCTTTTTCCAGCATGTGACCCGTAAAATAGGACACTCCCTTTTTTGGTTCATGCCATTTACCAGCTTCGAATATGAAATCAATTTTAGTGACATCTTGCTGAATTTCTTTAAGCCACACCAAAGACAAATTGTCTCTAATGTCGATGATTTCAGGGCTTGGTAAATTGAATTGAAACTCAGTGCTAAAGTTAGGTGGCGTCCTTCGATCAAGCATTCATTTAATCAGTTACAGATTCTTCTGATTTAGCTTTCTTGGCAATGAGGTATTGAATGGTAAATCGAATCGTTTCCGCCAATGGACTTTCTCGTTGGTTGGTAGGTACTAGGTAAGCAACGTCTACCCCGAAATCATTATACCTAAGTCCTACTCCTGCGGTTAAGTATTTTCTATTTCCTTTCGTTTGATCTTCATAAAAATATCCGAGTCGACCGGAAAATGTTTGATTATACCAATACTCCAAACCGCCCGAGATTGTCACCTCACTAAGTTCTTCTTGCCAACCCCCAGGGGCATCAGAAAAGGAGCCGAAAATTCCATTTAGAAGAGGTTTGTTTCTACTTCCAGGTGCAGTTGTCGGAACCATAAGCTTATTGAAGTCTAGCGCGAACGTCAAACTATTCATTGGATCTAAATCCATCTTGTACGCACCACCCAATCTCAAATTAGTTGGGATAAAATCCGGATTTCCTGAATTGGTATAAGACACTTTAGCGCCAATATTAGATATAGAAGCTCCCCAAGAAAGCGTAGCATTTTTTGATTTTAGAGGCTTAGTGTAATAAACGCCAATATCTACGGCTACTGAGTGAGCAGCAGTTGCATCCGGTGTTGTTAAGGCTCCCGTCAGATTTGAATAAATGTATCGCAATGTACCCCCGATGCTAAAGTTTTCAGTCAACAGCCGTGAATAAGTAACATCAAATGCAGCTTCTCGAGCATTAAAACGTCCCTGAGATACATTTCCATCATTTCTAAACTCAATTTCACCCAAATCAAAATATTTCATAGACGCAGCTACTACCTGTTCTCGGTTGAACTTATAGAAGCCACTTAAATGGATCACCCTCATGTCATTAATTATTTTGCCCAGCCACGGTGTGTAGGATAAGGAACCACCGTAACCTTTGTCAATGAATGCAAGCTTTCCCGCATTCCAATAAGCTGACGCTGCATCGGGTGAGGTAGCAACACCCACATCGCCCATTCCCGCCGCTCTCGTGTCAGGCGTTATGGTTAGAAAGGGGACTGCTGTTGTGATGTTCTTATTGTTGGGGTCTTGCCCTACTAGGGTTCCCTGTGGTTGACTTTGGGCAGCTAGATATGCGCCAAAAGAGAAAATGAAGATCCAACCTTTCTTTAACTTATTCATCATCAACAGTTAGGCGGTAAAGTTAACTAATTCATTATTATTAATCTCGAGGCCAACTCATTATTTGAGCCGTCCGTTACGGAACGAACAAATAACCGTGCAATGTATAAACCATTGCTTAATTTTATTCCATCGGGGTTCTCCCCATTCCATTCATCCAAGGTTACCTGGTATTGGCTATCTTTGACCTCATGTTCTTGACTGTGAACAATCTGCCCCTGCAAGTTATAGACTACGATAGTTGCAAGTAAGTCTTCGCCCGGACGGCTATGCGTAAATCTGAAGCGCGTGAATTCTGTAATCGGGTTGGGGAAGTTATAGAATTCAGAGATATGAATTTGGTTTCCATCACTCACTACGAATTCAATTGTTTTTGTATTCGTATTATTGTACGTATCCGAAACGGTTAGCGAAAGTGAGTGTAGTCCTTTTTTTAAGGTGTCCAGCGGGTAAATCAGCAAACCTTTTTTATAGTTATCTTTCTCTGAAATGTAGTAGTCGTTAACCACAAAACGATATTGATTGTCCAATACGGCCATCATATTGTTCGCTGAAACAAATGAGGTTGTTGTCAACCCACTTTCATCGAACAGGCGAGCTACCAGATTTGTATTTGACCCCACCACTCCACCCGCGACATACGTAGTGTCGCCCAAAAAAAGTGAGATTTCTGGTGGTGTGATATCAGGTGTGGGTGATGATTCTATTCCGCCTATCAAAAAGTTGGAGGAATTGCCAAATGCGTCTTGATTTGAAGAGGTCGCGTATAGACTTAGCTTACCCGTTGAAGGTATTGCATCCACATTTCTTGGCATCACAAAATTAACTTCAAAACTACCATTGGTTGCCGAGGCTCTTCCGCTAAAGAGTACATTCTTCCATAATGAATAAGTGAAGGGCGAAGTTCCTTCGGAGCCTTTTGTTATTTCAACGCTTGGCTTATCGTAGAGGGTGAAAAATACTTCGCCATTGAAATTGATTAGTTTCGTTCCGTCTTCTTTCAGCTGCCCTTTTGCTTTAACAAGGGAGAGCCCTTTCAATATCGAAGACCCGGAAGCTGTTTTTATTTCATCGATCACGACTTCTTTGTTACTAAAGCCAATTGTCATAGAAGGATCTCCCAGCAAAGAAAAATTCCGATTGGATACACCTGAAATGCTTGTGTTTTTTGTGTCGCGAAATATTGAGCCAAGATCACGATACTTGTTATTTTCTTTTGAAAAAAGTGCGGTATAAAAAGCGCGATTGAGGGTAAAATTAGTGCTTGAGTTGACAGGACGAGCGGTGGTAACAAGCCCGATGCCTCCGCCTTTTGGTTGTAATAGAATGCGTTCCCCACTTGATATAATGAACGGATCATCGTTCCTGCCAAATTCACAGGTTGCAGTTACAAAGAGTGGGTACTCGGGACTGTTTTTCCAATTCAAAACAATGTTTTCTGTCAATACTTGCTCTTGCATCCAAACCTTCTCGGAGCCGTGCCCTGTGTAGTTCACGATTGATTTGCCTTTGCGAATGTCTAGTTCAAGTGCTCGTGTCGCTGCTGGGCTAGCTGGGCCTGTGTTTCGTTGAATCTGATCGAAGGAATCCAAATAGAGTTTTTTGATGTTTAACTCAGGATTCGAAACATCGATAGAATTTGCCATTTGATCGGCCTGGCTTTGGTGAATATTAAAGTCTGCATCATCGGCAACAAAAAGTATTTCCTTCCGCCAAACACCTCTTGCTTTTGGATTTGTTTCATATTCGATCAACTTATCTACAACTGCCTTGGCCTCTTCTATTTTTTTCACTGGTATTCTACCTATGCCCACATCCATCGTTGAGTTTTGTGCGGGGCTTTCCAACCAGGCACCCTCGTTGTCTTCCAGCATTCCAAAATAGTCGTCTGACGAATACGTTTCGAGTGGACTTAACGAATTGAGCGACTCATAGATGGGAACAAAATTCGTGTTGCTCACTACACGAGATTTATAATCGTATGAGCCACGCCCGAATAAAAGAACATTCTTCAGTGTAGAGCTTGGTTTCTGATACACATCCCTAACGAAATCACGAATGGCGGTGACATCTTGTTTGCCTCCAGAATATTCGTGATAGACTTGATCGGTAGTAACAACCAGCGTTGACAAACCGTTCTTGTTTTGTCGGTGATTTGCTAATCGCTCTGCTTCCGACCTAAAGGCAGGATGAGTGACAATGATAAAGCTCTTGTTATCGACTGCATGAAGATTTTGGTTTTTGATGGTAATTTCAAAGGTTGGAGATTTTGTTTTCTCCGAATCGAAGACAATAAATTTTTTTAACGAAGACGTGGGAGCTGTAGTCAAAAGTGAGGTGCCGCTAAGCGTTATTGACTGTAGCGCTGTATTGAACGGATCCGTGATATCCCATACGATTGTTTTTGAATTTACGGGCGTTATTTCAAAAGTAGAAATAGTATTCTCCAAACTTTCCGAAGAAGTAAAAATGGTCTGATCGCCATATAGAGCCAGTTTTCTTTTCATGGTGAAAAGAAAGAAGTCCAGGTATCCTACCGATAGCCCAGCGGTACCACCTCTGGTAAACTGATATTTCACCTCTTGTGTATTTTGTGCAGCCGCCTTGACAGAGGATGAATTAATACTGATCGTATCTTTTGTAATTCTGCCTTTGATGCCATACTGGGTATTGGGTATGGCTAGCAGGGGCTGATCGAGAATAGGGGTGTTGTTAAAAAATACTTTGAAGGTGCAATCGCTGATGGATTGGGCCATCACGTGGCTAGTCAACTTAATGGGAGAATTGTCTATGATGCCGGCAATATCAAAACGAATAACAGCTTCCGGATTATTGTCAAATTGCTCGCCAAACCATTGCCGGCCTGATTTTAGTAGATTATATTTTTCAGTCTCGTAATACGCAAAGTCATCGAATTCTCGCACGATGGGAAATGATCCCTCGATTTTTGCTTGATTTGCGATTCTCTTTCCTGGGGCTGCGCCTACAGATAGAAAATAAAAGTTCTTATCTGCATAAAGATGATTCTCGTAGTCAAAGATTTGTTTTTGTTGATTGTATAGATACTTATCCGGCCCCTGGCCAAAAAATAAAATAAAATCTCCGCGATCGAACTTTCCATCTGCCTCGCCCGAAACGAATAGGGATACTTGTATTAAATCGACATTTCTTGACTTGTTGTTGGGTTGTGGAAGCATACCGCTGCCACCCGAGAAAATCTGAATGTTTCGGGGATCAATTTGATCAGGGTTAGTGCCTGTTTTTCTTAAAAGGTCATAGTCGATTTTGAAAATGCCCTCGTTTTCCACAGAGAATTTATGCCAATCACCTGTAGAGAGAACTGAGGTGACTTGACCGCGCGTTGGGAGCGCCAATGCATAGCAAAGCCAAAGTGTTAATGCTATTTTTAGCTCTTTAGTCAAGTCTATTGTTTTTCGAATCTTAGGCCGCCACCTATCAACGATGTAAAGATGTAAAGTATTATAATCATGGGGATCGCTGCCACCTGAAAGATGATTAATAATAATGACGAAAGGCCAATAAAGCTAAAACGTAACCGGTTGTCTGCCCATGTAAAGTTTTTGAACTTAAACGCAAAGAATTGTATTGGTGAAACCATTAAAAGGGAGAACACAATGGTAATCAAAACCAAAAGCCAATCTTGACGTAGCCAGGCTGCTACACTCCCGGAAAGTAGCGTCAGGGAAGTGATAAAAAGAGTATTTGCAGGGGTATTCAACCCTTTAAAACTATCTCGCTGTGTTTCGTCTACATTGAATATGGCTAGTCGCAGTGCGGAGAATGCCGCAATAACGAATGCTACATAGGGTAGCCAAGTAACAGATGAAGAGGTGGCTATTAGTTTGTACATCACCAGAGACGGCAATACACCAAAGCTTACTACATCGGCTAGTGAGTCTAATTCTTTGCCGATTGGTGAGTGCACCTTTAGCATGCGTGCAGCAAAGCCATCTAGGAAATCGAATATTGCTGCGACCCATACAAAATAAGCCGCGGGAATACTTCTTTCCTCCAGACAAAAAACAATGCCGAAACAGCCACAAATCAGGTTGCAACAGGTTAGAAAATTGGGGATGTATTTTTTTATGTTCATACTCAATGGGTAAGAGCGCAGAAAGGATTTGATTTTTTTTCTTCGCCTATTGTTGTTGCGGGGCCATGTCCTGAATACACTACCACGTCATCAGGTAATAGAAATAGTTTTTGTTGTATACTTTTTAGCAACACATCAAAATTGCCTCCGGGCAAATCTGTTCGCCCGATGCTTCTTTTAAAAAGTACATCGCCACTAAAAATAGTTTTCTTTTGCTCGTCATAGAATGCGATATGTCCTGGGGAATGGCCGGGAAGAAATAAAATTTTCCAGTTTGTATTTCCAAAGACAAAAGACTCATTTTCTTCTAAAAATCTGTCTGGTAGTGTGGGCTGGTAGCCCGCAAAGCCATAGTTGGAGGCGTATGATTGCACGGCCAGCAGCACCCTTTCATCGTGCTTGTTGATTAGCAAAGGAGCTTTGTATTTTGTTTTACAATGAAAATTGCCCAGAACGTGATCAATATGACAATGGGTGTTGAGAACAAACTTGACAGTTAAACCATTCGAAGTTATAAATTGATCAAGCTCGGCTTTCTCAGTTGGTTCGTAGCACCCGGGATCGATGATCACCGCTTCCTTGGTTTCGTCAAATGCTACGTAGGTGTTTTCAGAAAATGGATTGAAAACAAACGATTGGATAGTCATGCCGCAAAATTACGAAAACTTGCTTGGCTGGTACTTGATTAGCTCGCCATGCTGTACTTTTGTTCACTACTATTTTTATCGAACCCCAAGTTGACTATATTATTGTTGGCCAGGGCCTTGCCGGTTCTGCTTTAGCCATACGACTTTTGGATAGAGGTAGAAGAGTATTGATTTTTGATGAGCCGCTAAAGAATAATTGCTCACGCGTGGCAGCAGGGCTGTTCAATCCCATAACCGGGATGGGCATTGTAAAGACGTGGCTGGCAGAAGAGGTTTTTGATTCGTTACACGCCTTCTATACCGACTGCGAGAAACAATTTGGGCAACGATTTTTCTTCCCTTCATTACTTTATCGACCGTTTCATTCTGCCGAGGAGCAGAATAATTGGATGGTCAAATCGGCTGAACATAGGGTGAGTACTTTTGTAGAAAAGATATATACTGAGTCGGGTTTTGGAAACGAAGTAAAGGATCCATTTGGCGGGATTTTGTTGAACACTTGCGGATATTTGGATACAATATCTTTTTTAGCTTCAACCAGAAAATTTCTGATTTCTAACAATTCCTGGAGCGATTCTCATTTTGCGATAGAAGACCTAGAACTATCGTCTGAGTCGGTTTCGTACCATGGAATGACCGCTCATAAGATTATTTTTTGCCAGGGAATTGAAGCAAATCCTTTTTTTGATTGGCTTCACATTCGGCCCTTGAAAGGAGAAACGGTAACATTAAACTTGGATTTTGAGCCGGCTGTGATTTTTAATAAGGGCGTTTACATCGTTCCATCCAGTGGAACCTCAGTCTACAAAGCTGGCGCAACGTATGAGCTAAAAAACTTGAGCCATGAAGTGACGGAGAAGGCCCGGATTGAGTTAGTTGAGAAGTTAACCGGACTGTTAAAAAATCCCTTTTCAGTGGTAGCGCAGGAGTGGGGCATCCGGCCAACCACTATTGACAGGCGACCGATTATTGGATGTCATCCGCTCTACAAAAATTTAGTTATTTTTAACGGGCTGGGAACAAAAGGAGTAAGTTTAGCTCCCTACTTTTCTGCCCAAGTTGCCCATTGGTTGGAAGGCAAAGGGGAAATAATGAAGGAAGTAAATATTACGAGATTTAATGCGTTATATTCGAAATCTTAAGCCGAACACAGCAAATATGAGAAGGATTGGGGGGGTATTTTTAGTCTGGATGTTAGTAACGGGTGCAGTTCATGCGCAGCAAACCATAGAAACGTTTGGTCAAAACCGAATTCAATTCAAGAAATTTGATTGGAAATACTTGAGTTCTGAGAATTTTGATGTCCATTTCTATGGAGAACGCAGGAAGGTGGCGGAAGAAGCCCTTCAATACTTAGAGTCGGAGTTTGATAGAATTACTGACTTGATTGGTTTTTATCCATCTCAAAAGACAAAGGTGTTTTTGTACAACTCTGTGACCGATTTGCAGCAAAGCAATATTGGCCTAAACCACACTAGGTACAGTGCTGGTGGTGAGACAGAGTTCATAAAGCCTTACGCAGAAATAGCCCATCCCGGAAATCTGGACGAGTTCAAGGAAGAATTGATTTTCAAAATGTCTGATTTGATGGTGAATGAGATGATGTTTGGTGGCAGCTTAAAAGACATGTTCCAAAATTCGGTATTGCTGAATTTGCCTGAATGGTTTATTGAAGGAAGCTCTTATTATGTAGCTCATGGGTGGGACGAGGAGATGGACGATTTTGTCCGGCAGCTGGTACAAAGTAATAGAGTAAATAAAGCATTGCGTTTTTCTGGTAAGGAGGCTGCGTTGGTAGGCCAGTCGATTTGGAACTTTATTGTTGAAAAATATGGGAAGAGCAGCATCAACAATATCCTTAACTATACACGAATCATTCGTAATGAAGAGCGCAGCATTTTAATCACGCTTGGCATACCTTTTAAGCAATTGTTGGTGGATTGGCGGGCTTTCTATAGTGGTATGGAGAAGAAAGTAAGCCAAAGCTATGTGCCCTTACAAGACTCCACTCGGTTTACAGAGAACCATCGTAGAACGCTGACTTACACCACCGTGAAAATCAGCCCTGATGGGAAAAAGATTGCGTATGCTGAAAATGACCGAGGAAGCTTTACGGTAAAAGTAAAGTCATTAGAAAGTGGCAAGGAAAAAGTCATTTTGACGGGCGGGAAGCGAGCCATTAAGCAAACCGTTGACTATCGAGTACCCTTGCTTAGCTGGGCTGATGCCAATACACTGGGTGTAATTGGCGTCAAGAAGGGCCAATATATTTTTTGGCTCTATGATCTGAACAGCAAAACGAAGCTGCCTCGAGAACTTGATAAGTTTTCAAATATTCGAAGTTTCAACTTTTCGAATAATGGGCGGCTTGTAGTATTGAGTGCGGATTTTGAAGGTCAGAATGATTTATTCTTGCTAAGCAGTCGTAGAGATCGGACGAAAAGACTTACCAGCGATAAGTTTGACGATCTGGATCCGGCTTTTATTCCCAATACCAATACGGTTGTTTTTAGTTCTAACAGACCTTCAGATTCGTTGAATGTTTCCGTTAAGGGGCTGCAAAAGCTCTCGCCCAACTACAATCTTTTTTTGTACAACATTGACACCACGGTGAACTCATTGAAGCGCGTTACCAATACGTTGAGCAAAGATTTCCGTGTACGGCCCGTAGATGAAAACAATTTTTTCTACCTCAGTGATCAGCGGGGCATTACCAACTTGTTTAGGTATAATATGTCCACAGGTATTTATGCGCAACTGACCAACTACAACTCCAGTGTAAAAGATTTTGATATCAACTACATCAATAAGATGCAAGCCGTGGTGCTTACTCAATCTTTGAGAGAGGATATTTTTGTTGAACACAACCGGAATTTTGATCGACAGGTTTTTACTCCCGCTACCCGAAGAAAGGAAGTGGCTCAGGCAAGGGTTCTTACCGAGCGAAAGAAGAAAGAGCAGCCAAAAGCAACCTCCATCAAAGATTTGATCAATGCTCGTCTGAAAGAAAAAATAGATACTGTAAAAGCGGAGCCTCTGCAACCGGCAGTGGAGCAGCCGGCAAAAAAGGACACTTCAAAAGTCATTCAAAAAAACACCAAGATTGATACGGACGATTATACGTTTGATGAATTGACACCGGTCGTTGCTAAGGTCGATAGCGTTCCTAAAAAAGATTTGTTGAAGCCGACTGAGAAACCCCTAAACACTGACGACTATGTGTTTGAAGAAGAGGCCATCAAGAATAAACAGCCGAGCGAGACTTTCCTGACACGCTATATGAAAGCCAGAGAAGTAAACCGGGTCAAGGGGCCGTTTCCCTATTTTCCAAAATTCAGCTATGAAAATATTGTCACCAGTTTTGTGATCGATCAACTTCGCGGCCCGGGGTTAAAGCTAGAAGTGCAGATGAATGACATGTTGGAGAATTATCGAATTTTTGGAGGTCTCCAAACAGCTTTTGATTTTAAAAGTGGTGACACCTATGTGGAGTTCCAGTATTTGCCAAACAGAATTGACTACAGCGTTCGTTTTGATCGGAAGGTAATTTTCTGGCAGCCATTACTGAGGGAATCAACTGAAGACGAGAGACAAAAATATTCGTTTCAAAAACTGGAAGTAGGTGCCTCTTATCCGCTGTCTGTACGAACAAGAGTTACCATTAAGCCATTTGCAGGTTATACTCAGTATGTCGATCTAGGACGAACCATTCCTACTGCTGGAGTCCCTACTTTTCTGCCCTCGCGGTCACAAACCTACTTAGGCACCAAAGCAGAGATTGTTTATGATAACTCGATCACCACTGGATTGAACATTATTGAAGGTACCCGCGGTAAACTGAGCGCGGTCGTCTATGAGGCAGCCGGCAACTCGCGTAGAAGTTTCAGTCAAGTCTCACTGGACGTCAGGAGGTATCAAAAGATATACAAGGAAATTATTTTTGCCGTACGCGGCTTTGCTGGAAGTTTTTTTGGCGCTGCGCCAAAGAGTTATTTATTGGGCGGTACAGACAATTGGTTCAGTAATTGGCTTGGCCCCAATACGGGGAATGCATTCAATAGAAGCGGGGCTCTTAATCCACTTGTTCATCCCTTCGGATCTTACAATGAAAATTTACTTTTTACAGAGTTTGTCAACCTCCGGGGCTTTGACTATGGCACACTTTACGGAAATAGCGCGGCCGTTCTCAATGCAGAATTGCGTGTGCCGCTCGTTCGCGCATTGTCAAGCGGTCCGGTCACTTCAAATTTTTTTAGAAACCTGCAGTTGACAGGCTTCTACGACATAGGGAGTAGTTGGACAGGGCCAATTCCACTCGATAATCAAAGTGTAGGTCGCGTGAGAAATGTCCCCGAGCGATTTACTTCTGGTAACCCATTTCAAGTTGAAATCCGAGAGTACTTGAATCCCTGGCTTTATAGCTATGGGTTTGGGTTCAGGTCAGTGATTTTTGGTTATTATCTTAAATTCGACCTAGCTTGGCCGGTCGAGAATTTTGTTGTGAAAGGCCCACGTCCATTTGTAGCGATCGGTTTTGATTTTTAAAAATAGCCCTAATGATTAGATCAATGACTGGCTTTGGCCAAAGCACTTCCAATTCAGGTTCCTTGGCAATTGCTGTCGAAGTGAAATCCCTAAATTCAAAGTTTCTAGATTTGAGTTTGCGACTGCCCCGGAGGTTCTCTGAAAAGGAATTAGAGTTGCGCACATGGGTCGCTGATAGGCTCGAACGTGGTAAGATTTCTCTTGCGATTGATTACCAACAAACTGCTCGGCCAGAGATCGCGCAGCGCTATAACGAAGAATTATTTGTCGCCTACTATAAGGAACTTAAGCGGCTGGCGGATAAAGTATTGGCAACAACAGACTCAATTTTTCAGATGGCCCTTTCTTCACCAGATGTAGCTATCGCCAATGGCAAAGAAGAGTTGGATCCAGCCGAGTGGGAAAATGTACGTAGTTTGATAGGGGAAGCCATTGAAAAATGTGAGTCGTTTCGACTTGCCGAAGGCAAATCCCTAGAGAAGAAATTGATCGACTATATAGAGACCATTAGAAAGGGTTTATTTGCTGTAGAAGAGATTGACCCCAAACGAATAGAAAAGATCAGGAGTAGAATAAAGGGCAACGTGAAGGAGCTTTTCGGGGGTGAAGGATTCGATGCGAATCGCCTGGAACAGGAAATTATTTTTTACATTGAAAAGCTCGACATTCACGAAGAGCGCGTTCGTCTTAAAACGCATTTAGATTATTTTATCAAAGGGCTCAGCGACAAGCAATCGAGCGGCAAGAAATTAGGCTTTATCGCACAAGAAATCGGAAGGGAGATCAACACGATCGGAAGTAAAGCCAATGATGCAGAGATGCAGCAGCAAGTGGTGATGATGAAGGAAGAACTGGAGAAAATAAAAGAACAGTTAAACAACGTGCTTTAAAAGCACTGTATAATTCTGATTTAGTCTTGGGGGTAAGAGAAAAGTAAATAAAAAAGGGGAATTAAATTCCCCTTTTTTAGTATGCACATCTATTCACTCTTTTTTTCTTTGGTAGATGCTTTCCCTTTTTTTGTCTTGATGGTGAGGACATCACCGGTCCCTTCATAGTCTGCCATAATAATGGCGCCTTCCGTAACTTCCCCTTTCAAGATTTCTTCTGCAACGGGATCTTCCAAATATTTTTGGATCGCACGATTTAATGGTCTTGCACCAAATTGTTGATCGTAGCCTTTTTCTGCTAAGAAGTCTTTTGCTTTTTCACTTAATTCAACAGTGTATCCAAGAGTTAGTATTCTAGCGAATAACTTTCCAAGTGTGATATCAATGATCTTGTGTATGTCTTCTCGTTTAAGAGAATTAAACACAATAACGTCATCAAGTCGGTTCAAAAATTCAGGCGAAAATGCCCTCTTCAATGCATTTTGAATAGTTGATTTCATTACTTCCTCATCATTCTCACGGTTTGCTTTGGTTGTAAATCCAATGCCCGAACCAAAATCTTTTAGATCACGCACTCCGATATTAGAGGTCATGATGATGATGGTGTTGCGGAAATCGACTCTACGCCCTAGTCCGTCTGTAAGTATTCCATCATCTAAAACCTGTAGTAGAATGTTGAAAACATCAGGATGTGCTTTTTCGATTTCATCCAACAACACTACGCTATATGGCTTCCTGCGAACTTTTTCGGTTAACTGACCACCTTCTTCGTATCCAACATATCCTGGAGGCGCACCTACTAAGCGGGACACAGAAAATTTTTCCATATACTCACTCATGTCAATGCGAACAAGCGCATCGTCCTTATCGAAGAGGTAAGTTCCTAAAACCTTCACTAACTCTGTTTTGCCGACACCTGTAGGCCCAAGGAAAATGAAAGAGCCAATTGGTTTTTTGGGATCCTTTAGGCCAACTCTCGTGCGCTGAATGGCACGGGTTAATTTCTTTATTGCTTCCTCTTGACCAATCACTTTGCTACTCAATTGTTCGGCCATGCCCAAAAGTTTGTTGCTTTCCTTCTGCGCAATACGGTTTGCTGGTATACCCGTCATCATGCCGACTACATCAGCCACATTGTCTTCGGTAACCGTGTATTTTTCGGTTCTCGTTTTCTCTTCCCACCTGGCTTTGGCTAAGTCAAGTTGCTCAATCAGCTTCTTTTCTTTATCGCGAAGTTGAGCGGCCTCCTCATACTTCTGACTCTTAACAACGCGGTTTTTTTCTTTCTTTACATCTTCAATCGCTGCCTCAAATTTCACAATATCGTCAGGCACATGAATATTGTTGATATGTACCCTTGCTCCCGCCTCATCCATCACATCGATTGCTTTGTCGGGCAGGAATCGATCACTGATATAACGGTCGGATAATTTTACACATGACTCTAAGGCTTCCTTCGTGTAGGTTACGTGGTGATGGTCTTCGTATTTTTCTTTGATGTTCTCTAGTATCTGAATGGTCTCATCCACTGAGGTAGAATCTACCATCACCATTTGAAATCTCCTCGCAAGTGCACCGTCTTTCTCAATATACTGACGGTATTCATCAAGGGTTGTCGCGCCAATACATTGTATTTCTCCTCGCGCGAGAGCTGGTTTGAACATGTTAGAGGCATCTAAGGAGCCCGAGGCACCACCAGCACCCACAATTGTATGTAGCTCATCTATGAACAAAATAACATCAGCCGATTTTTCCAATTCGTTCATGACGGCTTTCATTCGCTCTTCAAACTGCCCGCGGTATTTTGTTCCCGCTACAAGCGATGCTAAATCCAAGGTAACAACACGTTTGCCAAACAATACACGCGAAACTTTTTTCTGGATGATCCGGAGCGCCAATCCTTCCGCAATGGCCGTCTTACCCACTCCCGGCTCTCCTATCAATATTGGGTTATTCTTTTTTCTACGACTCAGAATCTGAGCTACCCGTTCAATTTCTTTTTCTCTGCCCACGATGGGGTCAAGTTTGTTGTCCTCCGCTAGTTTAGTTAGGTCACGTCCGAAGTTATCAAGCACCGGTGTGCGCGACTTTTCCATTCCCTTTTTCTCTTTGCCTGCACCTGCTCCCGCACCGCTGCCAAACATTTTGGATGAATCATCATCTGGGTCGTCTGTATCTGAGGAGGCAGTAGGTTGCTCGTGCTGGTACTCCAGCATTTCTTTGACTACATCATAAGCAACATCAAACTTATTGAGGATTTGTGTGGCAAGATTATCCGGATCGCGAAGAATAGAAAGGAGTAAGTGTTCTGTACCGATCAACTGAGCTTTAAAAACTTTGGCCTCCAGATAAGTGATCTTTAGTGTCTTCTCAGAAGCACGTGTTAATGGAATATTTGCCAAGTTTTTAATTTCATGAGTGGCTGTGCCTTTGGAAATTTTTTCGATCTCTCCGCGGAGTTGATCAAGGGGTACACCTAATTTTTTTAACACACCTACAGCGACACCTTCGCCCTCGCGAATCATTCCCAAGATAAGGTGTTCTGTGCCGATGTAGTCGTGGCCTAAACGCAATGCTTCTTCCCGACTCAGTGAGATTACTTCTTTGACACGGTTGGAAAATTTGGCTTCCATATTTGACATAGTGTAATTGATATGTGTAAATGTAAAGTTTTAAAGACTATAATTCCAAACCCACCCCATTCATCCAACGAAATGACTTTTTGAAACCTGAACTAGTAACGCTGACTTGAATTTATTTGTTCAATAAGCGCAACGAAGCGCGTAAAAGGTCAATTGACTTTGGCCCTTCAGAAAACAACAAGTCCAAGATGCTGAGGTTTGAAACAAAAGTGTTGCCAAACACCTGTTGATAGGATACCGGGTGATAGAATGTCCGTTCGAAGGCCACTTGTTTTGGGCTTATTGTTCCGCGAAGGTCTGAAACAGCGTAGGAAGGCACTTTTTCATACTGCTGCGTACTAGAAAGCTCTACTTTTAGATGAGTGACTCGCAGACAGAATGACAGCAAGTCTTTGTTAAGGTTTAGTAATTGTTCGTGACCCAGGTAAATTATTTTTTTTAGCTCGTCTGCATAATGTTCGAAGTAGGGTGCATTTCGATAGGCTGATTCGATGCTTCGCCAATGATTGTTTTGCCATTTTTGTTGATAGTCTATCCGTATTTCTTGAACGGAAACTTTGCCGTGTTTTTCCTTTAGGGGTACAATCAGCATCTGAACACCTTGCGAAGTGTTGATATAGCATCTATTACGAAATGTCTGTTTGAGGTAGTGTTCGTGAAATTCCAATTCAACCACATCAAAAGAAAGCAGCGCACAAAAGTATTCGAGGCAGGGAAGATACTGCAACTCAATCCGAGCAATCTTCTTCAATGGTATAGAAAAGAATTACTGAAGCATCTTCAGCAGAGTGCTGAGTCGCTGCTTCAGACTTCTTCTATCGATGATGAAATCCAAGAAGCCGTGTTCCAAGACAAACTCTGCACTTTGAAAACCTTTAGGAAGGTCTTTGCCGATCGTTTCACGGATAACACGCGGTCCGGCAAAACCAATGAGGGCACCTGGTTCCGCGATATTAAAATCACCCAACATCGCATAGGAGGCAGTTACTCCACCCGTTGTTGGATCCGTTAGCAGCGAGATGTAAGGTATTTTAGCTTCGTCCATCAACGCGAGTTTAGCCGATGTTTTAGCCATCTGCATCAGCGAAAGTCCTGCTTCCATCATGCGGGCACCACCTGACCGTGAAATCATCAAAAAAGGCGTTCTTGTTTTAAGCGAGTGATCAATCGCTCGTGAAATTTTTTCACCCACCACAGAACCCATTGAGCCACCAATGAATGTGAAATCCATACAAGCCACACAAAGATCTAGCCCATTGATTTTTCCATAAGCCGTTCGAACCGCATCTTTCAATTGTGTTTTAGATTGCGACTCTTTGACCCTCTTGGGATAGGGCTTGGTGTCCACGAATTTTAGCGGATCACCCGATTCCATATTGGCATCTAACTCCGTAAACTCGTTGTTATCGAACAAGATTTCAAAATATTCTACCGACCCGATTTTTACGTGAAGATCTTCTTCCGGAACTACGTACGCGTTGTTCTTAAGCTCACGCGTATGGATTATTTTTCCACCGGGTGATTTGAACCAAAGCCCATCGGGCACTTCCCGTTTTGATTCTGTTGGTGTTAGGATTCCTTTATCGGTGCGTTTGAACCAAGGCATAAAATTAAATTTGAAAATTTCTCAATTTGAAAATATGAAGATGTGACGACTTGAAAATCGAGAAGTAATTTTCAAATTAGCTAATCTTCAAATTTTCAAATCTGCGACTAAGCAATATCAATCTTCTTATCCAAATAAACATCTTGTATGGCCTGAAGGATTTCTACCCCCTCTTTCATGGGTCGCTGGAATGCTTTTCTTCCCGATATCAATCCCATACCACCAGCTCTTTTGTTGATCACAGCCGTGCGAACTGCATCTGCCATGTCGCTAGATCCTTTTGAATCGCCACCGGAGTTGATTAGGCCAGCACGCCCCATATAGCAATTGACCACCTGATAACGGCACAAGTCGATGGGGTGGTCGGAGGTAAGTTCAGTATAAATGCGTTCATCCAATTTTCCGTACGAGCTTCCTCCCGAATTCAGCGCCTTATAGCCACCGTTGTTCGTAGCTAATTTTTGTTTGATAATGTCGGCTTGAATGGTTACGCCTAAGTGGTTCGCTTGACCAGTTAAATCAGCGGAAGTATGATAGTCAACACCGTCTTTTTTGAATGCGTCATTACGCGTGTAGCACCAGAGAATGGTGGCCATACCCAATTCATGAGCGCGCTCAAATGCAGCGGATACTTCCTGTATCTGACGGGTAGCATTTTCTGATCCGAAATAGATCGTGGCGCCAACGGCAATCGCGCCAAGGTTCCAGGCATCATCCACTGAACCATACATCACCTGATCGGCCTGATTAGGGTATGTCAACAGTTCATTGTGATTTATTTTTACGATAAATGGAATTTTGTGTGCGTATTTTCTAGACATCATAGCAAGTCCACCAAAAGTTGTGGCCACCGCATTGCATTCCCCTTCTATTGCCAACTTAATGATATTTTCCGGATCAAAATAGGTTGGGTTTTTAGCAAACGAAGCGCCTGCGCTATGCTCGATACCTTGATCTATAGGGAGTATAGATAGGAAGCCTGTGCCACCTAACCGGCCTTTATTGAAAAGGCTTTGAAGACTGATAAGAGTTGGTGTGTTTCTATTGGAGACAGAAAAAATACGATCTACAAAATCAGGGCCTGGCAAGTGAAGATGATCTTTTGAAATGGTCTTGCTCTTATGAGTCAAAAGTGACTCGGCATCTTTACCAAGTAATTCGGTGGTGGAGGGTCTTGCCATTGTAATTGTTTTAAGTGAGGGACAAATATAGTTTTCCGTGCCAATTGATCCAAGGTATTCTCCGAATGCAAAAAACCCATTTCAATGGGTTGAAATGGGTTTTTTGATTTTTATTTTTTTGGATTAGACTGCTTTTACGGCAGCTAATTTTTCTTTGATCCTAGCGGATTTGCCTTGGCGACCTTTCAAATAGAACAATTTTGCTCTGCGAACCTTGCCGGCTTTCACAAATTCAATTTTTTCGATGCTCGGGCTTAAAAGCGGGAATACGCGTTCAACGCCAACGCCATTGGAAACTTTTCTTACAGAAAAGCTTTCTCCATTGGTTGATGTCCCTCTCCTGTAAAGAACAACACCCTGAAATTGCTGAATCCTTTCTTTGTTACCCTCGCTGATCTTTACATGTACGCTAATGGTATCGCCTGACTTAAAGCTTGGTATACCTGCTCTTTTAGAGGCTAGCTCTTGCTCTACAATTTTCATTAAATCGGCCATACTACTCGGTTTTTAAAATGGACTGCAAATATAGGCGAAGAAGTTGAATTTCGAAGTCCGGACACATAAAATTCCTTTTAAGAAGTTAACCCAATGTTTAAATCAGGCCTTCTGGACTTAGTCCTTTCCAATGCTTTTTCCTGCTTCCAGTCTTCAATTTTGGCCTGATGCCCAGAAAGCAATACATCGGGCACCTTCCAGCCATTATACTCTGCCGGGCGGGTGTAAACAGGGGGGGCAATGAGGCCATCTTGAAAGGAGTCGCTTAGCGCGGATGTTTCATCATTGAGCACACCAGGAAGTAAGCGAATTACCGAATCGGCCACTACGGCTGCGGCCAATTCTCCCCCGGACAGAACATAATTTCCTATGCTGATCTCCCGAGTAATAAGATGCTCCCTTACTCGTTCATCAATTCCTTTATAGTGACCACACAACAAAATCAAGTTTTCTTTAAGACTCAATTGATTGGCGATAGACTGTGTTAGTAGCTCACCATCCGGGCTCATGTAGATAATCTCATTGTAGGTTCGTTCAGCCTTTAGGGAAGCAATACATCGGTCAATCGGCTCAATCATCATCACCATTCCAGCTCCACCACCAAAAGCATAGTCATCTGTTGTGCGGTGTTTATGGGTGGAATATTCTCTCAGATCATGGACTTTTACAATAACGAGTCCTTTTTCTTGCGCTCTTTTTAAAATGGAATCTGAGAAGGGACTATCCAACAGCCTAGGCAAGCAAGTAATGATATCCAAACGCATAATTCTAAATATCTAAAAAGCCATCGGGCAAAGCAACTTTAATCACTTTCTTGGTTTTATTGGTGCCTATAATAAATGGGCTATTCAAAGGGATGAGCACTTCCTTATTCTTCACGGCCACCGACAATAGCCGGTTGGGTCCGGAGTTTGAGACTTCTGTAATGCTGCCCAATTCGCCCAAAGTCTCATCAATCACTGTAAAGCCAATCACTTCGTCATCATAGAATTCGCCACGCTTCAGCTTAGGGCGCGCTTCCTTTAGCAAGTAAATGCTACAGCCTTTTATTGCATTGGCTTGTTCTATCGAGTTGATTTCGTCAAATCGTATAAACGCTTTGTCGCCACGATCAGAAAGCTCTTTTATAAAGTAGGGTACAAGCGTATTTGTCTGTTCTATGAAAACAGACTCCACAGAATCTAAATCCATTGGCTCGGTAACAATAACTGTTACTTCGCCTTTTAGCCCGTGTGCCTTGGCAACATAACCGATTTTATAGCAGTCCTTTTTATCCATGATTTTGTCAAAATAAAAATGCCATCCCGAAAAGGCGATGGCATCTTTTTGTATTGTAATTAAAATATTATGCTTGAGCTTCTGCGGCAGGAGTTTCACCTTCGGCCACTTCTGCTATTGGCGCAGCAACAACGACCTCCGCTTTCTTACGAATAGCCTCAGCGCGTGCTTCTCTCACCTTAGATTCTGCTGCTTTTCTAGCCTTTGTTTGTTCTTCCTTAGATTTCGACAATCCGGAGATCTTTGATTGAATGCTAGCTTCTTTTGCTTTTAACCAATCTGCCAATTTTCCATCGGCTGCCTCTTGGGTTAAAGCGCCCTTATCTACACCAATCTGTAAATGCCTTTTGTACATAATGCCCTTGTACGAAAGCATTGCCCGTACGGTATCAGAAGGCTCCGCTCCCACCATGAGCCAATGAAAAGCTCTTTCTTCTTTGATAACAATAGAAGCGGGGTTCGTAGCAGGGTTATAGGTACCAATTTTTTCGATGAATTTACCGTCTCTGGGTGCTCTCGCATCAGAAACAACAATATCAAACATCGACAACTTCTTGCGGCCTCTGCGGGCTAATCTCAATTTTACCATTTTCTCTTACGTTTTTAATGTTGGAACACGTCCGTTTTTAAAAGGATCGCAAAGGTAATCGGATTTTGAATATATGCCAACGCGCGTTGCTATAAAGTCGAAAAATCATCAATTCCAACAAACTTTCTTTGTATAAAAAGCTAATAATCAGTGGATAGACTGCAAAAATCCCATTATTCACTTTAAATATTTGTTTAAGCGGTTATTAGGTTTTTAATTCTTGTTGTGAGATTATACATTTGGTAGCTTTTTAATTTAATCATGGACAAGTACAGCTACATCTCAAGTGCCGATACGAGCTATATAGATCAGCTCTATAAAAATTACAACCAAGACCCCACTTCTGTTGACCCTACCTGGCAAAAATTCTTTGAGGGATATGATTTTTCCTCGCAACGCTACGGTGAAAATGGACAAGCATCTGCTGCTGAAGCGCCTAATATTAAAGAGACCTATGTTCGTACCCTCATTTTTGCATATCGTTCTTTCGGGCATTTAAAGTCAAATACTAATCCTGTCCGCACGAGAAGAGACCATGGTGTTCAGTTAGATCATACCAAATTTGGGTTAACGGACGCTGACTTGGACACTGAATTCGAGGTCGCCTCAGAAATCAGGATGCCAAAATCTTCTTTACGTAAAATCATTGAGCGGTTGAAGGTGTTGTACTTAGGCACTATTGGCTTTGAATATAACTTCATTCGCAATGATGAAGTAAGAAGTTGGTTTTTTGATAAAATTGAGAAAGAATATTTTAGTTATAATCCTAATCAGGAAGAAAAAAAGCGCATCCTTGGCAAGTTGAACGAGGCTGTTGTTTTTGAAAATTTCTTGCACACTAAATTCTTAGGTCAAAAGCGTTTTTCGTTAGAAGGAGGTGAAAACACAATCCCCTCATTGCAGACCATCATTAATAAAGCGGCTGAGTTGGGCGTGAAGGAAGTTGTTATTGGGATGGCTCATAGAGGGCGGCTGAATGTGCTGACCAATATTCTTGGAAAAATTTATGAGCAGATCTTTACCGAATTTGAGGGCAACATTAACCCTGACCTTACGATGGGAGATGGCGATGTAAAGTACCATCTCGGCTATAGCAGTATTATTGATACCCCGTCTGGAAATCAGATATATTTAAAATTGACCCCTAACCCCTCCCATTTGGAAGCGGTTAACCCATTAGTAGTCGGCTACACCCGCGGGCAAATCGATGATGAGTATCAGGGTGATTTGAGTAAGGGCATGGCGATTCTGATTCATGGGGATGCAGCTGTGGCAGGCCAGGGCATCGTGTATGAAGTGATTCAAATGTCAGGATTACCCGGCTATACAACAGGTGGAACAATCCATTTCGTGATTAATAATCAAGTGGGCTTTACCACGGACTATGATGACGCTCGCACCAGTATATATTGTACGGATATCTCCAAAATTGTGGACGCTCCTATCCTACACGTTAACGGAGACGATGCAGAAGCGGTCACATTCTGCTCCAATCTAGCTGTCGAATACCGTCAAAGATTCGGCAAGGATATTTTTATAGATATGCTTTGTTATCGCAGGCATGGTCATAATGAAAGTGATGAGCCAAAGTTTACTCAGCCAAAGCTTTACAATTTGATTGCCAAACATCCTAACCCCAGGGAAGTTTATGTTAAGAGCTTAATAGAGCGGGGTGACGTAGACGCATCACTGGCCGATGAAATGGATAAGAGCTTTCGGAGCCAGCTGCAGGATCGGTTGAATGAAGTAAAACAAAAGCCACTACCCTACAAGCCGCAGCAGGTTGAGAATGAGTGGGAGAAATTAAGAAAATCAACTCCCGAAGATTTTGATCAATCTCCGGATACAAGTATAAAACAAACTTTGATCGATAAAGTAGCGAAAGCACTAACCACCATTCCAGATGGATTTAAGCCCATTAAGCAAATTGAGAAATTATTGAAAGATCGAGCCAGTGCATTTTTTGAAACGAAAGTGTTGGGATGGGCGGAAGCAGAATTGCTAGCGTACGGATCGCTGCTATCAGAAGGCACGTTGGTTCGAATGAGTGGGCAAGATGTAAAAAGAGGAACGTTCAGTCACCGTCATGCCTATTTTGTTGATGCAAATACTAACCAGCCCTATTGTGGATTGGATCATATTGATACAGGGCAGCAAAAGTTTAAAATCTATAATTCGTTACTTTCAGAGTTTGGTGTTTTAGGTTTCGAGTATGGCTACGCCATGGCTTCGCCACATGCGTTGGTTATTTGGGAAGCACAGTTTGGTGATTTTGCAAATGGAGCACAGGTAATGATTGATCAGTTTATATCAAGTGCAGAGTCAAAATGGCAACGAATGAATGGCCTTGTGATGTTGTTGCCTCACGGCTATGAGGGCCAAGGACCAGAGCACTCTAATGCAAGGCCAGAGCGTTTCTTGCAGTTATCGGCAGAGTATAATATGATTATTGCCAACCCAACTACACCGGCTAACATTTTTCATTTGCTAAGAAGGCAAGTTAAGTGGGAGTTCAGAAAGCCGTGCATAGTTTTTTCACCAAAATCTTTATTACGGCATCCCGCAGTGATTTCCCCAATGAAAGATTTCACTAAAGGTTCTTTTCAGGAAGTCATTGATGATGTGAACGTGAATGCAAAGGATGTAAAAAAAGTAGTGCTTTGTACAGGGAAAGTGTATTACGATTTGTTGGAGGCACAAACAAAGAAAAAAAATAAGGATGTTGCACTAGTGAGGTTGGAACAAATGCATCCTTTCCCAGAAAAGCAATTGAATGCCGTATTGAAAAAATACAAAGGCGCTAAGCTGGTTTGGACACAAGAGGAGCCTTCTAACATGGGATATTGGTCATTTATTTTGCGCTATATGAATGGATTAGAGCTGATTTCCCGCAAGGCAAGTGCTTCTCCTGCTACGGGTTACTCCAAAGTGCATAAGGCAGAGCAAGAGAAAATTATTTCTTCGGCACTGGAAGTTTAGAATCATTAATTTTTAAATAGGAGTTTATATGGCTCAACAAGTAAAAGTACCCACCGTTGGCGAATCGATCACGGAAGTTACGATCGCCAACTGGTTGAAGAAGGATGGCGATGTAGTGAAGATGGATGAGGTGATTGCAGAATTGGAATCAGATAAAGCCACGTTTGAGTTAACAGCTCCTCAGGCAGGTGTACTGAAGATTTCAAAGGCAAAAGGAGATGTGGTGCCAATTGGAACGGTCATTTGTGAGATAGCGGATGGTGGAGCAACTGCGGTGTCTGCGCCAGCTACTAAAGAAATCAAAACAGAAAATTCTTTAACCCAACCTATGAAAGCTACCGGAGCAATTAAGGAAATGAAAGTGCCTGCTGTTGGCGAATCTATTACAGAAGTGACCATTTCAACCTGGTTGAAAAAAGAGGGTGACTTTGTGAAGTTAGATGAAGTGATTGCCGAGGTGGAATCAGACAAAGCTACGTTTGAACTGCCCGCAGAAGCCAATGGTATTTTACGTATAGTAGCAATGGAAAAAACGACCCTTCCAATTGGAGGATTGATTTGCAAGATTGAAGTGACAGAAGGAGGTGCTCCCGCAGTTGCGCCAAGTTCATCTGCAGCTCCAGCATCACAGTCTGCAACGAGTTCAGCCGTTTCATATGCAGCGGGTACTCCCTCACCTGCAGCAGCAAAAATTCTTGACGAAAAAGGGATATCTTCCAATCAAGTTACTGGTAGCGGGGTAGGAGGTAGGATAACGAAAGATGATGCAGTAAAGGCTCCAGTAGCCACACCTGCAAAAGATATTAAACCATCTACAGCGATGGCTCCTCCGGTAATTGCATCAGGAGGTACTCGAGCCGAGCGTAGAGAGAAAATGACCTCACTTCGCAAAACAATTGCTAAACGCTTGGTTGCTGTAAAGAATGAAACAGCCATGCTCACTACTTTTAATGAAGTAGACATGAAACCAGTGATGGATCTCCGATCAAAATACAAAGAGCAGTTCAAAGAGAAATATGGTGTGGGTCTTGGCTTCATGTCATTTTTCACGAAAGCGGTTTGTGCGGCATTAAAAGAATTCCCAGCGGTGAATGCATCCATTGATAAAGACGAAATTATCTACCATGAGTATTGCGATATCTCAGTGGCTGTTTCAACGCCTCGTGGATTAGTTGTTCCAGTCATTCGAAATGCAGAATCATTGAGTATGAATCAAGTGGAAGCAGAAATTGCAAGACTTGCGGCCAGAGGTAGAGATGGAAAACTTTCGATTGAAGAAATGACAGGGGGAACATTTACCATTACTAATGGAGGAGTGTTTGGTTCCATGCTATCAACGCCAATCATCAACGCACCACAATCGGCTATATTGGGTATGCACAACATTGTGGAAAGACCAATAGCTCTAAAAGGCGAAGTTGTAATCAGACCCATAATGTACTTGGCGCTTTCTTACGATCACCGCATTGTTGATGGTCGTGAGTCAGTAAGTTTCTTGGTGAGAGTGAAAGAAATGTTGGAAGACCCGGGAAGATTGGTGCTGGGTGTATAAGGAGTTAACCTATTCAACTTGTAATTGATTTAGTATGCAATACAATGTCATCGTTATTGGTTCTGGTCCCGGAGGTTATGTGGCAGCAATCCGTTGTGCGCAATTGGGCATGAAGGTAGCCATCATTGAAAAATACAATACCCTTGGCGGTACTTGCTTGAATGTTGGATGCATTCCTTCCAAAGCATTGCTTGATTCGTCAGAACATTTTCATAATGCGGCTCATACCTTTAAAGAACACGGCATTGATATCTCTGAGCCGAAAGCGAACATCAAACAAATGATCAATCGCAAGGCAGGTGTAGTGAAGGCGAATGTGGAGGGCATCGCTTTTTTAATGAAGAAGAATAAGATTGAGGTTCATACTGGTGTTGGGTCTTTTGTAGATAAGAATACCGTTAAAATAACTTCTGCGGATGGGAAGGAAACTACTATTACCGCAGAGAAAATAATTATTGCAACAGGTTCAAAACCTACGGCACTTCCATTTGCTCCCTTCGACAAGAAAAGAATTATCTCTAGTACAGAAGCATTGGAACTTCAAGAGATTCCAAAGCACTTAATAATTATTGGTGGAGGAGTGATTGGGATGGAGCTTGGTTCGGTATATGCACGGATAGGATCAAAGGTATCTGTGGTCGAGTATTTGGATAACTTGGTTCCAACCATGGATAGTACGATGGGTAAAGAGCTACAGAAAGCGACCAAGAAATTGGGAATGGAATTTTATCTCGGGCATAAAGTAACAGCCGTAGAAAATAAAGGCAAGGAAGTAGTATTGAAAGCGGAGCCCAAAGCAGGCGGTGCCGCCATTGAACTGAAGGGAGATTATTGTTTAGTATGCGTTGGACGGAGACCGTACACAGATGGTCTAGGTCTTGATAAAGTTGGAATAGAATTAGATAAAGGTAAAGTGGCGGTTGATGATCACCTCAAAACAAAAGTGGATAACATTTATGCTATTGGCGATGTAGTGCGTGGTGCGATGCTGGCGCATAAAGCAGAAGAGGAGGGTGTAATGGTAGCTGAACAAATTGCTGGACAAAAGCCACACATTAATTATCTATTAATTCCGGGAGTCGTTTATACCTGGCCAGAGGTTGCCAGTGTTGGCTACACGGAAGAGCAATTGAAAGAACAAGGTCGGGCATATAAAACAGGAAGTTTTCCGTACAAAGCGCTGGGGCGTGCCAGAGCTTCTATGGATTTAGATGGATTGGTGAAAGTGTTAGCGGATAAAACTACTGATGAAATTTTAGGGATACACATTATTGGGGCTCGAGCAGCAGATATGATTGCTGCGGGAGTTGTAGCGATGGAATATAGAGCATCTGCCGAAGATGTCGCGCGAATGAGCCATGCACATCCTACCTACATGGAAGCGGTGAAAGAAGCTTGTTTAGCGGCCACCGCTAATAGACCGATCCATTTGTAGGAAAAAAATGCCGGTTAACAAATCATAACCTTGAGATAATTCATAGTTTGAAAAGAAAGGGTAACTTTATCTGGTAAACCTTTTCTATGAGAAAATTAATTTTGCTTTTCTTTGTCAGTCCAGCTTTCATTCTAGCTCAAACAGCATCTGAACTTCAATCTAAAAGGATCACTCTCCCGAATGGTTGGAGCTTGAGTCCGGTTGGATCAAGTTTGCCACTGGGCGATCTTCCCCTTAATATCGCAATTGCTCCTAATAAAAAATACATTGCCGTAACGAACAACGGACAGAGTACACAATCCATTCAGTTAATAGATACCAAAGCTAATCTAGTACTAGACACGAAAGAAATTGGGAAGGCATGGCTTGGCCTTGTATTTAGTGATGATTCAAAAACCCTATACGCTTCAGGGGGAAATGACAATTGGATTGTTCGCTATGAGGTCAAGTCACAAAAACTTTTGGTTAAAGATACGATCGTCATTGGTAAACCCTGGCCAGAAAAAATCTCGGTTACTGGCTTGGCGTTAGACGATATGTCAAATCGGCTGTACTTGGTCACTAAGGAAGATAATTCATTGTATGTAGTAGATACTAAAACCAAGAGTACGATCAAACAAATCGAACTAAAAGGAGAAGCCTATACGTGTATCTTGTCACCTGACAAAAAGTTACTATACATTTCTTGTTGGGGTTGCGATAAAATTATTGTTTTTAATACACAACAACTTACGATTACTACCGAAATCCCTGTTGGAGATAATCCGAATGATATGGTCTTGACTAAAAAGGGAACCTATCTTTTAGTCGCTAATGCAAACGATAATTCTGTTTCTGTCATCGATGTAAAAAATAATAAGGTGATTGAAGTTTTAAATACGGCACTTTATCCCAATGCACCTAGTGGTTCCACTACGAATAGTGTAGCATTAAGCGAAGATGAAAAGATACTATATATCGCCAATGCAGATAATAATTGTTTGGTAGTATTCGATTTCTCAAAACCAGGTAACTCGCAGAGCAAGGGATTTATTCCAGTAGGTTGGTATCCGACTTGTGTCCGGACGATGGGCAACCAGGTTTTAGTTACCAATGGAAAAGGAGCCTCTTCTTTCGCCAATCCGAAGGGCCCTAGCCCGGTGAAGAAAAAGCAAGCGGTTTCTTACCAAAAGGGAGATACTCAAAAACCAGAGGAAGTTCAATACATCGGGGGTTTGTTCAAGGGCACATTAAGTATTATTTCGGTGCCAGATGAAAAAAGTCTGGCCGTTTATTCTCAAGCCGTTTATGCCAACACGCCATATAGCAAAACGTCTGAGACTGAATCAAAAGGAATGGTTGGTAATCCAGTACCAATGAAACGTGGGGATAAGTCACCAATTAAGTATGTATTTTATGTGATCAAAGAAAACAGGACGTATGATCAAGTACTTGGTGATATAACAAAGGGAAATGGAGATACTACGTTGGTTTTATTCGGCAAGAAAATCACACCCAATCAACATGCGTTAGCAGATGAGTTTGTCTTGTTCGATAACTTTTATGTGAATGGAGAAGTGAGCGCAGACGGACACAATTGGAGTCTTGGAGCCTACGCAACTGATTATCTGGAAAAAACGTGGGTAACGAGTTATGGTAGAAGAGGCGGGTCTTATGATGCAGAGGGCAATCGAGCCATTGCTAACAATAAGAATGGCTACCTGTGGGATTTCTGTAAGAGGCAAGGTGTAAGCTATCGGACCTATGGCGAATTTGCAGATGGAGGAAAGGCAAATATTCCTTCGTTGGTTGGACACGTTTGTAAAAAGTATACTGGGTGGGATGAATCCGTGAGGGACACAGCTCGCTACTATCAATGGAGGAAGGATTTTGATTCTCTTTTGGCGATCAACCAAGTACCGCAGCTCAATACACTTCGCATCATTAACGATCATACCGAAGGTCTCCGACTAGGCAAGCCTACGCCAAAAGCACATGTAGCTGATAACGATTATGCGGTCGGACTTTTCGTAGAGCATTTAAGCAAGAGCAAAATTTGGAATGAGAGCGCAGTGTTTATTGTAGAAGATGATGCGCAAAATGGCCCCGACCACGTGGATGCACATCGAAGCACATTGTATGTAGCTGGTGGATTTGTAAAGCGTCAATTTGTTGACCACACCATGTATTCGACTGCTTCAGTGCTTTGCACGATTGAGCAAATCTTGGGGTTACCGCCCATGAGTCAATATGATGCCGCAGCTGAAACTTTGTGGAGGAGTTTTGCAGATACACCAAATAGTTCAGCTTTTAAATCTTTGGTTCCTGAAATCGATCTGTCTGAACGCAATACCGCTATGAATGAATGGCAACGAAAGAGTGAACAATTTGATTTTAGAAAAGAAGACAGTATTCCGGACGAAGCCTTCAACGAAGTGCTTTGGTTCGCTATGAAAGGTGCTTCTTCGAAATGCCCTGCACCAAGGCATGCTGCCTTTGTTAAAGTGAGTGAAATTGAGGAGGATGATTGATGCTGCTATTTTTGTTTTGAGGAACTTGTTTTTCATTGCATTGCAGCACCGATGAACCGATCTAAAATTTCCAGCGTCATTCTTTGGTCTGTGATTTCGGCAGCTTTCATTGGGCCGGGTACAGTAACGACAGCGGTTTCTGCTGGCTCGCAATTTCAATTGCAACTTTTATGGGCTGTGGTGTTTGCCACGATCGCGTGTATTGTGTTGCAAGAAGTTTCTGCGCGTATTACGATCGCAAGTGGGTTGTCATTAGGAAGTGCTATCGAAAAAAAATTCGGACAGCAACAAGGATTTTGGATCAAGTGGTTAGTGGGGGGGGCGGTGGTAATGGGTTGTGCCGCCTATGAAGCAGGAAATATTTTGGGAGGTACTGCCGGGCTACTCCTATTATTCGAGGGCAACGGAAAAATTTATACCATTCTATTGGCATTGGTGGCATCTTGGGTGCTTTGGAGTGGCCAGGGGAAATGGATTTCTACCATCATGACCGTTTTAGTTGGTATGATGGGTATTGCTTTTCTGGCTCTTGCACTCAATGTCAATTTTACTTTATCTGAACTTATTTTTTCCAGTGTTGTACCGTCCATTCCTGAAGGGTCGGCATTGCTTACCCTTGGATTAGTAGGTACTACCATTGTCCCGTACAATTTATTTCTTGGCTCGGGTATTAGTAAAGGTCAGACCATTCCTTTGATGCGCATCGGGTTGACCATTTCTGTTTTGATTGGTGGGTTGATTACGATCTGGATTTTAATGGCCGGAACGTTGGTCGGAAATTTTACTTCTTTTTCTGAATTGGCGAGTGAGTTTCAGCAGAAGATTGGAATGGTTGGTGTCTATTCATTAGGCATCGGATTGTTTGCAGCCGGGTTTTCATCAGCGATCACTTCTCCCTATGCGGCTTCCATCATTGCAACAAGCGTGTTTGGTGCCGAAAAGAAAAATACAGTCCGCATCGTTTGGGGCATTGTGTTGTTAATAGGATTTGTTTTCGGAATTAGCGGAGTGAAGCCCATTCCGGTAATACTTGCGGTGCAGGCATTGAATGGATTGATACTTCCCTTGATTACAGGATTTTTAATCTTGATAGTAAATGATAGAAACTTAGTTCCTGAAAATGCACGACATGCCAGTTGGTACAATATTGTATTGTTGTTGATTCTAGGAGCCGTTTTACTCATTGGGTTAAACAACGTAGATAAAACAATCGTCTCTGCCCTACAATTAACATCCAATCACTTTTATGTCGTAGCAGGTGTTTCTTTGTTAACGACAGGTTATTTGAGCTTTCTTCTGTGGAGGAAATAGTTACTTTATCGGGTGCTTTCTTAGAATGGAGACTAAGCTCACCATTGAAACCAATACCCAAACCGCTTCCAGAATAATAAAAGGAGTGTAGTTAATCATCCACGAAGCAAGGCCGGCAAGTAAAGCGCCTATCAAGTTCATGAGCACATAAGACACACTATCTTGCGCGATCTTCTTTAGCAAATTAAGAAGAAAGGCAACCAATAAGATACTGACGCCTATCGAACCAATCCAATCGGCCACCGTCATTTTACCTGGATGTTTGTGTTTTCTATTTTGCTCAATTCTTTCAATTCATTTTTCTTGTAAAGTTCTTCCATGTCTTCCAGTTGAATTTTTCCATTCGGAGCATAGTTGATATAATCTGAAAATAGAATCCCGTTTACTTTACTGGAATTATACGCCTTTCGCAAGCGATAACCAATGCCGTCATCTTCTGCATAGGAGTAAGCCAGAAAGCCAATCGTATAATCAGAGGTATTGATCCAGTAGATAAATTGATCCTCATGGTCTTCGCCACCGCCATCTGCGCTGAAGGTGATTTCAATTTTGTAATAGGGTTTATTATCAATGGTTGTTTCTCCCAAGAATTTTTTATTGACAGATGCATCATTCAATCCATAAGGTAACAGTGCAAAGTAAAGGACTGAGTTTACAGAAGAGGTGTACTTCACTGCCATTGAATCTGGCACTGTCGTCAACGAGTCATTAATAAGTCTTTTAAATCCATCATTGGAAACACTATCGTGGATAGTTTGCGTAGAATCTTTCTCATTTTTAAAAATACGTTCATACGAAAATTTTCCGCCATCTCGGTAAGCCACATAGTGCCGCCCTCTAAAATCAAATTCGATGGAGGACTGTAAATACTTTTCACCGCCAGCCGTAGCTATCGCTTTGTCAATAATGGATTGAGGATTTTTTTCAGTGCAACTTTGAATAAGAATAGCAAATGTGCAAAAGGCGATTGCAGGTAACTTTCTCATAACTTATGAAGATCAGATTATTTTGGCCAGCGCGCTAATATACCTTTCCGGCAATTCTCCCTTTGTAGCGGTTTGATAGTCATTGTAGCTGCAAGGTACCATGGTGTTGCGTAGGTACCGAGCACCCGGTTTATGCTGTGAAATTTCCATCCACCACTTTTCAGTTACCTTGCTTTTATAAAACGTAATGGTTTCAGGCTCTGTCTGCATGGAGACCACATACTTCAAAAAATCATTGCTCTTAAAACTATGCTCACCTTTGCGGTGATAGAACCCTTCGACAAAATACCAGATCATGGTAGCAACTACCGAGGCGGTTTTTTTCTGCGCATCATCTGCCTCCGGATTGTATTCATAAAAACCTACCGAACTTAATTTTTCATTCATCCCCGCATACCAACAAAGCTGACAAGCTTCCTCACCGGTCAGCCCGAACGGTTGTGCATTGGCATTGCCCGGAGCATCAGAAGATTTTATAGCAGTGATATCGAAAGAAAGAAGGTCGGCATTGCGAATGGCAGGCTCCATTTCCGTAAGGTTGGTGCGCATTTGCCCAATGCGAAAAGCTTCAAAGTATAATTTCTCTAAAATGGCCGTAGACATAGGGTCAACCAAATATGTTTGGTGAGCCAGGTGTGTATAGCTCAACAAGTAGTTGGGTTCGTGCAAAAGTATTTTATGAATGTGTTGGCGCGAGGGTGGAATTTCTTTGCCGTCTTCTAAGTCTAAGAAGGCATCGATGTTCACCAGGCTAACGAGCTTTTGCATATCCTCGTACCCGCTATACTGTCCGTAGTCCAGATCATGTGTGCCTCCAAGAATAACAGGAAGCACATTATTTTCCAAAAGCATTCTACATACTTCGCTGATCCGAGTATAGGTTTCGTCTAAATCAATTCCGATATTCAGATTTCCTAAGTCGACAATACGATAATTGCCCGTACCTTTTTTTAGATGATATAGTTTCTTCCGTATTTCATCTGGGCCTTTGGAGGCGCCCATGTTATTCGCTGTCCCTCGTTCTTCCTTTACACCAAAAATTGCCAGTTGCATGCCTTTAAAGTCAGGCATCTTTTCGGTATAGGCTTTTATGTTTTTGTAAAACGAGTTGTTAGGATATGTCTCGTTGGAGAGTGATTCTGGAATGGGCGAAAAGAGAATGGTGAGATCCATAGTGAATTAGTAAAACGAAATTAAGCAAAAAGCCCCTGAACTAATGCAGGGGCTCTTTTGGAATTAAGGAAGGATCTAATCTTACCCTCCAAAATCGTCAAATCGAACATTCTCTTTTGGTATCCCCATATCATCCAGCATTTTCAGCACAGCCGCGTTCATTAACGGAGGGCCACATAGATAATACTCTACGTCTTCTGGAGCGGGGTGGTTTGCCAAATAGTTATCAAACAAAGATTTGTGAATGAACCCGGTATAGCCATCGCTTTCTCTGTCTTCTAAGCTTTTATTCACTTTCCAGTTGTCTTCAGGAAGAGGCTCAGAAAGAGCAATATGAAAGCGGAAGTTGGGGAATTCTTTTTCTATGTTTCGGAAGTGTTCAGTATAGAATAACTCCTTTTTAGATCGCCCACCGTACCAATAAGAAACTTTGCGGTTTGTTTTTTCAGTATGAAAGAGGTGAAATATCTGTGCACGCAGTGGCGCCATTCCGGCACCACCACCAATGTAAACCATTTCTCTTTGGGTCTTATTGATATGGAATTCTCCGTAAGGGCCAGAAATCGTTACCTTATCACCAGGCTTGCGAGAGAATACATACGAGGAGCAAATACCCGGATTTACATCCATCCACTTGTTGTTCGCCCTATCCCAAGGAGGAGTAGCGATGCGGATATTTAACATTACAATATTGCCTTCCGCGGGATGATTAGCCATTGAATAAGCCCGGAAAATCGGCTCTTCGTTTTTCATTTTCAAATCCCACAACTTAAACTTGTCCCAATCGCCTTTGAACACATCGGGATTGCTGTGACCCAATTCTGGATGTGGTTTGATATCCATTGTTTTGAAATCGACTTTGAGGGCAGGCACATCGATCTGTATATAGCCACCTGCTTCAAACTTCAATGTTTCTCCGGCAGGGAGTTTTACCACGAACTCTTTGATGAAAGTGGAAACGTTATAATTTGACACCACTTCGCACTCCCACTTCTTAATTCCAAAAATTTCGTCCGGAATGCGAATATTTAAGTCTTGCTTGACCTTAACCTGGCAGCCCAACCTTACATGATCTTTCTGCTCTGCGCGTGTTAGATGACCGACCTCAGTTGGCAAAACATCGCCACCACCGGTTTCCACCACACATTTACACATGGCACAGGTGCCACCTCCACCACAAGCTGAGGGTAAAAAGATCTTTTCATTCGCCAGCGTAGTCAGTAGCGAGCTACCGGCTGAAACGGTTATCGTTTTCTCACCATTAATCAAAATTTTTACCGGTCCTGACTGAACCAAGTGCTTTTGAGCAAATATTAAAAATGCTACCAGTAGAAGAATAATGGCCGTAAATGCAACAATAGAAGTAATCGCTAACATAGATTGGAATTAAAGACTACAAATATAGGAATCGGGGGTAAAAACTATCAATTCCCCACTTTAAAAATCGCTTCAAAAAGCAAAAAGGCAACCCCTTGGCTGCCTTCGTAAACGATTTCTTTAACTTCTTGAATTTATTGATGCTTTGACCTATTCATCAAACTGCCAAAGCCTCTTTAGCCACATTTTGTTCAGTGGCATCTAAGTTCAACTGGGGCGCCAGAATGACACTCACATCCTCCTGTTTCGATAGTGATTGTAGTTTTTCAAGAGAGATTGCGCCCGTCATATACTGGTGCCCGGTTCCTTGGTAGCCGCCTTTGAAAGTCTCGAAATCTGAGGGTGATATGGCTGACTTTTCCTGAAAACTAATGACAACATCTACTTTGGCGCTGTTAGAGAAGGAAAATCCCTCGCCTTGCGTGAACTTTTTGTATTCGTAACGATAGTCAAAAGTTAAGGCTGAAATGTCAGAAAGCACGGCCGACCCCGTAGGATAACCTCCCGCCCCTTTTCCAATAAACACCTGCTTCTCGGCAAAAGCACCCTCCACTAAGACCGCATTGTACTCGTTGCGAACTGAAGCGAGCATGTGGTCGGAAGGAATGAATTGAGGAGCGACAAAGCCAACAATTTTGCCCCCCAGCTTGTAGGCGCGTGCCACTAACTTGATGGTTAGATTATTTTCCCTTGCGTACTTTAGATCCACCGCAGAGATTTTATCAATACCTACGTTGATGATTTTCTCTGGTTTGACAAATACGCCAAACGTATGCGCGATGGCAATCGTCAACTTAAATTTGGCATCATATCCTTTCACATCTAGCAAAGGATCGCTTTCGGCAAAGCCAAGATCTTGTGCAGCTTTCAACGCCTCTGTATAACTTTTTCTTTCTTCAAAGACCTTCGTTAAAATGTAATTGGTAGAGCCATTAAAAATTCCTTCAATGCTAGTGATCAAATCATTGTCATAATATTCCTCCAGGTTTCTTAAAATAGGTATGCTCCCGCAAACCGACCCCTCGTAAAGCACAGAACGGTCATATCTTTTCTGGAGAGAATAAATTTCCTGAAGATTTTCGGCCAACATTCTTTTGTTGGCGGTAACTACATGTTTGCCATTGCGCAAAGCTGCCTTTACGATTTCAAAAGCAGCGGAGGCGTCATCAATCAGCTCGACAACGATGTCAATGTCAGGATCGAAGAGAATGTCATTCTTTTCGTAGGTAAAAATGGAGCTATCCAGATTGCGCTGCTTGTCCTTGTTTTTTACGCATATCTTTTTAATCTCTGCTTTTACACCATGTGTTTCGTTGAGCACATGATAAAGGCCTTGGCCAACTACACCAAAACCAAACAAACCGATTTTTAATTTTTTCTTCATTTTTTACTGATTATAGTCTTCTAATGATTTGAAGTCGTAAGGTGTTTCCTGCAACACTCTTTCATCGTTTTTTGTTTCTGCACGCAAGAATCTCCTCACGATTTTCTTAAACTGATCAAACTCTACCAAGAATCCGTCATGCCCATAGAGCGAAGTGAGTCCTTCGAATACAGCTCCTGGGATTGCGTCTGCCAGAGACTTTTGCTCTTGAACTGGGTATAGGAAATCATTCTCTATTCCCACTATCAATGTTTTAGCTTTTATTTGTTTCAATGCATTTGACACGCTACCCCTTCCTCTACCCACATGGTGACTGTCCATTGCTTTTGAAAGTGTCCAGTAAGTAAATGCATTAAAACGACCAGCTAGTTTCTGGCCTTGGTATTTTTGATAGGAAGCAGCTCGATAGTTATCTATTTTTTCAATCCCTCTCTCCGATTGAGTTGATAGATAGGTGTCATATGTTCGGTAAGAAATCATTCCCATCGCTCGAGCTGCCTTCATCCCTTCAATTCCTGCTCTTGCATCGTTCTCTTTCCAAGAGGCATCTGCTTCAATGGCCATCCGTTGTGCTTCATTGAATGCAATACCCCACGGAGAATGTTGCGCATTGCAAGCGATAGCTATCACGTAATCGAACACAGTTGGTTGCGCAATGGCCCACTCCAGTGTTTGCTGACCCCCCAGCGACCCACCTATCAGAGTGTGGACTTTGTTAATTTCCAAATCTTGTCGTAGCAGATCAAACGCTTGTATGATGTCCCTATTGGTAGTCAGTGGGAATTCATGAAAATAGCTTTTACCTGTGGCCGGATTAATTGAAAGCGGCCCGGTTGAGCCATAACATCCACCCAGTGTATTCGCACAGATGATAAAATAATCGCGCGGGTCAAAGGGGCTTCCTTCTACGAAAAAATCTTTCCACCAATCCGTAAAGTCAGAGCTGCCCGTGAGGGCATGACAAATCCAAACCACATTGCTTCTGTCTTTGTTCAACTGTCCTAACGTAGTGTATTTAAGTTGAAAGCCGGGGAGCTTTGCCCCCGACTCTAACTCAAACTCTTCTTCAAAATGAAAGATGGATTCTGATTTTATCATTCTTTTTTTTGGTTTCAAGCTACTGGCCACATGCTTCAAGCTGCTCATAGCCTGAAACATGTGGCATGTATCAACTAAGCAACTAACTCTTTAGCAAACACCTTTTCAAATGCTTGTTGTAAGTCTGCCTTGATGTCATCAATATGTTCAAAACCGACAGACAGACGAAGCAACGTAGGTAAAACGCCCGATGCAATTTGTTCTTCATCTGACAATTGCTGGTGTGTGGTAGCTGAAGGTTGGATGATCAACGTTTTTCCGTCTCCCACATTTGCGAGGTGACTAACCAATTTCAGGTTGTCGACTACTTTTGCCGTGTGTTCTTTTGTGCCTTTTACGGTGAAAGACAATACTGCACCAAAACCGTTCTTTAGATATTTCTTGGCCAGTTTGTGGTAGGTGCTTGATTGCAAACCCGGATAATTTACTGTCTCCACGTTTGGTTGCTGCTCTAACCACTGCGCAATAGCCAATGCATTATCAACAGAACGTTGCACACGAAGTGAAAGAGTTTCCAATCCTTGAATCAGTAAAAATGAATTGAACGGACTGATTGCGGGACCAAAATCACGGAGTCCTTCCACTCGCGCACGGATGATGAACGCGATGTTCGGCAGACCAAGAGGATTGCCCTCGCCAAATACGTCCCAGAATTTCAACCCATGATATCCCTCACTTGGCTCGGTAAAAGCTGGAAACTTGCCATTTCCCCAGTTGTAGTTTCCGCCATCCACGATGACTCCACCAATCGAAGTGCCATGACCGCCAATCCATTTTGTAGCTGATTCCACAACCACATTTGCTCCATGCTCAAGAGGACGGAACAAATAGCCGGCAGCTCCAAATGTATTATCTACAATCACTGGCAAGTCGTGCTTTTTCGCTAGTGCAGCAATGGCTTCAAAATCCGGTATGTTAAAGCCAGGATTCCCAATTGTTTCCAAGTAGATGGCTTTCGTTTTTGTGTCTATTAGTTTTTCGAAAGATTCTACATTATCGCCTTCGGCAAAACGTGCATCAATACCTAGCCGTTTGAACGCAACTTTAAATTGATTGTAGGTGCCTCCATATAAAAAAGAAGTGGATACAAAATTATCGCCTGCTTGTAAAATATTATTCAGTGCAATGAATTGAGCCGCCTGGCCGGAGCCAACAGCTAGTGCTGCTACGCCACCTTCTAGAGCGGCCACGCGTTTTTCAAAAACATCCGTAGTTGGGTTCATGATACGTGTGTAGATGTTTCCAAATTCCTTTAGTGCGAAAAGATTGGCACCGTGTTCTGAGTTTTTGAAAACAAAGGAAGTGGTTTGATAAATGGGTACGGCACGTGAGCCGGTAGTTGGATCTGCTTCCTGACCTGCGTGAAGTTGTAGTGTTTCGAATCGTAAGTTTGACATAAAATTTTATTTAAGATGTAAGAATTTTGATTTTAGATTTTGTAAACTAGTTCAATGAAAAAGTTATCGGTGTACTATTGCGCAAGTTGTCATTCACCGGGCAGCGAGTTTCGATCGCCTCTAGCCAACGCGCTTTTACCTTCTCGTCAATTTTGCTTTCGGTTTTCAGTTGCACGTTGATGTTTTGATAACCGGCCCTCTCTTTGAACGACTCACCAAACAAGCGAGCTGGATTCAAATCGCCATCAATTGAGATGTGTAAATCCTTTAGATCGATATTGAATTCTTTGGCGGTAAGGTGCGCCACTACATTAATACAGCCGGCATAGCCAGCTAATATGTATTCTACAGGATTCGGGGCATCGTTTGTGCCGCCTAACTCCTGTGGCTCGTCTACGACCAGTTTGAAGCCACGTGTTTCAATTTCGGTGCGCGCAGGCGATGTGCTTTTTGATTGTATGGAAAATTTTAAAAGGTTTGACATGTTGGTTTCTTTAATGAGGTTAAATGAGATGTAGCTAAAAGAAAACGTAGCCCTAACCATACCCGTCACTCGGTAGGCCGTGCGCTAGTGTGTTGCCGTATGATCAACTGATCATTACCAACAACTTACAGGGCAACAACACATGCTGCTCTGCTGATATTGAATAGGGTAAAAGAAATTTTGGAGGAGGCGATTTCCCGCGGTGATTGACTGAATGTTAAAACTTTTCATTTTCATACCGGTTTATATTTCCTCAAAGACCTTCTTTGAGGCAGGAATTAGCACCCTTTTCCGGGTTGCTAGCGTTTCAAAGAGCCTGTTCTCTCCACGCTTCTATATAAATCGGTTGGCTTTTGGCTTCACCGATTATGATGAGACAAACGTATACTAGTTTAGTAGAGTTTCCAAATTCCCGGTTAAAAATTTGTTAAAATAAATTTGCTCACAAGTGTTTGGTAAGCCTTTTCCCCTAACGCCAAGATCTAGGCAAATGGTAATTTCACTCGAAAAGTTGAGCCTACATCAGGTGTGCTAGATAATTCAATTGTTCCGTTTAGTCGCTCAACGGCTCTTTTCAAAATGTAGAGCCCCAGACCAGAGCCTTGTTGGCGATCAGTGGCTCGGTAGAACATATTGAATATATTTTTGTGGTGGTCAGGAGGAATCCCCTGCCCGTTGTCTTGAACCGATATTAAAACCCAGTCAAGCTCTCTTTTGATCACTACATTGACGATTGAATCGGAAAGAGTGCGTGAATACTTAATAGCATTTTCAATGAGATTCTGAAGTATGGTATTGATAATTGCCCACTCTGAATTAAAATCAAAGACTTCGATTTCTTTCAGAATTCGCGTGCTTTCGAAATTGGGCAAGTAGCGGCATGAATTTGCGCATTCGTCTACCAGCCTCCCAAAATCTATTCTGGACTTTAATTTTTCTGTATTTTTTATTTCTGTTAGGTTGATCAACCCCATCACGATATCGTTCATCCGTAACGTTTGTGAATGGTACATATCAAACAAGCGCAGAGCACTTTCGTCTTTTACGTCCATCTTCGTTACGTTGTAGAGGCCAAGCAATGAGGAGATTGGGCCTTTTAAATCGTGTGATATTCGGTAAAAGAAAGAATCAAGCTCGGCATTCTTCTTTTCAATGATTTCATTTTTTTCCAGCTGTGCGAGGGCTTCACGCTCCAATGACTCGATTTTGGACAAGGACTCATAACTTTTTATGATATTATAATTCTCCCGATTGATCACTTGTTCTTTTTGGAGAAAATATTTCTCCAGGTGATCGAGTGAACGTTTTGCGTCTCCCTGTTTTTTCGCCAACAGATAAAGGTTGAAGTTGGCTTTGAAGCACACAAATTGGACATTATTTTCTTCTCCCAGTTCGAGTGCTTTCAGATAATAAAAATTCGCGTTCCCCAGATCGCCTTGAAGTTCGTGAGCAATTCCGATTTTATTATAGGCCATCCCCATCCCCAGCGTGTCGCCAGCCTGTGTTAAAATGGCAACTGTTTTTTCCAAATCAACAAGTGCATCTTGGGACAGTCCTTGTTTGATGGCTATCTTCGCCCTACCATACAAGGCATAAGCAAGGCCTCGGATATCGTTCGTCTTTGTTTTTATCTCAATACTACGTTCAATCGTTTCGGTTGCTAATTTTTCTAAACCCTGCTTGAAATAAATACCTGACAATGGGTTTAATGCGTTAGACTCTAGACTACCATCATTCGCACGCCTACTCGCATCAATGGATTTCTCATAAGATTCTACTGCTTTTTCCCGATCATTAAAGTACTCATAGATCGTACCCATGCTTTTTAGCGTGCGCGCTTGATTGGGATAATCATTGAGTTGGCGATAAATGGAAAGACAGCGAGATAATTCAATTAAACCAAGATGATATTTATCCGTGCGATAATAGATGCTACCAATATTATAATGCGCATCGGCAGTACCTTTGAGATCATTTGCTGATTCGAAATAGCGGAGTGCACCTTGAGAAAATTCTTCTGCTTTTTCAAACTCCCCCCGAATCAAGTAAAAGAGACCAAGCTGATTCTTGGAACTAGCAATGCCCGCTTCGGATTGAAGGGCTGTGAATTCTTGAAGAACCTGTTCGGTGATTTCTATACTGTTTGACAGATCGTGCGCTCTACTATCATAGGCTTCCTTAAGTTTGAAAGCCAATTCTTCTTCAATATTCTTAGAGACAAAATCTTGCATTGATTATCGGGCAGAGGCAAACTTACAAAAAACAGACTGAAACAATATGGATACGTTACTGAGCTGATATTTTTTGCAGCAAGGCAATTTGACCTAGGTGATATATGTCATGCTGAATGACGCCATGGAGAAGTGTGTAGTAAGTATACTTTTGGATTTTGCTTGGCACGAGCTCTCCTAGGCGATCTTCTGGAAATTGTTTGATAGCCTCCACAAGCGTACGCTGACTTTGATGCAGTTGGTCAATGGCTTCAGCCCAGGTAGATGGCGTTGGAAAGTTGCTATCCTCGCCAATCTCAAAATCGTTATCGTTTTTTAGTCGTTGTGTACAAAATTTTCTCCAAGAGGTCATGTGCAATACGATTTCGATGATCGTATGAGTTTCCCCATGACGGATGTGAATGCTTTTCTCGTCTACACTTGAAAGAGTCGCGGCAATGGAATTGCCATACCAAGGCTGCTTGTCAAAGGTTTTTTCTACCAAGCGAACGATACGGTCGATTTCTGACATGGAGCCTAGGTAAGCATTCCACCGTCCACTTGAATAACTTGACCACTGATATAACTTGACATATCAGAAGCTAAAAATACGCATGCATCAGCAACATCTTCTGGTTTTCCGCCACGTTTTAGTGGAATGGCATCCCGCCAGCTTTGAACGGTTTTTGCATCTAGTTTGTCAGTCATTTCTGTTTCAATGAAACCCGGAGCGATGGCGTTGCTGCGGATGCCACGTGAGCCTAATTCTAACGCAATGGATTTTGTGAAGCCAATGATACCCGCTTTTGAGGCTGCATAGTTTGCTTGCCCCGCGTTGCCCTTTAAACCTACCACAGAGGTCATGTTAATTATGGAACCACCCCTTTGTTTCATCATGGGTTTGCAAGCAGCCTTCACAGTATTAAAGCAAGACTTCAAATTTACGTTGATGATTTTATCCCATGCCTCTTCCGTCATTCGAAGGAGTAAGTTATCCATAGTAATGCCTGCGTTATTTACCAAAATATCCAACGAGCCAAATTCACTCACCACATCGTTGATTAGTTTATCTGCTTGCGCAAAGTCTGAAGCATCGGAGCGATACCCTTTCGCTTTCACACCTTTTGCAGCCAATTCTGCTTCTAGTGCTTGGCCTTGTTCTACACTAGATAGATAAGTAAAGGCAACGTTAGCTCCTTGTTCCGCGAATTTTAGGGCAATGGATTTTCCGATACCTTTTGAAGCTCCTGTTACAAGAGCTGTTTTGTTTTGAAGTAGTTTCATAAATCGAATTTTGCTGTGAGAAATCGATAATTTGATCTCAAAACTAATCTTTTTTCCACATCAGATTTTGGTTTAATTTTGGCCGTTCTAAAAAAGCAGATTCTATGGCGAGTTATGATTTAATTGTTATTGGCTCTGGCCCGGGAGGCTATGTAGCGGCTATTCGTGCTTCTCAGTTAGGCATGAAAGTGGGTGTGGTTGAAAAGGCTGAATTGGGCGGAATTTGCCTGAATTGGGGGTGTATTCCAACTAAAGCGTTGCTGAAAAGTGCCAATGTATTTGAGTACATAAAACACGCTAAAGACTATGGAATTGATGTGAAAGAAGCCTCGCCAGATATGGCAGCTATGGTAAAGCGCAGTAGAGATGTAGCGGCTGGAATGAGCAAGGGGGTGCAATTTCTGTTTAAGAAAAATAAAATCGATCAGATTGAAGGGCATGGGACGTTAAAGAAAGGTGGGAAAGTAGAAGTGACCGATGCCGCTGGCAAGAAAACGGACTATGATGCCAAGCATATTATCTTAGCTACCGGTGCACGCTCACGCGAATTGCCTGCACTGAAAATCGACAATAAAAAAATTATTGGGTACCGCGATGCGATGGTACTTCCGTTCAAACCACAAAAAATGTTAGTGGTTGGCTCGGGTGCTATCGGTGTGGAGTTCGCGTATTTCTACAATACCATTGGCGTGGAAGTCACCATCGTAGAGTTTTTGCCTCGCATTGTTCCAGTAGAAGACGAAGAGGTATCGAAGCAATTGGAAAAATCGTTCAAGAAATCGGGTATGACTATTTATACCAACTCCGAAGTAACGAAAGTAGATACCAGTGGTAAGGGTTGTGTAGCGACAGTAAAAACTCCAACCGGGGAAATTAAAATAGAGACAGATGTGGTGCTGTCTGCAGTAGGTGTTTCTACCAATTTAGAAAACCTCGGCTTAGAAGAGGTTGGTGTGAAGAATGAAAAAGGAAAAGTATTAGTAGATGCTTTTTATAAAACAAATGTGGCTGGCATCTATGCAATTGGTGATATCACTAACGGTCCTGCCCTAGCACACGTGGCTTCAGCGGAAGGAATTATTTGTGTGGAGAATATTGCAGGCAAAAAACCCGAGCCACTTAATTATAATAATATCCCTGGCTGTACCTATTGCTCTCCTGAGATTGCATCCGTGGGTTATACCGAAGAGGCAGCGAAGAAAGCAGGTTACCAAATTAAAGTGGGTAAGTTTCCATTTACTGCGTCTGGTAAAGCAAAAGCAGCAGGTGCTCCGGATGGATTTGTTAAAGTGATTTTTGATGCCAAGTATGGCGAGTGGTTAGGTGCGCACATGATTGGCGCGAACGTGACGGAGATGATTGCCGAAGTGGTATCCGCTCGCAAGTTGGAAACAACCGGCCATGATGTAATCAAAACGGTGCATCCTCACCCTACCATGAGCGAAGCGATTATGGAAGCGGCCGCGGCTGCGTATGGAGAGGTGATTCATTTATAGTCTTAATTGACTTATAAAAAAAGCCCCGCTAATTGAGGGGCATTTTGTTTTAGATTTCAGGTCAAGCAATTAGAATGAAATACCTTGAGAGTCGTTCGACACTTTGCGGTTTCAAAATGTCTTTGTGAACCTGATCTTGAAAGCTAATGGAGTCCCCGGGGTAAAATGGATTTCTGAAACAGGCTGTGCTTCATTCTTCAATCTTGACTCAGTATTGAATTGTGTTTCTTTCCATTGTTGATCAAAAATATTTTCAACCGATACACCAATGGTGTAGCCTGACTTTGAGTAATTTAAAATTGCATCGGCAATAAAATAGCCTTTGGCAATTATGCTGTTGTCTTCAATGGCAGGACGATCGCCCATGTAGCGATAACGCAAACTTCCATTGAACCCGTCTTTGCGTTGAAAGCTCAAGCCGCCTACGGAAGTAGCGAGCGGAGCTAATGGAATATAACTTTCTCCTTCTACCTCTTCTTTCGAGCGCGGCTTTGTAAAATTCACATCTACATCAGCAAAAATCCATGAGTTGAATTGATAGCGAACGGAAAAGTCAATGCCTAGCCGTTTTGTTTTTCCACTGGGTTCAATTACACCAGCATCACCTACATACACAAACTCTTGGTCGAGGTCAAGTTGCCAAAGTGCGGTGTGTATAAAAAGAGTTGGCAATAATTTTATGCCTGCGCCAACATCGATGCCGTACGCCTTCGGTAAAATTTCTTTCCCTGATTGCGCCACCACCACATGTGCATCATTTGAGTGAAAACCTGTGCCAGTGCGGACAAAAAAATTGATTTTGCGATTAAACTGATAATTCAAATTCAATTTTGGGTTAACGATAGATTTACCGACAGCATCAGGTTGAGTGGCGCTCAATTTATCCAAATAAGAAAAATTCAAGTAGTCAAAACGCAAGGCGGCACTAACGGAAAGTTTATTGGTGAGCGCGAGCGTTTCGCTCCAGTATGCGTTCAAGTTCGCTTGATGAATATCGCCCCGCTTCACATCGTCAAGGAAAGCTCTTTTCACTGTGTGCGAAAGCGCAATGTCGTTGATGACATCGTACCGAAGCCCACCGCCTATTTCTGTTTTCAAATCCTTGCTAAACAATTGACCTGAAGTAGCGAAACTACTTTTGTATCCGTAAATCCATCGGCCTTCTTGTTGGTGGATCTGATCGCCATTCAGAGGATCATTTAAAAAGAAGGTGAAATTGGAGAACAGACTGAAATCATACTTGCTGGTATACAATTGATTTTCTAGTGTTGAACCATTCTTAAAGCTATGAATGGTTTTCGCAAACAGATTGTATCGACCTGTTTTTCCGCCTTCCGTGTTATCAATAGAACCAAACTGTGAGATAGAACCATCCGCTACAGCTCTTTCAGGGATCTGTCCACTGGCATCCCACTTGCTATCGAAAGCAGAAAAGCCCGTTTGTAATATTGTGGTAGCGTTTAATTGTGAATTGAATCGGGCTTGCAAATTGAACCGATGAAATTTTTGTGAGCTCTGAAAATAACTATCTGTTCTAAAATATTCAGAGGCGATGTAGGCATTTGATTTAGCGGTCTGCAATACGTTTACTCCAGCAGCCAATCGGCCAAAGCCAAAACTGCCACCTTCTGCTTTTACAAAATTGCGGTCTAGTTTTGTTTTAGTTTGAAAGGATACATATCCAGCCGTGTTCAAATCTCCTTTGTCAGCAAAATAAGGGCCTTTGTCAAAGTCAACAATGCTTATCAACTCAGGCATCAGAAAATGTAAGTCGGCATAACCTTGACCATGAGCGTGCGAAACCATGTTTACAGGCATTCCATCTACTTCAATGTTAATATCTGTTCCATGATCAATATCAAATCCGCGAAGAAAAATTTGCTCGGCCTTGCCACCACCTGCATGCTGGCCAATGAAAAGCCCAGGCACCATCCGCAAAATATCCTGCGAGGTGCTAACTGGGCGGAGTTTGATATCCGTTTGCGATAATGTGTTTACCGGCCTATCATAGGAAGCTGATACAACTAGATCAGCCAGTTGAAGGCCACCTTCTTTTAGTTTTGCTTTAAGAGAAATAGTTTGCCCGTCTTTGATTTCAATGTTGAGCTTTTGCGTTTCAAATCCGATGAAGGAAATTTCGACTGTATATTTTCCGGATTTGATATTTTGAAATAGAAATTCACCGAGAGCATTGGCGATAGTGCCTTTCGCAATTTCAGGAATATATACATGAGCACCTATTAGTGCTTCGTTACTTTCGCTAATAATAGTCCCTTGCAAGATTCCGCTAGCAAAAGAGCATAACCCTTGGAAGATGAAATAGAGTACGAGAAAAGTCTTTTTCATCTATCAAGTTCAATTACTCTAGACTCTTTTGAATAGTTGCGGCAATACTCGGCCCCAACTCAAAAGAACTCATTGAAGCTTCTTTTAGAAAATCGCGCGATTTTTCTTCATCTATATTTTTGTAGATAACGCCTAAGTGATATAATGCCTCTGGTTCAAATGTTTTACCTTCCACATGCTGTTGTGCTACTTCTACTGCCTTCTCAAACTGGCCTTGTTGAAAATATCCCCATGCTAATAGATCATATGATTGTGGTGTGGGTCGATTACTGATTTCAATCGTGGCAATCTCAACGGTCTTAGTTGGATTTTTAAATTCTTCGGCTTCTAGCAGAGCTAAATATTTATTGTACATATCACCATACTTTGCTTCTGATGCTTTTTGAGTGAATAAATTGAGTTGTAGCTTCTTTTCATCCGTATCATTTTCTTCTTCCGCAATTTTTGCGAGAAGCAAGTGCATGTCAGGCATCTTTTTTCTTTTAAGCAAAGCGGAAGTGATATGCTTTGCAAGGGCAGTGTTATGATCATGCGACAAAGCGATCCACGCAATTCCCTTAAGCGCAAAATCATGAGCAGGATTCTTTTTTAATACAGCTAGGTAGGCTTGATAAGCGTCATTCACTCGGCCAGCATGTCCGTACATATCTCCTAAGTTGGAAAGCGTCCAAGCAAAAAGCGATGGATCATCCTTCATTCTTTCAAGTGCTTTTTCCATTTTTTCAATGGCCGTATCCAAACGGCCTTCCTGATCATCTACTTTTGCTTCACGGATCACATAGGCAAAAGCATTTTTATTTTCAAATTTCGAGATGGCAAACTTAGCCCCTGCGATGTCTCCCAGCTCCATATTGATATCGAATAAGGTATATAGGGAGGCAGCTTTGCTATCTCCAATCTCTAAAGCCTTTTCAATGTATTTCCGGGCCTTGCGAAATTCATGTCGAGTGATGCAATTAACAGCCATTGCTTGATACGCTCCTGTGCGATTGGAATCATACTTTAGTACTTGCTTATAGAGGCTATCTGAAGTAAAGATATCCTCAATATCTCCTGTAAAAGCAAATCGTTTTGCAAATGCTCCACCCATTTTTGATACATAAGTATCACTTGGATTAGCACGTTGCTTATTCCTCCAAAACGAGATTTCCTCGTTGCAATTTTGAAGCCCTTCATGATCACTAGTAAGTATTGCAAACTCAAAATCTATGAGGTTTGCCACATTTCCCTTTTTGGTAGTGCAACCAATTAGTGCAGCGCTACCCAGCAAAACAATTAATAGTAATTTATTCATATGTTTTAGTTGTAAAAGGAAAAATGTCCCGCCAAAAGTTATTACACTTTTGTACGGGACATGATTCATACATTAAAATGGAGCAGCCAAATAGGGGAAGGTTGTCAAGAATGCCTTATCGTTTGCAGCAACCTTATCACTGGTTAGGCCAGGGTTACTCGCGCCAGTAGATCCGCCAAAGATCAAAAGCAATTCAGTATCAATTACGTCATCAGCCAGTGCACGGCCCGTAAGTACGTTTGTCCCATCAAAGAAAGTAGTCGTCCCAGTCAATGAAACACTCAACACATCTGTAGCTAGAATGCCAGAGAATGTTGCTTTATCATGGCCAAGTGCATTTGATGTGTAGCCAAAGCCAGTAAGCACTGCTGAAACTACAGGTGTATAAATGGCACCCATCGCAGAAGGAATTGTTCCGTTGAATGCATCCTTTGGAGCACCAGAAGCGACAAACACTGTATTGATCGCAGGACGAGCCATTTGATCTTCTTGTTGATAAGTAACAACCGGTAATGCAGCGTCCTCGCTCTTAGAACAACTTGATAGGATAACCATACCAGCCATCGCTACCAAAGACAAAACTTTTAATGAATTTTTCATATTCTTAATAATTGGAATTTTTACATTTTACGATTAGAGGTAGCCCAGATGTTGATACTGCCAGTTCCTAGCAACGTTTTTGGCAGCTCGATGACAATAGACATCACATTGGTGCCTGCGAAAGTGTCAGCCCCAGGATTGTTGAATGAAGTAGCTGTTCCAGCAATTACTTTTTTGTATTGAGTCAAGTCAAAAAAGAATGGATCATCGCGAGGACCTGCAAATACTTGCATACCATTCTGATTAGCAATAGAAGGTGACGCTGCATATGCAGTGATAGAACCCTCTACTTTAGTTGCGCTATTGATCAGCGTGCTTTTCAAACCTGTTTGAATGGGCTTCGCAGGTCCGTACACTTGCACTTTGCCGTTTTCAAAAGTAGTCTGGATCACCAAGTCCTCAACATTGTCCTTGGTTGATGAATTGTCGATGTTGATCTCCACCATTGTTTCAGGGTCAAACTTTGCAGCACCTGTAGCTGATGGGGCCAGCAAGCCTTGAATGTTTACTACCAATACCATATTGCTGGAATTGGTAGGGCTTTGAAAGGCATACACGTCAGTGATGTCAGATGTTTTTCCGGTCACCGCAGGTGCATCTGCATGGTCAGCGGCAATCAGGTAAACGCCTGATGCGCAGATCGTGGCCACCACAACGGCCATCACTAGTTTTTTTGGATTTAGTTTGTTCATAATTATTTTGGTTAGTAATTGAATTACGATGTATTGAGCAGGTTTAGATTTTTCTTCTATTATTAATTAGGCATCACAACTGTATCAATCACATGGATGACTCCGTTGGATTGATTCACATCCATGATCGTAATTTTAGAGGTGTTCCCTTTTGAATCTTGCAGCACAACATCTTTGCCACTCATCAGAGCTGTTAAAATGCCACCTTGCACGGTCTTAAATTCAGCTTTGCCATTGCCAGCCTTGATGGCTTTTGCAACATCGGAAGAGCTCATTCTTCCAGCTACTACATGATACGTTAATACAGACGTCAACATTGCTTTGTTTTCCGGCTTCAATAAAGTTTCTACTGTGCCTGCCGGAAGTTTGTCAAACGCTGCGTTGGTCGGTGCGAATACTGTAAAAGGGCCTGCACTCTGCAATGTTTCTACCAGTCCTGCTGCCTTTACTGCGGCCACTAATGTGGTGTGGTCTTTTGAGTTAACAGCGTTTTCAATAATGTTTTTGGTTGGGTACATGGCTGCCCCACCTACCTCTACCGGCTTTTGAGCCACTGACACAGCGACTATAAAGAGTAGACTAAGCGATGTAAGGATGATTTTCTTCATAATTGTTTGATTTATTTGGTTTGTGAGTAGAGATACGGTCGTGGGTGCCCATTTGGATTTTTATACCCGAAAGAATTTTATCATTCACGTAAAGTTCTTTTCAATAACTTTGGTCCATCGCACAAATCATTACGATATCAGAACCGGAACTCGTGGGGAGGTTGAAAATGAAAGATCAATCTGCCCTTGATTACCTCTATGACCACTATTCAGGTGCATTATATGGGGTTGTATTTCGTATTCTGAAGAAAGAGGAGATTGCCGAAGAAGTACTTCAAGACATTTTTTTAAAAATTTGGGACAAAATTGGAAGCTATGATGCCACCAAAGGCAAGCTGTTTACCTGGATGATCAATATTGCACGTAACCAAGCGATTGATAAAACGCGATCAAAGGAGGCCAGTAAGGGTAGAAAAACCGATGACATTGATTACCTCGTAAATAAAATCGACATTCGAGAACATTCACAATTACAAGTCGATGCGATTGGATTGAAAGAAGTGTTGTTAAAATTGTCAGAAGATCAACAGTTTATAGTTAATCAATTATATTTGAAAGGGTACACCCAATCGGAAGTGGCGGAAGAGTTTAATATTCCCCTCGGCACAGTAAAAACCCGGCTTCGGTTGGCAATGGTTGAATTACGATCTATATTAGATATTAAGTGAACATAGAAGAATACTTATCGTCAGGAATTTTAGAGGCCTATGCGCTGGGAGAACTCACAGCAAAGGAAAGGGAAGAGGTGGAGAAAAATCTCCGGCAATATCCTGCTTTGCGCGATGAGCTTTCTCTCATTGAGCAATCGGTAGAAAATCTCCTTCGACAGACTGCCGTGAAGCCAAGAGCAGAGGTAAAAACAAAATTGTTTGAGAAGATAAATAAAAAACCAGAGGCAAAAGTAGTTTCTATGGTCAGCCATCCACTTAACGGTTGGCGCTATGCTACCGCGGCTTCGGTGGCTATTGCATTGCTTAGTTCTTACCTAGCCTACAACTATAGGAGCAAGTGGAGAAATAGCGAATCTAATCTCACAGAATTGGTTGCGCAAAACCAACGCATTGCCCAAGATTACAATAATGTGAATTTAAGATTGGATCAAATTGAAACTGATTTAAAAGTAACAAGCAATCCAAATTTTACACGAGTAGTGATGAAAGGAACACCAAACGCTCCAGAGTCAATCGCTGCGGTGTATTGGAATGCTCAGACCAAAGAGGTTTATCTAAGCATTCAAAATATGAAGGCACTTTCTAAAGAAAACCAATTTCAACTCTGGGCCATCATTGATGGCAAGCCGGTAGATTGTGGCGTTTTTGATTCTACCATTACTGGCCTGTTGAAAATGAAAGGGACATTTGCTTTGCCTACTACTTTTGCCGTAACTGTTGAGCCGCGCGGAGGAAAATCTTCCCCATCGCTTGAAACGATGCAAGTGGTAGGCAATTTAGTGAAGGGCTAAATTCCCTTAACCTTTCGACTCTGTTGGGGCGGGGTTGCAAAAACGTCAATCAACTTCATTTAATTTTTGCCAATACAATGCCTAACTACACATTATATTTTATGGATTTTCCTCCCACAATTTTTTGACAGCTCTCCATACAGCCATCCTTAATTCAGACTTAGGGTAGATTTTATTGCTCCCTGCATATTTTTCTAGTGCATGTCGTAGTAGTTGTAGCTCGCTGGCTACTTTTGGGTAGGCATGGCTCATAGCTTCTACTTTTCTCTCCTCGTCTGGGGTCAACAAGCCAAGACAGTAGTCCTCCAATACTCCACTTGTGATATATTCTCCTTCACTCATTCGTTCTTATGCAATTGGTTCACTTAAGTGTAAATTAATATCATCCGCCCGAAATATTTACATCATTCTTTAAAAACCTATAGTACATTATTGATGATAAAGAATTTTCAAAAATCCTAGCCCTTTTCTAGCTCTTGTTTTCACCGTGCCTAAAGGCAGCTTAAGTAGTTGTGCAGTCTGCTCATGGCTCCATCCATAAAAGAAAATCATATCAATCACTTCTGCATATTTTGCATCAAGTTCCAAGGCCTTATTTTTA